>NZ_JAAVVC010000051.1 GCF_018449725.1 Pseudomonas sp. dw_612 | reverse complement strand
GCCGCTATCCAGATTGATAACCGGCATCGAAGCCCCAGCCAATAACCCAAGCGTCGCGGCTTGCGCCAACACCACGGCCGGAGCACTGTCCTCCAGCATGTAAGCAATCCGATCCAACGGATACGCAGGATCCAGCGGCACATAACCACCCCCCGCCTTCAAAATCGCCAGCAACCCAACGACCATATCTGCCGAGCGCTCAACACAAATCGCCACCCGCGAATCCGGCCTTACGCCCTGCCCGCGCAGATGATGCGCCAATTGGTTAGCCCGATTATTCACCTCGCGATAGCTCAACCGCTGTTCGCCATAAACCACCGCCACCGCATCCGGCGTACGCTCAACCTGCGCCTCAAACAACCCATGAACCGTCTGATCCAGCGGATATAGCGCCTCAGTGGCATTGAACCCGACCAATAGTTGCTCACGCTCCGCCACCGGCAAAATCGCCAGATCAAACAGCGACGCCTCGGGCGCAAACTCCAGCGCTTCCACCAGACTGGCCAGCGCCGCTTCCATATAAGCGCCAACCCGCTGGGCACCGACTCCCGCCGCAGCCTGAACCGTCAGGCTGAACCCCTGCCCCAAATCATCCACCGACAAGGTCAGTGGATAGTTGGTGCGTTCTTCGCCACCCAGCGATTCAATCCCGTGCCAGGCCGAAGAATCGCCCAACGCCGTAGGCTCCGCGCCGGAATGCCGGAAGTTGAGCAATGCGCTGAACAGCGGCGTCGGTGCAACCACCCCGCTGCAACGCTGGGCCAGTGCCAGCGAGGCATGTTCATGCCCCAGCAGGCCGGTCAACTGCGCATGGGTTGCCTTGACGGCGGCGCGAGCACCTTGGGCGCCCACGCTCACGCGCAGCGGCAGGGTGTTGATGAACATCCCCAGCGCACGCTCGGCGCCTTCGCCACCCTGCATCCGTCCCATCAACACGGTGCCGAACACAACTTCTTCGCGGCTCGAGACCCGGCCGAGGACGTGTGCCCACGCCAAATGCACCAGACTCGCGGCACTCACCCCGAGTTGGCGTGCCTGTGTCCGCAGACGTTGGCTCAGCCCCGCGTCTACAGATTGCTTGGCTTCCTCGATATCACGGCCATCGCCCTGCACATCCTGCAAACCGAACGGCAGCGTCGGCTCATCAATATCGCCCAGCATGTCGCAGAAAAAGGCTTCGTGCGCCTCACGGCTGACGCCAAGGCGAGCCTGGGCCACATAGTTGCGATACGGCACCGCCGCGCCCAACTGGTCCGCCTGACCGAGCAAATGCGCCTGCATTTCGTGGCGCACCACTTCCAGCGCCGTGTGGTCGAGCGCGGTGTGATGGAATAGCAACGTCGCGACCCAGCGCTTATCGTCCTGGGCAAAACGGATGCACATCAACGGTGCCTCGCGGAGGTCGAGGCGATGATGACGGGCGTCGAAACGCTCGCGCAACTGATCGGCGATATCGCCTTCAGTGGCCACGAACGTCACTTCTTCCACCGACAGTTGCGCCTGGCGCCAGACCACTTGCACCGGTTCGTCCAGCCCTTCCCAGGCCATCGAAGTCCGCAAGATGTCGTGGCGGTCGATCACGCCCTGCAAGGCATGGGTGAAATGCTCCAGACGCTCGCGGCTGGCGAAACCGAACTGAGCTTGCAGCACATACGGATCGCCCTGCTCGGCGGCCAAGTGGTGATAGAGAATGCCTTCCTGCAACGGTGCCAGCGGGTAGATGTCCTGCACGTTGCGCGCGCCGCCGGGGACGGTGGCGACGATGCGTTCGATCGACGCCTGAGTCAGCGTGACCAGCGGCAGCATGGCCGGGGTGATGTGTTCGCAGTTCGATGGAATCAGGTTGGCCGGGACGTTCACCTCGTTACTGTCGTCACCGACCGCCGCAGCCAGTGCGGCCAGGGTCGGTTGGCTGAACAGCACGCGCACGTCGGCGCTCAAACCGGCCTGGCGCATGCGTTCCATCAGGCTGACCGCCAACAGGGAGTGACCGCCGAGTTCGAAGAAATGGTCGTGACGGCCGACCTGTTCCACGTTGAGGACTTGCGCCCATATCCGCGCCAGGGTGATTTCGGTTTCACCGAGGGGCGCTTCGTAGCCTCGGGTGATCACGGCGTCCAGGTCCGGTGCTGGCAGGGCCTTGCGGTCGAGTTTGCCGTTTGGCGTCAAGGGCAGTTTGTCGAGATGGACGTAGGCGGCCGGGATCATGTAGTCCGGCAACTTGGTTTGCAAATGGCGGCGTAACGCGTCGATGTCCAGCGCTGTGGGCGCGGTGTAGTAAGCGACCAGACGTTTATCGCCGGGGACGTCTTCGCGGGCCAGGACGACGGCTTCTTTGATGTCTTCGTGCTGGGCGAGTTTGGCTTCGATCTCTCCCAGTTCGATGCGGAAGCCGCGGATTTTGACTTGATCGTCGTTGCGGCCCAGATACTCAATGTTGCCGTCGGGCAAGTAGCGGCCCAAGTCGCCGGTTCGGTACATCCGGCCGTTTGTGCTGAATGGATCGTTAAGGAAGCGTTCCGCAGTCAGGTCGTCGCGGTTCAGATAACCGCGCGCCACACCAGCGCCGCCGATGTAGATTTCGCCTGGGACGCCCAGTGGCACGGGTTGTTGATGCTCATCCAGCAAATAGAATTGGGTGTTGGCCACGGGTTTACCGATGTGCGCCGCGAAGCCATCGTCGCGG
Organism: Pseudomonas sp. dw_612; assembly: GCF_018449725.1. Lineage (GTDB taxonomy): Bacteria > Pseudomonadota > Gammaproteobacteria > Pseudomonadales > Pseudomonadaceae > Aquipseudomonas. The sequence continues at coordinate 189 of NZ_JAAVVC010000051.1, read as the reverse complement.
TCCATCGATACCCAACTCGAATACGTGGTGGTTTCCGAGGGGCCGTAGAGGTTGCATAGGCGCTGCACGCTGGTTTGCTCGAACAAGCTTTCTACAAGGCTGCGTTTCAGCGCTTCACCCGCGACGTTGACCGTGTGCACGTTGGCGCTCAGGCCACCGGATTCCAGCAAGGCTTTGAGCGCTGATGGC
>NZ_JAAVVC010000050.1 GCF_018449725.1 Pseudomonas sp. dw_612 | reverse complement strand
GAATATTGATTTCTAGTCTTTGATTAGATCGTTCTTTAAAAATTTGGGTATGTGATAGAAAGATAGACTGAACGTTACTTTCACTGGTAACGGATCAGGCTAAGGTAAAATTTGTGAGTAATTGCGAATTTTCGGCGAATGTCGTCTTCACAGTATAACCAGATTGCTTGGGGTTATATGGTCAAGTGAAGAAGCGCATACGGTGGATGCCTTGGCAGTCAGAGGCGATGAAAGACGTGGTAGCCTGCGAAAAGCTTCGGGGAGTCGGCAAACAGACTGTGATCCGGAGATGTCTGAATGGGGGAACCCACCTAACATAAGTTAGGTATCTTAAGCTGAATACATAGGCTTAAGAAGCGAACCAGGGGAACTGAAACATCTAAGTACCCTGAGGAAAAGAAATCAACCGAGATTCCCTTAGTAGTGGCGAGCGAACGGGGACTAGCCCTTAAGTGGCTTTGAGATTAGCGGAACGCTCTGGAAAGTGCGGCCATAGTGGGTGATAGCCCTGTACGCGAAAATCTCTTGGTCATGAAATCGAGTAGGACGGAGCACGAGAAACTTTGTCTGAATATGGGGGGACCATCCTCCAAGGCTAAATACTACTGACTGACCGATAGTGAACTAGTACCGTGAGGGAAAGGCGAAAAGAACCCCGGAGAGGGGAGTGAAATAGATCCTGAAACCGTATGCGTACAAGCAGTGGGAGCCCACTTTGTTGGGTGACTGCGTACCTTTTGTATAATGGGTCAGCGACTTATTTTCAGTGGCGAGCTTAACCGAATAGGGGAGGCGTAGCGAAAGCGAGTCTTAATAGGGCGTCTAGTCGCTGGGAATAGACCCGAAACCGGGCGATCTATCCATGGGCAGGTTGAAGGTTGGGTAACACTAACTGGAGGACCGAACCGACTACCGTTGAAAAGTTAGCGGATGACCTGTGGATCGGAGTGAAAGGCTAATCAAGCTCGGAGATAGCTGGTTCTCCTCGAAAGCTATTTAGGTAGCGCCTCATGTATCACTGTAGGGGGTAGAGCACTGTTTCGGCTAGGGGGTCATCCCGACTTACCAAACCGATGCAAACTCCGAATACCTACAAGTGCCGAGCATGGGAGACACACGGCGGGTGCTAACGTCCGTCGTGAAAAGGGAAACAACCCAGACCGTCAGCTAAGGTCCCAAAGTTATGGTTAAGTGGGAAACGATGTGGGAAGGCTTAGACAGCTAGGAGGTTGGCTTAGAAGCAGCCACCCTTTAAAGAAAGCGTAATAGCTCACTAGTCGAGTCGGCCTGCGCGGAAGATGTAACGGGGCTCAAACCATACACCGAAGCTACGGGTATCACTTAGGTGATGCGGTAGAGGAGCGTTCTGTAAGCCTGTGAAGGTGAGTTGAGAAGCTTGCTGGAGGTATCAGAAGTGCGAATGCTGACATGAGTAACGACAATGGGTGTGAAAAACACCCACGCCGAAAGACCAAGGTTTCCTGCGCAACGTTAATCGACGCAGGGTTAGTCGGTCCCTAAGGCGAGGCTGAAAAGCGTAGTCGATGGAAAACAGGTTAATATTCCTGTACTTCTGGTTATTGCGATGGAGGGACGGAGAAGGCTAGGCCAGCTTGGCGTTGGTTGTCCAAGTTTAAGGTGGTAGGCTGGAATCTTAGGTAAATCCGGGATTCTAAGGCCGAGAGCTGATGACGAGTTGTCTTTTAGACGACGAAGTGGTTGATGCCATGCTTCCAAGAAAAGCTTCTAAGCTTCAGGTAACCAGGAACCGTACCCCAAACCGACACAGGTGGTTGGGTAGAGAATACCAAGGCGCTTGAGAGAACTCGGGTGAAGGAACTAGGCAAAATGGCACCGTAACTTCGGGAGAAGGTGCGCCGGTGAGGGTGAAGCATTTACTGCGTAAGCCCATGCCGGTCGAAGATACCAGGCCGCTGCGACTGTTTATTAAAAACACAGCACTCTGCAAACACGAAAGTGGACGTATAGGGTGTGACGCCTGCCCGGTGCCGGAAGGTTAATTGATGGGGTTAGCTAACGCGAAGCTCTTGATCGAAGCCCCGGTAAACGGCGGCCGTAACTATAACGGTCCTAAGGTAGCGAAATTCCTTGTCGGGTAAGTTCCGACCTGCACGAATGGCGTAACGATGGCGGCGCTGTCTCCACCCGAGACTCAGTGAAATTGAAATCGCTGTGAAGATGCAGTGTATCCGCGGCTAGACGGAAAGACCCCGTGAACCTTTACTATAGCTTTGCACTGGACTTTGAATTTGCTTGTGTAGGATAGGTGGGAGGCTTTGAAGCGTGGACGCCAGTTCGCGTGGAGCCAACCTTGAAATACCACCCTGGCAACTTTGAGGTTCTAACTCAGGTCCGTTATCCGGATCGAGGACAGTGTATGGTGGGTAGTTTGACTGGGGCGGTCTCCTCCTAAAGAGTAACGGAGGAGTACGAAGGTGCGCTCAGACCGGTCGGAAATCGGTCGTAGAGTATAAAGGCAAAAGCGCGCTTGACTGCGAGACAGACACGTCGAGCAGGTACGAAAGTAGGTCTTAGTGATCCGGTGGTTCTGTATGGAAGGGCCATCGCTCAACGGATAAAAGGTACTCCGGGGATAACAGGCTGATACCGCCCAAGAGTTCATATCGACGGCGGTGTTTGGCACCTCGATGTCGGCTCATCACATCCTGGGGCTGAAGCCGGTCCCAAGGGTATGGCTGTTCGCCATTTAAAGTGGTACGCGAGCTGGGTTTAGAACGTCGTGAGACAGTTCGGTCCCTATCTGCCGTGGACGTTTGAGATTTGAGAGGGGCTGCTCCTAGTACGAGAGGACCGGAGTGGACGAACCTCTGGTGTTCCGGTTGTCACGCCAGTGGCATTGCCGGGTAGCTATGTTCGGAATAGATAACCGCTGAAAGCATCTAAGCGGGAAACTAGCCTCAAGATGAGATCTCACTGGGACCTTGAGTCCCCTGAAGGGCCGTCGAAGACTACGACGTTGATAGGTTGGGTGTGTAAGCGCTGTGAGGCGTTGAGCTAACCAATACTAATTGCCCGTGAGGCTTGACCATATAACACCCAAGCAATTTGTGAGCTCGAGAGGGCACCAGATTGCGGTGTGTGAAGACGCAATGAACCGAAAGTTCGCAGCAACCAACACACAAATCTATCGCATACCCATTCGCTGGAGCGTGAACCTGAAAAGGCCCACGACCTGGCTCCC
>NZ_JAAVVC010000049.1 GCF_018449725.1 Pseudomonas sp. dw_612 | reverse complement strand
TCAGCGTCCACTGAAGATCCACTGTGGGAGCGGGCTTGCTCGCGAAGGCGGCAACACAAACGATGCATCAGTTGGAGCGCTACACCGCCCCACCCTTCGCCTGCTGCTCAAGATGCACCTGCAGCTCCGGATCAATCTTCAGAGCCGCAGCCAGTTCATCCAGATAATTGCGCTCGGCGTCTTGCTGATCGTCCACCACCATCACGCTGGCCAGGTACATTTCCGCGGCGATCGCCGGGTCGGTGGCGGACTGCGCCACGTCGGCGGCGTCCAGCGGCCGGGCGACTTCGTCGTCGAGCCACTGCTGAAGTTGCGGGTCGTCGGTGTGGCGACCGATTTCGGTGCTGATCATCTGTTTCTCATTGTCGTCGATCCGGCCGTCAGCCTTGGCGGCGGCGATCAAGGCGCGCAGCACCGCGTGGCTGTGGTCTTCGACTTCCGGGCCGGACAGCAGGTCCACCGTGCGCGGAGCCTGTTGCGGGGCCGAGGCCTGGTTGCGTTGCCAGGCTTGATACGCCTGAAATGCCATCATCCCGAGGGAGGCCAGCGCCGCGTAGTTGGTGCCGCCGGAAGAGCGGGTCTGGGTCGAGCCGCCCAGCGCAGAGCCGCCGCCCAGTAACCCACCGAGCAAACCACCCAAGCCACCACCGCCCGCGCTTGACCCGGCGCCACCGCCCAACAGGCCACCGAGCAATCCACCGAGACCGCCTAGGCCTCCCTGAGACGGCGAAGCACCGCCGCCCTGTTGCGTCATCGAGCCCTGACCGGCCCGCAGAAGTTGTTCGAGCAAATCGCTGGTGTTCATGACGATGTCCTCATTGAATAGACAGACCGCAGTCAGGCAACGATAGCCCCGGCCGGCAATTGCGCCAGCACCGTTTGGCCGACGTGCCCCCGGCGCTCACGCTCCTGACAGAAACTGACAGCGCCTCCTTTTATGCTGCACCGACTTACCACGGAGCAGTCCCATGATCACGCCTCGCTATATGTTGCTTTTCGTCGAAAATCCCGCCGTCAGTGCGCGGTTCTATGAATTTCTGCTGGATCTGAAACCCGTGGAGGAATCCCCGACCTTCGCCCTGTTTGTGCTGGAGGGCGGTTACAAACTCGGCCTCTGGTCGCGGCACACCGCCGAACCGGCGGTGGGCATGACCGGCGGTGGCATGGAGCTGGCGTTTCCGGTGGCGTCCTCGGAAGAGGTCGACGCTCTATTCAGCACATGGTCGGGCCTTGGCCTGAGCATCCTGCAAACACCCACCGAACTGGATTTCGGCCGCACCTTTGTCGCGCTTGACCCCGATGACCATCGGCTGCGAGTGTTCTACCCCCGCTAACCCGCCGCCCAGAGGATCAACCCAGCCATGGATCACCATCAGATCGTCGTCAGTGACGTGATCGAACCTGAAGTCGAGCAGTTGCTCAGCACCGGGCTCAGCGCCTTCAATGATCAAGTCACCGGCATCAGCGACTGGCAAGCGCTGGCGGTGACCATTCGCGATCCCGACACCGATCAGGTACTGGGAGGAATAACCGGGCGTACATCGCTGGGGCTGCTGTTTCTCGATCTTTTCTACGTGCCCGAGGCGCTGCGCGGCTCCGGGATGGGTTCTCGACTGCTTAAAGCCTATGAAGAGGAAGGCCGCCGTCGCGGCTGTCAGTCCGCGGTGCTCTACACCTTGAGTTTTCAGGCACCGGTGTTCTATGAAAAGCATGGCTGGCAGCGATTTGGCGAGGTGCCGTGCAAACCTGAGGGCACCAGCCGGGTGTTCATGAGCAAAGCGCTGTAAACCACCATTCCAATGTGGGAGCGGGCTTGCTCGCGAAAGCGGTGTGTCAGCCAGCATCAATATCAACTGACAGGCCGCTTTCGCGAGCAAGCCCGCTCCCACAAGGTTTTGGGGTCTCTGAAGACTCAAGTCGAGTCATCAGCCATGCAAATTTCTCCGAAGTATTTTTTTGCGGGACAGCTAAGATTCATAGAGGGTGAACCTTAACCCCGCTTTTCCGGTCGATACCTGCAACCCGACCCGGTTTGCCGACGCCCCCAATAGAAGGGTGCTGACTGGCTTGCTTCACTTTTTGGAGAACGCCCCCGTGATATCGACCTTACACATCGCCAGGCTCAAAGCATGGGGCGCCCATGGTTTTACCGCCACCGGCGTGGTCACCGCCTTCCTCGCCACCCTCGCGCTGCTGGAAAACCAGGCCACCCATTGCCTGCTGTGGCTGGGCGTGGCCCTGATCGTCGACGGCCTCGACGGTGCACTGGCACGCAAGGTCAATGTGCAATCGGTGCTGCCGAGTTTCGACGGCTCGATTCTGGATCTGGTCATCGACTACCTGACCTACGTGTTCATCCCGGCGCTGTTCATCTACCGCTACATCCCGCTGCCGGACTACACGCTGCTGCTGACCGTGTCGCTGATCCTGGTCTCGTCACTGTTCTGCTTCTGCAACGTCAACATGAAAAGCAAGGACAACTACTTCCAGGGCTTCCCCGCCGCCTGGAACGTCGTTGCGTTATGCCTGTACATCATTGGGCCGTCGCCGTGGGTGACGCTGCTGACCGTGATCGGTCTAGCGCTGCTGACCGTGACACGGATGAAATTCCTCCACCCGTTCCGCGTGCGCAAGTTCATGCCGATCAACATCGCCGTGACCGCCATCTGGTTGCTGTGCAGTTTGTCGCTGGTGGTCAACCACCCAGTGATCAACCCAATGGTGATGGGCCTTTGGCTGCTGATGTCGGCGTACTTTCTGGGCATCTGCATCTGGCGCACGGCGATGGAATGGTTTGACGGTTCGCGGCACAAGTAATCCGGCATGGCCATCCACATCGTGCGGCTGGGCTCACCCCGTGGGCCCGACGAAGGTCTGCGCCTGGGCACGGTGCGCCGCCCGCCTCGGGGCGTACCGAAAGCCGAGTTCGCCAGCCGTGATTTCTATGACGTCTGGCAGCCGCTGCTGTCTCCCAGCCCGGAACTGGTCACCGAAGCCAAAGCGGCTGAAGATGCCAAGGCCTGGGACGTCTTCAAGCGCAAATTCAAAGCCGAGATGAATCATCCAGCGCCCAGCCAATTGCTGGATCTATTGGCGGCGCTGTCCCATCAAACGTCGCTGGCGGTGGGGTGTTACTGCGAGGATGAAGCGCACTGCCACCGCTCGGTCTTGCGCGAACTGCTGCAAGCGCGGGGCGCGCAGGTTATCTAAACCCCCTGATGCCACCCCAGTCCCTGTGGGAGCGGGCTTGCTCGCGAAGGCGGTGTGCCAGCCAACATCAATCTCGACTGAACCAACGCTTTCGCGAGCAAGCTCGCTCCCACAGGGGATTGGAGTACTGCACAAAAATCTGCGGCTGACTCGGACCAAATGTGGGAGCGAGCTTGCTCGCGAAGGCGGTGTATCAGCCACCATCTATATCGACTGAACCACCGCTTTCGCGAGCAAGCCCGCTCCCACAGGGGATTGGAGTACTGCACAAATATCTGCGGCTAGCTCGGACCAAATGTGGGAGCGGGCTTGCTCGCGAAGGCGGTGCATCAGTCGCCATCAATTTCGACTGAACCACCGCTTTCGCGAGCAGGCTCGCTCCCACAGGGGATTGGAGTACTGCACAAAAATCTGCGGCTGACTCGGACCAAA
>NZ_JAAVVC010000005.1 GCF_018449725.1 Pseudomonas sp. dw_612 | reverse complement strand
CAGGACGTTATTCAGAACGTTGCCGTTACCGTTGAGGTCGGCCGTGCCAGTGAGCACGAGGTTTTCCAGGTTGTCACCCAGGGTGCGGTTGACCGAAGAGATCACGGTATCGATTTCCGTCGCCAGGGTACTGGTTTCGCTGGTGAGGTCGCCGGTGTTGTCGACGATGTAGGTGTCATTGCCTGCGCCGCCGATCATGAAGTCGGCACCGGCACGGCCATCGATGATGTTGTTGCCATCGTTACCGGTGATGCGGTTGTTTAGTTCGTTGCCGGTGGCATTGATGGCGGCGCTCGTGATGGTCAGGTTCTCGAGGTTGGCGCCCAATGTGTAATCGATGGAAGAGATGACGCTGTCGATTTGGGTCGCAGAAGTGTCCGTTTCAATTACCACATCGCCGACGTTGTCGACGTAATAGGTGTCGCTGCCATCGCCGCCGGACATGGTGTCGGCGCCGGCCATGCCGTTGAGGGTGTTACCCAACGCATTGCCAATCAAAACATCATTAAAAGCCGAACCGACGGCATTCTCGATTTGAGCGCCATACGCAATCGTCAGCGCAGAAGTGACCGCTGTCAGGTTGTTGTAATCGAGAAATGCTTTACCAATGGTGCTGAAGGCACCTGCGTTCAGGTTGATGCTGACTGACTGCAGCTGGTTACTGCCGTCGATCGTGTCGCTACCACCCGCGTCCCAGATCGTTTCGAATACCGACTGATCTGGCGCCCATTTATAGACGTTATCCCCGGTCTGCCATTGATAGTTGGCGCCGTACAGGCTTTGGATCGCGAGTATGTCCAGCAACATCGGTGTCGTGGGCTGATAGGAGTACGCGTCGTTGTAACTCATGACGGTGTAGAAGACGTTGTCCTGCGCCGGGTCAAGCACCAGCGGATTTTCATCGCTTGCGGAGAACGGGTGCTTCAGACCGAGTGCATGACCGATTTCATGGACAAAGGTCAGGTAGTCGAAGCTACCTTTGACGGGATTGGCGTCGTCTGTCGACGGCCCAATCCATACATCCCCGCCCACCGGGCTGTTGTCGGGAAAGTAGGCCCAGGCAGCTGTTTTCGTATCCATCGACAAGTAACCGCCAAAGCGCAAGTCGCCGACGTTGAGAATTGTGTCGCTGGTTTGTGTGAATTTGATATCGGCCACGGCACTCCAACCGTTCAGCGCGCTGATCACGGCGTTTTGCTGTGCCGTCGTCAGGGAGTACGCAGAAGTGTATTCATTGTTAGGGCTATATCGGGTGGCGAAATAAGAAGTGGATTCCGAAATAAAGCTATAGCTGAGGTACGTTGACCCAAACGGGGTCCAGTTGGAACCTAGCCAATAAGTGCCTGAAAGAAGGCTGTCGACGGCGTTGTTGCCGGTCAACGAAGAAGGAAAACTAAAAGAATAAGTAGTAGGCGTAGGCATGCGAATTTCCTGAGTGCGCTGCGGCCCTTCCTGGATGCGACCGCTACAAAAGTTCGATTTTGCACCAGAAGCGATACGTTTGGCATCATATGGCCACTACTTTTCTGATTAGTGGCGTCAAATAACTGGCCTGGCGATCTGTATCGGCGAGTGACGTAGAATCCTGAGCAAATCGTCGCGTACGCTGCCATCGACTCTTCAGGATTGCCCATGACCGTTCCAAGCACTGCACTTATCCGCGAAACCTTCCCCGTCGGCCCGCTCCAGTGCAACTGCACGATCATCGGCGACCCCATCACCAAAAAAGCCATCGTCGTTGACCCAGGTGGCAATCACGAACTGATCCTCGCGCGTCTCGACGCCTTGGGTTTGAAGGTGGTCAGCATCATCCACACCCACGCGCACCTTGATCACTTCCTGGCTTCCGGGCAGCTCAAGGAAAAAACCGGCGCGACTCTGCACCTGCACAAAGAAGATCAGTTCCTGTGGGACAACCTGGAGATGCAATGCCAGATGTTCGGCGTGCCGTACACGCCGGTGCCATCGCCGGATCGGTGGTTGGCCGATGACGAAGAACTGGACTGCGGCTGCGGCGTGGCGATTCATACGCCCGGGCATACGCCAGGTTCCATGAGCTTTTGGTTTGCAGAGGCTAAGCTGCTGATTGCCGGTGACACGTTGTTTCGTCGCGGGGTAGGGCGCACGGATTTGTGGGGTGGCGATCAGGCGACCATCGTGCGGTCGATCAAGCAACGGCTGTATACCCTCGACGAGGAAGCCACGGTGGTGACCGGGCATGGTCCGGACACGCGTCTGGGCGATGAAATGCGCGAGAACCCTTTTGTGCGGGCCTGAATTGTAACCAGTGGAATTTTTACTCGCGCAAATGATCCAACGCCCGCAAAGGCTGATGCCTAAGTCCGTTGCACCTCAGAATGCAAAAAGTAGGAGCTCTTCATGTTCACCAAGCAGCGTTTGATTATTGTCGCAACTGCTGTGGCCTTGTTGTCTGGCTGCGCTTCACCTAATCCTTATGATAATCAGGGACAGGCCGATGGCGGTTCCCAAGGCATGAGCAAAACCGCCAAGTACGGCGGCCTCGGCGCCCTGGCGGGTGCTTTGGCGGGTGCCGCGATCGGTCACGATAATCGTGGCAAGGGCGCGTTGATTGGTGCTGCCGTGGTGGGTGCTTCCGCTGCCGGTTACGGTTACTACGCCGACCAGCAAGAGAAAAAACTGCGGGCCAGCATGGCCAACACCGGGGTTGAAGTGCAGCGCCAGGGCGATCAGATCAAACTGATCATGCCGGGCAACATCACGTTCGCCACCGATTCGGCGAACATCGCGTCTAGCTTCTATCAGCCGCTGAACAACCTGGCAGGCTCGCTCAAGGAGTTCAGCCAGAACCAGATCGAGATTGTCGGCTACACCGACAGCACCGGTGCCCGTCAGCACAATATGGACCTGTCCCAGCGTCGCGCCCAAAGCGTGGCGACTTACCTGACGTCCCAGGGCGTGAGCGGTGCCAACCTGTCTGCCCGTGGTGCCGGACCGGATAATCCGATCGCCAGCAACGGCGACGTGAATGGGCGGGCGCAGAACCGTCGGGTCGAGGTCAACCTGAAAGCGATCCCGGGGCAGCAGTATCAGCAGCAGGGGCAGCCTGTTCAGCAGTATCAATAACAAAACCTGTGGGAGCGGGCTTGCTCGCGAAGGCGGTGTGTCAGGTGACTTTAATGTGGCTGACACTCCCTCTTCGCGAGCAAGCCCGCTCCCACATTTTTGGAATGCATTCTCCCTTTGTGCGAGCCTGCTCGCGAAGAGGCCGAAGAAACAACCAGCCACAAAAAAGCCCTCGGACAATCACTCATCCGAGGGCTTTTTGCGTAGCGCGAAACCTGATTACTTCTTCAGGCCGTAATGCTCATCGAGCATGCCCGGCGCGTTCGGGGCTTTGGGCGCGTAGTCGCGAGGCGGCTCCTGATTGCGCGGTGGCGTCAGGCGTTCCCTTGGGGCGACTGCTGCGTCGGCGTGCAGGGCGGCCAGCAAGCGTTGGCGAGTCTGCTCGTCCAGGGCCAGGCGGTTGGCACCCTCGGCGAGATGATCCTGCACTTCCTGATAGCTCGCAGTCAGTTTTTTGACCAGTGAGGCAGTGCTGTTGAAGTGGGTAACCACTTCGTTCTGATAACTGTCGAAACGTTCCTGAATATCATCCAGCTGACGTTGTGTGCTGCTAGGAGCGGCATTTGGCACCAGGCGAGCGATCAGGAATCCAACGGCGACACCCACAACCAGGGCAAGAGTCGGCAACAACCAAACTAAGAGCGAGTGTTCCACGAGTCCTTCCTCTATAAACGGCTTTGCTTTACGTTAACGGCTCGAACCTGCGCTGTATACCGCGATTCACTCGCAATAGATTGGCACAGACAATTTGCTAGACGAGTCGACCCGATTCGAGGTCACGGAGTTCCTTCCTTGCTTATGCGCGAAACCCCTGTAGTGATTGATGGCCCGGTGGGTCAATTGGAAGCCCTGTATTTGGAAAACAAGGGTCTGGATAACGAGCAGCCGCGCGGTATTGCGCTGATCTGCCATCCGAACCCGGTGCAGGGCGGCACCATGCTCAATAAAGTGGTGTCGACCTTGCAACGCACCGCCCGCGATGCCGGCTTGGTGACCTTGCGTTTCAATTACCGTGGCGTCGGCGCCAGCGAAGGCAGCCACGACATGGGCACCGGTGAAGTCGATGATGCCCAGGCAGCGGCCGAATGGCTGCGGGCCAGACACCCGGAATTGCCACTGACGCTGTTCGGCTTCTCCTTCGGTGGTTTTGTGGCTGCCAGCCTCGGTGGACGCCTGGAAGCGAAGGGCGAACAACTGAAACATCTGTTCATGGTTGCGGCGGCTGTCACCCGTCTGAATGGCTATGACCTGTTGCCGGTCAACTGCCCGCTGACCCTGATCCAGCCGGAAACCGACGAAGTCATCGACCCGCAAGCAGTCTACGACTGGTCCGACAAACTCGATCGCCCCCATGAGCTGCTGAAAGTGGCAGAATGCGGACACTTTTTTCATGGCAAGCTGACCGATCTCAAGGATCTGATCCTGCCGCGTCTTTCGAATTGATTGCAGTCTGACAAGCGATTACCCATGACGACTCGTACCCGTATCCTCACCGGCATCACCACCACCGGCACGCCGCACCTGGGCAACTACGCCGGTGCCATCCGCCCGGCGATCGTCGCCAGCCGTGACAGCAATGCCGATTCGTTCTACTTCCTGGCCGACTACCATGCCCTGATCAAATGCGATGACCCGCTGCGCATCCAGCGCTCGCGTCTGGAAATCGCCGCGACCTGGCTGGCCGGTGGCCTGGATGTGGACCGTGTGACTTTCTATCGCCAGTCCGACATTCCGGAAATCCCCGAGCTGACCTGGCTGCTGACCTGTGTCGCCGCCAAGGGCCTGCTCAATCGCGCCCACGCCTACAAGGCTTCGGTAGACAAGAACGTCGAGACCGGCGAAGACCCGGATGCCGGCATCACCATGGGCTTGTACAGCTATCCGGTGCTGATGGCCGCAGACATCCTGATGTTCAATGCGCACAAGGTGCCGGTCGGTCGTGACCAGATCCAGCACGTGGAAATGGCCCGGGACATCGGCCAGCGCTTCAACCATCTGTTCGGTCAGGGCAAAGAATTCTTCACCATGCCGGAGGCGCTGATCGAAGAAAGCGTCGCCACGCTGCCAGGCCTCGACGGTCGCAAGATGTCGAAGAGCTACGACAACACCATTCCGTTGTTCAGCAGCGCCAAAGAGATGAAGGACGCGATTTCGCGAATCGTCACTGACTCCCGCGCGCCTGGCGAAGCCAAGGACCCGGACAACTCGCACCTGTTCACCCTGTTCCAGGCCTTCGCCACCCCGGCGCAGTCCGACGAATTCCGCAGTGAACTGTTGCAGGGCCTGGGTTGGGGCGAGGCGAAGAATCGTCTGTTCCAACTGCTGGATAGCGAACTGGGCGAGTCCCGTGAGCGTTATCACCAACTGATCGAACGCCCGGCAGACCTCGAAGACATCCTGCAGATCGGCGCGAAAAAAGCCCGTTCGGTGGCGACGCCGTTCCTGCACGAATTGCGTGAAGCGGTTGGCTTGCGTTCTTTCGTGGCCCAGACCCAAGTCGCGGCGACCACCAAGAAAAAAGCTGCGAAAGCCGCTCGCTTTGTCAGCTTCCGCGAAGACGACGGCAGTTTCCGCTTCCGTCTGCTGGCGGCCGATGGCGAGCAACTGCTGCTGTCGCGCAACTTCGCCGATGGCAAAACTGCCGGCCAGGTGACCAAGCAATTGCAAGCGGGTCAGCCTCTGGACGTGCGCAACGAAGACCTGAGCTTCAGCGTCTGGCTGGAAGGTGAGTGTGTCGGCGACAGCCCTGTCTTCGCTGACAGCGCCGCTCGTGACGTCGCCATCGAGGCCCTGCGGGTTGCGTTGACGCCGGTTCAGGAATAAATCTGCGGCTCGACCCGACTAAGGGCCGATTGCCATTCCCACGGGCCGTCGCTACAGTGACGGCCCGTTTTTGTTGCCTTGCTAACGAATTATGACGCCCCTAGAACGATATCAAGCTGATCTGAAACGCCCGGAATTCTTCCATGACGCTGCCCAGGAAACTGCGGTGCGCCATTTGCAGCGCCTGTACGACGATCTGGTCGCGGCCTCGCAGAGCAAGCCGGGCCTGTTCGGCAAGCTGTTTGGCAAAAAAGACCAGGCGCCGGTCAAGGGCCTGTACTTCTGGGGTGGCGTGGGTCGTGGCAAGACCTACCTGGTCGACACCTTCTTCGAAGCCCTGCCGTTCAAGGAAAAGGTCCGCACTCACTTCCACCGCTTCATGAAGCGGGTGCACGAAGAGATGAAGACCCTCGGCGGCGAGAAAAACCCGCTGACCATCATCGCCAAGCGCTTCTCCGACGAAGCCCGGGTGATCTGTTTCGATGAGTTTTTCGTGTCTGATATCACCGATGCGATGATTCTCGGCACGCTGATGGAAGAACTGTTCAAGAACGGCGTGACCCTGGTCGCGACTTCGAACATCGTGCCGGACGGCTTGTACAAGGACGGCCTGCAACGTGCGCGCTTCCTGCCGGCCATCGCGCTGATCAAGCAGAATACCGACATCGTCAACGTCGACAGCGGCGTCGATTATCGTCTGCGTCACCTTGAGCAAGCCGAGCTGTTCCACTTCCCGCTCGACGAAGCGTCCCAGGAAAGCCTGCGCAAAAGCTTCCGCGCGCTGACGCCGGAATGCACGGCCGCCACCGAAAACGACGTGCTGATGATCGAAAACCGCGAAATCCGTGCCTTGCGCACCTGTGATGACGTGGCTTGGTTCGACTTCCGCGAACTCTGCGACGGTCCGCGCAGCCAGAACGATTACATCGAACTGGGCAAGATATTCCACGCCGTGTTGCTCAGCGGTGTCGAGCAGATGAGCGTCACCACCGACGACATCGCCCGACGCTTTATCAACATGGTCGACGAGTTCTACGACCGTAACGTGAAACTGATCATTTCTGCTGAAGTTGAGCTGAAAGACCTCTACACCGGCGGGCGCTTGAATTTCGAGTTCCAGCGTACCCTCAGCCGTTTGCTGGAGATGCAATCGCACGAATTCCTGTCCCGGGCGCACAAGCCGTAGGAAGATTCGGAAAATAAAAAGGGCCTGCAATGCAGGCCCTTTTTTGTGCGCTGAAGATCCCCTGTGGGAGCGGGCTTGCTCGCGAAAGCGGTGTATCAGTCGACATCAATGTTGAATGTCAGTCAGCATTCGCGAGCAAGCCCGCTCCCACAATTTTGGTTGGTGTAGGGTTCTGGATCCTACGCAGCCTGCTGAAACTGCTGCCGATACTGGTTCGGCGACAACTCGGTGTGCTGGCGGAACAGCCGCGCAAAGAAGCTCGCATCGTCGTAGCCGACCTCATAACTGATGGTCTTGATGCTCTTGCGGCTGCCGGACAGCAAGCCCTTGGCGGTTTCGATGCGCAGGCGTTGCAGGTAGTGCAGCGGCTTGTCGCCGGTGGCAGTCTGGAAGCGGCGCATGAAATTGCGGATGCTCATGCCATGCTCCCGCGCTACATCTTCGAAGCGGAATTTGTCGGCGAAGTGTTCTTCGAGCCAGTGCTGGATCTGCAGGATGATCACGTCCTGGTGCAGCTTCTGCCCGCCAAAACCGATCCGCCCCGGCGCGTAGCTGCGCTGCACTTCGTAGAGAATATCCCGGGCCACGGCCTGGGCCACGTTGGCGCCGCAGAAGCGTTCGATCAGGTAGATGTAGAGGTCGCACGCCGAAGTCGTGCCGCCGGCGCAATACAGGTTGTCTGCGTCGGTCAGGTGCTTGTCCTGATTGAGCTGGACTTGGGGGTAACGCTCGGCAAACGCGTTGAAAAAACGCCAGTAAGTGGTCGCTTCCTTGCCATTGAGCAACCCGGCTTCCGCGAGCCAGAACACCCCGGTGGCTTCGCCGCACAGCACCGCGCCGCGGGCGTGTTGCTCGCGCAGCCACGGCAGTACCTGTGGATAACGTTTACACAGTGTTTCGAAATCGTCCCAGAAGGCCGGGAGGATAATGATGTCAGCGTTTTCCAGGCCGCCGTCCACCGGCATGACCACATCGCTGAAGCTGTTCACCGGTTTGCCGTCGGGGCTGACCAGCCGGGTTTCGAACGCCGGTGTCAGGCCGTGGCCCAGTTGTTTGCCGTAGCGCAGGCTGGCCAGATGGAAGAAATCCTTGGCTTGCATGAGGGTGGAAGCGAAAACCCGGTCGATAGCCAGGATGCTGACGCGCCGCAGGGGCGTGGAGACTTGGTTAGACATAATTCAACTTTATTCTTATAGGGGAAAGTGGTCACCAGACGGCTGGATCGTCTTATTTTTTGTCTGATGTGTCCAGTGTCCTGTATCGGAAGCGGGGCTTAGTCTCTGAAGGTCATTTCCTTTTAACAATAACGACAGGTGCCCCATGATCCCCAGAACCTTGTTCAGTTCCGAGCACGAACTTTTTCGCGACAGCGTGCGAACGTTCCTCGAAAAAGAAGCTGTGCCGTTCCATGGGCAATGGGAAAAACAGGGCTACATCGACCGCCAACTCTGGAACAAGGCGGGGGAGGCGGGGATGCTTTGCTCGCATCTGCCAGAGGAATACGGCGGGCTGGGGGCGGACTTTCTCTACAGCGCGGTCGTGATCGAAGAGGTCGGTCGGCTCGGCCTGACCGGGATCGGTTTCTCGCTGCATTCGGACATCGTCGCGCCCTACATCCTGCATTACGGCAGTGAGGCGCTGAAGCATAAATACCTGCCGAAACTGGTGTCTGGGGAAATGGTCACGGCGATTGCCATGACCGAGCCGGGCGCCGGTTCTGACTTGCAAGGGGTGAAAACCACCGCCGTGCTGGATGGCGATGAGTATGTGATCAACGGTTCGAAAACCTTCATCACCAACGGCTTTCTCGCGGACCTGGTAATCGTCGTCGCCAAGACCGATCCGAAGGCTGGCGCGAAGGGCACCAGTCTGTTTCTGGTGGAAGCCAATACGCCAGGCTTCGCCAAGGGCAAGCGTTTGGAAAAAGTCGGAATGAAGGCTCAGGACACGTCGGAATTGTTCTTCCAGGACGTACGAGTGCCGAAGGAAAACCTCTTGGGTCAGGCCGGGATGGGCTTCGCCTACCTGATGCAGGAATTGCCGCAGGAGCGTCTTACCGTGGCTGTCGGCGGGCTGGCTTCGGCTGAAGCGGCGCTGCAATGGACCCTGGATTACACCCGTGATCGCAAAGCGTTCGGCAAGGCGATTGCCGACTTCCAGAACACCCGTTTCAAACTGGCGGAAATGGCCACCGAGATTCAGATCGGTCGGGTGTTCGTCGACAAATGCCTGGAGCTGCACCTGCAAGGCAAGCTGGATGTGCCGACGGCAGCGATGGCGAAATACTGGGGCACCGACCTGCAATGCAAGGTGCTCGACGAATGCGTGCAGTTGCATGGCGGATACGGATTTATGTGGGAATACCCGGTGGCGAGGGCATGGGCGGATGCGCGGGTGCAGCGGATCTATGCCGGGACCAATGAAATCATGAAGGAAATTATTGCGCGGTCGCTTTGATGGTTTGGTGAATTCGAGATCACCTTCGCGAGCAAGCCCGCTCCCACATTTAACCGAGTTCTCCCAGAAGAATGAGGTCGAATGTGGGAGCGGGCTTGCTCGCGAAGGCTTTTTGCCTATCGATCAAGGCGCAGGATTCGGGTGATCCTTGTGAATCGCCTCGATCCCCGCCAGCACTTCATCGGAAAGTTTCAGCTCAAAGCTCGCTAAATTGCTTTCAAGCTGCTCCATCGTCGTCGCGCCAATGATGTTGCTGGTCACAAACGGCTGCTGAGTGACAAACGCCAACGCCATTTGCGCCGGGTCCAGGCCGTGTTCGCGGGCCAGTGCCACATAACGGCTGCACGCTGCTTCCGACTGCGCGTTGAAATAGCGGCTGAAGCGACTGTAGAGGCTCAGGCGACCCTTTGGCGGACGTGCGCCACCTTCGTACTTGCCTGACAGGAAACCGAACGCCAGAGGTGAATAGGCCAGCAGACCGCATTGTTCGCGAATGGCAATTTCCGCCAGGCCGACTTCGAACGTGCGGTTGAGCAGGTTGTAGGGGTTCTGGATCGACACGGCACGCGGCCAGCCACGGGCTTCGGCCAAAGCGAGGAAGCGCATGGTGCCCCACGGGGTTTCGTTGGACAGGCCGATGTGGCGGATCTTGCCGGCCTTGACCTGTTCGTCCAGCGCTTCGAGGGTGTCTTCCAGCGGTGTCAGGTTGGCTTCGATCTTGTGCTTGTAGCCCAACTGACCGAAGAAATTCGTGCTGCGCTCCGGCCAGTGCAATTGATAGAGATCGATGTAGTCGGTTTGCAAGCGCTTGAGGCTGGCGTCCACGGCTTCGGTGATGTGCTGGCGGTTGTG
The DNA here is from genome assembly GCF_018449725.1 of Pseudomonas sp. dw_612. Classification (GTDB taxonomy): domain Bacteria; phylum Pseudomonadota; class Gammaproteobacteria; order Pseudomonadales; family Pseudomonadaceae; genus Aquipseudomonas. The sequence continues at coordinate 426,545 of NZ_JAAVVC010000005.1, read as the reverse complement.
GCGCAGGTTTTTGTCGCGGATGTAGTCGATGGTGTTGCCGGGGCCGGCAATCTTGCTCGCCAGGATCCAGTCGGCACGATCGCCGCGACTCTTGAAGTAATTGCCGATGTAGCGCTCGGTGGTGGCGTAGGTTTCGGCCTTGGGTGGCACCGGGTACATCTCGGCGGTATCGATGAAATTGATCCCGGCGCTTTTGGCGCGTTCAATCTGGGCGAAGGCCTCAGCCTCGCTGTTTTGCTCGCCCCAGGTCATGGTTCCGAGACAGATTGCACTCACGTTCAGATTGGTTCGGCCTAGCTGGCGATAGTCCATCGGGTGCTCCTTGGGCAAAACAATCATAAAAGCAGGTTGAAATATTTTTCGCAATCTGCATAATTGCGCACCTCTTTCTGCAGTGGAAGTGATGCGCCGCCGCCGAAGAATCTTGCCGTTGAACGGACGCGCCGACCCGAGCCCCCGAAAGCGTCTGTATCCGGCTGCCTTTGACTTGTCAAAGTACGCACTATTCAGTAAGATCCGCCGTCTAATTTACAGGGCGGCCCCTGAGGCTATAAAGAATGAAAACTTTTACTGCTAAACCGGAAACAGTACAGCGCGACTGGTTTGTCGTCGACGCTGCAGGTCAGACCCTGGGTCGTCTGGCCACCGAAATCGCGAGCCGTCTGCGTGGCAAGCATAAAGCTGAGTACACTCCTCACGTTGACACCGGCGATTACATCGTCGTTATCAATGCCGAGCAGATTCGTGTAACTGGTGCTAAAACCACCGACAAGATCTACTACTCCCACTCCGGTTTCCCGGGCGGCATCAAGTCGATCAACTTCGAAAAGCTGATCGCTAAAGCCCCTGAGCGCGTGATCGAGACCGCGGTCAAAGGCATGCTGCCTAAGAACCCGCTGGGTCGCGACATGTATCGTAAGCTGAAAGTCTATGCGGGCGCTGTACACCCTCATACTGCTCAGCAGCCCCAAGAACTGAAGTTTTAACGGAATAGTTCATTATGTCGGCGACTCAAAATTACGGCACTGGCCGTCGCAAGACCGCAACCGCACGCGTTTTCCTGCGTCCGGGTACTGGTAACATCTCCATCAACAACCGCACCCTGGAAAATTTCTTCGGCCGCGAAACTGCCCGCATGGTAGTTCGTCAGCCGCTGGAACTGACTGAGACTGTCGAGAAATTCGACATCTACGTCACCGTGATCGGTGGTGGTGTAAGTGGTCAAGCTGGCGCAATCCGCCACGGTATCACTCGCGCACTGATGCAGTACGACGAAACCCTGCGTGGCGCTCTGCGCAAAGCTGGCTTCGTTACTCGCGATGCTCGTGAAGTTGAACGTAAGAAAGTTGGTCTGCGTAAAGCGCGTAAGCGTCCGCAGTACTCGAAGCGTTAATTCGCTTCCACGTTCAAAAAAGAACGCCCAGTCTCCTCGCGGAGCTGGGCGTTTTTTTATGCGTGCGATTTCTCAAAGAATTGCGCTGTGACAACTTGCCACATCCGTAGAGCCCCTATACTGCAAGGCTTGGCAGTGGACCCCTTGGGTAATTACCTTGTCAGAATTGGGGCTTTTCATTACCATTCGGCAAAATTTTTATAAGCACATAGATTTAACTTAGTAGATGCCTGATTTAACAGGCCACAAAGCTGATGGGAGAGGACTGAATGAGCAATGACGGCGTGAATGCAGGCCGGCGTCGCTTCTTGGTAGCAGCCACATCCGTGGTGGGTGCTGCAGGAGCGGTGGGGGCTGCGGTCCCGTTCGTGGGGTCATGGTTTCCCAGTGCCAAGGCGAAAGCCGCAGGTGCACCGGTGAAAGTGAATGTCAGCAAAATCGAGCCAGGCCAGCAGATGATTGCTGAATGGCGCGGCCAGCCAGTATTCATTGTCCGCCGAACCGCGGAAATCCTGGGGAATCTGAAGAAGATCGAGGGCCAGTTGTCTGACCCGACCTCCAAGAACTCGACACAACCGACCTACGTCGATCCAGAAACGCGTTCGATCAAGCCAGAGGTCCTGCTGCTGATTGGTATCTGCACACACCTGGGTTGTTCGCCGACCTTCCGCCCTGAAGTGGCACCTGCTGATCTGGGCAAAGACTGGGTAGGTGGTTATTTCTGCCCTTGCCACGGTTCCCACTACGATCTGGCTGGCCGCGTCTACAAGTCGCAACCTGCGCCTTTGAACCTGCCAGTTCCCCCGCATTCCTATGAGACCGATGAGATTATTGTCATTGGCGTCGATACGGAGAAAGCGTGATGAGCAAGTTCATGGATTGGGTTGATGCGCGCTTCCCCGCGACCAAAATGTGGGAAGACCATCTCAGCAAGTATTACGCCCCGAAGAACTTCAACTTCTTCTATTTCTTTGGTTCCCTCGCACTGCTCGTTCTGGTCAACCAGATCGTTACCGGTGTCTGGCTGACCATGAGCTACACCCCGTCGGCAGAAGAAGCGTTTGCTTCCGTCGAATACATCATGCGTGACGTCGAGTACGGCTCGATCCTGCGTCTGCTGCACTCCACCGGCGCTTCGGCGTTCTTCATCGTGGTCTATCTGCACATGTTCCGTGGCTTGCTCTACGGTTCGTACCAGAAGCCCCGTGAGCTGGTGTGGGTCTTCGGCATGCTGATCTACCTGGCGCTGATGGCAGAAGCCTTCATGGGTTACCTGCTGCCGTGGGGTCAGATGTCCTACTGGGGTGCCCAGGTGATCATCTCGCTGTTCGGTGCGATCCCGGTCATCGGCAACGACCTGACCCAGTGGATCCGTGGTGACTACCTGATTTCCGGTATTACCCTGAACCGCTTCTTCGCCTTGCACGTTGTGGCCCTGCCGATCGTGATTCTCGGCCTGGTGGTGTTGCACGTACTGGCGCTGCACGAAGTCGGTTCGAACAACCCGGACGGCGTGGACATCAAGAAATTCAAAGACGAAAACGGCGTACCGCTGGACGGCATTGCCTTCCACCCGTACTACACCGTGAAAGATATCGTCGGCGTGGTGGTGTTCCTGTTCATCTTCTGTTCGATCGTGTTCTTCTTCCCGGAAATGGGCGGTTACTTCCTCGAGAAGCCGAACTTTGAAGTGGCGAACGCCTTCAAGACCCCAGAGCACATCGCTCCGGTCTGGTACTTCACACCGTTCTACGCGATCTTGCGGGCAATTCCGGACAAGCTCATGGGCGTCATCGCCATGGGGGCTTCGATTGCCATGTTGTTCGTCCTGCCGTGGCTCGATCGCAGCCCCGTCAAGTCCATGCGCTACAAGGGCTGGCTGAGCAGGATCTGGCTGTGGGTGTTCTGCATCTGTTTCGTGATCCTCGGCGTGCTGGGCGTATTGGCCCCAACCCCTGAGCGTACGTTGCTGTCGCAGGTGTGTACCTTCCTGTACTTCGCCTACTTCATTCTGATGCCGTTCTACACCAGGCTCGAGAAGACCAAACCGGTTCCGGAAAGGGTGACTGGCTGATGAAAAAGCTATTTGCTGTATTGATTCTTGCTGCTCTGCCCGTGTTCTCTTTCGCAGCCGAACACGGTGGCCCGGAGCTGGAAAAAGTCGACATCGACGTTTCCGACAAAGCGGCCATGCAGGACGGCGCGCGTACATTCGCCAACTACTGCATGGGTTGCCACAGTGCCAAGTTCCAGCGCTATGAGCGCGTGGCCGATGACCTGGGGATTCCTCATGATCTGATGCTGAAGAACCTGGTGTTCACCGGCGCCAAGATCGGCGACCACATGAGCATCGGCATGCAGCCTGCAGACGCCAAGACCTGGTTCGGGGCGGCACCGCCGGACCTGACCCTGGTAGCTCGCGTTCGTGGCACTGACTGGCTCTACGGTTACCTGCGTTCGTTCTATGAAGACCCGGCGCGTCCCTGGGGTGTGAACAACAAGGTTTTCCCGAACGTCGGCATGCCTAACGTGCTGGTCGGCCTGCAAGGTCGCCAGGTGGTTGGCTGCAAACAGGTTCAAATCGTCGAGGACGGGAAGAAGCAGTATGATCCGCTGACCGGTACGCCGCTGACTCATGAAGCGTGCGATCAGCTGACCATCGTGCCGAAGAGTGGTGCCCTGAACGAAGAGCAGTTCGATGAGAAGGTCAAGAATCTGGTAACCTTCCTCGCTTACTCGGCTAACCCGGTAAAGCTGCAACATCAGCGCATCGGCACCTATGTATTGCTCTACCTGGCGTTCTTCTTCGTATTCGCATACTTACTCAAGCGTGAATACTGGAAAGACGTCCATTGATAAAGCTGTAAGCAATTGCTGTTAATCGCGCGCGCCCAGGGGCGTCTCTGAAGGTGTAACGAGTCTGGTAAGCCAGGCGTTACGGGAGGCGTCCTCTGGGCGCGCGCGTTTTTCCGCTTCCGATAATTTCAACAAGCGAGGAGGACCGCCATGGGCGTGACCAATCGGTTGGCCTGTTACTCCGACCCCGCCGACCACTATTCCCACCGAGTACGCATCGTACTTGCAGAGAAGGGTGTCAGCGCCGAGATCATTTATGTGGAAGCTGGCCGCCAGCCGCCTAAACTGATCGAAGTGAACCCTTACGGCAGCTTGCCCACCCTGGTCGATCGTGACCTGGCGTTGTGGGAGTCGACCGTGGTGATGGAATATCTGGATGAGCGTTACCCGCACCCGCCTTTACTGCCGGTTTATCCTGTGGCGCGTGCAAACAGCCGTCTGCTGATTCATCGTATTCAGCGTGACTGGTGTGGCCTGGTGGATCTGATTCTGGATTCCCGGTCCAAGGAAGCCGCCCGAGTTGTCGCTCGTAAAGAGCTGCGCGAGAGCCTGACTGGCGTGTCGCCGTTGTTCGCCGACAAGCCGTTTTTCCTCAGCGAGGAACAAAGTCTGGTGGATTGCTGCCTATTGCCAATACTCTGGCGATTGCCGATTCTGGGTATTGAACTGCCGCGGCCTGCCAAGCCGCTGCTTGATTACATGGAGCGCTCTTTCGCGCGTGAGGCTTTCCAGGCGAGTCTGTCTGGTGTCGAACGCGACATGCGCTAAGGCTTAAGGAGCCGCTATGAACTCCAGTCGACCTTATCTGGTCCGCGCGCTCTACGAGTGGATTGTTGATAACGATTGCACCCCGCACATGCTGGTCAATTCCGAATATCCGTCGGTGCAGGTGCCCCAAGGTTTTGCCAGTGATGGACAGATTGTCCTGAACGTATCGCCGGCTGCCGTGCGTCATTTGCACATGGACAACGAAGCGGTCAGCTTCGAGGGGCGCTTCGGTGGCGTGCCGCACACTCTGTTCGTGCCTATCGCTTCGATCCTGGGCATTTACGCCCGGGAGAACGGTCAGGGCATGGTGTTCGATCTGGAATCGCCTATGGAAGACGATGAAGAGATCGAGCCGGATGATGATGTCCCGCCACCCGACAACGAACCGCCGCGTCCCAGCGGTCGACCCAGTTTGAAGGTTGTGAAGTAATAAAAAAGGCGATCCGAAAGGATCGCCTTTTTTATTACTTCACAACCTTCAAACGTGTAGGAGCTGCCGAAGGCTGCGATCTTTTGATCTTGCTTTTAAAAAACAACATCAAAAGATCGCAGCCTCGTTTCACTCGTCAGCTCCTACAGGCCCTACAGCCCTGCAGGTGAGCATCAGTCGATGTACTCAAACAACTTAACAATCTTTTGCACGCCGGAAACGCTCTGCACCAGGTTGGTGGCCTGAGCGGCTTCCTGCTTGGTCAGCAGACCCAGCAAATAGACGATGCCATTTTCGGTGACGACCTTGATGCGCGAGCCCGGGATGTTCGGGTCGGTGAGCATCTGGGTCTTGATCTTGGAGGTCAGCCAGGTGTCGTTCTGGCGTGCCAGGAAGCCGGACGGCGGCAGGACTTGCAGTTCGTTATGAACCTTCTTCACGCGCTGGACGGCGGAAGCCGCCTGTTCGGCCTTGGCCTTGAGGTCTGCGGTAGGCGTTTGCCCGGCCAGTAGCACGACGCCGTTGAAGCTGGTGACGACGATGTGCGAATCGTTATCCAGCGCTGGATCGGCCTTGGCGACGTTCACGCCGACTTTGGTGTCGATCAGGGAGTCGTCGATTTTGCTGCCGAAGGTGCGCGTGCCGCGGTCATCTTCAATCGGCGCTTCACGGCTGGCATTAACCACCGAGGTGCAGCCGCTGATACCGAGGCACAGGGTCAAGGCCAGAAGGCCTAGGCGATTAGGGGTCATTCTTCACTCCCGAACAGTTGGCTGTCGATCAAGTCGCAAAGGCAATGGATCGCCAGCAGGTGGACTTCCTGAATACGTGCGGTGACATTGGCCGGTACGCGAATCTCGACGTCTTCAGGCAAAAGCAGCGACGCCATGCCGCCGCCATCGCGACCGGTCAATGCTACGACAATCATTTCGCGATCATGTGCGGCCTGGATCGCTTGAATAATGTTCGCTGAGTTGCCGCTGGTGGAAATTGCCAGCAATACATCGCCCGGCTGGCCGAGGGCGCGGATCTGTTTCGAGAAGATTTCGTTGTAGCTGTAGTCGTTGGCGATCGAGGTGATCGTCGAGCTGTCGGTGGTCAGCGCGATGGCTGGCAGGCTCGGGCGCTCGCGTTCGAAGCGGTTGAGCAGTTCCGACGAGAAGTGCTGGGCGTCACCGGCGGAGCCGCCGTTGCCGCAGGAAAGCATTTTGCCCTCGTTGAGCAGGGCGTTGACCATCACCTGGCTGGCTTGCTCGATGTGCGGTGCAAGTACGTCCATCGCCTGTTGCTTGGTGTCGATACTGGCCTGAAAAAGCTGGCGAATTCGGGATTGCATGTCCATCTGTGTGACCTTAATTAGCGCGGCTACTTGGCACATGAATGTGCAGCCCGCAAAGCAAAGAGCAAAAGTGTTGGGTGAAGGTGTCCGGTTCGGGGTGCAAGCGATCAGCTGTCGAAGGCATTCTGCAACCAGTTCAACTGATCAAGGTTGCTGTCGATGGCAACCACGTCGAAACGGCAAGGGGAATTGGCCCAACGCGACTCGCGCTGAAGAAAATACTGCGCGGCGAAAATCAGTTTCTGCCGTTTGCGCCCATCGATGCTATCGAGTGCGCCACCCCATTGAGTGTTTTTTCTGTAGCGGACTTCAACGAATACTACTGTATCGCCATCAAGCATGACCAGATCAAGCTCGCCGCGTTTACACAACCAGTTCTGCGCCAGCAGGCGCAGACCCTGTTGTTGAAGATGCTCGAGCGCATGGCGCTCGGCATCCTGACCGCTTTGCCGGCGTGACCTGTCAGGCATCAGTGCGGGGTGTCCGGCAGGCGTTGAACCTGGCCGTTGACGAACTGTGCCCATGGCAACTGGCGGACCACACGTTGGTTCTGGGTCATGCCGAGGCTGCCCGATTGTCCTTCGATGCGGCTGTCCGGCAAGGCCTTGAGTTGCCCCAGGCGCGGCGCGAGGCGATAGGCGTCAACACCCATCGCATACAGGCGGCCAAGGCTGCCACCGGCCTGCGGCCATTGTGCAGTGACCTGTTTGCGCAGCGGGTCATTGGCGTCCAGCAACCATGGGGTTTCGCAGAAGCGAACGCCGTTCATGTCGTTGTACTGGTTCACATCACCGCTGGCGCTGAACACGTGGGACGTCGCGTAGACCGGCACGTCACCGGCGTACTGGAAGTTCAGGGTCGGTTTGATCTGTTGCGCCTGTTGCGGGGTGGCCGCCAGGAAGATGAACTCGATGTCCTGACGACGGGAAGGTTGCGCGGCGACTTGCGAGCCAACGGTGCTCTGCAGGGTTTTGGCGCGACCTTCGCTCTGGCGCAGTTGGAACATGTCGGCGATTTGCTGGGCCAGTTGCACCGGCTGATCGACGCGTTCAGTGGCAACGATGCTGCCGCCGTTGGCTTGCCAATCCTGACTGAAAGCTCTCAGGACGCGGTCGCCCCATTCGCCTTTCGGCACCATGATCGCGGCGCGATGCAGGCCATCGGCGCGAGCGCGACGGGACACTTCACGAGCTTCGTCTTCGGCGGCAAGACCGAACTGGAACAGTTGGGCCGGACCTTGTTCGCCTTCGCTGTAGTTCAGCGCCAGGGTGGTGATCGGCAGTTGCGGGCGAGCGCTGAGCTGTTTGACCAGCGGCTTCTCCAGCGGCCCGACGACCAGTTGCACACCGTCGGCCTGGGCCTTGCGATAGAACTCGTCCAGCGACATCCGTGGTGGCACGGTGGTCATTATCGAGCTGTCGTAAAACACGATGGCTGGCGGTTTCTGCCCGGCTTGTTGCGCCTGGTAGTGAGCGGCCATGAAACCTTCACGCAGTGCCTTGCTGACGGCTGCCAGCGGGCCATCTGCTTGAGGCAGCAGCACGGCAATTTTACTCAGCGGCTGGCTGGCCAGTTCCTTGAGTTTGGTCAGAGGCAGTGGCAGTTGAAGCGCGGCCGGGTGCTTTGGATTCTGTGCGCGCCAGGCGTCGATCGCGGCTTGCTGTTGTTCCAGGGTGCCAGCGGTTTTCACTGCCAGGGCCAGGCTCATCCAGCCGCCGAGGTCGTCGGTGGTCGTTGGCTGCAATTGATCGGTGGGCAGCGAGGCGATCAGGGTCCAGATCGCTTCGTGGTTTTTGCCGGCGGCTTCACCTTCGAGCATTGGCGCAATAAAGATGCGCTCCCGTGCGGCGGCAAGGGTCTGGCCATCGGCTTCAAGGGCACGGGCGTGAACGGTGCCGGTGCGGACCTGTTGCTCGACGGGCAATTCGCCCAGGCGTTGCAGGCTCGGATGGCTCAAGGCCGTCAATGCAGCCTTGGGCTGATTACGCACCATGGCCAACTCGGCCGCCAGCGTACTGGCGAAGACCTGTTGGCCAGGCTTGAGCTGTTCCATCGGCACTTGTTGCAGGATTTGCGCGGACTGGCCGGCATTACCCTGACGATAAGCCAGGTCTGCCGCGCTCAGGCGAAACAGTGCAGCTTGTTCCGGCGTTTTGCTCTGGGCAGCCTTTTCGAGCAGTTGCTCGATACTGGCATCCGGGGTCCGTGGAAGTTCGCCAAGGCTGGAGGAGGGCGAGCTGGCGCAAGCCGCCAGCAAGGCAGCGAGGCAGAGGGCAGTGAACAGCCGCAGGCAAGCGATCATGTAGTGTTCCTGATACTCGATCAAATTAGCGTGGAATTGTACCCAAGCACTGGCCGGGGCGCGATGTTACTGGCGTGAATCGATCAATTTAGCTCGTGCAAATGTTGCAGCACTGCACAAAAGGCCCTGAAACCGAGGGTGGCTTGCGCGCATCGCAAGTGTCACTACGCGCTACAATGGCGACTTTTACCGATCATGAGGTGTGCGCTTTGACTGCTCCAGGTGCTTTGAATTCCGCTGCTGGCTCGCTTTATGTGGTGGCGACGCCCATCGGCAACCTGGACGACATCAGTGCCCGTGCACTGAAAATCCTGCGTGAGGTGGCGTTGATTGCCGCCGAGGACACCCGTCACTCCCAGCGTTTGATGCAGCACTTCGGGATCCCGACGCCGTTGGCGGCTTGCCATGAACACAACGAACGGGATGAAGGTAGCCGCTTTATCACGCGCCTGCTGGCTGGAGACGACGTGGCGCTGATCTCCGATGCGGGGACGCCGCTGATTTCCGATCCGGGTTATCACTTGGTGCGTCAGGCGCGTGCGGCGGGGATCAATGTGGTACCGGTTCCGGGTGCCTGCGCGTTGATCGCGGCGTTGTCGGCGGCGGGGCTGCCGTCGGATCGCTTCATCTTTGAAGGTTTTCTGCCGGCCAAGGCTGTCGGGCGCCGGGCTCGCCTGGAGTTGGTCAAGGAAGAGCCGCGCACGCTGATTTTCTATGAGGCTCCGCACCGAATTCTTGAGTGCCTGCAAGACATGGAACTGGTGTTCGGTGGTGAGCGGCCGGCGTTGTTGGCCCGTGAAATCACTAAAACGTTCGAAACCCTTAAGGGCTTGCCGCTCGCCGAGTTGCGCGAATTTGTCGAATCAGACAGCAATCAGCAGCGCGGTGAATGTGTGGTGCTGGTGGCCGGTTGGTCGGCGCCAGAGACGGAAGATGCGGTCAGCACTGAAGCCATGCGTATCCTCAATCTGCTGCTCGAAGAAATGCCGCTCAAGCGCGCCGCAGCGTTGGCGGCGCAAATTACCGGCGAGCGTAAGAATGTGCTCTATCAGGTTGCGCTGGATAAACAGAAGGGCGAGTAGAGAAACCCGACGCACAGCGTGGCTGGCGGCTATTAGCGCTTGTTCTTCGGCCGCTCTGCCGTTAACCTTCGCGGCGGAGAGTCGATTGGACAGTCGCTGCCCTCTATGAAAATTAGGGGGGGGAGGAAAGTCCGGGCTCCATAGGGCGAAGTGCCAGGTAATGCCTGGGAGGCGTGAGCCTACGGAAAGTGCCACAGAAAATAACCGCCTAAGCGCTTCGGCGCCGGTAAGGGTGAAAAGGTGCGGTAAGAGCGCACCGCACGTCTGGCAACAGTTCGTGGCTAGGTAAACCCCACTTGGAGCAAGACCAAATAGGGTCCCAAGGCGTGGCCCGCGCTGGGACCGGGTAGGTTGCTAAAGATGTCCAGTGATGGCCATCGTAGACGAATGACTGTTCAAGACAGAACCCGGCTTACAGATCGACTCTCCACCTTATTTCCTCCCCTGCTTTAATCGTTGAGCAGGGCATCGGTAGTCACAAATTCCCTTTGTTTGTAATGACTCGCAAAGGTTTTTTGTGATATCGATTGGCCAGTGAATCCGGCTATGTGCGAAACGCCCCGCGACATCGATTTCCCTCCTTGCATAAACACCAGCAGACCCTCCGTCGTAATACCGAAAAAATCTTACTCTTAACAAATTACTTTAACTTTCGAGCGCAGCTGTCAGTGCTGACTCAAGTTATTGAGTAAAAACATACGCCAGATTCTCGTTACCCCTTCTTTTACGCTCCTAAATCTCCGTTCTGTAAGGGTTTTCCTTTAATCCGCGCCTTGACGGTGCGGTAGGGGCATTCCTATAGTGTGCGCAAGTGGCGGAAAGTGGCATGAAGTGGGTTTTTTGAGCTCAAAACGCTAAAAATTGGAGAAACGCAGACGTGTTTCGCGGAGCTAACGCAATCAGTCTCGATGCAAAGGGCCGTCTCGCTATGCCGAGCCGGTACCGTGACGAGTTGGTTTCGCGTAGTTCCGGTCAACTGATCGTCACCATCGATGCCGTTGATCCGTGTTTGTGTGTTTATCCCCTCGATGAGTGGGAAATTATTGAAACCAAACTGCGCGCACTGCCTTCGCTTCGCGAAGAGAACCGCCGCCTGCAACGTTTGCTGATTGGTAATGCCGTCGACCTCGAGCTCGATGGCAGTGGTCGTTTTCTGGTTCCGCCGCGTCTGCGCGAATATGCCAAGTTGGATAAGCGCGCAATGCTGGTAGGCCAACTGAACAAGTTCCAATTGTGGGACGAGGATGCCTGGGATGCGGTTTCTGCCGCTGACCTGGCTGCTATTCAACAACCGGGCGCCATGCCTGATGAACTGCGTGATTTGATCCTGTGACTATTGATAGCGGCTTTAACCACATCACCGTACTGCTTGACGAAGCCGTGGAGGCTCTCGCCGTACGTCCTGATGGCTGCTATCTGGACGGCACGTTCGGACGCGGCGGACACAGTCGGTTGATCCTCAGCCAGCTCGGCCCCGATGGTCGAGTGCTCGGATTCGACAAGGATCCTCAAGCGATTGCCACCGGGCAAACGCTAGCGGCCGAAGACGGCCGCTTTGTCGTTGTGCAGCGTAGCTTTGCCGAGCTCGGTTCGGAAGTCGTCGAACGCGGTCTGGCCGGCAAGGTCAGCGGCGTTTTGCTCGACCTCGGTGTCTCTTCGCCACAGCTCGACGACCCTGAGCGCGGCTTCAGTTTCCTCAACGATGGCCCGCTGGACATGCGCATGGACCCGTCCCGCGGGATCAGCGCCGCCGAATTCGTCAACACCGCGCCGGTGGAAGAAATTGCCCGAGTGTTCAAGGAATACGGCGAAGAACGTTTCTCCGGCCGCATGGCCCGTGCCTTGGCCGAACGCCGCGACATCAAGCCGTTCGAACGCACCGCTGACCTGGCCGAAGTCCTGAAAGTCGCGAACCCTGCATGGGAAAAGGGGAAGAACCCGGCCACCCGTGCGTTCCAGGGCCTGCGTATTCATGTCAACAATGAACTGGGCGATCTGGAAGCCGGCCTCGAAGCCGCGCTGGAATGCCTGGAAGTCGGCGGTCGCCTGGTAGTCATCAGCTTCCATTCTTTGGAAGACCGCATCGTCAAACTGTTCATGCGCAAACTGGTGAAAGGCGAAGCCGACAACCTGCCGCGCAACCTGCCGGTGCGTCACGTCGCCTTCGAACCGAAAATCAAAGTCCATGGCAAAGCGCAGTCCGCCTCCGAGGCCGAACTCAAAGCCAACCCACGTTCCCGTAGCGCCATCATGCGCGTCGCGGAGAAGCTGCGGTGAGCAAGCTTTTCGCCAAGCCACTTCCCGGCGGAAGCTTTTTCATGCTGCTGCTGTTTATCGGCGTGCTCGTGTCGGCCATCGGCGTGTCTTACAGCGCCCACTGGAACCGCCAGCTATTGAACTCGCTGTATAACGAGTTGAGCGTGCGCGACAAGGCGCAGGCCGAATGGGGTCGGTTGATTCTCGAGCAGAGCACCTGGACCGCCCACAGCCGTATCGAAGTGCTGGCCACCGAACAACTGAAGATGCGCATTCCTGGCGCCGCTGAAGTACGGATGGTGGCGCCATGATGAAACTCGAAGGCGCACTCTTCCCTTGGCGGTTCCGCGTGGTGTTGGGTTTGCTCGGCATCATGGTCGCTGCGATCTGCTGGCGCATCATCGACCTGCAAGTGGTCGACCGTGACTTCCTTAAAGGACAGGGCGATGCCCGTAGCGTCCGTCACATTCCTATTCCGGCTCACCGTGGTCTGATCACCGACCGTAACGGCGAGCCGTTGGCCGTGAGTACCCCGGTCACTACCCTGTGGGCGAACGCCAAGGAAATGCAGCTCGCCAAAGAAAAATGGCCAGCACTGGCAGCCGCTCTGGGGCAGGATCCGAAAGCCCTGACCGAACGCCTCGAAGCCCAGGCCAATAAAGAATTCATCTACCTCGTGCGCGGGCTGACCCCCGAGCAGGGACAGTCGGTGCTCGACCTCAAAGTGCCCGGCGTCTACGGCATTGAAGAGTTCCGCCGTTTCTACCCCGCTGGTGAAGTCACCGCGCATATGGTCGGCTTTACCGACATCGACGATCACGGGCGCGAAGGCGTCGAGCTGGCCTACGACGAATGGCTGGCCGGGGTCGCCGGCAAGCGACAGGTCATCAAGGATCGGCGCGGCAGGCTGATCAAGGATGTCCAGGTCACCAAAAACGCCAAGGCCGGCAAGCCCTTGGCGTTGTCCATTGACCTGCGCCTGCAATACCTGGCCAACCGCGAACTGCGTAACGCGATCATCGAGAACGGCGCCAAGGCCGGCAGCCTGGTGATCATGGACGTGAAGAGCGGCGAGATCCTCGCCATGGTCAACCAGCCGACCTACAACCCGAACAACCGTCGCAACCTGCAACCGGCGATGATGCGTAATCGCGCGATGATCGACGTGTTCGAACCCGGTTCGACCATGAAGGCGATCTCCATGAGCGCCGCCCTGGAAACCGGGCGCTGGAAGCCGAGCGACACCGTCGAGGTGTACCCGGGCTCCTTGCAGATTGGCAAGTACACCATCAAGGACGTGTCCAAGAGCGAAGGGCCGGTGCTCGACCTGACCGGCATCCTGATCAACTCCAGTAACGTCGGCATGAGTAAGGTCGCGTTCGATATTGGCGGCGAAACCATTTTCCGTCTGGCGCAGAAAGTCGGCCTCGGCCAGGACACCGGCCTGGGCTTCCCCGGCGAGCGCGTCGGCAACCTGCCGAACTACCGCGAATGGCGCAAGGCTGAAACCGCCACGCTGTCGTACGGCTACGGTATTTCGGTGACGGCGATCCAACTGGTCCACGCCTTCTCGGCGCTGGCCAACAACGGTCGCATCGCACCGCTGACCCTGATCAAGACTGACAAGCCGCCGCAGACCACCCAGGTGATCCCGGAAAACGTCGCGAAAACCATGCAAGGCATGCTGACCCAGGTGATCGAGGCGCCGCGCGGTGTATTCCGTGCGCAGGTGCCGGCGTATCACGTGGCCGGCAAGTCGGGTACTGCCCGTAAGACGTCGGTGGGCACCAAGGGCTACGCCGAGAACTCCTATCGCTCGCTGTTCGCCGGTTTCGGCCCGATGAGCGATCCGCGTTTCGCCATTGTGGTGGTGATCGATGAACCGTCGAAGGCTGGTTACTTCGGCGGCCTGGTCTCGGCGCCAGTCTTCAGCAAAGTGATGTCCGGGACCTTGCGCCTGATGAACATCACCCCGGACAACCTGCCACCGACCCAACAGGCCAACGCAACCCCGGTCGTTCCGCTGAAAGCCAATGGAGGGCGCGGCTGATGTCTCTGAGTCTGAACAAGATTTTTGCCCACGCCGGTCGTGATCTGTTGATCCGCGAACTGAGCCTCGACAGCCGCAATGTGCGGGCGGGGGATTTGTTCCTCGCCGTTCCTGGCGGAAAATTCGATGGTCGCGCGCACATCGCCGACGCATTGCAGCGCGGCGCGGCTGCCGTGGCGTATGAAGTCGGCGGCGCCACCGTACTGCCGATTACCGATGTGCCGCTGATTCCGGTCAAAGGCCTGGCCGCGCAATTGTCAGACATTGCCGGGCGTTTTTATGGCGACCCGAGCCGCCACCTGAACCTGGTCGGCGTCACCGGTACCAACGGCAAAACCAGCGTGACGCAACTGGTCGCGCAAGCGCTTGACCTGCTCGGTCAACACTGCGGCATCGTCGGCACCCTGGGCACCGGTTTCTATGGCGCGCTGGAAAGTGGCCTGCACACCACGCCGAACCCGATTGCCGTGCAAGCGACCCTCGCCGACCTGAAAAAGGCCGGCGCCAAAGCCGTGGCCATGGAAGTGTCCTCCCACGGTCTGGATCAGGGCCGCGTGACCGCATTGGCATTCGATGTGGCGGTGATGACCAACCTGTCCCGCGATCACCTGGATTACCACGGCACCATGCAGGCCTACGGCGAAGCCAAGGCCAAGCTGTTTGCCTGGAACGACCTGAAATGCCGGGTGATCAACCTCGACGACGAATTCGGCCGCGAACTTGCTGCTGACAAGCGTGAGTCGCGTCTGATCACCTACAGCCTGGAAAACCCCAGCGCCTACCTTTATTGTCGCGAAGCGCAGTTCGACGACGAAGGCGTGCGCGCCACGTTGGTCACGCCCCAGGGCGAACACCATTTGCGCAGCACCTTGCTCGGCCGTTTCAACCTGAGCAACGTATTGGCCGCGGTCGGTGCCTTGCTTGGCCTGGACTACGCGCTGGACGAAATCCTCAAGGTCCTGCCGAAACTTGAAGGCCCCGCCGGACGCATGCAGCGCCTGGGCGGTGGTACTCAACCGCTGGTGGTGGTCGATTACGCCCATACGCCGGATGCGCTGGAAAAAGTATTGGCGGCCCTGCGTCCACACGCCAAAGGCCGATTGCTGTGCCTGTTCGGTTGCGGCGGTGATCGCGATCGCGGCAAGCGTCCGCTGATGGCCGAAGTGGTCGAGCGTCTGGCCGATGGTGTGCTGGTCACCGACGACAACCCGCGCACCGAAGATCCGTCGGTGATTTTCGATGACATCCGCGCCGGTTTCACCGCTGTGGATAAAGTCACGTTTGTCGCGGGACGTGGCCAGGCCATTGCCCAATTGATCGCCAGTGCTTCGGCGGATGACGTGATTGTCCTGGCCGGCAAAGGTCACGAGGACTATCAGGAAATCAACGGCGAGCGCCACGCCTTTTCCGATCTGGTCGAGGCCGATCATGCCCTGACCGCGTGGGAGGTGGCCCATGCTTAAAGCCTTGAAGCTGAGCGAGCTGACTGACGTGCTGAATGCCCGTCTGGTGGCTGCCGACGCCAGTTTCGACGGTGTCAGCATCGACAGCCGTGCGATCAAGCCTGGCCAATTGTTTATTGCCCTGACCGGTCCGCGCTTCGATGGCCATGACTATCTGAATGACGTTGCCGGCAAAGGCGCCGTCGCGGCACTGGTCGAGCGCGAAGTTGCTGACAGCACGCTGCCGCAACTGGTTGTGAAAGACACTCGCCAGGCCCTTGGCCAACTGGGCGCGCTGAACCGTGCGGCTTATAGCCACCCGGTTGCAGCGGTGACCGGTTCCAGCGGCAAGACCACGGTCAAGGAAATGCTCGCGAGCATCCTGCGCACCCGCGGTCCGGTGCACGCGACCCGTGGCAACCTGAACAATGACCTCGGCGTGCCTTTGACCCTGCTCGAACTGGCGCCGGAACACACCGCCGCCGTGATCGAACTCGGGGCTTCGCGCCTGGGCGAAATCGCCTATACCGTGGGCATGACCAAGCCCCACGTGGCCATCCTCAATAATGCCGGGACCGCCCATGTCGGCGAGTTCGGCGGGCCGGACAAAATCGTTGAAGCCAAGGGCGAGATTATCGAAGGGCTGGATGCCGATGGCGTCGCCGTTCTCAATCTCGACGACAAGGCGTTCGGCATCTGGAAGGCCCGCGCTGGCGGCCGCAAAGTGTTGACGTTTGCCCTGAACAACCCGAGCGCCGACTTCTACGCCAGCGACCTCGATCGCGATGCCCGCGGTTGCCCGGCGTTCAACCTGCACAGTCCCGAAGGTGTGGAACGGGTTCAACTGAACCTGCTCGGTACCCATAACGTCGCCAATGCCATGGCCGCCGCCGCTGCGGCACATGCCTTGGGCGTGTCGCTGTTCGGCATCGCCACGGGCCTGGGCGCGGTGCAACCGGTCAAGGGCCGCACCGTCGCGCAATTGGCGACCAACGGCATGCGCGTGATTGATGACACTTACAACGCGAACCCCACCTCGATGTGCGCGGCCGTTGATATACTCGCCGGCTTTTCCGGCCGCACCGTTCTGGTGCTCGGAGATATCGGCGAGTTGGGCGACTGGGCGGAGCAGGGGCACCGCGACGTGGGCGAATACGCCCGTGGCAAGGTTTCTGCGCTTTACGCGGTCGGGCCAATGATGGCTCACGCCGTGAACGCTTTCGGTCCACAGGCTTTTCACTTCAGCACCCAGGCTGAACTGATCGAAGCCCTGGGCGCCGAGCAAGATACAAACACCACTATTTTGATCAAGGGCTCGCGCAGCGCTGCGATGGAAAACATCGTCGCCGCTTTGTGTGGGTCCAGTCTGGAGAAACATTAATGCTGCTGCTGTTAGCGGAGTACTTGCAACAGTTCTACAAAGGCTTCGCGGTCTTTCAGTACCTGACCCTGCGCGGGATCCTCGGTGTGCTGACCGCGCTGGTTTTGTCGCTGTGCTATGGCCCATGGATGATCCGCACGTTGCAGAATCGTCAGATCGGTCAGTCCGTTCGCAACGATGGTCCGCAATCGCACCTGTCCAAATCCGGCACCCCGACCATGGGCGGCGCGTTGATTCTGTCGTCCATCGGCGTCAGTACGTTGCTTTGGGCTGACCTGAGCAACCGTTATGTCTGGACCGTGCTGGCGGTGACCTTGCTGTTCGGCGCCATCGGCTGGGTCGACGACTACCGCAAAGTGATCGAGAAAAACTCCAAGGGCCTGCCAAGCCGCTGGAAGTATTTCTGGCAGTCGGTGTTCGGCCTCGGCGCGGCGATCTTCCTTTATATGACTGCAGCGACCCCGGTGGAAACCACCCTGATCCTGCCGATGCTCAAGGACTACAGCATTCCGCTGGGCGTTGGTTTTGTCGTCCTGACCTACTTCGTGATTGTCGGTTCGAGCAACGCGGTCAACCTGACTGACGGCCTCGACGGCCTGGCGATCATGCCCACCGTGATGGTTGGCGGCGGTCTGGGGATCTTCTGCTACCTGTCCGGTAACGTGAAATTCGCTGAATACCTGCTGATCCCTTACGTACCGGGCGCCGGTGAGCTGATCGTGTTCTGCGGCGCGTTGATCGGTGCGGGTCTGGGCTTCCTCTGGTTCAACACCTATCCGGCGCAAGTCTTCATGGGCGACGTCGGCGCGCTGGCGCTCGGCGCGGCCCTGGGCACCATCGCGGTGATCGTCCGTCAGGAAATCGTCCTGTTCATCATGGGCGGCGTGTTCGTGATGGAAACCCTGTCGGTGGTCATCCAGGTGGCCTCCTTCAAGTTGACCGGACGCCGCGTGTTCCGCATGGCGCCGATACATCACCACTTTGAACTCAAGGGCTGGCCTGAGCCGCGCGTGATCGTCCGATTCTGGATCATCACCGTGATTCTCGTACTGGTCGGCCTTGCCACCCTGAAGCTGAGGTAGAACGAGTGTCTCTGATCGCTTCTGACCACTTCCGCATCGTTGTCGGCCTCGGCAAGAGCGGCATGTCCCTGGTTCGCTTCCTGGCGAACCGGGGCACGTCGTTTGCCGTGGTCGATACGCGGGAAAATCCACC
Organism: Pseudomonas sp. dw_612; assembly: GCF_018449725.1. GTDB lineage: Bacteria > Pseudomonadota > Gammaproteobacteria > Pseudomonadales > Pseudomonadaceae > Aquipseudomonas. The sequence goes on along the minus strand of NZ_JAAVVC010000005.1, from coordinate 408,031 downwards.
GGAACTGGCCACGCTCAAGCGTGACTATCCGCACGTGGAAGTGCGTTGTGGCGAGCTGGATGTCGAGTTCCTGTGCCGTGCCGACGAGCTCTACGTGAGCCCCGGCCTGGCGCTGGCGACCCCGGCCCTGCAGGCCGCCGCCGCCCGTGGCGTGAAATTGTCCGGCGACATCGAGCTGTTCGCGCGTAACGCGAAGGCGCCGATTGTCGCGATCAGCGGTTCCAATGCGAAAAGCACCGTCACCACCCTGGTCGGCGAGATGGCCGCTGCGGCGGGCAAGCGTGTGGCGGTCGGCGGCAACCTCGGCACGCCGGCGCTGGACCTGCTCAGCGACGACGTCGAGTTGTACGTGATGGAACTGTCGAGCTTCCAGCTCGAAACCACCGATCACCTCGGCGCCGAAGTGGCGACCGTGCTCAACGTCAGCGAAGACCACATGGACCGCTACAGCGGCCTGCCGGCCTATCACCTGGCCAAGCACCGGATTTTCCGCGGGGCCAAGCAGTTTGTGGTCAATCGTCAGGACGCCCTGAGCCGTCCGCTGATGGGCGAGGGGCAGCCGTGCTGGACCTTCGGTTTGAGCAAACCTGATTTCAAGGCATTCGGTATCCGCGAAGAAGACGGCGAGAAGTACCTGGCCTTCGAATTTCAGAACCTGATGCCGGTGCGCGAGTTGAAGATTCGTGGCGCCCATAACCAGTCCAATGCCCTCGCGGCGCTGGCCCTGGGGCATGCCGTTGGACTGCCGTTCGACGCCATGTTGTCGAGCCTGCGCACCTTCGCCGGCCTTGAACACCGTTGCCAGTGGGTCCGTGACCTGGACGGCGTGGGCTACTACAACGATTCCAAAGCCACCAACGTCGGCGCCGCACTGGCCGCCATCGAAGGCCTGGGCGCGGACATCGAGGGCAAGGTCGTGCTGATCGCCGGTGGCGACGGCAAGGGTGCCGAGTTCAACGACTTGCGTGATCCGGTGGCGGCTAACTGCCGCGCCGTCATTTTGATGGGCCGCGATTCCGACAAGATCGGCGAGGCCATTGGCGACGCCGTGCCGCTGATCCGCGTCGGTTCGCTGGTCGAAGCGGTGCAGCAATGTCGCGCCGCTGCGCAACCAGGCGATGTGGTGCTGCTGTCCCCGGCCTGCGCCAGTTTCGACATGTTCAAGCATTACGAAGACCGTGGTCACCAGTTCGTCCGCGCTGTGGAGGATCTGGCATGAGCCTGCGAAATATCATCAAGCCCTATCCATCGCCGATCATCACCGGACGCGGTATCGACCTCGACTTCCCGATGCTCGCCGGCTGCCTGGCGTTGATCGGCCTCGGTCTGGTCATGATCGCCTCAGCCTCGACCGAAGTCGCGGCGGCGCAGTCGGGCAGCGCCCTGTACTACATGATTCGCCACCTGATCTACATCGTGCTGGGCCTGGGTGCCTGCGTCATTACCCTGATGATTCCGATTGCCACCTGGCAACGCCTGGGCTGGCTGATGCTGCTGGGGGCGTTCGGTTTGCTGGTGATGGTGATCGTCCCGGGGATCGGCCGTGAAGTGAACGGTTCGATGCGCTGGATCGGTTTCAGCTTCTTCAACGTCCAGCCGTCCGAGATCGCCAAAGTGTTCGTGGTGATCTACCTCGCCGGTTACCTGGTGCGTCGCCAGAAAGAAGTGCGCGAAAGCTGGATGGGGTTCTTCAAGCCATTCATCGTTCTGCTGCCAATGGCCGGTCTGTTGCTGATGGAGCCGGACTTCGGGGCCACGGTTGTAATGATGGGCGCTGCAGCGGCGATGCTGTTCCTTGGCGGGGTCGGGTTGTTCCGGTTTTCCTTGATGGTGGTGCTGGCGGTTGCGGCGGTGGTGCTGTTGATTCAAGTGCAGCCGTATCGAATGGCGCGTCTGACTAACTTCGCCGATCCATGGGCTGACCAGTTCGGCGCCGGCTACCAGTTGTCGCAAGCCTTGATCGCGTTTGGTCGCGGTGAATGGCTGGGCGTTGGCCTGGGCAACAGCGTGCAGAAACAGTTCTACCTGCCGGAAGCCCACACCGACTTCGTGTTCTCGGTGTTGGCCGAAGAGCTGGGCGCCGTGGGTTCGTTGTGCACCGTCGCGTTGTTCGTCTTCGTGTGTATTCGTGGCATGTACATCGGTTATTGGGCCGAGAAGGCCAAGCAATTCTTCGCCGCCTACATTGCGTACGGTTTGTCGTTCCTGTGGATTGGTCAGTTTCTGATCAATATCGGGGTGAACGTCGGCCTGCTGCCGACCAAGGGCCTGACCTTGCCGTTCCTCAGTTACGGCGGCAGTTCGTTGGTGATCTGTGGTGCCTGTCTGGGCTTGTTGCTGCGCATCGAGTGGGAGAGTCGGACCCACCTGGGCAGCGAAGAGACGGAGTTCCAGGAAAGCGACTTCGCCGAGGAGTCGACCCATGGGCGCTAACGTTTTGATCATGGCCGGCGGCACCGGTGGGCACGTGTTCCCGGCGCTGGCCTGTGCGGGCGAATTCCAGGCCCGCGGTTACACCGTGCATTGGCTCGGTACGCCGCGCGGCATCGAAAACGATCTGGTCCCGGCGGCCGGTCTTGAACTGCATCGCATCAATGCCAGCGGATTGCGCGGCAAGGGCAAGCTGTCGCTGCTCAAGGCGCCGTTCATGTTGCTGAAGTCTGTCTGGCAGGCGCGGGCGATCATTCGTCGGCTGCGGCCAGTCTGTGTGGTTGGGTTTGGTGGTTATGTGACCGGTCCTGGTGGCGTCGCAGCCAAATTGTCCGGCGTGCCGGTCATTGTTCACGAGCAAAACGCCGTCGCCGGTACCGCCAATCGGTTGCTCATGCCGTTGGCCGCCCGAGTCTGTGAAGCGTTCCCCGACACCTTTACCCTGTCGGACAGCCGTCGGACCACCGGTAACCCGGTGCGCACCGAGCTGTTCCTCGAAACACCGCGACCTGCCCTGGCCGGTCGCAAGGCGCGTTTGCTGATCCTGGGCGGAAGCTTGGGCGCAGAACCGTTGAACAAGTTGCTGCCTGAAGCCCTGTCGCAAGTCGCCGCCGACCTGCGCCCGGAAGTGTTCCATCAGGCCGGCAAAAACCACGATGAAGTGACTGCGCAGCGCTATCGCGAGGCTGGCGTCGAGGCGCAAGTGCAGCCTTTCATCAAAGACATGGCCCAGGCCTATGGCTGGGCCGACCTGGTGGTGTGCCGTGCAGGCGCATTGACCATCAGTGAACTGGCCGCCGCCGGTCTGCCCTCGATGCTGGTGCCTCTGCCCCACGCCATCGACGATCACCAGACCCGCAACGCCGAATATTTGGCCCGTGAAGGCGCTGCCTTCCTGATGCCGCAAAGAACGACTGGCGCCGCAGATCTTGCCGCGCGCCTGACAGAGGTCCTGATGCAACCGCAACGACTCAATGACATGGCCAACGCGGCCCGCCGCCTGGCGAAACCCGATGCAACCCGTAACGTCGTCGACACCTGCCTGGAGGTGGCCCATGGTTGAGAATCAGAAAGCCATGCCGCACCCGGAAATGCGCCGTATCCGTCGCATCCACTTCGTCGGTATCGGCGGCGTGGGCATGTGCGGTATCGCCGAAGTGTTGTTGAACCTGGGCTATGAAGTGTCCGGTTCCGACCTGAAAGCATCGCCGGTGACCGAGCGCCTGGAATCTTTCGGTGCGCACATCTATATCGGCCACCGTGCCGAGAACGCTGCGAACGCCGATGTGCTGGTGACGTCCAGTGCCGTGAACACCTCCAACCCGGAAGTCGCCACCGCCCTGGAACGCCGGATTCCGGTGGTGCCGCGCGCCGAAATGCTCGCCGAGTTGATGCGCTACCGCCACGGCATCGCCGTCGCCGGTACTCACGGCAAAACCACCACTACCAGCCTGATCGCCTCGGTGTTCGCGGCCGGTGGCCTGGACCCGACGTTCGTCATCGGTGGTCGTCTGAATGCTGCGGGCACCAATGCCCAGCTCGGCACCAGCCGTTACCTGATCGCCGAAGCCGACGAAAGCGATGCGAGCTTCCTGCACTTGCAGCCGTTGGTGGCCGTGGTCACCAACATCGACGCCGACCACATGGCGACCTACGACGGTGACTTCAACAAACTGAAGAAAACCTTCGTCGAGTTCCTGCACAACCTGCCGTTCTATGGTTTGGCGGTGGTGTGCCTGGACGATCCGGTGGTGCGTGAAATCCTGCCGCTGGTCAAACGCCCGACGGTCACCTACGGCTTCGGCGACGATTGCGACGTGCGTGCGATCAATGTGCGCCAGCAAGGCATGCAGACCTTCTTCACCGTCCTGCGTCCTGAGCGCGAGCCGCTGGATGTCTCGGTGAACATGCCGGGCAACCACAACGTATTGAACGCCCTGGCGACCATCTGCATTGCCTCCGACGAGGGTGTCAGCGATGAAGCCATCGTCCAGGGCCTGTCCGGGTTCCAGGGTGTCGGCCGGCGCTTCCAGGTCTACGGCGAACTGCCAGTAGACGGCGGCAACGTGATGCTGGTGGATGACTACGGTCACCACCCGACCGAAGTCGCCGCCGTGATCAAAGCCGTACGCGGTGGCTGGCCGGAGCGTCGCCTGGTGATGGTTTACCAGCCGCACCGCTACAGCCGCACACGGGACCTGTACGACGATTTCGTCAATGTCCTGGCCGACGCCAACGTGTTGCTGTTGATGGAAGTCTATCCGGCCGGTGAAGAGCCGATCCCGGGCGCCGACAGCCGTAAGTTGTGCAACAGCATCCGTCAGCGCGGTCAGTTGGACCCGATCTACATCGAGCGCGGTGTCGACCTGGCGCCGATCGTCAAGCCGCTGCTGCGTGCCGGCGACATCCTGCTGTGCCAGGGCGCCGGTGATATCGGTGGTCTTGCGCCGAAATTGTTGAACAGTCCGTTGTTCGCCGGTGCGGTTGCCGCGCCTGCCGTGGGGAAGTTGAAATGACTGCTGCTTACGCCAACCTCGTCTCCACCCTCGCGCCGAAAGACTTCGGCCGCGTCGCCGTGCTGTTCGGCGGCAAGAGTGCCGAGCGTGAGGTGTCCCTGAAGTCGGGCAACGCCGTTCTCGAAGCGCTGCAAAGCGCCGGTGTGGATGCGTTCGGCCTCGACGTGGGCGATGACCTGCTGCAGCGTCTGCTCAACGAAAAAATCGATCGCGCCTTCATCATTCTCCACGGTCGTGGCGGTGAAGACGGCAGCATGCAAGGCCTGCTCGAATGCCTGGGCATTCCCTACACCGGCAGCGGCATCCTGGCCTCGGCATTGGCCATGGACAAGCTGCGCACCAAACAGGTCTGGCACAGCCTCGGGATTCCGACGCCACGCCACGCGGTACTGAGTTCCGAGGCCGATTGTATTTCGGCGGCCACGGAACTGGGCTTCCCTTTGATCGTCAAACCGGCCCATGAAGGTTCAAGTATCGGTATGGCCAAAGTGAGTTCCGCGTCCGAGTTGATCGACGCCTGGAAAGCGGCCGCTACCTACGATTCGCAAGTGTTGGTCGAGCAATGGATTCAAGGTCCGGAGTTCACCATCGCCACCCTGCGTGACCAAGTGTTGCCACCGATTGCCCTGGGCACCACGCACAGCTTCTACGACTACGACGCCAAGTACGTGGCTTCCGATACCCAATACCGGATCCCGTGTGGCCTGGACAGCACCAAAGAAAAAGAACTGATGGACCTCACGGCGAAAGCCTGTGAGGCGCTGGGTATCGCCGGTTGGGGCAGGGCAGACGTGATGCAGGACGCCGACGGGCAGTTCTGGTTCCTGGAAGTCAACACCGCACCGGGCATGACCGATCACAGCCTGGTGCCGATGGCGGCCCGTGCTGCCGGTCTGGATTTCCAGCAACTGGTTCTGGCCATTCTGGCCGCGAGTATGGCCAGCAACAACGAGCCGCGAGGTTAAGACCATGCAAGGCGCTCAGCTGAGACATCAGCCCTCCGCACCACCCGGCCGCAAGCCGGTGCCGCGGGGTGCCAGCCGAATGGTGGCCAAAGAGCCGATGTCTGCGCGCCTGCCGAAAGCCAATTTTGGTTTTCTCAAAGCCTTGTTCTGGCCAGTGCTGCTGGTGGCGCTGGGGTTCGGCACTTACGAAGGCGCGCAGCGCTTGCTGCCCTACGCCGACCGGCCGATCACCAAGATCAACGTGCAGGGCGATTTGAGTTACATCAGCCAGCAAGCAGTGCAGCAGCGAATCGCCCCGTACGTGGCGTCGAGCTTCTTCACCATTGACCTGGAGAGCATGCGCACCGAGCTGGAAACGATGCCATGGATTGCCCACGCCGAAGTGCGTCGGGTGTGGCCGGATCAAGTGGTGATTCGCCTGGAAGAACAACTGCCGGTGGCCCGTTGGGGCGATGAATCGCTGTTGAACAACCAGGGCCAGGCGTTCACCCCGCGTGAGCTGGCGAACTACGAACACTTGCCACAGCTGTTCGGCCCACAACGGGCCCAGCAGCAAGTGATGCAGCAATACCAGGTGCTGAGCCAGATGCTCAGGCCATTGGGCTTCTCGATTGCACGCCTGGAGTTGCGTGAACGAGGCAGCTGGTTCCTGACCACCGGTGCTGGCAGTGCCGGTCCGGGAATCGAACTGCTGCTGGGACGCGGCAACCTGGTGGAAAAGATGCGCCGCTTCATTGCCATCTACGACAAGACGCTTAAAGAACAGATTACGAACATTGCGCGCATCGATCTGCGCTACGCCAACGGCCTCGCTGTTGGCTGGCGGGAACCTGTAGCGCCCACGACAGCCCAACCCGCTGTCGCGAAGAATTAAGAAGAGGCAGGACCCATGGCAAACGTGCAAAGCGGCAAAATGATCGTCGGTCTCGATATCGGCACCTCCAAGGTGGTGGCGCTGGTCGGCGAGGTCTCGGACGACGGCACGCTCGAAATCGTCGGGATCGGCACTCATCCGTCCCGCGGCCTGAAGAAAGGCGTGGTGGTGAACATCGAGTCCACCGTGCAATCGATCCAGCGCGCCATCGAAGAAGCGCAGCTGATGGCCGGTTGCCGCATTCACTCGGCGTTCGTCGGCGTGGCCGGCAATCACATCCGCAGCCTGAACTCCCACGGCATCGTGGCGATTCGTGATCGCGAAGTCAGCGCCGCCGACCTTGAGCGCGTCCTCGACGCCGCCCAGGCCGTGGCGATCCCGGCTGACCAGCGCGTGCTGCACACCCTGCCGCAGGATTACGTGATCGATAACCAGGAAGGCGTTCGTGAGCCGCTAGGCATGTCGGGCGTACGCCTGGAAGCCAAGGTCCACGTGGTGACCTGCGCCGTCAACGCCGCACAGAACATTGAAAAATGCGTGCGTCGCTGCGGTCTGGAAATCGACGACATCATTCTCGAGCAGCTCGCTTCCGCGTATTCGGTCCTGACCGACGACGAGAAAGAGCTGGGCGTGTGCCTGGTGGACATCGGCGGTGGCACCACTGACATCGCGATCTTCACCGAAGGCGCGATCCGTCACACCGCCGTGATCCCGATTGCGGGCGACCAGGTCACCAACGACATCGCCATGGCGTTGCGCACCCCGACCCAGTACGCCGAAGAAATCAAGATTCGCTACGCCTGCGCCCTGGCCAAACTGGCCGGTGCCGGTGAAACCATCAAGGTGCCAAGCGTTGGCGACCGTCCACCGCGCGAGCTGTCCCGTCAGGCCCTGGCCGAAGTGGTCGAGCCACGTTACGACGAGCTGTTCACGCTGATCCAGGCCGAACTGCGTCGCAGCGGCTACGAAGACCTGATCCCGGCCGGCATCGTGCTGACCGGCGGTACGTCGAAGATGGAAGGCGCGGTCGAGCTGGCCGAAGAGATCTTCCACATGCCGGTCCGCCTGGGCGTGCCGCACGGCGTCAAGGGCCTGGATGACGTGGTCCGCAACCCGATTTATTCCACAGGCGTCGGCCTGTTGATGTACGGCCTGCAAAAGCAGTCCGACGGGGTTTCGTTTTCGGGCATCAGCAGTCGTGACAGCTACAGCAATGAAGAAGCCAAACCTGCCTTGATCGATCGCATCAAGAGCTGGGTACAAGGCAACTTCTAAAGAATTACCGCAACACCGCAAGACCGCAGCAAAAAGCAGTAGGCGAAAAAACTAGAGAATGTAAGGAGAGGGAAAATGTTCGAACTCGTAGACAACATCCCCGCAAGCCCGGTTATTAAAGTTATCGGTGTTGGCGGTGGCGGCGGAAACGCTGTTAATCACATGGTCAAAAGCAACATTGAAGGCGTTGAATTCATCTGCGCCAACACTGATGCCCAGGCGCTGAAATCCATCGGCGCGCGGACCATCCTGCAATTGGGTACCGGTGTGACCAAAGGTCTGGGCGCCGGCGCCAACCCTGAAGTAGGTCGTCAGGCCGCTCTCGAAGACCGTGAGCGCATTGCCGAAGTCCTGCAGGGCACCAACATGGTGTTCATCACCACTGGCATGGGCGGCGGTACCGGTACCGGTGCTGCGCCGATCATTGCCGAAGTGGCCAAGGAAATGGGGATCCTCACCGTTGCGGTGGTGACCCGTCCGTTCCCGTTCGAAGGCCGCAAGCGCATGCAGATCGCCGACGAAGGTATCCGTCTGCTGTCTGAAAGCGTTGACTCGTTGATCACCATTCCCAACGAGAAGCTGCTGACCATCCTCGGTAAAGACGCGAGCCTTCTGTCGGCTTTCGCCAAGGCTGACGATGTACTGGCCGGTGCCGTTCGCGGTATCTCCGACATCATCAAGCGTCCGGGCATGATCAACGTCGACTTTGCCGACGTACGGACTGTCATGAGCGAAATGGGCATGGCGATGATGGGCACTGGCTGCGCCAGCGGTCCGAACCGTGCACGCGAGGCCACTGAAGCGGCCATTCGCAACCCGTTGCTCGAAGACGTGAACCTGCAAGGTGCACGCGGCATCCTGGTGAACATCACCGCCGGTCCTGACTTGTCCCTGGGTGAGTACTCCGACGTGGGTAGCATCATTGAAGCCTTCGCTTCCGAGCACGCCATGGTCAAGGTCGGTACCGTTATCGATCCGGACATGCGCGACGAGCTGCACGTGACCGTGGTTGCCACGGGTCTGGGCGCGAAAATCGAGAAGCCTGTGAAGGTGATCGACAACACCATGCACACGTCCGTGGCATCGCAGCCGCAGCAACAAGCGCCTTCGCGTCAGGAAGCGCCTGCTGTGAACTACCGTGACCTGGACCGTCCGACCGTCATGCGCAACCAGGCTCAGGCCGGTGCTGCGACTGCCGCGAAGATGAATCCGCAAGACGATCTGGATTACCTGGACATCCCGGCATTCCTGCGTCGTCAGGCTGATTGATGGAATGTATCAGGGCGATGAAGGTGATTGGTGTTCAGCAAAGGTCTGGTCTGCTATCATCGCCAGCCTTTGTTGATACCAGTTCGCAATTTGCGCTGAAGCGGCCCAAGCCATGATTAAACAACGCACACTGAAAAATATTATCCGTGCCACAGGTGTAGGCCTGCACTCCGGGGAGAAGGTATACCTGACCCTCAAGCCTGCGCCTATCGACACCGGCATCGTGTTTGTTCGTGCCGATCTGGACCCTGTGGTGCAGATCCCTGCTCGCGCGGAAAACGTTGGCGAAACCACGATGTCGACCACACTGGTCAACGGTGACGTCAAAGTGGATACGGTGGAGCACTTGCTCTCGGCCATGGCTGGCCTGGGCATCGATAACGCCTACGTCGAGCTCTCCGCGTCCGAAGTCCCGATCATGGATGGTAGCGCTGGACCTTTCGTATTCCTGATTCAATCGGCTGGCCTGGAAGAGCAGGACGCCGCGAAGAAGTTCATCCGGATCCTGCGGGAAGTGACAGTGGAAGACGGCGACAAGCGCGCCACTTTCGTCCCTTTCGAAGGTTTCAAAGTGAGCTTCGAGATCGATTTCGATCACCCGGTTTTCCGTAACCGCACACAAAGTGCAAGCGTGGATTTTTCCAGCACTTCGTTCGTAAAAGAAGTCAGTCGCGCCCGTACCTTTGGTTTCATGAGTGATATCGAGTACCTGCGCAAGCACAACCTCGCACTCGGCGGCAGCGTTGAAAACGCTATTGTGGTCGACGCGGATGGTGTACTGAACGAAGACGGCCTTCGCTATGAAGACGAATTCGTGAAGCACAAGATCCTCGATGCAATTGGTGACCTCTACCTGCTGGGCAATAGCCTGATTGGTGAGTTCAAGGGCTTCAAGTCCGGACATGCTTTGAACAACCAGCTGCTGCGCAAGTTGATTGAGCAGACAGATGCTTGGGAAGTCGTGACTTTCGATGACGCCAGCACTGCACCGATCTCTTACATGCGTCCTGTTGCGGCCGTGTAAGCAAAAAACCTCTCTAGTTTTTAAAGGCTGCCTTCGGGTGGCCTTTTTTTATGGCCAGATTTTTGTGCCGTCTGGGCAGGCCTCATCGCGAGCAAGCTCGCTCCCACAGTGGACCGAGTTGAACACAGGATTTGTGAACACTCGGAACAATGTGGGAGCGAGCTTGCTCGCGATGGGGCCGGTCAGCTCAGCGAAAAACTCAGCCAGCAGCCACCACCCGATTCCTGCCCCCTTCCTTAGCCTGATACAACGCCTTGTCCGCCGCAAACAGCAATTGCTCCAGACTGATCTCGCTGGCACTGGTCCAGGTACTGATCCCGATACTGACAGTCATCGGCCATTCTGCCCCCACCACCAACGGCAGTTGCTCCACGGCGGCTCGGATGGCTTCGGCAATCTGCTGCGCGCCCGCGCTGTCGGTTTCCGGCAGGATCACTGAAAACTCCTCGCCGCCGTAACGGGCGACCAGATCGCCGGGGCGCCGCACACTGGCGCTGATCACTTTGGCCAGCGCGCGCAAAGCATCGTCGCCGGCCGGATGACCATGCCGGTCATTGAACGCTTTGAAGTGGTCGGCATCGATCATCAACACCGACAACGGCAGGGCGGAGCGCTGGGCGCGAAACCATTCGTGGCGCAGGACCTGATCCAGGGTTCGGCGGTTGGCCATGCCGGTCAAGGCATCCGTAGCGGCCAGTTGCGCCAGTTCGCGCTCGGCGTTGTGGCGCAGGCGCAGTTCACGACTCAGCAGCCAGGCCAGCCAGAGCAAGCCGATGCACAGCACGCCCGTGGCGCCGCTGATGACCACCGCCGTGCGTTCCCAGGCGGCGAACACTTCGTCGCTGGAGAGGGCGACAATCACCGTCAACGGCAAATTGCCGACCCTGGAAAAGGTGTACAGGCGTTTCTGGTGGTCGATGCTCGACACACTGGTGAAGCTGCCGCTGACTTCACGCAGGATGCGCACGACATTCGGTCGGCTGGCGAAGCTTTTACCGATCGAGCCGCTTTGCAGGTAAGGCTTTTGCGCCAGCAGGATGCCGTCGTTGTTGATGATGTTTAGCGTGCTGTCATTGCCGATGTTCAGGCTGTTAAACAACTCGTCGAAATACGCCAGGCGCATCGACGCCACGGCCACCCCGAGGAATTCCCCGGTGGGCGAGGAGATGCGTCGGCTGAAGCTGATCCGCCACTGGTCGTTGTCTTCGCAATCACAGCGGGGTTTGAACGGGCGGCTGATGAACATCCCGCTGTCGCGGTTGAAGGCATGGGCGACAAAGTAGTCACGATCGGCGAAGTTGCCCGGTTTTGGCTCGATCAAGGACGAGTCGGCCAACACTTCGCCGTTCTTATCCAGCAGCAGGATGTCGCCCTTGAAACGTGCCGTGGTCGAGCGATCGAACAGCACCAGATGGCGGACCTGCGGCGGCATTTGTTTCAGGTCATCGCGTTGTGAGGCGGCAATCAACCCTTGCAGGGTCAAGTCGTAGAGCTCGACGGTGCGCAATACATCGGAGTCGATCAGTTGAGCGATGGTCGTCGCGCTGCGGGTCGCGGCTTGCTGGGCATTGGCGTGTTCGCGGATCAGCAGGAAGGTCACGATGCTGAGAATCGCGATGACCGTCAGGCAACTGCCGAGGATCAGCAGGAGCTCAGGACGTCCGGTCCGGCCTGGAATGTAGGGGGTTCGGCTCACGGTCATGGTTCTGATGTCTGCTGAAGGGACTTTATAAGCGTAGTTCCATAAACGTCGTTTCCCGAAGGACGCGCGTTTATCGCAGCAATCTGTCATGGATATTTGGATGTTACTGGGGAAATGCCTAAGCGGCGAGCCAACACTGACACCCTGTGGGAGCGAGCCTGCTCGCGAAGGCGGTGTGTCAGTCGACATGATCATCAACTGACACACCGCTTTCGCGAGCAGGCTCGCTCCCACAGGTTTTTGCTTTGCTGGGACAGCCGGGAGTTAGAACACGTTGATCGGGTAATCGACGATCACGCGGTATTCATCGGTGTCCTGATCCAGCGCGCCGTAGCCATTGCCGCCGCGGTTGGTCGCCCATTGCAGGCGCAGCGCCAGGTCCTTGGCCTTGCCGCCCTGGACCACGTATTTCAGATCGATATCGCGTTCCCAGTGCTTGGCGTGTTTGCCGTCGGCGCTGTACCACGAGGCGTAGCCCTTGCTGTCCGGATCGACTTTGGTCAGGTCCGTTTCACCCCGGGAATAGGAAACCGCCGACGTCAGGCCCGGCAGCCCCAGGCCGACAAAATCGTAGGCGTACTTGAGTTTCCACGAGCGCTCGTTGGGGCCGTTGAAGTCCGAGTATTGCTGGGAGTTGTCCAGATAAATGCTGTCGCCCTGGCTGATGTAGTCGAACGGCGTGTTGCCGTTGACCCGCTGATACGCGGCGGTGACGCTGTGATTGCCCACGCCGACGGTGAAATGCAGGCTGTAGGTGTTGTTGTCGATGGTGCCGAGCAGTGCATCGCCGGTGTCTTGCGTGTGATAGAAGTGCAGGCCCGGGTTAAGACTGAGCAGATCATTGAGCTGATAGGTGTAATCCAGATCGTAGTAGTACTGATTCCAGATGTCCTTGAGCTCAGACGCATACAGACTGCTGGTCAGCCCCGGCAAACCGCTCCAGGCCACGCCGGCCCAGTTCAGGTGTTGGCTTTCGTCGCCGTCGGCCAGGCTGCCGTAAGACGTGCCGATCCGGGTGTGGCCGCTCTGGTTGTAAGGCTTGGTAAAACTGGCCTGGCCACCTTCGATCAGCCAACCGTCGAAGCTGTGGTTGGTCAGGCTGACGCCACGAAAGGTCTGGGGCAGCAGACGGGTTTCGCCCCCGGCGATCACCGGGTTGGTGAGAAACAGGTCGCCGGCCTTCAATTCGGTATCGAAGGCGCGCATTTTCAACGTGCCGCCGGCCGTGGAGAACGAGTCCGGCGCTTTGCCGTTACCGTCGCTGATCGGCAGGATGCTCGAATTGTCAGTGCCGCCACCGCCGTCGAGTTTCAGCCCGAGCATGGCGTGGGCATCAATGCCGAAGCCGACGGTGCCCTGGGTGAAACCGGATTCGAACTGGCCGAGAAAGCCCTGGCCCCATTCGATGTTGTCATCGGTGTGCTGGTGCCGGTTGCGGTTCATGTAGTAGTTGCGGGCGTTGAGGTTGAGGCTCGACCCTTCGACAAAACCTTCGCGGCTGGAATCATCGGCGGCCTGGACATTGGCGGCCATCGTTGCAGCGATTGCAATGAACAACGGGCTGAGTTTCAGGGGAAAAGACACGTGCGGTACAGCTCCTTTTGGGTCATTAACGTCAGTTCATGGATCGACGTTTTTTACTTCTTGTTTAGGGAGACGAAGTGGGACGTGTTTTCTGCACAATAAAAAAAGCCGCTGATAGCAGCGGCTTTGAAGACAACTTTTCAAGGGGAAGAGCCGATGAAAAGTGTTGAGGGAAACGGGGCGATACGGCGGATTAGCTGTCTTTCTCAGCCTGTGCTCGGGCTGCAGAAGTGGACGCTTGAGGGGTTTGCGCAGCGTCCTGGGCTTTGGCGGTCATCTCGGCCTGGGACTGTTGGAACGCTTTGGCCCGCGCCGCATTCTGCGCGACAAAGGCTGGCGACTCTTCAGCCATGGCGACCGGGGACAGGAACAAAGCGGACAAAACGAAAGCGCTGGCAATACCCATAGTGTTGGACATCTTTAAAACCTTCTTGCTTGGCAAGTGCTGTTTGGTGCGCCAAGGTTAAGGTTCAAGAGCGATGGGAAACAGAGCGGTTTTCAGAAAGGACTATTGCGTGGGCGGCAATAGTTGGGTTTTGTATCGGTTGGAAGAGCCACCCCTCACCCCAGCCCTCTCCCCAAAGGGGAGAGGGGGAAAGGGAGCCGATCGGGGGCTTTTCAAAACCTGAGTTCAACTCGATATTTCAGGTCGATGTGGTTCCAAGAACAACTCGGTCAGTTCCCTCGCCCCTTTGGGGAGAGGGGAAAGGGAGCCGATCGGGGGCTTTTCAAAACCTGAGTTCAACTCGATATTCAGGTCGATGTGGTTCCAAGAACAACTCGGTCAGTTCCCTCGCCCCTTTGGGGAGAGGGGAAAGGGAGCCGATCGGGGGCTTTTCAAAACCTGAGTTCAACTCGATATTTCAGGTCGATGTGGTTCCAAGAACAACTCGGTCAGTTCCCTCGCCCATTTGGGGAGAGGGTTAGGGAGAGGGGGCGATCCAGAGTCGAGCTACGTCAGACGGGAAGATGAATCCCGAACGTATTCATCCCATGATCACTGCGCACAAACACATCCCCGCCATGCATCAACGCAATCGCCTTCACAATCGCCAAACCGAGGCCGTGGTTGTTGCCGCTATTGCTGCGCGACGCATCCACCCGATAAAACCGTTCGAACAACCGCGGCAAGTGCTCGCTGGCAATCGGCGACCCCGGATTGGCCACGCCGATACTCACCTGATGCTCCTCAACCTCAATCTGCACCTGAATCACTTGCCCAGGCTCAGTGTGCTGCACCGCATTGCTCAGCAAATTGATCAACGCCCGACGCAGATGCGCAATCTCGATCCGCACCTGCGCATCACCGCTGACCTGCACCTGAACCTGCGCATCTTCCAGAATGAAATCCAGATACTCGAGCGTTGTGGCCACTTCATCCGCCAGGGAGGTGGACGTCAGTTTGGTCGCCTTGCTGCCCTGATCGGCGCTGGCCAGGAACAGCATGTCATTGATGATCGAGCGCAGCCGTTCCAGCTCTTCAAGGTTCGATTGCAGCACTTCGAAATAGTGTTCCGCCGAACGCCCGCGGGTCAGCGCCACTTGGGTCTGGCCAATCAGGTTGGTCAGTGGCGAGCGCAGTTCATGGGCGACGTCGGCGTTGAAGGACTCCAGCCGCGAGTACGCTTGTTCGACCCGCTCCAGCGTTGAGTTGAACGAGCTGACAAACTGATCCAGTTCCGGCGGCAACGGCGACAGGCGCAACCGCCCCGAACGCAGCGGCGGCGCCAGGCGCTGGGCTTCTTGAGACAGCTTGATCAGCGGCTTGAGGCCGATCCGCGCCACCCAATAACCGAGGGCCGAGGCCAGCAGCACGCCGATCACCGCCAGGCTGATCAGGGCAATCAGCAAGTGATGCTGAGTCTGTAGAAACGTCTCGGTGTCGATGCCAATCATAAAGCGCAGCGGTGGGCGCTGGTCCTTGGCCGGGAACTGGCTGACCAACACTTTCAGCGGATAGTCGTGATCCGGCAATTGCATATCGCGCCGACCCAGCGGCCCTTCGGCGAAGGCGCGGATCTGCGGGGAAATGTTGCCGTATTCGTATTGCGGATTGCCGCTGATGATCCAAAAACTGATGCGCTTGTCTTCTTCGCCGAGCAACTTGAGCTTGTTGTTGATCTTCACCCAGTGCTCGGGCGTGCCGTAACGCCCGACTGTGGATTCGAGCACGCTGTAACGCGCGTCCAGCTCGGCTTCGGGTAACAGGCCCAGGCCTTTGTCGACCTGCTGGTACAAGGCCCAGCCGATCAATAGAAACACCAGCAGCGCCACCAGCGTGAACATCCCGCTCAGGCGCAGCGCGATTGAGTTACTGGACACCGCGGCTCTCCAGCACATAACCCATGCCACGAATCGTGTGCAGCAGTTTCTCGTCGAACGGCCCGTCGAGCTTGGCCCGCAGGCGCTTGATCGCGACTTCGACGACGTTGGCGTCGCTGTCGAAATTGATGTCCCAGACCATCTCGGCAATCGCGGTTTTCGAGAGGATTTCACCCTGACGCCGGGCCAATACGCTGAGCAGCGAAAACTCCTTGGCGGTCAGGTCCAGGCGCGCGCCGGCGCGGGTGGCCTTGCGGCTGATCAAATCGATCCACAGGTCGGCGATGCTGACTTGCACCGGTTCATGCCCGCCGCTGCGCCGGGTCAGGGCTTGCAGGCGCGCCACCAGTTCCAGGAAGGAAAACGGTTTGCCGAGGTAATCGTCGGCGCCATCGCGCAGACCTTTGATCCGGTCTTCCACGCGTTCGCGGGCGGTGAGCATGATCACCGGCGTTTGCTTGCGCGCGCGCAAGGCTCGCAACACGCCGAAGCCGTCGAGGCCCGGCAACATCACGTCGAGGATGATCACCGCGTAGTCGCTTTCCAGCGCAAGGTGCAGGCCTTCGACGCCGTCCCGCGCCAAGTCCACGGTGTAACCCTGTTCCGTCAGGCCGCGGTGCAGATAATCCGCGGTTTTTTCTTCATCTTCGATAATCAGAACGCGCATGACCCCGCCTCAGTCTGTGGTCGCCAGTGCCGGCAGTGGCTCTGGTTTGGGCCGATGGAAAAGCCGCTCAAGCCACAAGTATATGACCGGCGTGGTAAACAGCGTCAGCGCCTGACTCACCAGTAAGCCGCCGACCACCGCAATCCCCAATGGCTGGCGCAGTTCGGCGCCGGTGCCGTAGCCGAGCATCAGCGGCAACGCACCGAGCAGAGCGGCGAGGGTGGTCATGATGATCGGCCGGAACCGCGTGATACAGGCCTGGAAAATCGCCTCTTCCGGCGGCAAGCCACCCTTGCGCTGGGCTTCGAGGGCGAAGTCGATCATCAGGATGCCGTTTTTCTTCACGATGCCGATCAGCAGCACCAAGCCGATCAACGCCATGATCGAAAAGTCCTGGCCCCAGATCCACAGCATGATCACCGCGCCGAGCCCCGCCGACGGCAGGGTCGAGATGATGGTCAGCGGATGCACGAAGCTCTCGTAGAGCACGCCGAGAATGATGTACACCGCCACCAGCGCCGCCAGAATCAGCCACGGCTGACTGGCCAGCGAACTCTGGAACGCCTGGGCCGCGCCCTGGAAATTGCCGCTGATCGCCGCCGGCATGCCAATTTCGGCCTTGGCCTGGTTGAGCAAAATCACCGCATCGCCCAACGCAACGCCGGGCGCCAGGTTAAATGACAGGTTGGCCGCCGGGAACATCCCGTCGTGGGCGATGGACAGGGGGCCAATGGTCGGCGCATCGAACTTCGCCAGGGCCGACAACGGCACCATCTCACCGCTCAATGGCGAGCGCAGGTAGAAATAGTTTAGGCTTTCGGCCTTGCCGCGCTGTTTGGTGTCCAGTTCCAGGATCACGTTGTACTGGTTGATCTGGGTCTGGAATTCATTGATCTGCCGCTGGCCGAAGGCGTCGTACAGCGCTTCGTCGACATCGCTGGCGGTCAGCCCGAAACGCGCCGCCGCGCTGCGGTCGATGCTGATGTGGGTGATGCTGCCGCCCAGTTGCAAGTCGTTGGAAATATCGCGGAACGCTGGGTTGGTCCGCAGTTTTTCCGTCAGACGCTGGGTCCAGGTGCTGAGCGTCGGGCCGTCGTTGCTCTTGAGTACGTATTGGTACTGCGCACGGCTCGGGCCGGAGCTGAGGTTGATGTCCTGGCCGGCGCGCAGGTACAACACGATGCCGGGGACTTTCATCAGTTGCGGACGAATCCGGTCGATGAACTGGCTGGCTGACACATCACGGTCGCCACGTTTTTTCAGGGCGATCCAGAACCGGCCGTTGGCGATGGTCTGGTTGCTGCCCGAGACGCCGACCGAGTGGGAAAACGCCTGCACGGCCGGGTCTGCCGCGACGATTTCCGCCATAGCCAGGTGTTTTTTCACCATGTCGCCGTAGGAAATATCAGCCGCCGCTTCGGTGGTGCCGAGGACGAAACCAGTGTCCTGAACCGGGAAGAAGCCTTTGGGGATAAAGATGTAACCGGCGATGGCCAGTCCCAGGGACAGGCAGAACACGCCGATCATGGTTTTCTGATGGGCGAGGGCGCGGCGCAGGTATTTTTCATAACCGGCCAGCAAGCGATCACCAAAGGTCTTTTTGCTGTGGGCGTGATGCACCGGCGCACGCATAAACAGCGCAGCCAGAGTCGGCGCCAGGGTCAGCGACACCACCACCGAAATCATGATGGTCGAGGTGGCGGTCAGGGCGAATTCTTTAAACAACCGCCCGACCACGCCGCCCATAAACAGCAGCGGAATAAACGCGGCGACCAGCGAGAAACTGATCGAGACCACGGTGAAGCCTATCTCGCCGGCACCCTTGATCGCCGCCTCGCGCATGCCGTCGCCGGCCTCCAGGTGGCGGTGAATGTTCTCCACCACCACGATCGCATCGTCCACCACGAACCCCACGGCCACCACGATCGCCACGAGGGTCAGGTTGTTCAGGCTGAAGCCCATGATGTACATCAGGGCGAAACTGGCGGTCAGCGACACGCCGAGCACCGCGGACACGATCATGGTCGCCGACCACTGGCGCAGGAACAGTGCCATCACCGCGACCACCAGCATGATCGCGATAAACAGGGTGATTTCCACTTCGTGCAGCGACGCGCGGATGGTCTGGGTGCGGTCGATCAGCACTTTGACCTGCACCGAGGCCGGCAGCATCGCTTCAAGGCCCGGCAGGGCGGCTTGAATGCGGTCCACGGTCTCGACGATGTTCGCCCCCGGTTGCCGGGAGATCACCAGGTTCACACCGGGCAAATCGCCGGCCCAGGCCTGGACGTAGGCATCTTCCGAACCGTTGACGACTTTGGCGACATCTTTCAGGTGAACCGGTGCACCGTCCTTGTAGGAAACGATGAGCTGGCTGTATTCGTCGGGGTGGAACAACTGGTCGTTGGTGGACAGGGTCGAAATGCTCGACTCGCCGTACAACGCACCTTTGGCCAGGTTGAGGCTGGTCTGCTGGATCGCCAGGCGAATGTCGGCCAGGGTCAGGCCGATGGCGGCCAGTTTGTCGGCCGAGGCCTGGACGCGGATCGCCGGACGTTGCTGACCGGTGATGTTGATTTGGCCTACGCCATCGATCTGACTGATCTGACGCGACAGCAGGGTTTCCACCAGGTCGCTGAGTTCGGTGCCGGGCATTTGCGTCGAGCTGACACTGAGGATCAGCACCGGGCTGTCGGCCGGGTTGACCTTCTTCCAGGTCGGCAGGGTCGGCATGTCCTTGGGCAGCTTGCCGGCGGCGGTGTTGATCGCGGCCTGAACTTCCTGGGCGGCGGTATCGATGCTTTTATCGAGGGTGAATTGCAGGGTCAGCAGGCTCGAGCCCAAGGCACTGCTCGAGGTCATCTGGGTCATGCCGGGGATGGCGCTGAATTGCACTTCCAGCGGCGTGGCCACCGACGAGGCCATGGTGTCGGGGCTGGCGCCGGGCAGTTGCGCGTTCACCTGAATGGTCGGAAATTCGGCTTCCGGCAACGGCGCGATGGGCAGTCGCGGGAAGGCGATCACACCCAGCAGCACCAGGGCAAAGGTCAGCAGGATGGTGGCGACCGGGTGGTCGATGCACCACGCGGATGGGCCTCTCATTGTTTAGGCTCCGCTTGCACCACTTGCGGCGGCTCCGTCAGCACTTGCACCATCGAGCCGGGTTTGAGCCGCGACTGGCCATCGCTGACCAGCACGTCGCCGGGTTTGACCCCGGTGATGATGTCCTGGCCGCTGCCTTGATAGACCATCTGCACTTGCACGGTTTCGACCTTGTTGCCGTTGACCCGATACACGAAATGCTGATCGAGGCCGCGTTGTACGACGGTCGGCGGCACCACCAGCGCATCTTTATCCAGCGCTGTCTGAATCTTTACCGTCACCAGCAGGCCCGGCCAAAGCTTCTGGTTCGGGTTGTTGAATTCAGCCTTGGCGCGGATGGTCCCGGTGTTGGCGTTGATCTGGTTGTCGATCAGGGTCAGGTGACCTTCGCCCAGCAGGTTGCCGGTTTCGCCGTCGGTGTCGGCGCCGATGTAGGCCTTGACCTGAGCGCGTTGCGGGTCACCGATCAAGCCTTGCAGGGTCGGCAGCATTTGCTGCGGCAGGGAAAACTCCACGGCGATCGGGTCGATCTGGGTCACTGTGAACAAGCCCTGGGCGTCAGTCATGCGCAGGAAGTTGCCTTCGTCCACCGTACGAATCCCGACACGACCGGTCACCGGGGAGCGAATTTGCGTGTAGGAAAGCTGCACCTGGGCCGCGTCGATGGACGCTTGATTGCCTTGGGCAGTGGCTTTGAGCTGGTTGACCAAGGCTTGTTGCTGGTCGTAAGTCTGCTTGGACACGCCATCATCGACGCTCAGCAGTTTGTAGCGCTTGAGGTTGACCAGCGCCACTTGCAACTGCGCCTGGCTTTCGCCCAATTGGGCGCGAGCCTGGTCGAGGCTGGCGCGGATCGAGCGGTCGTCGATGGTGGCGAGCAAGTCGCCGGTTTTGACCAGTTGACCTTCCTTTACCAGCAATTTGGTGAGGATGCCGTCAATTTGCGGGCGCACCACCACACTGTGCAGGGACAGCACCGAACCGATGCCGCTGACAAAGCGCGGCACGTCCTTTTCGGTGACCGCGACGACCCGCACCGGAATGGCCGTCGGGGCGGCGAGTTTGGCGGTGGCCGGTTTGGTGGCGTACCACAGGCCCAACGCTGCCAGGACAATCAGAGGGACTGCAATCAACGCTGATTTTTTCTGAATTCGCATGCGAGTGGGGCGCCGGGCTAGAGGGACGGAAATAAGGTCAGATTTTATACCTCTCCTTATAGCCCTGTTACCCGGTCAGGAAGGTGACTGCTAACTGACGGGGCTGACAGTTTGGGCGGGGTAGTCATGCAGATGGACCGCGTTACCGTTCTTCGCGAGCAAGCCCGCTGCCACAGGGGAATGCATTCCAAATGTGGGAGCGGGCTTGCTCGCGAAGGCGTCAGATCAATCACCGCCAATCCTCAGGCCGACGACTTGCCGCTTGAAGCTTGCAGCTTGCCGCGCTCCATCCGGTTATACTCGCGCCTTTCGCGGCCCACCCACCGGGCCCGACTCTTTGTGCACCACCCGGAGCTTTCATGACTTCCCCGACACAACCGCCGGTCGCCGACGCTTTGAGCGACGACCCGGCAGACCTGCCAGACAGCGTCGACTCCAGCGCAGACAGCGAAACCAAAGCCGCGATCCCGGCGTTCAAGTTTCCGTTCAAACCGGGCGAACTGGCCGCGGCCAAGAACGCCAATCAGCCGTGGTACAAGAACGGCGCCAAGAATGGCCACACCAAGACCCCTGGCGCAGCGCCACCGGGTACGCGTCGTTCGATGGGCAAACGCTGACCCTCAGCGCGTAAAAAAAACCTTTCAGATTTAGAGATTGTTCCCACAAGGATGAGCGATTCGTCCTCTGGGAAAGTCGGTGGCCCCTCGTCGAAGATTCATGTCCGTGAATTCCTCGACGAAGGCCTCCGAAATGCCCCTGCTAAAAATCCTCTCCGTCCTGTCGCTGATGGCCTTGACCACCGGTTGTGTGTCGTCTGCGGTCGAGCCACTCATCCGTTTCGGCGTCGAAGCCCTGGTTCCACCGTTCGAGAGTCGTAACGACAGCGGTGAACTGGTCGGGTTGAACATCGAATTGGGCAATGCACTGTGTGCAGAACTCAACACCCGCTGTGTCTGGGTGGACCAGGATTACGCCACTAACATCGACGCCCTTGAAGCCAGACGTTTCGACGTGATCATGCCGATGACCGCCACCCCGGCGCGCCGCGAGCGGATCGATTTCACCGAGAACCTTTACCCGCTGAGCAGCCGCCTGGTGGCGCGCGAGGGTTCCGGTCTGCAACCGACGGCGGCCTCGCTCAAGGGCAAACGTGTCGGCGTGCTCGCGGGCACCAGTCGCGAGGCGTTTGCCAAGACCCGCTGGGCTGATGCAGGCGTGACAGTGCGCAGTTTCAAATTCAACGATCAACTGATTGCCAGCCTGCTGGCAGGTGAAATCGACGCGACCCTGCAAGACACCATCGAGATCAGCCATGCGCTGCTGGGGCAGCCATCTGGGCGTGACTTCGCGTTTGCCGGCCCGGCGCTCAACGATCCAATGCTGGGTAACGGCGTGGCCATGGCGGTACGCAACAGTGACACCGCGTTGCGCGACAACCTGAACGCTGCCCTGGAGCGTCTCAAGCAGAACGGCCAGTATCAATTGATCACCCAGCGCTATTTGCCGCCGGTCGCTGTCAATGCTCCCCACTATTTTCTCAACGACGAAGGCCTGCCGTTTTCCGATGCGGTGCAGTTTGGCGAAACCCTTTATTTGTCTGGAGTGCTCGGCCTGGGGGCGGACGGTGAACTGGTGAAGGGCGGTATCGTCCCGCAGATGACCCAGACCATGGAGAACCTGCGCAGCGCCTTGCAACGCAGCGGTTCGTCCTTGGCCCACGTGACCAAATGCACGGTCATCCTGGCGGATATCAAGGATTTCAGCGCAATGAATACAGTGTATCGACGCTACTTCCCGGTAGATCGGTTACCGGCACGCACGTCGTTCGTCGCCAAGGCATTGGTGCTGGATGCACGGGTTGAAGTCGAATGCCTGGCGGTTGCTGCTCGTTGATGGGCTCAGACTGCGTCGTTGAGTTCGGGATTTGTAGTGGCTGGGCTGCCGCCTTCGCGAGCAGGCTCGCTCCCACAGGGGGATGCATTTCAATGTGGGAGCGAGCCTGCTCGCGAAGGGGCCATCACAAACAACTCAATGCTTGGATCAAGCCGCCCGCAACGAGATAAACGCATAATTCACCGGCACCTCAGTCGCCACTTCAGCCCCGGCCGCCAACACTTGCCCGGCAATGTCCTCGCCTGAGACATGAAACATCCACTCACTGCCCGGCGCATCCAATGGCTGCGCCATCACTTGATCGATCACCGCAGCAAAAGCGCCCATCTCCGGCAGATAAGCGGTAAAACCGTCGCCCTTCAGCGCGGTGGTGCGGATCCCGAGCAACCGACAAATCGCGTCCTTGGTCTGAACCTCATCGCGATCCGCCTGGCGCGAGCGCTGGATCAGCGTGACCAGTTCCTGATCGACCAATTCACCGCCCACAATCAGGTCCGGTCCCTGCTCCCACGACTCGGGCGGGCATTCCTTCACCGCCGGGTTCAGGGGGATGTGCGGATTGATTTCCATCGGGTAGATGCGGCACACCAGTGGCCGGCGTTCGTAGATGCGGCAGAGGTTGTCTTCGTCAAGATTCCGGCAGGGACCGACGTTGTAGGCCGCAAAGGTGATGGCCACGTAGGCCTCGGTCGCGCCACTGCGAACCATCACCGACCGGCGTTCGGCGTGTTCCCGTTGAAGGAGAGGCAAGCCCAGGCCATTACCCAGGAAACCTTCCACCAGCACGATCACCTGACCGCCATCGTTCGCCCACATGCGGGCTTCCGTCAGGGTCAGGGGCACGTGGTGGTCGTTGCAGCATTTGCCGCAACCTACGCAGGAAAACGTTGTGTTCATTGATCGACCGGTCGCATGTGAGGGCATGAAAGGGCGACAGAAAGCCACCGCACAGACCTGCGTCGAAGCAAGTTATGCGCCATTCACGGCTTTTTGACCGTTGGGCTAACGGAGTCCCATTCAGTTACGTAGGCGGTTTTGGTTTTTTTGTTGTAGAGGCACAGTTCGGTGCCTTGTTGGCCCTTCATGTGCTTTTGCGGGTATTGGCCTTGCAGCAGGAGTGCGGTGTAGCCGACCCGGTCGTCAAACTGCGCGGCGTTGCCGACGGGTTTGGCCCACTTCAGGCCGCTGGCCTTGGTGCAACTGGCGAGGACGGCTTTGTCGTAGGCGGCCCAGGCGTCGGGGCTGGAGGCGTGGGCCTGGGTGGCGAGGGCGGCGAGGCTGAGGAAGAGCAGGGTGGTGGCTTTCATGGGGGTAGGCATCCTTGGGCTAGTGTTGGCCAGGGAGCGAGTATGCCTGATGGTTGTGTGTTGTTTGTGCGGGCCTCTTCGCGAGCAAGCCCGCTCCCACATTGGAGTGCGGCCCCTGTGGGAGCGGGCTTGCTCGCGAAAGCGCTGTCAGGCGGGAACCGGCTCCCGGCGAACCACCCGCATTCCGGCACTTTCATACAATCGCTGCGCCCGTAGGTTGTCTTCCAGCACTTTCAGATCGACAAACCCCTCGCGGCGCTGCTGAAACACTTTGAAAGCATGTAGCAGCAAGGCGCGACCCAGTCCGAGACCCTGGGCCTGGGGATGCACCACCAGGTTCTTGATGTAGGCGCTGGTCCAGCACTGGCAAACACCGACAATCCCTTCGGCGTCCAGGGCGATGAAGCACAGGCTCGGATCGTATTCAGGATCGGTTTCAAAGCGCTGCTGCCAAACATCCAGCCCCGGCACGCGGCCGCCGCCCTCGCGATAACCCAGCTCCATCAGTTGATGCACGGCTTCGGCGAGTTCGGGGCGGTATTGGCACAATTCGACGCCAGTTGGCCAAGGGATGGTCGGCACTGCCTCGGCGAGGTTGCGCCGCATCAGAAAGCAAAAGTCCTCGGCCAAACTCAGTGACCTTGCTCGGCGACGGCCTTGGCGGCTTCGATCAGGCACTTGGTCAGTTCTGGCGAGGAGAACTTGGTCAGCACCGCGTTGGCGCCGGCCAGTTGTGCCTTTTCGCTGTTCATCGCACTGTCCAGCGAGGTGTGCAGCAGCACATACAGGTGAGAAAAGTCCGGGGTTTCGCGCAGGGTGCGGGTGAAGGCGTAGCCGTCCATCTCCGACATTTCGATGTCCGAGACAATCAGATTGATTTGCTGGGCGGTGCCTTGCAGGTCCAGCAGGCAGTCGATGGCTTCCCTGGCGCTGCGGGCGGTGTGGCATTGCAGGCCGAGGTTGCGCAGGGTGTGCACCGATTGTTGCAACGCAGTCTGGCTGTCATCGACCACCAGGATTCGCGCGTTACCGAGGACTTCGGCGTCTTCCATGCTCAGTTCGGTCGGAGCCATTTCGATCTGCGCCGGGGCGATGCCGTGGATGACTTTTTCGATGTCCAGCACTTGCACCAGCACGCCGTCGACCGAGGTCACGCCGGTGATGTACGAGCGCACACCGCCGGAACCGAAGGGCGGCGGACGGATGTCGGTGGTCAGGCAGTGCACGATCTTGCTTACGGCCTGGACGTGCAGACCCTGTTTGGAGCGGCTGACATCAGTGACGATCAGGCAGCCACCGTTGGGATCTTCCAGGGGCCGTTCGCCGATGGCGCGGCTCAGGTCGATCACCGACAACGACGCGCCGCGCAGGGTGGCGATGCCTTTAACGTGGGGATGCGACTCCGGCAGCTTGGTCAGCGGCGGGCAGGGGATGATTTCACTGACTTTCAGCAGGTTGATCGCCATCAGCTTGCCGCTGCGCAAGGTAAACAGAAGAAGCGAAAGTGAATCTGCGCGGGCTTTGGTGGTGGACATAAAAAACCTTCTTTGGAGAAAGGTGATGGGCGAGTGAAGAGTCGCCAAAAGCTATTGATGCCGGGTTATCGACTTGATGGGGGCAGGCTTTAGGCAAAATACCCGCATTGCCGACCAGTGCGACCTCTGTAGCAGCTGCCGAAGGCTGCGTTCGGCTGCGCAGCAGTCGTAAAAACCTGAGCATGCGGTGCTTGAGAAGTACCGCGTTTGCCCGGTTGGCGAGGACTTCGTCCTCGAACGCAGCCTTCGGCAGCTGCTACAGGGCCGTCACTTCATCCCCAAACGCTTGGCCATGCGCCCCAGATTCGCCCGATCCAAGCCTAGCTCACGGGCCGCACTCGCCCAATTGTGATGGTGGCGTTCCAGACAGGCGTTGATCAGTTGGCGCTGATAATCCTCGGTCGCCGCGCGCAAGTCACCCGAGACTAAAGCCACAGGGCTGACGGTCGGTGCCTCGACAGGGACTTCAACACTGCCATGGGGCAAATCCAGATCCGCCGCACTCAAACTGAGAATCTTCGGCCGTTCCTTGCAGTTGCCCAGTGCCTTCAATGCGCTGCGGCCAATCAAATGCTCCAACTCGCGCACGTTGCCGGGCCATTGATAGGCAAGCAGCGCCGCTTGGGCATCACTGTTCAAACGCAGGCTATTAAGGCCCATGCGCGAGCGGTTCTGTTCGAGGAAGAAGCCACTGAGCAGCAACACATCCCGCCCGCGATCGCGCAAGGCCGGTACCAGCAGTGGATACACGCTCAGTCGATGATAAAAGTCGGCGCGATAGCGACCGCTGCGCACTTCTTCGGCCAGGTCGCGGTTGGTTGCCGCGATCAATCGCACGTCTACTTGATGTTCTTTATCCGAACCCAGACGCTGCAACTGACCGCTTTGCAGCACCCGCAACAGCTTGGCCTGCACGGTCAGGGACAGTTCGCCGACTTCATCGAGAAACAGCGTGCCGCCATTCGCCAGTTCGAATTTGCCACGTCGGTCGTTGGTCGCCCCGGTGAATGCGCCGCGTACATGACCGAACAGTTCGCTCTCGACCAGCGTGTCCGGCAGCGCGGCGCAGTTGAGGCTGATGATCGGCTTGTCGGCCCGGGGCGAGGCGGCATGAATCGCCTGCGCCACCAATTCCTTGCCGACCCCGGTTTCCCCGGTGATCAGCACGGTCAGGTCGCTGCCGCCCACCAGGCTGATTTCTTCCACCAGACGCTTGTGGGCCTTGCTCTGGCCGATCATCTCGCGGTTCTGCTGGCCGCTGGCGTGACGGTAAACCTCGGCGCGCTGGTGTTCGTCTTCGGCGCGATTGGCCAGCCGTTCGATGCGCTCGGCGGCGTTGACGGTGGCGGCGGCGAGGCTGGCGAAGGCTTGCAGGGCGTCGAGTTCGATCGGTTCGAAGCGTTCCGGGTCCAGCGCATCGAGGGTCAACAGGCCCCACGGGCGCTCATCGATAAATAGCGGGCAACCCATGCAGTCATGGACTTCCAGATGCTCATCGAGGCCATCGACCAAACCGTCGTAAGGGTCGGGCAATTCGCTGTCGGCGGCGAAGCGGGTCGGGCCGGCGCTGCTGAGCAACGCTTCGAAGCGCGGGTGCTCGCTGACTTTGAAGCGTCGACCCAGGGTGTCGGTGCTCAAACCGTCCACGGCCAGCGGCACCAGCCATTCGCCGTCGAGGCGCAGCAGGGCGGCGGCATCGCAGGGCAGCAGGGCGCGCATGGCTTCGAGCAGGCGCCGATAGCGCTCGCCTTCGGGCAGTTCGCGGGACAGGTCGGAGACTAGCGGGAGCAGGGCGGTGAGCAGGGATTTTGCAGTCATAGTGACTCCATGTAGTCGGCGTGACTATAAAGCAGTCAGTGTCGATATGACTACGTTGTATTTAAGATATTGATTTTTAACGTTTTAATTGTTGGCATGAAAACTGATAAGTCTAAGCCATTCACATAAAAGCTCAGGAGTCGCCCTAATGCTTAGCGTTCAAGACCGTGCCATCGTCAAATCCACCGTGCCGCTGCTGGAAAGCGGTGGCGAAGCGCTGATCACTCACTTCTACCGCATGATGCTCTCCGAATACCCGGAAGTCCGCCCGTTGTTCAACCAGGCCCACCAGGCCAGCGGTGACCAGCCCCGTGCCCTGGCCAACGGTGTGTTGATGTATGCGCGGCACATTGACCAGCTCGACCAGTTGGGCGATCTGGTGGCCAAGATCATCAATAAGCACGTGGCCCTGCAAATCCTGCCGGAGCATTACCCGATTGTCGGCACTTGCCTGTTGCGGGCCATTTCCGAAGTGCTGGGCGACGAAATTGCCACGCCGGAAGTGATGAGCGCCTGGGGCGCAGCCTACAACCAACTGGCCGATATTTTGATCGGTGCCGAAACCAGCATCTACGACCAGAAAGAACAGGCACCGGGCGGCTGGCGCGGGGCGCGGGAGTTTATCGTGGTGGCCAAGGTCGAGGAAAGCGCGGAAATCATTTCGTTCTACTTCGAACCGGCCGATAAAGGCCCGATCCTCGCCGCCGAGCCTGGCCAGTACATCGGCATGAAACTGATCCTGGATGGCGAAGAAATTCGCCGTAACTACTCGCTGTCGTCCCTGTCGGACAACGGCCAGTACCGCATCAGCGTCAAACGCGAAACTGGCGGCCGCGCCTCCAACCATTTGCACGATCAACTGCATGTCGGTGCAAGCATCCAGCTGTTCCCGCCATCGGGCGAATTCACCCTGACCGCCAGCGACAAACCACTGGTACTGATCAGCGGCGGCGTCGGCATTACCCCGACGATCGCGATGCTCGAAGCGGCGTTGGCCACCGAACGGCCGGTGCACTTTATTCACTGCGCGCGTAATGGCAGTGTCCATGC
This sequence comes from Pseudomonas sp. dw_612, assembly GCF_018449725.1. Lineage (GTDB taxonomy): Bacteria > Pseudomonadota > Gammaproteobacteria > Pseudomonadales > Pseudomonadaceae > Aquipseudomonas. The sequence goes on along the minus strand of NZ_JAAVVC010000005.1, from coordinate 379,541 downwards.
GTTCCGTGACTGGATCGATGGGTTGGCCGAGCGTCATCCGCAGCTCAAGCGCTTCTATTGCTACGCCGAAGATGACGGCGTGAGCCCGGCGGCGGACAAGGTCGGGTTGTTGAGCCAAGAGCAGTTGGGCGCTTGGTTGCCGCAGCAGCGGGATCTGGATGCTTATTTCCTGGGGCCTAAAGGCTTTATGGCGGCGATCAAGCGTCATTTGAAAGCGCTGGGGGTGCCGGAAAAGCAGAGCCGTTATGAGTTCTTTGGGCCGGCTTCGGCTCTGGAGTAAATAGTAAAGACCGAGTCGCCTGCTTCGCGAGCAAGCCCGCTCCCACAGGGAATCGGGGTGAACATAAATCTTGTGTTCATCCGACATCCAATGTGGGAGCGGGCTTGCTCGCGAATGGCCGCACCTCGGTCTCAATTCCTGCAAAACACTCGAAAGTTAATCCCTCCTTAACCAACCTGTCGTCTATTCCCCCGACATCTACCGGCGCGCGCCAGGCTCTCAACAGTCATGGTCTGCGTGTAGACTTCCGGCAATCGATATTTAGAAGGGAAACGCGATGAGTGACGAAACGATGCGGTTGGGCCGTGAGCGGCGTTATCTGGTGCTGCTGGGCATTATCTGCCTGGCGCTGATCGGCGGTGCGCTGTACATGCAGGTGGTGCTGGAAGAGGCGCCGTGCCCGCTGTGCATCCTGCAACGTTATGCGTTGTTGCTGATCGCCATCTTCGCCTTCATCGGCGCGGCCATGCGCACCCGTCGCAGCCTTACGGTGTTCGAGGTGCTGGTGGTGATCTGCGCGCTTGGCGGCGTGGCGGTGGCCGGGCATCACGTCTATACGCAGTTCTATCCGGCAGTCAGCTGTGGCGTCGATGTGCTGCAACCGATTGTCGACGGCCTGCCACTGGCGAAGATTTTCCCGCTGGGCTTCCAGGTCGATGGCTTCTGCGACACGCCGTACCCGCCGATCCTCGGCCTGTCGCTGGCACAGTGGGCGCTGGTGTCGTTTGTGCTCGTGGTAATCCTGGTGCCGCTGTTGGTTTCGCGTAATCGCAAAGCGTTGCGTTAACCCGCCGCGTTAAACAAAAACGCCCCGGTCCTCGTCAGGAGGGCCAGGGCGTTTTGCATTTCAGGGCCCGGGTAAACAGACCGTGATGTGCGACAGCCAAGGGTGCGCAACATGTGCGACATGTTGTCACAGCTCGAGTGTCGCAACGCATTTCAAAGAGCGGAATTGGTGCATAGCTACGCAACGAAATGTCCGGAATGGAGGGGCCGCCCGTTTGTGCACCATTGTGGTGAAACAGGCAGTTTTAACAGGGCCTGACGTAGGGCTGGAACCCTTGCGATATAGGGGGTTGGGCAGGGTCGAAGCAAGGCAAAGCGCCATGAAGGCTGTCTGAACCGAGGGTGGTAGCCCCACAAATTTTGGTGTTTTTGTTGAGAATTAATTTCGATACCATGCTGAGCTTTTGCAAAATCCGTTAATGATTGTTGCTGGAATGGATAAAAATTATTTCGAGATGAGACATGGTTTATAGGCGGCGACGTATCTACAATCGCCCGCACTGAATTCCCGGCGCTGCTCTCATCTGAGCAGAATAGGGCGTCGAGAGGCTTAGCGGCTTCATGCGACTCCCAGGTGTCGGTGCCTTTCCGACTATCCGCACCAAATGGAATTGGTCTGTAACAAGGCCTTTGACCACGAATTCGAATAAGAACTCACCGCTAGCCCAGGATTTGTCGAACAGCGTCTGACGCGCGACGGGCAGCCCTTATTCAATCCAAGAAAAATGCCAACCCTTGGCAGGGTGAAGTGTTGGCGATCAAAACCCAACTGCATTGCGCAAGCTGCTTTAGAGGTCGTGAGATGAGTAAAAACAGGTACCCCAGACTACTAGGCTTATTGCCGCTGCTCGGCACGTTGCTGCTGTCAGGCTGCAACATGACCTTGCTCGACCCCAAGGGCCAGGTCGGCCTGGATGAGCGAAACCTGATCATCACCGCAACGCTGCTGATGCTGTTGGTCGTTGTGCCGGTCATCGTCATGACGTTCCTGTTCGCCTGGAAATATCGCGCTTCCAACCCGAACGCGGTGTACGCGCCTAAGTGGTCGCACTCCACCAAGATCGAAATCGCGGTGTGGGCTGTTCCGGTCCTGATCATCATTGCGCTGGGTTACGTGACCTACATTTCGACCCACGCCCTGGACCCTTACAAGCCGCTGGAATCCGACGTCAAGCCGATCACCGTTGAAGTGGTCTCCATGGACTGGAAGTGGCTGTTCATCTACCCGGAACAAGGCATCGCCACCGTTAACAAACTGGTGTTCCCGGCCAACACGCCCATCAATTTCAAAATCACCTCCGACACCGTGATGAACTCGTTCTTCATCCCGGGCCTGGGTGGCCAGATCTACGCGATGGCGGGCATGGAAACCAAGCTGCACCTGATTGCCAACCAGAACGCTGAATTCGACGGTATCTCCGCCAACTACAGCGGCGCGGGTTTCACCGGCATGAAGTTCAAAGCTATCGCCACTTCCCGGGCGGATTTCGATGCCTGGGTCAGTGATGTCAAGAAGGCACCTAAACAGCTGGAAAAAGCTGAATACGAAGCCCTTTCCAAACCAAGCCAGAACAACCCAGTCGAGCTCTACTCCTCGTTCACGCCAAACCTGTTCCAGATCATCGTCGACAAGTACGAAGGCATGAAACCGGGCCAGCCAATGCATCACGAGAAAAAAGAGCACGAAATGGCCGCCATGGAAGGGATGGACATGAGTTCGCATTCAGCTGCCGGGGCAGAGGAGTAAACGATGTTTGGTAAATTAAGTTGGGAAGCGGTCCCGTTCCACGAACCGATCGTGATGATTACCATCGCCATGATCGCGCTCGGTGGTCTGGCGGTATTCGGGCTGATCACCTATTTCAAGAAGTGGACCTACCTGTGGACCGAGTGGCTGACGTCGGTCGACCACAAGAAAATCGGGGTGATGTACATCATCGTCGCCATGGTCATGCTGCTGCGCGGTTTTGCCGACGCCATCATGATGCGTTCCCAGCTGGCCCTGGCCACCGAGGGTTCGCCTGGCTACCTGCCGCCTGAACACTATGACCAGATCTTCACCGCCCACGGTGTGATCATGATCATCTTCATGGCGATGCCATTCTTCACCGGCCTGATGAACCTTGCAGTGCCGCTGCAGATCGGCGCGCGTGACGTTGCCTACCCGTTCCTGAACTCCCTGAGCTTCTGGCTGCTGGTCTCCGGCGTGGTGCTGGTAAACGTGTCCCTGGGTGTCGGCGAATTCGCCCGTACCGGTTGGGTTGCGTATCCACCGCTGTCGGAACTGGGCTACAGCCCGGGCGTTGGCGTGGACTACTACATCTGGGCATTACAACTGTCTGGTCTAGGGACGACATTGACGGGGGTCAACTTCCTGGCCACCGTGCTGAAGATGCGTACTCCAGGCATGAAAATGATGGACATGCCGATCTTCACCTGGACCTGCACCTGGGCCAACGTGCTGATCGTGGCTTCGTTCCCGATTCTGACCGCTACCCTGGCGTTGCTGACGCTTGACCGTTACATGGATTTCCACATTTTCACCAATGAACTTGGTGGCAATCCAATGATGTACGTCAACCTGTTCTGGGCCTGGGGTCACCCCGAGGTTTACATCCTGATTCTGCCGGCGTTCGGGGTCTTCTCCGAAGTCATCTCGACCTTCTCCGGCAAGCGTCTGTTCGGCCACCACTCGATGATCTACGCCTCGGGCGCGATCTCGATCCTGGGCTTCATGGTCTGGCTGCACCACTTCTTCACCATGGGTTCGGGGGCCAGCGTCAACGCCTTCTTTGGCCTGGCAACGATGCTGATCTCGATTCCGACGGGGGTGAAGCTATTCAACTGGCTGTTCACCATCTATCGCGGTCGTCTGCAGTTCACCAGCCAGGTGCTCTGGACCCTGGGCTTCATGGTGACCTTCGCCATCGGCGGCATGACCGGCGTACTTCTGGCCATCCCGGGTGCTGACTTCGTCCTGCACAACAGCCTGTTCGTGATCGCTCACTTCCACAACGTGATCATCGGCGGCGCGGTATTCGGCTACATCGCCGGTTTCGCTTTCTTCTTCCCTAAAGCGTTCGGCTTCAAGCTGCACGAAGGTTGGGGCAAGGCAGCGTTCTGGTTCTGGATCTCGGGCTTCTTCGTCGCGTTCATGCCGCTCTATGCACTGGGCTTCATGGGCATGACCCGTCGTCTGAACGCCACCACCAACCCTGAGTGGGTGCCTTACCTGCACGTCGCCATGTTCGGCGCAGTCATGATCGCGGTCGGTATTGCCTGCCAGTTGATCCAGCTGTACGTCAGTGTGCGTGACCGCAAGAAGCCAGAGAACATGTGCGAACACGGCGATCCGTGGAATGCCCACACGCTGGAATGGTCGACCTCGTCGCCACCGCCGTTCTACAACTTCGCCGTACTGCCGAAAGCGCCAGGCATCGACCCGTTCACTGAAGCCAAGGAAAACGGTACTGCGTACCAGACTCCGGTCAAGTACGAGCCGATCCACATGCCAAACAACACCGCGACCGGTCTGGTCATGGGTGCTCTGTTGACCGTGTTCGGTTTCGCGATGATCTGGCACATCTGGTGGATGGCCATCTTCGGCCTCGCCGGTACCGTGATCTACTTCGTTATCCATGCTGCCCGTGATGACCAGGGCTATATGGTGCCGGTCGACGTGATCGAGCGCATCGAAGCCGAGCAGCACAAGCGTCTGGTAGCCGCCGGGAAAGTCCCTGCTGGCGCCACCCGTGTTGAAACCTCGTTGGAACAGGCTTAAACCATGTCGAACTTAGTGACCAATGCTGGACACACCCATGTCGATGAACATGGGCACGATGACCATCACCACGACTCGGGCGAGATGACCGTATTCGGTTTCTGGCTCTACCTGATGACCGACTGCATTTTGTTTGCGTCGATCTTCGCGGTGTACGCGGTACTGGTTAACAACGTAGCGGGTGGCCCGTCGGGCCACGACATCTTCGAGCTGCCATACGTGCTGGGCGAAACCGCCTGCCTGTTGCTCAGCTCGATCACCTACGGCTTCGCCATGCTGGCGTTGTTCAAGGGCAACAAGAAAGCCGTGTTGGGCTGGTTGGCCATCACTTTTCTGTTCGGCCTGGGCTTCATCGGCATGGAGATTAACGAGTTCCACATGCTGATCTCCGAAGGCTACGGTCCTAACCGCAGCGGCTTCCTGTCCGGGTTCTTCACCCTGGTCGGCACCCACGGTGTGCACGTGACCAGTGGTCTGATCTGGATGGCGATCATGATGTATCAGGTCAACAAGCACGGCCTGACGTCGACCAACAAGACTCGCCTGAGCTGCCTGAGCCTGTTCTGGCACTTCCTGGACGTGGTGTGGATCTGCGTATTCACCGTTGTTTACCTGATGGGGACCCTGTAATGGCTAACGCAGCTCACTCAAATCATGGCCACGATACCCACGGACACGACAGCCACGACGCCGGTCACGGCAGCGTAAAGTCCTACGCCATCGGCTTCATCCTGTCGGTGATCCTGACGATCATTCCGTTCGGCCTGGTGATGTACCCATCGCTGCCGAAAGTTTGGACGCTGTGGATCGTACTGGCGTTCGCAGTGATCCAGGTGCTCGTTCACCTGGTGTACTTCCTCCACTTGGACCGCTCCGCCGCCCAGCGTAACAACGTGATCGCGTTTGTGTTCGCTGCGATGGTGATCGTCCTGCTGGTTGGCTTGTCGCTGTGGATCATGTTCAGCATCCACACCGTCATGATGGCGCACTGAGGAAAGTCCGGATGTCCTTTAAGCACTTTATCCAAATCACCAAACCGGGGATCATTTTCGGTAACGTGCTTTCTGTGGCAGGCGGTTTTTTCCTGGCCTCGAAAGGGCATGTCGATCTGGCCATCTTCCTGGCCGCCATGATCGGCACGTCCCTGGTGGTAGCTTCCGGTTGCGTGTTCAACAACTGCATCGACCGCGACATCGACCTGAAGATGGAACGCACCAAGAACCGGGTGCTGGTCCAGGGCTTAATCTCCCTGAAACTGGCCCTGATCTACGCGACCGTCCTCGGCATCGCCGGCGTTGCACTGTTGTACAAGGTGGCTAATCCACTGGCCGCGCTGTTCGCGGTGATCGGTTTCGTCATCTACGTCGGCTTCTACAGCCTGTACCTCAAGCGCAAGTCGGTTCACGGAACGCTGGTGGGCAGTCTGTCGGGCGCCATGCCGCCGGTGATCGGTTACGTCGCCGTGACCAACAGCTTCGACATGGCCGCGCTAACCCTGCTGGTGATGTTCAGCCTGTGGCAGATGCCGCATTCCTACGCCATCGCGATCTTCCGCTTCAACGATTACCTGGCTGCATCGATTCCGGTGTTGCCAGTGAAGCGCGGGATTCAGGTCGCCAAGAAGCACATCTTGCTCTACATCCTGGCATTCCTGGTCGCGACCCTGATGCTGACCTTCAGCGGCTACGCCGGCATGAGCTACCTTGCCGTCGCCGCCGCCATGGGCATGTACTGGTTGTACATGGCCTGGACCGGCTACAAGGCAGTGGATGACACGGTCTGGGCACGCAAGCTGTTCGTGTTCTCGATCTTCACCATTACCGCGCTGAGCGTGATGATGTCGCTGGACTTCAAAGTGCCGAGTGAGCTGTTGCTGACTTATGCGCCTTAGGGTTTAGCTACTGAATTGAAAAACCCCGCCCTTCGAGAGGAGAGCGGGGTTTTTTATTGGGGGTTTTTCTGGTGGACCGCGGCGCGCCTTTCGCGAGCAAGCCCGCTCCCACAGGAGTTCAGCGTCGGGCGAAAAAGTTGTGGCAACCCCGATCCAATGTGGGAGCGGGCTTGCTCGCGAAGGGAGCGACGCGGTGTATCAGGAAGTCTCAGCGATCCAGCAACCGGAAAAAACGCTCCCGAACCTGGGCGTTATCACTGTGTGCCACGTTGAATCGCAGAAACTGGCTGGCATCCGGTGCCTTGCTGAGCAGGGTGCCGGGCGCCAGCACGAGGTCGTTTTCCATGCCTTTGCGGGCCAGGGTTTCGGCGTGCAGGCCTTCCGGCAAACGTGTCCAGATAAACAGCCCTTCACCGGGCAGGGAGGACACGGAACACCCGGCCTCCACCAACCAACGCGCCACCCGACTGCTCGATTCATACAACCGATCCACCGTCCGCCGCGTATGTTTGGCGTAGCTCCCGTTGCTGAGCATCTTGCACGTAATCTGCTCCGCAAATTCCGAGGTCACGCCGCCGCAGGCCATTTTCAGGGTGATCATCCGCGCTGCCAGTTCGGGAGACAGTACGGCATAGCTGACCCGGCTGTTGGCCGTCAGGGTCTTGGAGAACCCGGACACGTAACTCACATTGTCCACGCCACTTGCCGCCAGACGCGGTGTGCGGCGTTGCTGAAGATCGCCATACAAATCGTCTTCGACAATGTGGAAGCCATAGCGGTGGCTCAACTCCATCAGCCGATACACCTGCGCCGGGGAAAACGAATGCCCGGTGGGGTTATGCAGCGTGCTGTTGGTCATGTACAGCACGGGTTTGTGGGCGATCAGCGCTTGCTCGAAGGCTTCCAGGTCCAGGCCTTCGCAGGTGCGTGCAACGGTAATGACGTTGGCGCCATGCAGCGCCAGGTTGGTGTGCATGTTGAAGTAGCACGGGTCGTCGAGCAGCACGGTGTCGCCGGGTTTGAGCAGCAGGCGCATCAGCAGGTCGACGGCCTGCATGGTGTTGGCGGTGGTGATGATCTGTTCCACCGGCACGTCGATGCCGAAGGTCGCAAGCTTGACCCGCAACGCGTGGCGTAATGGCAGATAACCCCCCGTGACACCGTATTCGCCCATGCGCAGGGCGGTGGCGCGCAGGGTGCCGCGCACGGCTTTGAGCAGTTCTTCGGCGGGCAGCCAGGAGGAGGGCAGAAATCCGCAGCCGGGGCGCAGGGCGCCGTTGTCCAGCAATACGGCGCGGCGGACGATGCTGAGGGTGTCCTGGGGTTGCAGGTCCGGGCCGGGCTCCACCGGGATCGTGGTGCTGGAGCGATGCACGTAATGCCCCGAACCCTGGCGTGAAACCACCAACCCCTTGGCCCGCAAGTGGTCGAGGGCGTCGACCACTGTGGATTTGCCCACATTCAGCAGCTCGGCCAGTTCGCGAATCGGCGGCAGCTTGGCACCGTGGGGCAAGCCGCCCTGGCTGATGGCGATCGACAGTTGCTCGACGATCTGCTGCACCAGCGGCACACCTGGCTGGAACTCGATGGCGGCGATGACCGCACGTTGGGCCTGCATTTTACTGGTCTCCCTGGCAGTAAAGTTCGCTGGATTCTATACGAACTTGCTCTGCTCAAGGCAAGCGTCTGTGCCTACCCTCGAAGGCGTGTTTCGCAAGATTGATCTAGAAGGTGCAGTCAATGAACAAGCCAACCACCCGTGACGAACGCTTTATCGAGCTGGCCAAGGAGCACGGCTTCGACATTTACGACGAGAACACCGCCGGCGGGCATTACTCCCTGCTGGTCTGGCATGGCAATGAATTGTATGTAAGCGGCCTGGTGCCGCGCATGAACGGCAAAATCCAGTATCCCGGCCGGGTGGGCCTGGAACTCAACCTGGCGGATGCCCAAGCCGCTGCGGGCATCAGTGCCATACGCGCCTTGGCACTGATCATGGATGCTGTCGGTTCACTGGATAAAATCAAGTCACTGATTCGTATCACCGTCCATGTCAAATCCACCTTTGATTTCGTTGACCTCAGTGAAGTGGCCAACGGCGCGTCGGATGTCTTTACCCATGTGTTGGGCGACGCCGGTAAACATACCCGAACCACCGTCGGTGTTTATCAGCTGCCGAAAAATGCCCCGGTAGAAGTGGACATGATTGTCGCCCTGGAACCCTAGGCTCGGTAGCAATCACGTATCAAACAGCCCCGCCCTCGAAAGAAGTGCGGGGCTTTTTCATTCAGGGTCGTGGCGAAGGGCTACCTTGGGCTAATCTGTCGAAAGTTAGAGTTGTTAACGGATAGATACAAAGGTGGGGTAGGGGGAAATGACGGGCCACATGACTTGCGATGAACGCTTCATCGCTCTGGCAACAGAACTTGATTACGACATCTACGGCGAGAGCACCATCGGTTGGCATTTTGAACCCCTGGTTCGGCACAACAATGAACTGTATGTCAGTGGTCTGATACCGCGTAAGCATGGCAAGGTCCAGTACCCGGGCAGGGTAGGCCTTGAACTGACCCTGGCCGATGCTCAAATCGCCGCCAGCATCAGTGCGATGCGAGGGCTGGCATTGATTGTCGACACCATCGGCTCACTGGACAAAATCAAGGCGCTGTTACGCATCACGGTGTATGTAAAGTCCACGGCGGACTTTGCTGACCTGAGCGAAGTGGCCAATGGTGCGTCCGATGTGTTCAGGCATGTATTGGGAGATGCCGGCAAACACACACGAACCACGATTGGGGTTTACCAACTACCGAAAAATGCGGCCGTCGAAATGGACATGATTGTTGCGTTACGTCCTCCCGCGCCGTGACGCTTTGTGGCAGGCAACAAAAAGCCCCGCGCTGAACCTCAGTGCGGGGCTTTTGGTTTTGCAGGACCGCTGAGTCGTGTTACTGCGCGGCGATGCTGTAACCGTCAAACGCGGTTTGCTGCTGCAGCGCGGTGATGATGTTTTTGCGGTTGACCGCTTGTTCCGTCCCGGCATTGTCCAGGAAGGTTTCGCTTTCCAGCTCTGCTTCTTCACCTTCGCCGACAAAGGTGAAACCGAGGAACTCCAGGGCTTCACGGTCAACGTTCAGGCGCGAGCGTGGCGTGCGCAGCGGCAAGGTGACGTTCATGCCATCCTTGCTGATGGTGAACACTTCGACGTCTTTCTTGGCGCGAGCAGCCTTGCTCTTGCCGCTGCTCGGGTTACTGATGGCTTGATGCGTCTGGTTCAGCACCTTCAGCGCCAGGCCATAAACAATTTCCTGAAACGCCGGATCGTCCTTGAAGCTGGACAGGATGCGGCTGATCGGGAATTTGCTGCTCAGGTCTTCCAGGGCGGCAATGTCGGAGGCCTCGGCATCCTTGAGTTGCTTGAGTTCGCCCATCAGCTCATAGGCTTTGTCGTCGTCGAAGCTGTCGTGGGCCTGGCGAATCGCGGCGCGCAGCTCGCGAATCTGGTCGCTTTCCCGGGTGGACTGGAAAGCGTCCAGGACCATCTCGCTGATGGTCTTGGCCTGGGGCACGTGCTGTGAAAGATTGATGGAGTTTTCGTATTCCGCTTTGGACGACAAGGTGACTACGGATTCAGCGGTGTTGGAATCGGACATTGAAATTTCACTACTTCTTTTAACTTGAGTTGAGGCGAGAAAGCGCTAGGCCTTTTCAGGCCGCCTAATCTATTGGACCGAGGCGGAGTTGTCACGACCCAACAGGCGAGTGGACGTATTTGGATGCCTACCCACCCGAAGGCTGCGATCTTTTGATCTTGATCTTCGGCGATGTTGAAAGTGCTGAAGATCAAAAGATCGCAGCCTTCGGCAGCTCCTACGCCCCCGGCGAATTCAGATTCATCGAGCGAACCACCCCTTGTTCGGCCGTTTGCTCGTCCACGGGCAACGTAAAGCGGAAGGTGGCGCCGCGTCCCGGCACATCGATCAGCTGGATATCACGGCCATGCAGTTGCAGGATGCGATGCACGATCCGCAGCCCCAAACCACCGTCGCGCCGTGCACCGCCGATGTTGAATGGCCGCAGGAACAAGCCTTCGCGCAGTTCGGCGGCGATGCCGGGGCCGGTGTCGCTGATGGTCACTTCGACGAACGAGCCCTGAGGTCGCAGGCCGAGTTCGATTTCACCGCCCTGAGGGGTATGGCGCAAGGCGTTGTCGAACAGGTTGGTCAGCACCCGTTCGATCAACCCCAGGTCGGCACAAGCCGCGGAAACGTTGGGGGCGAAGGTCGCCTTGAGTTCCACCTGGCGTGCTTCGGCGGTGAGTTCGAACTTCTGAAAGATGTCTTGCACCAGATCGGTCATGGAGAAGCGTTCCAGCACCGGTTGCACAAAACCGTGTTCCAGGCGCACCAGTTCCAGCAGCGATTGCGCCAGGCCACCAACCTTGCGGCTTTGATCGAGGGCGATGCCAAGGTAGCGGCGACGGTCGGCGGGGGAGAGCGTGGCGTCCTTGAGCGACAACGTTTCCAGATAACCGTGCAGCGAGGCCAGGGGCGTGCGCAGGTCATGGGAGATGTTCGCCACCAATTCGCGACGTTCCTGATCCTGACGCGTCAGCGAGCGCCATTGTTCACTGAGGCGGGTTTGCATCTGCCGGAATGCGGCGTCGAGCACGGCAATCTCATCGTGAATGGAGGCTTTGTCGACAGGAGCTGGTGTCGGCGGCGTGACCGGCACGCCGTCGATGTCGAACTGGCTGACGGTTTCGGTCAGGCGTCGCAACGGCCGGGTGATCAAGGCAAAGGCTGTAAGGCCGGCAATCAGGCACAGCAGCGCCACCAGGCCGATGGACAGCAGCGCCGTATTCAACGCAGCGCTGGTGGCACCGCGTTCGGCGTAGCGATCATGTTCTTCGCTGAGCAGCACGACATACAGATAGCCGGCCGGTTTACCGTCGACCTGCAACGGCGCGGCGCTGAATACCTTGCGGCCATCGACGCTGCGCGGGTCGTCGCCAAGGATCGGCAAGGCGTCGCCCTTGAGCAAACGCTGGACCGGCTGCAGATCGACTTGATTGCGGCGTATCCGTCCTTCCGGCGCAGCGCTGCCGACGATGCGGCCCTGGCTGTCGAGCAGATAGACCTCGACACTCGGGTTGACCAGCATCAGTTGGCTGAACAGATCGCGCACGGCATTCGGCATCAGGCCCTTGGCGTCCATCAGCACGGTGTCGTGGGCGATGTGCTGGGCCAGATCCCGGGACAACCCTTGCACCACTTCCAGCTCATGCATCTGGTTGGAGCGCACCTGCATCCATGCCGAGGAGCCGCAGCACACCAGCAGCAACACGGCGAACACCAGGGACAGGCGCTGAGTCAGGGTCATTCTCATGGATGGTCCTCGGGTGCCGCGAATTTATAACCGCGTCCCCACACCGTGAGGATGCGCACCGGTTGCGCCGGATCGGTTTCGATCTTGGCCCGCAGGCGATTGATGTGGGTGTTGACCGTGTGTTCGTAGCCTTCGTGGCTGTAGCCCCACACGGCGTTGAGCAGGTCCATGCGCGAAAACACCTTGCCCGGTTGGCGGACGAAGAAATACAACAGGTCGAACTCCCGTGGCGTCAGGTCCAGACGCCGGCCGTCGAGGGACACTTCGCGGGTGATCGGGTCGATGGACAGGCCGTCGAGGATCAGGCTTCCGGCGTCCATCTTCAGGTTGCGGGCCATGGCGTCGACCCGTCGCAGCAATGCCTTGACCCGCGCCACCAGCTCCAGCATGGAAAACGGCTTGGCCAGGTAATCGTCGGCACCCAGTTCCAGGCCCAGGATGCGGTGCAGTTCGCTGGAGCGCGCGCTGGTGATGATGATCGGGGTGTAGCGCGCCATGGCCCGGGCGCGTTTGCAGATTTCCAGGCCGTCGACACCGGGCAGCATCAGGTCAAGGATCAAGGCGTCCCAGCTTCCTTGCTGCAACAGGCGCATGCCTTCGTCCCCGTCGGCGCAATGCACCACCTCGAACTGCTCATCGCGCAGATGCAGGCAGATAAGGTCGGCGATATGCAGGTCGTCCTCGACCACCAGGACGCGTTTGGTCTGTTCCATGAAGCTCAATCCTTTGTTGCGAATGGGCACATTGTGCGGGTTTTCCTCGGGTGGAGTTATCACGAATTGTTTAACTCCCCGTGAGGATTTGGCGATCAACCCAAGCCTAGGCTGTGTTCCATGACAGGCACCTGGAATTTTGGAGACGGCCATGTTTTCACGCAGACAATTTCTTTTAACGAGCGGCGGGCTGGGGGCTGCAGCCCTGGTGATCGGTGTATTGCCAAAATTTTCGGCAAGTTCCGCGCTGATCAGCGAGGCCGATGCGGCGGAGGTGTTCGAGGTGACTCACACCGACAGCGAATGGCACACCCTTCTCAGTGCCGAGCAATACGAGATCCTGCGCGAAGAAGGCACTGAACGCGCCTACAGCAGTCCGTTGAACAATGAGCACCGGCCAGGCACGTTTGCTTGCGCCGGGTGTGATCTGTCGTTGTTTTCATCCGACACCAAGTTCGACAGCCGTACCGGTTGGCCGAGTTTCTGGGCGCCGCTGGACAAAGCCGTGGCCACGCGTCAGGACCGATCTTTCGGCGTGTTACGCGAGGAGGTCCACTGCCGGCGTTGCGGCGGACACTTGGGCCATGTCTTCGACGATGGGCCCAAACCGACTGGCCTACGCTACTGCATGAATGGCCTGGCGATGACCTTCGAGCCACAGGCGGCTTGATCCGCAACCACTTACTTTCTTTCACTTGATGCAGGTCGATGCTATGTGGCTTCTGGTTCTGTCTTATCTCGGTGGTGTGCTGACCATTGTCAGCCCGTGCATCCTGCCGGTATTGCCGTTTGTCTTCGCGCGCACCGGGCAGCCGTTTGTGAAAAGTGGCTTGCCGCTGCTGGTGGGGATGGCCATGACCTTCGCCCTTGTCGCCACGTTGGCAGCGGTGGGCGGCGGCTGGGTGGTGCAGCTCAATCAGTACGGCCGCTGGCTTGCACTGGTGTTCGTGGCGCTGTTCGGCCTGACGCTGTTGCTGCCAAAACTGGCCGACCGTCTGACGCGTCCATTGGTGGCGGCGGGCAGTCGGTTGTCGGAAGTGGCGGGCGCCGATGCTCGGCCGCGTCCCGGTGCTTCGTTTCTGATCGGCGTGGCCACGGGCCTGCTCTGGGCACCTTGCGCCGGGCCGATCCTCGGATTGGTGCTGACGGGTGCGGCGTTGCAAGGGGCGAGCATCGGCACCACGTTGTTGCTGCTGGCGTACGCCGCCGGTGCTGCAACCTCCCTGGCCGTAGCGCTGTTGCTGGGCGGCAAGGTATTCGCTGCGATGAAACGCTCGATCGGTGCAGGCGAGTGGGTGCGCAAAGGGCTTGGCGCCATGATGCTGGCCGGTGTGGCCGCGATTGCGCTGGGGCTGGACACCGGGATTCTGGCACGGGTTTCGACGGCGTCCACCGGTAGTATCGAACAGGCCCTGGTCGGGCGCCTGGCCGGCAAATCACCGAACAACAGCGCGGCACTTCCGGCCTCGGGCAGTGCCATGCAAGTTGCTGACAAAAACCCAGGCACGCTGCCGGTTGAGGGCAACCTCCCACCGCTGGATGGCGCCGTACAGTGGCTCAATTCGCCACCGCTGACCGCCGATGCGTTGAAGGGCAAAGTCGTGCTGGTGGATTTCTGGACCTACTCCTGCATCAACTGCCTGCGCACCTTGCCATATGTAAAAGCCTGGGCCGAGAAGTATCGCGATCAGGGCCTGGTGGTGATCGGCGTGCATGCGCCGGAGTTTGCCTTCGAACGCAATGTCGGCAACGTCACCAAAGCCATGAAAGACCTGGGCATCAACTACCCGGTGGCCATCGATAACGATTACAAGATCTGGCGCGCGTTCAGCAACGAGTACTGGCCGGCGCACTACTTTGCCGACGCTAAGGGGCGCATTCGTTATCACCACTTTGGCGAAGGCGAATACGCCGAGTCGGAACGGGTGATTCAACAATTGCTGAAGGAAGCAGGGGCAACCAAGGTCGCGGACGGTCTGATCACTGCCAGCGCCGAGGGTGTTCAGCTTGCCCCGGACATGAAGGAAGTCCTGTCGCCGGAAACCTATGTCGGCTATCAGCGTGCGGAGAACTTCGTACCCGAAAAAGGTTTCTCGGCTGACAAGGTCGCGACGTACAGCCCACCGGCCCAACTGGCCCTGAATAACTGGAGTCTCGGTGGCCAATGGAACGTCGGCTCGGAACGCGCCACTTCAAGTGCCCCAGCCAGCCGCATCGTCTACCGCTTCCACGCTCGCGACCTGCATCTGGTGCTGGGGCCTGGCGCTGATGGTAAACCGGTGCGTTTCAAAGTGCTGATTGACGGCAAGGCTCCGGGCGAAGCTCACGGCACCGATGTGGCGCCCGATGGTGGTGGCAGCGTGACTGAACAACGCTTGTATCAATTGGTGCGCCAGTCCGGCGATGTCACGGATCGCACCTTCAGCATCGAATTTCTCGACCCAGGCGTCTCGGCGTATGCCTTTACGTTTGGTTGATCGCGATCTCATTTTCCAAGGAGTCAGCCCCATGAAAACTTTATTTACCTGGCGCCGTACCTTGCTGGGCCTGGCGGCGGCCAGCGTTATCGGCCAATGTTCGGCGTTTTCCTTCGGCGCTGCTGAAGATGCCGTGGTCATCCCTCCACCGACCATCGACGAAACCACCCAGGCCCACAGTGAAACGGCGGTCTTCGCGGGCGGTTGTTTCTGGGGCGTCCAGGGTGTGTTCCAGCACGTCAAAGGCGTGAAGAAAGCCGTTTCCGGTTATGCCGGGGGCGCGGCCAATACGGCTGAATACGAGAAAGTCAGCGATGGCGATACCGGGCATGCGGAATCCGTCGAAGTCACCTTCGACCCCACCCAGGTCAGCTATGGCACCCTGCTGCAAATCTACTTCTCGGTGGCTCACAACCCCACGGAACTCAACCGCCAGGGGCCTGACAGCGGCACTCAGTATCGCTCGGCGATCTTCCCGGAAAATCAGGAACAACAACGCGTCGCCCAGGCCTACATCGCCCAACTCGACGCCGCGCATTTGTTCAACAAACCCATCGTCACCAAACTGGAAACCTACAACGGCTTCTACCCGGCCGAGGACTATCACCAGGACTTCCTGACCGAGCACCCGACGTACCCGTACATCGTGATCAACGATATGCCGAAGGTGGCGCAGTTGAAGCAGTTGTATCCGGATCGGTATCAGGAGAAGGCGGTGTTGGTGAAGGCAGGTTTATAGGCGCTTGCCCATTTCAAAGGCGCGCATTTCATAACCCAGCTCCTCATACAGGCGAAGTGCTGGTGCGTTGAACGCCCAAACAGTGAGCCGAAGGTCCGTGGCGCCCTGTTCGATGGCCCAGGCTTGAGCACGCTCCATCAATGCTCGTCCAACGCCTTGACCCCGAGCACTGTCGTCAACACAGACCGATCCTACCCGGCCCACCTGTTGATGCTGAACCAGCGGACTGTTGAACGAAGTGACTTGCACGGTGATGAATCCAATCACCTTGCCAGCCTGTTCGGCAAGAAAGGTCACCTGATGTTCGCTGTCGAGGTACGGCTGCCAGTGGCCGCTGTCCCGCGCGAAGTCTTCGGTGGCTGGCGCATAAATGTCCGGACGTTCGCGGTGATGGAGGCTGTTGAGTTGTTGGCCCAATTCGCAAATGGCGAGTAGATCGTCCGGTGTGGCCCGGCGATACACGGGGGTGGTAGTCATTGGCTTTCCTTAGCGCTTGTTTTTCAATGAATGCTCACCGGGCTACCCGCCACGCGAGCGCTCCATGGCAATGGTGGACGTCTCAAAACCCAGGTTGGAGAAAAACCCCGAAGCACCTTCCCGACCTGCACGTAAAACCCACGTGATGTCGGAGTTATTTCCCATCACATGCGATACCAGCGCACGGCCTACACCTTCACGGCGATGCTGCTCACTCACGACCACCATCGACAGATATCCGTTGGACAACCCATCGGTGATGCCCCGAGCAAACCCGACGATCTGCTCATCCTTTACGGCAACCGCCGTGCGTTGGGAATTGGCAACCAACTGTGCGAAATGCTCTGCTGATCCGGTGCGATGGCCCCAGCCGTTCTGCCCCAGAAACAGCCTCACGGATTCAACTTCCGAAGGCTTCACATCACGGATCTCCAAGACTGTACTCATCCCGAAATCACATTCTTGCCCATCACTTTCGAGCGATACAGCGCCTGATCGGCCCTGGCCAGCAGGCCGGTTTGTTGTTCCTCTTCAAAGCGCTGGACCACGCCAAAGCTCATGGTCACTTGAAAGTCGCCCACCGGCAGCAGATTCGTCAGGCCATGGCGGATTTTTTCCGCGATTTCCCGGGCATCGGCCAGCGGGGTACTGGGCAGGATCAGGATGAATTCATCACCACCCCAGCGAGACAGCAAGTCACCGTCACGCACACAGCTTTTCAGGCAGTCGACCACTTGCACCAACGCCGCATCACCCAGCGCGTGGCCGTAGTGATCGTTGATGGTCTTGAAGTCGTCGATGTCCATGGCAATCAGCGACAACGGATGGCGGAAACGTTGGGCGCGATCGCATTCCTGGGGCAGGGCTTTTTCCAGGCGATAGCGATTGGCGACCGAGGTCAGGGCATCGGTTTCGGCCAGTTTGCGGTTTTCTTCGAGTTGGATTTGCAGCTGTTGATTGACCCGGGACAGCTCCCGGGTGCGTTCTTCGACAAGGGCTTCGAGGGAATGATTGCGCCGCTCCAGTTCTTCGAGCAGGCGCTTCTTGTCTTCGATGCTGCGGTGCGCCCCAACCATCCGCGCCACCGAGCCATCGGCATTGCGCGCCAGGATATAGCCGCGATCTTCGATCCAGGTGTAAGTGCCATCCTGTCGGCGGCAGCGATACTCGGCCTGATAGCCGGGCGCACGCTGATTCAGATAGTCATCGAACAACGCCATGACCCGAGAATAATCGTCGGGATGCATCACGGTTTCCCAGGTCAGCACCGTGTTGTCCAGAGAGTGCGGCGTGTAGCCGAGCATCTCGTACCACCCGGGGTTGCGGTAGACGAAGCCGGTGTTGGCATTCCAGTCCCAAATGCCGTCGCTGACCAGTTCCATAATGGTGTGCAGCATGTCTTCGTTGAAGTCCGACAGATTGAACTTCAACGGATCGATATCCGTTGCGTCGCCCATCACCGCTCTCCTTGCCGCCCCTATATCGATGTGACTCGCCCGTGGAGCAGATTAGTCCATGGGGCATTGGCGCGGCTAGTGCTTGCCCCACATCTGCACGGCGAAGTCGACGAAGCTACGCAGTTTCGGCAAACGGTAGCGATCCTGGGTATACACCAGGTTCATCGGCCGGCTCGGCAGTTGGTAATCCTGCATCAGGGCCACGAGTTTCCCGTCTGCGAGGTCTTGTTCCACCAGCGCATCGGGCACCATCACGATGCCCATGCCGGTGCGTGCCGCTTGATGCAAACCCGCCGAACTGTTGATCAGCATCGGACCGCTGACCGCGACCATCACTTCGCCTTCAGGGCCGGTCAGGCGCCATTGTTTCTCCACTGAGCGCCAGTCATCGCCTTCCGGGTAAGCGAAGGCCAGGCAGTCGTGGTGTTGCAGATCTTCGGGTTTCTGCGGGGTGCCCCGGCGCGCCAGGTATGCCTTCGAGGCGCACATCGTCAGCGTGTAATCGATGAGTGGGCGGGCAATCAGGTTGGAAGGCTCGATAGCGCCCAAGCGAATCGCCGTATCGAAACCGTTCTCCAACAGGTCCGGACGGCCGTTGGTGAGCACGACGTCCAATTTGACCCGTGGACAGCGTAACGAGAATTCGCTGAGTGCTGGCGCCAGCCGTTCTGTACCGAAGGTCAGCGGCGCGGTGATGCGCAACGTGCCACTTGGTTCATCGAGTGCCTGCTCGGCCAGGCGCTCAGAGTCTTCCACCAGCCCCAGCACTTCGAGGCAGCGCTGGTAATACGCGGTGCCAAATTCGGTCAGGCGCTGGCGCCGTGTTGTGCGGTTGAGCAAACGCACACCGAGACGTTGCTCCAGGGCGCGCAAGTGATTGCCGACCATGGTCGTGGACATTTCGCACTGCAACGCGGCGGCGGTCATGCTGCCGGTTTCCACCACGCGAACGTAAACGGTCATTGCCTGAAACAAATCCATTATCAAGCTCAACTTTTAAATGATTGAAGTATTGCAGCGTTTATCCAGCTCTGGTGGCTAACCATACTGCAAAAACAACAACCCTTGCTGGAGCTTGATGCCATGACCGCCACCTGCCTGATGAGCACTTACCAACCTTTGGCCCTGAGCTTTAGCAAAGGCCTGGGCACACGCCTGTGGGACCAGGCCGGTCGAGAATATCTGGATGCAGTGGCGGGCGTAGCAGTGACCAATGTCGGCCACTCTCATCCTAAAATCGTGACGGCCATCAGCGAACAGGCCGGGTTGCTGTTGCACACGTCGAATCTCTACAGCATCGATTGGCAACAGCAACTGGCGCAAAAACTGACCCGGCTCTCGGGCATGGACCGGGCGTTTTTCAACAACTCCGGCGCCGAAGCCAACGAGACGGCGCTGAAACTCGCACGGCTTTACGGCTGGCACAAAGGCATCGAGCAACCGCTGGTGGTGGTCATGGAAAACGCCTTTCATGGCCGCACTCTTGGCACTTTGTCCGCCAGCGACGGCCCGGCGGTGCGCCTGGGTTTCAATGAGCTGCCGGGGGATTTCGTCAAAGTACCGTTCGGCGACCTTAAGGCGCTGGACAAGGTGCAGCAGGCCCACGGCCCGAGAATCGTGGCGATCCTGATGGAGCCGATCCAGGGCGAAAGCGGCGTGCAACTGGCGCCGCCCGGTTACCTCAAGGCTGTGCGCGAACTGTGCAACCGGCGCTCGTGGCTGCTGATGCTCGATGAAATCCAGACCGGCATCGGCCGCACCGGCCAGTGGTTCGCGTTCCAGCACGAAGGCATCGTCCCGGACGTCATGACCCTGGCCAAAGGCTTGGGCAACGGCGTCCCCATCGGCGCCTGCCTGGCCCGGGGCCGCGCCGCCGACCTGTTCACCCCCGGCAGCCATGGCAGCACCTTCGGTGGTAACCCATTGGCCTGCCGGGTCGGCTGCACCGTGCTGGACATCATCGAAGAACAAGGCCTGCTGTCAAACGCCCGGCTGCAAGGCGAACGCCTGCTCGCCAGATTGCGCGCCGAACTGGCTGACGATCCGAACGTCATGGCGATTCGCGGCCAAGGCCTGATGATCGGCATCGAACTCAAACAACCGATCCGCGACCTGACCCTGATCGCCGCCCGGGATCACGGCCTGCTGATCAACGTGACGCGGGGCAACACCATTCGTTTGCTGCCGCCGCTGACCATTGATGAGCGGGAAGTGGAGATGATTGTCAGAGGGGTTTGCCGGGCGCTAAGCGCAGCTTGACCAACACCATCCCCCGTAGGAGTGGGGTCAGATTATTGATATCAATTCACCCAACATGACGCGCTTTCTGTTTCACCCGCCAATGCCGAACCAACGCAATCACCACCGCCAACACCAAAACCCCCAGCGCAATCGGCAAACGATAGGGTTTCAAATTCCCCAACATCGTTTCCAGCGCCTGGCCGACCCAATACCCGGCGCTGGCGAACACCGTGGCCCAGACCACCGCGCCCAGCGCATTCAACAGCGTAAACCGCAGCGGCGACAAACCGCTGGCCCCAATCACCATTGGCCCGACCAGGCGCATGCCATACAGAAAGCGCACGGCAAACACCGAGGTCGACGGGTAACGCGCGATCAACTCCGTCACACGATCGATCGCCGCTTGTTGTCGATGCAGGCGCGGCAACAGCCGTCCACCAAAATAACGTCCGCTCCAGAACAGCAACTGATCGCCCAGCATCCCGCCCAGGCTGGCCCAGCCAATCACCGGCCACAGGTGCAGCAGGTGCTGATGAGCCGCCATCCCGCCCAGAATCAGGATGGTTTCGCCCTCCAGCAAACAGCCGAAGAACACCGCCCAATAGCCGTAAGTGCCGAGCAGGTAGTTGAGATCTATGTGTTCAAACACGGCCGCTCCCCCAGACTTTCCACTAAGCGGACCAGATAGCCGTCCGGATCCTGTACCAGAAATTCCCGTTGGCCGACTTCCACCGCGTCCGCGCGATACCAGACATCGGCGCAAGGGCGGAACAACGGCCACTGAACTTCGGCCAGTCGCTGGAGAATGGGTTCAACTGAATCGACGGTTATCTGAAAGTTGATGCCACGACCCAGCGGTGCTTCCAACGGGCCGGTCAGCCATTGGCCTTCGGCTGGGTCGTATTGTTCAAGCATGAACTGGATGCCCTGTCGATCGAGGTAGGCAAAACCGGGGCGTTCATAAACGATGTTGAAACCGATCAGCGACGTCCAGAAGTGCAGGCTTTTTTGAAGGTCGGTGACCATTAATTCGGGGACTGACTTGCTCCGTGCAAACATGATTCATCCTTGGTAAACGAATTCGGCGCAGATCCAAAGTGGGAGCGGGCTCGCTCGCGAAGGCTGCTTTACATCCAATACATCTGTTGACTGTTGTACCGCTTTCGCGAGCAAGCCCGCTCCCCCAATGGATTTGCACCATGCCACTTTAGCGAGTCGACGACGACTCAGGCGCAACCATTCGCGTACGCGGCGAGCCATCGGCGTTGTGCTGATAAATCTCCCGCGGCTGGCCCTTGTCATTAAACAGCACTTGCCCTATCCCCGCCGAATTCCATAACCGCTCGCCCGCTTCCGCATGTTCGGGAATGTGCGGGACGATACGCATGCGTCGGCGTTTGGTCAGCCAGTTCAGCGGCGAACGGGGCGAGTAGAGCCAGCGGTTGAGCCGATCAAACCATTCGAGCAGGGCCCGGGGAAATTCATTCTTGATGCCGCTGCTGGTGATTTGCCAGATGCGCGGACCGGCCTTGCGGTGTCGGATCAATACCTCGTAGACGAAGGAATAATGCACATCACCCGACAGCACCACGTAGTTACCCGGTGTGCGCGAGTGTCGGAAAATGTTCAGGATGACTTGGGCCGCGCCGCGATGGGCCATCCAGTTTTCGGCGTCCACCAGCAGTGGATAACCGCACCAGCTGAACACGCGTTGCACGGTTTCGATCAGCTTGACGCCAAAGATCGGCGCCGGTGAAACGATGATTGCCGACGGGTGATCCAGCAACTCCTGTTGCAACTCGCTGAGGGCTTCCCAGTCCAGCAGGCCCGAGGGTTGCTTGAGGTTCATCTCGCTGCGCCAGCGTCGGGTGCGGGTGTCGAGCACCACCAGGGCAGGGGTGGTTGGCAAGACGTAATGCCAGTTCTGGAAGCTCAGCAATTCGTCGATCAAGTCGTCCTGGATCGTGCTGTCGAGATAACGCTCAGTGGCGCTCAACAAACGGGTTTTCTCCAGTACACCGCCGAACGCATCCGGATTATTGCCCCAACCCTGGCACAGCAGATAGGCGAGCAGCGCGTTGCCGATGATGCGTTTGGAGAACGGATGCCCGTAGGCCGTTTCCTCCCATTGCGCGGAAAGATTCCAGTCATCGGTAATATCGTGGTCGTCGAAAATCATCAGGCACGGCAAGTGTGCCATCGCCCGGCCAACGCCGCCCAGCTCGGACTTGAAGTGATCGATGCGCGTCTGCTCCAGGGCATAACGTTCGCTTCGTTCGGGCGTCAGTGCGGGCGATTGTGGCGAGATCAAGGTCCAGGCGGTCGGCGACCAGACCAGCAGATACATGGCAATGACTTCAGCGAAAGTCACCAAATGATTGTCGGCACTGCTGCTGGTGAAAATCGGCTTACGGGCGCCGCCGAAAAATCGCTCGCGCAGGGTTTCATTGCTCTCAAGCGCCGGTAACAAATCCGCACGATGGTAGTAACTGGCCGGGTGTTCGTAGAGCTTGGCGCTGTCACTGACCACCGCGCCTTCGAGGTGCTCATCAAACAACCCCAACCGTTGGATCAAGGCATGGATCGCCCGCAGCATCGGCCCGGCGACATCGTCGGCGTAGACCTGATCGCCGCTCATCATCAACAGGGCCGGGCGTTCTGTCGCTTCGTGTTTCGTTGCCAACAAGCGGTCGACACACAGCAAACCGTCAGCCGCCGGATGATGCGGTTTACGGCAGGATCCGTGCAGCAGTTGATCAATTTTTGAGCGCAGGACGAAGTTTGGAGATTGGGCCTCGCCGTAGAGCAGATGCGGTGCCCAATCGGCGATGCCCGCGTCGTCGATCAGCAGGTTGTACTCAATCAACGTGTCCCAGGGCAGGGCTGCGGCCAACGGCACATCGATCAAGTGAATAAAGGCCTGGGTGCCGACGGGGATGACCGTGCACATCGTGGCATCCAGAGAAATGTCCGTCATGCCTTGTAGCCGCAACGTCAGCGACAACGCCCGGGATCCTACAAGCCACATCACCAGTCGTGTGGGCTCCAGACGCCGCAACAACGGCCCGACCAGCACCGGGGGCAGGGATTGGTGATCGTCAGGCAGTGGCAAAGGCATGGACATCCGGGTTCTGGCTACAAAGATGCGCGGGATGATAGCGCAGTGGATGTCAATGAATTGCAACTAGCCGTCCGACTTCATGACGCCGCGCTCCCCATTCGCCACCAACCACCGAAACAAATCACTCACCGACACCGTATGACTACGCTCCATCCACCGTACCAGCGCCGGGCCGTAATGTTCGGTGTAACGACTGAGCACCAACTCACGACAATCCGCCGACAAGCGCAATGTAATTTCCCGGCAGTGCAAATTGGCCGAGTCGTTTTGAGTCACCCGCTGCTGCAAAATCAGACTTTTGCCTTCAGAACCCATCCGCCGGCGCTCCTGTGCATTGAGATTGGGTGGTTTGCGGCGAGCCTTGTTTGCCTTCCGCCACGTAGGCCGCACGATGCTCGGCCACCACGTTGCGCAACGCGCTGTAATAGTCCGGCAGTTTTTGCAGGCTGTCGGTCAGCGGTAAGACTTCTGCGCGACCATCGACGATGCCGCCGACGGTGTTGATGGTTTTGAGCGTGTCCACGGTGTCGCTGTTGCTGCCGAACGGGTCGACCACAAAACTCAGCACGCGCCCGGCGGCGTCGCGGCTGTTGGAGGTGCCGAACAGCGGCAGTTCGACGATCGGGCCGTTGCCGATGCCCCACACGCCGAAGGTCTGGCCGAAGTCGGCGTCGTGGCGCGGGATGCCGACCTTGCCGGAGACGTCGATCAAACCCACCACGCCGACGGTGGTGTTAAGCGCGAAACGTCCCAGGGTATTGACCGAGCGCATCGGGTTGCCTTGCAGCAGGTCATTGATAAAGACCTTGGGCTCGCCGAAGTTGGCCACGAAGTTATGCACACCCGATTGGAAAAAATCCGGCAGGTAGCGATAGCCGCGTGCGACCGGGGCCAGGGCATAGTCGTCGAGCACCCGGTTGAAGGCGAAGACGCCGCGGTTGAGCGGTTCCGCCGGGTCGTACACCGAATAGCCGATTTCGGCGCAGGTCACGCTCGGGTTGGACGGCGGCTGGCTGCTGCAACCCGCCAACCCGGCGGCCAGCACGGCAATCGAGGTATTACGGGCCAGCCAGGGAGCACATTTGAAAGGCGACATGGACGCAAGTCTCGGGAGGAATTCGCCGAGATGCTGAGCCCCAAGCCTTGCGCAAAGATGTCTGGTTTATTGCGCCGCCGACGTTTTATTGCACGATTGAAATATATGACGGGCCGGCGCGAATGGTTTTAGATGGCGGTTCCATTCGGCCCTTAAGTGACCTTCGGTGAACAGCCTGTTAATTGTGGACGACGACCTTGAGGTCCTCGATCTGCTGAAAAAATTCTTCGTGCAACACGGTTACAGCGTCGAGGTCGCCACCGACGGCGCATCGCTGTGGTCGGCCATTGAGCGGCAGGCGCCGGACCTGATCATTCTCGATGTGATGCTGCCGGGCGACAGTGGGTTGATCCTGTGCCAGCAACTGCGAATTCGCCACGCCATCCCGATCATCATGTTGACCGCCATGGGTGAGCTCAGTGATCGAGTAGTCGGGCTCGAACTGGGCGCCGATGATTATTTGACCAAACCGTTCGACGCCCGCGAACTGCTGGCCAGGGTTCGCGCCGTGCTGCGTCGGGTGGACGAGCGCCGCCCGGTGTCCCAGGAACGGCCACGCCCGCTGATCGACTTCGCCGAATGGCACCTGGATGTCACGCGCCGGGAACTGCGCTCGCCGGACAACGTGATGATCCCGCTGTCGGCCGGCGAGTTTGATTTGCTGTTGGTCTTCGTCGAACACCCGCAACGGATTCTGACCCGCGAGCAATTGCTGGACCTGGCGCGGGGGCATAGTCATGAGGCATTTGATCGCAGCATCGACGTTCAGGTCAGTCGTCTGCGGCGCAAACTCGAATCCGACACCAAACGCCCGGCGATGATTCGCACCGTGCGCAATGGCGGCTATTTGTTCACTCCCAGCGTGACGCGGCGATGAACTGGCTAAAGCGAAGTTGGCCGCAAGACACGGTCGCGCGTTGGATCGCGTTGACGATCATCCTGGCCATGCTGATTTCCCTGGCCCTTAACGGCTTGTTTATCCAACTGGCCGGCGTGTGGGCACGTCCGCCGCTAACCGAGACCGGGTTGCTGGAAAAAATAGCGGCCATCACCCGCGTCATTGAAGCCGCGCCGGCGCCACTGCGCAGCCAATTGGCCCATGCCGTCAGCGACAAAGGCTTCACCGCCAGTTGGCACCTGGATCGGCGCGAACTGAATCTGCCTACAGTGGATGACCCCATTTCTCACACCAGCATGGCGATCCTGCAACCGCTGTTTAAATCCGCAGACCGGCGAATCGAGGCCTATGAACCGTCCGACTGGACGGACCCGATGGACGCGCATTACGCGCTAGTGGTCGAACTGCCGGACGCGTCGTGGCTGATGTTCTCCGCGCCGTCGCGCAGTTGGGGCCTCGACGAAGCGCCACGCTATTCAATCGTCATTCTGCTGGTGCTGATCTCCACGGCGCTGGTCGCACTGATCGCCACCCGCCGCCTCGCCACACCCTTGCAGCACTTCGCCGAGGGCGCCCGGCGCTTCGGCAGCGACTTCCGCGCGCCACCGATCAAACCCCTCGGCCCCCACGAAATCCGCCAGGCGATTCTTGCGTTCAATGCGATGCAGGCCCAGTTGCAGCACTTCATCCGTGACCGCACGCAAATGCTCGCCGCCATCTCCCACGACCTGCGCGCACCCCTGACGCGGATGCGCTTGCGCGGTGAATTCATTGAAGACACCGAGCAACAGCAACGGCTGTTTCGTGACGTGGATGAGATGCAGGCGATGATCAACTCGGCGCTGGAATTCTTCCGCGACGATGCCCGACTGGAACCGGCCACCCAATTTGATCTGGCGGAACTGCTGCAAACCTTGCTGGATGATTACCGTGATCAGCACATCGATATTGCGTTCAGTGGACCGCTGCGGCTGGTGTATTTCGGTCGGCCGCTGGGTCTTAAACGGGTGATCACCAACTTGCTGGATAACGCGATCAAGTATGGAAGTGAGCCTGCGATTGAGTTGGTCGCCGGCGATGGACAGGTGCGGATCAACGTACTGGATCGTGGCCCAGGCATTGCGCAGGCCAGTCTTGAGCAGGTATTTGTGCCGTTCTTCCGCATGGAAGGATCGCGCAATAAAAGCACAGGAGGTGTGGGTTTGGGGTTATCGGCGGCGCGGGCGATTGTGCTGGAACACGGCGGCGAGCTGACACTGCGCAATCGGTCGAAAGGCGGGTTGGAGGCGCGGGTGATGTTGCCGGTGCAAGCGGGGTAGGGCCTGCACCGGCCCGGTGTTTAGTGCATCGGGACCAGAGACAACGTAATGGACAACAGCACAAGCCCGACAATGAACCCGGAAACGGCCCCGGCAATGTTGCCGAAAATCTTCCCCCAGGTGCCGCGATTGATCACCACCCAGCGCCACATGAATCCCCAGGCCGCCGCAAATATCACAAAGCGTAGAAACTCCATCCGATCCCTTCCTTGCCCGCCGTTAACTTGAAATCGCGCCCGACTGTTGCATGAGCGCTGACAATGGACGGCACGATATCAAAATAGTCGGACTGCGCCACTGCTTGGGCGCATAGAGACAAGCCCAACAAGGGAATTAAGTAGCCTTTTGTTTCATGTCCGTTATCGTGACGGGAAATTTAACGGGCGTCGGGGTTTCGTGACTCAACGTGAGTTTCAATCCCAGTCGATATTCATTCAGGAGCATCAACGTGATCTGGTTTCTCGAAGGTCAATCCAGCCAGCGCGATATTCTTATCGGCGCGCGCGAAGCACTGCCGGCGAACGTCAGGATCTTTGCTTCCCATCGTCAGGACCGACCTGAAATCACCGGTCAGGCCGACGTCAGCTTTCAGGAGCCGCTGGACAACGAGACGCGCATTGACTGGGTGATCGCCACGGCGCTTGAGCACGGCATCAAGGTGATTCTTGCCGGGCGGATCGGCAGTTACTACGAAGCGGCCCGTGAGCGGTTCGCCGCCGCCGGTTTGCAGCTCGTGACGGGCGGGATGTCCATGGACACCTTCAGCAACGTGGACGACAAGAGCCGCTTCACCGCCGAGGCTGAGCGAGCGGGGCTGGCCTGCATTCCCGCCGTGACGGTCAGCAATGCCCGGGAACTGACCGTCGCCTACGAGACGTTGTCCCGCCAAGGTGAGGTGTGCATCAAGCCTGTCGTTGGGATCTATGGTCAGGGTTTCTGGCGGTTCAAGGCGGATGTCGATCCGTTCCGCTGCCTGGAAAACCCGGATGCGCGGGAAGTCGATTTTGAAACCTACCTGAACATCTATCAGTCCGGCGCGGAGCGGGCGCCGATGCTGGTCATGCCTTATTTGCCGGGGAGCGAGTGTTCCGTCGACATGGTGTGCGAAGCCGGTAAGCCGGTGGCGTTCGTCGGCAGAAGAAAGCAGGGTGTTCACCAGACATTCGAGCGCGAGTCCGCTTCCGTGGAACTGGCCCTCAAGGCTGCTGCGCACTTCAAGTGCGATGGACTGGTCAATGTTCAGACGCGCGACGACCACGAAGGCGTTCCCCATTTGCTGGAGATCAACCCTCGCTATTCCGGTGGTATTGGATACACGCGAGCGACAGGAGTGAACCTTGCGGGAATCTTCGCCGCTCGTCGGCTAAATCTACCCGAACCCGCGGGCCAGTGGGTAGACGGTGTGCGAGTGAAGCCAATCACAGTTGCCGTTGTAGCGCCTTCCTGATATTACAAAGCCACATAGACAGTGAATGATTGTAGCTGTCTTGGCATAATTGCCAGCATACCGATCAAGGAACGACAGGATGAAGGCGCTTACGCCTGGAGCGAACGCTGCTATATCGGGCGTAAAATGTGCTTGGACGCTGGATTGCAGCCACTCTTCCGCCTTTGGGGAATACGCAGCCGTCGCGCTGCTGCCTGTCACTGAAAAGCGTCTACCGACCGGTGACCCGGCTCTGTTTCAAGTCACTCAACAGTGGATGGAATGGAGCG
Organism: Pseudomonas sp. dw_612; assembly: GCF_018449725.1. GTDB lineage: Bacteria > Pseudomonadota > Gammaproteobacteria > Pseudomonadales > Pseudomonadaceae > Aquipseudomonas. Next base: position 351,161 of record NZ_JAAVVC010000005.1, on the reverse strand, counting down.
GTACTCCGTCGTCTATCGGCTGTTCCCTGGATTTGTCCCGGCTCCCTGGCGGCAGCGAACGTCTGCTGCTGGTCGTTTATACCTTCTCGGCGGCTGGCCCCGTCAGCGAACTCAAAGACCTGCGTCTGCAAGTCGACAACCAAGTCGAACTGTCCCTTGATCTGAAAGGCAATGGCGAATCAGCGATCGTCATTGGCGAGTTCTACAGCCGCAACGATCAGTGGAAATTCCGCGCCCTGGCCGAAGGCTCGGCCTATGGCCTTGCCGCGATGGGCCGTCGCATGGGCATCACGATCGATGATGCACACCCCACGCGCCGTCCGTATTCAGGCGATTCGCCGAGGAACCGTGGCTCGGCGACGGGCACCGGATTTGCCGTTTCACCCGGTCATGTCATGACCTGTGCCCATGTGATCGAGGAGATGCAGGAGCTGCACATTTCCTCCTTTGCCGGCCGCTACCGCGCCGAAGTGGTGGTGGTCGATCAACGCAACGATATGGCCTTGCTGCGCATTCAGGATTGCCCGCCGCTGTCGCCCGTCGTCTTCAAGGACGGCGCCGGTTGTGCACTGGGCGAGTCGGTCATTGCCCTGGGCTTTCCGATGGCAGGCCTGGCGGGTGGTGGCGTTCATGTGACACAGGGCGGGGTGTCCGGTCTGTTCGGGCTGCACAACGATTCAAGCCTGCTCCAATTCACCGCGGCCATTCAGCCAGGCTCCAGCGGTAGTCCATTGTTTGATAGCAGTGGGGCGGTCATCGGGATGGTGACGTCGTCGCTGCCGGACGCGCAAAACATGAACTTCGCGGTCAAGGCCGGGTTGTTACTGGGCTTTCTGGATGCCTGTCATGTCTCGCCACCCAAATCTCCAACCGGTCGAATTTTCTCGACCGCCGAAATGGCTCGTGAAGCTCAATCGTCACTCTGGCGGATCGAAGCCCGAAATCCGTAGAGGCACCCTGCTTTAAAAATAGTGAAGGGTTGTCAGTTCACTACCTCGCCTCTTTTAGGAATGTTGCAAATGGAATTCGCAGTAGAAAAAACCTCGACCACCCGACTCAGCGCGCAGCTCAAACGCGGGCTGATGGAAGTCGATGTCGATGAATCATCCATCGAACCCCACTCTTTGTTCGGATTCGCCGAGCGCCGTAATCCTAAACGTGCGTTTCTTTTTGTGTCCCGTGTTCTGGGCCGGCATATTCCCGTGCGCCCATCGATGATGCAGGCCAGCTACGAGCGCTTGGCGGCAAAGATTCCCGATGATCTGCCGGGCCCCGTACTGGTGATCGGTATGGCGGAGACGGCGGTTGGCCTGGGTGCCGGCGTGCACCGCGCTTACAGCAAGACCCGCCCGGACGCCGTCTATATGGTGAGCACTCGCCATCCGGTCGGCACCGAACTGTTCACCCGTTTTGAAGAAGAACACAGCCACGCCAGTGCGCACCTGATTCACCAGCCCACCGATCTCGATGTCCGGGAAATGATGCTGAATGCGCGTTCCCTGGTGCTGGTTGACGATGAAGCTTCCACCGGCAAGACGTTCATCAATCTGCATCGCGCCCTCGTGGATGCCGGGCTGAGCAAGGTGGAGCGGGTCGTGACCTGTGTGCTCACTGACTGGTCCCGCGGCGCGGTGCGCAACGTTCTGGGCGAGACCGCCACTCAGGTGTCGCTGCTGCAGGGCGCTTATCGCTTCTCTGAAGATCAAGACGCGCCATTACCGGAAATGCCGGATGTGGGCGCGGTTGCCGTGGGTGAATGGCCGCTTGATCCGCGTAACGACTGGGGACGCTTGGGCGTGCGTCATGTGGCGGACACATTGGCCCCGGATATTCAGGTCAAGCCGGGCGAGCGCGTGATGGTCGTGGGCACCAGCGAATTTGTCTGGCGTCCGTTTCTGCTGGCCGAGCGTCTGGAGCGGGCAGGGGCTGACGTGCATTTCAGCTCGACCAGTCGCTCGCCGATTGCCTTGGGCCATGAGATCGGCCACGCCTTGTCGTTCTCCGACAACTACGGCCTCGGCATCCCGAATTTTCTCTACAACGTGCGTCCGGGTCAGTTTGACCGGGTGTTGATCTGCACCGAAACGCCTGCGCAAGCGGTGCCCCGGTCGCTGATTGATGCATTGAACGCCGAGGTCATTGTCGATGAGCAATAAGCGTCCCCTGATACTCATCGATCTGGATGACACCCTGTTCCAGACCGCCCGCAAGATGCCGCAAGGCGCGGAACGGCACACCGCGACGCTGGACGTCGAGGGGCAGCCCAATGGCTACATGAGCGCCGTGCAGAAGAGTTTTGTGGAGTGGTTGCTGGCGTCGGCGGATGTCGTGCCGGTCACGGCGCGTAGCGTCGAAGCCTACAGCCGCGTGCAATTGCCCTTCGTCGCGGGCGCCGTGTGTTCCCATGGCGGTGTGATTCTCCAGCCCGACGGTACGCTGGATCGGGATTGGCACGGGCAGATGACTGAGGCGCTGGCGGCGTATCAAAACCGCCTCCCCGCGCTGAGTGCTGCAACCCTGGCCATCGGTGAGGAAATGGGTTTTTCCCTGCGCGGCTGGGTGGTGGAAGAGCAAGGCCTGTTGAATTACGTCGTGACCAAGCACAACGAGTCGGACGATTCGGTGCTGCAAAAGGTTCTGGCTGAAGTCCAGTCCCGAGGCCTGCTCGACGACATGCACATCCATGGCAACGGCAACAACCTGGCCTTCCTGCCGAAGGGATTGTCCAAGCGTCTGGCGGTTCAAGAGCTGCTGCGTCGTGATCGCGCCGCGAATGGCGAACGTCCGGTGCTGGGGTTTGGCGACAGTGTCACTGACCTTGGCTTCATGAACGAATGTAACTTCTGGGCGACCCCTTCCAATAGCCAGTTGGCGAAGGTTGTGGAGGCCATGATCAATGGTTAATGCCTTTGCCCATCTGACCACGGTCGGCAGTGGCAGTTACGCGCCGGATGACGTGCACTTCCTTTTGCAGCCGGTCGACATCGAAGTGACGGATGTTGAAGAGAAAGAGCGCCTGATCCAGACGCGGCAGAAGCATTACTCCGAGATGATCAGCCTGGAATCGGCCCCGACCGACGTCCACAAAGGGCTGTACCAGCGTGCAATGCTGCAGAATTCGGCCCGGATGGCCCGGGATGTCCAATCCCTGGCACTGGCGTTGGACCAGGCCTGTGACGGCCCTGCGATCGCGCTGGTTTCGTTTGTGCGCGCCGGGCTGCCCTTGGGCGTATTGTTGCGCCGGGCGCTCCTGGACCTGGGGCGTGACGCCCATCATTACGGGATCAGCATTGTTCGTGACCGAGGCATCGACATGATTGCCCTGGAAGCGGTGATTGCCGCTCACGGCGCTGAAAACATTGTGTTTGTGGATGGCTGGACCGGTAAGGGCGCCATCTCTGGAGAGATCCAGCGCAGCCTCAAGGGCGATGCACGGTTTCCCGAGCAGCCACGGCTTGTCGTGCTGGCCGACCCTTGCGGTCGCGCCTGGCTGGCGGCCTCGGCTGAAGACTGGGTGATCCCGTCGGGCATCCTCGGGGCCACGGTTTCCGGCCTGGTTTCGCGTTCCATCTGGCCCACCGACGGTGGCCTGCATGGTTGTGTGGTCTACGACCACTTGCACGAACACGACGTGACGCGGGACTTCATCGACCAGATCGAAACCGTGCGTCAGGCGCAGCCTGCGGTCGAGGCCGCTGCTCCCTGGACTGAGGCGCAACGCTGCGAACTCCAGTCTTCGGCGTTGGGTGTGATTGACGCGATTGCCGCGCAATTTGGCATTACCAATCTGAACCGGGTGAAACCCGGGATTGCCGAGGCGACGCGGGCCGTCCTGCGCCGAGTACCGGATCACGTACTGGTCCGGGATCGCAGCGATCCGGACGTGCAACTGCTGATGCACCTGACCGAACGAGCGAACGTGACGGTTGAAGAGGTCGGCGCAGCCTTGGGTCCCTACCGTGCAGTGACCGTCATCCGGAGTTTGAGCTGATGAAAACACTATCGCCCTACGCCCTCGGTGCAACGCTCTACATGCCGGCAACCCGCGAGGACATCCTCGACGTGGTCCTGCACAAAAAGTTGCCTGAACTGCGCTCGATGGTGGTGTGCCTTGAAGACGCGGTCGCGGACATTGATGTCGAGACTGCGTTGGCCAATCTGCACAAGTTGTTGCGTTCGATCGAACAACAGGGCGGCCGCTCGGCAGACGGGCCGATGCTGTTCGTGCGACCGCGTGATTCGCAGATGGCCGCGGTGCTCAACGATTGGCCGTTGATGGCGCATGTGGATGGTTTTGTCTTGCCGAAACTGAGCCTGGCCAATCTGCGCTCATGGGAGTTGGCGGTCACCAACCCCGACATCTTTCTGATGCCGACCCTGGAAACCCGGGAAGTCTTCAATCCGGTGGCGATGGTCGAGTTGGGCGCGGCGCTCAAGCAGACGCTGGACCATCGCATCATTGCGCTGCGGATCGGCGGGAATGACCTGCTGGGTTGCCTGGGCCTGCGGCGCAATCCGGCGACCACGCTGTACAGCACGCCCATGGGTTACGTCATCCCGATGCTGGCCGGGGTCATGGGCTCGCAAGGGTTTGCCTTGACCGCCCCGGTGTTCGAGCGTTTGGCGACGCCGCACTTGCTGCTGGAAGAGCTGAGCCTCGACATTGCCCATGGCCTGGTGGGCAAAACCGCCATTCATCCAAGCCAGATCAGCAGCATTCAGGACAGTCTGCGCGTCAGCCTGGAAGATCTAAATTGTGCCAAATTGATGCTGAACGAGGTCGCGCCTGCCGTCTTCAATCACAATGACACGATGTGCGAACCAGCCACTCACTTCAAATGGGCCACCAACATCCTTGAGCGTGCCAAATGGCATGGCGTCAGGCATGCGGAGCCGAGCCAGACCGATCAATCGATTCGTCTTGCGGAGGCGGGTCGATGACTCAGGAAATGCTCGAAATGGGCCCGGCCGGGGCCAAGGTACTGTCGGTTTTTGACTTCGACGGCACGCTGACCCGGCATGACAGCTTCGTCCCCTTTCTGAAATATGCATTTGGCAAACTGGAGTTCGCCAAGCGCTTGCGCCTGCTCGCCGGACCGGGGGTGCGTTACCTGACGCGCCGTTTGTCTCGAGACGAACTCAAGGCACGGCTGATCGCCGCTTTCCTGACTGACGCCAAAGAAGAGTGGGTCCGGCACAAGGCCGCAGAATTCTGCGGCTTGTATTGGACCCGCCTGATGCGACCTGCCGGGCTGACCTCTGTGGCCGCTGAAAGACAGGCCGGCAGCGAGGTCACCCTGTGTTCAGCCTCGCCAGCGCTGGTCCTGAAACCGTTTGCCGATCGCCTCAACATCAAGTTGATCGCCACTGAACTGGAAGTCGTCGATGGGCGGCTGACGGGGCGCATCTCCGGCAACAACTGCCGCTGTGAAGCGAAAGTGCAGCGACTTGAAGCGGTGTATGGGGATTTGACGCAATACCGATTGCGCGCCTGGGGCGACACCCGTGGCGACCACGAGCTTTTGGCCGCTGCGCAAGATGCGCACTGGCGACATTTCCATCCCGCATGGCGTCGTGGACGCCTTCGGGTCACCAAGACCTTGGCTCGAGACGCAGGCGTTGTGCCGACGGCGACTCATCCGGTTGAGGGCAGCAACGATAAACACGAGCAACCGACGATCAACAAGGAGCGTACCGATGGCCCTAACTCTGACTAAAAACCAAACAATCTCCCTGGAAAAAACTGCCGGCGGTGGCCTCACCGCTATCAGTCTTGGCCTGGGCTGGGATCCGGAAAAAGCCGGGTTCATGGGGCGTTTGATGGGGAACGGTGGTGAAGTCGACCTGGATGCTTCCTGCATTCTTTTCGATGCAGATTTCAAACCAGTGGACCTGGTGTGGTTCCGTCAGCTGACCTCCCGCGATGGTTCGATCCAGCACTCGGGCGACAACCGTACCGGCGAAGGCGACGGTGACGACGAAACGATCACTGTTGATCTGCAACGTCTGCCGGCCACCGTCAAGTCCCTGGTGTTTACCGTGAACAGCTTCACCGGCCAGAACTTCGAAAAGATTGCCAACGCCTATTGCCGCATCGTTAACGCGAGCAACAAGACCGAACTGGCGCGCTTCAATCTGTCGGAAAAGGGTCGTCATACCGGCGTGGTCATGGCCAGTCTGGTGCGTGAAAACGGCGGTTGGGAATTCAAGGCAATCGGTCAGGTGACCAATGGCCGTACCGCTGACGACCTGGTCAACCTGGCCGTTCAAGCGGTGCGTGCATGACGACCCTGGTACCTGGCGGAAACGCGCCGGTAGCCACCGGCCAGGTACGGATCGATATCAGCTACTCGGCCATTCCGGGTGCGGATATCGACGTGTCTGCATTTGTCCTGGGGGCCGCGGGTAAAGTCCGCGGCGACACCGATATGTGCTTCTACGGCCAGACCAACGTGCTGGGCGGAACGGTGCAGATGACCGAATCCTCTGCCGGTCGCGCGGTCTTCACCCTTGATTTGTCACGCCTCGACGCGGCAGTCGAGAAAGTGGCGCTGACCGCGACGATTTATGAGAACAAAGCCAGTTTCGACCGTGTGTCCCAGCTTTCGCTGGCGGTCACTGGCGGCGTCGAAGCGCAGATTCCCACGGGCGGAATGAAGGAAACAGCCCTGATCCTCGGCGAGTTTTACCGTCGCCAGGGTGAGTGGAAGTTCCGTTGTGTCGCCCAGGGTTTCGCCGGTGGCCTGGAGCCGTTGGCCAAGCACTTCGGCGTTGAAATTGCCGCGCCGACCCCGGCTCCGGTTGCTGCTCCTGCTCCTGTTGCGGCACCTGCCGCGCCAGCGCCGGCAGCACCGAAGTCGTCGGTCAGCCTCAGCAAAATCACCCTCGACAAGACCCGCTCCTCGATCAGCCTGGAGAAAACCGCAGAAGGCTTCGGCGAGATCAAGGTCAACCTCAACTGGAACAAGGGCAAGGGCGGTGGTTTCTTCTCGCGAAACAATTCCATCGACCTCGATGTAGGTTGCCTTTTTGAGTTGCAGGACGGGTCCAAGGGGGTTGTTCAGGCGCTGGGCAATTGCTTCGGCGAGCTCGAATACGATCCCTACATCCAACTGATGGGCGATGACCGTACCGGTGCCGTCAGCGATGGCGAATGGCTGCACATCAACGGTAAGCATTGGGGTGAAATCCGCCGGGTTCTGGTGTTTGCGTTCATCTATGAAGGTGCACCGAACTGGCGTGAGACCGATGGCGTCGTGACCATTTATGTCCCGGGCCAGCCACCGATCGAAGTTCGCCTGAATGAAGAGGGCGGTCGCCTTGGCATGTGTGCCATCGCGCTGCTGGAAAACGTGGGCGGCGGCGTCAAGGTGAGTCGACGCGTCGACTTCCACAAGGGCCATTCGGTCATGGACAAGGCTTACGGCTGGGGTATGCGCTGGGCGGCGGGCTCCAAGTAATTATTTGAATACGGCGGGCCGGTTCGGCCCGCCCTTGAGGTGAACAACATGTTGTCATGGTTGAAAACGAACGCGGCACTTGCCCGCGAAAAGCTGAGCACCGAAGTGGCCAAGTTCAAGAACAAAGAGTTCATGGAAGCGGTCGCCAATAGCTGTGCCATGGTCGCGGCGGCTGACGGTGAAGTCAGTTCGGCAGAAAAAATGAAGATGACCGGGTTCATCAACAACTCGCCTGAGTTGAAGGTGTTCAACCTGACCGACGTCATCAAGGTCTTCAACGACGCGTGTGGCAAGTTCGAGTTTGACTACCAGATCGGTCAGGCCGAAGCCCTGAAGAACATCAGCAAGATCAAGGGCAAGGACGGCGCAGGCCGCCTGCTCGTGCGTGTTGCCTGCGCTATCGGCGCGTCGGACGGTAATTTCGACGACAAGGAAAAAGCCGTTTGCCGCCTGATTTGCCTCGAGCTGGGTCTACCCCCGGCTGACTTTGAACTCTAAGGAACAAAAACTGTGGAAGTTACTCACCTGGGTTTCCCCCCGCTGACCATCGCTGTATTCGTGGCGCTGGCGCTCGGCGCGATGATCCTCGACATGTTCACCCATCGCGGTGACCAGCCGATCAGCCTCGCCAAAGCGTCGGCCTGGTCGGTGTTCTGGATTCTCATCTCGTTCGGCTTCGCAGGGTTTCTGTACGTCGAACACGGTCCGGATGTCGCGACCCTGTTCATCACCGGCTATGCGCTGGAAAAAGTCCTGAGCGTGGATAACCTGTTCGTGTTCATGGCGATCTTCGCCTGGTTCAAGGTTCCGAATGGCCTGCGCCACCGCGTTCTGTACTGGGGCATCATCGGCGCGATCGTTTTCCGCCTGATCTTCGTGGCCATCGGTACTGGTTTGCTGGCGCTGGGGCCGTGGGTCGAAGTGGTCTTTGCCCTGATCGTGGCCTGGACGGCAGTCATGATGCTGCGCAGCGGCGGTGACGACGAAGAGGAAGAAGATTACTCCACGCACATGGCTTACCGCTTCGCGAAGAAGCTGTTCCCTGTGTGGCCGAAACTGCATGGTCACGACTTCTTCGTGCGTCGCAAGACGCTGGAAGCCGAACTGACCAAGCCGGAAAACCAGGGCATGTCGCTGGCGGCCAAGGGCGGCCTGTTCGCCACGCCGTTGTTCCTGTGCCTGGTGGTTATGGAAGTGTCCGACGTGTTGTTCGCTTTCGACTCCGTCCCGGCGGTCATCGCGGTCAGCCGGGAACCGCTGATCGTGTTCTCGGCGATGCTCTTCGCCATTCTTGGCCTGCGGACCATGTACTTCGTACTGGAAGCCCTCAAGCGCTACCTGGTGCACCTGGAAAAAGCCGTTATCGCGCTGCTGTTTTTCATCGCGGTGAAGCTCGGCCTGAATGCGACTGACCACCTGTTCCATCACGGTTACAACATCGATCCGAACACCAGTCTGATCATCGTTGTCGTGGTGCTGGCCATCGGCATCTTCGCCAGTGTGATCTTCCCGGAAAAGGAAGTTGCCCCGGCTGACAACCAGTAATTCAAAACGCATTAACCACAAGGAGCTGTACTCATGGCATTGACTCTTCAAAAAGGCGGCAACCTGTCCCTATCGAAGACCGATCCTTCGCTGACCAAAATTCTGGTTGGTCTGGGTTGGGATCCTCGCGCAACTGACGGCACGGAATTTGACCTGGACGCGAGCGCGTTCCTGCTGGGTGCCAACGGCAAAGTGCGTGGTGACGCCGACTTCATTTTCTACAACCAGCTCAAAAGCGCTGACGGTTCCATCGAGCACACCGGTGACAACCGCACCGGTGCTGGCGATGGCGACGACGAAGTGCTGAAAATCGACTTGAGCCGCGTTCCGGCTGATATCGACAAGATCGCCTTCACCGTCACCATCCACGACGCTGATGCTCGCAAGCAAAACTTCGGTCAGGTCGGCGGCTCGTTCATTCGTGTTGTCAACGAAATCAGCGGTGCCGAGATCGTGCGTTACGACCTCGCAGAAGACGCTTCCACCGAAACCGCGATGATCTTCGCCGAGCTGTACCGCAACAACGGCGAATGGAAATTCCGCGCCGTGGGTTCGGGCTTCGCCGGTGGCTTGAAGGCGCTGGCCAACTCGTACGGCATGAACTTCTAAAACCCCTCGGTCTACTGAATAAGGAAACTAATCATGGCTGTAAGTCTTTCCAAAGGCGGCAACGTATCCCTGTCCAAAGAAGCACCCGGTCTGACCGAAGTGCTCGTGGGCCTGGGCTGGGATCCTCGCGTCACTGACGGCACCGAGTTCGACCTTGATGCGTCGATTTTCGTCGTGGGCGAAAACGGCAAAGTGCTCGACGACAACAGCTTCATTTTCTACAACAACAAGAAGTCGGCTGACGGCTCCGTCGAACACATGGGCGACAACCGCTCCGGTGCCGGCGAAGGCGACGACGAGCAAGTGACGGTCAAACTGACCTCCCTGGCTCCGCTGGTGAAGAAACTGGTATTCGCAGTCACCATTCACGACTCCGATGCGCGCAAACAAAACTTCGGCCAGGTTTCCAACGGCTACATCCGCGTTGTGAACAAGGCTGACGGCAAAGAACTGGCACGTTTCGACCTGAGCGAAGACGCTTCCACCGAAACCGCCATGATCTTCGGCGAGCTGTATCGCAGCGGTGAAGAGTTCAAGTTCAAGGCCATCGGCCAAGGTTTTGCCGGCGGCCTGAAGCCTCTGGCTGAAGCCCACGGCGTCAGCATCGGCTAACCCTTTCGGGTGCCGGGAGCCCCGCTTTCATGCGGGGCTTTTTTGTGTCGATCTCATTCAAAACCTGCGGGATCGGGGTTGGGTTAACGGAAAAAGGATTCAGGGATATGAACACACGGGCCATCCTGGCAGGTGCCACGATCACGTTGTTGGCAGGGTGTGGGGCGTACAACGACTTCAAACTGAACAATGCGGTCCAGGAATACAAAGAAACCTGCTTTGGCAACTACACCAACGAATGTGAAAGCAAGTTGGTCGACACCAACATCATCATGCTGGAAGTCATGAAGACCAAGGTGGGCGCTCAGAAAGACGAGATGGTGAAAGCCTTTGGTGATGACGGGTACGCGTTGTATCTGGATGTCAGTGGGAAAGTGCTCGATCAGGCGATAGAGCAGCAGGAAAAGATGCGACCAGGCTGGTTTGCGCGATGGTTTCTGGGGGATGGCCAGCCCTTCTCAAACTCAAGGAACCTGTTGATTGGTTATGACGATGCCAAGGACATTCGTAACGCTGTGCTCAAGCAGTTTGTAGCCGAGGCCAAATCCAAAGGGATCACGCCACGTCTGGCTGCGGCTGAAACCGCGCCCGCTGTTCAAGCCCCGGCGCCAGCAGCGGTGCAACCGCCCGTTTCAGTGCCCCAGCCCGTACCCGCGCCAGTTGCCGGGTCACTGGATGCCGCTATTTCCAACGCAGTGAACGCCGCCACCCGCGAAGACGGCGGCGACGAATACCCGGAAGGTCGAAAAGTCCTCAGGGCCGATCTCAACGGTGACGGCCAGGTTGACGCCTTGGTGATTTACACCATTGAAGGGCAGGGCGGCGGCAACGGTTCGTTTTCGACCCTGGGTATTTTCTATTCGAACAATGGCGCCTTCGATTTCAAGGGCAGCACAGTGGTCAGCGGTGCAGTCACCGCGCTACAGGTGCTCGATAACAAGATCATCAGCGTCAGTTCGCTGGAAGTTGGTCCGGAGGATGCCAACTGCTGCCCGACGCTGGAGTCGGAGCAGAAATACCAATGGGACGGCAATCGCCTCGAAGCACTGCGAGAAGCGCCTCTTAAACAGGGTTAAGCGAGTCGGGTCGTATCCCGCTCAACGCGGCGGGAACGGCTGACCCAATGAAGGGAACTCAATGAAACTGGATATCGGACTCAAACTCGCCGTCGTCACCTGTTGCCTGCTGCTGGGAACGGCACAGGCGACCAGTTTTGACTGCGCCAAGGCCTCAACACCTGTGGAACATGCGATTTGTGAAAGCCCACAACTCTCGCGCCTCGACGAACAGATCAACAGTTTGTATGTCCAGGCACTGGATCGGGTCGCGGACAAGACCGCACTTCGCCAGGAGCAACGGGACTGGTTGAAGCAGCGCAACACCTGCACGACGACGGACTGTCTCGTTGGCGTGATGTCGGCCCGGGTGCAAGAGCAAATGGCTGCCAACCCTCCAAAGGTCGCGCCTGCCCCAAAGCCTGTTACACCAGCACCGGCACCGGTGCCTCAACAAAAAATCGCCGTGGATCGGAGCGTGCCATCGGTGAGCACTTCACCTGCTCCAGCGGTTTCAAGTCCGCCGGTTGCGCCCGTGGGCGTTGCACCCACCAATAACACCAGCACGAAAGATCCCCACGAACTGTTGCCACTCAAACTGGCCGGCCTCGCTGTGCTGCTATTGCTGATAGCTGCCGTCTGGTTGCATCACCGTGGATCAATGACCATTTACCAGGATTACACCGACGCCCTGTGGACGAGCCTCACCCCGGCCATTGGCATCGGCTCATACTTTGCGCTGGCCTTTTTTGAAGTGCCGAAGAACTACGCCGTCATCGCTGCGTTGGTCATTACGGGTTTGATGGCCCTCCAGGTGATCATTCAAACCTACCGCAGTAATGGCGTGTCGCTGTATTTCCTGCTCGCGCTGTTCGCCAAAGTCGGTTTGCTCTTGATTTACTTCCTGATGATGGCGCTGATACTGGCCGGCGGTTCTCGAAACCAGCGTGAGGCACGCCGCAAGCGCGGCTGGATGATTGCCTGCACTTCGATCTTCGTATTCTTTTCGGGCTGGATTTGCCGTCATCGGCATTTTTCATCGATCAATGACTACATGGCCGGGCGCGTCTAGTTAAGCGCTGCGCGCGTCATCAGGGAATGCGCCGGGATTTCGCCCAGCGCTTGAGCGTTTGAACAGGGAGCAATCATGGCCTTCAGATTCAGCAAGCGGATTACGATCATTCCGGGCATTCGGCTCAACATCAGCTCCTCGGGATTGAGCGCCTCTGTCGGGCCGCGTGGCTTGAGCATGACGATGGGCAAGCATGGCACTTACCTTAACGCCGGGTTACCGGGCACGGGGCTTTCCTACCGTGAGCGCATCGACCGGCCACGTCGTTCCGGCCCGGCGGCGTCCGGGGCCGCTGATTACAGCGGTTCGGTCAAGCTGTCGGTGGAGGATGACGGCACGTTGTTGCTGAGCGATCTTGACGGTAACGAGCTGTCCGCCGCCGTGATCAAGCGCGTCAAGGTCGAGCAGGCGTACACGATTCAGGACCTGATGGAGCGAGCGGCGCAAAAGCTCAACACCGAGCTGGAACAATGTCTGGGCGTTCACTTGCTGACGCCGGCACCGAACGCGCCACCCGCCATACCGGCGCCGTTTCCCATCGATCCACCTTCGCCCCCGGTGATTCAGGACCCTTCGCTGGTGGATCGGTTGCTCTTGCGTTCGGCGCGGATGGACGCGATGACGCAAGCCGCAGAGGCGCAGTATCAAAGCGATCTGCTCGACTGGACCGTGGCCCGCGACACGCACGAAAAGGACAGGTCGGACATCGAAAAGGCCTTTCGTCTGGCGGCCAAAGGCTTCAGTGCGCAGATGGAAGCGGCGTTGGACTACGTGCTGAGCGGCATTGCCTGGCCCAGGGCGACGCAGGTTGCCTACGCGTTCACCCAGGACGTCACCGGGATCGCGCTGGATGTCGATCTGCCGGATGAGAGCGAAGTGCCGCGCCGCACGGCTGAAGCGCGAGGCAACGGCAAGCTGTCATTCAAGAATCGCACGGACGCACAGGTGCGCCGTGATTTCGTAGCGCTATGCCATGGTTCGTTGTTCAGAGTGGTGGGCGAGGTGTTTGCGTTGTTGCCGGGGATTCGGACATGCCTGGTGTCGGGGTACATCCAGCGCACGAACCCGGCGACAGCGTTAGTCGAGGATCAATACGTGATGTCGGCGATGGTCACGCGGGAGCAGTGGGAAGGTATCGACTTCCATCGACTCGTCGAGCTTGATCCCGCGGCGACATTCACTGCTGCTGGCGCGCGGGTCAGTCTGGATCGTTCTGCGCGGTTCCGGGAGATCAGCCCGTTCGAACTGTCCGACCTGGGCTGAAACGCCTCTCCCGCACCGCGAAACAATGCGCTGCGGGAGAGGGCGGGAGCAAGATTAAAAAATAATCCCTTTAGCCTTCGCATCCTTCAGCCATTGTGGGAATTCTTCCATCAGCTTGTCGTACAGCTGCTCTTCGCTGATGTCGCGCAGGTCATCCAGCGCGAAGAAACCACAGTTGTCGACGACCCGGCCTTGCATGGTGTCGAGTTTTTCCAGGATGCCGTAGTTGTGCCCGCCGATGCCGACGAATTGCCAGAAGATCGGCAGTTTGGCCGCTTCGATCATCAGTTTTTTGATCGCGCCGCTTTCAGAAACACCGCCATCGCTGATGAACAGGATATAGACCGGTGTGGTGTCCCGGGACTTCTTGTAGAAGTCGATGACTTTCTTGATGGCCTTGGGTTCGTCGTTGTAGCGAGCGCCCACTTTCCAGTCTTTCCAGCCATGGCTGTCGGTGTTGATGAAGTCTTTGTGGTTGGCCAGCGTCACGGCAGACAGCTGCAAGGTGTCGGCGCCGAACGCCCAGCAGTCGAGGGTGCCATCGTCGTCGAAGTGCAGCGCCAGGGGCAGCAGTCGATTGACCACTTCCTGAACGCGGCCGATGGTGTATTGGTTGTGCATGGAGCCGGACGAATCCAACACCAGGCCGACCCGCGCCTTAACATCCGTCAGCTTGGCTTTTTCGAGGCTGATCTGGGCTTTCTTCGCCAGGCTGATCAGGTGCGGCGCGGCATTGCCGATCTTCTTCTCGAGGGAAATGCTGCTTGTAACGGGAGCCGGTACGGGGACTGGAGCGGGCGTCGGCGCCGGCGCGTCAGCCACATCGCCGCCGAAATGTTTCACCAGCGCTTCCAGGCCGGCGTTGAACCCTTGCAGGTTGGACGCCAGGCGCCATTCGCCCGACTTGCGATAAAGCTCGACGACCATGATTGCCTTTTCGTCGGCGAAGGTCGCTCCCGAAAACGGGCATTGCGCCAACACATTGCCCGACAGGCTCTTGATGCTGAAACGGCTGGCCTGGATATCGCGCATCGCGCCAGCACCGTCGATCGAGGTGGTGAAGACCAGACGATCAATAGTGGCGGGGAGTTTGGCAAGGTCGAGGGTGAAATCACCGCCGTTCGACATGCTCACGCCATTGCACGGTGTCGTGGGCTGGTTGAAAAACACCATGTAGCGATCATCGGACAGTTTGCCTTGGGCATCGATGCCGAAGCACACAAAGTCGAGCACATGGGGCGACTGGACGTTGATCGAAAGCGTGAGCTGCGAACCCGGCATGAGGCTGGACAAGGGTAACCGTTGTCCTTGGCTGATTTGCATATTGCGTCCTTGTAATGGTTGCGCCGTGGTGCTGGCATTCATCGGAAGTGCAGGAGAAGGATTATGCGGGAGTAAGGGAACGATGGGGGCGAAGTTTATGCGGTGGGCGTTGCGCCGATTGTCTGCCCGGTGCGACCACGCTACCCTTCGCCGCGCTCGGTAGGTCGACTTATCCACAGGGAAAAATAATATGGACGTTAAGCACTCTCCTTTAGTGCGTCGCTTGCTACAGGTTCAAGCGATCTTCTTGTTTCTCATCACACCGCTATTGGCTCAGGCAGACATTACCGAAGAAGAGGCGACCGCCAATTGCCTCAAGATCAGTGAGTATTCCGCCGAGGGTGGGAAGTATTACAAGCTCAAGCAATATGCCAAGGCCCGGGAACAGTACGAGCAGCAAGCCGGCTGGTCTGAAAGTTGTCAGATGGACGAAGATAAAGTCGCGATGGCCTACAACAATATTGCGCTCACCTACATCCACGAAGGCAATTACCTTAAGGCCCGTGCGTGGCTGAGCATTCTGCCGGATGACAAAAAGTCGATCTTCAACCTCGGCAAGATCAGCGGCGACATAAAGAACGCTTTAGAGAAACTCTCAAGTAAACCGGAAGGGCAGTATTGGCAATATGCCGGGGCATCGTTGTGGAACAGCATGACGATCAAACCGCAGGGTCAACAATTCACAGTTGATTTTCAGGGGTATTACGCTGGCTTGATGGCGATGTATTACGGCCCCAATATCGGCGAGTTTTCAACGGTGTTGACGGTTGATAACGGCAAGGCTCATTACGCCATGAGCGAAAAAGACGACGGCGACTGTGCCTACGACTTCGACATTAAAAAAGACCTGCTCACGGTCAAGCGCACGGCCGGTGAGTGGTGTGGTTTTGGCCACAATGTCGGGGCTGAAGGGACTTATCAAAGAGTCGAGTTCTAGTTCCGAAGCTGAGTTCTCGGCGATGAGTCGCAGAGGGAAAGCCCCGAATGGCTCGGGGCTAATCTCAACGATCGTGCAAGCCTAAGCCTCCCAACCCGCCCCACTGACCGCCGCTTGCGCCAGTGGGTGCATGTCCGCTCCTTGATGCTCGGTCTGCCAGGCCAGCAATTCCTTGCGCATGCCGGGCGTCCAGTACATCTGCAAGTGATTGCGCACACCGAGCACGGCCAATTGCTGATCCGGCTCGGTGGCGAAATACTGGGCGATCTGGTTGGCCATTTTGATCAGGCTTTCCGTACTCATCGGCGCACCTCGGCTTTGGCGCCGCGTGCATGACGGCGGTCTTTAAGCAGACGGTCCTGTTCGTCGCTGAAGGCCTGATAGCGTTTTTGCCACTCCGAAGGGTGGTAGACGCGGCTGACTTCCACGGCGGTGACCTTGTACTCCGGACAGTTGGTGGCCCAGTCGGAGTTGTCGGTGGTGATCACGTTTGCCCCGGATTCCGGGAAGTGGAACGTGGTGTACACCACGCCCGGCGCCACCCGTTCGGTGACCCGCGCACGCAGGACAGTCTGGCCGGCGCGGCTGCCGATGCCGACCCAATCGCCCTCGTTGATGCCACGGCTTTCGGCGTCGGTCGGATGGATTTCCAGGCGATCCTCGTCGTGCCAGGCAACGTTTTCGGTGCGCCGGGTTTGCGCGCCGACGTTGTACTGGCTGAGGATGCGTCCGGTGGTCAGCAGCAGCGGATAGCGATTGTTGACCTTTTCCTCGGTGGGCACGTAGCCGGTGAGCATGAAGCGCCCCTTGCCGCGCACGAATTGATCGATGTGCATGGTCGGCGTGCCGTCCGGCGCGGCGGCGTTGCACGGCCATTGCAGGCTGCCGTGGCTGTCCAGTGCGGCGTAGCTGACATTGGTGAAGGTCGGCGTCAGGCTGGCGATTTCATCCATGATTTGCGACGGGTGCGTGTAGTTCATCGGGTAGCCCAACGCGTTGGCGAGGGCCACCGTGCCCTCCCAGTCAGCCTTGCCACCCAAGGGCTCCATGACTTTGCGCACGCGGGAGATACGGCGCTCGGCGTTGGTGAAGGTGCCGTCCTTTTCCAGGAACGAACTGCCCGGCAGGAACACGTGGGCGAACCTGGCGGTTTCGTTTAGGAAAATATCCTGCACCACCACGCATTCCATGGCCGACAGGGCCGCAGTGACGTGTTGGGTATTCGGGTCGCTCTGGGCAATGTCTTCGCCCTGGCAATACAAGCCCTTGAAACTGCCGGCCAGCGCCGCTTCGAACATATTCGGAATACGCAGGCCCGGATCGGGTTGCAAGGTCACATTCCACGCCTGTTCAAACTGTGTCCGCACCACTTCGTTGGAGATGTGCCGGTAGCCGGGCAACTCGTGCGGGAACGAACCCATGTCGCAGGAGCCCTGGACGTTGTTCTGTCCACGCAGCGGGTTCACGCCCACACCTTCGCGACCAATGTTGCCGGTGGCCATGGCCAGGTTGGCGATGCCCATGACGGCCGTGCTGCCTTGGCTGTGTTCGGTGATGCCCAAGCCGTAGTAGATCGCCGCATTGCCGGCGCTCGCGTACAGACGGGCGGCTGCCCGGATGTCGGCAGCGTCTACACCGCAAATGGCGCCAAGCACTTCTGGTGAGTTTTCCGCACGGCTGACAAATTCGCTCCAGCGCGCGAAATCGCTGCCCTCGCAACGTTCATCGATAAAGTCTTGTTTGAGCAGGCCTTCGGTGACGATGGTGTGGGCCAGGGCATTGAGCATGGCGACGTTGGTGCCCGGGCGCAGGGCCAGGTGCAGTTCGGCGCGGGCGTGCACCGCGTCCACCAGATCAATGCGCCGTGGGTCGATCACGATCAGCCGCGCGCCTTCGCGCAGTCGACGTTTGAGCTGGGAAGCGAACACCGGGTGGGCGTCGCTGGGGTTGGCGCCCATCACCAGAATCACGTCGGCTTGCATCACCGAGTCGAAACTCTGAGTACCGGCGGATTCGCCCAAGGTCTGTTTCAAGCCATAACCGGTCGGCGAGTGGCAGACCCGCGCGCAGGTGTCGACGTTGTTATTGCCGAACGCGGCGCGCACCAGTTTTTGGACGAGGTAGGTTTCTTCGTTGGTGCAACGGCTGGAAGTGATGCCACCAATGGAATCGCGACCGTACTTTTGCTGCAACCGACGGAATTCGCTGGCGGCGTAGGTCACCGCTTCATCCCAACTGACTTCTTGCCACGGGTCGTTGATGTGGTTGCGGATCATCGGTGTGGTGATGCGATCCGGGTGGGTGGCGTAGCCCCAGGCAAAGCGGCCCTTGACGCAGGAATGGCCGTGGTTGGCGTGACCGTTTTTGTCCGGAACCATGCGCACCAGTTTGTCGCCCTTCATCTCGGCGCGGAACGAACAGCCCACACCGCAATAGGCGCAGGTAGTGATCACACTGCGTTCGGGCTGACCCAGTTCGACCACGCTTTTTTCCATCAGGGTCGCGGTGGGGCAGGCCTGCACACAGGCGCCGCAGGACACGCATTCCGAATCGAGGAAGTTCTCGCCACCGGCGGCCGAAACACGGGACTCAAACCCGCGCCCGGTAATGGTCAGGGCAAACGTGCCTTGGGTTTCTTCGCAGGCGCGCACGCAGCGGTTGCAGACAATGCACTTGCTCGGGTCGTAGTCGAAGTAGGGGTTGGACGTGTCCTTCACATCCGCCAGATGATTCTCGCCTTCATAGCCGTAACGCACTTCCCGCAGGCCCACCTGGCCGGCCACGGTTTGCAATTCGCAGTTGCCGTTGGCGGAACAGGTCAGGCAGTCCAGCGGGTGATCGGAGATGTACAACTCCATGACATTGCGCCGCAGGGTGGCGAGTTTCGGCGTCTGGGTGTGCACGCTCATGCCTTCAGTGACCGGCGTGGTGCAGGACGCCGGGTAGCCGCGCATGCCGTCGATTTCCACCAGGCACATGCGGCACGAGCCGAAGGCTTCGAGGCTGTCGGTGGCGCACAGTTTTGGAATGGTGGTGCCCAGCAGCGCAGCAGCGCGCATCACCGAAGTGCCTTCGGGCACGCTGATGCTGCGGCCGTCGATGTTCAGCGTGACGTGCACCTGGCTGTCGCGGGCCGGGGTGCCGAAATCGATATCGGTTTTCGGGTCGAAGAGGGTGATCATTGGTCGGCCTCCGAGGGCTGCAGACCGAAGTCGGCGGGGAAGTACTTGAGGGCGCTGACCACCGGGAAGGGGGCCATGCCGCCCAAGGCGCACAGCGAACCGTATTGCATCGTGTCGCACAGGTCCTTGAGGACGATCGCCTGTTCATCGCGACCGCTTTGGTCCGGCGCGGCGAGCAGGCGATCGATCACCTCGACACCGCGAGTCGAGCCGATGCGGCACGGCGTGCATTTGCCACAGGATTCCTCGGCGCAGAACTGCATCGCGAAGCGCGCCATCTGCGCCATGTCCAACGTGTCGTCCGCTGCCACCACGCCACCGTGACCGAGCATCGCGCCGATGCCGGCGAAGGCTTCGTAATCCAGCGGCGTGTCGAATTGCGACGGTGGCACCCAGGTGCCGAGCGGGCCGCCCACTTGCGCGGCTTTCAGCGGCCGGCCCGTCGCGGTGCCGCCGCCGTAGCCTTCCACCAGTTCGCGCAGGGTCAGGCCAAACGCCCGCTCCACCAAACCGCCGTGAAGAATATTGCCCGCCAATTGAAAAGGCATCGTGCCCAGGGAACGGCCCATGCCGTAATCACGATAGAACTGCGCACCCTTGGCCAGAATCAGCGGCACCGAGGCCAACGTCAGCACGTTGTGCACCAGCGTCGGCAGACCGAACAAGCCCTGCAACGCCGGAATCGGCGGCTTGGCGCGGACGATCCCGCGCTTGCCTTCGAGGGAATCCAGCAGCGCGGTTTCCTCACCGCAGATGTAAGCGCCGGCGCCGACCCGTACTTCCATATCGAACGCCTGACCGCTGCCGCCGACATTGGCGCCGAGGTAACCGTTGGCCCGGGCGATATCCAGCGCCTCGCGCAAAGTCGACACGGCTTGTGGATATTCCGAGCGCACATAGATGTAGCCGTAGGTGGCACCGACGGTGATGCCGGCAATCGCCATGCCTTCGATTAGCAGGAAGGGGTCGCCTTCCATCAACATGCGGTCGGCGAACGTGCCGGAGTCGCCTTCGTCGGCGTTGCACACAATGTATTTTTGCGCCGCTTGGGTGCCGCGCACCGTGCGCCATTTGATCCCCGCCGGGAACGCTGCGCCGCCACGGCCACGCAGGCCGGAATCGAACACTTCCGTCGCGGCTTGTTCGCCGCCAATGCTGACAGCCCTGGTTAAACCCTCGAAACCGCCATGGGTCCGGTAATCGTCGAGCGACAATGGCTGGGTGATGCCGGCGCGGGCGAACAGCAGGCGTTGTTGAGTCTTCAGATAGGGCAATTCTTCCACCAGGCCCAAGGCCAGTGGATGTGCGGACGGATCGCCTTGCAGCGCATCGAGCACGGAAGGCACATCGGCAGCAGTCAGCGGGCCGAAGCCGATCCGGCCTTGTGCGGTGCCCACTTCCAATAGCGGTTCCAGCCAGTAGAGGCCGCGCGAACTGGTGCGTTGCAGATCCTGACCGGCAAGGGCCAACGCCACGTCATCAGCGCCCACCGCACGGGCCAGGGAATCACTCGGCAGATAGAGGCTCATACGTCCTCCCGGCAAGCATCAAGCAAGGCATCCAGACGTGCGGCACTCAACCGCGCATGCACCTTGCCATCCAACTCCAGCGCCGGCGAACAGGCACAAGCACCCAGGCAATACACCGGACGCAAACTGATGCTGCCATCGGCACTGCTGCCGTGATCGTCCAGTTGCAGGCGTTCACGCAACTGCGCGGCAAGCTGCTCGGCACCGCGACTCTTGCACGACTCGGCGCGGCACAAACGCAGAATGTGCCGGGCCGGTGGCGCGGTGCGGAAGTCATGGTAAAAGCTGATCACCCCACGAATCTCGGCCTGACTCTGGTTCAGGGCGTGGGCAATCTCGGGAATGGCGACATCGGGGATGTAACCGATGCCCTCCTGAATCTCATGGAGGATCGGCAACAGCGCACCCGCAGAGCCTTTATGGCGCTCCAGCAAGCTGTTGACCATCGGCAGGTGCAACAACATCTCATCAGGCATACAGCATTCCTCACGGTCACGGACAAACCTGAAGGTCGTCGGTTGTCCGAAAGTGTCGGCTGCGGCGTTCACACCACGTCACGGTATCGTGGCATTTTTGGCCGTTGGCCAGGCACCCTGAGCGGGCATCTTGTTGGGCCCGGTACGGTCTTTGCCGCACCTCTTCAGGGCATAAATTGCAGCTTGCCACGCTGGCATCGGTTCAACTGCACAAAAGCGACGTGCTCGGTTCTTTCCGCGACCACCCGTTAAGTCTAGAAGAGCACTGACGAAGGCGCGCACTGTCTGAAATGTTTTGTGGCAGAAGCACTGCACACCTGCCCGCTAGAGTGAACGTACGATGCCGCTCGGCGTGAACTGATCGCAAAGGAGTCAACATGAAGAAAGCTATCCTGCCGGCGCTGGTCATCCTGATCGCGGCGCAATCCCCGGCCTACGCCATCAACGACAAATACCGCAAACAACTGGAGCAATCCGGCTGCACCCAAGTCAGCGAAACCCAAGGCTGCGATATCCACAAGTCCAAGGCAGAAAACGCCAAGGCCGGCTTCACCAACCCCGCGGCCGACAACGATGCTGGGAAGAAACAGCAGGAAGCATCGAAACACATTAAAAGTAGGAGCGACAAATGATTGATTTCAACAACAAGGGATTCTTCAAACTCAAGCAAAACGAAGAATACGCCCAACGCGTTGCCGACCTTTTGCTCGACGGCGAACACGTCATCGACGCCTACAAATCCATGCGCGACGGCGTCGTGTTCACCAACAAACGCATCATCGCCGTCAACGTCCAGGGCATCACCGGCAGCAAAAAAGACTTCACCTCGTTGCCCTACAAAAACATCGTCGCGTATTCGGTAGAAACCTCCGGCACATTCGACCTGGATTCGGAACTGGAGATCTACTTCTCGTCGCTGGGAAGAGTGAAGTTCGAATTCACCGGCAGAACATCGATGGTAGAAATATCAAAACTGATCTCCCAACACCTACTCTGACCCAAACCCAAAAAAGCCCCGAAAACTCGGGGCTCCAACTGCCTAAACTCAATCCAAAATGTGGGAGCGGGCTTGCTCGCGAAAGCGCCAGTCCAGCCAGTACCGAAACCAACTGACACAACCCCGCCCCCCCCGTAGGAGCAGAGCTTGCTCGCGAAAGCGATATACCAGCCAACACCTAACCCAACTGATACAACCCCATCGCAAGCACATCCCCCAGCCGCTACTCCTCAACCTTCTCCGCCGCCCGCTTAGGCGGCACAGTCGAAGCACGCCCCCGCGTCAACACCTTCACCGCATCATCCACCACCGCCTTACTCATCGACGTCAAATAATGCGCAGCCCAGGCGTGAGTATCGGTATCCCGGTTATAGGCAGCCTCTTTGGTCAGCGCCTTGGCCAGAAACAGAAAGTCCGAAGCCATGGACAACGCATCACCAAGCGGCACATCGCGAGTGATGTGGAACAGCGCGTGGTCTGCGCAATAGAGGGCCGGGGTCAGGCCGATGGTTTTGAGTTCGGGTTGATCGGTCATTGGGCTTCTCCGGTGGTGGAGAGGCTGTGGGGGAGGGTGGAAGCGTTACGCGATGGGGAATTGCGTAGAGGGGAAAGCCAGATTTTGTACGGATTGATGCTGCGCATTGCAAGAGCTCCTTAATTTGAAGAGCCGCCACAATTCGTTACCAAGCGAATGGGTGGCAGCTGTGCGCAGGTTGGTAAACCGGGAAATCAAGGAAACCGGCACGTCCGAAGACGTCCCACGCACAGCCGCCATAACGCAGATCGCAGGCGAAAAAAAAGCGCCTGCGAACGCATGGCACTGTTGCGCAGTGATTTACCTCGGGTTACCAAGCCCGGTCGCTGAATTGGCAGCGACGGTGAGAGGGTATCTTGCAGTCCATTTTCCTGCAACCTTCGAAATTCCTGGTCAGCTTTTTTGTTGAATTCCCCTTCACGGAGGAGTGCATAAAAAAGCCTACAGCCATTTCAGAAACGTCTTATTTGCGCACCTATTACCTTCCTCTATTCTCCCGAGGCTAGTGAATAGCGGGTGAAAATTGGCATGCAGAACAACAATTGAAGACTGACCGAGATTTTAATTCTTAAATTGCATAAGCTGAGTAGCTTTTTCCAAGCTATAAGATAGACACCGAGATATATTTGGTCGAAAAGGTAATCGGATCGGTGGCGGCGTACCATTAATCAAAAGGTACAATTACAACAAAAAGGATGTGACTCATGGCAGCTGTCGAAGCAGGGCTTCGTGTAGTAGGAGGAACAAGCATTGGTAGCGGCTTTGATGACGTGCTTGCGATTGAAAAGACATTAACTCCACAAGTCGTAATTGCTTTGTGTGGCCCTTTGGGGACGCCATTACACGAGGTTGCTAAAAATTTCAAAGAGCTTCTGCTAAGTACGGATTACGGCTATGAATATGTAGAGATAATCACTCTGAGTGACGAGATACGAAGTCATAAAGGTATCGGTCCCGAAGGCTCAACTCAAGAACTCATTGAAGCTGGAAACGAGTTGCGCAGAGAACATGGGAATGAAGTATTAGCGAAACTGGCGGTTAGGAGAATAAGTGTTGCCCGAGCCGGTGAGCAAGCGAAAGCTACTGCTGCAAAAAAATCCGAGCATCCTGACCTATTTAAGGATGATGCTGATGATGTTTTAGTGCCGAATGTGACGTTGAAATGGTGCCATATTATTGATTCTGTGAAGCATGTCGACGAGCTACGTCTATTGCGATCAATCTATGGAGAAATGTTGTATGTAGTAGGTGTCTATTCTCCTATTGAAATGCGTATAGCTAAACTTGAAAGTGAATCAAAAAATGAGAACATTCATGATCTTATTGACCGTGATTCAGGCGAAGAGATAGATTACGGCCAGCGCGTTGAGGATACATTCCCCCAGTCCGATTTTTTTCTGCGCGTTGAGAAGACAACCGATTCACATCGAATAAGTAGAGTAAGACGCTTTTTGGATTTGATGCTGGGGACCGTAATTGCAACTCCAACAGTTAATGAGCGCGCAATGTATGCTGCTTTTTCGGCAGCTAGGAATTCAGCGTGTCTTTCCAGACAAGTTGGCGCTGCAATTACTAGTAAAGAAGGGGAGTTGATGTCGACGGGATGGAATGATGTTCCTAAAGCATTCGGAGGACTGTATCAGACAGAGGGCGACGGACTCAGTTCTGATGAAGATCGTCGGTGTTGGAATATGGGGGGTGGTATTTGTTCAAATGATCAGGAGAAGAAAGCAATATCCAATTACATCGTGGATAAGCTAATTGAGTCAGAAATCATATCTCCCGATAAAAAGGATGCGGCTTTACTAGTCATTAGAAGTAAAACTCAACTTAAGAGTTTGATTGAGTTTTCTAGAGCTGTACATGCTGAAATGCACGCTTTGCTGAATGCAGGAGCAACAGATGGCACAAAAATTCGAAATGGGAAATTATTTGTCACCACGTATCCCTGCCATTCGTGTGCTCGGCATTTAGTGGCGGCTGGTATTAAAGAAGTGATTTTTCTAGAGCCTTACCGTAAGAGTCTTGCTACCAGACTGCATCAGGATGCTATAACCGAGAATGAGAGTGATACCTCGAAGGTGCGCGTGCTCCCTTTCGATGGCGTGGCGCCATCGCGGTTCCTCAAATTCTTTTCCGCCCATCCCGCTGGTCGGAAAAAAGATGGGCGCATGATCCTAAGAGATGCGGAACCAGTGGCACGTATCTCAATGGAGGCGGTCTCTACTCTTGAAGGATTAGTAGTGAAAGGTCTAGAATCCTGCCGCCTTTAAAGGCCAGTAGCGAAGGAGCTTTGTATGGATCGGTTAGAAGAAAAACGCGAAGCTGAGACAATGGCGCAGCTATCCTTCTGTTTTGAGGCCGTAAACTCCGCCAAGATTAGCGGCGATGTGGGTGGCTGCGAAGCTGACTTCACTCCGAGCAGGGCAATCGCAGAGGTCGTCCCCGTACGAAGCGTAGTGTTGTCTTTTCCACAAAATCGTTCGTCTGGTTCTCAGGCACAGCTAATTCAACGAATTCTTCAGCGCTCTCGTTTTTTTTGAGGCGTTTTTTTTAGAAAATCTAGAACGATCCTGTTTTCTTCGTTTTTCGACGTGGAGGAAGTGGTTCGTTCTCTTTTTCAGTAAGGTCAGGCAACCAAGATTAGCGTCTGTAGTGGATCGGAATTTCCGTTGTTCACGTGGTTGAGCACTTACACAATGTCTTTCAGGTAGTCCTTAAGTGCGACGAGCGGGTTATCAAGCTGATCCATCGTCCGCGCTGCGCTGAAATTCACCACCAACCTATGCAGTTCGTGACCCAAAACTGTGTCGGCTCCGCCGATAGCCTCCAACGCCAACCCAACACAATGCCCCACCCGAAACTGAATCCCCTCAACATCCCGCCGCCGCACCAGCAACCCAAAAACCTCCCGCTCATAATCACTCATGATCGGGTCATCCCGCAGAATCGGGCTTTCCCCCTCGCGCTCATAAGCCAGCTTGAGGGCGAACAGGGCAACGGTTTCCAGTGGCAATTCCATTGTGTGAATCCTTGATTCGTTGGCTGGGCGGGTTTGGGGTGTGGCGCTTTAAAGGCAAGATCAAAAGATCGCAGCCTTCGGCAGCTCCTACGGGGTTGTGGGGTGCCGGGCACTTTTCTACAGACGAAAAAAAAGGCCTTGCAAAGCAAGACCTTTCTTAATTTTGGTGCCCCGAGGGAGACTCGAACTCCCACTTCTTGCGAAAACGGATTTTGAATCCGCCGCGTCTACCAATTCCGCCATCAGGGCTCAATGGCGGCGAAGTATAGAGATGAGATTACCGTCGGTCAATCAGGTACATAGAGAATTTTCACTATTTCGGCTAGACTCCCGGCCCCTGCTAGACGAACTCGATCATGCGCGTTGCTGACTTTACTTTCGAACTCCCTGATTCGCTGATTGCTCGCCACCCTTTGGCCGAGCGTCGCAACAGTCGCCTGTTGACCCTGGATGGGGTCAGCGGCGCCCTGGCACACCGTCAGTTCACTGATTTGCTCGAGCATTTGCGCCCGGGCGATTTGATGGTGTTCAACAATACCCGGGTGATTCCGGCGCGGCTGTTTGGCCAGAAGGCTTCTGGCGGCAAGCTGGAAATTCTGGTGGAGCGGGTGCTCGACAGTCATCGCGTGCTGGCGCATGTGCGTTCCAGCAAGTCGCCCAAACCTGGGTCGAAGATCCTGATCGACGGCGGCGGCGAGGCAGAAATGCTGGCGCGGCACGATACGTTGTTCGAGTTGGGTTTCACCGAAGAGGTGTTGCCGCTGCTCGATCGCGTCGGGCACATGCCGTTGCCGCCTTATATAGATCGCCCGGACGAAGGTGCGGATCGCGAGCGTTATCAGACCGTGTACGCCGAGCGCCTGGGCGCGGTGGCGGCGCCGACGGCGGGGCTGCATTTCGATCAGCCGCTGATGGAGGCGATTGCCGCCAAGGGCGTCGAGACGGCGTTCGTGACCTTGCACGTCGGTGCGGGCACGTTCCAGCCGGTGCGGGTCGAGAAGCTTGAAGACCATCATATGCACAGCGAATGGCTGGAAGTCGGCCAGGACGTGGT
This sequence comes from Pseudomonas sp. dw_612, assembly GCF_018449725.1. GTDB lineage: Bacteria > Pseudomonadota > Gammaproteobacteria > Pseudomonadales > Pseudomonadaceae > Aquipseudomonas. Next base: position 324,490 of record NZ_JAAVVC010000005.1, on the reverse strand, counting down.
GGATGCGGTCGCCGCTTGCCGTGCGCGCGGCGGTCGGGTGGTGGCGGTGGGGACCACCAGCGTGCGTTCCCTGGAAAGCGCCGCCCGCGATGGCGTGCTCAAGCCGTTCAGTGGTGACACGGACATTTTTATCTACCCGGGCCGGCCGTTTCATGTGGTCGATGCCCTGGTCACCAACTTCCATTTGCCCGAATCCACGCTGTTGATGCTGGTTTCGGCGTTCGCCGGTTATCCCGAAGCCATGGCTGCGTATAAAGCAGCGGTGGAGCATGGTTACCGCTTTTTCAGTTACGGTGATGCGATGTTTATCACCCGTAATCCTGCGCCGACTGCCCCTAAAGAATCGGGCCCTGAGGAAACAGTATGAGTCGTATGTCGTTTGAACTGCTGGCCACTGACGGCAAGGCGCGTCGCGGTCGTCTGACCTTCCCGCGCGGTACCGTCGAGACCCCGGCCTTCATGCCGGTGGGCACGTACGGCACGGTCAAGGGCATGCTGCCGCGGGATATCACCGCGACCGGCGCGGAAATCATTCTGGGCAACACCTTCCACTTGTGGCTACGTCCGGGCACCGAAGTGATCAAGAAGCACGGCGACCTGCACGATTTCATGCAGTGGAAAGGCCCGATTCTTACAGACTCCGGCGGTTTTCAGGTGTTCAGCCTCGGCGCGATGCGCAAGATCAAGGAGGAGGGCGTGACCTTCGCCTCTCCGGTTGATGGCGCGAAAGTGTTCATGGGCCCGGAAGAATCGATGCAGGTCCAGCGTGACCTGGGCTCCGACATCGTGATGATTTTCGACGAATGCACCCCGTACCCGGCTGACGAAGATGTTGCCCGTGTGTCGATGGAGCTGTCGTTGCGTTGGGCCCAGCGTTCGAAAAATGCGCATGGCGACAACACGGCGGCGCTGTTCGGCATCGTGCAGGGCGGCATGCACCAGGACCTGCGCATGCGCTCCCTGGAAGGCCTCGACAAGATCGGCTTCGATGGCCTGGCCATTGGCGGTCTGTCGGTGGGCGAGCCCAAGCACGAGATGATCAAGGTGCTGGATTACCTGCCGGGCCTGATGCCGGCTGACAAACCTCGTTACCTTATGGGCGTTGGCAAACCGGAAGATCTGGTTGAGGGTGTGCGCCGCGGTGTGGACATGTTCGATTGCGTGATGCCAACCCGTAATGCCCGCAACGGGCATCTGTTCATTGATACAGGCGTGCTGAAGATCCGTAACGCGTTCCATCGCCATGATGATTCGCCGCTCGATCCGACCTGCGATTGCTACACCTGCCAGAACTTCTCCCGTGCTTATCTGCACCATCTGGACAAGTGCGGCGAAATGCTGGGTAGCATGTTGAATACCATCCACAATTTGCGCCATTACCAGGTGCTTATGGCTGGTTTGCGCGAGGCTATTCAACAGGGTACATTGGCCGCCTTTGTCGATGCCTTCTACGCCAAACGCGGGCTACCTGTTCCGCCTTTGGACTGAGTTTTCTGACCCCAAGATTCAACATTTGCAACTGGAGTGCTAAATGAGCTTTTTTATCTCTAATGCCATGGCCGACGCTGCTGCACCGGCAGCTGCAGGCCCACTGGGCGGCGGTTTTGAGTGGATTTTCCTGGTCGGTTTCCTGGTCATCTTCTACCTGATGATCTGGCGTCCACAGGCCAAGCGCGCCAAAGAACAGAAGAACCTGCTCGGCAGCCTGCAAAAAGGCGACGAAGTTGTGACCACCGGTGGTATCGCCGGCAAGATCACTAAAGTGGCAGACGATTTCGTGGTTCTGGAAGTTTCCGACACCGTGGAAATGAAGTTCCAGAAAGGCGCCATCGCGGCCACGCTGCCAAAAGGCACGCTAAAAGCGATCTAAGTTTCAACTTCTACTCAATCGACGGGGCGCGCAAGGCGCCCCGCGTCATAAGCGGGCGGCGTGATGCTGAACAAATACCCTCTGTGGAAATACATTCTGATCCTGGCGGTGCTGGCGGTCGGTCTGATTTATTCCGCTCCCAATCTTTACCCTGATGACCCGGCCATTCAGGTCAGCGGTGCAAGCACTGCGCTGTTGGTCAATCAGGCTGATCTGGACCGTGTGAGCACTGCGCTCAAGGAATCCGGGATCAACGTCAAGGCAGCCACGCTGTCGGCCAACGGCAAGGGCGGCCTGATTCGCCTGACCAAGGCTGAAGACCAGTTGCCAGCCAAGGACGTCGTGCGCAAGGCATTGGGTGATGACTACGTCGTTGCACTGAACCTGGCACAAACCACCCCGCAATGGCTGCGCAGCCTCGGCGCGCACCCGATGAAGCTGGGTCTGGACTTGTCCGGTGGTGTGCACTTCCTGCTGGAAGTGGACATGGACAAAGCCCTCGACGCACGCCTGAAAGTCTACGAAGGCGACGTCAAAAGTCTGTTGCGTAAAGAGAAACTGCGCTATCGCAGCCTGCCGCAACTCGGCGGTGCCATTCAGTTGGGCTTCACTGATGAAGCAACCCGCGAACAAGCCCGTGCGCTGGTCCGCAAGAACTTCAACGATTTCGACATTGTTCCGGCCGACCTGAATGGTCAACCGGTGCTGCGTCTGGCGATGACCCCAGCCAAGCTGGCGGAAATCCGCGAATACTCCATCAAGCAGAACTTGACCACGGTACGTAACCGCGTCAACGAGCTGGGTGTTGCTGAGCCGATCGTTCAGCGTCAGGGCGCCAACCGCATCGTGGTTGAGCTGCCGGGCGTGCAGGACACCGCAGAAGCCAAGCGTATCCTCGGCAAGACGGCCAACCTTGAGTTCCGTCTGGCTGCAGAGCCGGGTGCTTCGAAAGCCACTTCCGAATCGTTCGAGTTCCGTGAAGGCAAGCGTCCGCCGGCACAGATCGAGCGTGGCCTGATCATCACGGGTGACCAAGTAACTGACGCCAAGGCTGGCTTCGGCGAGCACGGCACGCCAGAAGTGAACATCCGTCTGGATGGCCACGGCGGCGAGCTGATGAGTCGTGCGACTCGCAGCAACGTCGGTCGCAGCATGGCGGTGATCTTCATCGAGCAACGCCCTGTCACCACTTACACCAAGCAAGTGGTGGATGGCGTCGAGAAAGACGTCGCGGTGCAAACGTTCAAAGAAGAGAAGAAGATCATCAGCCTGGCGACCATCCAGTCGCCGCTGGGTGCTCAGTTCCGCATCACGGGCCTGAACGGCCAGGGCGAGTCGTCCGAACTGGCGCTGTTGCTGCGTGCCGGTGGTCTGGCTGCACCGATGTACTTCGCTGAAGAGCGCACCATTGGCCCGAGCCTGGGTGCCGACAACATCACCAAAGGTATCGATGCATCGCTGTGGGGCATGCTGTTTGTCTCGCTGTTCATCATCGCCATCTACCGCTTCTTCGGCATCATCGCCACCGTCGCGCTGGGCGTGAACATGGTGCTGCTGCTGGCCTTGATGTCGCTGCTGGGTGCAACGCTGACCCTGCCGGGTATCGCCGGTATCGTATTGACCATGGGTATGGCCGTCGACGCCAACGTGCTGATCTTCTCGCGGATTCGTGAAGAGATCGCGGCGGGCATGACCGTACAACGGGCAATCAACGAAGGCTTCGGCCGGGCGTTCACCGCGATTCTCGACGCCAACCTGACAACACTGTTGGTCGGCGGGATTCTGTTTGCGATGGGCACCGGTCCCGTCAAAGGCTTCGCAGTGACCATGTCCCTCGGGATCTTTACCTCGATGTTCACGGCCATCATGGTGACCCGCGCGATGGTCAACCTGATCTTCGGCGGTCGGGACTTCAAGAAGTTGTGGATTTAAGGGGCTGCCATGTTACGTACAATCAACTTCATGGGCGTTCGCAACTTCGCGTTCGGCGTCACATTGTTCCTTACCGCACTGGCGTTGTTCAGTTGCTGGCACAAGGGCATGAACTGGGGCCTGGACTTCACCGGCGGTACGCTCATCGAGCTGACCTACGAGCGTCCGGCCGATGTGTCCAAGGTGCGTACCCAACTCTCTGAGTCGGGTTACCACGAAGCCATCGTGCAGAGCTTTGGCGCGACGACTGATCTGCTGGTGCGTATGCCTGGCGAAGACCCGCAACTGGGTCACCAGGTCGCTGAAGCGCTGCTGAAGGTGGGCGGCGATAACCCGGCGACGGTCAAGCGCGTCGAGTTCGTCGGCCCGCAGGTGGGTGAAGAGCTGCGCGACCAGGGCGGCCTCGGCATGCTGATGGCGCTGGGCGGCATCCTGATCTACCTGGCTTTCCGCTTTCAGTGGAAATTCGCGGTCGGCGCCATTGTTTCGCTGATCCACGACGTGATCGTGACCATCGGTATCCTGTCGTTCTTCCAGATCACCTTCGATCTGACGGTACTGGCGGCGGTGCTGGCGATTATCGGTTACTCGCTGAACGACACCATCGTGGTATTCGACCGGGTTCGTGAGAACTTCCGGGTTCTACGCAAGGCCAGCCTGATCGAGAACATCAACATCTCGACCACGCAAACCCTGCTGCGGACCATGGCGACGTCGATCTCCACCTTGCTGGCGATCGCAGCACTGCTGTTCTTCGGTGGCGACAACCTGTTTGGCTTCTCCATCGCCCTGTTCATCGGTGTTCTGGCGGGTACCTACTCGTCGATCTACATCGCGAACGTGGTGCTGATCTGGCTGAACCTGAGCAGCGAGGATCTGATTCCTCCTGCGGCTTCCGAGAAGGAAGTCGACGACCGTCCATAACGGCCATCGCTTTTCCTGATGTCAGCCAAAAAAGGCGCGAGTTGAACTCGCGCCTTTTTTTGTGCTCCAAGGCTGGGAGAAGCGCGGACAATGATCCGCATGTGATGGTCAGGAGGTTCATGTGAACAAGTCGTTGCTGGTTGGTGCGGTACTGGGTGCTGTCGGTGTGACTGCCGGAGGCGCTGTTGCCACCTACAGCCTGGTTAAAAGCGGCCCTGAGTATGCGCAAGTATTGGCCGTTGAGCCGGTTAAGACACAGATCAAGACTCCACGTGAAGTGTGCAAGGACGTTGCAGTAACCCGTCAGGCGCCGGTCAAGGATCAACACCAGATCCTCGGTACAGTCCTGGGTGCAGTGGGCGGCGGTTTGCTCGGCAACCAGATCGGCGGCGGTAACGGCAAGAAGATTGCCACCGTGGCAGGTGCTGTTGGCGGTGGCTACGCCGGGAACAAGGTCCAGGAAGGTATGCAGAATCGCGATACCTACACCACGACCCAGACTCGCTGTAATACCGTGAATGACATCAGCGACAAAGTTGTCGGCTACGACGTCCGTTATTCGCTGGACGGCAAGGAAGGCAAAGTGCGGATGGACCGCGATCCGGGCAACCAGATTCCGGTCGACAAGGAAGGTAAGTTGGTTCTGTCGCAGAATGAGCCGGGTCAGTGATGAGCTGATTGCCAGGCTAAAAAAGAAGCACCCGGAAGGGTGCTTTTTTTGTGCCTCAATATCTGCCTCACTACAAACCCCCTGTGGGAGCGGGCTTGCTCGCGAAAGCGGTGTATCAGTCGGCATATCTGTTGAATGAAAGACTGCATTCGCGAGCAAGCCCGCTCCCACACTGGTTATGAGGTGGTCTTGAGGGCAAATCCCAGGCATAAAAAAAGCACCCCGAAAGGTGCTTTTTTTGTGGGCGTTCGCTTAGCGTTTCAGCGAAGCCGGCAGGTGCGGCTGGATCGCCGTCAGAACTGCTTTGAAGCATTTGGTGTTGCCGGCAACGACGTGGCCTTTTTCAAGGAAGTCATGACCGCCGGTGAAGTCGCTCACCAAGCCACCAGCTTCCTGGATCAGCAGGGCGCCTGCAGCCATGTCCCACTCGGACAGGCCCGATTCCCAGAACGCGTCGAAACGACCGGCAGCCACGTAGGCCAGGTCCAGGCTGGCCGAGCCGGCGCGGCGGATGCCGGCGGTCTGGCCAACCAGGGCGCGGAACATGCCCAGGTAGTTGTCGAGGTTGTCCATCTGGTCGTCACGGAACGGGAAGCCGGTACCCAGCAGGGCGCCGTCCAGGCTGGTGCGGCCGCTGACGCGCAGGCGACGACCGTTCAGTTGAGCGCCGCGACCACGGCTGGCGGTGAATTCTTCCTGGCGAACCGGGTCCAGAACAACAGCGTGTTCCAGGCGACCGCGGTATTTGCAGGCGATGCTGACAGCGAAGTGAGGAATGCCGCGCAGGAAGTTGGTGGTGCCGTCCAGCGGATCGATGATCCACAGGTACTCTTCACCTTCGATGCCGTTGCCGGCGTGCATGCCGGTTTCTTCACCGAGAATCGAGTGGTTCGGGTAAGCCTTGCGCAGCGCGTCGATGATTTTCTGCTCAGCGGCGCGATCCACCTCGGATACGTAATCCTTGGCGTCTTTTTCGTCGACCTTGATGGTATCCAGGCGCTCGATGGAGCGGAAGATCAATTCACTGGCGCTGCGGGCGGCGCGCAGCGCGATATTCAGCATGGGCTGCATGGATGTGTCACCTAAGGTTGTTAAAGAAAGCCGGGCATTCTATCAGAACTTTTCTACAGGTGAAGGTCGGTGTTCGCTTTCATAGCTTAACGGTAGGATGAACTGTAAGATTCGGCTCCCCAATTTAGTGTTCGAGATCGCCTCCCGTGCTGCATAACATTCGTGTCGTCCTGGTCAATACCAGCCATCCCGGCAACATCGGCGGGGCTGCGCGTGCCATGAAGAACATGGGCCTGTCGCGGCTGGTGCTGGTCGAACCGCGGTTGTTCCCGCACCACGAGGCCGATGCCCGTGCTTCCGGTGCCGGTGACATCCTTGAAAACGCGCAAGTCGTCGCCACTTTGGAAGATGCCTTGGTCGGCTGCAATCTGGTGCTCGGCACCAGCGCCCGTGACCGTCGCATTCCCTGGCCATTGCTCGATCCCCGCGAATGCGGCGTGAAAGTGGTCGAGGAAGCCGTGCAAGGTGCAGAGATCGCCTTGGTCTTTGGTCGTGAAGATTCCGGCCTGACCAATGAAGAGCTGCAGCGATGTCATTATCACGTGCACATCCCATCAGACCCTGAGTTCAGCTCGCTGAACCTTGGGGCAGCGGTGCAGGTGTTGAGTTATGAAGTGCGCATGTCCTGGCTCGCGGCCCAAGGCCAGCCGAGCAAGGTCGAGAAGGATGAAGTGGCGTCCACCAAAAGTGGCGAGCTGGCGACCATGGATGAGCTGGAGCGATTCTATGAACACCTGGAGCAAACCCTGGTGGCCATCGAATTTCTCGACCCGGAAAAGCCACGACACTTGATGGCGCGCCTGCGTCGGTTGTACGGACGAAGCTCGGTCAGCCGGGCGGAAATGAATATATTGCGTGGCATCCTCACGGAAACCCAGAAAGCGGCCCGTGGCGAGCTTCTTAAGCGGAAGGATTAAAAATGTTCGAGCGTTTGCGTGAAGATATCCAGAGTGTTTTCCACCGTGATCCGGCAGCGCGTAACGCTTTTGAAGTCCTGACCTGCTACCCCGGCATGCACGCGATCTGGATCCATCGCCTGTCGTCGGCCCTGTGGGGCATGGGCTGGAAGTGGTTGGCGCGGTTGGTGTCGAACTTTGGACGCTGGTTGACCGGGATCGAGATTCATCCGGGTGCGAAGGTTGGTCGTCGTTTCTTTATTGATCACGGTATGGGCATTGTCATCGGTGAAACCGCTGAAATCGGCAATGACGTCACCCTGTATCAAGGCGTGACCCTGGGTGGCACCAGTTGGAACAAGGGCAAGCGTCACCCGACCCTGGAAGACGGCGTCGTGGTGGGGGCGGGCGCCAAGGTGCTCGGTCCGTTCACGGTCGGCGCCGGGGCCAAGGTCGGTTCCAATGCGGTGGTGACCAAAGCGGTTCCGCCGGGTGCGACGGTGGTGGGGATTCCGGGGCGGATCATCGTTAAGTCTGATGATGAGCTGGACGCCAAGCGCAAGGCCATGGCCGAGAAGATCGGCTTCGATGCCTATGGCGTTGGTGAAGACATGCCGGACCCGGTGGCGCGTGCCATTGGTCAGTTGCTTGATCACCTGCAGGCGGTGGATGGTCGGCTGGAAGGGATGTGCGGTGCGCTGAAGGATTTGGGTAGTAACTACTGCGCCAAGGATTTGCCTGAATTGCGCGAAGAAGACTTCGCTTGCGTAAAAGACAAAGACGAAACCAAGACTGGTTGAGGTTAATGTAGGAGCTGCCGAAGGCTGCGATCTTTTGATTTTGCTTTTCAACGGCGAAGATCAAAAGATCGCAGCCTTCGGTAGCTCCTACACAGGTCGTGCCCGGATTTGCAGTTTGCGGCGGTTGTCGCAGGTCGTATTCAGGCAATGGCACAGCGCTCGGCGGTGTGCCATTAGCGTGCGGACCCTGATATGATGCGCGCGCTCTTTTGCGGGTAAACCTGACTAAAGTACTAGGTCTTATAGTTGACTTAAATACTCGGGAATAGCATACTCGCCCCCATTCCGAACTCCGTGGTAATTGTCCATGAGACTGACTACAAAAGGCCGATACGCCGTGACCGCCATGCTTGACCTGGCGTTGCACGCGCAGCACGGGCCGGTGTCCCTGGCCGATATCTCCGAGCGCCAAGGCATCTCCCTGTCCTACCTTGAACAGCTGTTTGCCAAATTGCGTCGTAGCAATCTGGTTTCCAGTGTTCGCGGCCCGGGCGGCGGCTACCAACTGTCCCGCGACATGCAGGGCATCCAGGTCGCCCAGGTGATCGATGCGGTAAACGAATCGGTCGATGCAACCAAATGCCAGGGCCAGGGCGATTGCCATCAAGGCGACACCTGTCTGACCCACCACTTGTGGTGCGATCTGAGCCTGCAGATTCACGAATTTTTGAGTGGTATCAGCTTGGCTGACCTTGTGACTCGCCGTGAGGTGCAAGAAGTAGCCCAGCGTCAGGACCAGCGCCGTTGCAATGGCAAGGCGCCACGCCTGGACAAGATTGAAGCGTCCGCCGTCGAATGACAGCCAAAGAGCTAGCGGCACGCCAGCCAGCCTGATTTAGGAGATAGTCCATGAAATTGCCGATTTACCTTGATTACTCTGCGACCACCCCGGTTGATCCGCGTGTCGCGCAAAAGATGAGTGAATGCCTGCTGGTCGACGGAAACTTCGGTAACCCGGCGTCCCGTTCCCACGTGTTCGGCTGGAAAGCTGAAGAGTCCGTCGAAAACGCTCGTCGTCAGGTTGCAGACCTGGTTAACGCCGACCCGCGTGAAATCGTCTGGACCTCCGGTGCCACCGAATCCGACAACCTGGCAATCAAGGGTGCGGCGCATTTCTATGCGACCAAGGGCAAACACCTGATCACCACCAAGATTGAGCACAAGGCTGTCCTCGACACCATGCGCCAACTGGAGCGTGAAGGCTTCGAAGTGACTTACATCGAGCCGCGCACCGATGGCCTGGTGACGCCTGAGATGGTTGAAGCTGCCCTGCGTGACGACACCATCCTGGTGTCGATCATGCACGTGAACAACGAAATCGGCACCGTCAACGACATCGCCGCCATCGGCGAACTGACCCGCTCCAAGGGCATTCTGTTCCACGTTGACGCCGCTCAGTCCACCGGCAAGGTCGACATCGACCTGTCGAAGCTGAAAGTCGACATGATGTCGTTCTCCGCTCACAAAACCTACGGTCCTAAAGGCATCGGCGCGCTGTACGTGAGCCGCAAGCCGCGTGTTCGCATCGAAGCGACCATGCACGGCGGCGGTCACGAACGTGGCATGCGTTCCGGCACCCTGGCGACCCACCAGATCGTCGGCATGGGCGAAGCCTTCCGCGTAGCCAAGGAAGACATGGCTGCCGAGAACGTGCGCATCAAAGCCTTGAGCGACCGCTTCTTCAAGCAGGTCGAAGGCCTGGAAGAGCTGTACATCAACGGCAGCATGACCGCCCGCGTACCGCACAACCTGAACCTGAGCTTCAACTACGTTGAAGGCGAGTCGCTGATCATGGCCCTCAAGGATCTGGCGGTTTCGTCCGGTTCGGCCTGCACCTCGGCTTCCCTTGAGCCTTCGTACGTACTGCGCGCCCTGGGCCGCAACGACGAACTGGCACACAGCTCGATTCGCTTCACCTTCGGTCGTTTCACCACCGAAGAAGAAATCGACTATGCCGCGCAGAAAGTCTGCGAGGCCGTTACCAAGCTGCGCACCTTGTCGCCGCTGTGGGATATGTACAAAGACGGTGTCGACATTTCGAAAATCGAGTGGGCGGCACACTGATTTCAAGTCGCCGCAAACCGGCCCTGCAATACTTAAGTGTGCAGGGCTCAAGAGCGACTCTCTGATGAGTGAGGATTAAGAATCATGGCTTACAGCGAAAAGGTCATCGACCACTACGAGAACCCGCGTAACGTCGGCAAGATGGACGCGGAAGACCCGGATGTCGGCACTGGCATGGTCGGCGCTCCGGCGTGCGGCGACGTGATGCGTCTGCAGATCAAGGTTAACGAGCAAGGCATCATCGAAGACGCCAAGTTCAAGACCTACGGTTGCGGTTCGGCTATCGCCTCCAGCTCCCTGGCGACCGAGTGGATGAAAGGCAAGACTCTGGATGAAGCAGAGACCATCAAAAACACTCAGTTGGCCGAAGAACTGGCCCTGCCGCCAGTGAAAATTCACTGCTCCGTACTTGCTGAAGACGCTATCAAAGCGGCCGTTCGCGACTACAAGCAGAAGAAAGGCTTGATCTAAGCATTGGGCGACGAGTAAGGAGTCAACGATGGCTATCAGCATGACAGAAGCGGCAGCTCAACACGTGCGACGCTCCCTCAACGGGCGCGGCAAAGGTGAAGGGATTCGTCTGGGTGTTCGCACCACAGGCTGTTCCGGCCTTGCCTACGTGCTGGAGTTCGTCGACGAGGTGGTTGCGGAGGATCAGGTGTTCGAAAGTCACGGCGAGAAAGTGATTATCGACCCCAAGAGCCTGTCCTACCTGGACGGCACCGAGCTCGATTTCGTCAAGGAAGGGTTGAACGAAGGCTTCAAGTTCAACAATCCCAACGTGCGCGGTGAATGTGGCTGCGGCGAAAGCTTCAATATCTGAGGCTGCGCGTGGGTACTCCTTGTCATTTCGCTTTATTTGAACTGCAGCCGAGCTTCCGTCTGGATCTCGAGCAGTTGGCCACGCGCTATCGTGAGTTGGCGCGCGGTGTTCATCCGGACCGCTTTGCCGACGCTCCCGAGCGCGAGCAGCGGCTGGCGCTCGAGCAATCCGCGAACCTCAACGAGGCCTACCAGACGCTCAAAAGCCCCCCGAAACGCGCGCGATACTTGCTCGCCATGGGTGGTCGCGAGTTGCCACTGGAAGTCACGGTGCATGATCCGGAGTTTCTTCTGCAGCAGATGCAATGGCGCGAAGAGCTCGAAGACCTGCAAGACAGCGCCGACCTGGCCGGCATTGCCGTGTTCAAGCGTCGCTTGAAAGTCGCGCAGGATGAACTGAACGAAAGCTTCGCAGCCTGTTGGGATGATGCAGCGCAACGTGAACAGGCCGAACGCCTGATGCGGCGTATGCAGTTCCTCGACAAGCTCACCTACGAAGTGCGCCAGTTAGAAGAGCGCCTCGACGATTAACCCAGTGCCGCTCCGGTCGCACGCCTGATATACAGATAAGTCCTGATAACGATGGCCCTACTGCAGATCGCCGAACCCGGCCAAAGTCCTCAACCGCACCAGCGTCGTCTGGCTGTGGGGATCGACTTGGGCACTACCAATTCGCTGGTCGCTGCATTGCGCAGTGGTCTTTCCGAACCTCTGGCCGACGCCAACGGTCAGGTCATCCTGCCGTCCGCCGTGCGCTATCACGCCGATCGCGTGGAAGTGGGCGAATCCGCCAAGCTGTCAGCCGCTACCGATCCCTTGAATACCGTGCTGTCGGTCAAGCGCTTGATGGGTCGCGGTCTGTCCGACGTCAAGCAATTGGGCGACCAACTGCCATACCGCTTTGTCGGTGGCGAGTCGCACATGCCGTTCATCGACACCGTGCAAGGCCCGAAAAGCCCGGTCGAAGTCTCCGCCGAAATCCTCAAGGTGCTGCGTCAGCGCGCCGAAGCGACGTTGGGTGGGGAATTGGTCGGTGCGGTGATCACCGTTCCGGCCTATTTCGACGACGCTCAGCGTCAAGCCACCAAGGATGCGGCCAAACTGGCCGGCCTGAATGTGCTGCGTTTGCTCAATGAGCCGACCGCCGCTGCGGTGGCTTACGGTCTGGATCAGCATGCTGAAGGCCTGGTCGCTATTTACGACCTGGGCGGCGGTACCTTCGATATTTCGATTCTGCGCCTGACCGGCGGTGTGTTTGAGGTGTTGGCTACCGGTGGCGACAGCGCCCTGGGTGGCGATGACTTCGATCACGCGATTGCTGGCTGGATTATCGAGAGCGCCGGTTTGTCCGCCGACCTCGATCCGGGCGCGCAACGTAATCTGCTGCAAACCGCGTGTGCGGCCAAAGAAGCGCTGACTACTGTGGCGAGCGTTGAAGTCGCTTATGGTGACTGGAAAGCCCATTTGACCCGTGAAGCCTTCGATGCGCTGATCGAGCCGATGGTCGCTCGCAGCCTGAAGGCCTGCCGTCGTGCCGTACGTGATTCCGGTATCGAGCTGGAAGAAGTGCACGCCGTGGTCATGGTCGGTGGTTCGACTCGCGTGCCTCGGGTTCGCGACGCTGTTGCCGAAGCCTTTGGTCGCCAACCGCTGACCGAAATCGATCCGGATCAAGTGGTGGCCATCGGTGCCGCGATCCAGGCCGATACGTTGGCTGGCAACAAGCGCGATGGCGGCGAACTGCTGCTGCTCGACGTGATTCCGTTGTCCCTGGGGCTGGAAACCATGGGCGGCCTGATGGAGAAGGTGATTCCACGCAACACCACCATCCCCGTTGCCCGCGCCCAGGACTTCACGACTTATAAAGATGGCCAGTCGGCCATGGCGATCCACGTGTTGCAGGGTGAGCGCGAGCTGATCAGCGACTGCCGCTCCCTGGCCCGTTTCGAATTGCGCGGCATTCCAGCGATGGTGGCCGGCGCGGCGAAGATTCGCGTGACCTTCCAGGTCGATGCCGACGGTCTGCTCAGTGTCGCGGCCCGCGAACTGGGTTCGGGCGTGGAAGCCAGCATCCAGGTCAAACCGTCCTACGGCCTGACCGACGGCGAAATCGCCAAGATGCTGAAAGATTCGTTCCAGCACGCCAACGACGACAAGGTCGCCCGTGTGCTGCGTGAGCAACAAGTCGATGCCCAGCGCCTGATTGAAGCGGTGCAGGGCGCCCTCGAGGTCGATGGCGAGCGCCTGCTCGACGCCGAAGAGCGCATGGTCATCGAATTGCAGATGCAGGAATTGACCGAACTGATGAAAGGCACCGATGGTTTCGCCATCGAGCAGCAGACCAAGCGTCTGTCGCAAGTGACCGATGCCTTTGCTGCCCGCCGCCTGGACTCGACGGTGAAAGCCGCGCTGGCGGGGCGCAACCTGAATGAAATCGAGGATAACTGATGCCGCAGGTCATTTTTCTGCCACACGATAAGTTTTGCCCGGAAGGCATGGTTGTGGAGGCTGAGCCGGGGACTTCCATTCTCGAACTGGCCCATGAACACCATATCGAGATGGAAAGCGCCTGTGGCGGCGTCTGTGCTTGCACCACCTGTCACTGCATCATTCGTGAAGGCTTTGACTCGCTGGAAGAAGCCGACGAGCTGGAAGAAGATTTTCTTGATCGGGCCTGGGGTCTGGAAGCGCAATCTCGTCTAGCCTGTCAGGCACTCGTCGGGAATGAAGACCTGACCGTCGAGATTCCGAAATACTCGCTCAACCATGCAGCTGAAGCGCCGCACTGATTCCAGGAAGTGTTATGAGTCTGAAATGGGTTGATGTGCTGGAAATCGCGATCCAACTGGCTGAATCCAAGCCGGATGTGGACCCGCGCTACGTGAACTTCGTCGATCTGCACAAATGGGTGCTGGCATTGCCGGAGTTCAGTGATGATCCGACCCGCGGTGGCGAGAAGGTGCTTGAAGCCATTCAGGCCGCCTGGATCGAAGAAGCAGAGTAGGAGCTGACGAGCGAAGCGAGGCTGCGATCTTTTCCCGATGCCACTTGAATCTCAAGCGCAAGATCAGGATCAAAGGATCGCAGCCTTCGGCAGCTCCTACAGAGGCCGCGACCTTACTCAGTTAGGCAATACCCAAGAACCCGCGTATAATTCGCGGGTTTAATTTTTCACAAATTACCGTTTCTGGAGTTACACCATGGCTGTTCAACGTACTTTCTCCATCATCAAGCCTGACGCTGTTGCAAAAAACGTTATCGGCGAGATCACCACTCGTTTTGAAAAAGCTGGCCTGCGCGTTGTAGCTTCGAAACTGAAGCAACTGTCCAAAGCCGAAGCTGAAGGCTTCTACGCTGAGCACAGCGCTCGTGGTTTCTTCGGCGACCTGGTTTCCTTCATGATCTCCGGCCCGGTTGTTGTTCAGGTTCTGGAAGGCGAAAACGCTATCGCTCTGAACCGTGAGCTGATGGGCGCTACCAACCCTAAAGAAGCTGCTGCCGGCACCATCCGCGCTGACTTCGCTGATTCCATCGACGCCAACGCTGTACACGGTTCGGACTCCGAAGCCGCTGCTGCTCGCGAAATCTCGTACTTCTTCGCAGCTACTGAAGTAACCACTCGCTAAGCATTGGCTTATGAGTGAAGGTGAATCCATGACTACATCGACTGTAAAAACTAACCTGCTGGGTCTGACTCAGCTGGAAATGGAAAAATTCTTCGACTCAATCGGGGAGAAGCGTTTCCGTGCCGGTCAGGTAATGAAATGGATTCACCACCTTGGCGTCGATGATTTCGATGCCATGACGAACGTCAGCAAAGCCTTGCGCGACAAGCTCAAGGTGATTGCTGAGGTTCGCGGTCCTGAAGTGGTCAGCGAGGACATTTCCACCGACGGCACCCGTAAATGGGTGGTGCGCGTGGCGTCCGGCAGCTGCGTCGAGACCGTCTACATTCCCCAGGGCAAACGCGGCACTCTGTGCGTTTCGTCCCAGGCAGGCTGTGCCCTGGATTGCAGTTTCTGCTCCACCGGCAAGCAAGGTTTCAACAGCAACCTCACCGCCGCCGAAGTCATCGGCCAGGTGTGGATTGCCAATAAATCGTTCGGCAGCATCCCGGCGACCGCCGACCGTGCCATCACCAACGTGGTGATGATGGGCATGGGTGAGCCGCTGCTGAACTTCGACAACGTCGTGGCCGCCATGCATCTGATGATGGATGACCTGGGCTACGGGATCTCCAAGCGCCGCGTAACCCTGTCAACTTCGGGCGTGGTGCCGATGATCGATGAGCTGGCCAAGCACATCGACGTGTCCCTGGCGTTGTCGCTGCACGCACCGAATGACGCATTGCGTAACCAATTGGTGCCGATCAACAAGAAGTATCCGCTTAAGATGCTGCTCGAGTCGTGCCAGCGCTACATGGCGACCTTGGGCGAGAAGCGTGTGTTGACCATTGAGTACACCATGCTCAAGGACATCAACGACAAGGTTGAGCACGCGGTCGAGATGATCGAGTTGCTCAAGAATGTACCGTGCAAGATCAACCTGATTCCGTTCAACCCGTTCCCGCATTCCGGTTATGAGCGTCCAAGCAACAACGCCATCCGCCGGTTCCAGGATCAGCTTCACCATGCCGGTTTCAATGTCACTGTGCGCACTACCCGTGGCGAAGACATTGATGCCGCGTGTGGCCAATTGGTAGGGCAGGTGCTGGATCGCACCCGTCGCAGCGAACGTTATATTGCCGTGCGCGAGTTGAGCGCCGAAAACGATATGGCTTCGAGCGCCGCGAAATAAATTAAGAGAGGATCTCTATGTCCCTGCGCTTTGCGCTGCTTGTGCTGTTGGCCAGCCTGTGTGCTGGTTGTGTCCTGTCGGGCGATTTCAACCCGATGAAGACCAGCAAGGGCCGCGACGAAGCGCGAGTCGCCTATGTGCAACTGGGGCTGGGGTACTTGCAGCAAGGGATGACCGAGCGGGCGAAAGTGCCGTTGAAAAAGGCGCTGGACCTGGATGATTCCGACCCCGACGCCAACGCGGCGCTGGGGCTGGTGTTCCAGGCCGAGATGGAACCGGAGCTGGCCGATCAGCATTTTCGCAAGGCGCTGTCCTCCCGTCCCGGCGATGCACGCATCCTGAACAACTACGGCAGTTTTCTGTACGAAGAGAAACGTTACAAGGAAGCCTACGAGCGCTTTGAGCAGGCCGCCGCCGATACCCTGTATCCTGAGCGTTCGCGGGTGTTCGAGAACCTCGGTATGACCGCTTCCAAGCTTGGCCAGCGCGACTTGGCCCAGCAGCAACTGGAAAAAGCCCTGCGTTTGAACCGACAACAACCGC
Organism: Pseudomonas sp. dw_612; assembly: GCF_018449725.1. Classification (GTDB taxonomy): domain Bacteria; phylum Pseudomonadota; class Gammaproteobacteria; order Pseudomonadales; family Pseudomonadaceae; genus Aquipseudomonas. The sequence goes on along the minus strand of NZ_JAAVVC010000005.1, from coordinate 308,101 downwards.
GTGCATTGCTGGAAATGGCTGAGTTGTCTTACGAAGACAGGCATTATGTGCCCGCGCGTGACTATTACGACCGTTTTAGCCTGCTCACCGAACAAAATGCACGTAGTCTATTGCTCGGCGTTCGGCTGGCAAAAGTGTTTGAAGATCGCGACAAGGCCGCCAGTTTTGGCCTGCAATTAAAACGACTCTATCCCGGTACGCCGGAATATCAGCAATACCTGTCGGAGCAATGATGAAAGCGGCGCATCCCGAAGTTGTAGCAGCGAATCGCGTTAACCCCGGTGAGACTTTGCGCCAGGCCCGCGAAAGCAATGGCTGGTCGCTGGCCGAAGTGGCCCTCAAGCTCAACCTCACCGTCAATTCCCTGGGTAATCTGGAAGCTGGCGCGTTCGACAAGCTGCCAGGCCATACCTTCGCTCGCGGTTATATTCGCGCGTACGCCAAATTGCTCGGCATGGACCAGACCGTTCTGGTTCAGCAATTCGACCAGTCCACCGGCACCGACTCCCAGGGCAGCAATGTCCACAGCCTGGGCCGTATTGAAGAACCGGTTCGGGTTTCCCACACCATTTTGCGAATTGTCAGCCTGTTGTTGCTGATCGCGGTGATTGGCGGTGGTTTTGTCTGGTGGCAGGATCAAACCTCTTTACGCACCAAGGACCTGACGACCCTGGCCCCGGAACACGTTGAAGTCGAAGGCGCCGATGGCACCACCCAGATCCATCCGCTGGACGAGCCGGAAGACCAGGCTGTCGCGGAAGGTCAGGCGGAAGGTTCTACATCGCTGGCACTGCCGCAATCCGAGACATCGACTGAAGCCCCTGCTGAAGCCGTTGCGCCAGTTCCGGCACCGACCGCACCTGCACCGGCGCCAGCGCCTGCCGCACCGGTTCATAACGCCGCCCCGGTTGTCGCGACGCCAGCAACGCCAGCCCCGGCCGTTCCTGCCGTACCGGCCCCGACTGCGACGACTCCGGTTGTCCCTGCTCAAGCCCCTGCCGCGCCGGTAGCCGGCCAAGGCTCGGTGCAACTCTTGTTCACCGCCGATTGCTGGACGCAAGTGACCGATGGCAGCGGCAAAGTGCTGTTGAGCGGTCTCAAGCGCAAAGGCGAAAACGTTTCCGTGAGCGGCAAGCCACCGTTTGCCGTGCGTCTGGGCTTCGCCCGTGGCGCGCAGGTCAGCTACAACGGTCAGGTGGTTGATGTCGCTCCGTTCACCAGTGGCGAGACTGCTCGCCTGAAGTTGGGTCAATAAGTCATGCACGGCGAATCTCCAATCAAACGTCGCGAATCCCGCAAGATCTGGGTCGGTAACGTGCCTGTTGGCGGCGATGCGCCTATCGCTGTGCAGAGCATGACCAACAGCGACACCAATGACGTGGCCGCCACCGTGGCCCAGATCAATCGTCTGGAAGCCGCTGGCGTCGATATCGTGCGCATTTCGGTGCCGGACATGGACGCCGCCGAGGCGTTTGGCAAGATCAAGCAATTGGTCAAGGTGCCGCTGGTTGCCGACATCCACTTCGACTACAAGATCGCGTTGCGCGTAGCCGAACTGGGCGTTGACTGCCTGCGCATCAACCCGGGCAACATCGGTCGTGAAGATCGCGTGCGTGCGGTGGTCGATGCCGCCCGTGACCGCGGGATCCCGATCCGCATCGGCGTGAACGCCGGTTCCCTGGAAAAAGACCTGCAAAAGAAATACGGCGAGCCGACCCCGGCCGCGCTGGTCGAGTCGGCCCTGCGTCATGTCGAACACCTGGAACGCCTGAATTTCAAGGACTTCAAGGTCAGCGTGAAGGCGTCCGACGTGTTCATGGCCGTCGCGGCCTACCGCTTGCTGGCCAAGGAAATCGTGCAGCCGCTGCACCTGGGCATCACCGAAGCCGGTGGTTTGCGTTCAGGCACGGTGAAATCCGCCGTGGGCCTCGGTATGCTGCTCGCCGAAGGGATTGGCGATACTATTCGCATCTCGTTGGCGGCTGACCCGGTCGAGGAAGTGAAAGTCGGCTACGACATTCTCAAATCCCTGCACCTGCGTTCCCGTGGCATCAACTTCATCGCCTGCCCGAGCTGCTCGCGGCAGAACTTCGATGTGGTCAAGACCATGAACGAGCTGGAAGGGCGCCTCGAAGACCTGCTGGTGCCGCTGGATGTCGCGGTCATCGGTTGCGTGGTCAACGGGCCGGGCGAAGCCAAGGAAGCCCATATCGGCTTGACCGGCGGCACGCCAAACCTGATTTACATCGACGGCAAGCCGTCGCAGAAACTGACGAATGAGAATCTGGTGGACGAGCTGGAAAAGCTGATCCGCCAGAAAGCGGCCGAAAAGGTCGAAGCCGACGCAGCAGTCATCGCTCGCGGCTGATCGAACGAATTTAAGGATTGATAGTGAGCAAGTCTCTGCAAGCCATACGTGGCATGAACGACATCCTGCCCGAGCAGACGCCCCTGTGGCGTCATTTCGAGGGCACCGTCTCGCGTTTGCTGGATAACTACGGTTACAAGCAGATCCGCATGCCGATCGTTGAGTTCACCGAGCTGTTCAAGCGCTCCATCGGTGAAGTGACCGACATCGTCGAAAAAGAGATGTACACCTTCGACGACCGCAACGGCGATTCCCTGACCCTGCGCCCTGAAGGCACGGCGGCTTGTGTACGTGCGGTGCTCGAGCACGGCATCACCGGCGGCGGCCAGGTGCAGAAACTCTGGTACATCGGCCCGATGTTCCGCCACGAACGTCCACAGAAAGGTCGTTATCGCCAGTTCCACCAGATCGGTTGCGAAGTCTTCAACCTGGACGGTCCGGACATCGATGCCGAGCTGATCGTGCTGACCTGGCGCCTGTGGGGCGAGCTGGGCATCCGTGATGCGGTCAAGCTTGAGCTCAACAGCCTGGGCACCGCGCAATCCCGTGGTCGTTATCGCGAAGCCCTGGTCGAGTTCCTGTCCGCTCGCCTGGACAAGCTCGATGAAGACAGCCAGCGCCGTCTGAAAACCAACCCGCTGCGGGTTCTGGATACCAAGAACGCCGACACTCAAGCGGTCTTGGTCGACGCGCCAAAAATGGCTGACTACCTCGACGAAGAATCCCGTGTGCACTTCGAGGGCCTCAAGGCTCGCCTCGACGCTGCCGGCATTCCTTACGTGATCAACCCGAAGCTGGTTCGCGGGCTGGATTACTACAGCAAGACCGTTTTCGAATGGGTCACCGACAAGTTGGGCGCCCAGGGCACGGTATGTGCCGGTGGTCGTTACGACGGTCTGGTGGAGCAGATGGGCGGCAAGCCGACCCCGGGCGTTGGTTTCGCCATGGGTATCGAGCGCCTGGTGCTGCTGCTGGAAACCCTGGAGCAGATCCCGCAAGAGATCTCCCGTCAGGTCGACGTCTACCTCTGCGCCTTCGGTGAAGCCGCCGAGCTGGCCGGTCTGGCCTTGAGTGAACGTGTGCGTGACCAGTTGCCTAACCTGCGCCTGCAAGTCAATGCCGGCGCCGGCAGTTTCAAAAGTCAGTTCAAGAAAGCCGACAAGAGCGGTGCACTGTATGCGCTGATCCTCGGTGACGACGAGATGGCCCAGCAAGTGGTAGGTTTCAAACCCCTGCGTGGCCAGGGCGAACAACAAAGCATTGCCTGGGATGCGCTCGCTGCACACCTGGCCACCTGCGTCGTGCAGGGTTGAAGCTGTCAAACAGCCGATTTAGCGATTAAGGAGTATTGGGGTGTCGAGTACCGAAGACGAACAACTGGCGGATTTGAAGGACTGGTGGACACGTAACGGCAAGCCCCTGGTCACTGGCGGCCTGTTGGCGCTGGTCATCGTGTTCGGCTGGCAGGCCTTTCACAAGTATCAGAGCAATCAGTCGCAAGGCGCCTCGATTCTCTATCAGCAACTGCTGGAAACCACGCTCACGCCTGACGGCAAGCCTGACGCAGCCCGGGTTTCGGACCTGGCCGGCAAGCTCAACAGCGAGTTCGGCGGTTCTGCTTACGCGCAATACGGCAGCCTGTTCGTGGCGAAAGTCGCGGTCGACAGCGGCAAGCTGGACGACGCAGCCAGCGAGCTGAAAGCCATTACCGACAAACCGGCCAACCCGGCGCTGGGCGAAATCGCCCGTCAGCGTCTGGCGCAGGTCCTGGCGGCGCAGAACAAGGTTGAAGAGGCCCTGAAGCTGCTTGAAGGCGATGCCGACAAGTCGTTCCTGGCCACTCGCGAAGAACTCAAGGGCGACCTGCTGGTGCAGTTGGGTCGTACCGACGAAGCGAACACGGCGTATCAAAAAGCCAAGGCAGCACTGTCGGATGAAGCGGCAGTCGGCGGCCTACAAATCAAGCTGGACGACCTGGCCAAAGGGGATGCGTGACGTGATCCGTTGGAAACATGCAGCATTGCTGGCTCTGGCCATTTTGGCCGCGGGTTGCAGCAGCAACAGCAAAAAAGAATTGCCGCCGGCCGAACTGGTCGACTTCAAAGAAGAAGTGGTCCTGCAGAAGCAATGGAGTCGTTCGATCGGTGACGGTCAGGGCGAAACCTACAACATGCTGGTACCGGCGATCGATGGCAGCACCATCTATGCGGCCGACGTCACGGGTGTGATTGTGGCGATGGACCGCAGCAATGGCGACGTCAAATGGAAGAAAGATCTCGAACTGCCTGTTTCCGGCGCCGTTGGCGTGGGTTACGGTCTGGTCACGATCGGTACGCTCAAGGGTGAAATCGTTGCCCTGGACGCCACCAACGGTGAAGAGAAATGGCGCGCTCGCGTGTCCAGCGAAGTTCTCGCACCGCCAGCCAACAACGGTGACGTTGTGGTGGTCCAGACCCAGGACGATCGTCTGATCGGCCTGGACGCTGCGACCGGTACCCAGCGCTGGTTGTACGACAGCACTCCGGCGGTCCTGACCCTGCGTGGCACCAGTGCACCCGTTGTCACCAACCGCCTCGCGGTGGCTGGCCTGTCGACCGGTAAAGTGGTGGCGCTCGATATTTCCAACGGCGTGCCGGTATGGGAACAACGGGTTGCGATTCCACAAGGTCGTTCGGAACTGGAGCGCGTGGTCGATATCGACGGCGGTCTGCTGTTGTCCGGCGAAACCCTGTACGTGGCCAGCTACCAGGGTCGCGTTGCGGCACTGGACCTGCAAAGCGGTCGTCAGCTCTGGCAGCGTGATGCTTCCAGCTATGCCGGTGTCGCTCAGGGTTTTGGCAGCGTCTACGTGAGCCTGTCTTCGGGCACCGTTGAAGGCGTCGACGAACGTTCCACCACAGCCTTGTGGAGCAACGATTCGCTGGCTCGCCGTCAACTGTCGGCGCCGGAAGTATTCTCCAGCTACGTTGCAGTCGGCGACATGGAAGGCTACCTGCACCTGCTGAGCCAGGTGGACGGTCGCTTCGTCGGCCGCGAACGCATCGACAGCGACGGCCTGCGTGCCCGTCCGCTGGTGGTGGGTGACACGATTTATGTCTATGGCAACAGTGGCAAACTGGAAGCCCTGACCATTAAGTAAAGGTTTGACTATGCTTGGGGTTAAACCCCAGGCAGCCCCGTAACCACGGGGTTCGCAGCGCCCTCAAGCGTTGCCCCGAGCACCAGCCGCTGCCTCGCAGCGGCTTTTGTATTTTCTGAAATAACGAAGTGGAGAGCCGCATGGTTCCCGTAATCGCCCTGGTGGGCCGACCGAACGTCGGCAAGTCCACCTTGTTCAACCGCCTGACCAGGACTCGCGACGCCATCGTCGGCGACTTGTCCGGTCTGACCCGTGATCGCCAATACGGTGAGGCCAAGTGGCAAGGGCGTTCCTACATTCTGGTCGACACCGGCGGTATCTCCGGTGACGAGCACGGTATGGACGAAAAAATGGCCGAGCAGTCGCTGCTGGCCATTGAAGAAGCCGATGTCGTTCTGTTCCTGGTAGATGCCAAGGCCGGTTTCACCGCCGCCGACCAGATGATCGCCGAGCATTTGCGCAAACGTAACAAGCGTTCCTACGTGGTTGCCAACAAGGTCGACAACATCGACCCTGAAATGGCCCGCGCAGAATTCGCCCCGTTGGGCATGGGCCACGCGATTCCGATCGCCGGCGCCCACGGTCGTGGCATCACCCAGATGCTCGAAATCGCCCTGAGCTCCTTCCCGAAAGACGAAGAAGAGCCAGAAGACGGCGAAGAAGAGATCGTTGCTGAAGGCGAGGAAGCCAAGCGCATTCCTGGCCCGAGCGAAAAAGACGGGATCAAGATCGCCATCATCGGCCGCCCGAACGTCGGCAAGTCGACCCTCGTCAACCGCATGCTCGGTGAAGACCGGGTCATTGTGTACGACGAGCCCGGCACGACCCGCGACAGTATCTACATCCCGTTCGAGCGTAACGACGAGAAGTACACGCTGATCGACACCGCCGGTGTGCGCAAGCGCGGCAAGATCCACGAAGAAGTTGAAAAATTCTCCGTGGTCAAAACCCTGCAAGCGATCAAAGACGCCAACGTGGTGATCTTCGTGATGGACGCCCGCGAAGGCGTGGTGGACCACGACCTCAACCTGCTGGGCTTTGCCCTTGAAGCAGGTCGTGCGTTGGTGATCGCGATCAACAAGTGGGACGGCATGACGCCGGGCGAACGCGATTTCGTGAAGGTCGAGCTGCAACGCCGGCTGTTCTTCGTCGACTTCGCCGACATTCACTTCATCTCGGCGTTGCACGGCACGGGCGTGGGCAACCTCTACGCCTCCGTACAGAACTCGTTCAAGTCTGCGGTCACTCGCTGGCCAACCAACCGCCTGACCACGATTCTGGAAGATGCGGTCGGCGAGCACGCGCCACCGATGGTCAACAACCGCCGGATCAAGCTGCGTTATGCCCACTTGGGTGGCGCGAACCCGCCGATCATCGTGATTCACGGTAACCAGATCGAGAAGGTGCCGAAGTCTTACGTGCGTTATCTGGAAAACACTTACCGTCGGGTCTTGAAGCTGGTCGGTACGCCGATCCGCATCGAGTTCAAGGGCGGCGAGAACCCGTACGAAGGCAACAAAAACTCGCTCACCGACCGTCAGGTCAACAAGAAGCGTCGCATGATGTCGCACCACAAAAAAGCCGACAAAAAGCGCCGCGATAAGAAATAGAAGCAGCTTTAAGTCGCAAGCTTCAAGTAACTGCAGAAAAGGGCTCAAGTCAGAGCCCTTTTTTGTGTCTGATGGTTTGTTGCTTGACCACTTGCAGCTTGCAGCTTGAAACTTGCAGCTCACCTGCAAGGGGCTACCGATGATCACCAGTAAGCTGCCGAATGTCGGCATCACTATCTTCACTCAGATGTCCCAGCTCGCGGCGCAAACCGGGGCGATCAACCTGTCCCAGGGGTTTCCCGATTTCGATGCCCCGAAGGGGCTGTGCGATGCGGTCGGCCGGCACATTGCCAGTGGCCACAACCAGTATTCGCCGATGACCGGCCTGCCGGCGTTGCGGCAGCAGATTGTGGCGAAAATCGCTCGCAGCTACGGCGTCAACGTGGATGTTGATCAGGAAGTGACGGTCACGCCCGGCGCCACGCAAGCGATCTTCTGTGCGATTCAGGCGGTTATCCACAGCGGCGACGAAGTGATCGTCTTCGACCCGTGCTACGACAGTTACGAACCGTCGGTGGAGTTGGCCGGTGGCCGTTGCGTCCACGTACAGCTCGGGCTGGACGATTTCTCTATCGACTTCCAGAAGTTGGCAGAGGCGATTACACCGCGTACGCGGATGATCGTGCTCAATACGCCGCACAACCCGAGTGGCGCGCTGATCAGCCGGGCCGAACTGGATCAATTGGCGGATTTGATTCGTGAGCGCGATATCTACATCGTCAGCGACGAAGTCTACGAACACCTGGTGTTCGACGGCGTGCCTCACGTCAGCGTACTGAATCATGAAGAGCTGTATCAGCGTGCCTTCGTCGTCAGTTCCTTCGGCAAGACCTACCACGTCACGGGTTGGAAAACCGGCTATGTCGTCGCACCGCCGGCCCTCACGGCAGAATTGCGCAAGGTGCACCAGTACGTCAGTTTCTGCGGCGTGACCCCGCTGCAATTCGCCCTGGCCGACTTCATGGCCGAGCATCCGGAACACGTTGAAGAACTGCCGGGTTTCTACCAGGCCAAGCGCGATCTGTTCTGCGATCTGCTGGCGCCCTCGCGCTTCAGCTTGACCCGTGTCACGGGCACCTATTTCCAATTGGTCGATTATTCGCAGATTCGCCCGGACCTCAACGACGTCGAGATGGCGCTCTGGATGACCCGCGAGCACGGCGTGGCGAGCATCCCGATCTCGGTGTTCTACCAGAACCCACCTGAAGGCCAGCGCCTGGTGCGCTTGTGCTTCGCCAAACGCGAGGAGACCCTGCGTGAAGCAGCGGAAAAACTATGCGTGATCTGAGTGCGCTGCCCAACCTGAACATCGCGCTGATCCAGACCACCCTGGCCTGGCACGACCGCCAGGCCAACCTGGAGCATTTCGAGCAGTTGCTGGAACAGGCACGCGGCGCGGACCTGATCATCCTGCCGGAGATGTTCACCACGGGCTTCTCCATGCAGTCCGAGACGCTGGCGGAGTCGGAAAACGGCCCGACCAGCAAGTGGCTGCGGATCCAGGCTGAAAAATACGATGCAGTGATCACCGGCAGCGTGATTGTCCAGGCTGCCGATGGCAGCCACCGCAATCGCCTGCTCTGGGCGCGGCCGGACGGCGAGGTGTTGCATTACGACAAGCGCCACCTGTTCCGCATGGCTGGCGAGCACAATCATTACACCCCCGGCGAACGTCAGGTGCAGTTCGAACTCAAGGGGTGGCGCATTCGGCCGCTGATTTGCTACGACCTGCGCTTCCCGGTGTGGAGCCGGGATGCTCAGGACACAGACCTGCTGCTGTACACCGCCAACTGGCCGGGTGCACGGCGTCAGCACTGGAACCGGTTACTGCCGGCCCGGGCGATCGAAAACCTGTGCTATGTGGCGGCGGTGAACCGCATCGGCACCGACGGCAAGGGTTTTGCCTATACCGGTGACAGTCAGGTGCTGGATTTCCAGGGTGAAACCTTGCTCAGCGCAGGCGAGGCGGATGGGGTGTTTCAGGTGGTGCTGGATGCGGCGGAACTGGCGGCATATCGCACTCGCTTTCCGGCGAATCTGGATGCAGATACTTTCGAGTTCACCTGACGCCCAAAAAGATCGCAGCCTTCGGCAGCTCCTACAGGGGATCGCATTCCAATGTAGGAGCTGCCGAAGGCTGCGATCTTTTGATCTTCAAACGGCACAAACAAAAAGGCCCCAAGGTTCGCACCTTGGGGCCTTTTGCATTTCAGCGAACGCTTACGCCGCTTCTTTCGCTTGCGGCTGGCTCAACGAGCGGTTCAGCGCGCTGAACAGCGCTTTGAAGCTCGCTGTGGTGATGTTTTCATCAATGCCCACGCCGTGCACCGCACGCTGGCCTTCAACTCGCAGTTCAATGTAGGCCGCAGCCTTGGCATTGGTGCCCGCGCCAATCGCGTGTTCGTTGTAGTCCATGATTTCCACTGGGATCGGCAGGCCGGCCACTAAGGCTTCCAGGGCGCCGTTGCCCTTGCCGCGCCAGTGCAGGTTGGTTTCGCCCTGGCCCTTGCCCGAGACTTCCACTTCGACCGAGCTGTTGCCGTTCTCTTCCTGCAAGCGATGGCTGACCAGCGCGTACGGAGTGTTGGCCTGCAAGTACTCGCTGTGCAGCAGCGCGTGGATTTGCTGGGCGGTCATTTCCAAGCCGAGGCGATCGGTTTCACGCTGCACGACCTGGCTGAACTCGATCTGCATGCGGCGCGGCAAGCTGATGCCGTATTCCTGTTCCAGCAGGTAAGCGATACCGCCCTTGCCCGACTGGCTGTTGACGCGGATGACCGCCTCGTAGCTGCGGCCGATGTCGGCCGGGTCGATCGGCAAGTACGGGACTTCCCACAGGGTGTCCGGTTGCTGCTGGGCGAAACCCTTGCGGATCGCATCCTGGTGCGAGCCGGAGAACGCGGTGTGGACCAGGTCGCCGACGTACGGGTGACGCGGGTGCACCTGGATCTGGTTGCACTCTTCGACGACTTTGCGCACGCCATCGATGTCGGAGAAGTCCAGTTCAGGGTGGATGCCCTGGGTGTAGAGGTTCAACGCCACGGTCACCAGATCGACGTTACCGGTGCGCTCGCCGTTGCCGAACAGGCAGCCTTCGACACGGTCGGCGCCGGCCATCAGGCCCAACTCGGTGGCGGCTACGCCGGTGCCACGGTCGTTATGGGTGTGCAGGCTGATGATCACACTGTCACGACGGTTGATGTGACGACCGAACCATTCGATCTGGTCGGCGTAGATGTTCGGGGTTGCGCATTCGACGGTGGCCGGCAGGTTGAGGATCACCTTGTGCTCAGGCGTCGGGTTCCAGACGTCGATCACCGCGTCGCACACTTCTTTGGCGAACTCGAGTTCGGTGGCGCTGAAGGTTTCCGGCGAGTATTCGAAGGTCCACTCGGTGTCCGGCTGCTGGGCGGCGAATTTGACGAACAGCTTGGCGGCGTTTACGGCGATGGCCTTGATCCCGTCCTTGTCCTGGTTGAAGACAATGCGGCGGAAGGAAGGGGAGGTCGCGTTGTACAGGTGAACGATGGCTTTCTTCGCGCCGCGCAGGGATTCGAAAGTGCGCTCGATCAAGTCTTCACGGCCCTGGGTCAGCACCTGAATGGTGGTGTCGTCCGGGATGTGGCCGTCTTCGATCAGGGTGCGCACGAAGTCGAAGTCGGTTTGCGAAGCCGCCGGGAACGAGGCTTCGATTTCCTTCACGCCCACTTGCACCAGGGTTTTCCAGAAACGCAGCTTTTTCACGGCGTCCATCGGCTCGATCAGCGACTGGTTGCCGTCACGCAGATCCGAGCTGCACCAGATCGGCGCGGCGGTGATGGTCTTCGACGGCCAGGTGCGGTCCGGAATGTCGATAGTCGGGAACGCGCGGTATTTCGAAGACGGGTCTTTGAGCATGCTCATCGGAAAATCCTTATTGTGTGGGCCGAAAAGAGGCGGCCTGCCGGTGGATCAAAAGTTGTTGGGGAAACGTGTCAGGCGAGGCACCGCGATTCAGCCCGGCAGTCGTGCGCTGACGAGGCACAGGCTGCGGTGCTGGCGAAGCTGGATGAGGGTGTGAGAGGTTTTCATGGCTTTAACCCTAACCGCCGGGGTTGAGGTTGGCAAGCAGTCGAAAAAAATTGAGAGGAATACTCGAAAAGGCGGGTTTGGCGAGATTTTATTGCTGTGATGTGGGGCGATTGTTTGGATGTTTGCGTGGGGTTTGGATGGTGCGCAATTGGGAGTGGGTGATGTTGTGTCTGTGAGGCCGCCTTCGCGAGCAAGCCCGCTCCCACATTTTGGCCGGTGTGCACACAGAATCTGCGCATACCGAAAGTCCCTTGTGGGAGCGGGCTTGCTCGCGAAGAGGCCAGTAGCCTTAATAACTATCTAAGGCTGAAACGCCCCAATAAAAATCGCCGGATCCACCCGCGCATCATTCAGGCTGATATTCCAGTGCATATGCGGCCCGGTCGCCCGCCCAGTGGAGCCCACTTTCCCAACTACCCCGCCGCGCGCCAATTGCTGCCCAACCTTCACATCAATCTTCGACATGTGGCAGAACATGCTGATAAAGCCTTGCCCATGGTCGACAAACACCGTGTTGCCATTGAAGAAGTAGTTGCCGATCAAAATCACCTTGCCCGCCGCCGGGGTCTTGATCGGCGTGCCCGCCGGCACCGCGAAGTCCAGGCCCGCATGGGGATTGCGCTCTTCACCATTAAAGAACCGACGCACACCAAACTTACTAGAAAGCGGCCCGTTGACCGGTTTGTCCAGCAACAGGTTGCTCGGCGTGCCTGGGCTGAAGCTGCGATACGCCTGGATCTGCTCGGCCAGTTCGCCTTCGATCCGCTTGAGGTTCTCCGGGTTCGGATTGACCTGTTGCGTGTTCTTCAGCGTGATGTGCTGTTCCGGGTATTTCTTGTTGCCAACGGTGAAACTCAGATTGCGGCCGCCGCTGCTTACCTGCTGCGTGCCCGGTTTAACCGTCAACGGCACACCAACGATGGCCAGCCAATTGCTCTGTTCCTTGACCACCAACACCGGTTTGCCTTGATACGTGGCTTTCGGCGCCTGGGCCGCAGCGCCCAGATCCACCACGGCCACGCCGCCCGGCACCGGTTTGTTCAGCAGGCGGGTGATGTAACTGTCGGCGTGGGCGTTGAAGGTCAGGCACAGCAACAGTAGTGGAGCCAGGAAACGCGGCATGGGTCAATCCAGTAGAGAAAGGGTGACAGGCGTCAGGTGATTGTCTTCGACGCGCACTTGCAGCTCGCCGTTGCCCAGTCTGGCTTTCAGACGCTGGCCGTTGTGGGTCTGTTCGGCGCTGCGGATCGCGTTGCCGCGCTCGTCCAGCAGAATGCTGTAGCCACGGGCAAGGGTTGCCAGCGGGCTGACCACTTGCAGCGTCTGCACTTGGCTTTGCAATTGCTGACGACGGCTTTTGAGCCCTTCGCGGATGGCCCGGGGCAGGCGCTCGGCGAGGCTGTCGAGGCGCTGGCGCAGCAGGGCGAGTTGCCGGCCCGGATGTTGCCCGGCGAGCCGGGTTTCCAGGCGGATCAAGCGTTCGCGGCGGGTATTGAGGCTGCGCTCGAAGGCCCGGCGCATGCGCATGTCCAGATCGTCCAGGCGTTGTGCTTGCTGGCGCAGCCGTTCGCCCGGATGGCGCAGGCGGCGGGACATGCCTTCCAGGCGCAAGCGATCACGCATCAAGCGATCACGGATGCGCATCACCAGGCGTCGATGCAGGCTTTCGACCCGGCGCACCAGGTCGCTGGAGTCCGGTGCCAGCAGTTCGGCGGCGGCGGAAGGCGTTGGTGCGCGAACGTCGGCCACGAAGTCGCTGATCGACACATCGGTTTCATGCCCGACGGCGCTGACAATCGGCGTCACACAGGCATCCACGGCGCGGGCCACGGCTTCTTCGTTGAAGCACCAGAGGTCTTCCAGCGAACCGCCGCCACGGGCCAGGATCAGCGCGTCGAAGCCCCGGGCGTCCGCCAGTTTCAGGGCGCGGACAATCTGCGCGGTGGCTTCGCGGCCCTGCACGGCGGTGGGGATCAGCGTCAATTGCACCTGTGGCGCGCGACGGCGGAACACGCTGATGATGTCGCGGATCACCGCGCCGGTCGGCGAGCTGATGATGCCGATGCGTTGCGGATGGGCCGGCAGCGGCACTTTGCGCTCGGCACTGAACAGGCCTTCGGCGCTGAGCTTTTCTTTCAGCGCATCGAAGGCCAGGCGCAGGGCTCCGTCACCGGCCGGCTCCACGGTATCGAGGATGAGTTGATAGTCGCCACGGCCCTCGAACAGGGAGACCTTGCCGCGCACCTTGACCGCCAGGCCATCCTTCAGCGCCTGGCGCACCCGCGCGGCGTTCTGCCGGAACAGCGCGCAACGCACCTGGGCGCCGCTGTCCTTGAGGGTGAAATACACGTGGCCGGACGCCGGGCGGGCGAGGTTGGAGATTTCGCCCTCGACCCAGATATTGCTGAACACGTCTTCCAGCAACACCCGCGCGCGGCCGTTGAGCTGGCTGACAGTCAGGACTTCACGGTCCAGGCCGAGTCTTGCAAAGGGATCTTTAATCATGGGGCGCATGATAAAGGCATTCTTCAGAGGAATGCACGATCCCCCGTAGGAGCTGCCGAAGGCTGCGATCTTTTGATTTTGATTTTCAAGATCAAAAGATCGCAGCCTTCGGCAGCTCCTACACCAAACGGGTGAAGTGCCGAGTGAATTTTTGAACCAGCGCCGTGGGATTCTGCCGACAGGCGAGGGCAACGGTGCTCTGACAATCCGGATCGGCCAACGGTAGGAAATGGATATCGGCCGGGGCAATGTCCTGCATGGATTCCGGCAACAGGGCAATGCCGAACCCGGCCTGGATCAATTGCAGTTGCGTGGTCTTGCGCGACACCACCCGCGCCGCTTTCGGGAAGAACCCTTGGCGCATGCACAACTCGGCCGACAAATAGCTCAGGCCGCCACGTTGCGGATGAGGAATGGAGATAAACGCCTCCTCCTTCAACTGCGCCAGATCGATGCCTTGCCCTGAGTTATCCACAGCCAGTCGATGATTCGGCGGAACGGCCAGCAGCAAACGTTCGCTATATAAAGGCACAATCTGCACCCCTTCACGCTGACGCAGCACCGGCAAACGCAACAGGCCGACATCGAGGCGACCTTCGGCCAGCTCTTCCAATTGCGCTTCGGACGACAGTTTGACGATGTCCATGGACACACCGGCGTGTTGATCGAGATAAGTGCTGATGCTGCGCAATAACTGGCCGCTCATCGGCACGGTGCTGGAGTGGCTCAGGCGTAAAGTGCCAAGTTGGCCGGTGCCGACCTGGGTCGCCATCTCGCTGGCCTTGGTCAGGTCGTGCAGCAGGTTTCTCGCCCGGGGCAAAAAGGCTTCGCCTGCCGCCGTCAGTCGCGGCTGGCGCGCGGTGCGTTCGAACAGCGGCGTTTGCAGACGGGTTTCCATGTCTTTTATCTGTCGGCTCAGGGCTGACTGCGCGATAAACAGGCGTTCGGCGGCAGCGCTGAAACTGCCGCACTCGGCGATTTCCACGAAGTAACGCAATTGGCGGGTTGAAAGCATGAGGCATGCCTTTTCGAGATGGGTGGGCGACTTTGAAGATATTAGTCGCAAGGCTCGGCGCTGGCTAAAGTCATCCACAGGTCTTCAAGGAAAATCCCGCAAATGAATGTGTTTGAGTTGTTAAGCCAATGGCCGTTCGGCGCGACGGATTGGCTGGTGATCGGGTTGGGCATCGCCCTGGCGTACATCGTGTTTGGCATTGCCGGTTTCGGCACCGCGCTGGTGGCGGGGCCGATTCTGATCCTGTTTATGCCGCTGTCGAAAATCGTACCGTTGTTGGTGCTGCTGGATTTCGTCGCGGCGTTCGGCAACCTGCTGCCGTCGCGACGGGATGTGGCCAAGCCCGAATTGCTGCGATTGCTGCCCTGCATGGCGGTGGGCTGCACGTTGGGGGTGATCTTCCTGCTGAACCTCAAATCCGATCTGTTGCTGCTGTTGATGGGGCTGTTTATCAGTGCTTATGCAGTTTATAGCTTGTGGGTCAAAACCCGTCCCTCGCAATTGTCTGCCGGCTGGGCGGTGCCAATGGGTACGGTGGGCGGGATGTTCGGCGCGTTGTTTGGCAGCGGTGGTTTTCTCTATGCGATCTATTTGAACAGTCGCCTGCCCAAGGACGCGGCCCGGGCGACGCAAAGTGCGCTGATCAGTTGCAGCACCGTGGTGCGTTTGAGTCTGTTTGCCGTCGCGGGTGTGTATGCCGAGCTACCCTTGTTGGTATTGGCCGTGTGCTTGTTACCGGCCATGGCGCTGGGGTTGTGGATCGGCCGGCGGTTGACCATGCGATTGTCCCGGGAAGCGTTCGTGCGGCTGGTGACCTGGTTGGTGCTGGCGAGCGGGATTGCCTTGATCGGGCGCTATTTGAGTACTTGACCTCGGTGTGTCAGGGATTAAGCTGCCGGCCGTCATGACGCCTTCGTGGGCAAGCCTCGCTCCTACAGGTTATGCACCGATCCTTGTAGGAGCGAGGCTTGCCCGCGAAGGCATCATCCGGCGCGCCGCAGAACTTCCCATTTGACGCAGTAGGCTTGCACCATGAATTCCCAAAGCATCATCGTCCCGAAAATCTCCACCCTGCCGGTACACGAACCCCGGGCGCGGGCGGTCGTGCGTTGGCTGGTGCGCAAGAACATCATCAAGGAAGAGCTGACCACCTGCGGCCGCACCGGTAACCGTATGGCCCACGCCATCGCCGACGGTGCCCGCGCCGTGGTGCTGCACCCGGAAGCCCTGCCGTTCGGCGAACCGGTCAATGGCCTGGAGATCATCACCAAGCGCTGCATCTACACGCCGGCCAAGGGATTTCTGGGCGAGGCGGGCTGCGCCGAGTGCCGCAAGGAAGTCGGCGAAGCGCTGTTCGAAAGCCTGGAAGAGTGGATGCCGGGGCGCACCGACAACTTCACCTGCCCCGAGTGCGGGCATGAAGATGACATCAACGGGTTTCTGTTTTTGCAGGAATGCGGCTTTTCCAACCTGGGGTTCATCTTCAACAACTGGGCTGAGGCCGGGTTCAAGCAGCGTTTTATCGACGAGTTTGCCGATTGGCTCGACCAGCCTGTGAGTTGGGTGAAAGTGGAGCTCTGAATTCCTGTAGGAGCTGCCGAAGGCTGCGATCTTTTGATCTTGATTTTCGGCATTGCTGAAATGGCTGAAGATCAAAAGATCGCAGCCTTCGGCAGCTCCTACACAGAGGCGCAATCTCCGTATATCAGTAATGCCAATAATAGACAGAGTTTTACATTGAACCCGAGGGGGTGTCTGACTATAATGGCGCGCTTCCATTTTCCCGCTCGGGAGCCCCCGCGATGCTGCGTATCAGCCAAGAAGCTCTGACATTCGACGACATTCTCCTAGTGCCCGGTTATTCCGAGGTGCTTCCTAACGAAGTCAGTCTCAAGACCCGCCTAACCCGTGGCATCGAGCTGAATATTCCTCTGGTTTCTGCCGCCATGGACACCGTCACTGAAGCCCGTCTGGCAATCGCCATGGCTCAGGAAGGTGGCATCGGCATCATCCACAAGAACATGACCATCGAGCAGCAAGCTGCCGAAGTGCGCAAGGTCAAGCGTTACGAAGCCGGCGTGGTCAAGGACCCGATCACCATCGAGGCTGACGCCACGGTTCGTGAACTGTTCGAACTGACCCGCATGCACAACATCTCCGGCGTTCCGGTCCTGCACGATGGCGACCTGGTCGGCATCGTCACTTCCCGCGACGTACGTTTCGAAAACCGTCTGGACGCCACCGTCCGTGAAGTGATGACGCCGAAAGAGCGTCTGGTCACGGTCAAGGAAGGCGCCGACAAGAACGACGTCCGCGAGTTGTTGCACAAAAACCGCATCGAACGCGTGCTGATCGTCGACGACAAATTTGCCCTCAAAGGCATGATGACCGTCAACGACATCGAAAAAGCCAAGGCTTACCCGCTGGCCAGCAAGGACGATCAAGGTCGTCTGCGTGTTGGCGCTGCGGTCGGCACCGGTAAAGACACCGGTGAGCGCGTCGCGGCCCTGGTCAACGCCGGCGTTGACGTGGTGGTGGTCGACACCGCACACGGTCATTCCAAAGGTGTGATCGACCGCGTTCGCTGGGTCAAACAGAATTTCCCTGACGTGCAGGTCATCGGCGGCAACATCGCCACCGGCGCTGCCGCCAAGGCCCTGGTCGAAGCAGGCGCTGACGCCGTCAAGGTCGGTATCGGCCCTGGCTCGATCTGCACCACCCGCATCGTCGCCGGTGTCGGCGTCCCGCAAATCAGTGCCATCGCCAACGTCGCCGCAGCACTTGAAGGCTCGGGCGTGCCGTTGATCGCCGACGGCGGTATCCGCTTCTCCGGTGACCTGTCCAAGGCCATCGTGGCCGGTGCCTCCTGCGTGATGATGGGTTCGATGTTCGCCGGTACTGAAGAAGCGCCAGGCGAGATCGAACTGTTCCAGGGTCGTTCGTACAAGGCTTACCGCGGCATGGGTTCGCTGGGCGCCATGTCCCAGGCCCAGGGTTCCTCCGATCGTTACTTCCAGGACTCCTCGGCAGGCGCCGAGAAACTTGTTCCGGAAGGCATCGAAGGGCGTGTCCCGTATAAGGGCACCCTGAGCGCCATCATCCATCAACTGATGGGCGGCCTGCGTTCCTCGATGGGCTACACCGGCAGCGCCGACATCGAAGAAATGCGCACCAAGCCTGAGTTCGTGCGGATTACCGGCGCTGGCATGGCCGAGTCCCACGTGCACGACGTACAAATCACCAAAGAAGCGCCAAACTACCGCGTAGGTTGAGGCTTCCAGCAAAAAGTTAAGTAACCGGGGCTGTTTTATTCAGCCCCGAGTTGTTTCTGAATTCCATAGACGAGACTGACTCCATGGCCCTCGACATTCACGCCCACCGCATTCTGATCCTCGATTTCGGTTCCCAGTACACCCAGCTGATTGCCCGCCGCGTGCGTGAAATCGGCGTGTACTGCGAACTGCATCCGTTCGACATGGACGACGAAGCGATTCGCGAATTCGCTCCAAAAGGCGTCATTCTCGCCGGCGGCCCCGAGTCCGTGCACGTCGCCGACAGCCCGCGCTGCCCGCAAGCGGTGTTTGACCTGGGCGTCCCGGTCTTCGGTATCTGCTACGGCATGCAAACCATGGCTGAACAGCTGGGTGGCAAGGTCGAAGGTTCCGAGCTGCGTGAGTTCGGTTATGCCCGCGTTGACGTCGTCGGCAAGAGCCGCCTGCTCGACGGTATCGAAGACCACATCGACGCCGACGGCCTGTTCGGCCTCGACGTGTGGATGAGCCACGGTGACAAAGTCACCAAGATGCCGCAGGACTTCCACATCCTGGCCAGCACCCCGAGCTGCCCGATTGCCGGCATGTTCGACGACGCTCGTGGCTACTACGGCGTGCAGTTCCACCCGGAAGTGACCCACACCAAGCAGGGCGGTCGCATCCTCTCGCGTTTCATCCTCGACATCTGCGGCTGTGAAGCCCTGTGGACGCCGTCGAAAATTGCCGAAGACGCGATCGCCAACATTCGCGCCCAGGTCGGCACCGACAACGTTCTGCTCGGCCTGTCCGGCGGCGTAGACTCCTCGGTAGTGGCTGCGCTGTTGCACAAGGCCATCGGCGACCAACTGACCTGCGTCTTCGTCGACAACGGCCTGCTGCGTCTGCACGAAGGCGAGCAAGTGATGGCCATGTTCGCCGAGAACATGGGCGTCAAGGTGATCCGCGCCAACGCTGAAGATCAGTTCCTGGACAACCTGGCTGGCGAAAGCGATCCAGAGAAGAAGCGCAAGATCATCGGTCGCACCTTCATCGACGTCTTCGATGCCCAGTCCAACAAACTGGACAACATCAAGTACCTCGCCCAGGGCACCATCTACCCGGACGTGATCGAGTCGGCTGGCGCCAAAAGCGGCAAGGCCCACGTGATCAAGTCGCACCACAACGTGGGTGGCTTGCCGGAAGAGATGAACCTGAAACTGGTCGAGCCCCTGCGCGAGCTGTTCAAGGACGAAGTCCGTCGTCTGGGCCTGGAACTCGGCCTCCCGTACGACATGGTCTACCGTCACCCGTTCCCGGGCCCGGGCCTGGGCGTGCGGATCCTCGGTGAAGTGAAGAAGGAATACGCCGACCTGCTGCGTCGCGCCGACCACATCTTCATCGAAGAACTGCGCAAGGCCGACTGGTATCACAAAGTCAGCCAGGCGTTCGTGGTGTTCCAGCCGGTGAAATCGGTTGGCGTGGTCGGTGATGGCCGTCGTTACGCCTGGGTCGTTGCCCTGCGTGCCGTGGAAACCATCGACTTCATGACCGCGCGTTGGGCACACCTGCCTTACGAACTGCTGGAAACCGTCAGCGGCCGCATCATCAATGAAATCGAAGGCATTTCTCGCGTTACTTATGATGTGTCGAGCAAGCCACCAGCAACTATTGAGTGGGAATGATCCCGCACGGTGACAGCTGAATAAACAGAACCCCGGCCTCCGTGCCGGGGTTTTGCATTTTCGGGTGAGGCCTTATTCAGGAATCCGACCTAACCCATGCATGCCTCGGTTGTAGAGTGCATCGGCAAGGGCGCGCAGATGAGGGTAAGGCTTTTGATGGATATCCGGCCATGCCGGACGATTAAGGGTATAGCTCCCGTCCGGCAGCCGCTCAACCGGGGTGGAGACCACTCCGGTAGCCGCTCTGCTGCGATGCCACAGGGTGGTGGTTTCTGCAGAACGCTCGAAGTAGAAGTCGCCAGCCAGCGGCAGAAGGCGTTCACGCTGCGCGGCTGTTCTGACAAATGGCGGCGTTTCGATCGGCAGGTACATGTCGGCGAAAAGGGTATCGACTCTGCCGCGAAAAGCATTGGGTACGAGCGGGTTCTCATCGATGACGCGATGCACTTCGGTGCCTGGGTCCAGCGTGACGCCTTGTCCTTGGCCGGGTCCTACTTCTTCGATTCTCAAACCAACCGCTTGGTGCTGTTCGCTCAGGCCCGCAATGTTCCTGAACGTGTTGGTGCCTTCAGGCGCCGTGAGCACCACCCATTTACCCGCGCGCAATCCTTCGTCAGCGTAGATGAACCGGCTGGTCAGGTAGTTGTTCATGCGTTGTTCATCAACACTGACAAGTTTGAGCGTGGAGTTCGCATAACTGGCCGCGCAATCGGTGGCCTGTACATGGATGCCGTGCGCTCGGGCCTGTTTCACTACGTCGAGGTAAGTAAAGGGTGACTGTTGATCGGCGCTGATCGTGGTCAGGTAGTTTTCCAGATCGCTGGGCATGTCCCCTGTCTTCGAGAAAAAAAACGCGTCGAGGTCGGCCTGGTTGAAGTCATTCAGTAGACGCGGCAGGAACAAGTCACTGACGCCCAGGCGCTTGAACTCGGGCATGTTCTCGATCAGGAACCGACTGCTGGCGATGCGATCAGGGCTTTCACCGACCACCAGCCCTGCGGCCTCACTGTTGAAGACTTTTTCCAGAAACTCAGGAACGCTGGCGTTCTCGGTCGGGATCGGAGGACGGGTCGGCGTATTTGCCATGCTGAAGTCTCCAACCAGTCTTTTTGCGTCGGCGTCCAATTTGGTCCGCAGAGTCAGCACTTTTCTCGTATAGAGGGTCGCGTCCGAACCCGGATTGGCCGAAGGCGGCTGTCCTCGCTGTTGTTCCGTCGTGAGCACCCAGTCTTTCATGGCGGGTCTTTGACTGATCGGGACGTCGTACTCGGTGGCGGGCGTCAGCAGGCGGCGGGGACCGGCTGCGCCCTCTGGTGTGGCGGCTGGCGTTTCGACAATGGCTGCTTCAGCCACGTCGAGGCTGCCTTCGACCGGCATTTTGACTGGCTTCATTCCGCGCGCGATCAGTGCCTCACGCAGTTCGTTCAGGTTCTTGTAGTGCTGGCCGTACAGCTGGGTCCAGTTGCGGTTATCGACGAAAAAGTCTCTGAGGTCTTTCTGGATCACTGTGCGAATCAGTGCGCCGTAGCGGTTGCGGCTCACGATGAGCGTCGCCCCCGATTCGTTCACCAGGGTGAACATGCCGTTTTCGGTCAGGAGTTTATCGGCCCGTCGCATGTTGCTGACCACCTCGGGAGTCTCCAGTTGCAGGCGCAGGTCAGTACGCATTGGCAAGGCCGTGCCGCGATTATCGACGCTCGTGCCAGGGTCCGGTTCTATGCCACGCGCCTTGCCGACGGGGGCCTCTTCGATCCGCAGACCGACGGCACCTTCGATTTCACTGAGGCCCGCGGCACCGTCAAGGGTGCCCACCTGACTTTGGTTTACCAACGCCACCCATTGGTGGGTACCCCGGGCGGTTTGATCGGCATCGATCACGGTTCGCGCAAAATAGTTACCCATTTTGACCTGCAAGGTATTTTTGATGCCCATCCGGCCCGCGTCCTGGTAGCTGGCAAAGCAATCCAGCGCCTGCACCCGAATGTGGTTTTGCTGTGCCGCCCTGACCAGTTCCAGCGTGGTGAATTGGCCACTGGGGTCAGTGCCCTGAACCTGATCGATTTCCCTGAGGTAGCGCTCAAGGCTGCGGGACATGTTGCCGAATCGGGTGAAGTTATCCAGGTCGGCCTGGTGGAATTCGGTGAGCAGGTGTTGCAGGTGCAGGGTGCGGACTTTCAATTTGCTCAGCAGCGGCATGTTTTCGATCAGAAACTGCTTGCTGGCCATGCTGCCCGGCGCCTCGCCAATCACCAGATTGCGTGAGCCCCGCAGCAAGTTCTTGAGAATCTCCTTGGGCGGTGCGGCGGCGCTGATGGCAGGAATGGTCGGCCGTGCGGGCAGGCGAGGGGCGGCGAAAAAACGGTTGGTGTCGGCCTGCAGCTGTAGGTTGCATTCGTACGCCTCGACGCTGTGCTCAAGAATGTCGAACCGGGCTGTGCCGTCGGCTGCCGGTGTTATCCCTGGCCTCAAGGTTTCGGGAAGGTCGTAAGGCGTGGGCGGAGTATCGACGGGTGGCAGTGGTTCGGAGGTCTGTCCCCAGAGTTTCAGGCCAAAGATCTTGCCGCCCACGCCACCTTTCAGGCCCAGTTGCGATGCCGGTTCCCACTCCGAGTACTCGTTCAGGCTTACAGGGATGTTGCGCTTGAGCGACCAGGGATTGGCCGGATCGATGATGATCCAGGATTGCAGCTGCCCGACATAGCGCACCCGGTAGTGATACTTCGCGGTGCCGACCCGCATGAAGATGTAGCGTCTGCCGGAAAGGGTTTCGATCACGCCTTTGGAAATGCCGGTGCCTTCGATAGTGGGTTCGGTGATTTCGGTTTTGAACGAGATCAGAAAGTTCTCTTCCCCGCTTGGGAGAAAGCGTTCCGGCACCAGCTCTTCCAGGGGCGGGGCGGCAATCGGTTCAAGCGCCGGTTTACTGATTTTCCCTTCGGTGATCAGCGGGCTGTCGCTTTGTACGATGGGTTCGGGCAGCAC
Source organism: Pseudomonas sp. dw_612 (assembly GCF_018449725.1). GTDB lineage: Bacteria > Pseudomonadota > Gammaproteobacteria > Pseudomonadales > Pseudomonadaceae > Aquipseudomonas. The sequence goes on along the minus strand of NZ_JAAVVC010000005.1, from coordinate 285,478 downwards.
TTGCCCGATGGGCTCCTCGCTGGCCAGAATGCCATCGGCTTCGGCGATATCCGCAACGCTACCGCCCTTGAGAAATATAGCGTTGAACAGGGTATTGATCGCCGCGAAAATCGCCCCGGTGACGCCGGCCTTGCGTTCGACGGAAGTTTTACCGTTCACCGCCTGCTCAATGTTCAGCCCGACATTCGCCAGCCCGGCGCCAACCACCGCCAGGGCCACCGGCCAGCCCACCGCCGCCAACGGCCCGAACACGCGGCCAAAGGCATTCAGATAGCCTATCCAGAGCTTTTTCCGCAGTTCGCCATTGGACGTCATCATGAACGTGGCGTCGCTCATCATGCGCGCGTGAGTCGCATCGCGCAGATAAGTGAAAGGGTCTTGCTGGATGAACTCACCCTGATCCTCAAGCAACCGATGGTCGTTGGTTTTCCAGGCCGTGAATAACAGGTCCAGCACACTGTCGAGGCCGACATTTTCGATGTGCGGCTCCCTGAAAAAATGGGCCATGACGTCGACGGCAGAAAAAGGCGCCATGAGCCATTCGGTTTTTTTATCGAACTGCGCCGTGTCTTCCATGATGTCGTGATCGGCGGCCGGAAAATGCGAGAGGAAGCGCTGTCTGCCGGACGTGCTGTGCACGGCGGACAGAATCCACCAGTGCAGGTCGACGACACTGTCGAACACATGAAAGCCCCACAACTCGCCGGGCACATAGACGATTTGCCGGTTATCACTGTCGACGATGCACAGGATATCGGTGGACACGAAGCCGCCCACGCACAAGCGGCGAATGCGCAGGGCGCTGGAGGGTTGATGTTCTTCTTCGAGCATGTTCAGTGTCGCAGGCCAGGTGACTGTGCCTGCGGCCGCGTTGATCACGGTGCGCAGATGGTCTGCGGTCAGACGTCCTGCTTCGTAATCTTCAAGGGCCTTGGCCAGGAACGCGCACTTGGCCAGGGTCCTGAAGGTCTTGCCTTGGGTGTTCCAGAACGACTCGACCCTGGCCTTGTAGTGATCGACGAAGTTATAGGCCCAGAACGCCTTGAGCACCTCGCTGCCGAACAGACGAACCTCGTTGGTCTCGTTGTAAGTTCCGGCCTCCGGCCCTGCGCTGTAGAAGCCGCAGTCGTTGTCGAGCATGTCGGTGTTGTCCTGGTCATGCACGGTGAAGCGGGTGATCACCAGTTGTGTCAGGGTCATCGAATCGTGAGGGTGTTCGATGTGTTCCCACCCGGTAAAGGTCTTGTCGTTGCTCTGGGAACCATGGAAGCGGTGCCAATAGACCTGATCCGGCTCCAGGTCGTGGATGCCGTGCTCGGTGAGGATGCGTTTGGCGAAGGTGGTCGCCATGTCGTAAAGATCGGGGCAAGCCTCGACCAGTGCCGGAACCAGCACCTTGAGCGCCTGCGCATCGGCGGCGTTGGGCAGGTCGGCGGCTGGCGACGGGTGTTCGGTTGCAGTCATTTCGCTCTTCCTTGAGTGAGTTTGCGCTGCTCACTGTCTCAAGGCTGGAATGACAAAGATGTCGGACGCATTGGCATTTGTTGCAGTCCCTGGCTGATCACAAGCATGGAACTCGCCGTGTCCCGTGTACGAATCAGCGTCGCGCCACATCCGAAAAGTAGAATTTATCCAATGTATGCCGGGACTCGGTGTACTCGAATTGGCGCCCATCCTGCAAAAACGTCTGGTTACTGACCACGATCACGTGGCTTTGGCCGTCGAGGTCCAGCAGCAGTTGATCGTCCTTGCTGCGCGGCACCGCTTCGATGGTGCGCTGGGCGTAGGCGATTTGCAGTTGCAGGGTCTGTTCGATGAAGGCGTAGATCGATTGCTCGGCGATGTCCCGGGACAGGCCGGGGATCACATCGCTGACGAAATGGTTGATGTCGAGGATCACCCGTTTGCCATCGATTCGCCGCACCCGCTTGATCCGCGTGATCAGGCTGCCGGCTTCGGCCTGGATGTGTTCCAGCAGCGCGCCCTCCAGCGGAATCTGGTCGAACTCGACCACTTCGGTGCTGACGTCGTTGCCCAGCCGTGGATAGGTTTCCTGGAAGCTGACGATGCCGCCGAGCTGGAATTCGATCGGGTTGGTCGACAGAACAAAGGTGCCTTTGCCGTGGATTTTCTGGGCGAAGCCGCGCTCCTGCAATTGCTCGATGGCCTTGCGCACGGTGCCGCGACTGGCCTGGTAGCTGTCCATCAATTCGGTTTCGGAAGGCAATCGGGCGCCGCGTTCCAGACGTTCGGTGGTGATGCTGGCAAGCAGATCGGTGTAGATCTGGTTGTATTTACTCATGGGGATGGCTCTATGCCGCGCTGTACTCAAGGCTTCGAACCTTAAGGGCAGGGTAGGGGTTTGTCCATGCGGCTTTGGGATTCGTTGACTTTGAAGGTAGGAAATGTCGCCGCCGGACGGGTTCAGGATAAACAAAATCAAACTCGTCTGTACGAGTTGTTGCATTAACTCGTACAGACGAGTACTTTTCGTTTCGGCGTGCTGCCAATAACAAAAAACGACAACGGAAGATCAAGCATGAGCCACGACTATCCGAATATCGCCAGCGAGCTGCTTGTCAGCCTCGGTGGCAGCGACAACCTCGAGCAGGCCGCGCACTGCGTCACGCGCTTGCGCCTGGCCCTCAAGGACCCGAGCCTGGTCAACAGCGCCACGCTGAACCAGATCGATCTGGTCAAGGGCTCGTTCTTCACCGGTGGCCTGTTCCAGGTGGTCATCGGCCCCGGCGAAGTGGAAAAGGTCTACGCCGAACTGCGCCGGCAAACCGGCCTCGCCGCGTCGACCATCGCCGACGTTAAACAAAAGAGCGCGGACAAGATCAACGCCATGCAGCGCCTGGTGCGGGTGTTTTCCGACGTGTTCATGCCGATCCTGCCGGCGTTGGTGGTTGCTGGCCTGCTGATGGGCGTCAACAACCTGATCGGCGCCAAGGGCATGTTCATCGAAGGCAAAACCCTGCTGGATGCGTACCCGAGCCTGGATGGCATCTGGAGCCTTATCAACCTGATGGCCAACACCTCGTTTGTGTTCTTGCCCGCGCTGGTGGGCTGGTCGGCGGCCAAGCGGTTTGGCGGCAGCGAAATCCTCGGCATCGTGCTCGGCCTGATGTTGGTGCACCCGGACCTGCTCAACGCCTGGAACTACGGCAAGGCTGTGGCCGGGCTCGATGGCCAGAGTCTGCCGTACTTCGATATCTTCGGCTGGTTCAAGATCGAGAAGGTCGGTTATCAAGGCCAGATCCTGCCGATTCTGCTGGCGGCCTACGTCATGAGCGTCATCGAAAAATGGCTGCGGGCGCGGGTGCCGAATGCCGTGCAATTGCTGGTGGTGCCGATCACCACCATCGTCGTCACTGGCGTGTTGGCGCTGGCGGTGATTGGCCCGGTAACCCGGCATCTGGGAATTCTGATCACCGAAGGCGTGGTCACCTTGTTTGACCTCGCGCCGATGGTTGGCGGGGCGATTTTCGGCCTGCTGTATGCGCCGCTGGTGATCACCGGCATGCACCACATGTTCCTCGCCGTGGACCTGCAGCTTATTTCCACTCAGGGCGGCACCTTTATCTGGCCGATGATCGTCATGTCCAACCTCGCCCAGGGCAGCGCCGCGCTGGCGGTGTTCTACATGACCCGCAACGTGCGGGACAAAAGCATGGCCTCGACCTCGGCGATTTCCGCGTATTTCGGCATCACCGAACCGGCGATGTTCGGCGTCAACCTGCGCTACAAATTTCCGTTTTATTCGGCGCTGATCGGCTCGGCACTGGGCTGTATCTTCCTGTCGCTGAACAAGGTCCAGGCCTCGGCGATTGGCGTCGGCGGCTTGCCCGGTTTTATCTCGGTCATTCCGCAGTTCATCCCGATGTTTGTGATCGGGATGATCATCGCCATGGTCGTGCCGTTTGTTTTGACCTGTGGGTTGAGCATGAAGATTGTTCGGCCTGGATTTCGGGTTGCCTGACAGAACCATTCGCGCGTAGGAGCTGCCGAAGGCTGCGATCTTTTGATCTTCAGCGATCTTGATTACTTCGAGAATCAAGATCAAAAGATCGCAGCCTTCGGCAGTTCCTACCGAGGTTGTACAAAATTCAAGAGGAACCCAGCCATGCAAGACTGGCAACGTTCGGTGATCTACCAGATCTACCCGAAAAGCTTCCACAGCCACGCCGGCAACCCCACGGGTGATTTGCTCGGGGTCGTGGCCAAGCTCGACTACCTGCACTGGCTGGGCGTCGATTGCCTGTGGATCACGCCGTTCCTGCGTTCGCCCCAGCGCGACAACGGTTACGACATCAGCGATTACTACGCCATTGACCCGAGCTACGGGACCATGGCCGACTGCGAATTGCTGATCGCCGAGGCCGGCAAGCGCGGGATCAAGTTGATGCTCGATATCGTGGTCAACCACACCTCCATCGAGCACACCTGGTTCCAGCAGGCCCGCAGCAGCCTCGACAACCCGTACCGCGACTTCTACATCTGGCGCGACCAGCCGAACAACTGGGAATCCAAGTTCGGCGGTTCGGCCTGGGAGTACGAAGCCCAGACCGGCCAATACTTCCTGCACCTGTTCGACCACACCCAGGCCGACCTGAACTGGGACAACCCGCAGGTGCGTGCCGAAGTGTTCAAGATGATGCGCTTCTGGCGCGACAAAGGCGTCGGTGGTTTCCGTCTCGACGTGATCAACCTGATCTCGAAACCGGCGGATTTCCCCGAGGACAACAGCGACGGCCGACGCTTCTACACCGACGGCCCGAACGTCCACGAGTATTTGCAGCAAATGCACCGCGAAGTGTTTGAAGGCCACGACCTGATCAACGTCGGCGAGATGTCTTCTACCAGCCTTGAGCATTGCATTCGCTACTCGCGGCCGGACTCGAAAGAGTTGTCGATGACCTTCAACTTCCATCACTTGAAAGTCGATTATCCGAACCTGCAAAAGTGGATTCGCGCCGATTTCGACTTCCTGCAACTCAAGCGCATTCTCTCGGATTGGCAGACCGGCATGCAGGCCGGTGGCGGCTGGAATGCATTGTTTTGGTGTAACCACGATCAGCCGCGGGTGGTCTCGCGTTTTGGTCACGACGGCGAGTATCGGGTGGTGTCGGCGAAGATGCTCGGCACGGCGTTGCACTTCCTCCAGGGCACACCGTTTGTGTACCAGGGCGAAGAACTGGGCATGACCAATCCGGGCTTCGATCACATCGACCAGTACCGCGATGTCGAGACCCTGAACATCCATCGCCTCAAGCGCGATGCCGGTGTCAGCGATGCCGACAACATGGCGGCGATCATGCAGAAATCCCGGGACAACGGCCGCACGCCGATGCACTGGAATGCCGAGCCGAACGCCGGTTTCAGCGTGGCCGAACCGTGGATCAGCGTGCCGGCCAACGCCGCGCAGATCAACGTTGCCAGTCAGCTCGACGACCCGGATTCGGTGCTGCATCACTATCGCCGGTTGATCGCTTTGCGCAGCGAGGAAGCCTTGATGTCCGACGGTGTGTACCGGCAGTTGTTGCCCGAACACTCACACATCTGGGCCTATGTGCGTGAAGGCGTGGATGAGCGCTTGCTGGTGCTGAACAACTTCTACGGCACAACCTGCGAAGTCGAGTTGCCGGAAGAAGTGATCAGCGAAGCGATGTCGCAACGCTTGGTCATCAGCAACTACCCGGACTGTCCGCCGCGCAATCGGCAGGTGTTTTTACGGCCCTTTGAGTCGTTCGTACTGCACCTGACTCACTAATAAAAAACACTGTTTTCAAAAACACGCAGAACACTGCGCGGGGGAGTTTTGCGCGCTGTTTTTTGCTGCAGCACACAATAAAAATAATGGGGTAGCACTTGAAAACAACAATAAATCGCAGCCTTTTCGCCGCGGGCGTGTGCCTGGCTTTGCCGCTGTCGGCCCAGGCGCTGGAGTTCGCCGGTTACTTGCGCAGCGGCGTCGGGACGTCGGTGAACAGTGGCAAACAACAGTGTTTTCAATTACCGGGGGCGCAAACAAAGTATCGCTTGGGCAACGAATGCGAACAGTACGCCGAACTGGAATTGCGCCAGGATCTGTACACCCTGGACGATGGCTCGGTGTTGAGCGTCGACGGCATGGCTTCGCTGTATAACCAGTACGACAAGGACCTGACCTTCAACGGTGATAACGGCTCGGTACGCATGCCGCAGATGTATGCGCAGTGGTCGAACATGCCGAGTCTGAATGGCGGTTCGTTGTGGGCCGGTCGGCGTTATTACAAGCGGAACGATATCCACATTTCCGACTTCTACTATTGGAACCAGAGCGCCACCGGCGGCGGTGTCGAGGACGTGTTGATCGGCGATCTGAAATACAGCTACGCCTACTCGCGCAAGGACAACCTGTACCAGAAGGATTACATCAACCGGCATGACTTCAACGTCGCCGGGTTCGACACCAACCCCGGCGGCGAGCTGGAACTGGGCCTGAGCTACATCGACAAGCCTGACAGCCGTGATGCGCACCGTGGCTGGGCGATCACTGCCCAGCATGTGCAGAAAGGCTTTCTCGGCGGCAAGAACAAACTGGCCTTCCAGTACGGCGAAGGCCCCGGCACCGGGTTGGGGTATACCGGTAACGTGAAGCTCGACGACAGCAACAAAAGTTATCGGGTGGTGGAGTTCTTCGACTGGCAGGTGACGCCGCGTTTCGGCGGGCAGATCGAAGCGGTGTATCAGAAAGACATTCGCCCGGACGGCGCCGACCAGAACTGGATGTCCATCGGCGTACGCCCGGCCTATGCGATCACTGAGCAGTTCAAACTGGTGACCGAATTGGGTCACGATCAGGTCGATGCACCGGGCGGGACGCGCAAGTTGAGCAAGTTCACCTTCGCCCCGACCTGGTCGCCCAAGGGCCCGGAATTCTGGGCGCGCCCGGAGGTGCGTCTGTATTACACCTATGCGAGCTGGAACGAGGCGGCCAAACGGGCGGCCAATGAACTGGCGGCGGGCTCGGCGTTATCCGATACCGGCGCCTTCGGCACGGCGCGCCACGGTGCGAATGTCGGATTGCAGGTCGAGTATTGGTGGAAATAAACGCAAAACTGCGGCTGTCCTCGACGCGCATTGTCGCGCAGAGAACACCTGTAGGAGCACGGCTTGCCGGCGATAGCGGCCTTGAGATCGCCATCGCCGGCAAGCCGTGCTCCTACAGTTACCATTCGCTTCAGCGTCTTTCAAAAGAACAAAACAGCAGGTGACGTCATGGCCACACCCCAACATTTGCAACTGCTCGCGCCGCTGTCCGGCGTGCTGATGCCGCTGGACCAGGTGCCCGATCCGGTGTTCTCCAGCCGCGTGATCGGTGACGGTCTATGCATCGACCCGACTTCACAAACCCTGCTGGCACCGCTGGCCGGGGTGATCAGCAATGTGCAGGCCAGTGGGCATGCGGTCAGCATCACCGACGACAGCGGGGTGCAGGTGTTGATGCACATCGGCCTCGATACCGTGAACCTGGCGGGCAAGGGGTTTACCCGGTTGGTGGAGGAAGGCCAACGCGTCGAAGCAGGGCAGGCGTTGATCGAATTCGATGCCGATTACATCGCCTTGCATGCCCGCAGTTTGTTGACCTTGATGCTGGTGGTCAGCGGCGAACCGTTCACTTGGCTGGTGCCGGAAACGGGGCTGGTGGACAGTGGCCAGCCATTGCTGGGTTTGAACGGCACCGGACCTGTGGCTGATGACGTGTTGGCGGAAGAGGGCGAGGCGCTGTTCTCCAAACCGGTGACGCTGGCCAACCCGAATGGCTTGCACGCGCGTCCGGCCGCCGTGTTCGCGCAAGCGGCGAAAAGCTTTTTGGCAAGCATTTACCTGCATAAACAGCAGGACAGCGCCAATGCCAAATCCCTGGTGGCGATCATGGCGTTGCAGACGGGGCACGGTGACGTGGTGCAAGTCAGCGCGGCGGGGCCGGATGCCGAGGTGGCGATCAAGACGTTGGCCGAATTGCTGGTCGCGGGTTGTGGCGAAACCGTGAAAGTGGCGGTTGAGGTGGAACCCGTCGAGTCGCTGACCGTGCTGCGCGGAGTGTGCGCCTCGGCGGGTTCGGCGTTTGGTCAGGTGGTACAGATTGCCGAGCAGAAGCTGGACGTGAGCGAGTTCGGCCAAGGTGCACAGGCCGAGCTTGAGGTGTTATCGCAAGCGTTGGGCGAGGCTCTGAACGACTTGCAGCAATTGCGCGACAACGCCACCAGCGATGCCCAGGCCGAGATTTTCAAGGCGCATCAGGAATTGCTCGAAGATCCGAGCCTGCTGGATCAGGCCCGGTCGTTGATCGGCGAAGGCAAAAGTGCCGGTTTCGCCTGGCGCGCGACCACCGAAGCGACGGCGGCGCAATTCAAAAGCCTCGGCAGTCCGTTGCTGGCCGAGCGGGCGGCGGATCTGGCGGATGTCGGCCAACGGGTGCTCAAGCGCATTCTCGGCGTAACCGACCGCGCGTTGGACCTGCCGGACGGCGCAATCCTGATCGCCGAGCAACTGACGCCGTCTCAGACTGCCGGACTCGATACCCGCAAAGTCCTGGGATTCGCCACAGTCGGCGGCGGCGCCACCAGCCACGTCGCGATTCTGGCCCGGGCCGCTGGCCTGCCGGCGATCTGCGGTTTGCCGGTGCAAGTACTGGCGCTGGTCGATGGCACGCAAGTGTTGCTCGACGCCGACAAAGGCGAATTGCAGCTTGATCCGGACCTTGCGGCTATCGAACAACTGCAAGCCAACCGTCAGCAACAACAGAAACGCCATCAACATGAACTGGCCCACGCCGCGCTCGCCGCGTGCACCCGCGACGGTCATCACATTGAAGTGACGGCCAACGTCGCTTCGCTGACTGAAACTGAGCAAGCCATGACCCTCGGCGGTGAAGGTGTCGGGCTATTGCGTTCGGAGTTCCTTTATCTGGACCGCAACCACGCGCCGAGCCATGACGAGCAGGCGTCCACCTACAGCGCCATCGCGCGCGCCCTGGGGCCTACGCGCAATCTGGTGGTGCGCACCCTGGACGTCGGCGGCGACAAACCGTTGGCTTACGTGCCGATGGACAGCGAAACCAATCCGTTCCTCGGCATGCGCGGGATTCGCCTGTGCCTGGAGCGTCCGCAACTGCTGCGGGATCAGTTCAAGGCCATCCTCAGCAGCACCGGATTGGCGCGTTTGCACATCATGTTGCCGATGGTTGCGCAGCTCTCGGAATTGCGTCTGGCGCGGCAACTGCTGGAAGAAGAGGCGCTGGCGCTAGGCCTCACGGAACTGCCGAAACTGGGGATCATGATTGAAGTACCGGCCGCCGCGTTGATGGCGGATCTGTTCGCACCCGAGGTGGATTTCTTCTCCATCGGCACCAACGATTTGACCCAATACACCCTGGCCATGGACCGCGATCACCCACGCCTGGCCAGTCAGGCCGACAGCTTTCACCCGTCGGTGCTGCGCTTGATCGCCAGCACGGTCAAAGCGGCCCATGCCCACGGCAAATGGGTCGGCGTGTGTGGTGCGCTGGCTTCGGAAACCCTGGCGACCCCGTTGTTGCTGGGGCTGGGCGTGGATGAATTGTCGGTGAGCGTGCCGCTGATTCCAGCGGTGAAAGCGGCGGTGCGGGAAGTGGATCTGACGGACTGCCAGGCCATCGCCCAACAAGTGCTGGGGCTGGAAAGTGCCGAGCAAGTGCGCGAGGCGCTGCGGCTGTACCACGAAGCGACGGTCGATACTTCACTGGTTCTGGAGAACTGAGCATGTTCGAGAAAATGCAGCGGGCGTTCTGGAAAGCGTTGACGCCGGATTTGGTGGTGGATGAGCCGAAAGTCGTGGCGCAGGTGGTTTCGGGGTTGGCGCCGGAGGTTGTGGCCGCGCTGGGTGGGGTGGATAACCTCAAGTCCCAGCAGCCCGTGGCGCTGACCCGGGTGCGGGTGGAGTTGCGGGATGTGGCGCGGATGGATCCGCAGGCGTTGAATTTGGCTGGTGTGCCGGGCTTCATGAAGCTGGACGATGGGGTGGTGCATTTGTTGATGGGATTGGTGGTCACTGGGCGTTAGGTGACGAGGATCAAGAGCCACCCCTCACCCTAACCCTCTCCCCAAAGGGGCGAGGGGACTGATCGGGTTGTTCTTTCGAGCTACATCGACTTGAGATATCGAGCCGAACTCAGGTGCTGAACAGCATGAAAATCGACTCCCTTTCCCTTCTCCCCAAAGGGGCGAGGGGACTGATCGAGTTGTTCTTTCGAGCGACATCGACCTGAGATATCGAGCCGAACTCAGGTGCTGAACAGCATGAAAATCGGCTCCCTTTCCCCCTCTCCCCTTTGGGGAGAGGGCTGGGGTGAGGGGTGGCCCTTGCAGGCGCCTGCGGCCATCCGCCGCCCCGCCCTTACTGTTTCTCAACCGCAGGTGTATCGTATTCGCCTTTTGCGGGCCTCAGGCCTGTCGCTGATACGTGAGGTAGTTGAGTTCATGTCCTTTACCCGTCGACAAATACTCGGTGGTCTGGCCGGTCTTGTGGTGGTTGGCGTGGGGGCCGGTGGCGCGTCGCGTTACTGGCTGGGCAAGATGGCCGACGCTGACGCGGGCCACGACTATGAGCTGATCGCGGCACCGCTGGACGTCGAACTGGTCGCCGGGCACAAGACCGAAGCCTGGGCGTTCGGTCTGTCGGCGCCGGGCACCGAGTTGCGGGTGCGACAGGGCGAATGGTTGCGGGTGCGCTTCATCAATCACCTGCCGGTCGCGACCACCATTCACTGGCACGGCATCCGCCTGCCGCTGGAAATGGACGGCGTGCCCTACGTCTCGCAGCTTCCCGTGCTGCCGGGCGAATACTTCGACTATAAATTCCGCGTGCCGGACGCCGGCAGCTACTGGTATCACCCCCACGTGAACAGCAGCGAAGAACTCGGCCGTGGCCTGGTCGGCCCGCTGATCATCGAAGAGCGCGAGCCCACCGGTTTCAAGTACGAAAAAACCCTGAGCCTCAAGAGCTGGCACGTCGATGAAGCGGGCGCGTTCGTCGCGTTCAGCATTCCCCGTGAAGCGGCTCGTGGCGGTACGGCCGGGCGCCTGTCGACGATCAACGGCGTGGCACAAGCGGTGATCGAATTGCCTGCCGGGCAAATCACCCGTGTGCGTTTGCTCAACCTCGACAACACCTTGACCTATCGCCTCAACATCCCGGGCGTTGAAGCGCAGATCTACGCGCTGGACGGCAACCCCATCGAACCGCGCCCATTGGGCAAGGAATACTGGCTCGGCCCCGGCATGCGCATCTGTCTGGCGATCAAGGCCCCGCCGGCCGGTGAAGAGCTATCCTTGCGCAACGGCCCGGTGCGCGTGGGCACGTTCCGCTCGGTGGCCAACAGCGACGCGCCGACCCAGTGGCCGCCCGCGCTGCCCGCCAACCCGGTGGCCGAGCCGGACCTGGCCAATGCCGAGAAACTCAACTTCAATTTCGAATGGGTGGGCTCGGTGTCGGTCAACGTCGACAACGGCAAGCCGCCGAGCCTGTGGCAGATCAACGGCAAGGCCTGGGACATCACCGACAAGACCTGCGCCGACCGCCCGATTGCCAAGCTTGAGAAGGGCAAAAGCTACATTTTCGAATTGAAGAACATGACTCAGTATCAACACCCGATTCACCTGCATGGCATGAGTTTCAAGGTGATTGCCTCGAACCGGCACAAGGTCATCCCGTACTTCACCGACACCTACCTGTTGGGCAAAAACGAGCGCGCGCAAGTGGCGCTGGTGGCGGATAACCCGGGGATCTGGATGTTCCACTGCCATGTGATCGATCACATGGAAACCGGCCTGATGGCCGCTATCGAGGTGGCGTGATGCGTCAGATTCGTCCCGCCGCGATCATCGACCGCAGCCGCGACCGCGACTTCATGCGCGAAGCCCTGACCCTTGCCGCTAAAGGCGCGGCCCTGGGCGAAGTGCCGGTGGGCGCGGTGCTGGTGCAGGACGGGGAAATCATCGGTCGCGGCTTCAATTGCCCGATCAGCGGCCACGACCCCAGCGCCCACGCCGAAATGGTCGCGATCCGCGCCGCCGCCCTGGCCGCCAGCAACTATCGCCTGCCCGGCAGCACCCTCTACGTGACCCTGGAGCCGTGCAGCATGTGCGCCGGCCTGATCGTGCATTCGCGCATTGCGAGGGTGGTGTACGGCGCCCTGGAGCCCAAGGCCGGGATTGTGCAGAGTCAGGGGGCGTTTTTTACCCAGGGTTTCTTGAATCACCGGGTGTTGTTTGAAGGCGGGGTGTTGGCGGAGGAGTGTGGCGCGGTGCTGAGCGAGTTCTTCAAGGCCCGAAGAGCCAAGCCCACAGAGTAAACACCGATCAAAAATGTGGGAGCGGGCTTGCTCGCGAATGCAGTGTGTCAGTCACATCTATGCTGAATGACACACTGCATTCGCGAGCAAGCCCGCTCCCACAGGGGATTGGCGTCGAGCGCAAAATCGGCAGCCACTCTAAACAATTGTGGGAGCGAGCTTGCTCGCGATGGCGGCCTTACATTCAACATTGATGTTGGAAGTTAGGGCCTCATCGCGAGCAAGCTCGCTCCCACAGGGATCTTCGTTGGTTTGGAGATCGAGGGTTTATTTGCGAGCGACGATCACCGCCCGCATCGGCGCCGGCAGCCCTTCAACCGTTTTGCTGTGATCTTCCGGGTCGAGGAAGTCACTCAACGACTGGTACTTCATCCACTCCGTCCCGCGCTGTTCCTCGACGGTGGTCACGTTCACATCCACACAGCGCACATCCGTGAACCCGGCCCGGCGCAGCCACAGCTCCAGCGCCGGTACCGACGGCAGGAACCACACGTTGCGCATCTGCGCATAACGGTCTTCGGGCACCAACACTTGCTGCTGATCACCTTCGATTACCAGCGTCTCCAGCACCAGTTCGCCGCCCTTGACCAGGCAATCCTTCAGCGCCAGCAAATGCTCGATCGGCGAGCGACGGTGGTAGAACACGCCCATGGAAAACACGGTGTCGAAGCCTTCCATGTTCGGCGGCAGGTCTTCGAACGGGAACGGCAGGTGCCAGGCATTCGGTTCGGACAGGTAACGCTGCACGGCCTGGAACTGGCAGAAGAACAGCCAGTTCGGATCGACGCCGATCACACTGTCGGCACCGGCGCCGAGCATGCGCCACATGTAATAGCCATTGCCGCAGCCGACATCGAGGATGCGTTTGCCCTTCAAGTCGAGGTGCGGCGCCACCCGCGACCATTTCCAATCCGAGCGCCATTCGGTATCGACGTGCACGCCGAACAGATCGAACGGCCCCTTGCGCCACGGCGACAGGCCCATCAGCGCGGTACGCATCTGCGCACGGGTTTCATCGTCGCAGTCGGTGTCCAGGGTCAGGCCATTGAGCAGATCGACGATACTTGGCTGGATCTTCGGCAAGGCGTCCAGCGCACTTTGCCAGCGCTCCAGGTCGCCGTGACCTTTTTCCATTTTTTTGTCGAGTTGCGCTTGCAGGGTGTTGGCCCATTCGGCCAGCGGGGTGCCGGCCAAACGGCGGGCGAGGGGGGACAGATCAATCATGGCAAGGCAATCAACGAGGCAAAGTTAAGACACTGGAACCACGGCACGACTTTCGAGAACCCGGCGGCCAACAGGCGTTCGCGGTGTTCTTCGAGGCTGTCGGGCTTCATGACGTTTTCGATGGCGCTGCGCTTCTGGGCAATTTCCAGTTCGCTGTAGCCGTTGGCGCGTTTGAACGCGACGTGCAGGTCGGTGAGCAACGCGTGTTCTTCCAGATCGTTGAAACGCAGCTTCTCCGACAGAATCAGCGCGCCACCGGGCAACAGCGATTGACGGATGCGCGAGAGCAATGCGGTGCGCTGCTCCGGGGCGATGAATTGCAGGGTGAAGTTCAGCGCCACCACCGAGGCTGGCTGGAACTCGAGGGCGAGGATGTCGCCTTCGATCACTTCCACCGGCAGCAACTCCTGGAACATCGAGTCCTGACCGTTGAGGTATTCGCGGCAGCGCTCGACCATCGCCGCCGAGTTATCCACAGCGATCACGCGGCAACCGTCGGTGCGCACGTGACGGCGCAGGGCCTGGGTCACGGCGCCCAGAGACGAGCCGAGGTCGTAGAGCACGCTGTTGGGCTGGGCAAACTGCGCAGCGAGCACGCCAAGGTTTTCAACGATAGTCGGATAACCCGGCACCGAGCGCTTGATCATGTCCGGGAACACCCGCACCACGTCCTCGTTAAAGGCGAAGTCAGGCACCTGGGCCAAAGGCTGGGCGAAAAGGCGATCGGGTTCTTTGCTCACGGCGGTTCCAGCGGCGTAGGTGGAAAAGGCCGGCATTTTAGCCAAATTGACGGGGGGATGCGCGGGTTGTCTGATAAACCGTAAATCAAAAGATCGCAGCCTTCGGCAGCGCCTACTTTGGAATGCGATCTCCTGTAGGAGCTGCCGAAGGCTGCGATCTTTTCTCTTAGGCTAAACGCGGTTCCGGGCCGAACGCCGACGCCGTAATCCCCCATTGCCCCACCCAATAACTGAGGATGATCACGTAAGGCGCCGCCTCGAACGGCATCACAAACCGACTAATCCCGATCACGCTGTCAGAAAACACAAACGCCACCGCACCCGCCGCCGCCAGCAGCGCCGAGCGCTTGGGCACATCGCTGCCGAGCCGGGCCAGCGCCCGCCAGAGCATCGCGCTGATCGCCACGCCATACACAATCACTGGCACCAGCAACGGCCCCAGTCCGTGGGAAATCAGAATCCCCAACAGTGCCGCGCCCACCACAACGGCCAAAACCAACGGCAACAACGCCAACCGCCGACAATCGCTCAAGTACGCTTTCAGGTACGCCAGATGCGCGACCAAAAAAGCCCCCAGGCCAAACACAAACAAATCCCCTGGCCACGCCAACAGCACGTCGCCGAGCAGGGAAAAAATCAGACCCAGACTGATCCAGCGCCGATATTCCGTGGGCGGCGCGTCGTGCAGCCAGCCAAGCAGGGCCAATACGGGCAGCGGTTTGACCAGCAGGCAGAGCAGCGCGGCATGCACGCTCAGGCCATACAGAAAAGTCACCGCGCCCATCAGCGCCAGGATCAGCCAGCCCACGATCAGTTAACCGAAATCGCGCAATCGAAGGTTTTCACCGCCGGGACTTCCGGCGCCCACGGTTGCGAGTAGGTCAGGCGCAAACGGCCGGTGCCGGTGGCGAAAGACTGGAAACGCCAGGTGGAAATCCCGGCACTGCCGACGATCCCGGCATCTTCCGGATTGCTATAGACCTCGGGGCTTAACGCACGCAATACGCCGCCAGCGGAGTCCTGGATTGCCCAGCGATAACCCGTGGTCGGGTTGCTCGGCAGGGTCAGGATCAGGTTTTGCCCGTTGCTCAGCCTGGCCGGGCATTCGCTTTGTTTTTCCACGGTCACGTTATGTTTCGGCTGCGTCGAGCAGGCGGCCAGCAGGACGAGGGCGAGGGGGACTAACAGGCGGGTGGGGGACATAAGGTCAGTGGCTCCGGCATTCACGACGAACGGCGAGCATAACTGAAGATGAGACAAAGTGTGACAGTCGGGCCTTTCAGGTGGCCGTTGGATATGTGTTGTGAGTGATGGCCCCTTCGCGAGCAAGCCCGCTCCCACAGGGGAGTGCATTTCAATGTGGGAGCGGGCTTGCTCGCGAAAGCGGTGGTCCAGGCATTACCTACCTATCAGAACAATATCTTCGCCACATCCGCAAAGCGCTTGGCGAAATGCACGGTGATCCCTTCTTTCAGGTACTCCGGCAATTCATCAAAGCTGCCGCGATTCGGCTCCGGCAGGATCAATTCGAAAATCTTCTGCCTACGCGCCGCGATCACCTTCTCGCGCACCCCGCCAATCGGCAGCACATGCCCGGTCAACGTCAGTTCACCGGTCATGGCGATGCCTTTTTTCGGCGCCTGGTTGCGGGCGAGGGAAAGCAGGGCGCTGGCCATGGTCACGCCGGCGCTCGGGCCGTCCTTCGGGGTCGCGCCTTCCGGCACGTGGAGGTGGACGAAGGCTTCGTCGAAGAACTTCGGATCACCGCCAAACGACTTCAGATTGGAGCTGACGTAGCTGTAGGCGATTTCCGCCGACTCTTTCATCACATCGCCCAATTGCCCGGTGAGTTTGAAGCCACGGTTGAGCGTGTGAATCCGCGTCGCTTCGATCGGCAGGGTCGCGCCGCCCATGCTGGTCCAGGCCAGCCCGGTGATCACGCCGGTACCGGACAGCACTTGCTCGTTGCGGAACACCGGATGGCCGAGTGAGGCTTCGAGGTCTTTGGGTCCGATCTTGATCACCGCTTTCGGCTCGTCGATCAACTTGACCACGGCTTTGCGCACCAGTTTGCCCAGTTCTTTTTCCAAGTGGCGCACCCCGGCTTCACGGGCATATCCGTCGATCAAAGCTTTCAACGCGCTGTCGCTGATACTCAGGCTGCCTTTGGACACGCCGGCCTTTTCCAGCTGTTTCGGCCACAGGTGACGCTTGGCGATGGCGATTTTTTCTTCGGTGATGTAACCCGACAGGCGAATCACTTCCATCCGGTCCAGCAACGGGCCGGGGATCGAGTCCAGGGTGTTGGCGGTGCAGACGAACAGCACTTTCGACAGGTCCAGGCGCAGGTCCAGGTAATGATCGAGGAATTCGACGTTCTGTTCCGGGTCGAGGGTTTCCAGCAGCGCCGAGGCCGGATCGCCCTGGTAGCTCTGGCCCATCTTGTCGATCTCGTCGAGCATGATCACCGGGTTCATCACTTCGACGTCTTTCAACGCCTGCACCAGTTTGCCCGGCTGTGCGCCGATGTACGTGCGGCGATGGCCCTTGATCTCGGCCTCGTCGCGCATGCCGCCGAGGCTGAAGCGGTAGAACGGCCGGCCCAGGGATTCGGCGATGGATTTGCCGACACTGGTCTTACCCACGCCCGGCGGACCGACCAGCAACACGATGGAGCCGCTGATCTCGCCTTTATAGGCACCGACCGCGAGGAATTCGAGGATGCGGTCCTTGATGTCGTCGAGGCCGGCGTGGTGTTTGTCCAGTACCTTGCGCGCGTGCTTGAGGTCGAGTTTGTCCTCGCCATACACGCCCCACGGCACTGAGGTCGCCCAGTCGAGGTAGTTGCGGGTGACCGCGTACTCCGGCGAACCGGTCTCGAGGATCGACAGCTTGTTCATTTCCTCTTCGATGCGTTTCTGCGCCTGGGGCGGCAGCACTTTGCCTTCCAGACGTTGCTCGAACTGTTCGATGTCAGCGCTGCGATCATCCTTGGTCAGCCCCAGTTCCTGCTGGATGACCTTGAGCTGTTCCTTGAGAAAGAACTCGCGCTGGTGCTCGCCGATCTTGCGGTTCACTTCGGCGGAGATTTCTTTCTGCAGGCGCGCGACTTCGACTTCCTTGCGCAGCATCGGCAGGACTTTTTCCATGCGCTTGAGCATCGGCACGCAGTCGAGCACTTCTTGCAGCTCGCCACCGGTAGCGGATGTCAGGGCGGCGGCGAAGTCGGTCAGCGGCGATGGATCGTTGGGGCTGAAGCGGTTGAGGTAGTTCTTCAGTTCTTCGCTGTACAGCGGGTTGAGCGGCAGCAGTTCCTTGATCGCGTTGATCAGCGCCATGCCGTAGGCCTTGACCTCGTCGGTCGGCTCGGTGGGCTGGTGCGGGTATTCGACTTCCACCAGGTACGGCGGGCGATGGTGTTTGAGCCAGGTTTTGATTCGGACCCGGGTCAGGCCCTGAGCGACGAACTGCAGTTTGCCGTTTTCACGACTGGCGTGGTGCACCTTGACCAGCGTGCCGTACTCCGGCAACGCAGCGGTATCGAAATGGCGCGGATCTTCCTGGGGCGTGTCCATGTAGAACAGGGCCAGGGAGTGGTGATCGGATTTGCTGACCAGGTCCAGTGTTTCGGCCCACGGTTCTTCATTGACGATGACCGGCAGCACTTGGGCCGGGAAGAACGGGCGATTGTGGATCGGGATGATGTAAACCTTGTCCGGCAGGTTCTGGCCAGGCAGGGCGAGGCCTTTGCCGGTGGAATGGTGTTCGATGTGGTCTGTTTCGGCGTATTCGCTCGGGTCTTCAGGGAATTCTTGCTGGTCGCTCATGGGGCACCTGCGCAATGGGGTATGGGTCTTAGATGGGGCAGGTGGCGGGTGGTTTCAATGGCAGGGGATATTTCAGGGTGTGTGTTCAGGGTTTTGACAGGTCATTGCCGCAATGACACTGATTTCCTGTGGGAGCGGGCTTGCTCGCGAAAGCGGTGGGTCAGTCAGCATCACAGTCGAATGTGAAATCGCATTCGCGAGCAAGCCCGCTCCCACAGGGGATCAACGGTGTATTGAAGATTGCGTTCATTTCGCAGCCACAAAAAAAGGCGACCCCCTCACAGGCGTCGCCTTTCGTTTAACCGCCGCTAAACCTTACTCGGACAGTTTGTACGCCATCACATAATCACCTTGCTTGGTGCCCAGCGAACCGTGACCGCCGGCAACAACGAGCACGTATTGCTTGCCGTCCTTGCCGGTGTAGGTCATCGGCGTGGTTTGCGCGCCGGCTGGCAGGCGGCCTTCCCACAGTTGCTTGCCGTTTTTCACGTCATAGGCACGCAGGTATTGGTCAAGGGTGCCGCTCAGGAAGGCGACGCCACCGGCCGTGGTGAACGTGCCGCCCAGGCTTGGAACGCCCATGCTCAACGGGATCGGAACCGGCGAGCTGTCGCGCACGGTGCCGTTTTTGTGTTTCCAGATGACTTTGCTGGTGGTCAGGTCGACCGCTGTCACGTAACCCCAGGCCGGTGCCTGGCATGGCAGGCCCATTGGCGACAGCAGCGGTTCCAGCACCACGCCGTACGGCGCGCCTTTGTTCGGCTGCACGCCTTCGGTTTCGCTTTTACGCGGACCTTGAGCGGCGATTTCGGCGGCCGGGATCAGTTTCGATTTGAACGCCATGTAGTCCGGGTTCATGAAAGCGATCTGGCGTACCGGGTCAACCGAGATACCACCCCAGTCGAACACCCCGAAGTTGCCGGGATAGACGATCGAACCTTGCAGCGATGGCGGCGTGAACGGGCCGTCGTAGCGCAGGGATTTGAAGTCGATCCGGCAAACCAGTTGGTCGAACGGGGTAACGCCCCACATGTCGCGTTCTTTCAACGGCGGCGGCATGAGGTTGAGGTCGGATTTCGGTTGCGTTGGCGACGTGTGATCACCGGCGACAGCGCCTTGCGGCACCGGCACTTCGTTGATCGGCACAAGCGCTTTGCCGGTGCGGCGATCCAGCACGTAGATGCTGCCTTGCTTGGTGGACGCCAGTACCGCTGGCTTCACGCCGTCAGCGGTTTTCAGGTCCATCAGGGTTGGCTGGCCGCCAACGTCCATGTCCCACAGGTCATGGTGCGTGAACTGGAAGTGCCACTTCACATGCCCGGTGTTGATGTCCAGGGCAGTCAGGCCAGCGGCGTGCAGTTCCGATTCAGGGGTACGCGCGCCACCGAACTGGTCCGGGGTCTGGTTGCCCATCGGCAGGTAAAGCATGCCGAGTTTTTCGTCGACCGCGAACATGGACCACATGTTCGGCGAGTTGCGGGTGTAGGTTTTGCCTTCGGCAATCGGCGTGGTGTCGTCCGGGTTACCGCTGTCCCAGTTCCACACCAGTTTGCCGGTGTGCACGTCGAACGCGCGGATTACGCCGCTTGGCTCGTCGGTGGAAACGTTGTCGGTCACGTGGCCGCCAATCACCACCAGGTCTTTGGTGACCGCTGGAGGCGAAGTGGAGTAGTAACCGCCGGCGGTGAAGCTGCCGATGTTGGCGCGCAGGTCAATCTGGCCTTTGTCGCCGAAGTCTTCGCACATCTTGCCGGTGTCGGCGTTCAGGGCGATCAGACGGGTGTCGGCGGTCGGTAGGAAGATCCGGCGTGGGCACGCGTTGCTGGCCGCAGCCGGGCTGGCGCTGCCGGTCGGGCTCTGCTCGGAGGCGTACACGGCGTCATCGTGATACGACACGCCACGGCAGGTCATGTGCGCCCAACCCTTGAAGTTCGCCGCGTTCTGCGTGGAGAGCTTCGGATCGAAACGCCAGATTTCCTTGCCGGTGTCCGGGTCCAGGGCAATCACCTGGCTGTGCGGCGTGCACACATAGAGCATGCCATTGACTTTCAGCGGGGTGTTTTCAGCGGTGGTTTCGCCCGGATCGTTAGGACCAGGGATGTCGCCAGTGCGGAAGGTCCAGGCCGGAACCAGCTTGTGCGCGTTTTGCGGGGTGATCTGCGCCAGTGGCGAGTAGCGATCACCGTGGGCGCTGCGGCCGTAGGAGTTCCAGTCACCGTCCGGCATCGCCGGGGCGGTGTTGGTCATGCCCGGCACGCTGTCGCGGTCCAGTTGACCCTTGGTTTCACCGGGGCTGGTGAATTGGCTGGCCAGTGCAGCGGCGCCCGCCAGGACAACCGCGACGCTCAGCGCGCCCGTGCCCATCGGCGCAGGGCCGGTGCGCAACAGCGGACGGCGGAACCACGGCAGCAACATGACGATGCCCAGCGCAAACAACATCGCCAGACGCGGCACCAGTTGCCACCAGTCGAGACCGACTTCCCACAATGCCCAGACGGTGCTGGCGAACAGCACCAGTGCGTACAGGCCCAGCGCGGCGCGGCGGGCGGCAATCAGCAGCACGCCGGTCAGCGCCAGGCCGATACCGGCCAGCAGGTAATACAGCGAGCCGCCGAGCATGCTCAGCTTGATCCCCCCGGCCAGCATGGCCAGGCCCATTAGCAGAAGCAGGATACCGAGCAGGCTCGGCAGTAGACGGCTTCGACTCAAAGCACCATCAGTGCTCATAGTGTGGTTCTCCGTGACGTTTTAAGTAGTCCCGCGCAAGTTCACTGTAGATGACGATCTGGCGCGGGCATGGTTCAGATATAAAAGTGAAACTTGTCAGAGCGTGTTCAGCAGAGGTAATCCCTTGTGGGAGCGGGCTTGCTCGCGAAGGCGGCTTAACATTCAGCATTGATGTCGACTGACATACCGCCTTCGCGAGCAAGCCCGCTCCCACAGAGGGTTGTTGTGCCCCATAAGGTTTGTGTTGTGGGTTAGAAGGATGAGATGACTTTGATCCCGCCAATCAGCGCGTCATCGACCTTGTCCACGCCACCGGGATGACGGATGTATTGCAGGTTCGGGCGCACGGTCAGCCAATTCGTGACGTGCACGCCGTAATAGAGCTCTGCGCTGTATTCGGTGTCTTGCGGCGGCAGGAACGATGGATCGTCGTAGTCGTAGACGGCGCGAGCCTGGTTGGTCGCCTCGGCATTCTTGCGATAGGCCGGGTTGACGTGGACGTGGACGCGGGCCAGGGCAAAGCCGATATCGTCCTTGGCGCGGGCATTGAACAGGCCTTTGTAGACGACGCCGGCCTGGACATAGTTGTCGATGGCGTTGGTCTTCTTGTCGTGCATTGTGCCGTTGGCGAACACGCTCAAACCCCGTGAGTTATCGCTGGCGCGGCTGGTGATCTGCTGCTGCACACCGAGCCACACGCCGTGCTTGCTTGATGCGCTACGGTACGCCTCGCCACTCAGGGCGGCGGGTTGACCATTGCTGTCCTTATAGGCGTCGGTGGCCTTGGCGTTGCTGTAGTAATAACCGGCGCGGTACTCGCCCGGCAGGCCATTCAGTTTCGGCGTCCACACCAGTTCAATCGGCAAAATCGCGCCCTGGGTGCCGCTGCCGCTGAGCTTGAAGCCATTGCCGCGATCGAGGTTCGACGGGTTCTGCTCATAAGCGCCGACCTGCGCATACAACTCCGGCGTCAGGTGATATTTAACCCGCATCGCCCACTGACTGACCGGCCAGTTGTACCAGATGCCACCGACCCAGTTGCCGACTTGCGAGCCGCAGAACGCCAGGTTCTGGAAGTCGCAGGGGAAGCTATTGAAATCCTCGCCTTCGCCAAAGCGGCCGACCTTGATGTCGAGCTTCTGGTCGAAGAATTTCTGCTGATACCACATCTGCGTCAGGCGCCAGGTCTGGCCACGGCCCCAGACTTCTTGGGCCGAAGTAAAACCGCCGACCCGGGGATCGTTGATCCGGTCGTTGCTGATGTTGTTGCCGTTGCGTTCGGTGATGGTCAGTTGAAATTCGGCGGCGTCCCAACCGAGGATCTTCTGCAAATCCAGGTGCGTGCCGAGGCCGAACTGATCGCTGTAGCGCGCGGTGCGGTCGTGGTCATAGCCGCCGTGCAGGTTGCTGCCCATTTCGCCGGTGTAATCGACGTTGAAGTCGTAACCTTTTTCCGCCAGTTCGGTGCGCGTGCCGTTCCAGTCGCCGAGCATCCACGTTGAGTCGCTATCGAATGCCGGGGCCGCGTGAACGCAGGTAGCGAGACCGAAAGCGCTGAGGCCGCCGATCAGGTTCAGGGCTTTTCGGTGGGCCACAGGGGCGGAGACAGCGCTGTCTCGCGGAGTTGGAAAGTCGGGCATAAAGTAGAAATTCTTGATCTTTTTCTGGGGATGAACTGAACGCGACGAGATGGAACGGGCAGTGAAGCGTTTCAGCTGAAGAGCGGCAGGATAATGATCTGTTACAAAGAGAGAAAGCGCTTTTACTGACATGCAGCGTTTCGGATTTGGTAACAGTCGTCTGCGACCCGTTGCCACAGGGGGAAAAGCGGGACCGTGTGTGAGCGGGCTTGCTCGCGAAGGCGGTGTGTCAGCCAACATCTATGTCGACTGAAATGCCGCTTTCGCGAGCAAGCTCGCTCCCACCAGGGTTGGGGGTGTCCGGCTATTTTTTGGTGATCAGCTCAACAGGTACACCGGAAAACATTCACACAAGTGCATCACCCGGCGCCGGGTGTTATCCAGCAGCGCGGCGTTGTTCGGCTGCGCCAGCAAATCGGCGATCAGGTTCGCCACTTCGGCGCATTCCGCTTCACCGAAACCCCGGGTCGTCAGTGCCGGTGTGCCAATGCGGATGCCGCTGGTGATCGCCGGTTTCTGCGGGTCATCGGGGATCGCGTTCTTGTTCAGGGTGATGTGGGCGCTTTCCAGCAGCGCTTCGGTGTCTTTGCCGGTGATGTTCATCGAACGCAAATCAAGCAGGAACATATGGCAGTCGGTGCCGCCGGACACCACCCGCAACCCGCGCCGGGTCAGAACGTTCGCCATGGTCCGGGCGTTGTTGATCACCCGTTGCTGGTAATGCTTGAAGCCATCGCTCAAGGCTTCATTGAAGGCCACGGCTTTCGCCGCGATCACGTGCATCAGCGGCCCGCCCTGGTAAACCGGGAAAATCGTTTTATCGAGCAGCGCCGCGTATTGCGCCTTGGCCAGGATCAAGCCACCGCGCGGCCCGCGCAGGGTCTTGTGGGTGGTGGAGGTGATGAAGTCGGCGATGCCCACCGGCGATGGGTAAACGCCTGCGGCGATCAGCCCGGCGTAGTGCGCCATGTCGACCATCAGGTACGCGCCGATTTCATCGCAGATGTTGCGAAAGCGCTGGAAATCGATGGTCCGCGAATACGCCGAGGCCCCGGCAATGATCATCTTCGGTCGATGTTGCCGGGCCAGGGCTTCCATCTCGGCGTAGTCGAGGGTTTCGCTGTCCTTTTCCAGCCCGTAGGCAAACGCCTGGTAGAACTTGCCGGAAAAATTCACCGAGGCGCCGTGGGTCAGGTGGCCGCCGTGGGCCAGGGACATGCCCAGGATCGTGTCGCCGGGTTCGAGCACGGCCAGAAACACCGCTTGATTGGCCTGTGATCCGGAGTGGGGTTGGACATTGACGTATTCGCAGTTGAACAGTTTGCGCGCGCGTTCGATGGCCAGATTCTCGATCTCGTCGACGACCTTGCAGCCACCGTAGTAACGCTTGCCCGGATAGCCCTCGGCGTATTTGTTGGTGAGCACCGAGCCCTGGGCCTGGAGCACTTCTTCGCTGACATAGTTTTCTGAAGCGATCAGTTCCAGGTGGGTCTCCTGGCGATTGCGTTCGCGGTCGATCAGGCGGGCAACGGCGGGATCGAAATTTTGCAGGCTCATGGTGAGTTCCTCAGGTAAGCGCTTCGGCCAGCGGTGCAGATACGGGGTGCGGCGGCACCCGGGACTGGCCTCTGGTCGAGTCGGATAGAAAAATGGAGGTGTCTTTCAAACCGCTGCCAGTGATCAGGATCACGGCGGTTTGCGGGGTGTCGGGGTGGGCTTCGGCGTACTTGAGCAGGCCGGCGAAGGCACTGGCGGCGCCGGCTTCGGGGAACACCCCGGTGCTGGCGGCCAACCGGGACGCGGCGGCGACGATGCTCGCATCACTGACGCAGATGAATTCACCGTGGCTGGCGGTGACGGCGCGCATGGCTTTGAGGCGGTCACGGGGCAACGCCACGTTGATGCTGCTGGCCAGGCTGGTGGGGGCGATGCGTTCGATGTGCTGCATCGGCCGCTCGCTACGCCAGGCCCGGTACATGAAATTGCTGTGTTCGGCCTGCACGCCGATCAGCCGCGGGATACGCTCGATCCAGCCCAGTTGCAGCAGGTCGAAAAAACCCTTGTAGACCGAGCCCAGAATGCAACCGTTGCCCACCGGCACGAACACCAGGTCGGGCACCTGCCAATTGAGTTGTTCGCACATCTCGAAGGCCACGGTTTTCTTGCCTTCGCTCATGTAGGAATTGATCCCGGTGGTGCGGTTGTACCAGCCGTGGGTTTCGCAGGCGTTGAGGCATTGCTCGAAGGCTTCGTCGTATTGCCCGTCCACCAGCACGATCTCCGCACCGTAGCCTTGCATCTGCGCGAGCTTTTCCCGAGGCGCGCTCTTGGGCAGGTAAATCACGTTGTGCAGGCCCAGGCTGGCGCTCATGCCGGCCAGGGCCGATGCGGCGTTGCCGGTGCTGGCCACGGCCACGGTGCTTGCACCGGACTGCAAGGCGTGGGCCACCGCCAGGGCGCTGGCGCGGTCCTTCAACGACCCGGTGGGTTGGCGGGATTCATCCTTGATAAAGACTTTGATCCGCGCGCCCTTGCCCAGCAGCTCAGGGCGCGAATACAGCGGTGTGTTACCCACCAGCAACGGCGGAATAAACTGCGACGAACTCAACGGCATCAGCCGGTCATAGCGCCACATGCCCCGGGCGTGATCGTGGGCCAGGCTGTCCCTGGACCATTCGCGCTTGAGCGTCGGGTAGTCGTAAAGCGCATCGAGCGCACCATCGATCTTGCAATGAGGGCAGTAATAGCTGACCTCATGCGGCTGGTAGCTGCGCTCACAAACCAGGCACTGCAACACATACTCTCTGTACGAATTCTTCATGGCCATCCCCTGAAAGTATGCTGTGCTGGTGCTTCCCTGCCGACGTCGGTCCGCCTGGACCGACGGGCACTTCACTGACAGAAGACGGTTCAGACCACCATGATTGCGTCGATGGCCACCAGGGTATTGCGCGCCAGCGCGCTGGCGCCGGCGGTAGTGCGGGCCGGGTAGGGCTTGGTGAAATACTCTTCCATCACGCGGTTGAGGGTCGGGAACTCGCTCAGGTCCGTGATGAACGCCGTGACCTTGACCACGTTCGCCAGGGTGCCGCCGGCCGCTTCAGCCATTTGCTGCAAGTTGTCCAGGGTCTGGCGCAACTGGCCTTCGAAGTCCTGGGCCAGCACTTCATTGTTCAGCGCCGAGACCGGGGTCTGCGCCGACAGGTAGATGGTTTGCCCATGGCTGACCTTGATGCCTTGGGAATACGTGCCCAGAGGCAGCGGCGCCTTGTCGGTGAAAATAACGTTTTCGTCGCCCAGGAAAGGTTGGGCTGCGGGCTGGAGTTGAGCGTTGGTTTGCATGGTGACGTTCCTTGTTAAGTGGGTGGGGGGTTAATGCAAATCGGCAACCTGTTTGACGGCCAGGCTGGAAAACTCCGCGTCGCGGCAACGGGTCGGGGAAAAATGCTGGTAGTTGAGCTGCAGCGCCGCCAGGTCCGCCGGCAGCGCGATACCCAATGCCGCGTGGCTGCATAACCTGGC
Organism: Pseudomonas sp. dw_612; assembly: GCF_018449725.1. GTDB lineage: Bacteria > Pseudomonadota > Gammaproteobacteria > Pseudomonadales > Pseudomonadaceae > Aquipseudomonas. The sequence continues at coordinate 259,419 of NZ_JAAVVC010000005.1, read as the reverse complement.
GATGGCGGGCGCGGCCTGAATGCCGTAGCCACCCAAGGCGGCGAGCCAGATAAAGCTCTCTTGTTGTGGGTCCTGGCCGAGCACCGGGGAGCGGTCGGCGACGAAGGTGCGCAGGCCTGCCCATTTATTGATGATCGAGCGCGGGCGCAGGCGCGTGGTGCTTTGCAGGCGATCCATGGTGATCGCCAGGTCGAGCTCTTCCGGCAGTGCATCGCAGGGCAGCGACGGGCTTTCATCGCAGGGCGAAACGATCAGCCGCCCGGCTTCCGGCTTGATGAAAATGTCTTCGTCGACGGTGCCCAGGTACGGCGTGTGGTGTACGTCGCATTGCGGATCCACCGCCAGCACCGTGCGGCGCAGCGGTCGCACGCCAACCTTGGGCACGCCGCAGCGCTCGGCGAACTCATCGGCCCAGGCGCCGGCGGCATTCACCACGATGGCCGCCTCCAGCCGCTGGCCGTCCCGGGTGTGCAAGGCCCAGTGCCCGGCGCGGTGCTCACCGCGCAGCACTTCGGCCTCACGTTTGATCACACCGCCGCGAGCCCGCAGGCCGCCGAGGTAGGCGCCGTGAATGCCATGCACATCCAGATCGAAAGCGCTGGGCTCGTAGATCCCGGCGCTCCAGGCGCCCTCAGCCAGGTACGGCACCAGTTCCAACACCTGTTTGGCGTCGAGGAATTGCGCGGTCGGTACTTGCTCCAGCACGGCGGTGAAACGCGCGGCCAGTTTGTCCATCCGTGCCGCCTGGGCCACGATCAATGCGCCCCGTGGCGACCACAGCGGATGCTCGGCCAGGCCTTCGGGCGGGTTTTCGAAAAAAGCCCGGGACGCGCAGGTCAGCGAACGGATCTGCTGGTTGCCGTAGCTTTCCATCGAGATCGCCGCCGAACGCCCGGTGGTGTGGTAGGCCAGTTGCTGCTCCTGTTCGAGCAGGCACACGCTGCCATGGGCCGCCAGTTCATAGGCCGCAGACACACCGGCGATGCCGCCACCCACCACAATAAAGTCGTAACGAGCAGTCATGGTCGGCTGCCCTCGGCGATAGCCACGGTTTTGCTTTCCCGGGTCCAGGTCAGCACGAAGTGCGCGACGAGGCCGAAAATCAGGCCCCAGAACGCCGCCGCCAAACCGAGGAAACTCATGCCCGATGCGGTCACCAGGAAGGTGATCAGCGCGGCTTCCCGTTGTTTCTCATCGGCCATGGCGCCAGTCAGCCCGGCACTGATTGCACCGAACAGGGCCAGGCCGGCGAGGGAGGCAATCAACTCTTTGGGCAGGGCGGAAAACACCGAGGCCAGGGTCGCGCCGAAAGTGCCCATCAGGATGTAGAACACGCCACAGGCGATCCCGGCGATGTAGCGTTTGTCACGGTCTTCGTGGGCTTCGCGGCCGGTGCAGATCGCGGCGGTAATCGCTGCCAGGTTAAAGCCGTGGGAGCCAAATGGTGCCATCAGGATCGAGCCAATCGCCGTCACGGAAATGATCGAGCGCGCCGGGGTGTTGTAGCCCGAGGTGCGCAGCACCGCCATGCCCGGCACGTATTGACCGGTCAGGGTCACCAGGGCCAGGGGCAGGCCAATGTTGATGATTGCGTGCCAGCTCCACTCGGGAGCAATGAAGATCGGGTGTGCGACGTCGATGGTGATCGAGGCGCTGTTCAACGTGCCGAACGAGGCGGCCACGGCGCAGCCGACAATCAGCACCGACAGAATCGCGTAGCGCGGTGAAAAGCGTTTGAAGATCAGGTAGGCGGCAATCATCGACAGCACCATCGCCGGTTGCAGCTTGATCGAGGTGAACAGTTCGGCGCCGAAGCGGAACAGGATGCCGGCGAGCATGGCGGCGGCGATGGCCTTGGGCAGGCGACTCATCAGTTTGTCGAACGCCCCGGACAACCCGACGATGGCGATGATCACCGACGCCACCACATAGGCGCCGATGGCCTGGGGCAGGGTGACGGTGGGCAGCATCGACACCAGCAACGCCGCGCCCGGCGTCGACCACGCGGTGATCACCGGAATCCGCAGGCGCCAGCTCAGGAACAGGCCGGTAATCCCGCTGCCGATGGAAATCGCCCAGATCCACGACGACACCACGTCGTTGGGCAGGTGCGCTTCCCTGGCTGCCTGAAACACGATGATCAACGGGCCGGCGTAGGAAATGATCACCGCGATAAAACCGGCGATGACCGCTGACAGGGATAGATCCTTTCTGAGTGTGTCCATGATGTCTCGACTTGGCGCGGCAGGGCCGCGCAGTGATCAGGGGGAGATTGAGTCGATTGCTTCGATTCGAGATGAGTGTATTTGAATGAATTGAGTTGATTCAATAGACGGCGGGGTTGTTACGAGATGTTTTTTTGCTATCAAGGCCTGTTTTTTGGCTATTTGAAAGTTAAATAATTGATTTATAAGATAAATAATTCTTTTAAAAATATATCGTTAACACGATGCGTATCGATTTAATCGCTGCATCAATCGACTCAATTTATAGGTTGAGTCGATTTATTAGTTGCCTAACCTCCATGTGATATGCTCGGATATTCATCATTTCTACGATGGGCAGTGATCATTCATGTGGGTTCCCCAGCTAAGCGAGTTCAGCCAGCCGATGTATTTGTCGATTGCCGATGCGTTGGCGCGCGATATCAGCAACGGCGTGTTGAACGAAGGTGATCGCCTGCCGACCCTGCGGGAGTTGGCCACCACCCTGAATGTCACGCCGGGCACCATCAGCCGGGCCTATAGCGAAGCCCATCGCCGGCGCCTGGTGCAGGGTGAAGTGGGACGCGGCACTTATGTGCTCAACCAGAAGCAGCTGGAACTGCCAGCCAGCAACAGCGCCGCTCCGCTGAATCTGGGGCAGTCCGAATTGCTCGACCTATCGATCATCAAGCCTTACAGCGAAACCCTGGAATACTGGCTGCGCGGCGCATTGGTCGGCATGGCCAAGAGCACCGATTTCGCCCGCGCCCTCGATTACGCACCGGACGGTGGGCACCCGGCGCATCGCGAGGCCGGTGCCCAGTGGCTGCGGCATTCGCTGCCCGACGCACAATGGCAGCAAGTGGTGATCACCGCCGGCGCCCAGCATGGCTTGATGGTGGCGATGAGCGCCCTGACCAACGCCGGGGACCTGGTGCTGTGCGAGGCGCTTTGCTACCCCGGCATCATTTCCGTGGCCCATGGCCTGGAGCGTCGCTTGCGCGGCGTGCCGATGGACGACGAAGGGATCATTCCCGAAGCGTTGCGCGAGCTCTGCTTGCGAGAGAAACCGGCGATGCTGGTGTGCGTGGCGACGTGCCAGAACCCGACGGCGGCGATCATGTCGCAAAAACGCCGGGCGCAAATCGCCGCATTGGCCGAAGAGTTCGACTTCCTCATCCTCGACGATGACATTTATGGTTTTCTCGCGACCGATCCATCGATCAAACCGCTGTCGGCGTTTGCTCCGGATCGTTCGGTATACCTGACCAGCCTGTCGAAGTCGGTCATGCCGGCGCTGCGGATCGGCTATATCTACAGCCCGCCGAAACTGCTGTCGCGCCTGACCTCAATGGTGCGCAGCAGCGTCTGGATGCCGTCGCCGCTGACCGCGCAACTCGCCAGCAATGTGATCACTGAAGGCCTGGACAAAAAGCTGATCCGTATCCAGCGCAACGAAGCCGCCGGGCGACAAGCCATCGCCCAGGAAATCTTTGCCAACTTCGAACTCAAGACCCAGCCGTACTCCTACCACGTCTGGCTGACCTTGCCCGAGCCATGGACCAGCGACGAGTTCACCATGCTGGCCCGGGCCAACGGTGTGCTGGTGCTCAGTGGCACCCAGTTCCAGGCCGAGCGAAGCGGAATCACCCGTTGCGTGCGGCTGGTGTTGATGTCGCCCACCAGCCAGGACGAACTGCGCTTTGCCCTGACCAAACTGGCCAGCCTGATCGATTCCGACCCGCGTCGGTATTACTGAGTCCCCGATCGCGGTTTTTGTAGGAGCCAAGCTTGCTGGCGAAAGCGGTATGTCAGTCGACATTGAGGTTGCCTGACACGCCGCCTTCGCCAGCAAGCTTGGCTCCTACATAAAGCGGTTGTTGACCTACAGTTAACTGAGCGCTTCCACCCAACGAAACCCTCGGCTAAGGTGCGCGGCTTCTTCATTCTTTCTTCGCGCAAAGGCCCGGCATGACCGAACAGAACAACAACCCGCTGCACGGCGTGACCCTGGAACAGATCCTCAACGCCCTGGTTGAACATTACGAGTGGTCGGGGCTGGCCGAGCGTATCGATATCCGCTGTTTCAAGAGTGACCCGAGCATCAAGTCGAGCCTGACGTTTCTGCGCAAAACCCCGTGGGCGCGGGAGAAGGTCGAACGTCTGTACGTGAAGTTGATGCGCACCAAGCGTCCGGTCTGAACATGCTGATTTCATCTGCCGCGAAGCGTCGTTGTATCACCGTGGCGGCGGTGCTGGGTTGGGCAGGTTTGACTGTTCAGATGTACCTGATCCTCGGCACACGCTGGGAGATCGGCGCCAGCCTGCTCGGTGGGTTGGTGAGTTTCTTCAGCTTCTTCACCGTACTGACCAATACCCTGGTGGCCGTGGTGCTGACCTGTGAGCTGACAGCGCGGGAGTCGGCGGCGAAACGCTGGTTTCTGCGGCCATCGGTCAGCAGCGGGATTGCCGTGAGCATCGCCGTGGTCGCGCTCGCCTACAGCCTGTTATTGCGCCATCTGTGGCACCCCGAAGGTTGGCAGTTGCTCGCCGATGAGTTACTGCACGACATCATGCCGCTGCTGTTTCTGATTTATTGGTGGTGTTGCGTGCCCAAAGGGACGTTGCGCTTGTGGCACATCCCGTTGTGGGTGGTTTATCCACTGGTGTATTTCGCCTATGCGTTGTTGCGCGGGCATCTGCTGGGGGCTTACCCGTATCCGTTCATTGATGCGGGCACGCTGGGTTATCCACAGGTGTTTATCAATGCTGGGGGGATATTGGTGGGGTTTGTCGGGATAGCGTTGTTGGTGTTGGGATTGGATCGGTGGCGAAAGCCGATTTCGTAAACGCCAAAAATCAAATGTGGGAGCGGGCTTGCTCGCGAATGCGGTGTGTCATTCAGCATTGATGTAACTGAAACACCGCATTCGCGAGCAAGCCCGCTCCCACAAGGATTATCGTCGGATGTTATTCCTCGTCAGAGTCATCCAGCCGCCAGTACCCCACCGCTTTGACGAACTGTTCATCCAGCCCATGTTCATCCAGCAGCACCCGGCGGATCTGCCGCGACATTTTGGTTTCCGTCGCCACCCACGCATACAAATTGCCGCTCGGCACTTGCAGTTGTTTCACGGTGTTCAGCAGGTTGTTCTTGCCGCCGTCGCGCAACACCCAGATCACATTGACCTGCGCGGCGCTGTCCAGCTTCTGTTGTTCACCACCATTTTCCACCTCGATGACCACCAGCGCGCGGCGATTGGCCGCCAGGCCTTCGAGGCGTCGGGCGATGGCGGGCAGGGCGGTTTCGTCGCCGATCAGCAGGTAGCTGTCGAAGATATCCGGCACGATCATCGAACCCCGTGGCCCGCCGATGTGCAGGAACTGCCCGGGCTTGGCCTGCTCGGCCCAGGTCGAGGCAGGGCCGTCGCCGTGCAGGACGAAATCGATGTCCAGCTCCAGTGTGTCCAGATCGTAGCGGCGCGGCGTGTAGTCACGCATCGCCGGCAGCGGCTGATCGGTTTTGCCGGCACCGAGCACCAGGGTTTCCAGCGCCGCCGTTTCCGCCGCGTTCTGCGGGAACAGCAGTTTGACGTGGTCGTCCGTGCCGAGGCTGACAAAGCCTGCCAACTCCGGCCCGCCGAGGGTAATCCGGCGCATGCGCGGGGTCAGGTCGACCACCCGCAACACTTCCAGGCGACGGCGTTTGATTTCGTGCATGACGCGGTGAATGGTCTGGTTTTCAAAAACGACATTCATTCGGCGTTCTCCTGGGCTGCTTGAACGGCGGGGCCGTCGACGATGGCTTTGGCGGTGTTGTTGAGCAGGTTGGCGACGCGCAGGATTTCTTCCGGGCTCCAGCGTCCGTGATGCAGTTGCAGCGCATGACGCAGGTTGTGCACCGCTTCGTGGATTTCGGCCGGGCGATCATGACCGCGCAGCGAGCGTTTGCTGACGTCGATGCGCATCCGCACGCCTTCCAGGGCAATCGCCTGGTCGCTCAGGGACTGACGCCCGGCGTCGGTCACGCTGTAACGCTTTTTCCCGCCCTCGGCATCGCCCAGGATCATTTCGCTTTCTTCAAGAAAGGTCAGGGTCGGGTAGATCACCCCTGGGCTGGGGCTGTAGGCGCCGTCGAACATGCCTTCGATCTGGCGGATCAAGTCGTAGCCGTGGCATGGTTGTTCGGCGATCAGCGCCAGCAACAGCAGTTTCAAATCGCCGGGTGCGAACACCCGTGGGCCACGTCCACCGCGTTCGCGGCCAGGGCGTTTCTCGAAGCCGTCGCGGCCGTCACCGTGTTCGCGGTGGGAATGATGGTCTCTCATTTTTGCTTTCTCTTGTCGTGTTTAGATACAACTTAAGATATATCTTTAGTCGAAAGCAAGACGTTTTTCCCACACGCTTTCTCACGACCGACGGACGGCGCGGCTCATCTGGCGCCGCCGTTCACCGCGACTGCAACCCTGTTATTGCCAATCTGGAAATAACTGGAAAGTTAAAGTTATAACTCTATTAGTTGTCGGGCCTATAGTCTAAAGGGACTTCGCTCTTCTCTTCTAAGTTGAAATGGGCTGTATGGTTTTTTTGATAAAACTGTATGTAGTCCGCTGCTGACAGTTGCTCAGCGATAATTCGTGTTTTCGCACTTTTTTCTGTCTTGTTCTAGAGGCGTTTAACTACATGTTCATCGGAAGTTACTTGCTTACTTTCCAGAGACATTGGCCGATCATTTGCCGGCGTTGAAAGTTCAACCCGCGTCGCCAAAACAGGTAGCTGGCCGGCGTCGATTGAACTTGCAATGAATCCTTTATTTTGAAAAGACAGGTACTGACTGATGTTCAAGAAAATGACTTTCGCGGCCCCTCTGGCACTGCTGGCACTGACTTCTTCCATGGCATTTGCCGCCGGTGAAGCCAAGCACTCCATTAGCCTCGTTGCCCACGTGCCAACCAACGGGTTCTACGTCGTACCTGTTGATCCAGACCTGGTCGCCAAAGACCAACGCATGGACTTCCAACCGACCACTGGCCAAATGGCTGAGGTCAACGGGTTCTTTGATATGCGCAACAACAACGGTTCGGTACACGCCAGTTTCGTCACACCACCGAAGTTGTTATCCGGTGCCAGCACCATTGACTTGAAAGTCGAAATCAATGGCCTGGAACTGACCACCACTCCGCAGATGGTTGCCGGTGAAACAGAGTCCAACGTGAACTATCGTGCGCCGTTGCGTATCAGCGCCAAGGGCACCACATTTGCACCGGGCGATTACACCGGTGACGTTGCACTGATATTCGATGCCGTACCACCGGTTATCTAAGTTCCCGTTAGCGTCAACCGAGGAGCCAACAACGTTGTTGGCTCCTCGGACTTCCATTTGTTTGCAATCAGAGTACGTGTTCATGTTCCCGATGACTCCCATCGCGGCTGCGCTTGCGCTGTTGTTTTGCGCCAGCGCGGCGGCGGCTCCGGTTCCTGCCGGTTCGACACCGCGAAGTCTGTTGGCTCAGGCCAAAGGTTTGCCGGCGGAATTCGAGGAGCATTTTTTTGATGTGCCGCTGGCGGTTCGCGTGGAACTCGATCAACAACCCCTGGGCGAGGCGATGATCGTGCTGTCTCGCGATGACCGCATCACCCTGCTCGAATTCACCGACACCCGCGACAGCCGCTTCAGCGCCGCCGAGCGTGAAACCTGGGCCAGTTACCTCAAGCCCGGCGTAGCGCTGGGCGACTGCGTCGGAAAATGCCCGGAGCAGATGCTGGCAGTGCACTACAACCTGGAAAACTCGCTGGTGTCGATCGTCACCGAAAACGCCGAACGCGACACCGAGCTCAAGCGTTACTACGACCAGCCGGAAGGTGGCAGCAGCGGCCTGATGGTGCGCAATCAGCTCAACCTCAACGGCGGCCAGGGCCAGGACCTGGGCGGGCGCTTTGGCCTGGAAGCCAGTGGCAGCCTGGGCAGTTGGAGCCAGACGTTCAACATGCAACTGGCCCGACTCGGTGGTCCGGATGACCAGCTCTACCACGCGGTACACGAGCTCTACACCCAACGCGAATTGCAGGGCCAATTCGTCCGCCTGGGTTACTTCACCCCCAATTCCGAAGGGCTGACCCGCCAACCGCGCACGTTTGGCACCAGCCCCGACACGGCCGTCGGCGTCATGTATGGCAGCTCCGACAGCCTGGCGATCAACAGCCCGATGCCCAGCGTGTATCCGATCTACGTCACGGCCAACCGCCAGGCGTCGGTGGAGATCCTGCGCGACGGCTTGCTGATCAATACCCAATCAGTGCCTGCCGGCCTGCAAACCCTCGATACCCGGCCACTGCCCGGTGGTATCTACGAAGTGGAAGTGCGGTTGATCGAAGACGGCCAGATCACCAGCACCACCCAGGAACTGGTCTACAAGCCCAACAACTGGCGCAACCTCGACGACCGTTGGCGCTACAACCTGTTTGCCGGACAGGAACAGAAATTACTCAGTAACTGGGACCAGCAGGCCAGCGGCAGCGCGACGGCCGGGGCTTCGCTCAACTACCTGATGCACCCTCGGGTGATCCTCGGGCTGTCGGCGCGGCAGATTCGCGAAAAACTGCAATACGGCACGTCCATCGACTGGACCCTGGCCAATCACATCAGCCTGTATGCCAACGTCTACCAGACGCAAGATCACGGCACTGGCCTGGATCTGCAAAGCCTCTATAACTATGGCTCCGGCAGTGTGGTGATCAGCCACAACCGCAGTTGGCTCGATACCACCGATACCTACGACACTTTGCCCGACGGCACCCGTGTGCGGCAGCGCAATGTGTTTGTCGGCGAGACCAGCAATTCATCCCTGGCGCTCAACCATCGCATCAGTAGCAAAAGCTCGGTGAATGCCCGGGTTTCCCACAGCGAGGGCAACACTGAAGGCCTGGGGGTGGACCTGGGCTGGAACCAGCGCACCGTCTTGCTGGGCAGCGACGCCACCTGGCGATTGGCGCTGTTCGACCGGCCCGGCAGTTACAGCAGTGGCGATGCGCGCAATCGCGGGGTCGACCTGAGTATCAACCTGGCGCTGGGTGCTCCGGGGCAGCAAATCACCGGCAGCATCGGTTCGCGGACCGCGCGTGAGGGCGGGCGTGACAACAACGCGTCCCTCGGCTGGCGCAAGGACTTGAAGGACCATGCGCTGCAAAACGTGTCGGTCACCGCGCTCTCCGACACCTATGGCCTCGGCCTGTCGAGCCTGGCCAGTTTTCGCACCGAGGCGCTCAGTGGCGACGGGTTCGTGCAGCGCTCCTCCTACAACGATAACTTCACCGGTGGCCTGAACCTCGACAGCACACTGGTTATTGGCGGCCAGCAAATGGTCCTGACCAGTGAGCATCAGGTGCGTGGCGCGGGGCTGATCGTCGATGTGGAATCCGATATCGACGGCATTGCCTTGCGCGCCGACGACTTCAGCGGCGGCAGCGCAGCCTTGAAACCGGGGCGTAATTTCATCCCGATTACTGCGTACCAGAACAGCTCGGTGAGTTTCGACTTCGAAGGCAATGACGTGCCCGCCGCCAGCATCGAGCCGCCACGCACCTCTTATCACCTGAACAAGGGCGGCGTGGAGTATCGCAAGGTACGGGTGATGAAAACCCTGACCGTGCTGGGTCGGCTGGTCGATCCCCAGGGGCTGCCGCTCAAGGGGCACCACGTGATCAACCACGCCAGTCGTGGCGTGACCGAAGTCGATGGCTTCTTCTCCATGGAAATGAATGCCGGCTCGCCGACGCTGGAAGTGCGCCGGGGCGATCAATTGCTCTGCCAGTTCCGCCTCGATGCCAGTCGTCACCGCAGTGAAAACAACGTGTTGATGATCGGTGATCTGCGGTGCACGCCGGACACCCTGGCCGACGTCACGTCCCACGAGCAGAAGGCAGGTTGAAACCTATGAAACTATCCACAGGGTGGCTGGGGCTGGCCTTGGCGCTGGCGGCGCCTACCGTCGGGGCGGTGAACCAGGAAATCAGGGCGCTGTTCACGCCGGATCCGGCGCAGCCGCAGCGTAACGTGTTTATCAACAAGACGCCGAACAGTGGTTATTGCAGTGATCGTCCGAGCGAGTGCATGCAACAGAATATGTTCAGCATTCGGATACCGATTGTTTTCGGGCCGAGCCCCTCGCTTGCGCCCGGCACTGCCGCCTCTGTCAAAGTGCCGGCCAGTTGGCGGCAACTGACGGTGACCAACCGGGACACCCAGGAGACGGAAACCGTTGAAGTGCGCATCATCGGTATTGGTTCTCAATACACGCTCAGCGATTCGGCCGCCAATCTGGTCGGCGTCACCGACATCCTGGAGGGACACCAGAAGCTCTGGAACCCGTCGTGGGTGTACGCCCCGTCGCCTTGTTTATATAGCGGTGTCGGGCTTTACGGCAGCCACACCTATCGTTTCTTCTGGAAAACGCCGGTCGAGGCACCCTGCACCAAGGTGAATGCTTTTCGCATTCCGTTCATGACCTACGACACCCTGGACTTTGCGTATGAGCTGCGAACGCCTAATCCACTGGGTATGTCGAGCGGGCTGTACACCGGTTCGATGAACTATCGCCTGGGCCCCGGCCTGGATTTCGATATCGGCGGGCTGACGCCGGATGACAGCAACCTGACCCTGGACTTTGTTCTGGATGTGCAGCACACCTTGAAAGTCACACTTCCGCCCGGCGGCAATAAAGTCGAGTTGGTGCCGCCCGGTGGCTGGCAAAGCTGGGTCAACGAAGGGCGCAAACCCAATCGTCTGGTCCGCGATCAGACCTTCCATATCTCGGCGTCATCGCGGTTCAAGATGATGTTGATGTGCCCGGGCCAGGTGGGCAACAACTGCACCATCTTCGACCCGGCCACGCGTCGGCTGGGCGTGGTGCAACTGAGGGTGACGCTGCCCAACGGGCTGACGGACCCATTCGGGCAACCGATCAACCAGCGTCCGTTGAGGATCGGTGACTCGGGCTCTTTGAGCATCGTGCCGAGCTTCTATGTCGATCGCGGAAAGGGAACCCTTCATTTTGAAATCGGCGAGCAATACACCCATTTGATGCTTGAGTCCGGTGTGGCCGGCGACTACTCCGGCGTCATGACCGTGATCTGGGATTCGGAAGCCTGACCGTACATACACTCGGCAATTTTTTTGAGGTTGAAGACGATGAAACGTCTGTTATTGATAGGGATGGCCAGCCTGTTTGGCCTCACGGCAAACGCCGGGCCGCAGATAAATGTCGGCACGGTGTACGACTACCTGGACGGCGATAAAAGTACCTTCCTCAAGCGGGTATTCAACAGTGGCGACAGCACCGCTTTCGTCAAGATCAATGTGCTGGAAATCCTTTACAACACCGACGGCACGGTGCGGGAAGTACCGGTCGAAAACGCGGCAGATGCTGCTTCGCGCAACGGCATCATGGCCAGCCCGGCACGCTTGATCGTACCGGCCAAGGGCATGCAGGGCACCCGTCTGCTGTACATGGGCGAGCGTGACACCGAGCGTTATTTTCGCGTGCGTTTCATCCCGGTCGTGCCGGAAAAGGAAGATGCGTTCGTGCTTTCCCACGAAGAGCGCGAAGACTATAGGAAGAGCCTGTCGGCCGGCGTCAACGTGATGACCGGGTTCGGCACGATCTTTTTCGTACGGCCAAAAAATGCGCGCTTCGATACCGTCATAAACGACACCGCCCAGCGTTATGAACTGCGCAACAACGGCAACACCGTGCTGATGGTCGACGAGTTCAAAAGTTGCTCGATCAGCGATGAAAACGATTGCGGAGCCACCACCAAACACCACGTGATGGCCGGAAAGACTTTCGGTTTCGACAAGGAGAAGGGACGCGAATATCGCTTCATGGTGATCGAGGGCGACAACAAGAAAGTGCTGAAAATAGCCAGTCGATAGTGGCGGCTTCCAATTGATGCTGTGGGTAACGAACATGATCAAGCAATGCACGGTCGCCACGCTACTGGCGGCAACGGCGCTGATAAGTCTTTCGGCGCTGGCCGCCCGTGAAGAGCACATTTTCGAAGTGTCCGTGACGGTCCCGACGCGCTCGTTTTACATCATCCCGTCTGAAACCGGCTGGATTCACCGCGAGCAGATCCTGCCCTGGAATGTCGCGACCGCGCGGCTGGGCAGCCTGCGCAAATACTTCGATGTGCGGCACGACACCAGCGCCGTTGAAGCGCGGCTGGACGCGAATCCGTATCTCTCCAACGGTCATGATGCAGACAACATTGGCTTGCGCGTGCGCTTCAATGGCGTGGAGCTGAGCCACGCCATCGAGCCTCGCCTGGTGGTGACGGCTGCTGATGCGGCGCTGGGCTCGCGGGTGCTGTTGGAGATAGAGCCGCAGCAACCGCCCGGTGGGTATCGGGCCGGGGATTACTACGGCAATGTGTTGTTGCTGTTCAACGCAAGGGCGCCGGGTTCCTGAGTGCTCATCGGTATGCAACCTGTGGGAGCGGGCTTGCTCGCGAAAGCGGTAGGTCTGTCACATCAATGTTGGATGTGCCGCCGTCTTCGCGAGCAAGCCCGCTCCCACAGGAGGAGCGGTGTTCTTACGGTGTTGTCCGCTCCAGTGCTTCACGGGTTTTTGCCCGGGCCCATTCCTGGCGCTGGTAACCCAGGTCGTGGTACAGGGCCTCGTAGGTCTGTTCGGTCATGGCGTGCCCGGTGAACACCTGGTGTTCGGGAATGGACAATTGCTGCGTCAGGACTCGCATCCGTTCCTCTAGCCGATACTGTCGTGGTTCGTTCAACGCTTTGGCCTTCGCCCATTCCGTTTGAGTCTCGCGCAGGCTTTCGAGCGCGTTTGAAAGGCGTTCATAGCGCTGCTTGTTGGCCTGGAACTCGGTAGGCCAGGTTTCTAGCAGGTACTTCACCCAAAACGGTTGCTCAAGCATGGCATTGACCAGTCCGTCGCCTTCTTCCATGGTCAGCACGGTGTCGAATGCCTGGTCGATGGCGTTGTCACTGACGCCGGCGACCGGTCGATACAGCATGCTTTCCGATTGCCAAGGCAATTGCAGGCGATCCGCCAGCGCGGTTTCATACGCCAGGTACACCTCGACTTCGTCCGGGGTGCCGCTGCGCGCCATGATATCGGCCCGGGCAATGTCGTCGACGCGCTCAAGGCGTGCGGCGCCTTTGGCCAGCGTCACCAGCGCCTTCTCCAGCGGCGCGCGGTAGGTCGAATAAGAGTACGCCCGCGAAGCGAGGACCTTGACCCCCATGTTGTTGAACAGCTGAGCCCCGGCGTCGGCACACGTGGTGGGCGCCGTGGCCATGGTGAACAGCTCTTCGCGCAGGGACGTGTCCAGGTCAATGGCATCGATCATGTTCCAGACCCGAATGGACAGCTGTCTGCGCCATTCACCGCCAACCCTGTAATCGGAAGATTCGGTGAGCTTGTCGATCACGCTGAAAAAGCCGTCAGCGTTCGGCTCAGTGATCAACCTGCTCCAGGCCTCGGCCCTGTACGTGCCTAATCCCGGCGCGCTGCCCCACAAGTCAGAATCGTTGGAAACGGGCCATTTTCGCCGCGCGTGTTCGGCGGCGGGAACGTAGACCGTCCGGCGAGGCAGCCCCACCGACTGCCGGTATTCACCGATCTCGAATTGGGCCGTTTGAGGCATGCCAGGTGCGGAGATGCGTGCACGTGCGATGACCATGGCACTGTCCGAACCGGGGATGACCTTGGGGACGCTGGTAATCGGGTTGTCTTGCAGGTCCAGGAAAAAGCCTCGCGGACGACGCTTGCTGAACAGCCCGGGCGGCCAGTGGTCGATCCCGGTATGACTCAGGTTCAGTATGGTCAGGTGCGGCATGCGTTCGACATTCGGCGAACGGCCCAGCGGGTTGTTGTCGAGCCGCAGGGTTTCCATGCGGGTCAGGTTGCGCAACTGCTCCACGGCCTCGGGTGTCAGTTCGAGGTGATTGTCGGTCAGGCGCAGGGTTTCCAGCAGATGCATCTGGCCCACGCCTTCGGGCAGGCGCTGCAGTTCGCAACGTCTGGCGCTGAGATGACGTACGTGACGGAAATCTTTCAGCAAGCCTTCGGGGCCGGCCGAAAAATGAGTGTTGTCCAGCGACAGCGTGGTGACTTGATCGAAATATTTCTTGAGATCGGGCAGCTGCTTCCACCAGCGCTCAAGGTCGTGGTGCTGGAACTGCGACGACAGGTTCAGCGTATAACCGCCTTCCAGGCTGCTGCTCTCATCAAACACGTACGAGCGTCGTTCGAAACACTCCAATAGTCTGTCGGCGATATGTTTGGGGGTGCCTCTATAGATCACCGGATCGTCGGGCAAGGTCGGGAGTTTTTGCTCCAGCCACCACTGAACCGTATTACGCAACAACGTCAGTTCGTCTTCGAGTGATTCCATCACCTTGGAGGGCTCGGGCAGGGCATTCAGCGAACGGACGAACGCGTCCACGTCGCGTGTTCTCATGGTCGGGTACAGGTCTGTGACACGCTCCTCCAGTGTGAGGCGCTTGGTGGACAGCACTGGCCCGCGCAGCAGCAGCATCAATTGCGGCTCGGCGACCGGCCTGATCGCCGGCTCCAGCAACACGGTCCGGCGTTCGGCGGGTGGGGCGGTCTTGGCAATCAGCCAATCCTTGAACCAGGCGCCCTGCCCGGGCTGGTAGCCCAGTTCTTGGCTCTGTTGCTTGGGCAGGGCGCGCAGGATCGACTCATACAGATCCGCCGCCCCATTAATCGGGTAATTATCGGCGTCCCGCACTTCGTAGCGTCCCCATTTGTCGCGCAACAGGTGCCTGACGATCGAGGCTTCTTCGGGCCCGACGCTGCAGCGCAACTCGCCGTCGACGCCATCGCGCACATCGATGCGCAGGTCGCCGAAGGTGTCGGTATTCAAACGCAGGGTGTTAAGGGCCAGTCGTTCGGTATCGACGCTCAGCCGGTTGGCCCTATAGAAGCCTTCGAAGGCACGCGCGGTGCGGATTTCAAAAGCACATTCGCGTGCCTGACCTCTCAAGTTTTGGGGGATGCGTTTCTCGGACAGCACCTCGAACTCGTCTTTCGTGGCCCCGGCCACCAGGGCTTCGGCGATGTCGGCGGACAGGGTCGGATAGTGGCGCTGCAGTTGATGGGCGTTCGGGTCGGGGCTGGCCGGTGCCGGGGCGTCATCGAAGGTCCTGAAGTGTTTGAGGCTGTCGTCCAGCAACAGCGGTGGCGCCGTGTTCTCGACATACATACGGCGTAATGCGCCTTCGTCGACGCCGCTGATGAGCAGGATGTTTTCCAGTTGCTCAGGGCTCAAACCATCGGTGCTGTGACCCAGGCGTTTCATCAACGTTACGCCATCCCAGGTGCGAGGATGCTCGCCTTCATGCACCCAGGCGCCACGACCGTTATGGGCCAGTTTTGGCGCGTAGGCATCCGGTCGATCAGGATGCAGGACTTGGTGTACGCCGGTGACGGGGTCCTTTTCCACGGCGTAGAGGCGTTCGTCCAGTGGCAGGATGTCGTTGTCGCCGTGGCGATGCAGGCCCAATTCATCTGGCGTTGAATACTCGGCCAGCGCAAGATTTTTTTGCGCATAAGGGGTCAAGTCGGGGTTCCACAGACGGGTTTCACCGTTGGCCAGTTGAACCGGTTGGGTGCCCTCGATAAACGGCGAGAGTTTAAGACGGAACTCGTTGACGATGGCGCCGCCCGCGGCAAACCCCGCCAGTTGTATAACGTCCGTCACCACCGAGATCACATGTTCGGCCGCTTCAACCCAAAGGCCTTCTGCCAGGTCGACCACGCCCTCAATGATGTCGTTGGTCAGTTGATAAGCGGTGTAGGCCAGCATGAGTTCGCCCAGGCCCGGCACGAACGGCGCCACCACCATCAGCGCGACGTTGAAAATATCCGAGACGATTTTCTTGAAGTTATCCCACCACGCCCAGCGGGCCTTGCTGTCCGTGTCTGCGGTAGATACTGCGATTTCCCGGCCGTCATTGAGGATCTTGTTGAGGGTCTGTTGATACAGGTGCTCCCACAGCGGACGGGTGATGGGGGCCACGGAAAACTGCAGGTGGGGCTTTTTCACGGGGGTTTCGCGCCACGTCGGGCGCGGATCCAGCGGTTGCTTTTCATGCCATTTGACGATGCTCAGGCGTTGCCCCAGACCGGCGAAAAAATGCCCGCGCTGTTGCTGGTCGATGAACTGGCTGAAGAACTGCTGATAGGTGAGCCCGTTGGAGGGCAGTGTTTTGTTGTCGCGCAATTGGCGCGTCAATTCCTGCATGAACCCGGTGATCGAGGGGTATTCCTTCAGCGGGTGCTCGGGGTCATGGGGGACATACACAATCACCTTGTCGGTCCCGCGACGTTGCTGTTCGACCGGGGCAAACACCACGATGCCGGTCAGGGTGGTGTCCATCATCGCCAGGTCAAACCCCTGCATGACTTTACCGTCCAGGGTCAGGCCCCGCTGCCCGTAGATCAGGCCCGACACCACACTGGCCGCATTGTCGCCGATATCTTTTTTCGCCAACGCCAGGTGGACAGCGGCTTTGAGCGCGGCTTTCTGGCTGGCGGTGACCTTGAGTTGCAGCACGGTGGACGCCACGGGATCGGTCGCCAACAGGACGCTTTCGAGGTGGCGTTTATAGCGGGCACCGATATCCAGTTCGCGGCACAGGGCCTGGAACTGGCCGATGCCCATTGTTCGCCGGATCGGCACGATGTCGAAGTGACCTCGCTGATCGGGCCGGGTAATGAAGTCGGACTCGGGCTCGAAGGTTTCGGCACGGGCGAAGTTATGAATTGCCGCGTCCAGCAACGACACCGTGCGCGTGGTCACGCCTGACGAGGTATCAATTACGTACCAGGGCGTTCCCTTGGGGAGGTAGAGCCTGAGGTAAGTGTTCGCCACGTCGATGTCGAGGCGGTACTTTTCTTTCAATGCGCTTTTGAGCAGGGGCGTGGCGAACGTGCGGATGTCCTGAAGACTGTCGAGCACCCGGTCGACGTCGTTTTGTGCGCTCCAGGCCTCTGTATTGGCGATTTCAAGCGATTTGCCGGCGCGGGAATGCCAGGGTTCGCGCTGAAGTCGGACATTGCCGAGTGCTTGTGCACGGGTGAACGACGCGCGGGTAAACGAAGTGCCGATACGGTCCCGGATCAGGGCGTAATGCCGGCCCTTATAGTCCGGTGCATCAGGCGATGCTTGCAGAATTATGAGTGACTGTAACTGAGACATTGTGACTGTTCTTACGTGAAGTGGGAGGCCTCAGGCTATCCACTCACGGCCATAAAAAAAGTCGAAACGATGGCGCCCGAAGTGCCTTGTGGGCGGGTGATCGATTGAAAATTGGAATGCCGAAAATATATAAATACCGCCCTCGGCATTTATCGTGTTTTCGGCGTGGGAAATGCCGACAACGAGGGTCAGCCTTATCGCTGCACGACCACCGGTGCCAGGCATTCGGTGTTGCGACCCGGCTGCAAATAAGGCGTCAGAATCGGCGCCATGCCCTTGAGCACCTGCACTGGCAGGGCTGAAGTGAATTTAAATGTTTCCGCAGAGCGACCCGGCACAAACGCGGTCAGGGTGCCGAAGTGGTGATCGCCGATATAGAACACGAACGTCGCGGTGCGGTTGATCGATTTTGAACTGAGGATTCGCCCACCGGAGCCGATGGCTTCGATACGGTTATCCCCGGTGCCGGTCTTGCCGCCCATCGCCAGCGGTGTGCCGTCCGGCAGTTTGAAACTGCCCGACACCCGTTTCGCCGTGCCGGCGTCCACCACTTGGGACAAGGCTTCGCGCATGGCCGTGGCCACTTCTGAAGGCATCACCCGTTTGCCGACGTTCGGGTCGTTGATGACTTGGGTTTCATATGGCGTATTGGCCGCGAAGTGCAGGCTGTCGATGCGCAGGGTGGGCATGCGCACGCCATCGTTGAGGATGGTGCCGATCAGTTCGGCCAACGCCGCCGGCCGGTCGCCGGAACTGCCGATGGCGGTGGCCAGCGACGGCACCAGGTGGTCGAACGGGTAGCCGACTTTCTGCCAGCGCTGGTGAATATCGAGGAACGCTTCTATCTCGAGCATGGTGCGAATGCGACTGTCGCGAGCGCCCTTGTGTTTGCTTTTGAACAGCCAGCTATAGACCTCCTGGCGTTCGAACTGGCTGGCTTTGACAATTTCGCTCCACTTGGCATCCGGGTGGGTCAGCAGGTGGCCGATCAACCACAACTCCAGTGGGTGGACCTTGGCGATGAAGCCCTGGTCCGGCAGGTCATACGAGCCTGGGCCGTAGCTCAGGTAGAGGCGCTCCAGGCGCTCGTCGGTGAGTTTCTCGGTGAGCTTGGCGCCTTTGAGGTGCGCGCGCACAAAGGTGTTGAAGGCGGCCTGTTCAGCGTCCGGGTAGAGATAACGATGCACGGCGGCCATGCGGATCGGGGTCGGGCGCATGCTGTCGAGGAAGGTATCGAGCTGCGCCTGAGTGTCCTTGTTCCGGTATTTTTTCCAGAACTTGAGCAGGAACGACGTGCCTTCCTTGTCGGCGAACGACGCCAGGTATTCCTGACGCCGAGGGTCGCGGTCGTCCTTGAGCAACTCGGCGCTGTTGTTGGGGCCGGAATAGGTGGTATAGCGCACGATGTCACGCATCAGCCGGATGAACGGCAGGTTGATCGACTCACGGATGGCATCGCGCAAGGTCGGTATGCGGCCATTGTCTTCATTGCGGAAGTTATGGAACACGTGCAAGCCGCCACCGGTGAAAAACGCTTCGCCGGGGCTGGCCGAGTATTTGCGATCCAGCGCGGCGCCAAGCATTTTCGGCAGGCTACGGTCGGTGTTCTGGATCAGGTAATCGACGACCCAGCGGCTCAGGCGATCCTGATCCGGGACGTCGGTTTTTTTCAGCTCGGCGACGGTTTTGTCAGCGAATTTGTCGTGCAGCTCGGAAATGATCTGCAGGTACGTGGTCAGCACCCGCATCTTCGCGGTAGAGCCCAATTCCAGTTTGCTGCCTTCGTTGATGTCGAAGGGTTGGTCGGTGCTGTCGGTCTGCACCCGAACGCGGGAACCGTCCGGGGTCAGTTCGAACAGGGTGAAGCTGTAGCGAACCTGGGTGGTGCTGGTCGGCGTCAGCAAGCGTTCGCCGATCAGGCCGATCTGCCCGGCGAAAGCCGGGTCGGCCAGGTGCTTGAGGTATTCGGTGGCCTGGGCCTGCAACTCACTTTGCAAGGTACTGGTGGCCGACAGGTCGAGGCGGTCGAGGTCGTACAGCGGACGGTTGAGCATCGACGCCAACCGACTGCGGGCGGTGCTGATGCCTTTATTGGTTTCGATCGGCTGGATGGTCGGTTGAGTCAGCCAGTCGCGGTAGGTGACTTTACTGGCCAGTGCCGCAGCGGCGAATTGAGCATCGATGACGTTGTTCTGGGCGAGCAGGCGAATGTGGCTGTCGGTGAGGTCGGCCAGTTCTTCGTGGCCCTTGGTCAGGTAGTGCGAAGGGCGGCGCTGGGCGATCATCAGCGACAGCATTTCTCGCAGCGCCAAGCCTTTTGCGGCCATGGTTTTTGGATCCGTGGCGGTGCTGGCCAGTGTTTCATTGGCCTTGTTGAAATCGGCGCCGTACCACACGCGCAAACCCTCGGCCATGCCGTGCACTTCACCGTGGCCGGGCACGGCCGACAGTGGCACGCTGTTGAGGTAGTCGCGTACCACATTCTGCCGCGCCTCCAGGGTTTGCGGCCCGCCCTGATAGGCGCGCACGCTGGCGGAAATCATCTGCCGGATTTTCTCCGCGCCGGACACGGTCAAGCCGTCAGGAGAGTGGCGATACTTTTCCAGTTGTGTCGCCAGGGTGCTGCCGCCGGCCGACTGCCCCGGCAAGTGCATCAATTTGGCCACCTGTGACCACGCGGCCATGCCGAACCGAGGCCAGTCCACGGCCGGGTTGGCCAGGGGCTGTCTGGGGTCGAGCAGGAAGCGGTTTTCGATGAACAGCAAGCTGTTGACCACCACCGGCGGGATCGACTCGAAACTGGAGTAGAGCTGTTGCGGGTAATTGAACTGGTAGAGCGGCGCCGCCCTGCAATCGGTGATCGACAGCCCAGCCTGGATTTTTTCCGCATAGGGCACGAAAAAGCCCCGGTCGCTGTACTTCATCAGCGCCGGGGAGAAGCGGGTTTGCGAGGCAATCACATAATTGCGCTTGAGCAGCCGGGGCAGAAAGTCGCCCATGGCGCTATAACCCAGGCGCAAATCAAACGGACCGGCACCAGGATAGCGAATCGCATCGCTGGGGCCGGGTTGCACGTCATAACTCAGGGACGCGGCAAATTTGCTGACTTCCCGGGCCTGAAACTTTGAGGTACGCATTTCCTTGGCGGCGGCCAGGCCCAGCACGACCAGGATAATCAGCAGCAGCAACCAGAACGCCTTCCAGCCGTGCTTGGTACGACGGGGTTTTTCAGGTAAAGGCGCATCATCCACACGTTCAGTCGGAACCACGGTTTTACTCGAATCGGATTGCCATAACGCGCCCATAGTCGACTGATCCATTCACGCAGATTGATCGGACTTGTCTGAAGCTTAGTCGGTGGTTAGCGATGATGAAAAAATTGTGAATAGAGAAATATCGAAATCGTATGTAGGAGCAAAGCTTGCTCGCGATGGCGGTCGTGCAGCCGATGGATCTATCGAATGTAAAACCGCTATCGCGAGCAAGCTTTGCTCCTACAGGGGTAAGGCTTGCAAACTCTGTAATAGCTGAAATAGAAGCCTCGAGGTGGTAAATCCGACCTTTGTCCAAGCATGACGACGCACCATTACCGTGCAATACTCTCCGTCGTTTCGACTGCGAATAATCCTGCAAAACCCAGGTAATGCCCCTCCGTAAACCGCGCTTTTAGCGAGAGTTCTGGCTGAATGTTGTGGTTTATAGAGTGAAAAGCCCTGTCCGAAGCTTTTTATACTGCACGCCCCGCTGATCTTGCAGGTTTTGTCCTACAAGACGGGTTTGCCCAAAAGGCAGGTCCGGTTTCAGGTAAGCAACGGCTATCCGTCGGCGCTTCGACACTCGGCGGTCTTCCAATAACAAGACGAGGTTGTACCCCATGCCAGCAGGCAATCATCTGCCCCAAGGCGAGACCGCTCAGGGCGGCCCGCTCAAACGCGAACTGGGCGAACGGCACATTCGCTTGATGGCACTCGGTGCCTGTATCGGCGTCGGCCTGTTCCTCGGTTCGGCCAAGGCCATCGAAATGGCCGGCCCGGCGATCATGCTTTCCTACATCATCGGCGGCCTGGCGATCCTGGTGATCATGCGCGCCCTCGGCGAGATGGCCGTGCACAACCCGGTCGCCGGCTCGTTCAGCCGTTACGCTCAAGACTATCTAGGCCCGTTGGCCGGCTTCCTCACGGGTTGGAATTACTGGTTCCTATGGCTGGTGACCTGCGTTGCGGAAATCACCGCCGTGGCGGTGTACATGGGCGTCTGGTTTCCCGAAGTGCCGCGCTGGATCTGGGCGTTGTCGGCACTCATCAGCATGGGCACCATCAACCTGATCGCGGTGAAAGCCTTCGGCGAATTCGAATTCTGGTTCGCCCTGATCAAGATCGTCACCATCATCGCCATGGTCGTCGGCGGTATCGGCGTGATCGCGTTCGGCTTCGGCAATGATGGCGTGGCGTTGGGAATTTCCAACCTGTGGGCCCACGGCGGTTTCATGCCCAACGGCGTGCAAGGCGTGCTGATGTCCCTGCAAATGGTGATGTTCGCCTACCTCGGCGTCGAGATGATCGGCCTGACCGCCGGTGAAGCGAAGAACCCGCAGAAAACCATTCCCAATGCGATCGGCTCGGTGTTCTGGCGGATTCTGTTGTTCTACGTCGGTGCGCTGTTCGTGATCCTGTCGATCTACCCGTGGAACGAAATCGGCACCCAGGGCAGTCCGTTCGTGATGACCTTCGAACGTCTGGGCATCAAGACCGCTGCCGGCATCATCAACTTCGTGGTGATCACGGCGGCGCTGTCGTCCTGCAACGGCGGCATCTTCAGCACCGGGCGCATGCTCTACAGCCTGGCGCAGAACGGCCAGGCTCCGGCCGGTTTCGCCACAACCTCAAGCAATGGCGTGCCGCGTCGCGCGTTGCTGCTGTCGATCTTCGTGTTGTTGCTGGGTGTGCTGCTCAACTACATGGTCCCGGAAAAAGTTTTCGTCTGGGTGACGGCGATTGCCACCTTCGGCGCGATCTGGACCTGGGTGATGATCCTGCTGGCCCAGCTCAAATTCCGCAAAGGCCTGAGCGCCAGCGAACGGGCCGGCCTGAAATACAAGATGTGGCTGTACCCGGTCAGTTCTTATCTGGCGCTGGCGTTTTTGGTGCTGGTGGTTGGGCTGATGGCGTACTTCCCGGACACCCGCGTGGCGCTGTATGTGGGGCCTGCGTTCCTGGTGCTGCTGACGGTGTTGTTCTATGTGTTCAAGTTGCAACCGACCAACGTGACGCAAGGCGCGGTGCGTTCGGCTTCTTGAGTGTGTAGCGTTTGAAATGCAAAAGCCCTGGTCAATTGGCCGGGGCTTTTTTGTTTTTGAGGATCAAAAGATCGCAGCCTTCGGCAGCTCCTACGCGCCTTTGGGCGCTGCCGAAGGCTGCGATCTTTTGACTTTAAGCAGGCACCACCGAAACCGGCCGCATGAGGCGCTTATTGAAATCCAGCCAGGCCCCCAGCAACGCCATCAACCCGGCCCCCACCAGCGCGGTGAAAATCTGCATGGCAAAGGCATCGTCGGTCATGGCATTGATCATGTCCGCCAAGGGCGCCAGCAGTACGCCCAGGCAGAAGATTTCCAGCGAATAGCGCCCCATGCGACAACTCTGTTGCGCCAGCCAGTTTTGCGTCCAGCCGTTATCCGGCAACAGCTTGGCGGTGACGTAGGCCAGCGCCAGGAAATGCACCAGTCGCACCGGTGACAGATCGGTCTTGCTGATCGGGTACAGCAAATTGCTCAACCACGCCGGCATCAGCGCATAGTGGATTTCCGGCCAGCGCCAGGCGATCGTGAGCACCCCGGCGAACACCGAGTACACCAACGCACTGACAAACAACGTCTGGCGCATCAGCGCACGGGTGTCGGGCAGTCGCGGCCGCTGCCCAAGCACCGCCACCGCGCCACCGAGCACAAACAGCAATTGCCAGGTGACCGGGTTGAAGTACCACACGCCGTCCTTGATGGCGGCCAGGTTCCAGCCCAATCTCGGCGCCAGCAGGTACACCGTCAACGACACCGCCACCACCGCCCATGGCGCGCGCAACAGCAATGGCAGCACCAGCGGCAAACCCGCCAGCAGCACGATGTACAGCGGCAGCGGGTCCATCAGGTTGGGTTTGAAACGCAGCAGCAACTCATCCGTCAACGCTTGCTGGGGATTGGTGATGAAGTGATGCAGGCCCATTTCCTCCACCAGATCCCGGGTTTCAACGTGGCTGTTGGCGAAAAACACGATGCCCATCAGCATCGCCAGCAAGAAGATATGCACCACGTAGAGCACCCAGGCGCGGCGCAGGATTTTCACGCAGGCGATCAGATAACCGTCACGCTTGAGGATCTTGCCGTAGGCCAGCACCGCCGCCACGCCGGCCAGAAACACGAAAATTTCCGCCGCATCGCTGAAGCCGAAATTGCGCGGGGTGATTTGGCCCAGCGGGTTGTGCGGCACGTGATCCCAGAAAATGAAGATCAGCGCCAGGCCGCGAAAAAAGTCGATTCGGTGATCGCGATCAGACGTCATGGCTGAGGGCTCTTGAACGGGTGTTGAGTAAGGAGCGTTACGCGGCGCAAAAGGTTGCGCGCCGCACATCGGCGGCCCGCAGGGTGGCGCGGTTGGCCGGTAATTGCAAAACCGGGATATTACGGGATATTGCCCCGCATCACCGCCCGTCTTAAACACGGGATGAATGCATCGCGGCAGGATCAAAGCTTCACGGGTTAAACGTAGTACCCGAAGGGGCACCGACATGCGGATGGGCGATTGGCTCGACAGAGAACTCGGCGGCCGGCGAGTCTGGCTGTGTTTTCTGTTGGCGACCTTTGCCTACGTCCTGCCACTGATCCTCGCGGACTATCCCTACATCGATGACAGCTGGCGCTCACTGGCCGCCGGCATGGGCTGGTCGGGGGAGGGCCGCTTGTTCACCCAGCTGTTTTTCAACGGGCTGACCTTTTCCGGCGCTGCGCCGAACATCTTCCCCCTGCCTTTGCTGATCGCCACGCTGGCGATGGCCTGGGCATTGACCCGTCTGACTTTCCACTACTTTGCCGAGCCGACGCTGAGCCATTGCCTGGTGGTGCTCGCGTTCTGGTACAACCCGTTCTTCCTGCAAAACCTGTCGTATCAATACGACGGGCCGGCCATGGCCCTGAGTCTGGTGGCAGTGATTTTCGCGATTACCTTTCGCAGTGTTTCCCGGGTGCAACAACTGGTCGTTCCGGCGTTGCTGATTGCCCTGGGCCTGGGGCTGTATCAGGTCAGCATCAATGTGTTTATCGGGCTGTGTGGTCTGGAATTGTTGCGTGCCGCGAGTGCCAAACTGCCCTGGCCGCAGTGGTGGCAACTGATCGGCTGGAAAGCCGCACAGGTGGCGCTCGCCTGGTTGATCTACTTCGCCACGGCGGGTGCCTACATGAATCAGCATCGCACTCTGTTGTTGGACTGGGGGGCGGCGCCACTGCTGCAAATCGAAACCAACGCGGCGCGGGTGCTGGAAAAGGTCATGTTGCTGTTTCACGATGGCTTCGGTTGGGTGTTCGCGGGGTTGTTGCTGTGTGCCATTGCCGGCAGCGTTTGCCTCGGGCGACGTTTGTTTGAACGTCAGGAAACGGCGCTGAAGCACGCCGTAGTCGGTGTTCTGTGCGTGTTGATGCTGCCGCTCGTGGTGCTGCTGGTGCCTGGCGCCGCGCTGTTTTTCCGCGACTTCAATGAAGGCGCCCGGACCTTGATGGGGTTTTCCGTGGTGCTGGTGCTGCTGTTCTACCTCAGCCATTTGGTGTTGGCGTCCGTGCATCAACGACTTCCGTTCCTGCTGGTGATCCCGCTGCTGGCGATGCTTTCCCTGTCCTTCGCCTACGGCCGGGTGCTGACCTTGCAGAAAACCTTCGTCACCACCGCGCTGAATGCCCTGAGCTACGACATCGCTTCGCGGCCAGCCCTGCGCGATGCCAAACGGATTTATATGTCGGTGAGCTACTCCGATCACTGGCTGGTCGGCGCTGCGGGTTCATTCAAACACCTGCCGGTGCTGCGCTATTTGCTGAACACCGATTACTACATGCTCGCCGAGAACCTGCCAAAGGCCGGCATCACCAACGTGGTGGCCGAGCGCGAGCGGCGCAATGCGACACGGGTCGGTTATCAAGGGTTCGTGCCGTTAGTGGACAGTCAGTACTACCGCATCTATCTGCTGGGGGATTACGGATTTATCGTGATGAAAGAACCGAGGCCGATCACCGAACTGCAATGGTGACCGTTTATCTGGAACAGATGCCGACCTGTGATTTCTGACAGTAGACGGCATAGGGGCATGATTTCAGTTTGAACAACACCTGCGACGGCGACGCAGGACAAGGTGCCAGCCCCCCATGAGGCTGGCATTCCAGGACGCCTTACGCGACAGCCAACTCATTAGGCTCAAAACTATCCGCCCGAGCCATCTGCCACATCCGCGAGTAAAACTCGCCATTCACTTCCCCGGTCAACAACTCCCCCGGTTTCAAAAACACATGCAACTGCGAGAACAGCTTGATCTCAGTCGCCGACATGCGCCGTACCAGGTGCTTGGCCGACAACTGTGACGGATGATCCAGCCCGGCCGCCGCCAACATCTCAGCCAGGGCTTTGAGTGTATTGCGGTGGAAGTTGAACACGCGCTGCGCCTTGTCCGGCACCACCAACGCGCGTTGGCGCAGGGTGTCCTGGGTGGCGACGCCGGTCGGGCATTTGTTGGTGTGGCAGCTTTGCGACTGGATGCAGCCGATGGCGAACATGAAGCCGCGTGCCGAGTTGGCCCAATCGGCGCCGATGGCCAGGACGCTGGCGATGTCGAAGGCGCTGACGATTTTGCCGCTGGCGCCGAGTTTGATTTTGTCGCGCAGGTTCAGGCCCACCAGGGTGTTGTGCACGAACAGCAAGCCTTCGCGCATCGGCACGCCAATGTGGTCGGTGAATTCCACCGGTGCAGCGCCGGTCCCGCCTTCCTTGCCGTCGACGACGATAAAGTCGGGGAGGATGCCGGTTTCCAGCATGGCTTTGGCGATGCCCATGAATTCCCACGGGTGACCCAGGCAGAACTTGAAGCCCACCGGTTTACCGCCGGACAGTTCACGCAGTTGCTGGATGAAGTGCATCAGTTCGATTGGCGTGGAAAACGCGCTGTGGCGTGACGGCGAGATGCAGTCTTCGCCCATCATGATGCCGCGGGTTTCAGCGATTTCCTGGGTGACTTTGTGCTTGGGCAGGATGCCGCCGTGGCCGGGTTTGGCGCCTTGGCTCATCTTGATTTCGATCATCCGCACTTGCGGGGTTTGCGCCTGGGCGGCAAAGCGTTCCGGGTCGAAACGGCCGTCGGCGGTGCGGCAGCCGAAGTAGCCGCTGCCGAGTTCCCAGGTCAGGTCGCCGCCGTTTTCCCGGTGATAGGCGCTGATGCTGCCTTCGCCGGTGTCATGGGCGAAGTTGCCGAGCTTGGCGCCCTGGTTCAACGCGCGAATGGCGTTGGCGCTCAGGGAGCCGAAGCTCATGGCCGAAATGTTGAACACCGACGCCGAATACGGCTGGGTGCACTGCGGGCCACCGACCGTTACGCGAAAACCGCTCGGATCGCTCAACGGCGCCGGGCGCATGGAGTGGCCGATAAATTCGAAACCTGACTGATACACATCGATCAGCGTGCCGAACGGCTTGTCGGCGCTTTCATTCTTCGCCCGGGAATAGACCAGTGAACGCTGGGCCCGGGAGAAGGGCAGGGCGTCGCTGTCGGATTCGAGCAGGTACTGGCGGATTTCCGGGCGAATGCCTTCGACCAGATAACGAATGTTGCCGAGGATCGGGTAGTTGCGCCGCACCGCGTGGGGGCTTTGCAGCAGGTCGAACAGGCCGATCAGGCTGAGAATGCCGGTGACGGCGGTGATCGGCCAGAGCCAGTCGTGTTCCAGAAAGGGCAGGCTGGCGAGGGTGAAAATCACGCAGGCAGCAAAGAAGGCGTAGCGGCTCAGGAGGGACAGGCTCATACGGTTTCCTTGGGTTCGGACTCGGTTGTTTTAGCGCAGTGCTTTGCCTGGATACACATTTCCCTGTGGGAGCGGGCTTGCTCGCGAAGAGGCCATCACATTCAACATTGATGTTGTCTGACATACCGCTTTCGCGAGCAAGCCCGCTCCCACAGAAAAGCAGCCCACTGGGCAATCAGGCATTTTGGGCCTGCAGGAATATCGAAAACAGCTCGGACTGGGATTTGATCCCCAGTTTGCTGTACATGTGTTTCTTATGGACTTTCACGGTTTCTACGGAGATTTCCAGCTTACGGGCGATTTCTTTACTGGAGCAACCGCTGAGCATCAGGCGCCCGACGTCCAGTTCTCGAGCGGTCAGTTGCGCGCCTTTGAGTTGCTGCACCGAGGCTTCCAGCTGCACCCGCCAGTCGACCTGCGGTGGCGCGGGGGCCAGGGCCACGACTTCGTTGATTTCATAGGGCAGGCGCTGGCGTAGCAGGCCCAACACCCACGGCTGGATCAGCGACAGCAACGCAATCTGCTGGCCACTGAAACGCTGCTTGCTGCCCAACGACAGGCACAGCGTGCGCTCGCCTTCGAGCTGGCAATTGAACTGGATTTCGTCGGCCACCACATTCAGACGAAAGTAGCGCTGGTAATACTCGGTCAGCTCAAAGTGTTCGGGCGCGACTTCCGACAGGCGATACAGCCCGGTGCGCGATTGTTCGCGGCAGGCGATGTAGAACGGGTCGAGCAGGTACAAGCCGCGCAGGTAATCCTGGAACAGTTGATCGGGGCTGCCGTCCTCGCCGGGGCATTCGGCGAACACCTGCGGGTGTTGGTCCGCGCTGAAAAGCAGCACCACCCAGCTGTCGAAATCCACGTATTGATCCAGCAACCGGACCAGTTGCGTCCAGAAATTCGGCTTGTCGAGGGCGTCGATCAGTTGCCCCACCGAGCGGTGCCAGGCGATGTCATCCAGCGAAAGTGTCATGCGTCTACCCCTATCGGGTTACCCCGGCCGCGTAATTCCCTGGCCGGTTACTTGCTGCGCATACTGGCGCACAGACACCGGCCGGGCAATCTTTCTGCCGCCCGGCCACGAGAATAAGGAATACCCATGAAGGTCGAACTCGCCCAATTGGCGGGCCGTGACAACGACACGGCTTACAACCTTGAACGCGCCCTGGTCGCGATTGCCGCCAGCGCCGCTGATACGCAGCTGATTATGTTCCCGGAAGGCCACTTGATGGGCTTTCCCTCGGAAGAATCTGTGGCCCAGGTCGCCGAGCCGCTGGACGGCCCGACCGTCAGCGCCGTGATCGCCGCCGCCCGCGAACGCAATATCGCCGTGGTGGTGGGCATGGCCGAGAACGACAACGGCCGTTTCTACAACACCACGCTGCTGATTACCCCCGAAGGCATTGCCCTGCGTTATCGCAAGACGCATTTGTGGGCCTCGGACCGTGGCGTCTACGAGCCCGGTGACCGTTACGCCACGTGTTTGTGGAACGGTGTGCGGGTCGGTCTGCTGATTTGCTACGACATCGAATTCCCCGAAACCGCCCGCGCCCTGGCGCAACTGGGCGCTGAAGTGCTGATCGTCACCAACGGCAACATGGATCCGTATGGCCCGACCCACCGCACCGCGATCATGGCCCGCGCCCAGGAAAACCAGGCGTTTGCGCTGATGGTCAACCGCGTGGAAGCAGGGGATGGCGGGTTGTTGTTTGCCGGCGGCAGTGCGCTGGTGGATCCGTTGGGTACCTTGCTGTTCGAAGCCGGGCGTGAGGAGGGGCAGTTCGCGGTTGAGCTGGACCTGAACCAATTGGCGGCGGCGCGGCAGGATTATCGGTACCTGGATGATCAGCGGCTGAAGTTGCCGGGGGAGATTGTTGAGCATGTTTGCGGGTTGCGGGAGCTGTTGATTCCGCGACGCTAGATATTGAGCGGTGTGTCAGTTGGAACCGCCCCTCACCCTAACCCTCTCCCCAGGGGGGAGAGGGGACTGACCGAGGTGGCCGGACGATTTGCTGCGACCTGAAATACCCAGTCGAACACAGGATCGAAACATCCAAACCGAACCCAGGATTGAGAGAAACACTCAATCGAACCCAGGATTGAGAGAAACGCCCGATCGAACCCAGGATTGAGAGAAACACTCAATCGAACCCAGGATTGAGAGAAACGCCCGATCGAACCCAGGATTGAGAAACACTCAATCGAACCCAGGATTGAGAGAAACACCCGATCGAACCCAGGATTGAGAGAAACGCCCGATCGAACCCAGGATTGAGAGAAACACCCAATCGAACCCAGGATTGAGAGAAACACCCGATCGAACCCAGGATTAAAAAGAAATACCCAGTCGAATCCAGGATTTGAAACCCATGGAGATCTGCCCCCTTTCCCCCTCTCCCCTCTGGGGAGAGGGCTGGGGTGAGGGGTGGCTTTTGACGTTGACGTAATTTTTGCCGAACTCGGCTCTGCCATAAATCTAATAAATTCGGAGTAGTCGCTCATGGCTCGTTTACAACGCACCCTGTCATTGGGTTCGGTGGTGCTGTTCGGCATCGCCTACATGACGCCGATCATTGTGCTCGGCACTTTTGGCATCCTCGCTCAATCCACCGCTGGCATGGTCCCGGCCGCGTATCTGGCGGCGCTGGTGGCGATGTTTTTCACCGCCATGAGCTACGGGCGCATGGCCGCGGCGTTCCCGGTCGCCGGTTCGGCCTACAGCTATGTGCGCAAGGCCATCAGCCCGAAACTCGGGTTCATCGCCGGGTGGGCGGTATTGCTCGATTACCTGTTCTTGCCCATGGCGATCTGGCTGATCGGCGCCGCTTACCTCAACTCCGCGTTCCCGGCCGTGCCGCAGTGGATCTGGGTGTTGGCGTTCATCGGCATCACCAGCGCGATCAACATCGTCGGCCTGAAACTGGCCAACGGCATCAACGCTTTGCTGATGCTGGTGCAAGCGCTGGTGCTGATTGCTTTCGTCGTGCTGTGCGTCCATTACATCGTCGGCGATGCGAGCACGCCGCTGTGGACGGTCAAACCGTTCTTCAACGGCGACATGCAAATGCCGCTGATCATGAGCGGC
Organism: Pseudomonas sp. dw_612; assembly: GCF_018449725.1. Lineage (GTDB taxonomy): Bacteria > Pseudomonadota > Gammaproteobacteria > Pseudomonadales > Pseudomonadaceae > Aquipseudomonas. Next base: position 228,833 of record NZ_JAAVVC010000005.1, on the reverse strand, counting down.
GCGGCCATCGCCTGTTACTCGTTCCTCGGTTTTGACGCGGTCAGCACCCTGACCGAAGAAACCCGCGATCCACGCCGCACCATTCCCCGGGCGATCATGCTGATCACCCTGATCGGCGGTTTGATTTTCGTCGGCGTGTCGTACTTCGTGCAGGTGGCGCATCCGTCGTTCCAGTTCGACAACGTCGACTCGGCGGCCTACGAAATTGCGCGCAACATCGGTGGCGACCTGTTTGTGTCGATCTTCCTGATCGGCCTGATCGTCGGCCAGTTCGCCTCGGGCCTGTCGGCCCAGGCCAGCGGCTCGCGGTTGCTGTTCGCCATGGGCCGCGACGGCGTGTTGCCCAAGTCGTTCTTTGGCACCTTGCATGAGAAATTCGGCACGCCGGTCAATAGCATCCTGCTGTGCGCAGTGGTGGCATTGTTGGCGCTGAAACTCGACGTGACCACCTCGACCTCGTTCATCAACTTCGGCGCCTTCCTGGCCTTCAGCATGGTGAACCTGTCGGTGATCTTCCATTACTGGATCGCTGGCGAGAAAAAAGGCCCGCGTGAACTGGTGCTGTTCCTGGTGTTCCCGTTCATTGGCCTGGTGGCTGACCTGTGGCTGATGGTCAGCCTCGATCACCTGGCGATTTACCTGGGCCTGAGCTGGCTGGCGATCGGCGTGGTGTACCTGGCGGTGCTGACCGGCGGGTTCCGTCGCCAGCCGCCGGAGATGGATTTCCAGGAAGCCACCTGATCCAAGCCTTACGCATAACCCTGTGGGAGCGGGCTTGCTCGCGAAAACGGTCTGACATTCAACATTGATGTTGCCTGACATACCGCATTCGCGAGCAAGCCCGCTCCCACATTTGATTTGTATTGCCACAATTAATCGGGGTTCAGGCGGAGAGTTTGGTCTGGTGCACCGGCAACTCAACCCTGAACGTCGTGCCTGTCCCGACCACGCTGCGCACCGAAATATCCCCGTGATGCTTCTTCACAATCCCGTACGACAGTGACAACCCCAGCCCAGTCCCCTGGCCAATCGGTTTGGTGGTGAAGAACGGATCGAAGATCTTCTGCAACGTCTGCGGTTCAATTCCCGAGCCCGTATCGGCCACCTCGATCCATACCGTTTCTCCTTCAAGCCCGGTGCTCAGGGTGATGGTGCCCCGTTCCGTGCCAATCGCCTGGGACGCGTTGACGATCAGGTTCATGATCACCTGATTGATTTGCGAGGGCAGGCATTCGATTTCCGGCAGCACCTGATATTGCTTCACCACATCGGCCTTGTACTTGAGTTCGTTGGCGACGATGTTCAGCGTCGATTCGATGCCCTGTTGCAGATTGGCCCACTGCCATTCCTGGTTGGAGTCCACCCGAGAAAAGTCCTTCAGATCCTTGACGATCTGCCCGACGCGGCTAATGCCGTCCTTGGATTCCTTGATCAGCAGCGGAATGTCTTCGCGCAGGAATTCCAGCTCGATCCGTTCGCGCAGCACATTCAGGCGCTCGATCACCTCGGGTGAGGTAATCGCCTCTTCGGCACTGCGATAGGCGTCGAGCATTTCCTGCAATTGCTTGAAGTAGCCGTCCAGGCAACCGAGGTTGGACGAAATGAAGCCGATGGGGTTGTTGATTTCATGGGCGACGCCGGCCGCCAGTTGTCCCAGCGAGGCGAGTTTTTCCGATTGCACCAGTTGCGATTCCAGCTGTTTGCGCTCGTCGATTTCCCGTTGCAGCTCGACACTGGCTTCCTTGAACTGCCGGGTCCGGCGTTCGACCATTTGCCCCAGATGATCCACCTGCACGCTGGCCCGTTCGGTCATGTCCCATTTGGTCAGCAGGGTATTGGCCATTTGCTGGACTTCAATGTTATCGAATGGCTTTTTCAGGATCAGCAACCGGTCGTGGGCCTGCAAACGGTCCAGCAGTTCATCCCACGAATAATCGGAATACGCGGTACACACCACCACTTGCAGGCGCGGGTCTTCCTGCCACAGGTGTTCGATGGTTTGCGCGCCGTCCCAGCCGTCGGGCATGCGCATATCGACGAAAGCCATGGCGTAGGGACGGTGTTCCTTCAGGGCGAATTTGAGTTTGCCCAGGCCTTCCTGACCGCCGAAGGCCGAGTCCAGCTCGAACAGTGCGCTGGCGGATTTCGCTTCGGCACCGAACAGCGTGGCTTCCATCTCATCCAGTTCCACGTGCTGTACCGGGTTCGGGGTGAGGATCTTGCGAAAATCCACATGAATGGACGGTGTGTCATCGATCAACAAAATGCGTCGATTCGAAGGGTTGCTCATGCGTCACCTGCTACGGTTTTCAGGGGGATTTGCAACGTGAACTGTGCACCTTTGCCCGGCCCGTCACTGTGGGCGGTGAGGTGGCCGTTCATCTCGATGGCGGCCAGGGCGCAGCTGTGCAGGCCGAACCCGTGGCCCTCCTTGCGGGTGGTAAAACCGTGGGCAAAGATTCGCGTCATGTTTTCCTCGGGGATGCCTTCGCCGTCATCCTTGACGCTGACTTGAAGAATGCTGTCGTCGACGATTTTGACCCCCAAAGTCATCTGCCGTGGACGGTCGCTGAGATCGGACATCGCGTATTTGGCGTTGCTGATCAGGTTGATCAGGATCAGCAGCAAGCGGTGCTTGTCGCCCATCACCCGCGGGACGTCGCTGTACTCCTTGACCACCGTGACATGGTGCCGGGTCAGTGCGCCGGAGTTCATGCGCAGGGCATCCTCCAGCAGTTCACTGATGTGCAGCGGTTCCATCAGGCTGTTGGCGCCCGCGTAGGATTGCTGGGTGGCGACGATGTCCTTGATGTGATCCACACTTTTGGTCAGTTGGGCCAGTTCGTCGGTCATGCCCTGTTGTTCGAGGGCGATGGCGTCCACCAGTTGATTGAGGTAGCCGGGCAGCAATTTGCCTTTGGCATCCTCGCTCAGGAAACTGCCCAGGTCCTCGGGGTGTTCGTTGATCAACTGCATCGCCTTGCCCAATCCCAAGGCCTTGCTGCTGCGCAGTTTGCGGGTCACCAGGTCGGCGGAGATGTTCACGCTGTTGAGCACGTTGCCGACGTTGTGCAACACGTTGGTGGCGATCTCGGCCATGCCGGCCTGGCGAGCGGTGTCGAGCAGCTCACTCTGGGTGTCCTTGAGTTCCCGGGTGCGTTCTTCGACCCGCAACTCCAGGTCATCGTTGGCCGTTTGCAGCGCTTTGTTGACGCGACTGATCTCGGTGAAACTGCGCATCAGCCGAATCGCCAGGTACACCAGCACCAGGACCAGCAGCACGGAAAACACCAGCATGTAGAAGTGATAGCGCTGATAGATCGCGTCGGACGCCTGCTGATCCTGGTTCAGCAGGCTGGTGATGTCGTCCAGGCGTTCGGCCACGGGGATGGCTTCGATGTTTTCCAGCAGGCGGTTGACGATCGGTTGCTCGCGCAAGATGAGCTCAATGTGATTGCTCAGAATATCGATGGGACCATGGAACGCCTCCGGCAGGCGCAGTTTATTGACCCCCAGTTTGTTCAGGCCCACGAGGATATCGGCGGCCTTGTCGTCCGAGGTGACCTGAGCGAACTCCATGGCGCTGAGCAGCAAGTCGTAGGTGTCGGTGGCGATGTTCTGCAATTGCAGTTGGTCGCCATCTACCACTTGGGTCAGGGGTTGCTGGATGTCGTCCTCGGCGGTGGGCAAAAACGCCAGCGAGTTGCGCAGCACCGCGTTATGGGACTTGAACTGTTCCACCAGGCGGGTCTTTTCCTGGATGGCGGCCAGGTACGCATCATGGCTGGTGTTCCAAGCGGGCGAGTCGCTGCGGCCGTGGTTCGACTCCATGCTGTCGAACCGCTCCCACAACTGGGTCATCTCGGTCAGGGGCGAGACCAGCGGATCGTAGTTGTGGCTGATGGCGACCCGGGCCTTGAGAATCTCGGTTTCCCACTGCGCGTTGAGTTGTTTCATCCGCGCAATCAAGCCCCGGGATTCGGTGTAGGTCGAGGTCTGGTCGGAGCTGGATTTGAGGTACAGGAACAGCAGGATCGAGGCCAGCGCCAGGGCCACGAGGCTGAGCAGCGCCATGCTGCGACGGCGGGACATTTTCATAAGGGCTTGCCCTCCCATTCACCGGTCAGGGTCTTGAGAAACAGGATGATCAGGTGCTGGTCATCGTCCGAGGGCACGCGGCCAAGCTGGAACTTGAACATCACGTCCACCGCCTCTTCGAGGGTTTTTGCCGAGGCGTCGTGGAAGTACGGCGCAGTCACGGCAACGTTACGCAGACTCGGGACCTTGAACACGTTGCGGTCCTCTTCATCCTTGGTCACCAGATAGCGTCCCAGGTCGGTTTCGGTGGGGTTGCCCCGGGTTTTGAAGTAGTCACCCATGACCCCGAATTTCTGGAACATGTTGCCGCCGATGTTCACCCCTTGGTGGCAGGTAATGCAGCCGTAGTCCTTGAAGCGCTGATAACCGTACTTTTCATCGAGGGTGAGAATGTCGGTATTGCCTTGCAGGTACTGATCGAAGCGCGAGTTGCTGCTGATCAGCGTGCGTTCGTAGCTGGCCAACGCGTTTTGCACGTTGTTCATGGTGACGCCATCCGGGTAGGCGTTGGCAAATGCGCTTTTATAGGCCGGGTCGGCGCTCAGCGTCTGCACCACGTGTTCCCAGTTGCTGCCCATTTCGCTGGGGCTCTGCACCACTTCGTGGACCTGGGTTTCCAGGGTGTCGGCCCGGCCATTCCAGAACTGCCGGAAGTTCAGGGTGGCGTTGAACACGCTGGGGGTGTTGATGGCCACCGGTTGGCCGTTGAAGCCGATGGAGAACGGTTTGTTGTCGGCGCCGCCACTTTCCAGCCGATGGCAACCGGCGCAGGACAGGCTGTTATTCACCGACAAGCGCGGTTCATTGAATAACTGGCGACCCAGTTCGACCCGCAGGGGATTTTGCTGCGGCACGGCGGGCAACGGTTTTAGCGGTTCGTCCAGCGGTGCGCCGCTGGCGCTCAGGCAGATCGCCAACATAAACACCGGAAGCAGAAAGGCACGGTCGGGCGACATCGGATGATTCCTTGGCGGTTGGCCTGCGTGTCGGTGCGCGTCGCTCATGTCTGGGCTGAGGGCAGGGGCTTCACGGACATCAAATAATGGGCAAAAGCATCCGGTGCCACGGCTTTGCTGAAGTAATAACCCTGGCCTTCCTCGCAGTGGTGGGCCTTGAGGAAGTCCAGTTGTTCGAGGGTTTCTATCCCTTCAGCGATGACGGTCAGCTTCAGGCTCTTGCCCAGGCTGATGATGGCGCTGACCAGCGCGGCGTCGCTGCTGTCACGGCTCAAGCCGCGAATGAATGACTGGTCGATTTTCAGCACATCGATAGGAAACCGGCGCAGGTAACTCAGGCTGGAATATCCGGTGCCGAAGTCATCGATGGACAGGCGCACGCCCAAGGCCTTGATCCGGTTCAGGGCGGTCACGGTGGTGTCGACGTTCTGCATCAACACCCCTTCGGTGATTTCCAGTTCCAGCAACGTTGGCTCCATCCCGGTCTGCTTGAGGATCTGCTCGATGCTCTCGACAAAGTCCCGCTGCCGGAAATCGATGGCCGACACGTTCACGGAGATGCAGATTTTCGGTAACCCGGCGCTCTTCCAGATACACGCCTGGCGACAGGCCTGGGCCATCACCCATTTGGTCAACGGCACAATCAAACCGCTGTCTTCGGCCACCGCGATGAAATCCGAGGGATAGACCCAGCCCTGTCCCGGCTTTTTCCAGCGGATCAACGCTTCGGCGCCGACCACCTGGCCGCTGGTCAGGTCCATTTTCGGTTGGTAATGGAGCACGAACTCATTGCGCTCCAGGGCCAGGCGAATCCCTGACTCAATGCTCTGCTGCTCTCGGGCGCGCTGGTTCATTTCATCGATGAAAAAGCTGAAATCGTTCGGGCCGTTTTCCTTGACGTTGCGCATCGCGGTTTCGGCTTTCTTGATCAGCACGATGGCGTCGAGGCCGTCCTCGGGATAGATGCTGATCCCCAGGCTGGCGGTCACGCTCAAGTCGTGGCCGGCAATGTGTTGCGGCGCACGGATGGCATTCAAGAGTTTTTCGGCGATGCCCTTGGTCTGCTGCGGGTGCCGCACATCGGCGAGGATCACCACGAACTCGTCGGAGCCGTAGCGAAACACCGAGTCGGATTCGCGCACCGTGGACACCAGACTCTGCCCGACCCGTTTGAGCATCTCGTCGCCGGCCGGATGCCCCAGGGCATTGTTGATGCGCTTGAAGCGGTCCAGCCCGAGAAACATCACCGCCAGTTGTTTGTCATGGCGTCGGGACAAGGCCAGGGACTGATTCAGGCGATCGCCGAGCAATGTGCTGTTGGGCAATTCGGTGAGGACGTCGTACTGCAACAGGTGCGACACCTTCAGCAACTCATGCACCCGGGCTTCGATGGTCTGCTCCAGGCTCAGCACTTTCATCGCCGCGTCCTGGGCCATCTGCCATTTCCAGGTCAGGGCACTGGCCATTTGGCGGATTTCCAGGCTGTCGAAGGGTTTTTTCAACACCAATAGCTGATCGCCGAATTCGAGGCGCTCGGCCATGGCTTCCCAGCTGTAATCCGAATACGCCGTGCACAAGGCGATTTGCAGGCTGGGATCGGCCTTCCACAGCTCTTCAATGGTTTCCAGACCGTCCCAGCCCGGTGGCATGCGCATGTCGGTGAACGCCAGGGCGTAGGGGCGACCTTCGGCCCGGGCGCGCTTGACCAGTTCCAGGGCTTCCTGGCCCTGATACGCGGAGTCGAGCTGAAAGGTCAGACGGTCCGGTTGCAACGTGCCGAACAGCGCTTCTTCGGTGCCGGCCAGGCTCTGTTCCTCTTCCGCGTCGGGGTCGAGGATTTTGCGGAAATCCAGATGGATCGACGGCGTGTCGTCGATGATCAGGATGCGCCGGTTGGTCCGCACGAAGGGTGTCTTCATCCGTTATCCTCCGTGGAGCGAGGCGGGTTGCCCGGGATCGGGCCGGTTTCGCTGCCCGAGGGCACGATGCTCCCGGCTTTCAGCAGTTCGGCGGCTTGTTGGCTGCTGACCGCTTTGCTGAAGAAATACCCTTGGGCGTTCATCGGCGAACCCGTAGCCATCAGCGAACTGCGTTGCTCCTGGGTTTCGACACCTTCGGCAATGATTCCGATCCCTACGTCACGGGCAAAATTAATAATCGCCCGCAACGTGTTCGCGCTCGCCGGGTCCTGGGCGGCTGTGTCAATGAAAGCCTGGGCGAGTTTCAGGTGATTGACCTGATAGGTCTTGAGGTAGTCGAACGAAGAATATTCGGTGCCGAAGTCGTCGATGGCGATCTTCACGCCTAGCTCCCGCAGGCGCGGCAGCACATCGTTGTGGGTCCATTTGGTTTGGGCCAGGGTTGCTTCGGTGACGTCGAAACGCAGGTCCCAGGGGCACAGTTCCCAGCGCGCGGTGGTGCGCAGCACGTCATAAATCAGCTCGGGACCGCTCTTGAGCTGGGCCAGGGACAGCTTGATCGCAATCACCGGCGGCGCCATGTCTTCGTCACGCCACTGGCGCATCTGCCGGCAGGCCTGGTCCAGCACCCAGTGGCCGAGGGCGACGATGGTCCCGGTTTTTTCCGCGGCCGGCAGGAACGACGGGCCTTCGAGGATCCCGCGGGTCGGGTGGTTCCAGGTGACCTGGGCTTCCATGCCGAGGATCTTGCCGGTGCTCAGGTCCACTTCCGGCCAGTAATGCAGTTCGAGCTCTTCGTTATCGATCGCGGTTTTCAGGTCGCTGGCGATGGTCATGCGCTCGACCACTTCCTGATTGATCTCCTCGGAATGGAAGTGGTACTGGTTGCGGCCCTGTTCCTTGGAGCGATAGAGCGCCATGTCGGCCTGGGTCAGCAGGCTGTCGGCGCTGAGGATGTCCGGGGTGCAACTGCTGATGCCGATGCTGACCGAGGCCCGCACATCGTTACCGTTCAGGGAGTAGGGCAGCACCAGCGAATCGCGCACCTTGGCCGCCAGCGCCGCGGACTGGGTCGGGTCGCTGACATCGAGTTGCAAGATCGCGAACTCGTCACCGCCCAGGCGCGCGACCACATCGTTTTCGCGCACGCAGGCCTTGATCCGCCGGGCGACTTCCTGCAACAACAGGTCCCCCACCGGGTGGCCGAGGGTGTCGTTGATGCGCTTGAAGTGGTCCAGGTCCAGGTAAAAAATCGCGAACGCGGTGGCGCCCCGACGATTGGCCGCGAACGCCTGGTGCAACCGTTCGATCAGGGTCGCGCGGTTGGCCAGCCCGGTCAGCCCGTCGGTGCGGGCCAGCAAGGCGATTTTCTCTTCGGCGAGCCGGCGTTCAGTGATGTCGAGGATGATGCCTTCGACTTCCAGCAAGCGGCCTTCGGCGTCACGCACCGGGATGTAGCGGTTTTCCACCCAGCGCCAGGCCCCGTCACCGGTGCGCAGGCGAAACTCGATGGAAGCGCCCTGGGCATGGCGGTCCAGTACCCGCTCCATGGCGTCGTCGACTTTCGACAGGTCATCCGGGTGAATCAGCTCCTTGGACCAATTGGCCGACGCCACCAGTTTGGCCGCGACGTGCCCGTATTTGGTGATGTTGTGCGAGATATACATCAGCGGAAACGACGGCTCGCCGCGAAGGCGATACAGAATCGTCGGGCTGTTCTGCACGATGATGTTGGCGTCGGACAGCTCCAACGTGCGTTCTTCCACCGCTTGTTCGAGCAGGGACATTTTCAGCGCTGCGTCTTCGGTCATTTGCCATTTGGCCGTGAGCGCGCTGGCCATCTGGCGGATTTCGATGGCATCGAAGGGTTTTTTCAGGATCAGCAGGCGATCGCCCAGCTCCAGGCGTTCGTCGATGTCTTCCCAGGAGTAGTCGGAATACGCCGTGCACAGCGCCACTTGCAGCTTGGGATCGATCTGCCACAGCCGTTCGATGGTTTCCAGTCCGTCCCAGCCCGGTGGCATACGCATGTCGATGAAGGCCATGGCGTAGGGCATGTCGTTGGCCAGCGCCGTTTCGACCTTGTTCAAGGCTTCAAGGCCCTGAAACGCGGATTCGAGGATAAAGCTTTGCAACGTGATAGCTGCCGTCGATCCGAAAAGCGCCCTTTCGGTGCTGTCCAGGTCGTCGTCCTGAATGGTCTGAGGGCTGAGGATCTTCGCGAAGTCCTGATGGATCGAAGCCGTATCGTCGACGATGAGAATGCGTCGGTTGGCCCGTGCAATCAGCGCATTCATAGGCAGGCGCCCGGGGCGACAGCGATTCGAAACGGTCTGTTCATAGGGGCATCCTTTCCCTGATCACCTGGCCGAACGGTCACAGAATGTGGTCCGAGTGACCTGAGCATAGCCCCTTGTCTGGAGTTCGCTCGGGCGCATGGAATGAATCAGTTGCAGGCGGTGTCTGAAAATCATCTAGCCTGTAGATCAGGCTCCGGCAAGCGTGGATGTTTGTCGTCGCCCTGCCACAACGCAGACCCGTTTCACTCGAGGTGACGCCATGGAAGAGCAACTCCCTACGACTTTGACCGATAAACCCAAGGTGTTGCTGGTCGACGACGAGGAATCAATCCTCAGCAGCCTGCGTCGTCTGTTGCGCGGCCAGCCTTACGACGTGTTGTTGGCCACCAGTGGGGCCCAAGCCCTGGAAATCATGGCGCAACAGCCCATCGATCTGGTGATGAGCGACGCGCGCATGCCCAATATGGATGGCGCCACGTTGCTGGCCCACATTCATCAGCTCTACCCGGCGACCACGCGCATCCTGCTCACTGGCTACGCGGACCTGCCGACGATCATCAAGGCGATCAACGACGGACAGATCCACCGTTACATCAGCAAACCCTGGAACGACGAGGAGCTGCAACTGACCCTGCGCCAGGCCCTGGAGCATCATCATTCCGAAAGTGAACGCCGACGCCTGGTGCAATTGACCCGCCAGCAGAACGATCAGCTGAAAACCCTCAATAGCACTCTGGAAAAACACGTCGCGGCGCGCACTTCCGAGCTGCAACAGACCGCTGACATGCTTGACCTGGCCTACGAGGAGCTCAAACACAGCTACGTCACCGGCACCGAGGTGTTCTCGTTGCTGGCCAATCTGCGCTTGCCGCCGGCCAAGCAGACCAACCGCCAGATCATCGAGCTGGTGCGGGTGTACTGCAAACTCCACGGGCTGGACGAGGGCACCAGCCGCGACCTGACCATGGCCGCCGCGCTCTACAACATCGGTAAGCTGAGCTGGACCGACAGCATGATGATCACGCCGTCGGACATGCTCCATCACATCGATCGCGACCGTTATCGCGAGTATCCGAAGCAGAGCGAGTCGCTGCTGATGACCCTCGACCCGATGAAAGACGCTGCCCGCCTGATCCTGCACCATCAGGAACGCTGGGACGGCAGCGGCTTCCCGGACCGGCTCAAGGGTGAGGCGATTCCGTTTGGTTCGCGGTTGCTGAAACTGGCGGTGGACTTTATCGAGTTGCAGCGCGGGCTGATCCTCGAACGGCAGATGAACAGTGACGAAGCACTGGTGTATATCCGCAGCTACGCCGGGCGGCTGTACGATCCCGAACTGGTGGAGGATTTCATTCAGGTCTGCGCCGCGTACCTCAGCGACGTGACCCTGGCCGATCCGTCGGTCAAAGTGCTGACCACCCGCGACCTGGCGGCGGGCATGATCCTGGCGCGCAACCTCAATGCCGACAACGGCATGCTGCTGCTCAATGCTGGCAAGGTGCTGAATGGCCCGTTGGTGGACAAGTTGATCGCGTTTGAAACCATGGAAGGCGCCAAGTACAGCGTCTTCGTGAAAATCCCTGAGGAAGTCGAAGCGCTATTGGAGCGCGAAACCTCGTAAAAAACACCGCAATCCCCGTGGGAGCGGGCTTGCTCGCGAAAGCGGTGTGTCAGTCGACATAAATTTTGACTGACACACTGCTTTCGCGAGCAAGCCCGCTCCCACAGGTTATTCTTATGGCCTTTTTACCGAGGCCAATCCAGACCCATGTCCACGCCACCGCGCATCATCCACATCGCCGCCGCCCTGCTGATCGGCCCCGACGGCCGCACCCTGCTGGTCCGCAAACGCGGCACCGAAGCCTTCATGCAACCGGGCGGCAAGATCGAAGCCCATGAGCAACCGGTCCGCGCCCTGGCCCGCGAACTGGAAGAAGAACTGAACCTGTTTATCGATCCGGCGCAAACCGCGTATCTGGGCCAGTTCTCGGCACCGGCCGCCAACGAGCCCGGTTTCATCGTCCAGGCCGAACTCTTTCTGCTGAGCATCGATTCAGACGTCCATCCCGCGGCGGAGATCGAAGAAGTGCGTTGGATCGACCCGGCCACCGACGGCCATCTCACGCTGGCGCCATTGACACGGGACGTGATCCTGCCGTTTTATCGAGCCTCGCTGACCACGATCGCCTGATTAAAACCGGACCCAGGACTGCCCCATGATTCCGCTTCAAGACTTGCTGATCTTCGCCGCCGCCGCGTTGCTGATGGTACTGACGCCGGGGCCGAACATGATTTACCTGATCTCCCGTTCGATCTGCCAGGGGCGCAAGGCCGGGGTGACCTCGTTGCTCGGCGTGGTGGCGGGGTTCTTCGTGCATTTGTTCGCCGCCGCGGCCGGTTTGACCGCAGTGTTTTTGGCGGTGCCAATGGCCTACGAAATACTGAAATGGGCCGGTGCGCTGTACCTGGTGTGGCTGGCCTGGCAAGCGGTCAAACCCGGCGCGCGCTCGCCATTCGAGGCCCAGCAGTTGCCGCCGGATTCATCGCGCAAACTGATCACCATGGGGTTTCTGACCAGCGCTTTGAACCCGAAGATCGCGGTGTTCTACCTGTCGGTGTTTCCGCAATTCATCAGCCCGGAACATGGTTCGGTGTTTACCCAGAGTCTCATCCTCGGCGTGACCCAGATCAGCGTGAGTTTCTGCGTCAACCTGCTGATTGCGCTGTTCGCCGCCGGCATCGCGTCGTGGTTCGTCAGCAACCCGACCTGGCTGGCGGTGCAGCGTTATTTTATGGGCTTCGTGCTGTCGGCATTGGCGGTGCGGCTGATGCTTGAACAACGCAGGACGGCGTGACCATGTGGATCGAACGCCTGGATGCCAGCCATGCGCTGGACTATCGAGAACTGATGCTCGAAGCCTACGACCGGCACCCGCAAGCATTCACCTCCAGCGTGCGCGAACGTGCCGTGATGCCGCTGGGTTGGTGGGAATCGCGGTTGACCAGCAAACTCGATGTGGTGTTTGGGGCGTTCGTGGAAGGCCAGTTGTCGGGCATCGTTGGCCTGGCCTTCGAACCCCGGGAAAAGGCCCGGCACAAGGCGACGCTGTTTGGCATGTACGTGTCGGGCAATGTCCGCCAGTGCGGGCTGGGGTTTGAGTTGGTGCAAGCGGCGTTGACTGAAGCGCAAAACCATCCGGGCCTGAAGCTGATCCAGTTGACCGTCACTGCCGGCAACGATGCCGCGTTCAAGCTGTATCAGCGCTGCGGCTTTATCCAGTTCGGGCTGGAGCCTTTGGCCGTGCGGGTCGGCGAGGATTACTTCGACAAAATCCACATGTGGCGTGAGATTTAAAGATCGCAGCCTCGTTTCACTCGACAGCTCCTACAGGTGTACGCAAAACCCTGTAGGAGCTGTCGAGTGAAACGAGGCTGCGATCTTTTGATTTCCGCTTTTAGTCAGCGAACCGCGCTAACCCCGTCGAGGGTCGAGAACGATGTGTCCTTGGCCGTCAGCAGGAAATCGCGCATATACGGTGCATCCAGCATGTCCGCGCGAATCCCGGCGTACAGCGTCGCAAACAGCCCTTTTTCCCCCAGCCGCTTGGCCTTCACATAACCCCGTGAGCTGTATTCATGCAGCGCCCAGTGGGGCATGCCGCACACGCCGCGTCCGCTGGCCACCAATTGCATCATCATCACCGTCAGTTCCGACGTACGGACCTGGGCCGGTTCGACGTCGGCCGGTTCGAGGAAACGGGTGAAGATGTCCAGCCGATCCCGCTCCACCGGGTAGGTGATCAAGGTTTCCGTCAGCAAGTCTTCCGGCACGATGTACGCCTTGTTCGCCAAGCGGTGCTGATTGGCCACCGCCAGCATCGCCTCATAAGTGAACAGCGGCACGTAGGTGATCCCGGCCAGTTCCAGCGGATCGGAGGTCACCACCAAATCCAGATCACCCCGGGCCAGGGCCGGCAGTGGGGCGAAGGAAAAGCCCGAGGCCAGGTCGAGTTCGACTTCCGGCCACGCATCGCGGAACTGGTCGATGGTCGGCATCAACCACTGGAAGCAGCTGTGGCACTCGATCGCCATGTGTAAACGCCCGGCGGTGCCACCGGCCAGCCGCGCGATATCGCGCTCGGCGCCGCGCAGCAGCGGCAGGGTCGCATCGGCCAGTTGCAGCAGGCGCAAACCGGCGCTGGTGAAACGCACCGGTTTGGTCTTGCGCACGAACAACGGCATCCCCAGCCGTTCCTCAAGCTCCTTGAACTGGTGGGAAAGGGCGGACTGCGTCAGGTGCAGGCGGTCGGCCGCATCCACCAGGCTATCGGCTTCGCGCAAGGCGTGCAGGGTCTTCAAGTGACGTATTTCAAGCACCGGGGGCTCCATGAGGAAAACTTGTGATCAACACGAAAAGGTTGAGTTTGTCTCATGTTGGCTTGGGTGTCGACAATAGCGCCATGTTTTCACACCCTCTTTTATAGGAAGCAACTCACCATGGCTCTGGCCCACACACTCGGTTTCCCACGTATCGGCGCTGACCGCGAACTGAAAAAAGCCCTCGAATCCTACTGGAAGGGCGATCTCGATCAGAACGCGTTGAAAGCCGTCGGCCGCCAATTGCGCGCCACTCACTGGCAATTGCAGAAAGACGCCGGCATCGATTTGCTGCCGGTTGGCGACTTCGCCTGGTACGACCAGGTGCTGAGCCATTCCCTGGCCTTCGGCGTGGTGCCCGAGCGTTTCGACAGCACCCTGGATGCCAGCGGCCAGCCGACCCTCGACACCCTGTTCGCCATGGCCCGTGGCGCGACCACTGCCTGCTGCGGCGGTGAACACACTAAAGCGCAATACGCCCAAGAGCTGACCAAGTGGTTCGACACCAACTACCACTACCTGGTCCCGGAATTCAGCGCTGACCAACCATTCAAACTGAGCTGGGAACAGCTGTTTGACGAAGTCGCCGAAGCCAAGGCCCTGGGCCACAACGTCAAACCGGTGATCATCGGCCCGCTGACTTACCTGTGGTTGGGCAAGGCCAAAGGCAACGACTTCGACAAACTCGAACTGCTCGAACGCCTGTTGCCGGTCTACAACGAAATCCTCGGCCGCCTCGCCGAGCAAGGCGTGGAATGGGTGCAGATTGACGAACCAATCCTGACCCTCGACCTGCCGCAAGCCTGGAAAAATGCGTTCGAACGCGCCTACCACATCCTGCAATACTCGCCGCTGCGCAAACTGGTAGCCACGTACTTCAGCGGCCTGGAAGACAACCTCGGCCTGGCCGTCAGCCTGCCGGTGCAAGGTCTGCATATCGACGCGGTGCGTGCGCCGGATCAACTCGGCCAGGTGCTGGATCGCTTGCCGACCTACAAGGTTCTCTCGGTGGGCCTGGTCAACGGTCGTAACGTCTGGCGTTGCGAGTTGGAGCAGGTGCTAGCGCAACTGCAACCGGCGCAAGAGCGCTTTGGCGACAACCTGTGGGTCAGCAGTTCCTGCTCGTTGCTGCACAGCCCGGTGGACCTTGAGCGCGAAGACAAACTCGACCCGGAGCTGAAATCCTGGCTGGCCTTCGCCGTGCAGAAGTGCGGTGAAATCGCCGTGCTGCGCGATGCGCTCAACGATCCGCAATCACCGAAAGTGCAAGCCGCGTTGGCTGAAAGCCGGGCGATCCAGGCCAGCCGCGCGCAATCGCCGCGCATCCATAAAGCCGAGGTCCAGGCCCGCATCAACGCCGTCGGCGCCAAGGACAGTCAACGTCATTCGCCGTTCGCCAAACGCATCGAGCAACAACGGGCGCGCCTGCAATTGCCGGCGTTCCCGACCACCACCATCGGCTCGTTCCCGCAGACCGGTTCGATCCGTCTGGCGCGTCAGTCCTTCAAGCAAGGCAAGTTGTCGGCCAACGATTACACCGACGCCATGCACAGCGAAATCCGCCACGCGGTGCAAGTCCAGGAACGCCTGGGCCTGGACGTGCTGGTGCACGGTGAAGCCGAGCGCAACGACATGGTCGAGTACTTCGCCGAACAACTGGACGGCTACCTGTTCACCCGTTTTGGTTGGGTCCAGAGCTACGGTTCGCGCTGTGTGAAACCGGCGATCATCTACGGCGACCTGAGCCGCCCGAACGCCATGACTGTCGACTGGATCACCTACGCGCAAAGCCTGACCGACAAGGTCATGAAAGGCATGCTTACCGGTCCCGTGACCATGCTGATGTGGTCGTTCCCGCGCGAAGACGTGTCGCGCAAAATCCAGGCGCAGCAACTGGCCCTGGCCCTGCGCGACGAAGTGACGGACCTGGAAAACGCCGGGATCAAAATCGTGCAGATCGACGAAGCCGCGTTCCGCGAAGGCTTGCCCCTGCGCCGGGCGCAATGGCAGGAATACCTCGACTGGGCCGTGGAAGCCTTCCGCCTCACCGCGTCCGGCGTGCGCGACGAAACCCAGATCCACACCCACATGTGCTACAGCGAATTCAACGACGTGATCGAATCCATCGCGGCCATGGACGCCGACGTGATCACCATCGAAACCTCGCGCTCGGACATGGAATTGCTCGAGGCCTTCGAAGCCTTCGACTACCCGAACGACATCGGCCCCGGCGTGTATGACATCCACTCGCCACGGGTGCCGGACACGGCCGAGATGGTCAAGTTGATGAGCAAAGCGGTGAAGCGCATTCCGGCTGAGCGCCTGTGGGTCAACCCGGACTGCGGCTTGAAGACTCGCGCCTGGCCGGAGACTGAGGCGGCGTTGGTGAACATGGTGGCGGCGGCGCGGCAGTTGCGCAGTCAGTTGGCTTAAAGTCCTGCGGCGCCTGGTCGGGCGCCTTCGCGAGCAAGCCCGCTCCCACAGGTGATCGCGTTTCTTCAAGGGGAGTGCGGTCGAATGTGGGAGCGGGCTTGCTCGCGAATGAACGATAACGCGGTCTCAAAAATGACCACTCGGCAATCTTCATCAAACTGTCACGCAACTGTGGCAGCGCGCTTGAACAAACTTCATCAGACTCGCGCTCTACTGGGGTTCTGCGTTTCGGTGTTTTTAATGCGTGTATTTTTCTTTCTGGCGGCGCTGCTTTTAAGCCTGCCTTCCTTCGCGGCGAGCCGTTGCGATGTCAACGTGGCGACTGAACATGTCGATCTGGATCAGGTAAGCCTGGCGTACCAGAGCATTGGTCGTGCGTCCGATCCCGCGTTGTTGCTGGTGATGGGCCTGGGCGGGCAGTTGATCCACTGGCCGGACGAGGTGGTGGTGGCCTTGTGTCAGCAGGGCTTTCGCGTGATTCGCTATGACAACCGTGACGTGGGGTTGTCCACTTGGCGCCAGACGCCGGAAAACGCCAACCTGGCCTTTGAAGTGTTGCGCTACAAACTCGGCTTGCCGGTTGCAGCACCTTATACCCTTACCGACATGTCAGAAGACGCGCTCGGACTGATGGACGCCTTGCACATCGAGCAATTCCACGTGTTGGGCGCGAGCATGGGCGGGATGATCGCCCAGCACATGGCGGCCATGGCGCCGCAGCGGGTCGAGAGCCTGACGTTGATCATGACCAGTTCCGGGGCCGAGGGCTTGCCGGCGCCGAGTGCGGCGCTGGTGCAATTGCTGTCGCGCCGGGGCGCGCCGAATCGCGAAGTGGCGCTGGAGCAGCAAGCCGATTTGCTCGCGGCCCTGAGCAGCCCAACCGTGAGTGATGATCGGCAAGTGCTGCTGCAACAGGCCGCGGCGTCGTATGACCGCGCGTTCAACCCCGAAGGCGTGAAGCGCCAGATCATGGCGATCCTCGCCGAGCCGAGCCGGGTGGCGCTGCTCAACCAATTGCGCGTGCCGACGCTGGTGGTGCACGGCACGGCGGATCCGTTGTTGCCGGTGATGCACGGCGTGCACCTGGCGGCGCACATTCGCGGCAGTCAGTTGAAGCTGATCCCGGGCATGGCCCATCGGTTCCAGGAAGCCTTCAAGGCACCGCTGCTGGCGGCGGTGTTGCCGTACTTGCAGTCCCACCGCGAAGACACCTCGCATTGGGCGCAGATTGAGCCGGTGGCGTCGCCGAACCTCCTGTAACACCCCAATCCAACTGTGGGAGCGGGCTTGCTCGCGAAGGCGGTGGGTCAGCTGCATTAATGTCGGCTGACACTCCCTCTTCGCGAGCAAGCCCGCTCCCACAGGGGGTTTTCGGTGGCCGCAGGGATCTGCTGCAACCCCAGCCCCGTCAGGTGTATCGTTCAGCTTTTGCAGCCCGATTCAGCCTGTGAGGTATGCGATGAGTAACTCCCTGAAAATCGATTTTGTCAGCGACGTGTCCTGCCCCTGGTGCGTCGTCGGCCTGTATGGCCTGACCAAGGCGCTGGACCTGTTGGGTGACGAGGTCCAGGCCGAGATCCGTTTCCAGCCGTTCGAACTGAACCCGAACATGGGCCCCGACGGTCAGAACATCACCGAACACATCAGCGAAAAGTACGGCTCCACTGCGGAGCAATCGCAGAAAAACCGCGAGATGATCCGCGCCCGCGGTGCCGAGGTCGGGTTTGCCTTTCGCACCGACGGCAGCAGCCGCATCTACAACACCTTCGACGCCCACCGCTTGCTGTACTGGGCCGGGCTGGAAGGGTTGCAGTTCAACCTGAAAGAGGCGCTGTTCAAGGCGTATTTCACGGAGGGCGGTAACCCGTCCGATCCCGCCCAACTGGCGCAGATCGCCGAGAGCGTAGGACTGGATCGGCAGCGCGCCGAGGCGATTCTGGCGTCGGATGAATACGTCAGGGAAGTGAAAGAGGAAGAGCAGTTGTGGCTGTCCCGGGGCGTGAGTTCGGTGCCGACGGTGGTGTTCAACGGCCAGTACGCCGTGACGGGCGGGCAACCGGTGGAAACGTTTGTCGGGGCGATCCGGCAGATCATGAGTGAGGCCAAGGGCGGGAAGGTGAACTGATTTCAGCGCCAGCCAGAGGTATGTGACAAAAAAATATCAATGTGCCACTACCGTTGATACGATTGCTGCCGATAAAGGCAGCATCGTTTTCAATCATAGGGACTTGATCCATGAACTTTCACGCTCTACGCACCTGGGCCGCCATCACATTATTGGCCTGTCTGACCCTCACCGGCTGCGCCCACGTTCAACCTCCCGTAGCGCTGGACCAACAATTCTGGGATGCCAAAGAGCCGACCATCGGCGTGGCAATCACCGTGCTGCCAGAGCCGATGCTGGCGTTGACCGGTAACCAGGGGATTCTCGACTACGCCATCAATCGCGGCATCAACAGCAAGCTCAGCGACACCGTTGAAAGATGGCAAACCCGCGACCTCAACACCTTGCCGGATGCCATCGTCGCCAAATTGCAGGCCAAGGGCTACAAGGCCAAGCGCATTGACGAACCGGTCGATCTGCAGAAGTACAAGGAAGCCAGTTTCCGTGAGGGCTATACGGCCCGCGACTTGACGCCAATCAAAGCGGCTTACGGTGTTGATCGTCTGCTGTTGGTCAACGTCTTCGCCACCGGTGCTACCCGCAGCTACTACAGCATCGTGCCGACCAGCGTACCGATGGCCCAAGTGTCCGGGCAGGGCATGGTGGTCGACCTGGCCGACAACAAACTGCTGTGGTTCCAACCCTTCGCTGCGGTACAAGCCGCCCAGGGCGAGTGGGATGAGCCGACTTACACCAACCTGTCCAACGCCTTCTATCAGGCCATGGACAATAGCCGTCAGCAAATGATCACCCCGTTCGCCCAATGAAACGTCCAGGCGTGGCGACCGCTGCGCTGGCGTTGCTGATGCTGGCCGGTTGTGCGCAAAAACCGGGTCCCGAACCCGGTTTCAAGGATCAGGGAGCCCTGCCCTACGTCCTGGCCCACGGGCTTAAGGTCGATGTGCAATTGCCGCCGGCGTTTGTCGGCGCCAGCACGGTGATTGATGCCAAGGCTGCCCAGCGGGCGGCGACGTCGAGTTATAACCTGGTGGCGAGCTCGGGCAACACGGCGGGGCTTGCCGGCTTGCTGGTGGCCAGCGTGATCAGTACGCAAATGGGCAGCGGCACGTTGCAGCGCGATGCGGAAAAAACCGCGCTCAACGAGGCGCGGCCGATGGCTGACTTGCTCGCCGGCGTGCCGTTGCAGGAGCGCCTGCAACAGCGCTATCAACAGGCGTCGCAGGTGGCCGGGCTCAAGCAGGGCGAGGGCCAGGTCACCGCTCGTTTGTTGATCGAACCCCAATTGCTGCTCGGCCCTGATCGCGGCAGTTTTGTACTGATCAATCAGGTGCAGGTTCAGGACATTGCCGGTTCGGCGTTGTATCGCATGCGCATCGAAGTGGCCAGTCAACCGATCCGCCGTTGCGGCAGCCAATGCATCGATGACGGCGCCCTTGATCTGGCCAAGGTCACGGCGGTGCTCGATGAATGCATCGACGAGTCCATGCGTGTGTTGGCCACCGACCTGATGCAGCCGACACCGCCGGCGGCGGCCCAGGAAACCTTGCGTTATGTACTCGATGGCCAACGGGTGGTCGAGCGGGGTTATCAATTGGCCAACAACGGCAGTTATTGGCGCTATCGCAATCTCTATGGGGCGGTGAAGTCAGTGCCGGTGCCGTTTGAAGACGCCATGAGCCAGACGCAGTTGCAGAAGGTTTACGGGCAGTAACGCCGCGGCTTTTGATGATCGTTCCCACGCAGAGCGTGGGACGATCAGCGGGGGGCTTAGCGGACGATTTTGTCCACATGAATCCCCAGTTTCTTCAGCCGATACCAGAAGCTGCGCTCGGAGATCCCGATCAGTTGCGCCGCCGCAGCCTGCACGCCATTGCTCTGTTGCAGCGCCGCCAGAATGTAGGCTTTTTCGACTTCCGCCAGCGCCGCTTCCAGGTCCGCCGGCACGCCGTTGTGTTCAATCAGCACGCCACTGTCGGCGGGCCGTGAGGCGAACAGATAGGCCGGCAAATCATCCTCTTCAATCACCGACCCACTCGCGACAATCGTCGCGCGTTCCACGCAGTTCTGCAGTTCGCGAATATTCCCCGGCCACGAATAATTGGCCATCGCCTGCAACGCCTCCGCGCTGAAACCGCTGAAGCGTTTGCCCGCCGCAGCGCCCAGGGTATTAGCAAAATGCCGGGCCAGCGGGGCGATGTCTTCGACCCGTTCGCGCAGGGCCGGCAGCGGGATCGGGAACACGTTGAGGCGGTAATACAGGTCTTCGCGAAACTCTTTGTTCGCCACCGCATCCAGCAGGTTTTTATTGGTGGCGGCGATCACTCGCACATCCACCTTGCGCTCGCGCGGATCGCCCACCGGCTCGATCACTCGCTCCTGCAACGCGCGCAAGATCTTCGCCTGCAAGGCCAACGGCATTTCGCCGATCTCATCCAGAAATAATGTGCCCTTGTCGGCCTGCTGAAACCGCCCGATCCGATCCGCCACGGCGCCGGTAAACGCGCCTTTGCGATGGCCGAACATTTCGCTTTCCAGCAAGCCTTCGGGGATCGCCGCGCAGTTCACCGCCACGAACGGTTTGTCGGCGCGGTTACCGTGTTTGTGGATGGCCCGGGCGACCATTTCCTTGCCGGTGCCACTTTCGCCGGTCAGCAGAATCGTCGCGTTGCTTTCGCGCACCGAGTCGATGGCGTGCAGCACCCGGCGGAAACTCGGGCTGTCGCCCACCAGGCTGTCGATTTGCTGGTGTTCGTCGAGTTCGGCGCGCATGCGCTGGTTGTCTTTGAGGATGTCGCGAAATTGCAGGGCCTTGCTGACGGTGATGTCCAGTTCGTCGATGTCGAACGGCTTGGCGATGTAGTCGAACGCGCCGTTGCGCATCGACTGCACGGCGTTTTTTACCGTGCTGTAGGCGGTCATGACGATCACCGGCAACTGCGGGAAACGGCTTTTGATTTCCGCGAGCAATTGCGGGCCGTCCATGCCGGGCATGCGCCAGTCGCTGATCACCAGGTCGATGTCCTCGCACTCCAGCACTTTGAGCGCGTGCAGGCCATTGCCGGCGGTGAACACGCTGATGCCGTTCTGACTCAGGGCCGATGCCAGCAGGTCGCAGAGCTTGGGCTCGTCGTCGACCACCAGTACGTTATGTGTCATCGCTTGCCTCGTCGATGTCGTCGCCATGGGTCGGAATGTACAGGCTGAACGTAGCGCCGGCATCTTTTTCACTGGTGCATTCGATGTGCCCGTCATGGTTTTCCATGATCGAAAACACCTTGGCCAGACCGAGCCCGGTGCCGGACGCCTTGGTGGTGACGAACGGGGTAAAGATCCGTTCGAGCATGTCCGGTTCGATGCCCTGGCCGGTGTCCGCCACGCTGATGATGGTGTGCGCGGTGTCGCGGTTGATGCCCAGGGTCAGGTGGCCGCCGTCGGGCATGGCGTCGATGGCGTTGACGATCAGGTTCAGCCCGGCCTGCTTGAGCTGGCGCGCATCGGCGTACAGGGTCGCGCCCGGCGCCTGATCGTCAATGTGCACCTCGATGTTATGGCTGGCCAGTTCCGGGGCGCAAAACCCGACCAGCTCATCCACCAACGGTCGCGCCGGTTGGGTCGAGCGCAGCGGTGCGCTGGGCTTGGCGAAGTCGAGGAAATCGGTGATCAGGTCGTTGATGCGGCTGACTTCGCTGACCACGTATTCCAGATGTCGCTTGTCGGTTTCGGGCAAATCCGCGCGGCGATGCAGCAATTGGGTGGCGGTCTTGATGATGCCCAGCGGGTTGCGGATTTCGTGGGCCAGGCCCATGGCAACTTCGCCCAGTGCGTGCAAACGGTCGCGGCGGCGCAGTTGCGATTCCAGGTGTTGCAACTCGCCGAGGCGTTCGCTCATGTGGTTGAACGTGCTGCTCAGTTCCGCCAATTCATCGCCACCAGTGACCGGCAAGCGTTGGCGATAATCCCCGGCAATCACCGCTTGCACGCCGTTGGACAAGCCGCGCAACGGTTGGGTCAGGCGTTGCGACACCAGCCAGCCCACACCGAGGGAAGCGGCTGAGCTGAGCAGGAAGATCAGGATGAACAGGTTGCTCTGATTCACCAGCCCCACCAGGCTGGTGTGGCGCAACAAACCGCTGAAAATTACGCCTTGAAGCTCGCCGTTTTCATTGAGGATCGGTCGGTAGATGCCGCTGTAGCGACTGGTGAATTGTTCGGTCGGCTGCTTGGTGGTGCGCAGGATCTGTTCGATTTTTTCCGGCACCGCCGCCGGGTGATCCTCGAAACGCTGACTGGAGAAAATCTCCGAAAAGTCATCGCCCTTGGCCAGGTACAAACGCAGGTCCAGCGAGTGCACGTCGGAGACGCTGGTCAGGAAGCTGTTGTCGAGGTAGGTGGCGATCACCAGCTTGTAATCGACGCCGTTCTGTTCCGTCTCGAAGGTCGAGACCACGGTGCCAGTGGCGACACCGCCGATTTGCAAGGTTTGCATCACCGCTTTGGGCGCGGTGCTGATCTGCCGCACGATGTCATCGGCGGCGGTGCTGAACACCACTTTGTGATCGCTGTTGCGCACCAGGGCGACCACGTCGATGCCCATGGAGTCGGCGATGTCGGTGGTCAACCGGTCGTGGCGCACCGAGGCCTTATCGACAGGAGGCTGGGTGTAGCGCAAAAACAACTGCGCGGCCCGGGCGTTGTCCCGCAGGATTTCGCTGATTTCGTCCTCGACGATCTTGGTCGATTCCTGCAGCCAGATGCGCACGTTGCTGTCGAAAATCTGCGACAGCGTGGTGGCCGCCAGTTCCGCAGCGATCATGGTCGGGATCACGCTGACCAGCCAGAAGGCCAGGACCAGTTTGCGTTGCAGGCTCCAGCCGGAGAGGGCGAAGGGGCGGGCGTTGGCGGGACGGTGTTTGGTCATCGGGTTTCGCTTGTCGAAAGCCATGGCGGGAGAAATTGTGAGTCCTGGTTCACTACAGTAGCCGACATTGCCCCGCCGGTGGCGACCCGTCTGCAACCGGGTTCGCTACGGGCTCAGGCCAGTTGCCGATATTCCCGGCGCAACGGGGGCGCCGTGATTCGCTGTTGGATGAAACGTTGCTGGATAAAGTCCACGCTCAGTTCAATTACCCGGCGGTATTGCAGGTCGACGGTGATCATGTGATAGCAGTCGTCCAGCAACACCTTGACCACCGGCCCGCCGAGCTTGCGTTCGACGTAATCGGCGTTCCAGCGGCTGGTGATGTCGTCTTCGATGGAGTGCAGCACCAGCGCTTGGGTGGTGATCGACGGCATGCATTTTTTCACCACCGCGTTGAGGCGATGCAGTTCGCGCACGGTGACGCCTTCCATGGTCAGCAAACCGGCGGCGCTGCTTTCGCCTTCCTTCATCTGGCGTTCGACGATGGCGCGCAGGCGTTCATTCTTGATGCCGTAAGGCGGTTTTTCTTCGAAGCTGCAAAGATGCACGCCAAACGGAATTCGCATCAGCAATGGCGTGAGGAATGCCAGTTTGTTGATGCTCCAGCCGTCGTAGCGCAGGGTCGTCGAATACAGCAGCAAACCTTCAATCTGCCCCGGATGTTCGGCCGCCAAATACATCGACAGCACCGCGCCCATGGACAAGCCGCCGACGAACACGTGCTCGTGTTTACGGCGTACGCCGACGAAGGTGTTGCGTGCGCTTTCGTACCAGTCGCGCCAACCGGTGGCTTGCAGGTCGGCGTTGCCGCCGCAGTGCCCGGCCAGGGTCGGCACGTAGACCGTGTGCCCGGCTTTCGCCAGGCCCATGGCCACCCGACGGAGTTCCGTCGGGGTGCCGGTGAGGCCGTGGATCAACAACACCGCGACCTCGCCCGAGCCGAGAACGAAACCGGCGCTGCCTTCGCCCATGTCGATCTCATCGTGCATCATCTTTTCATCGCCCGGTGCAGCAAGCGGTCGAGGAGGGCGATACCCAGGTCGATTTCCGGGTAGCTGATTTCCAGCGACGGTGCCAGGGTGATCACGTTCTTGTAGTAGCCGCCCACGTCGAGGATCAGGCCCAGGCGTTTACCGTCGATTTCGATGTCGCCCTTCATGCCTTCGTCGACCATGAAATCCAGGGTGGCCTTGTCCGGCGTGAAGCCGTCCGGGCCGCAGATTTCGCAGCGCAGGGCCAGGCCCAAGCCATCGACGTCGCCGATGATCGGGTAGCGTTTCTGCAAGTCTTTCAGGCCTTCGAGGAAGTATTTGCCCTTGGCCATGACCATCGCGCCGTAATCGACTTCGCTGGTCATCTTGAACATTTCCAGGCCCACGGCCGTGCCCAACGGGTTGGAGGCAAACGTGGAGTGAGTCGAACCCGGCGGGAAGATTTTCGGGTTGATCAGTTCTTCCTTGGCCCAGATACCGCCCAGCGGATTGAGGCCGTTGGTCAAGGCCTTGCCGAAGACGATCACGTCCGGTTTGACGTCGAAGTGCTCGATCGACCACAGCTTGCCGGTGCGCCAGAACCCCATCTGGATTTCATCGACCACCATCAGGATGCCGTGCTGATCCAGCACATGCTTGAGTTCGCTGTAGAAGTTCATCGGCGGAATCACGTAGCCGCCGGTGCCCTGGATCGGCTCGACGTAGAACGCGGCGTATTCGCTCTGGCCGACTTTCGGGTCCCAGACGCCGTTGTATTCAGTCTCGAACAGACGGGCGAATTGCTGCACGCAATGGCTGCCGTATTCTTCCTTGGTCATGCCTTTCGGGCCACGGAAGTGGTATGGGAACGGGATGAAATTGGCACGCTCGCCGAAGTGGCCGTAGCGGCGGCGATAGCGGTAGCTGGAGGTGATCGACGACGCGCCGAGGGTGCGGCCGTGGTAACCGCCTTCGAAGGCGAACATCAGGCTTTTGCCGTTGGTAGCGTTGCGCACGACCTTCAACGAGTCCTCGATCGACTGCGAACCGCCAACGTTGAAGTGCACGCGACCGTCGAGGCCGAACTTGTTCTTCGCATCGACCGCGATCATTTCCGAGAGCTCGATCTTGCCTTTGTGCAGGTACTGGCTGGCGATCTGCGGCAGGGTGTCGATCTGCTGTTTCAGCGCGTTGTTCAGGCGCGGATTGGCGTAGCCGAAGTTGACCGCCGAGTACCACATTTGCAGGTCGAGGTAGGCCTGGTCTTCGGTGTCCCACACGTACGAGCCTTCGCAGCGGCTGAAGATACGCGGCGGGTCGATGTAGTGAACGGTGTCGCCGTAGGAGCAATATTTGGCTTCTTTATCCAGAAGGATCCGGTCTTCGGCGGTCGCGATTCGAATATCAGACATGATGGAAGAGTTCCTGTGTTTCGACGTTGAAAGGGGTGGCGTTGGCGGCACTGGCGGCAGGCAATCTGGCCAGCAGGGCCGGGAGTTCGGCGAAGCTGTCGAAGCGCGCATAGGCGATGCCGCTGCGCTCGCAGTGCTCGGCCAGGCGATCCTTGGCGAACACGAAATCGGCGGTGGCGGCCACGCACATGTCCGACTGGCCGTCGCCGATCACCAGCACCCGTTTGCCCTTGGGCGTGGACTTGCATTTGCAATTGCCGGACGCGGCGCGGCAGGCGTCGCTGGAATACGGGAAGTCGATGCGCCAGCTTTCGTGGCCGAGTTGGCGCAAGCGGTTGGCGAGGATCGGCAGCAGGGTCACGTAGTGGCGCGCGAGGATCCGCGCAATGCCTTGCTCGATGCCGTCGCTGACCACCTCGAGGCTGGCACCGAGGCCAATCACGTGATCGACGAAGTCGGGGAAGTCCGGGTCGATTTCGATCGTGTCGAAAAACGCGAGCAATTCGGTCGGCGTAGCCTTGACCAGCGAGAGCTGGCGGCTGAGGCATTCACGGGAACCGATGTCGCCTTGCAGCCACTCGTTTTCGATCGCTTCCCAGCTCGGGTCGGCGAAGCGTTGGAGGATGCTGTCGATCACGTCGGTGCGGGTGATGGTCCCGTCGAAATCACACACGATATGCCAATCATTCATCTCATTACCTATTGGGCAGGGCGCGCTGTCTGCGCTTGCCAAAGGGGTAGAGCAGGGACTGTGCCAATCGGGTTTGGCCCCGTATTCATGGGGTTCTGGCGGGTATATGTGTCGACGAAGCTACAATTTTTGTAGGTTGCTACAAACAACATGAGTGCTTGCGCAGGGCAGGCTAAAAGAGGATTGATGCGCGCATATCTTGTTAAGGAAAGGCCTCATGTCGAGGATTACCGTTGCTCTGTTTGCGGCGCTGACGTGTTTGTCGGCCAATGTCCTGGCCGATGGCATTACCGGTGAGGCGGGTGCGGGGCTGAGCTATCAGCCTCACGACCCGACCGGTAGCCGCCATGAAGTCCGGCCGGTGCCGTACTTCGATCTGGACTGGGGCGATGTCAGCCTCAGCACCGACGACGGGCTGACCTGGAGCGCGTTGAAAACCAACGGCTTCAGCGCCGGGCCGTTTTTGAATTACCTGCCCGGGCGCACCGCCAATGGCAATTTGCAGGGCTTGCACGATGTGCCGGACATGGGCGTCGTCGGTGGGTTCGTGCAGTACGCCCCGGCTGATTTCTGGCGGGTGTTTGCGTCTGTTGGCGAGGCGGTCGGCGGGCCGGATGGCGTGGTCGGGCGCGTGGGCGGCGAGGTGGGTTATCCACTGGGAGGCGGGGTGATTGGCAGCAGTAACCTGACCGCGCACTTTGCCGATGCGCAGCAGAATCAGGCGTTTTTTGGGGTGAGTGGTTCAGAGTCCCAGGCTTCGGGTATTGCTCGCTACAACGCCGGGGGCGGTTTGCAGAACGTCGCGTTGACCCAGAGCTTTGAATTTCCGCTGGCCACCCATTGGTCGCTGTTGACCAGTGCCAGTTGGATTCACCTCACGGGTTCGGCGGCGGACAGCAGCATCGTTAAACAGATCGGGCAACAGGATCAGGGGGAAGTGCAGGCGGCGGTGGCCTATAAATTTGACTGACTGAGAACACCGCATTCCCTGTGGGAGCGAGCCTGCTCGCGAAGGCCATTTCCCATTCAACATTATTGTTGACTGACCCGCCGTCTTCGCGAGCAAGCCCGCTCCCACAATTGATTTGAGGTGTTCACACATTGTGCCTTCACCACAATTCCCCTGTGGGAGCGGGCTTGCTCGCGAAGGCGTCCTTGAATTCAGCGAAGATCTACGTTTGTTCACCCTCGGCCAACAACGCTATCCCGCCAATAATCACCGCCACCCCCATCCAGTGCAGCACGCTGATCTGCTCACCCAGCCACAACCACGACCCCAGCAACACCCCCACAAACACCAGCGAACTCAGGGGGAACGCCAGGGACAAACTGCTGCGGCGCAAGATCAGCATCCACACAAAGAACGCGCCGATGCCGCAACCCACCGCAAACAACACGCCGGGGTCGACGATCACGGACTGCAACCAGTGCAGGGTAAAGCTCATCTGGCCGATTTGATCGCCGCCGACTTTGGTCGCGATCTGCCCGGCACTTTCCAGAATAATCAGCAGCGCCCACAGCACCATCGTGCCCAGTCGCCCGTGCAGCCAGTCCATCGATTCAGGATCACGCATGACCGGCACACACCAGCATCACGCCCAGCGTAATCAACAGCGTTGCGAGCCAGCGTCGGCGGCTGACGGTTTCACCGAGCACGACTTTACCGGCCAACACCACGCCGCAATAGGCCAGGGCCCCGGCGGGAAATAGCAGGCTGAGCGGCGCGCGGGACAAGGCTTCGAGCCAGACGAAAAACTCCAGCGCATAGGCGCCGATCCCACCCCACAGCAGCGGTGCGTTAAACACCTGGCCCCAGAATGCGTTCAGCCGAAACCCGCCTTCGAGTTCCGGCAAACGGTCCAGGCCGAGCTTGAAACAGAGCTGGCCGATGACGTCCAGCACGATGGAAAAGGCCACCAGCAGAATGACGGTGACGGTCAGGTTGGGATCGAGGATAGGCACAGTCAGGATTCACCCTTGGCTAACACTCCGGGACACCAGCGTCATCGAGCATGACGGCCGGCCGAGAAGGCTGCTGGGTGAAATGCAAGGGCCGGGCCACTCAACCTACACAGTTTGTAACCGATGCGATAACTATGTACCGCCCGGCGGCGGCGCCAAGTTCTTCTAATGCGGCCTATAGCGGTGGGGATCGGCCTTGCCGCCAACATGATCAGGCCCTCGGATGGACAAATCAGCCGCTGAACATACCGCAATTCTCGACCTGCACTTCGATGCCCTCAAGGACCGGCCACGCCGCGACGAACGCCTGTTTCTGGCGGCGGCACAGCGCTGGGAGGAGGCGCGCCAAGCGTTTCTTGAGCTCATGGCAGACTCGCCCGATACAGGCCGCTTGATCGGCCGACTGGATTTCAAATCACGCCTCAACCAGCGCTGGGATGCCTGGTGGGCCGAACGTGCACCGGGTACGCCGGTATCCCGGTGGGAGCGGGCCACTCAATTGTTTCGAGCGCACTTCGGCGCAGTCGCACAGTTGACCTTCGCGCAAGGACAGATCCCCCCCGAACAATTGAAAACACTGGAGGCGTTGGTTGATCCAGCGCAAACAACCGAGGGGCAGACACTGGCCATCACTGAGCGCCTGGGGGGCACGGCTGAGTTGCAGGATGCCGAGTGGTCCGCCGTGCTGGTGATCACCACGACCGACGGGCCGCTGCTTTATCTGCCCGCCCGGCAGCCCGCCTTGCTGTCGTTCAAGCAGCGTTTGGCACTTGAAGAACACTTGAGCCGGGAGCGTCTGTCCCGCCACGCGGTTGGCGCTACGGTGCCGCCGTCAATCCTGGCCGACAGTCCGCAGAGCGATCCCTTGCTGGCGGCGATCACTCGGTGGCGTTCGCAGCGCATCGAGGCGCAATTGGACGCAGTGCGCCGGGTCCAAGAGGGCACGCTGACGGAATCAGAGGCGAATGAGTGGGACCGACAGCACCGGACGCTGTTTGCCTCGGCACCGGCGTTGACCGGGTTAGCGATCGCCGACGAGTATGACGACGCGGACGTCGTGCCGTTGTTCGGTTCGTTGAGCGCCAACGACCTGACGGGTGATCAGCACAACGTGCTGGAGCCGCAACGACAAGCCATCGAAGCCTTGCTCGATGATCCCCAAGGCCTGCCGGACCGAGCGCGCCTGCTGCCGCTTCAGGAGCAGCTTGAGGCACTGAACCGGGCGGAAGAGGACGCCCATAAGGCGGCGACCGCATTGCTGGACCGACGCCCGGCCACGCGCATGCTCGAACTGCGCCAGCGGCCCAACCCGCATTACGATGCGTTGTACCGAGCCCGGTTGGCGGGTTTACGCGCCGAAGCCGCCGTGCAAAGGCTGTTAGGGCACATCAGCGAAGAAGAGCACGGCTGGCTCGACGCGGTGCTGGATCATCCTGCACGCGCCGACCGCAAAGAGGAGGTGACCGCTTCGCGGTTGAGCCTGTCGTTCGGTGACACGGAACATGCAACGCTGGACGGTCCGCTGGTCATCACCCGCGAAGCCTCGGGCCACGGCTTGTTGCTTTATTGGCCCGGCAGTGCTGGCGGGTTGCAACGGTTCGAGTCGCAGGCGGCGCTGGAGCGGGCGGTGTTCAAACTGCACGCCATCGATCCCGGGTTGGCGTTGCACCTGACACCTGTGGAAAGTGACCCGTTTGAATACGGCTTGCAGAAGCAGTTGTATGCCTGTGAAGTGCGGATTGCCACGCTGCTGGCTGATTTCCCGGTGCCGGCTTATCAGGAACAGCGCCGGGTCGAACTGGAAAAATGCGTGCTGGAAACCGTCGATGCCCTCGGCGTGCCAGTTCATGAAGCCCGAGAGCACGCTTACGCCGAAATCCTTGAGCAACAGCAGACGCACGTCCTGGCCGGTCACATGCCGCAGTGGCTCAGCCGCGCCTCTGATACTGAACGCGGGCGGCTGAAGACTGCGATCAAGGCGTTCATCGCGGCGATGAAACGCTCCCATGCACTGATCGAGCGTGACTTGCCGCACCGCGACGATTTCGCTGGCAAGCGGGTCGAAGAATGCCTGTGTCGGGACTTCTCGCTCACGCAAGGTTTTAGCGTGACCCTGGACCTGCCGGACTCGACCACGTGGCAAAAGATTTTGGTGGAAGGGGCGGCGCCGGGCACGCCGCAAAAGAATATTCTGGTGGCCAGTGCCCAGCGCAGTCCCTGGTCGATTGCCCAGCTGGCGAACAGCAATATCGATCAGTCGCTGTGGTGGCGAATGTCCTTGATGAAGGTCGCGGTCAGCGCCGATTCGGCTACCGAACGCACTACTCTGATCAACGGCATCACTTCGTCGTACCTGCGCACACTGGTCACGGAACTGGACCTGGCCGGGCATTACGAGGGTCTCATTTACCGGGCCTTCACGGGTTCTCCGACGGCGCCCGCCTTCAGCAACGAGCATCGTCGCGAATGTCTGGCCGAACCGTTTCGCCTGATGCTGAACATGCGCGGCGACTCGGCCCTGTTGCAAAAACAGATCGAACAGAACGGTTGGCAGATTCTGAGCACCGCCATCGACGCCAGTACCGCCCAGGCCTACGCGGCCAATGGCCAACGCATTGTGTTACGCCCGGCCCGCCTGACCGTCGGCGGTTCTGACACACAGGACGGGGCGACCGGGTTATCGGGGGTGACGTTCATAGAAGAGCAGGTCAGCGGAGTGACGTTGCTCTACCTGCCCGACAGCCCTGACGGGCAGTGCTTTTATCAACGGGCCAGTCTTGAATTGGCTCGCCAACTTCTATTCAACCTGTGTCTGCGCCCGGACATGGTCAATTACCTGGCCGGTCGCGCAGTGATCGGCGATTTCAACCGCCATGTCAGCCGGATTGACCAGGCGCGCAAGATCAATTTCGATGCCTTGATCGGGGTCGGCGTACCTTGGCCGGCGACCACCTCGCTGGCCGTTCATCTGCTCAACGCCCACATGGGACGCTTGATCGAAGCGCACCGCGCGACGTCGCGCTCCAACACCGCGTTGTACCTGGAGCAGTACGCGTTGCAGGGCGGCCTGATGTTCAATTACCTGAAAATGGCCTTGGGCATGGTGCCCTTTGTCGGTGGCGCGATTGCGCTGTATGACGCCTGGGACAACGCCAACCTGGCGGTGGCGGCGTTCTTGCGCGGCGAAGTGGGCCATGGCCTTGCGCAACTGGAATCGGTGCTGTTGTCCTTGATCGACGCGGCGATGGACATCTTGCCCGGTGTGGCCAGCGGCCCGAGCCTGGCGCGGGCATTGACCCGGCAACGGCAGGCCAGCGCCTTGATCAACGGTGCCACCTTCCATCGTCCTTCCTTGCGCAAGGCTCGACGGCTGAAAGATCGGTTTGAGGGTTATGAATATGAGGGGTCGATTTCCCTGGTCGGACTGCAACCGGCCAGCGAAGGCCTTTATCGCAATGTGTACCGGCACGCCCTCGGCGACTTCATTCTTCGTCAGGGGCGTGTGTATCAAGTCAGGTTGCTGGACCGGACACTGCGTCTGTATGGCACTCGCAGAAGGGCCTATCAACAACCGATTGCCATCGACGAAGCGGGCCACTGGGACACCTATTTCGCGGTACACGGTGCGTTGTTCAGTTCGGGACTGCCCGGTGGCGGAAATCTGGCCGGGCATCTGGCCGATGGCCTGGACCCGATCTGGCCGGCCTTCATTCGTCGATGGCTGCCGCGCTGGTTGACCGATCAGGCCTTACGGCATCAACGTCGGCTGGAACATTCGATCGATGCGCTGTCGCGGCAACTCCATTCCCAACACCAAAGCCATAACGTGGCGATCCGGCGGTACCTGGACGGTGACGATGCAACACGTCGCTCGCTCTTGGACTCGGTCAACGCCGGATGCATCAACGACATTGAACTGGCTATCCAACGGCATGAGCAGTTGAACCAGATGTTGTCCCTGAGTCATGGCAACCGTCGTCATGAAACCCAGGAACTGCTGAGCCAGTCGGCGATGGTGGTGGTCGAGCGCACCCTGCATCGCCTCGACCTGGCCCGGGATCGCAGTCTGCATTACTTGGACGACATCGCTGCCGTGACTGATCAGATGGTCAAGCTCCCAGCGGGCAGCCTCGACGCGTCCCTGAAATTTTCCCGGCAAATACGCCAGCTACGCGTGAAGCTGATCGATGAACTGCAAGAGATCGACGCCCACGTTGCACAACTTGATGTCTGGCGTCGCCGCGTCAAATTGCGCGCGGACAAATCCAACGTTACCGAGGATCTGGAACGCATCGACAGCACGTTGTCCGAAGCGACGCGCGACTACGTCAAAACCCTGAACCATTTGTCCATGCTCACCCGCTATGACCGGGTCTTCGATCCTGCCTGGCCATACCTGCACGGGCGAATGGGCGAGGCTCGCACCAAGGTGTATGAGGCGCTGACCAGTCAACACAGCCTGCCCGACGTCATTGCCAACGTGAATCGGCGCAATCAGATACTGAGTGAGTGTTTGCAGGAGTATGAAACGTTCGCTCGTGACCTCACGGTGTGGGCGGCGGGATATGGGCAGCATTTCGATTTGCCTTGGGTGGCACCGACATTGGAGCTGCTGCACAAGATGGGCAACCATGCGCGCCACGGCATCAAGAACGGCATCAAACCGTCAGCCAACGCCAGGAACAGCGGCAAGGAAATCTTCGAAACCGATGGCAATCGTCTGTTGATCGGTAAAAAAGAAGTGGACCCGCTGACCCGGCAAACCCGCTTTACGCTGACCGGTGAAGACGGCCGCGTTGAACACTGGCTGCCCGCCAGTGCCGGCAAGTACCGACGTCAGGTGCCGTCAGGCGTTGTTCAGCCTGATGAGGTGGTTGACGTTCCGGCATTATTGACCGAGGCCCGACAGCGTCTCGCGGCGCTGGATGGCTACCGGCTGAAGGTCGAAGGTTATGCCCGTCAACAGATGTCGCCGGCCAACCTTGAATACATGATGACCAGCGAAGCGGCGGAACTGAGCCTGCGTGCCCGGCGAATCGGCCGGGCGTCTGCACAAGAGCCAATCATTGCGCAGTTGAATGCGAAGGCCCAGGCGCTGATTCAGGAAGGCCGTGACCTGCGGGTGGCGCACACGCTGAAAAGCAAGACACCGACCGAAGGCTATCTGGAGGATTTGCATCAAGCGGCAACACCGGGGCAGCCGATCATTGAAATCCGCAAGGTCGGGACATTGGTGGACCTGGGCCGGCGCGCCGATGGCCGGCCGGACTTCCTGCAAGAGTTTGAGGTGCTCGACCTGACCCAGGGCGTGCCCCGGGTCGTGTGGTACGCGCACTTTCATTTCGGCACGGCCGACCCGGTGTTCAACCGGTTCGACAAGGCGCATCTGAAACTGCCCGAGCAGCGCAACCTGGGCTTGAAATGGCAACAGAAACAGGCCCGCGACGGCGCGGCGGTCGACCCGATCTGGCGCGGGTCGATTGGCAAGCCGTTGGCGCTCCGCTATTTCGAAGCGTTGTTCTGATCGGCCGGTGTGGGTCAGCTGTGTAACCTGACCCACACCGACACCAGCACGCTGGCCGCCATCAGCCAGGCCACCGCCGCCACGGCCAGCGAGGCTTCCAGGCGCATGCGGTCGACCATCACGTACAGCGTGGCCAGGTACACGAAGTACGGAATGATCGACCACATGCCAAACACGATGGTGGTCTTCAAATCGTCCAGCGAACGGCCCTTGCCGACGATGTAATGCGCAATCAGCGCGAAGGTCGGGAACAGCGGCACCAACCCGGCGATGTAATAGTTTTTGGTCTTGGCCAACGCGGCGAGAATCAGCACCACGCCTGCACCGAGTGCGGCTTTTAGAATCAGGTCCATCAGTGGCTCAGCCCGTACTTTTTCACTTTGTCGAATAGCGTGGTCTTGGCCATTCCCAGTTCCAGGCTGGCCTGGGTCAGGTTGCCGCCGCTGCGCTGCAAGGCGTCGTTGAGCAGGTTGCGTTCGAAGGCTTCCACCGCTTCGGCGAAGGCCAGGCCCTGATTGCTGCCGCTGGCACCGGACTTCTTGAAGGCCGGCAAACCGAGGGCGAACCGCTCGGCGACGTTGCGCAGTTCACGCACGTTGCCCGGCCAGTCGTGGCTCATCAGATGGGACAGGGTCTGGTTATCCAGCTCCGGCACTTCGCGGTCAAAGCGCAGCGATGACTGCTGCAAGAAGTGCTCGAACAGTTGCAGGATGTCTTCGCGACGTTCGCGTAACGGGGGCAGTTCCAGGGTCACCACGTTGAGGCGGTAATACAGGTCGCTGCGGAATTCGCCCTTTTTGCTCGACTCGTCCAGGTCGGACTTGGTCGCCGCAATCACCCGGCAATCCACCGCCACGCTCTGGTTCGAGCCGAGGCGTTCGAGGGTGCGTTCCTGCAATACCCGCAGCAGTTTGATCTGCAATGGCAGCGGCATGCTTTCCACTTCATCGAGGAACAGCGTGCCGCCGTCGGCGTGTTCGATCTTGCCGATCCGCCGTTTGCCGGCGCCGGTAAAGGCGTTGGCTTCGTGGCCAAAGATTTCGCTTTCGAACAGGTTTTCCGGGAGGCCGCCGCAGTTCAGCGCGACGAACTGTTTGGTATGGCGGCGACTGAAGTCATGCAGGCAACGGGCGACCAGTTCCTTGCCGGTGCCGGTTTCGCCTTCGATCAGCACGTTGGCCGAGGTGTCGGCGACGTTGGCGATCAGTTCGCGCAGGTTCTGCATGGCGGGCGAGCGGCCGATGATTCGGCCTTCCAGAGAGTCCCGTTCCGCGAGTTGCCGGCGCAGCGAGGAGACTTCGCGGGCGAGGCTGCGTTGTTCCAGAGCGCGACGGGCCACGTCCACCAGACGTTCCGGGGAGAACGGTTTTTCCATGAAATCGTAGGCGCCTTTCTGCATCGCGCCGACCGCCATGGAGATGTCGCCATGCCCGGTGATCAGCACCACCGGCAGGCTGCGGTCGCGGGCCTTGAGCCGGGTCAGCAGTTCCAGGCCATCGATACCCGGCAGGCGAATGTCGCTGATGACGATCCCGGCAAAGTTGTCGCCGACCCGCTCCAGCGCTTCTTCGGCGCTGCCGACGCCGACGCAGGGAATGTCTTCCAGGGTCAGCGCCTGTTGGCAGCCGAGCAGCACATGGGGGTCGTCTTCGACGATCAGCACACTAAGGTCGTTGTTCATATTGGCTCGGCGGGAATGGGGCTTACCAACGGTAAACTGAGGACGAAGGTGGTACCACCGCTGGCCGGGTGCTCGACACCCAAGTGACCGCCGGTGGCCGCGGCCAGGCTGGCGGAAAGGGTCAGGCCGAGGCCCAGGCCCTGCGCGCCGGGTTTGGTGGTGAAGAACGGTTCGAACAGATGCTTGCGGGCTTCGGCGTCGATGCCGTGACCGTTGTCGCGTACCCGCAAGCGATATTTGCCATCGTACTCTTCGCCTTCCAGCCACAGCTCCGGCAGGGGTTGCGACTGCATGGCGTCGAGGGCGTTGCCGATCAGGTTGACCAGGATTTGTTCCAGCCGCGTCTGGTCGATCTGCACCTGCACATCCTTGAAGTCGCGATGCAGGTCCAGATGCGCGCATTCCATCCGACTGTTGAGCAGTTGCAACGCCGCGTCCACGGCTTTGCCGAGACTGGCCTGGCCCTTGTCGTCGCCGCGCCGGGCGAAGGAGCGCAGGCTGGCGGTGATGCGGCCCATGCGGTCGATCAGTTCGTTGATGGTTTTCAGGTTGGTGCTGGCGACGTCCAGTTGACCCCGTTCCAGGAAACGTACGGTGTTGCCGGACAAGGTCCGCAGCGCGGCCAGCGGCTGGTTCAATTCGTGGGCGATGCTGGTCGACATTTGGCCGATGGCCGCCAGTTTGCCGGCCTGGACCAGTTCATCCTGGGCCCGGCGCAACGTCTCTTCGGCCTGGCGCCGTTCGCGGATCTGGCCCTTGAGCCGTTCGTTGCTGGCCCGCAGGTCGGTGGTGCGTTCGGTAATCCGACGCTCCAGTTGATTGTTCGCTTCCTGCAAGGCTTCCCGGGCGGCGAGGCGGGTGGCGATGACCTTGCGCCGCTCGTTCCAGGCGATCAGCAGGAACGCCACCAGGGCAAACGCCACCGCCACCAGAATCCCCTGATTGATCGCTTCCCGGCGCAAATCCGCCAAAGGCGTGAGCAGGGTGAAATTCCACGGCGTGTCGCTCAAGGGGCGGGTCTGGGCCAGGTAGGTGATGTCCTGGTCGTCGGAGGCCAATTCGCTGTTGGCGGGGAAGGTCAGTTTCTCCACGCCTTCGGCCAGGGTTTCCCGGGCCAGCGGTTGCAATTCGTTCAGCGGGAACCAGTAGTACTGCAGGCTGCGGGCGAGTTTTTCCTTGGTTTCGTCACTCAGCGGCACCACGGATTTAAGCCGGCGTGCCGGATCGCTGGAGAGAATGATGATGCCGTTCTCGTCGCTGACGAAGGCTTCGAGGCGGGCGCGCTGCCAGCGTTCTTCCATGGCTTCCAGCCGGACTTTGACCACGGCGACGCCGATGATCTTGCCGTGTTCTTCCAAGCCATGGGCCAGGTAATAACCGGGTTCGCCATTGGTGCTGCCGATGCCGTAGAAGCGCCCCGGCTGACCGCGCACGGCGTTCTGGAAGTAGGCACGGAAGGACAGGTCTTCACCGAGGTAACTGTCGACATCGCGCCAGTTGCTGGTGGCCAGCACGCGACCGGTGGTGTCCATGACGTAGATGGCCCGACTGCGGCTGCGCCGGTTCAGGCCCTCAAGGTAATCGTTGACCGTCTGCCGGGTTTCCGGGGTCGGGTCGTCCAGCAGCTTTGAAACACTGGATTCGAGTTCCAGCAGGCTGGGCAGGTAGGTGTACTTGCTGATCTCGCTCTCGACGGCGCGGGCGTGCAGTTCCAGCTGACGCTGGCCGTTCTCGCTGAGGCTGCGAATCCCGTAATGCTCACTGACCCAGAAGCCGATATAACCCAACCCAATCATCAGGGCGATGACCAGCGGCGGCAGGAACAGATGGCGAATCAGGCGGGGTTTCACGGCGAGTGATGGCGGCGCTGCGCGATAGAGAGTGGGGTCGCATTTCATCACAGATGCCTTGGGTCAACCACAACACAAATCTACAAGCCAACACCGACCCCCTGTGGGGGCGGGCTTGCTCGCGAAAGCGGTGTGTCAGTCAACAGGGATGTTGAATGTGCTGGCCTCTTCGCGAGCAAGCCCGCTCCCACAGGGGGGAGCAGTGCCTTTCTTAGTGCTGCAAAATCTTCTCAAGGAAGTGCTGCGCACGTTCGGAGCGGGCGCTGATGTCGCCGAAGAACTCTTCTTTCGGGCAGTCTTCGATGATCTTGCCCTGATCCATGAAGATCACGCGGTCGGCCACTTTGCGGGCGAAGCCCATTTCGTGGGTGACGCACATCATGGTCATGCCTTCGTGGGCCAGTTGCACCATCACGTCGAGCACTTCGTTGACCATCTCCGGGTCCAGCGCCGAGGTCGGTTCGTCGAACAGCATGACGATCGGGTCCATGGCCAGCGCACGGGCAATGGCCACACGCTGTTGCTGACCACCGGAGAGTTGGCCCGGGTGTTTGTGCGCGTGGGCCGACAAGCCGACGCGCTCCAGCAGTTGCAGGCCTTTCTTGGTGGCTTCTTCCTTGCTGCGGCCCAAGACCTTGATCTGCGCGATGGTCAGGTTTTCGGTGATGGACAGGTGCGGGAACAGCTCGAAATGCTGGAACACCATGCCGACGCGCGAACGCAGTTTCGGCAGGTCGGTCTTCGGGTCGGCGATGGACGTGCCATCGACCACCACGTCGCCTTTCTGGAACGGTTCCAGGGCGTTGACGCATTTGATCAGGGTCGATTTGCCCGAGCCGGACGGCCCGCAGACCACGATCACTTCGCCTTTTTTGACCTCGGTGCTGCAATCAGTCAGCACCTGGAAGTCGCCATACCACTTGTTGATGTTCTTGATAGAGATCATACGGCAAACCTTTTTTGCAGACGCTTGACCAGCAGCGAGGCGGCAAAGCTGATTGTGAAGTACGTAAGCCCTGCGAAGATCAGGAACTCGTTGGAGCGACCGATGATGTCGCCACTGGCGCGCGAAGCATTGAGGAAGTCCACCAGGCCCACCGCGTACACCAGCGAGGTGTCCTGGAACAGGATGATGCTCTGTTGCAGCAACAGCGGGGTCATCTTGCGAAACGCTTGCGGCAGGATGATCAAACGCATCATCTGGCCGTAGGTCATGCCCAGGGCCTGGGCGGCGCCCATCTGGCCCTTGGAGATCG
Source organism: Pseudomonas sp. dw_612 (assembly GCF_018449725.1). Lineage (GTDB taxonomy): Bacteria > Pseudomonadota > Gammaproteobacteria > Pseudomonadales > Pseudomonadaceae > Aquipseudomonas. The sequence goes on along the minus strand of NZ_JAAVVC010000005.1, from coordinate 190,360 downwards.
ACTGCACGCCAGCCCGGACGATTTCGCAGAAGTACGCCGCTTCGAACATCATGAACGCGACGATGCACGAGGCGAATGCGCCGATCGGGGTGTCTTCGCCAGTGATCCAGCGCAGTACGAACGGCACCGCCAGGTAGAACCAGGTGATTACCAGCAGCAGCGGGATCGAACGGAAGTAGTTGACGTAGGCGCCGGCCAGGTTCGACAGCAGTTTGTTGTGGGACAGGCGCATCAGCGCCAGGATCGTGCCGAGGATGATCCCGCCGACCACGCCCAGCGCCATCAACTGGAGGGTCATGATCATGCCGTTCCACAAGCCCGGCAGGGACGGAACGATGCCCGAGAAGTCGAATTCCATCATTTACCCCCTAGGGAGATCAGGCCCGGTACGGCGACTTTCTTCTCGACCAGGCGCATCAGCAGCATCAGGCTCATGTTCAGGGTGAAGTAGATCAGCGTGGCCAGGGTGAAGGCTTCGAACAGGTTGGCGGAGAACTCGGCGGTCTGCTTGGTCTGCGCGAGCAGCTCCATCAGGCCGATCAGCGAGGCCACCGACGAGTTCTTGAACACGTTCAAAAATTCCGAGGTAAGCGGCGGAATAATGATGCGGTAGGCCTGGGGCAGCAGCACGTTCCAGTAGATCTGCGGCAGCTTGAAACCCATGGCGCGAGCCGCGGATTCCTGACCCTTCGGCAAGGCCTGGATGCCGGTGCGCACTTGTTCGCAAACCCGTGCCGCGGTGAACAGGCCCAGGCACACGACAACGCTCAGGTAGGCCGAGGTGGTCGGGTTCAGGTCTTGCTTGTACCAGTCCTGCATGTCTTGCGGCAGCAGGTCGGGCACCAGGAAGTACCAGATGAACAGCTGAACCAGCAGCGGCACGTTACGGAAGAGTTCGACGTAGCAGGTCGCGATGCCCGATACGATGCGGTTCGGCACGGTGCGCATGACACCCAGGATCGAGCCCAGCGACAGCGCGATAATCCAGGCCACGACGGCGATGGCGATGGTCCAGCCCAAACCGGAGATGAACCAGTCGAGATAAGTCTCGCTGCCCACGCCGGTGGACTTGAAGAACACGCCCCAGTCCCAGTTGTAATTCATTAGGGTCTCCCCTCGGATCGATCAATGTACAAGTGCCCGCCTGGGGAAGCTCCGTTCCCGCCTGACTTTGAAAGCCAGGCACACACGATCGGCTCGACAGCCACCGGTTCGAGTGTTTCCAAAATCTGCCAGCAGGGAGTGACAAACCCCTGAAAGGGCAGTGGCCCTCTCAGGAGATAAGGTTAGTCAGGAATCAGGATTTCTTGTCGTCAGCCGCTTTGTCGGTCGGATTGGCGATCAGTGCCTTGAGCTCGTCGCTCATCGGGAAGTTCAGATTCAGGTTTTTTGGCGGGATTGGCGACATGAACCATTTTTCGTAGATCTTGTTGATCTCGCCCGACTTGTAGGTGGCCACGATGGCGTCGTCTACAGCCTTCTTGAACGGCTCGTCGCCTTTACGGACCATGCAGCCGTAGATTTCGTAGGACTGTGGCGTACCGGTAACGGCCCAGTCATCCGCTTTCTTGGCTTTGGCCGCTTCGCCGGCCAGCAAGGCGTCGTCCATCATGAACGCAACGGCGCGGCCCGATTCCAGCATCTGGAAGGACTCGCCGTGGTCTTTGGCGGAGATGACGTTCATGCCCATTTGCTTGTCGGCATTCATCGACTTGAGGATGCGCTCGGACGTGGTGCCTGCGGTGGTCACGACGTTCTTGCCTTTCAGGTCGTCGAAATCCTTGTACGCCGAACCTTTCTTGGACAGCAGGCGGGTACCGATTTCGAAGATGCCGACGGAGAAGTCAACTTGCTGCTGACGTTCTACGTTGTTGGTGGTGGAGCCACACTCGACGTCCACGGTGCCGTTCTGCACCAGCGGGATACGGGTTTGCGAGGTGACCAGGTTGTATTTGACCTGCAGGTTTGGCAAGTCGAGGTCTTTCTTGATGGCTTCGACGATTTTCAGTTGCAGATCGTGGGAGTAGCCGACCGGTTTGCCGGAAGCATCCGCGATGTAGGAAAACGGAATGGAAGCATCACGATGCCCGAGGGTGATCACACCGGACTCTTTGATCTTCTTCAGTGTGCCGGTGAGTTCGGCAGCGAAAACTGGAGTGCTAATCAGAGCGGCAGCAATGGCTGCGCCCAGGATATGGGGAACGATGCGCATCAAATTTTCCTCGACATTGTTTTTTTTATGGAGCCAGTTCGTCGGCCCTTTTGTGCTTCGAATGCGTGGCGGCACCGGAAGGGTGGTCACGACAATACATTCGTCCAAGAGTGTAGAGCATGACTCGTGCCAGGCCAGGCGTCATGGATCAAAGTGTTGATTTATAAGGGGATTAAATATTTGTGGTGGGATTTCTAGCCAGGAATAATCCGGTTAACCGAATCGACCGACAGGTCGCGTTCGGAAAACCGAATGGCTTGCCTTGCGCATAACCCCTATGGGAGCGGGCTTGCTCGCGAATGCGGTGAGTCAGGTAAATCCATGTCGACTGTCACACCGCATTCGCGAGCAAGCCCGCTCCCACAGGGGATTTGTGGTGGTTTGGCAGAATGCAAAAAGCCCCTGAATCTCGCGATTCAGGGGCTTTCACTTAACCGGATTCCCGATCAGGCCGCTTCGATCTTGCTGCGGTTCTGCTCGACCTTGCTCAGGTAATCCGCCAGTTTCTGCTGCTCGTCCGGGGTGGTGAACAACCCGAGCTTGCTGCGGCGCCACAGAATGTCATAGGCGGTGGTGGCCCACTCTTCGCTGCACAGGTAATCGACTTCGCGGGTGTAGAGACCGCCGCCGATGTGTTCGCCCAGGTCGCTGAGGTTCTGCACGCCTTCCAGCATGCGCCAGGTGCGGCTGCCGTAGGTGGTGGCCCAGCGGCGGGCGATCTCGGTAGGCACCCAGTCGAAGGTGTCGCGGATCTTCGCGCACAGGGCTTGGGGGGTGGTCATGTCTTCGCCGCCGGGCAGGGTGGCCGTCGCGGTCCAGCTTGGCTTGATCTGCGTGAAGTACGGGGCCAGTTGCGCCAGCGCCGACTCGGCCAGTTTGCGGTAGGTGGTCAGCTTGCCGCCGAACACCGACAACAGCGGCGCTTCCTCACCGGTGCCGGACAACGCCAGGGTGTAGTCGCGGGTCACGGCCGACGGGTTGTCGGATTCGTCGTTGCACAGCGGACGCACACCGGAATAGCTGTGCAGGATGTCGTCGCGGCTGACTTGCTTCTTGAAGTGGGCGTTGACCACTTTGAGCAGGTAATCGGTTTCGCCTTCGGTGATCGCTACTTTTGCCGGGTCGCCAGTGTATTCACGATCCGTGGTGCCGATCAGGGTGAAGTGGTTCAGGTACGGAATAGTGAAGACGATGCGCTGATCTTCGTTTTGCAGAATGTGCGCGTGTTCGCCGTCATACAGTTTCGGCACGATCAGGTGGCTGCCCTGGATCAGGCGGATGCCGTACGGCGAATCCATCTTCAGGTCATCACGAATGAACTTGGCAACCCATGGGCCGGCGGCGTTCACCAGCGCCTTGGCGCGGATCGAAAACAGGCTGCCATCGGCACGTTCCAGGTTCAGGTGCCACAGGTCTTTGGCGCGACGAGCGCTGATGCAACGAGTCTGGGTGTGAACGTGGGCGCCTTTCTCGCGAGCGGCCATGGCGTTCAGGACCACGAGGCGGGCATCGTCGACCCAGCAATCGGAGTATTCGAAGCCTTTGGTGATTTCGGCTTTCAGCGGGCTGTTCGGACCGAACTTCAGGCTTTTCGAGCCTTCCAGTTTTTCCCGTTTGCCCAGGTGGTCATAAAGGAACAGGCCGGCGCGGATCATCCACGCCGGACGCAGGTGCGGGCGGTGCGGCAATACAAAGCGCATCTGCTTAACGATGTGCGGGGCCTTGGCCAGCAGGACTTCGCGTTCGGCCAGAGCTTCGCGCACCAGACGGAATTCGTAATGTTCGAGGTAGCGCAGGCCGCCGTGGATCAGCTTGCTGCTGGCCGACGAGGTATGGCTGGCCAGGTCGTCTTTTTCACAAAGGAACACCGAAAGACCGCGACCGGCGGCATCCGCTGCGATCCCCACGCCATTGATCCCACCACCGATGACGGCGATATCGTAGACCTCGGCGAGAGGGGGCGTAGGCAAGGTAGAAGTGGGCATCGGCTGGCCTCGGGCTTTTATGATTTTCGATATTGGAATTCGAACATTAATGTTCATTTGCGAAAATGGTAGCCCATAAAGCCGCGCACAGCCAGTCAACTTCGATTGAAAATACTGATCGAAGGGCCGGGAAAGGAAAATTTACGAACATTTAGATGCGCGGTAGGGCGCGGAAGGTGTGTCGCTTGGGCAACCGTATTCGCGAGCAAGCCCGCTCCCACAAGGATTGCAGAGATCCTGTGGGAGCGGGCTTGCTCGCGAAAGCGCCGGAACAGGCGCCGAAGAGGGAGAGAGTTAAACCACTTCCAACCGAATCTTGTGCTGACTCAACAACTGCGCCAACGCCGGCACCGGCTGCTGATCGGTCACCAAACAGTCAATCAGGCTGATCGGCCCCAAGCGAATCATGGCGTTACGCCCGAACTTGCTGGAGTCCGCCGCCAGAATCACCTGTCGCGCGTTGGCAATGATCGCCTGGGACACCCGCACTTCCTGATAATCGAAGTCGAGCAGGCTACCGTCTTCATCGATACCACTGATGCCGACCAGAGCGAAATCCACCTTGAACTGGTTAATGAAGTCGACGCTCGCCTGACCGACCACACCGCCGTCGCGCCGCACATTGCCACCCGTCAGCAGGACATCGAAATCGTCCTTGGCGCTGAGCATCGAGGCGACGTGCAGGTTGTTGGTGATGATTTTCAGGTGATTGTGGTTGAGCAGCGCTCGGGCAATCGATTCGGTGGTGGTGCCGATATTGATGAACAGCGAGGCGTGATCGGGAATCTGTGCCGCAATGGCTTCGCCGATACGCTGCTTTTCATCGCGCATCTGGTCGGCACGCATGGCGTAGGCGGTGTTTTCGACACTGGAATCGTAGGCCGCGCCGCCGTGGTAGCGACGCAACAAATTGGCTTCCGCGAGCTGATTGATATCGCGGCGAATGGTTTGCGGTGTAACGACGAACAGCGTAGCCATTTCCTCGATACTCACATAGCCGCGTTCGCGGACCAGTTCGAGGATTTGCTGCTGACGGGGAGGCAGATTCATGGGGCTTCCTTTGGGCTGCCGTGCAAAATTTGCCCATGATGCCGCAGGAATCTGCTCCCTACCAGTTACAACCCTATTCGGATCCTGTTGTTGGCTTATTCAGCGCCTTCATGCGGTTCCCAATCGCGGGTGCGGCTGACCGCTTTCTTCCAGCCGGCGTAGAGTTTTTCCTTCGCGCTTTCTTCCAGGGCCGGTTCGAATTCGCGTTCGATGACAGCCTTGCCACGCAACTCTTCGAGACTGCCCCAGAAGCCGCACGCCAGGCCGGCCAGGTAAGCGGCGCCCAGTGCGGTGGTTTCGCGCATTTGTGGGCGCTCGACCTGGGTGCCGAGGATGTCGGCCTGGAATTGCATGAGGAAGTTGTTCGCCACGGCGCCGCCGTCCACACGCAGGGATTTGAGGCGTTCGCCGGAATCCTGTTGCATGGCGTCGAGCACGTCGCGGGTTTGATAAGCGATCGATTCCAGCGCGGCACGAATGATGTGATCCACGCGTACGCCACGGGTCAGGCCGAACAACGCGCCACGGGCATACGGGTCCCAGTACGGCGCGCCCAGACCGGTGAAGGCTGGCACCAGGTACACGCCGTTGCTGTCCTTGACCTTGCTGGCGAAGTATTCGGTGTCGGTGGCATCGGCGATGATCTTCAGCTCGTCACGCAGCCACTGAACGGTTGAACCGCCGTTGAACACTGCGCCTTCGAGGGCGTAAGCCACTTCGCCTTTCGGGCCGCAAGCGATGGTGGTCAGCATGCCATGCTTGGATTTCACGGCTTTGTCGCCGGTGTTCATCAGCAGGAAGCAACCCGTGCCGTAGGTGTTTTTCGCCTGGCCGGGTTCGACGCACATCTGGCCGAACAGCGCCGCTTGCTGGTCGCCGGCGATACCGCCGATGGCAATGCCGCTTTTGGTGTGGCCGTAGATTTCCGACGACGATTTAACTTCTGGCAGCATTTCGCGCGGGATGTCGAGGATCTCCAGCATCTTTGCGTCCCACTCCAGCGAGTGGATGTTGAAGAGCATGGTGCGCGAGGCGTTGGTGTAGTCGGTAACGTGAACTTTGCCGCCGGTAAATTTCCAGATCAGCCAGCTGTCGACGGTGCCGAACAGCAGTTCGCCGTTGCGCGCACGTTCACGGCTGCCTTCGACGTTGTCGAGGATCCACTTGAGTTTGGTGCCGGAGAAGTACGGGTCGGTGACCAGGCCAGTGGTGTCGCTGATGTATTGCTCGTGGCCATCGCGTTTGAGCTGCTGGCAGATCTCGGTGCTGCGGCGGCACTGCCAGACGATCGCGTTGTAGATCGGGCGGCCGGTGGTCTTGTCCCAGACCACGGTGGTTTCGCGCTGGTTGGTGATGCCGATGGCGGCGACCTGGTCGTGATGCAGGCCGGCTTGAGCCAGGGCCTCGACCATCACGGCGCTTTGGGTCGCGAAGATTTCCATCGGGTCATGTTCGACCCAACCGGCTTGCGGGTAATGCTGCACGAATTCGCGCTGGGCGGTGCAGACCACGTTCGCGTCGCGGTCGAAGATGATCGCGCGGGAGCTGGTCGTACCCTGATCGAGGGCAATGATGTAGTTCTTATTCTGAATATCGGTCATGTCGATTGCCTTGGACGAAAAAAGGAGTGAGGTCAGGCGCGGGATCAAAGGGCAGGATCACGCGCCAACGGTATCAAGAAGTTCTTGGTTTGCCGTCAATGGCCGGTGTTGCATCCTTTGTAGCAGGTTCGGTGCTGGGCAGATGACGGGCAATCAGCCCGCGATAGGCCGCAGCGCCGAGGCAGGCACCGACAATCGGTGCAAAAATCGGAATCAGGAAATACGGGATATCGCGTCCGCCGGTGAAGGAAATTTCACCCCAGCCTGCGAAGAAAGTCATCAGCTTGGGCCCGAAATCACGCGCCGGGTTCATCGCGAAACCGGTCAGCGGACCCATCGAGCTACCAATCACCGCAATCAACAGGCCGATCAGCAGTGGCGCCAGCGGACCCTTGGGCAGGCCGTTGTTGTCGTCGGTCAGGGACATGATCACGCCCATAAGGATGGCGGTGATGACCACTTCGACCAGGAACGCCTGGGCTGTGGACAGGGCTGGGTGCGGGAAGGTGGAGAACACCGACGCCAGCTCAAGGCTTGCTTGAGTGCCACGAACCATATGGTGAGTTTGTTCGTAATCGAAAAACAGATTGCTGTAGAGCGTGTAAACCAACAACGCCCCGCAGAACGCGCCGGCGACTTGGGCAATGATGTAGAAGGGCAGTTTGCGCTTTTCGAAGTCAGTGAAAATACTCAGCGCGATGCTGACGGCGGGATTGAGGTGAGCCCCGGAAACACCGGCGGTCAGGTAGATCGCCATGCTGACGCCCACGCCCCAGATGATACTGATTTCCCACAAACCGAAGCTGGCACCCGCGACCTTGAGCGCAGCAACACACCCTGTTCCGAAAAAGATCAACAGTGCAGTGCCCAGGAATTCGGCCATGCATTGGCTGGAGAGTGGCGGTTGTTTCAAAGCAGTTGTCATCGAAAACCTCTTTTTTGTTGTTGTCTGGCGCCTTGTCATCTTGGTCAGGGCGCGATTTTCACCAAGTCAGGATCCCCATCCTGATTTTGGTTTACTGCCGAGTACTACGTCGAGATCATTCCTACAGTATTCGTAAACGAAAAAATATAGACAAGAAACGCCGCTGTCAAAGGTCGAAAGTGAACCATCAGTCATATTTAAACTATTCGCCTCGTGAATGATCGTGTTGATGGCCTGATGAGTCGGCTGCAAACCCATGAAGCAGGCCCGCGCCAAGCCTTTGAAATAGCACCGCAATAGAGCCTTTTACGGATCAATGACCTAGAATCCAGGGCAGTGTTTTTTTTCTGCTGCCCAGCCTGGAGCTGCCATGACGCCCGCATTGGATTTGTTGAAAAAAGTTCGCGCCGAACATCGTGTGCACAGTTACGAACATGATCCGAAGGCGGCGTCCTATGGTCTGGAGGCAGCGGAAAAACTGGGCTTGGACCCGGCGCAGGTGTTCAAGACGTTGCTGGCGGCCAGTGAGAAAGGTGAATTGCTGGTGGCGGTGGTGCCGGTCGTCGGAAGTCTCGATCTAAAGCACCTGGCCCATGCGGCTGGCGTGAAAAAAGTCGAGATGGCTGATCCGGCGGCGGCACAACGGGCGACGGGTTACCTGTTGGGCGGAATCAGCCCGTTGGGGCAAAAGAAGCGTCTGCGCACCTTTATCGATAACTCGGCTCAACCCTTTGCCAGCATTTTTGTCAGTGCCGGACGGCGGGGGCTGGAAGTCGAGTTGGCGCCAGCAGTGCTGGCCGAACACACCCAGGCGAAGTTCGCTGATATCGGCCGTGTCTGACGAGCACTGTCGACCCAGGGTGTATGGTGAAAATTGGACTTCACTGTCACTGGCGCCGGATAAGTCGTGGCTTCATGCTCGGCGACCTGACTTAGGGAGAGCGTTATGCAGCTTGAATTTCATCAGGTCGATGCGTTCAGTGATCGACCGTTCAGTGGCAACCCAGCGATGGTGTATCGGCTCGATGCCTGGCTCGCCGATGAGTTGATGCAGAAGATCGCCGCCGAGCACAACCTCGCCGAAACCGCTTTCGTGGTCCGCGAAGCTCAGGCCTGGCATATCCGTTGGTTTACCCCGACCACCGAAGTGCCGCTGTGTGGGCACGCGACCTTGGCCAGCGCATTCGTGCTGTTTGAAATCTACAAGGAGCCGGCCGAGCGCCTGGATTTCATCTGCAAATCCGGGCCATTGAGCGTCAGCCGGGAAGGCGGGCGGTTGTGGCTGGATTTCCCGGCGATCATGCCGTCGGAAGTCGGCGTGACCCTGGATGTCGAACGTGCCCTCGGTGTGGAAGCGGTCGATGTGCTCGGTTCGAACGAACTATTGGTGGTGCTGGAATCCGAGCAGGCAGTGCTCGATTGCCAACCCGACATGACGGCGCTGGCGAAACTGCCGTGGCCGGGGGCAATCGTTACGGCCAAGGGCGGCAAACATGATTTCGTGTCCCGCTACTTCGCGCCGGCGATCGGCATCAATGAAGACCCGGTGACCGGCTCAACCCATTGCAGTTTGATTCCGTACTGGTCGAAGCGATTGGGCAAGTCGAGCCTGGCGGCGTATCAGTGCTCGGCCCGGGGTGGGGAGTTGTTCTGCCGGCTGGAAGGGGAACGGGTGAAGATTGGCGGGAATGCGACGTTGGTCGCGAGCGGAACGCTGATGTTGGGCTGACCCAAATCCAATGTGGGAGCGGGCTTGCTCGCGAATGCGGTTGGTCAGTCAGTGATGATGTCGACTGATACAGCGCTTTCGCGAGCAAGCCCGCTCCCACATTAGCCCGTATTGTGTCAGCTGGCGGTGCTGTACCGGCGTACGCCCGATTCAACCACCGGAATCTGCGCTGCCGTACTTCCGCTCGCCTGGAACAACACCAAATGCTCCGCCGCCACCCGAATGCCCACTTGCGCACCGACCTGATGATCAGCATGGCTCGGAAAGATCGATTCCAACTGCGCGCCCGTCGGCATCTGCAAGCGATACAGCGTCGAGGCGCCCAGGAACGTCTTGCCGACGATGCGCGCCTTCAGCGGGCTGTCCGGCGCATAAACGATGTCATCCGGGCGCAGTAACACGTCCACCGCGCCGCCAATCGGCCAGGTATAAGCTCGGTTGCCGCGCAACTCGCCCAACTCGGTCTGCACCGACTCCGGACTGCTCAGTTGGCCGCGAATGAAGTAGCCCTGGCCGATGAAACTGGCCACAAACGGTGTCAGCGGTTCGTGATACAGGTTGTAGGGCGTGTCCCATTGTTCCAGGTGACCTTCCTTGAAAACCCCTACGTGATCGCTGACGGCGAAGGCTTCTTCCTGGTCGTGGGTGACCAGAATCGCACTGGTGCCACGGGCCTTGAGAATGTCGCGGACTTCATGGCTGAGCTTGCGTCGCAACTCGCCATCAAGGTTGGAGAACGGTTCGTCGAGCAGCAACAGTTGCGGTTCTGGCGCCAGGGCTCGGGCCAGGGCGACACGTTGCTGCTGGCCGCCGGACAGTTCATGGGGAAAGCGCTTGCCGAGGTTCTTCAGGTTGACCAGTTCAAGCAGCTCTTCGGTGACGCGGTCCTTTTGCGGATGTTTGCGGATCCCGAAGGCGATATTCTCGGCCACGCTCAAATGCGGAAACAGGGCGTAGTCCTGGAAGACCATGCCGATCCGGCGTTTCTCCGGGGCGAGGGTAAAACCGGCGCTGGAGATGGTCTCGCCGCCCAGCTGGATTTCACCTTCGTGCACCGGTTCGAAACCAGCGATGGCGCGCAATGTGGTGGTCTTGCCGCAGCCTGAAGAACCCAGCAGGCAACCAATGTCGCCGGCATTCAAATGCAGGTTGAGGTTTTGTACAACCCGCTGGTCCTGGTAACCGCAGGCAAGGTTGCGCAGGTTGAGCAGTAATGGCTGGCTCATGCGTGGTGGTACGCCGGCATCACGAGAAACTCAAGCAGGGCCTTTTGCGCGTGCAGACGGTTTTCCGCCTGGTCCCAGGCCACGGAGCGCGGGTCGTCCAGCAAGTCGAGGCTGATTTCTTCGCCTCGGTGGGCCGGCAGGCAATGCATGAACAGCACGTCCGGCGCCGCCTGGTCGAGCAGGGCGCGATTGACCTGGAACGGCGCGAACAACTTCAGGCGCTTGGCGGTTTCTTCTTCCTGGCCCATGGAGGTCCAGACGTCGGTGCTGACCAGGTGAGCGCCGCGCACGGCATCCTGTGGATCGCGGACGATGGTCACACGATCGCCGGCCTTGGCCACGAATTCCGGGTTTGGCTCGTAACCTTCCGGGCACGCAATGCGCAACTGGAAGTCGAACTGGATCGCCGCTTCTATATAGCTGTTGCACATGTTGTTGCCGTCGCCGATCCAGGCCACGGTCTTGCCCTGGATCGAGCCGCGGTGTTCAAGGAAGGTTTGCATGTCGGCCAGCAACTGGCACGGGTGCAGGTCATCGGACAGACCGTTGATTAGCGGGACGCGCGAATTGGCGGCGAATTCGGTCAGTGTGCTGTGGGAAAACGTACGGATCATCACCGCATCGAGCATGCTCGACATGACAATGGCGGCGTCGCCGATCGGCTCGCCACGACCCAGTTGGGTATCGCGGGGCGACAGGAAGATCGCCTGGCCGCCGAGCTGGATCATGCCGGCTTCGAACGAGATGCGGGTGCGGGTCGAGGACTTCTCGAAAATCATCCCGAGCACGCGGTTTTTCAAAGGCTCGAACAGTACGCCGCGGTTACGCAGGTCCTTGAGCTCAACGCCTCGACGGATCACGCTGACCAGCTCTTCGGGCGTGCAATCCATCAGGGAGAGAAAGTGCCTTGCGCTCATCATTGACTACCTTTTTGCAACAGACCGCAGATACTCAAAGCCTTGTTTAACTGAAAAACGGGCGAGACCTGCGGCGTAAGCCGCACGGGGCGACGAAATAGGGGAAGGCGCGATCTTATAATTAAATGTCGCGTCTTACCAATAGGAGGCTTATTTTCCGGTTTGATAGATTCTTCAAAATTCATAACCGGTCGCCGCATTTGTACACGGAGCCGAAGCGGGTTTGCAAATCAAGCGCCGTGCGCGCCCCCAAGGCAGGCCCGGGTTTAAGGGGCCGCGTTGCTTGCTGTTACGGTTTTGCGTGCCAGTGGTGGGGCTGCCGTCCGGTATTATCGGCGCAATTGCAATCTTCGACCGAATCAAGTCAGTCACCCAAGGAGGGAGCCTTGTATGTCGCTCAATAAAACCGGAATCGTTGGCCTGACACGTCTGCGTCGAGTCTCTCCGGCGTTTGATATGGCAGTGTTGTCCACGGTGATGGGTTTCGCGATTATCGCGAATACGATTTGCCCGAGCGTGCCGAGTGCCGTGGTGGGGGCCATTGTTGGGGCTTTTATCGGAGTGAAGAATTTCAAGGATGATGCGATTGCAGATTGATTCGAGGCTTCACTCTGGATGTCTAGGCAGTGTGTCTGGTCTGAAACATTTGCTAATGCAAAGTGCTGGGTTATAACTAAGTCTCGAGCGACGCAGGAAGCCTCCGGAATGGAATCGAAAGAACAGCAATTAATGGAACTACTCGGCCTCACGGCCCGCTCCCTGACCCATCTCACCGCTTCCATGACTTCAATGTCCTTCGAGTTGATGCGCAGTGAAGACGAAGTGACCAAGGCCGCCGGTCGGCGGATGATCGATCGCATGGCCACCATCAGTGCCGGGCTCGATGAGCACTGGCGGTTGATCGGCGAACTCACCGGCGTGCACGTTGCCCACGAACAGATCGAAACCATTCAGGAGATCCAGTTGCAGGCGCCACCCCGGTTGCCACCGAACTGAATCCGTACAGCCATCGGCTGGCCTGATGGCCACCGATTCACAAGACGAACGTCGCTGGCGCAGCGGCGGTTCGCGCGCCATAGTTTTGTTCCCGTGGCAGACATTGCCCGCCCAGAACAAGACAGAGACTGGCCATGACCAAGACTCTCCATCACCGTGCCTGCCACCTGTGCGAAGCCATTTGTGGCCTGACCATCGAAACCACCGAGGCCGAAGGCCGGGTGCAGATCACGTCAATCAAGGGTGACCCGCAGGATACGTTCAGTCGCGGGCACATCTGCCCCAAAGCGGTAGCCCTGCAAGACATTCAGAACGATCCGGATCGCCTGCATCAGCCGATGCAGCGCGTGGGCAGCGAATGGCAGCCTATCGCGTGGGAAGACGCCTTCAACCTTGTGGCCGAACGCCTGGCAGGGATTCAGGAACGTCACGGGCAGAACGCGGTGGCGGTCTACCAAGGTAACCCGAGCGTGCACAACTATGGGCTGATGACCCACAGCAATTACTTTCTCGGCCTGCTGAAAACCCGCAACCGGTTTTCCGCGACGTCGGTCGATCAGTTGCCCCATCACCTGACCAGCCATTTGATGTACGGCCACGGCCTGCTGTTGCCGATTCCGGACATCGATCACACCGATTTCATGCTGATCCTGGGTGGCAATCCGCTGGCGTCCAACGGGAGCATCATGACCGTGCCGGATGTCGAGAAACGCCTGAAGGCGATTCAGGCCCGGGGCGGCAAAGTGGTGGTGGTCGATCCGCGCCGCAGTGAAACGGCAGCGATTGCCGATCAACATTTGTTCGTGCGTCCCGGTGGCGACGCGGCGCTGTTGTTCGGGCTGCTCAATACCTTGTTCGCCGAAGGCCTGACCCGCGACAGTCATCTGCCGGTGGACGGTCTGGATGAGGTGCGTGAGGCGGTGGCGGGTTTCACTGCGGAGGTCATGAGCCCGCTGTGTGCGGTGCCTGCCGAACAGATCCGTCAACTGGCCAGAGACTTTGCGGCGGCGCCGACGGCGGTTTGCTATGGGCGCATGGGCGTTTCGACCCAGGCCTTCGGCACGTTGTGCCATTGGGTCGTGCAATTGATCAACCTGGTCACCGGCAATCTGGACCGCGTGGGCGGTGCGTTGTGCACCGAGCCGGCGGTGGATCTGGTGGCGTCCACCTCGGGCGGGCATTTCAATCGGTGGCAGAGCCGGGTGTCCGGACGTCCGGAGTACAGCGGCGAATTGCCGGTGTCGGCCCTGGCCGAAGAGATGCTCACCGGCGGGGAAGGGCAGGTGCGGGCGTTGATCACCGTGGCGGGCAACCCGGTGCTGTCCACGCCCAACGGCCGGCAACTGGAGCAAGCGCTGGACGGGCTGGAGTTCATGGTCAGCATCGACCTGTACATCAACGAAACCACGCGTTACGCCGACCTGATCCTGCCCTCCACCTCGGCCCTGGAAAACGATCACTACGACACCACGTTCAACATGTTTGCCGTGCGTAACGTCTCGCGTTTCAATCGGGCGATCCTGGCCAAGCCGGAAGGTGCGCTGCACGATTGGGAGATCTTCGTCGGCCTGGCCCAGGCGTTTGCCGCGAAGACCGGCAAGGAACTCAAACCGACCATCGCTCCGGCGCAGATGATCGACCATGGCTTACGGATGGGGCTGTATGGCGATGCATCCGAGCACAAGCTGTCGCTGGCGACCTTGTTCGATCATCCTCATGGCATTGATCTGGGCGCGCTCAAATCCAATCTGGCGCCACGGCTCAAGACCCCGAACCAGCGTGTCCAGGCGGCACCGGCGCCGATCCTCGCAGACCTGGCGCGTTTCGCCGCCCTGCAGGCGCCAGCCGCCGATGAATTGCTGATGATTGGACGCCGGCATGTGCGCAGTAACAATTCGTGGATGCATAACTATCACCGTCTGGTGAAGGGCAAGCCCCGGCATCAACTGTTGATGCACCCGGATGACCTGGCCAGCCGTGGGCTCACCGATGGGCAGCGGGTGCGGGTCAGTTCGAGGGTCGGGGTGATCGAAGTTGAAGTGGTGGGCAGTCTGGATATGATGAAAGGCGTGGTCAGCCTTCCGCACGGTTGGGGCCATGCGCGGCCTGGCGTGCAGATGGCGATCGCCAGTAGCCAGCCGGGGTCCAGCGCCAATGACTTGACCGACGAATGTCAGCTCGATGAGTTGTCGGGGAATGCGGCGTTGAACGGCGTGCCGGTGACCGTGGCGGCGGCTTGATCGAGTCTGTCGGGGAGACCGAGCATGGCGCTCGGGTTTCCGTTACAATGCGCCACCGTGCCGACCCTTGAGTCGGAAAGTTCAGCCGAGGTGCTCCATGGATATCATCGAAACGATTAAAGAGCAGATTGCTAACAACACCATTCTGCTTTACATGAAAGGCTCGCCGAATGCCCCGCAGTGTGGCTTCTCCGCGAAAGCCGCGCAGTCTGTCATGGCGTGTGGTGAGAAGTTCGCCTACGTGGACATCCTGCAGAACCCGGAAATTCGCGCCAACCTGCCAAAATACGCCAACTGGCCAACCTTCCCGCAACTGTGGGTCGGCGGTGAGCTGGTCGGCGGTAGCGACATCATGACTGAAATGGCCGCAGACGGTTCGTTGCAGGCCACGATCAAAGCCGCTGTTGAAAAAGCGGCTGCTGCCAAGACCGAAGCGTAAATCGATTGGCCCCACTGTAGGAGCCGTCGAGTGCAACGAGGCTGCGATCTTTGATCTTCAGCCACTAAAAAGCCCCGCCTCTCGAAAGAAGGCGGGGCTTTTTATTGTGCTATTCCTGTAGGAGCTGCCGAGTGAAACGAGGCTGCGATCTTTTGATCTTGATCTTAAAAAAGCAAGATCAAAAGATCGCAGCCTCGTTTCACTCGGCAGCTCCTACACGGCTCCTACACAGCTTCTACATAGATGCTGCGCAGTTCTTATTCTTCACCCATCTGCGATTGCAGATAGTTCTCAAGACCCACTTTATCGATCAGGCCCAGTTGGGTTTCCAGCCAGTCGATGTGTTCTTCTTCGGATTCAAGGATGTCTTCAAGCAGTTCACGGCTGCCGAAGTCGCCGACGGTTTCGCAATGAGCGATCGCGACCTTGAGGTCCGCGTGACCGGTGCGTTCGATTCGCAGGTCGCATTCAAGCATTTCCTGGGTGTGCTCACCGATTTGCAGCTTGCCCAGGTCCTGGACGTTCGGCAGGCCTTCGAGGAACAGGATGCGCTTGATCAGCTTGTCCGCGTGTTTCATCTCGTCGATGGATTCGTGGTATTCGTGCTTGCCGAGCTTGTTCAGACCCCAATCTTCATACATGCGTGCATGCAAAAAGTATTGATTGATCGCGACCAGCTCATTGGCAAGGATCTTGTTGAGATGCTGGATGACTGTAATGTCGCCTTTCATGATGGGGTCCTGCCCTGTATTAACTGACTATAAGGCAGAGTTTGAGCCGCGTAATTAAGAGTGTCAAACCTAAGTTATTGAAACTTATATGAAAATTAATCGGAATAAGAATGTTTGTGTTCCGCGTCTAGCGCCTAAGCGATTGATTTGCGGGCATAAAAAAACCGGACATTAGTCCGGTTCTTTGAAATACGGTAGTTACGCGGCAGTAAATTCAACAGGAAATGGAATCGCGGCCTGGGCGGTTTGCAGCTTGGTCAGGGTTTCGCGCACCACTTCCTTGGCAAGGCAGGCGCATTTACCGCATTGGCTAGCTACGCCGGTGGCCTGACGGACTTCCTTATAGCTGCAGCAACCTTCATAGATTGCATCGCGGATTTGACCGTCGGTGACGCCAGTGCAGAGGCAGACATACATAAGTGAGAACCGTCGCTGGTTGTGACTCAATTGCGATGGATCTTAATGTTAACGAGAATGATTGTCAAAGTGCTTTCTGAAAGCTTCGCGTTATAAGCGCCGATGGCTGACGAACGGTTTGCGGCATGGCATTGCGACAGTAACCGTAACAGTCCGAATTCGCGCGCTGCTGAAAATCCGTTAAGGACAGCTCAAAAACGCCGTGTATGATGGGCGGTTCTTGCGAAGGGATCGTGTCACAGGGCTGTCGCCTGAGGGTGGCAGGCTGATGCGAATCCAGTTCTTCACGTTAATAGACCAGGAGATTTTCAATGAGCGTACTCGTAGGCAAACAAGCCCCAGACTTCACCGTACCGGCCGTCCTCGGCAACGGCGAGATCGTAGACAGCTTCACTCTGTCGTCGGCCATCAAAGGCAAATACGGCCTGGTGTTCTTCTACCCACTGGACTTCACCTTCGTTTGCCCGTCCGAGCTGATCGCTCTGGACAACCGCATGGCTGACTTCAAGGCGCGTAACGTTGAAGTGGTTGCCGTGTCGATCGACTCGCATTTCACCCACAATGCATGGCGCAACACCCCAGTGAACAATGGCGGTATCGGCCAGGTTCGCTACACCATGGCTGCCGACATCAAGCAGGAAATCATGAAAGCCTACGACGTTCAGTCCGCTGACGGCGTGGCTTTCCGTGGTGCATTCCTGATCGACGACAAAGGCGTTGTCCGCTCGCAGATCATCAACGATCTGCCGCTGGGCCGTAACATGGAAGAGCTGATTCGTCTGGTCGATGCACTGCAATTCCACGAAGAGCACGGCGAAGTTTGCCCTGCCAACTGGAAAAAAGGCGACAAAGGCATGACCGCTTCCACCGAAGGTGTTGCGGCTTACTTGACCGAGCACGCTGCGGCGCTGTAAGCCCAAGCGTCAGGCATAAAAAAACCGGCCGCGAGGCCGGTTTTTTTGTGGGCGGGATAAAACCCTCCGACCGGATCAGTCGTTGAAGTCTTCCCAGCCGCCCATTTGTTTCCAGCGATTGACGATGCCGCAGAACAGCTCTGCCGTCTTCTCGGTGTCGTAGCGCGCCGAGTGGGCCTCGCGACCGTCGAAGTCGATATCGGCTGCCTGGCAGGCTTTGGCCAATACGGTTTGACCGTAAGCCAGGCCGGCGAGGGTGGCAGTGTCGAAACTGGAGAACGGGTGAAACGGGTTACGTTTCATGTCCAGACGCGCGACAGCGGCGTTGAGGAAGCCCAGGTCGAAGCTGCTGTTGTGCCCGACCAGGATCGCCCGTTTGCAACCGTTGGCTTTCAGGGCCTTGCGGATGCCGCGGAAGATGTCGGTCAGGGCGGTTTCTTCACTCACGGCCATGCGCAGCGGGTGATCGAGCTTGATCCCGGTGAATTCCAGGGCGGCCGCTTCGATGTTCGCGCCTTCAAACGGTTCTACGCGAAAGAAGTAAGTGTGATCGGGATACACAAAGCCTTTTTCGTCCATGGCGATGGTGGTCGCCGCGATCTCCAGCAAGGCGTCGGTGGCCGAGTTGAAACCACCGGTTTCTACGTCGACGACAACCGGCAGGTAGCCACGGAATCTGGCAGCCATTGGATGACGAGGACCGCCTCCGCCGCCTTGACCGTCCTGTTCGTCGTCGAAATGGTCTTCACTCACGCGTGTTCCTCCAGCAGGCGCCAGCGCAGTTTTTCACCGGCGCGCAGCGGGATTACGGTCAGCTCGCCAAATGGCAGGCTGGTTGGGGCGGTCCACTCTTCGCGGACCAGGGTAATGCGATCGGTGTTCACCGGCAGGCCATAGAAGCGCGGGCCGTTGAGGCTGGCGAACGCTTCGAGCTTGTCCAGCGCATTGCGCTGTTCGAACGCTTCGGCGTACATCTCGATCGCCGCATAAGCGGTGTAGCAACCGGCACAGCCGCAAGCGGCTTCTTTGGCGTGCTGGGCATGCGGCGCCGAGTCGGTGCCGAGGAAGAACTTCTCGCTGCCGCTGGTGGCGGCGTCGAGCAGGGCTTCCTGGTGCGTGTTGCGCTTGAGAATCGGCAGGCAGTAGAAGTGCGGCCGAATCCCGCCCACCAGCATGTGGTTGCGGTTGTACAGCAGGTGATGCGCGGTGATGGTTGCGCCAACGTTGGCAGGAGCCTCGTTGACGAACTGCACGGCGTCGGCGGTGGTGATGTGTTCGAACACCACTTTGAGCGTCGGGAAACGCTCGACCACGCGGCGCATGTGCTCATCGATGAAGATTTTTTCGCGATCGAACACGTCGACATCGCCACGGGTGACTTCACCGTGGATCAACAGCGGCATCCCGACTTCGGCCATGGCCTCGATCGCCGGGAAAATCTTGTCGATGCTGGTGACGCCAGAATCGGAGTTGGTGGTGGCGCCGGCCGGGTACAGCTTGGCGGCGTGAACGAAACCGCTGGCCTTGGCCTCACGAATTTCTTCGGGCTGGGTGCGGTCGGTCAGGTAGAGCACCATCAGCGGTTCGAAACGACTGCCGGCCGGGCGTGCAGCGAGAATCCGCTGGCGATAGCCGTCGGCTTCAGCGGCGTTGCGCACCGGAGGTACCAGGTTGGGCATGATGATGGCGCGACCAAAGGTGCGCGCGACATCCGCAACGGTATTGGACAAAACAGCACCATCGCGAAGATGAATATGCCAGTCGTCGGGACGCAGCAGGGTCAGGCGGTCGGACATGAGGGGATTCCAGGCGGGTCAAACTGAGGGGAATGCTACCGGAAAAGACTCTCTCAGGCACTCGCTATCAAGTTTTGCGGCAAGCTTCCGATATCCATTGGGTATGCCGTAAACGTATGTGTCGGTCTTTTTGTTGTAGAAGCCAGTGGAGCCTCCCGTGCGCCAGCGTTATTTAGCCTTGCTCAGTGTGTTTGCCAGCCTTCCTGCGATGGCGCTCACTTTCCAGACCCGTCTGGAGAGCATCGAGTGGACGGTCGAAGGTGACAAATTCGAATGCCGACTGACCCAGCCGATTACTGATTTCGGTTCCGGCGAGTTCGTGCGTCGCGCGGGTGAGCAGGCGATTTTTCGCCTCAAAGCCTATAACTCGATGATTGGTGGCGGTTCGGCGACCCTGCTCGCGGCCGCCGCGCCCTGGCAACCGGGGCGTGGCGATATCAATCTGGGCTCGGTGAACATTGGCAGCGGCAACGTGCTGTTCAACAGTTCGCAAGTGCAGGCCGGACGCCTGATCAGTGGTTTGATGGACGGCCGCAGCCCGGTCATTCGCCGCGCTTCGGGCGATGGTCGGGTGTCTGAAGTTCGCCTGCTGCCGGTCAAGTTCAGCAAGGCCTTCAATGACTATCAGGGTTGCGTGGCCAAGCTGTTGCCGCAAAATTTCGAGCAGGTGAAGCAGTCGGAAGTCGGTTTCCCCGGCGAAGGTGTCGATCTGGATCCCCAAGCCAAGGCCAAGTTGCAGGTCATGCTGGAGTTCATCAAAGCCGATCCGACGGTCAATCACATCGAGCTCGATGGCCATTCCGATAACAGCGGCAATCGCCTCACCAACCGCGAACTGTCACGCCGCCGGGCACTGGCGGTGATGGACTTCTTCAAGGCCAATGGCATCCAGGAATCGCAGATCACCATGCGTTTCCACGGTGAACGCTACCCCCTTGCGCCGAACACCAATGCGGCCAACCGGGCCAAGAATCGGCGGGTCGCGGTGCGTCTTGAGCGGGTTGCGCCCACCGAGAAACCGGCCCCTCAGTCAGCCTCTTCTGCGGGTGCGGCGACGACCTCCTGAACCTGCTGTAATCGTCGCTCGTTCGACATAATCTGTCGCTTCGTCGTCATTAGCTGTCGCGCCTCTGTAAATTATTGCGCATGAGCGGTAGACTTCACGGCTTTCCGTAAACCCCGTGGAGTGATGGCATGGCGGACGTAAACAAGGTCGTTCTGGCGTATTCCGGCGGCCTGGACACTTCGGTGATCCTCAAGTGGCTGCAGGATACTTATAACTGTGAAGTAGTGACCTTCACCGCTGACCTGGGTCAGGGCGAAGAGGTCGAACCGGCCCGCGCCAAGGCTCAGGCCATGGGCGTAAAAGAAATCTACATCGACGATTTGCGCGAAGAATTCGTGCGTGATTTCGTGTTCCCGATGTTCCGTGCCAACACCGTTTACGAAGGCGAGTACCTGCTGGGTACTTCCATCGCTCGTCCGTTGATCGCCAAACGCCTGATCGAAATCGCCAACGAAACCGGTGCTGACGCCATTTCCCACGGCGCCACCGGCAAGGGCAACGACCAGGTTCGTTTCGAACTCGGCGCCTACGCACTCAAACCAGGCGTGAAAGTTATCGCCCCTTGGCGCGAGTGGGACTTGCTCTCCCGTGAAAAGCTGATGGATTACGCTGAAAAGCACAACATCCCGATCGAGCGCCACGGCAAGAAGAAATCCCCATACTCGATGGATGCCAACCTCCTGCACATCTCCTATGAAGGCGGCGTGCTGGAAGACACCTGGACCGAGCACGAAGAAGACATGTGGAAATGGACCGTCTCCCCGGAGAACGCTCCTGATAAAGCGCAGTACCTCGAACTGACTTACCGCAACGGCGACATCGTCGCGCTGGACGGCGTCGAAATGACCCCGGCCACCGTGCTGGCGACGCTGAACAAAATCGGTGGCGAACACGGTATCGGCCGTCTCGATATCGTCGAGAACCGTTACGTGGGCATGAAGTCCCGTGGCTGCTACGAAACCCCTGGCGGCACCATCATGCTGCGCGCGCACCGTGCGATCGAATCGATCACCCTGGACCGCGAAGTGGCTCACCTCAAAGACGAGCTGATGCCGAAATACGCCAGCCTGATCTACACCGGTTACTGGTGGAGCCCTGAACGTCTGATGCTGCAACAGATGATCGACGCTTCCCAGGCTCACGTGAACGGTGTCGTTCGCCTGAAACTGTACAAGGGCAACGTGATCGTCACCGGTCGCAAGTCCGACGAATCGCTGTTCGACGCCAACATCGCGACCTTCGAAGAAGATGGCGGCGCCTACAACCAGGCCGATGCGGCGGGCTTCATCAAGCTCAACGCCTTGCGCATGCGTATTGCAGCCAACAAGGGTCGCAAGCTGTTCTGAGATCTTTGCCGCGGTAATTGAAGTGGTGACCCTGTTCGACAGGGTCACCACTCAACAAAAAAAGCGGTATCTCAAACATTAAATTTTCTTTGCACATCAGTCAGTTAGTCTTTCCCTGATTACTCATCAAGCGTCTGATCCAGTACCGTCACGCTCTGTGAATTCAAGTTGTAAACAACACAAAAGGTTTCGCACGCGCCTTTCTTTTTGTGTTTCGAACACTTGAGCACGCCTTCCTTCAGTAACTTCTCCGATTCGTTGCATGCGACAAACACGATCACCTTCGTGGGATGACCGCGCGGTTTGCGGATTTTCTCCATCAGGCTGGTGACGTCCGCCGGTGTGTTCGTCACGCGAGTATCAATGATGCTCAAATCCTTCATCGGCCCCGGCAGCGCGACGCTGTGTTGCACCCAGGCGTTTGGTTGCACGGTGTTTTGGGTCGGCGGGTCTTGCGCGTTCCAGAACCAGCAACGAAACCCTCTCACTTTGGTTGAAAGACCGGGAGGGGGCGGGCGCTCGGCATGATCAATGACTTTTATGAAGTACTTGTCTTTATCAAAGTCAGAGGGGGCGTAGAGCGATCGATAATTGAAGTTGAGCGTGAGAAAAAAAAGAAAGAGTAAGTAAAACGGAAAGCTGATCAAAAACCAGACATAGATTGCCCGTTCTTCGTTGTCAAGAAAAGGCAGGGAGATCGCTGCGGATGTTTCAGAGAGTGCTGCAAATATAGCAATGATGGTCATTGGGTTGGAGATTCTTTTTTTGAGTTTTTTCATGTTCTTTGCTCATAAAATGATGTCTTTTTCTCGTGTGAATTAAAGTGTTGGTGGAGTTTTAAGTTCTTGATGCTGTTTTCTAATAGTCTCCGTTCTGTGTAAAGGATGGTGATTATGTAGATTCACTGTAGTGCTCAGGGTATTTATATGTTGAGTGTTGTTGTTTCAAGGTTTTTATTGTGTGTTTACTGCGTTTTTTCAGGTGTGGACAGATATTTTGTGGTCTGCTTCTGGTATGGATCTTGATATTGAAAATATCAGTTACTTTTCAGCATGGGCCTGTAGGCAATGGATGCTGGATTAGTCGTGGGGCTGTCGGTAATACGCTGGATTGGTTGTAAGTCGATACAAATAAGGCAGGTGAAAGCGTAACGCTCTGAAGAACCCGTCGTTTCAAGCGCATTACATTCAAGGAATTTTTGTAGGATTAATCCGTGTTGCTTGTAGGGAATGTCTCTCGGTGTGGGTGCTCGGTGGGAGCGGCATGCCACGGGTGAAACGACTAGGCTATTGTGCGGGCTCTAAAAATTCGAACAGCGAAAATTGGACTTGCCCATGAATAAAGTGCTGATCGTGGATGATCACCCTGTCATTCGTCTTGCGGTGCGTTTGCTAATGGAACGTCATGGCTACGAAGTCATCGCAGAAACAGACAATGGTGTGGATGCATTACAACTTGCCCGAGAACAAATGCCGGATATTGTCATTCTGGATATTGGCATCCCGAAACTGGATGGCCTGGAAGTCATCGCGCGCCTTACATCGGTCGCGTTACCTATGAAAGTGTTAGTGCTGACCTCTCAGGCCCCGGGACATTTTTCAATGCGTTGCATGCAGTCCGGTGCCGCCGGTTATGTTTGCAAGCAACAGGACCTCACTGAGTTGCTCAGTGCTATCAAGGCAGTCTTGTCAGGCTACAGCTACTTTCCCAATCAAGCCTTGCATACGGTGCGGTCCAGCCTGGGTAATGCCAGTGAAGCCGATATGGTGGATCGTTTGTCGGGACGGGAAATGATGGTGTTGCAACAACTGGCTCGAGGAAAGACAAACAAGGAGATTGCCGATGGCATGTTCCTCAGCAACAAGACCGTCAGCACTTACAAGACCCGGTTGTTGTTGAAGCTTAACGCTCGCTCGCTGGTGGACTTGATCGAACTGGCCCAGCGCAATGGCCTGGTTTGACGGCATCTAGTAAAAAGCCTCCGTTTCGGGAGGCTTTTAGGTGTCATAGATCAAAATCGTAATCGGCCAATTGCTTTTGCAGTCGGCGCTCCTCCAGCAGATTGTCGATGGTACGGCGCTTGCTCAGGTTGGTTTTTGCCACCTCAACCACCGGTTCAGCGTCATCGGCTTCAACGGGGGTGAAGTCGTCTTCTACGTCCAATTGCTCTTTGCCAGTGCTCATTTTGTTACTCCAGGCTAAGACTGCCTTTGGCGCTCCTTATATCGACATTCTCCCGGCGGGTAAAAAAGATTTTTTCAATCGATAAATCAATAAATCTAATAGTGCATCAATCGTCCGAGGTCTTTTGCTTGTATTCGCACAAGTCCTCGATCCGGCAACTGCCGCAGCGGGGCTTGCGGGCCAGGCACACGTAGCGTCCGTGAAGAATGAGCCAGTGATGGGAATCGAGCAGAAACTCCTTGGGCACGAATTTCATCAGCTTGTTTTCCACTTCGACCACATTTTTGCCGGGAGCAATGCCGGTGCGGTTGCTGACCCGGAAAATATGGGTGTCCACGGCCATGGTCAACTGGCGGAACGCCGTATTGAGCACTACGTTGGCGGTCTTGCGGCCGACACCGGGCAAGGCCTCCAGCTCCTCGCGGGTCTGCGGCACTTCGCCGCCGTGTTTTTCCACGAGCAGGCGACAGGTTTCGATCACGTTCTTGGCTTTGCTGTTGAACAGGCCGATGGTCTTGATGTATTCCGTCAGCCCTTCGACTCCCAAGGCATGGATCGCCGCCGGGGTGTTGGCCACCGGGTAGAGCTTTGCCGTGGCTTTGTTGACGCCGACATCGGTGGACTGCGCCGACAGGATCACCGAGATCAGCAGTTCGAACGCTGAGGAATAGGCCAGTTCGGTCTTCGGTTCCGGGTTGTCTTCATGCAACCTGCGGAAGATTTCGTAACGTTTTGCGGCATTCATGGGTGATGCGTTTCCTCGAAAGCGGTCAGTTTGAGGGGCGGAACCAGGCTTGTTTCGCAGCGATCAACAGCCCCAGCAGAATAAATCCGCCGGGGGCCAACGTGGCCAGGCGCACGCCACCGTCGGCGGTCAGCACCCAACCGGGCCAGTCCAGCCCACCGGCCAGCCAGGACAGATGCGCGCCAACAGTGCCATGGCCAATCAGCTCACGCAGCAGGCCCAGGCCCACCAGCAGCGCGCCGAACACGCCACACAGGCGCAAGCGATCACGCCAAGGGCTCTGGAAAAAATCATTGTGGTCCAGCACGACGCATTGCAAGGCGATCAGTCCGGCATACAGCCCCAAATGTTGCTGCCATTGCAGTGACCAGGCTTGCCCGGCGAGCTCGGCGCAACTGGTCAGCGTGGCCGCCAGCAGAACGCTGGCCGGCACGCGTGTCCACGAGACGAGTCGAGTGCGCAAGGCGCCCATCCCCGCGCCATATGTAGCCGTCACCGCCACGAACATCAACCACAGGCCCAGGGCGGTCATCAGGGAATCGGTGGCACCGATCAGCGGCGCCAGCATCAGCGAGTTCTGCACAGAGGCCTTATTCATGGGCGCTGCTCCCGATCCACTGTTGCCGATGTTCATCAAAGTAGCGCAACGCATCATGAACGGCGTTGATGACGGCTCTTGAGGTGGTGGTAGCCCCGGCCATTTGGTCGAATTGCCCCTGATCCTTTTTCAGCGCCCAGCCAGTGTCAGCGGGATCCGTGCGCGATTTGCCGGTGAAGAGGTGCAGCCAGGCGTTCGGCCAGTCGGCGATACGGCCGCCCAGGCCCGGTGTTTCCGCCTGCTTGAGGGTTTTGACACCGAGCAGTTTGCCGTTGGCGTCGATGGCGATCAGCAACTCGATGGTGCTGGTGTAACCCACGGTCTGGCTGCGCAGCAACACGGCGCTGGGTTGGTTGGACCGGGTTGCCAGATACCCCCCCAGCAAGGTGCTGTTGGCCAGCGCAATGTTGTCGACGGCCAATGGCTGGTCGAGCGGCTGGTTGTCGTAGCTGCCGGCCGGCAACATATCCAGCAGCATTTGGCTATCGATCAAGCGTTGTTCAGTGGCAATCCGCGCCGCGCTGGTGTGATGCACAAGAAAGGTCACGCCCATTCCCAGGCCGGCCAATAACACCAGTGTCGCAACGCTGGTTGTCCGGTTCATGGTGCTGTTTGCTCCTGTCGTGCGGCGACAAACCGTTCCAGTGCCGGCACGCAGAGGTTCATCAGCAACACGGCAAATGCCACGCCGTCCGGGTAGCCGCCCCAGGTGCGAATCAGGTAGGTGAGCAGTCCAACGCCCGCGCCGAACATCAGCCGGGCACCAGGGCTTTTGGCGCCGGACACCGGCTCCGTGACGATAAAAAATGCGCCCAACATGCTCGCCCCCGTGAGCAGGTGAAACAGTGGCGAACCATGGGAGTCCGAGCCCGAGCCGTTCCAGCACAACAGGCTGATGATGAACAGGCTGGCGAGCATGCCCACCGGGGCATGCCAGCTAAACACCCGTTGCTGTAGCAGAAAGGCGCCACCGGCCAGAAACGCCAGATTGACCCATTCCACACCGCGACCGCCGAAATGGCCGAAGGTCGAATTGCCGGCGAACAGCTCATCCATGGTCAGGCTTTTATTGATACGCAGGCTGTCCAGCGCCGTGGCCTGGACCCAGGCATCCGGCGTCTGGCTTGAACTGAAACCGAAGATCTGCTGAAGGCCGCCGAGCAAGTCCATGCCATGGGAGGACGGCCAATGGGTCATCAGTTGGGGGAAGGTCACCAGTGCCAGGGCGAAACCGAGCATCGCCGGGTTGAACGGGTTCTTGCCGACGCCGCCATACAGGTGCTTGCCGAACAGCAGCGCGGCGGCGGCCGCACTGACCGTCAGCCACCACGGGCAATACGGCGGCAAGGCCAGCGCCAACAGCGTCGCGGTGACCACGGCACTGCCGTCGCTCAGCGTGGGCTTGACGGCGCGCCGACGCAGCTTCAGGACCGCGGCTTCTACGGCCAATGCCGTCATCGCCGTCAGAATCAGGTTGATCAATACGCCCCAGCCATACAGCCAAAACAACACCAGCATCCCCGGCACGGTAGCCAGCAATACCAGCTTCATGGCCTGCTGAAGGCGTTCGTCTACCGATTCAAGGGGCGACATAGGCCTCCACCATACGTTCGGCTTCTTGCAGCCGGACACGGGCCTTGTCCATCAACTCGGCAGGCGTATCGGGGTGACGTTCAAGTTTGCTGACGTCCGCGCGGGCGTAGGCCAATTCGGTTTTCAGCTGTCGAAGTTGGCTGTCGATCGGGCGTTTTTCGACGCGCTGCAAGTCAGGCAACGGTTGCTCGCTGATCGCTTCCGCCTCGTGCAAGGCCTGTTCGGCGTTTTTCAACGCGAGTTCTAACGCTTCGATCTGATCCGCCGAGGCTTCACTGGTTTGCGCTTTTTTCAGCTCGGCGCGGCGCATGGCCAACTGGATTTTTGCGCGTTTCAGCTCGGCGTCTTTCGCCGGTGCGACCGGTGCCGGGGCTGGTGGCGTGCTGCTTTCCAGTTGCGCCAGTACCTGTTCAGCGGCTTCGAACTGCTGTTGCAGGACGATCAGTTGCGACTGCTGCTCGAACGTCGGCGGATGCCCGAACGCCTTGAGCGATTTGTTCAATTGCGCCCGACTCATCGCCACGTCGATCTTGGCTTTTTTCAACGCCGCATCAGCCGTCGCTGCTTTCTGCGCGCGGACGCGCTCAAGGGCGGCCTGCACCGGATTGACCGTTACTTCGCTGGGTTGTGCGGCCCGTTGAACACGGGCCTGGCGCTCGGCGATTCGCTGTTGTTCTTCCCGTTGCAGTCGGGCGTTGCGCTGTTCGAACCGACGCCGCGCCCGATTGCGCTTGGTCGCCCGGGCTCTTTGTTCTTCTAGGCTGAACGCCAGTCCACCGACAATCGGTAGCACCGTGGCCAGCGGCAACGGGTGCATTTCGATGCAGTCCACCGGGCACGGCGCCACGCACAGGTCGCAACCGGTGCATTCATCGACGATCACGGTGTGCATCAGTTTCGCCGCGCCAACGATGGCATCCACCGGGCAGGCCTGGATGCACTTGGTGCAGCCAATGCATTCGGCTTCGCGGATGTAGGCAATTTGCGCCGGCGCCGAACCGCGACTGACGTCCAGTTCCAGCACCGGCACTTTCAGCAGATCGGCGAGGGCAGCGATCGTTTCGCTGCCGCCCGGCGGGCATTTGTTGATCGACTCGCCGCTGGCAATGCCTTCAGCGTAGGGCTTGCATCCGGGGTGGCCGCACTTGCCGCATTGGGTCTGGGGCAGGAGGGCGTCGATGCGTTGAATCAGACTCATGTTTTGATCAGTCCACTGAATCCGAGAAAGGCCACTGCGATCAGTCCGGCGCCGATCAATTGGATCGGCAAGCCACGAAAGGGCAGGGGAACATCGTTATCACGCGTGCGTTGGCTCAAATCGTTGAACAGACTCAGCACCAGCCAGAAACCCAACCCGGATCCGAGGCTCAAGGTGATGGCGTGGAGAAATCCCTTCTCGTTCTGGGCGTTGAGCAAGGTCAGCCCTAGAATGCCGGCATTCCCCAGCAGCAACGGCCAGAGGCCCTCGAACGTAAGTTTTGGCAGAGATCGCGACAGCCACTTCAGCAGCGGGGCGATCAGCAAAACGCTCAGCGGCAGGAACACAAACAGGCGCAGGGCCGTCAGCTCCAGTGGCAGCAATAGCCAGTGGTAGAGCGCGTAACCGAGCGTGCCGACGATCAGCATCAGGCTCGCCGTGGCAATGCCCAGTGCGTGGACCTGCCGTTGTTCTGAGCCCAACAACGGATCGACGCCCAGCGGCCATTGCAACACGAGGTTGTTGATCAGGGCGGCGCTGATTAGCGTAAGAAGCAGTTCGGTCATGATCTGTCTACCTGAGCGTCCGTATCCACAAATCGTTGGGCTGATGTTGAACCTGTAGGAGCTGTCGAGTGAAACGAGGCTGCGATCTTTTGATCTTGATCTTTAAAAAATCAAAGTCAAAAGATCGCAGCCTCGTTTCACTCGACAGCTCCTACAGGGTGGGGCCCGAGCTCAGAGACAGTATGGGCCAGACATGAAAATCCCACAGTCATGCCGGGCACGACTATGGGATTTGTTCAGCGCAGTACTTACTTGATGCGCTGACCCGGCTTGGCGCCGCTGTCGGGGCTAAGCAGGTAGATTTCTTCACCGCCAGGACCGGCCGCCATCACCATGCCTTCGGAGATCCCGAACTTCATTTTCCGTGGCTTGAGGTTGGCGATCATCATGGTCAGACGACCATTGAGCTTGGACGGGTCCGGGTAAGCGCTCTTGATCCCGGAGAACACGTTGCGTTGCTCGTCACCAATGTCGAGGGTCAGGCGCAGCAGTTTGTCGGCGCCTTCCACGTGTTCAGCCTTGACGATCAGCGCGACGCGCAAATCGATTGCTGCGAACGCATCGAAATCGATTTCCGGCGACAGCGGATCCTTGGCCAGTTCGCCGTTACCCGTCGGCGCGGTTTCACCGGTGTCGGTGGCGCTGGCGGTCAGGTCTTCTTTCGAGGCGTCGGTCATGGCTTGCACTTTGACCGGGTCGATGCGGGTCATCAACGGCTTGAACTCGTTCAACTGATGATTGCTCAGCAGCGTGGCGTGATCGTTCCAGGTCAGTGGCGCGACGTTGAGGAACGCCTCGGCATCGGCGGCCAGCAGCGGCAGCACCGGTTTGAGGAAGATCACCAGTTGGCGGAACAGGTTGATGCCCAGGGCGCAGATGGCCTGGACTTCGTCGTGCTTGCCTTCCTGTTTGTTCAGCGACCACGGCGCCTTGTCGGCGATCCAGGCGTTGGCGCGGTCGGCCAGGCCCATGATCTCGCGCATGGCCCGGGCGAAGTCGCGAGCCTCGTAGGCTTCGGCGATGCCTGGCGCGGCAGCCAGGAACGCATCGGTCAGTTCCGGCGCGGCGTTACCCGCCACCAACACACCGGCGTTGCCTTTCTGGATGAAACCGGCGCAACGGCTGGCGATGTTGACGACTTTGCCCACCAGGTCGGAGTTGACCTTCTGCACGAAGTCTTCGAGGTTCAGGTCGAGGTCATCGACGCCACGGCCCAGCTTGGCCGCGTAGTAGTAGCGCAGGTATTCCGGCGACAGGTGGTCCAGGTAGGTCCGGGCCTTGACGAAGGTGCCCCGGGACTTGGACATTTTCTGACCGTTGACGGTCAGGTAGCCGTGCACGTTGATGCCGGTCGGTTTACGGAAACCCGCACCTTCGAGCATCGCTGGCCAGAACAGCGCGTGGAAGTTGACGATGTCCTTGCCGATGAAGTGGTACAGCTCGGCGGTGGAATCCTTGGCCCAGAACGCGTCGAAATCCAGGTCCGGACGACGGGCGCAGAGGTTCTTGAAGCTGGCCATGTAGCCGATCGGCGCGTCCAGCCACACGTAGAAGTATTTGCCTGGCTCGCCCGGGATCTCAAAGCCGAAGTACGGCGCATCGCGGGAGATGTCCCACTGTTGCAGGCCGGCGTCGAGCCATTCGGCGATCTTGTTCGCCACGGCTTCTTGCAGGGTGCCGCTGCGGGTCCAGGCCTGCAGCATTTCCTGGAAGTCCGGCAGTTTGAAGAAGAAGTGCTGGGAATCCTTGAGCACCGGGGTGGCGCCAGAGATGGCCGACTTCGGATCCTTCAGGTCGGTGGGGGCGTAGGTCGCACCGCATTTTTCGCAGTTATCGCCGTACTGGTCTTCCGTGCCGCATTTCGGGCAGGTGCCCTTGATGAAGCGGTCGGCCAGGAACATTTTCTTTTCCGGGTCGAAGTACTGCGTGATCGAGCGCTGGGCAATGTGCCCGGCGTCGCGCAGCTTCAGGTAAATCTGGCTCGACAGCTCACGGTTTTCTTCGGCGTGAGTGGAGTGGAAGTTGTCGAAGTCCACCAGGAAGTCGGCAAAGTCGGCGCTGTGTTCAGCCTGGACGTTGGCGATCAGTTGTTCCGGGGTGATGCCTTCCTTTTCTGCGCGCAGCATGATGGCCGAGCCGTGAGCGTCGTCGGCGCAGACATAGATGCATTGATTGCCGCGGTGCTTCTGGAAGCGCACCCACATGTCGGTCTGGATGTATTCCAGCATGTGGCCAAGATGGATCGAACCATTGGCATAGGGCAGGGCGCTGGTGACGAGGATCTTGCGTGGCTCGGACATGGGGCTCGGCTACTTGATGAAACGGAGGTCGGCCACTATAAAGCGCTGGCGCATATTTTTCACCCCCGGCACAGGCCATCACGGTCCCTTGTAGCAGCTGGCGAAGCCTGCGTTCGGCTGCGAAGCAGTCGTAAAATTGGACACGGAGGTGTTTCAGGCAGTAACCGGTGTCCGGTTTGGCGACTGCTGCGCAGCCGAACGCAGGCTTCGCCAGCTGCTACAGAATGCGTGTGGTCACCGGATAATTGTCACATCCTGAAAGCATGCCGTCCGGCCTGTAGAACAGGTACGATACCCGCCTGATTTTCCTGTCTTGCTATCGGAGTTGCCCATGAGCGCCCTCAATCGCGCAGCGGTGGAAGCCGTCCTTCGCCAATACACCGACCCTTATCTGAACCAGGACCCGGTCAGCGCCGGGTGCGTGCGCAACATCGACATCCAGGGCGACCGCGTCAGCGTCCAGCTGGAGCTCGGTTACGCCGCCGGCCTGTTCAAAAGTGGCTGGGCGCAATTGCTGCAAATGGCCATCGAAGGGCTGGATGGCGTCACTGTTGCTCGCGTCGAGATCACCAGCGTCATCGCCGCGCACAAGGCCCAGGCGCAGATCCCGGGCCTGGCCAACGTCAAGAACGTAGTGGCCGTGGCTTCGGGCAAGGGTGGCGTAGGCAAGTCCACCACCGCTGCCAATCTGGCCTTGGCCCTGGCCCGTGAAGGCGCCAAGGTCGGGATTCTCGACGCCGACATCTATGGTCCGAGCCAGGGCATCATGTTCGGCATTGCGGAAGGGACCCGACCGAAGGTCAAGGATCAGAAATGGTTCGTGCCGATCGAGTCCCAGGGCGTCGAAGTGATGTCCATGGCGTTCCTGACCGACGACAACACGCCGATGGTCTGGCGCGGTCCGATGGTCTCCGGCGCGCTGTTGCAACTGGTCACACAAACCGCGTGGGGCGACTTGGATTACCTGGTCATCGACATGCCGCCAGGCACCGGCGATATCCAGTTGACCCTGGCACAGAAAGTCCCGGTAGCCGGTGCGGTGATCGTTACTACGCCGCAGGATCTGGCGCTGCTGGACGCACGCAAAGGCGTGGAAATGTTCCGCAAGGTCAACATTCCGGTGCTGGGCGTGGTGGAAAACATGGCCGTGCACATCTGCTCCAACTGCGGACATGCCGAGCATCTGTTTGGTGAGGGCGGTGGGGTGAAACTGGCCACTCAGTACGGCGTCGAACTGCTGGCTTCATTGCCTCTGGCGATGGCCATCCGCGAACAGGCCGATGGCGGCAAGCCAACCGTGATCGCCGAGCCGGACAGCCCGATTGCGATGGTCTACCAGGAACTGGCCCGCCACGTCGGCGCACGGATTGTGTTGCAGGAAGCGGCGACCCCGGCGATGCCGAATATCACCGTCAGCGACGATTGATTCGCTGAAAAGATGTTGTAGCAGCTGCCGAGGCACGAGGCTGCGTTGGGCTGCGTAGCGGCCCCCCGAGGGCGGTCCTACGGACACGCAACGCAGCCTCGTGCCTCGGCAGCTGCTACAGCGAGCGAGGCTGCGATCTCTTGATCTTGTTTTAGATGCGCAACCCGCCATCCATCTCCAGAATCCGACCGGTGTAGTAGTCGTTCTCGAAAATGTACGCCGCCGAATGGGCAATCTCGTCCGGTTTGCCCATGCGCTTGAGCGGAATCCCGGCAGTCATTTTCTCCAGCGCTTCCGGCTTCATGCCCAGCGTCATCTCGGTTTCGATAAAGCCTGGCGCAATGCCCGCCACACGAATACCGTAGCGCGCCAGTTCCTTGGCCCAGGTCACGGTGGCCGCTGCCACGCCAGCCTTGGCGGCGGAGTAGTTGGTCTGGCCCACGTTACCGGCCCGGGAGATCGACGAGATATTGATGATCGCGCCGCTGTTTTTCAGCTCGACCATTTTCGCCGCGACTTCACGGGTGCACAGGAACACGCCGGTCAGGTTGACGTCGATCACCGCCTGCCATTGGGCCAGGCTCATCTTGGTCATTTCGCCGTCCTTGACCTTCAGTAGCAGACCGTCGCGCAAGATCCCGGCGTTGTTGATCAGGCCATGGATTGCGCCGAAATCTTCGGCCACCTGGGCGACCATGTGCGTCACTTGCTCTTCATTGGCGACGTTGCACAGGTAGGCGCGGGCCTCGACACCTTTGGCTTTGCACGCGGCGACCGTGTCGTCGAGCTTTTCCTGGTTCAAATCGACCAGCGCCAGTTTCGCGCCCTTGCCGGCGAAATACTCGGCCATCGAACGGCCTAAACCCTGGCAACCGCCCGTGATAATGATTACTTTGTCAGTGAGTTGCATTCGCATGCCCCAATAGCAGGTCTGAGTGGTGTCCTAGTAGAGGGCCTCTCGATCTGCACCTGATGTGGCCTGGTTGCACATGAGAACTGCCCCGATGGCGTGCTGGATACTTATCCCCAGGCGCCTGTCCGTTTTTTCGACGGATTCTATATAAGGAGTCATAAATTGAGCGTTGAAGCGGCCAAGAATGCCCGAGAATTGCTTCTCAAGGAATACCGCGGAGTGCTTTCGACGCACTCCAAGGCCATGCCCGGTTTCCCTTTCGGCTCGGTGGTTCCGTACTGCCTGGACGAGCAGGGCCGGCCGCTGATCCTGATCAGCCGCATCGCCCAGCACACCCACAATCTGCAGAAAGATCCGAAATGCTCACTGTTCGTGGGTGAGCGCGGAGCCGAAGACGTGCAAGCCGTTGGTCGCCTGACCTATCTGGCCGAGGCCGAAAAGATTGAAGACGCCGCTGCCATTGACGCGGCCGCCGAGCGTTATTACCGCTACTTCCCGGATTCGCAGAACTACCACAAGGCTCACGATTTCGATTTCTGGGTGCTCAACCCCGTGCGCCACCGCTACATCGGCGGTTTTGGTGCGATTCACTGGGTCGATCAACTGACCCTGGCCAACCCGTTCGCCGGCAAGGCCGAGGTAAGCATGGTCGAGCACATGAATGCCGACCACACCAAAGCCATCGCGCACTACGTCGAACTGGCCGGTTTGCCGAAGACCGAACCAGCGCTATTGGCCGGCATCGACACCGAAGGTATGCACCTGCGCATCGGCCAGGCGCTTTACTGGCTGCCGTTTCAAGCACCGTGTAACACGCCGACACAAGTGCGCGAAGCCTTGGTTTTCCTGGCTCACGCCGAGCATTGGCCGAAAAATGAAGTGGCTGACGCTTGAATTCACGAATCGGCGACGTCATCTAAGGAACACTGGCAAGGCATTCTTGCGTTGAGGAACCATTTGATGCGCCCTTTTTTATTGCTCTTTGTACTGTTTCCGGTGTTGGAGCTGTTCGTATTCGTCAAGGTCAGCGGGGCGATCGGGTTTTTCCCGGCCCTGCTGCTGATCATTCTCGGCTCGATGCTCGGCGTGTTCGTGCTGCGCATCGCCGGTCTGGCCACTGCACTGCGTGCCCGTGAAAGCCTGAACCGCGGCGAGCTGCCGGCCCAGACCATGCTGGAAGGCTTGATGCTGGCATTGGCGGGCGGTCTGTTGATCCTGCCGGGTTTCGTCACGGACGTGCTGGGCCTGATCATGCTGCTGCCGCTTTCCCGTCGGTTGCTGGCGAACAAGATGCGTCAGCGCGCCGAAGAGGCTGCGATCCGCCAGCGTGCATTCGCCGATGACCTGCAGTCCCGGGGCGGTCCTGCTCCACGACAGCAACCGCTGGGCCGCGAACCCAACGTGATCGAAGGCGAATTCGAACACCACGATCCCAAGTAAAGCGTTTCAGCTGCACGGCACCTTCGGGTGCCGTGTTCGTTAGGGGGCAATCTCATGAAAAAATTTGCCTGCTCGCCCTTGTAATAAGCTTATGCGCCCTTATGTAACGGTCACCGCAAGGTTTCTGGCGATCATGCCAGACAGACTTCCGCGGTTCGCTTGACGAACCGCACCCGGCGCCGCCGGATTTGTTAAACCCGCCGGGAATACACCGGCCGATGAAAACCACAATTAGGAGAGATCGACAATGAAGCTTCGTCCTCTGCATGACCGCGTCGTCGTCCGTCGCAGCGAAGAAGAAAAGAAAACCGCTGGCGGTATCGTCCTGCCAGGTTCGGCTGCTGAAAAGCCAAACCAGGGCGAAGTCCTCGCTGTAGGCCCGGGCAAAGTCCTGGACAACGGTGAAGTACGTGCGCTGTCCGTGAAAGTGGGTGACAAGGTTGTGTTCGGCCCTTACTCCGGCAGCAACACTGTGAAAGTTGACGGCGAAGACCTGCTGGTCATTGGCGAAAGCGAAATCCTCGCTGTTGTCGAAGGCTGATTCCCCGCTCATTTTCCCGCTACTACAAAGTATTTAAGGAATATCGATCATGGCTGCTAAAGAAGTAAAATTCGGCGATTCCGCCCGCAAGAAAATGCTCGCCGGTGTCAACGTCCTGGCTGACGCAGTAAAAGCGACCCTGGGCCCTAAAGGCCGTAACGTGATCATCGAGAAGAGCTTCGGCGCTCCGACCATCACCAAGGACGGCGTTTCCGTAGCCAAAGAAATCGAACTGAAAGACCGTTTCGAAAACATGGGCGCGCAGCTGGTCAAAGACGTTGCTTCCCGTGCCAACGATGACGCAGGCGACGGCACCACCACCGCTACCGTTCTGGCTCAATCGATCGTCAACGAAGGCCTGAAAGCCGTCGCTGCCGGCATGAACCCGATGGACCTGAAACGCGGCATCGACAAAGCGACCATCGCTATCGTCAAAGAGCTGAAAGCCCTGTCCAAGCCTTGCGCTGACACCAAGGCCATCGCTCAGGTCGGCACCATCTCGGCCAACTCCGACAACTCCATCGGCGACATCATTGCCGAAGCCATGGAAAAAGTCGGTAAAGAAGGCGTGATCACCGTTGAAGAAGGCTCGGGCCTGGAAAACGAACTGTCGGTTGTTGAAGGCATGCAGTTCGACCGTGGCTACCTGTCCCCGTACTTCGTCAACAAGCCAGAAACCATGACCGCCGAGCTCGACGGTCCGCTGATTCTGCTGGTCGACAAAAAGATCTCGAACATCCGCGAAATGTTGCCAGTACTGGAAGCCGTTGCCAAAGCCGGCCGTCCACTGCTGATCGTGGCCGAAGACGTTGAAGGCGAAGCCCTGGCGACTCTGGTTGTGAACAACATGCGTGGCATCGTCAAAGTCGCAGCCGTCAAGGCTCCAGGCTTCGGCGACCGTCGCAAGGCCATGCTGCAGGACATCGCCGTCCTGACTGGCGGTACCGTTATCTCCGAAGAGATCGGTCTGAGCCTGGAAAGCACTACCCTGGAACACCTGGGTAATGCCAAGCGCGTGATCCTGTCCAAAGAAAACACCACCGTGATCGACGGCGCCGGCGTTGAAGCTGATATCCAGGCTCGCGTTCTGCAAATCCGTCAGCAAGTGGCCGACACTTCGTCCGACTACGACCGTGAAAAACTGCAAGAGCGTCTGGCCAAGCTGTCCGGCGGCGTTGCAGTGATCAAGGTTGGCGCTGGTTCCGAAGTTGAAATGAAAGAGAAGAAAGCCCGCG
Organism: Pseudomonas sp. dw_612; assembly: GCF_018449725.1. GTDB lineage: Bacteria > Pseudomonadota > Gammaproteobacteria > Pseudomonadales > Pseudomonadaceae > Aquipseudomonas. Next base: position 154,031 of record NZ_JAAVVC010000005.1, on the reverse strand, counting down.
TTGAAGACGCCCTGCACGCTACCCGTGCAGCCGTTGAAGAAGGCGTGGTACCTGGCGGCGGCGTGGCACTGGTTCGCGCTCTGCAGGCTATCTCCGAACTGAAAGGCGACAACGCCGATCAGGACGTGGGTATCCAGTTGCTGCGTCGCGCTGTTGAAGCGCCGCTGCGCCAGATCGTTGCCAACTCCGGCGACGAGCCAAGCGTTGTAGTCGACAAGGTCAAGCAGGGTTCGGGTAACTACGGTTACAACGCTGCTACCGGCGAATACGGCGACATGATCGAAATGGGCATCCTTGACCCGGCTAAAGTGACTCGTTCGGCTCTTCAGGCAGCGGCTTCCATCGCCAGCCTGATGATCACGACCGAAGCCATGATCGCCGAGATCAAGGAAGAAGGCGGCGCTGGCGGCGGTATGCCAGACATGGGCGGTATGGGTGGCATGGGCGGCATGATGTAAGCCAGCCTTACCCCTATAAAAAAACCCCGTCTGCGAAAGCAGGCGGGGTTTTTTATTGTCTAGGATTCGCCATCACACTGAACCCCTGTGGGAGCGGGCTTGCTCGCGAAGGCGGTGTATCAGACAACATTGATGTCGATTGATACACCGCCTTCGCGAGCAAGCCCGCTCCCACATTTGGATCTGTGTGTCAGGCGTTGACCGGTTTGGCCTCGATGACTCGCTCAGCCTTCGAAGCCGGGCGATACAGGATGTAGTAGTACGATCCCAGACAAATCAACCAACAGAAAATCGCCGTCCACACGTTGTGCGAAAAGAAGTGCGCGCCCTGCATCATCCGGCTGATGGAAAACACCGTGCCCAACGCGGCGGCAAAGATAAACGCCTTGCGCGCCAGCCGCGGACGGCGATCACGCAGCACAAAGAACAGCGCAAACAACGTGAAACCGGTAGCCGCATGACCACCCGGCCAGCAACGGCCCGGTTTGTCGGTGTGCGGGCGCGGGCTCAGCAACTCGCTGTAGGTTTCATGACCGCCGAACTGTTCCAGACTCCAAGGGCATTGCACCGACGTCACCACTTTCACCGGAGTGACAAAGGACGTGGCCAGGCCCAGGGACAGCACCAGGCAACCCAGCTCCCGTTTGAACGGTTTGAGTCGTTCAACAAAAAACGCACAGATGAAGCCGATCACCGCAAACACCGAGAAAGCGATAACTACTTGTTTGGCCCGGTCATGCAGAATGTCTTCGAGGAAGTAACTGTGCCGGCCGATGAAGTCTCCGGCGACCGGGTCATAAAAAACTTTGGCCAGGTCCATGTCCAGGTCGGTCAGTTCGAGCAGCACCAGAATGATTGCCGCAACGGCGGGAACGCCCAGGCACACCCAGAAATTGAGCGGGCGGGATGCGGGACGGACAGCGGTCGAAACCATAGCAGTTCCTTGGTCGGTTAAATGTTCTGATGGGGCAGCCGCGCGGAGTTTGCGCCGGATGCTGTCGTCGGCGTGTGAATCGATAGTGAAAAAATCGTTAAGACTACGGCAGGGTTGTCGAGGGGCTTCACCGTTGCACACAGCCCTAGCCCTGAGCCACCCGAGGCCTTAAGCTGCGCGAGCCGAAGACGGCCGTTACTGTGTACGGAGGAGTGCCCATGCGAATTCTATTGGTTGAAGACAACCGCGATATCCTGGCCAATCTGGCCGATTACCTGGGGCTTAAAGGCTATACCGTGGATTGCGCACAGGACGGTTTGTCGGGGCTGCACTTGGCCGCCACCGAGCATTACGACTTGATCGTGCTCGACATCATGCTGCCTGGCATCGACGGCTACACCCTGTGCAAGCGCCTGCGTGAAGATGCGCGCCGCGACACGCCGGTGATCATGCTCACCGCCCGGGATCAACTGGACGACCGGTTGCAGGGCTTCAAGTCCGGTGCCGATGACTACCTGATCAAGCCGTTCGCCTTGTCCGAACTGGCCGCGCGCATCGAAGCGGTCATGCGCCGTGCCCAGGGCGGCGGTCGCCGTGCGTTGCAGGTCGGTGACCTGAGTTACGACCTCGATACTCTGGAAGTGACCCGCGAAGGCCGTCTGCTGAAACTCAACCCGGTGGGCCTCAAGTTGCTGGCGGTGCTGATGCAGAAAAGCCCCCACGTGCTGCGTCGCGAAATCCTCGAAGAAGCCCTGTGGGGCGATGACTGCCCGGACAGCGACAGCCTGCGCAGCCACGTCCATCAACTGCGCCAGGTGATCGACAAGCCATTTGCCAAGCCACTGCTGCAAACCGTGCACGGTGTGGGTTATCGCTTGGCCGAGGGCCGTGATGGAGTTTAAGCAGAGCCTCGCTCAACGGATCATCATCGCCTTTGCGCTGATGAGCGCACTGGTGGCAGGGGCCTTCGCCATGGGCATTGTGGCGACCGTGCACCTGGTGGAAGAGAAACTCATATCGGCAGGCCTGGGCGGCGATTTGCAGCGCCTGTTGCTGATGGACAGCGTCTCGGACTGGAGCCACCGCCCGGAGCCTGACCAACTGTTCTATTTCAGCGGTGGGCAAGGGGACTTCGAACTGCCCAAGGATCTACGCCATCTGGACCCCGGCTTTCACGAAGTCTTTCGCGAACAACTGTCGTATCACGCCATGGTCGAAATCGTCGACGGGCGGCGTTACGTGCTGTTGCAGGATCAGAGTGATTTCGAAGAGCGTGAGCGGGTGCTGTTTGCGGTCGTGCTGGTGGGCTTTGTGCTGAGCCTGGCACTCGCGGTATTTCTCGGCTGGATCCTGGCACGCAAAGTCATGGCGCCCGTGGTGCGCCTGGCCCGTCAGGTACGCCACCGCGATCAGTTGCTGGGCTTGGCGCCCCCCCTGGCGCCGGACTACGCCGCTGATGAAGTGGGCGAGCTGGCGGTGGCTTTCGACGCGACCCTCGGGCGTCTGCGCCAGGCCTTGACCCGCGAGCGTTTGTTCACCAGCGACGTCAGTCATGAATTGCGCACCCCGCTGATGGTCCTGGCCAGTTCCTGTGAACTGCTGTTGGAGAACCCGGGCATCGACCAGCGCGGTCGTGCCCAGGTCGAGCGCATCGCTCGGGCCTGTGAGGAAATGCGCGAATTGGTGCAGACCTTCCTGATGCTCGCCCGCGCCCAGCGTGAAGACGCCAGCATGTCGCCGCAGCAGACCGTCAGTCAGGTCGCCGAAGGGTTGTTGAGTCTTTGGCGCGAGCCGATTGAGTACAAAGGGCTGACGCTGAACTTCGAGCCGGGTAATCCGCCGGACAACCGCTACAACGCGACCTTGCTGCATGCCGTGATGGGCAATCTGTTGCGCAATGCCCTGCACTACACCGAAACCGGCTTCATTCGCCTGACCCTCACCCACACCGGGTTTATGGTCGAGGACAGCGGCGTCGGCATTCCCGAGGAAAAGCGTGAGGCCATGTTCGAGCCTTTTGTGCGTGGCAGCGAGAAACGCGGTGAAGGCCTGGGGCTGGGGCTGTCGCTGGTGCAGCGGATTTGTGAGAACCAGGGCTGGACCGTCAGCCTGACCACCATGGAGCCCAACGGCTGCCGCTTTGAGGTGCAGTTGCATACCGCAAAAGTGCGCTGATCGGGTTGCAGCTGACGGGTGGCTCCGCACCCGCTTTCCTATCCTGAAAAACCCTGAAATACTTCGCCGTTTTACACAACGAAGTTTTCACAAAGTCATGACCTGACGCTGACACGGCGCTACCTAAGGTGGTTGTCATCAGCAGTCAGGAGACTTTAATGATGGCAAGCCCTATCAAACTGGATTTTTCCGAAAAGTACGACGATGAACACGCGCAAAAATACCTGCGCAAACATCAGGAAGGCCTTGGTCGTCGACTGTCCCATTGGCGAGACGAACAATTGGCGCGTAAAGCGCTGACCCTGGCCGGTGAGCCGGGGCTGGTTCTTGATTTACCCTGCGGTGCCGGACGTTTCTGGCCGCTGCTGGGGGAAAAACCCAACCGTGTGATCATCGGGGCTGACAACTCTGAGTCAATGCTGAAGATCGCTACGCAGGCACAACCCGCCGAAGTGGTAAAACGGGTACAACCCTTGCACACTTCAGCATTCGACATTGCTTTACCCGATAACGCTGTCGACAGCATTTTCTGCATGCGTTTGCTCCATCACATCGGTGAAGCCGAGCATCGACTGGCTATTTTGCGCGAATTCCAGCGTGTCACTCGCGACAGCGTGATCCTTTCGTTGTGGGTGGATGGCAATTTCAAGGCCTGGAAACGCAAGCGCGCAGAGAAAAGGCGTGAGAAAGAAGGTTACCAAAATCGCTTTGTGTTACCGGCGGCAACGGTTGAAAAGGAATTCGAGCAGGCGGGTTTCCGTATTCAGGAACAACTGGACTTTATACCGCTCTATGCCATGTGGCGGGTTTACGTATTACGCAAGAGGTAACGGGATGGCAGTGCAATATGCAGCAGAAACGGAAGTCGCTCCTCAGGACCGCTTCGATTATTTCTGGAACCAGCGTGGTGAATGGGTCGAAGAACCCAACGTTCGCCGCGGTGGGGAAAGTGGCGTGCAGCGCGTCAGGGGCAGCGACGGACAACTGCTGTATGCCAAGCGTCAGACCGGGCACATCTATCGCAGTTGGCTACACCCTTTCGGCCGACCGACCGTATTGCGCGAGCGTGATGCGCTGACCGGTTTGAGTGCGCTTGGCGTACGTGTCCCGGAAATGGTGTTCTGCGGCGCCCAGCGTGACCCTGTACACAAATGGCGTGCCTTGCTGGTGACCAAGTCGCTGGATGGCTTTGAGGAAATCGAACACTGGTTAGCCGGTGGCGGTCGTGAGCGTCACGGCGAGTCGGTGTACGAGCGCGTCCTCAAGGATATGGCCGAGAATATGGCCCGCATGCACAAGGGCCGTTGGCAGCACAGCTGCATCTACATCAAACACGTATTCGTGCGGGTTGTTGGTGAAGGTGAAGCGGCCACGGTTGAAGTGGCGTTGATCGATCTGGAGAAATGTCGCCAGCGTTTGTTGGCCCGCCAGGCCGCCGCTCATGACCTGAAACAATTGCGTCGCCACTCGTCGTTCAGCGATACAGACTGGAAGAATCTGGTCTATTTTTATGAGACGGCGTTTGGCAGCGCTATCAAAGGTTTATAGCGATGAAACTCGAAATTGCACGAGGTGTGTTTCTTCTAGGAGCCTTGGCAGTTGCTTCATTGGCGGTGGCGGCTTGGGAGCAGCCCCGCACGCAGGTCCTCAGTGCAGTGAACGGTGACGCTCACTGCCCGTTGCCACGGGTTGCCAAAGCAGCCGTGGCCACACAACCTGACCATGACTTGTTACTGTTCATGTTCGGACTTTCACAAGGATTGAGGCCGCAGAGTTGAACAGATTGAAGCCCAAATAAAAGACCTCGCAGATGCGGGGTCTTTTTTTTGCCTGATGTTCAGCAACAACACCGAACCCCTGTGGGAGCGGGCTTGCTCGCGAAAGCGGTGTGTCATTCAGCGATGATGCTGACTGACAGGGCCCCTTCGCGAGCAAGCCCGCTCCCACAGGGGGATTGGCGTGATTCAGGGCTTATCGGGCTTAGCCAGTAGCGTGTAAACGCAGGGCAACACGAACAGGGTGAACAACGTCCCGATCGACATCCCCGTGGCGATCACCGTGCCGATATCGAACCGACTGACGGCACCCGCGCCGGTGGCCAGAATCAACGGCACCATGCCGAACACCATTGCCGCCGTGGTCATCAGCACCGGCCGCAGACGAATGGCGGCTGCTTGCTCGACCGCGTCGCGCGGGCTCAAGCCCTTTTCCTTGCGCAGTGTGTTGGCGAACTCGACGATCAGGATGCCGTGCTTGCTGATCAGCCCGATCAGCGTCACCAACCCGACCTGGGTGTAAATGTTCATGCTCGACCAACCCAGAAACAAGGGGATCAACGCGCCACAGATCGACAGCGGCACGGTGACCAGTATCACCAGCGGATCACGGAAGCTTTCGAACTGCGCCGCCAGTACCAGGAAAATGATCGCCAGCGCCAGCGCGAAGGTCACCCACAGAGCGCTGCCTTCCTGGACGAATTGCCGTGACGTGCCGCCGTAGTCAAAGGCAAAGCCCACCGGTGCTTCTTCCTGGGCGATCTGGCGTACGACTTCGATGGCTTCGCCCATGCTCACCAGCGGGAACCCGGTCACGGCCGCCGCATTGAGCTGCTGGAACTGGTTCAACTGCCGTGGCCGCGCCCGGTCGGTGACGGTAATCAGGGTCGACAGGGGCAGCAGTTCGCCCGCAGTGTTCTTGACGTAGTAATTGTTCAGCCAGTCGGGGTTGTCCCGGTACGCCCGCTCGACCTGGGCGATGACCTTATAGCTGCGCCCTTCAATGGTGAACCGGTTGATCTCAGCCTCACCCAGCAGCGTCGCCAGGGTGCCGCCGAGGTCCTGCATCGACACGCCCATCTGTGCAGCCTTGGCGCGGTCGATATCCACCACCACTTCTGGCTTGTCGAACGCCAGGTCGATGTCGACAAAGGCGAACTTGCCGGATTCCAGCGCGCGTTTTTTCACCCGATCCGCCACGTCCAGCAGCGACGCGTAATCGTTGGCGGTGTTGATGATGAACTGAAACGGCAAGCCTTCACCGGTGCCCGGCAGGGACGGCAGGTTGAAGCCGAAAATCTGCAAACCGGGAATGTTCCCCAGTTTGGCCTGAACCTCGGGCAGGATCTGCATTTGCGTGCGACTGCGCTCGTTCCACGGCTTGAGCAGGAAACCGCCGATACCCGATTGCACGCCGTTGAAGCCATTGATCTGGAACGAGGAGTAGTACTCGGGGAACTCTTTGAATATCTGGATGAACTCGTCGGTGTAGGCGTTCAGGTAATCGAGGTTGGTCGGCTGCGGGGCGTTGGCCATCATGAAAATGATGCCCTGGTCTTCGTCCGGCGCCAGCTCCGACTTGGCGAACTTGAGAAACACCGGGATCAGGCACAGCACGATTACCGCGAACACCATCACCACCGGCCGGGTATTGAGTGTGCCGTGGAGCATGCTCCGGTAACGGCGCTTGAGGCCTTCGAAAATCAGGTCCAGGCGATGGGCCAGGCCGCTGGGGTTTTCGTCGTGGCGCAGCAAAAAGGCGCACATCATGGGTGACAGCGTCAGGGCCACAATGCCCGAGATCACCACCGCACCGGCCAGCGTCAGGGCAAACTCCTTGAACAGCGCCCCGGTGAGGCCCGTGAGGAAACCGATCGGCGCATACACCGCCGCCAGGGTGATCGTCATGGACACCACCGGCATGGCGATTTCCCGGGCGCCTTCAATGGCCGCGTCCAGCGGTGTCTTGCCTTCCTCGATGTGCCGGTGGATGTTCTCCACCACCACAATCGCATCGTCCACCACCAGCCCGATGGCCAGCACCATCGCCAGCAGGGTCAGCAGGTTGATCGAGTAGCCCATCATCTGCATGAAGAACATCACGCCGATCATCGACAGCGGGATGGTCACCACCGGGATCACCACCGAACGCAGGGCCCCGAGGAACAGAAACACCACCACAATCACGATCAGTACCGCTTCGAACAGGGTTTTGATCACCTCGTTGATGGAGGCCTGGATAAACAGTGTGGCGTCGTAGGCAATTTCGCTTTTCAGGTTGGGCGGTAGCTGGGCTTCCAGCTCCGGCATGATCTTGCGCACTTCCTTGATCACGTCCAGCGGGTTGGCGCCGGGTGTTGCCTTGATACCGATGTACACCGACGGCGTTCCGCCGAAAGAACTGATGGCGTTGTAGTTCTCGGCGCCCATCTCGACCCGCGCCACATCACTGAGCAGCACCCGGCTATCACCCGACACCTTGAGCGGGATCGCGGCAAAGGCCTCGGCGGACTTGAGTTCGGTATTGGCGTTGATGCTGGTGACCACGTACTCGCCTTTCACTTCGCCGGCGGCGGAGAGGAAGTTGTACTGGCGCACGGCGTTGGTCACGTCGCTGGCGCTCAGGCCGAAACCGGCGAGTTTTACCGGATCCAGCCACAGGCGCATGGCGAACACCTGGTTGCCAAGAATCTCGGCTTCGGCCATGCCCGGCAAGGTCGCCAGTTTGGGCTGGATGACCCGGGATAAATAGTCGGTGATCTGCGGGTTGTTCAGCTCCTTGCTGAAGTAGCTGATGTACATCAGCGCCGAAGCGTCGGCCGCTTCCTTGCTCAGCACCGGGTCTTCGGCGTCCTGGGGCAGCTTGTTCTTCACTTCGTTGGCCTTGGCCAGCAGCTCGGTGAACAAGCGGTCGCTGTTGGAGCCGATGCGCGCGTAGATCGAGATCACCGAGAAGTTCTGGCGACTGACCGAGGTCATGTAGTCGATGCCCTCGGCACTCGCCAGACTCTGCTGCATCGGTTGGGTGATGTAGCCCTGGATCGTTTCGGCGTTGGCCCCGGGGTAGGCGGTGGTCACCGTGATCAGGGCGTTTTCCATTTGCGGGTATTGGCGCAGGGGCAGCTTGCTCCAGGCCTGGAAGCCCAGCAGCACAATCAACAGGCTGACCACGGTGGCGAGCACCGGGCGGCGGATGAACGGATCGGTAAAAGCCATGAGGATTCCTTGATCAGTCAGTACGTGGCTGACTGTTCTTATCGGTCAGGGTCTTGTCGTCGCTGATGGCAATGTGTGCGCCGTTGTCCAGTTTGATCTGGCCGGCCGTGACCACTTGTTCGCCGCTCTGCACGCCTTTGTTGATCATCACCAGACCATCACGGCGTTCGCCGGTTTCGATGAACCGTCGCTCGGCGATCAGGATCGGTTGGCCCTTGTCGTCTTTTTCCAGCGTGCCGTCCTCGGCTTTCTTCTGCCCAACCACGTACAGCGAGTTGCCGTACAGAGTGTAGGTGATCGCACTTTCCGGCACGACGATGTGCTTTTGCGGGTCCGGCAACATGACTTGCAGGCTGGCGAACATCCCCGGCAGCAACTTGCCATCCGGGTTGGCCAGCGTGGCGCGGACCAGGATGTTGCGGGTGCTGTTCTCGACCTTCGGGTTGATCGCGCTGATGGTGCCGGGGAAGTTCTGCGTCGGGTAGGCCGAGACGAAGACCTGCACCGGTTGGCCAAGAGCGATCTTCGGCACCGATTGCTCGGGCAGGAAGAAGTCGACATAGAGGCTGCTGAGGTCTTGCAGGGTGGCGATCATCGTGCCGCTGGCGAGATAGTCGCCGACGTCCACCTGACGAATGCCGATGGTGCCACTGAAGGGCGCGAGGATGCGTTTCTTGGCCAGGGACGCCTTGAGTTGATTGACCGTCGCCTTGTTCTTTTGCAGTTGCGCCGAGAGCCGGTCGTACTCACCTTTGGAAATGGCTCGGCTGTCGACCAATTGACTGCCCCGGCCGAAATCCAGCTGTGCCAGCCCGAGGTCAGCCTGGGCGGTTTCCAGCAGGGCGCTCTCCACGGCGCTGTCCAATTGCAGCAGCGGTTGCCCGGCCTTGACCTTCTGTCCGGACTCGAACATCAGGTCTTTGACGGTGCCGGAAATCTCCAGGCTCAGGTTCACCCCTTGCAATGCCTTGAGCGTGCCGACGGTGGGCAGGCGCATTTGCCACGGCTGTTCGGCGGCCGTGGCCACGGCGACACTGATGGGCGGTTTCGGCTTGGCGAAACCCTGGATCATCGTGTAAATCGAAAAGGCCTTGTAACCGCCCAGGGCCAGCACGATCAGCAACACAACACCCAACATGATCAGCATGCGGCGACGCAGCATATTTCCACTTCCTTGGAGAAAATCAGGCGAGACAGGCGGGAACATTACTCCGAGTAGGAAGGGGAATCCAACTGTAGCCGCTGGCGTAGCCTGCGTTCGGCGGCGCAGCCGTCGTAAATCCATTCACCGCGGGTTGCCTGACACATCGCGTTGTCGGACATCACGACGGCTTCGCCGCCGAACGCAGGCTTCGCCAGCTGCTACACAAGACCTGTTCAGATCAGATGCAGATGGTTATCCCAAAGCCCCGCCGGCAGCTCCAGCGGTTTTGCAACAAGATCTGTCTGACGGCAATCGTAATACCGGCAACGCCCCTGGCCCGAGGTCACGACAAACCCGTCGGCCACCGCACCGACCCCGGCGCAATCCGGCAGCGGCGCATCCAGGCGCACTTCGCCGCTGTCCAGGTCCCAGATGAAAAAGCGATTGCCGCGCGGCGCGGTCAACGCGACCAACCGCAGTTCGCTGTGCACCGCGACGCTGGCGGTGTAGTGCCCCATGGCTTGCAACTGATGCTCAGGCACCGGGAACGCCACGAACGGCTGGCCCGGACGCTTGATGGCCAGCAACTCCGACGACTCTTGGGACGGCCCCATGAACTGCTGGCTGGCGAGGATCGTGCCGTCGCTGGCAATCCCGAGATGGCGCACGCTGTTCATCTGTTGGGCGAGGGTTTCCTTGCTCAACAAGGTGCCGTCGCGCTGCATCATCACCAGGCTCGGTTCCATGGCGTTGAGGTTCATCTCGACCCGGCTTTCGGCCTCGGTGCGAATCCCGCCGTTGGCCACCACCAGGGTTTCACCATCGGGCATCCACGACACCTGATGCGGACCGACGCCATGGGTAGGAATTTCGCCGCTGTGGATAAGTCGCTCGCCTTCGAACTTATACACACCCAGCAAGCCTCGGCCCGGATCAGACGTGTCGTTCTCGGTGGCGTACAAGAACTCACCATCCTTGTGAATCACCGCGTGCCCGTAGAAATGCCGGTTCGGCTGCGACGTCACGGTTTGCAGCAGCGTGCCGTCGCGCAGGTCGATCAGGTAACTCTCGGTACCGGGGCGCCTGGCGACAAACAGCGCAATCGCCAGCGTCGGGTGATTGATGATGTCGTGGCAGCGCTGGCCGACCTGGGTGGTGAACACCCGGGTGCCGTCCAGCCGATAGCCGACGGCGTAGTGCTTGCCGTCGGTATCGTCCCGCGCCGACAGCAGCAGCGAGCTCTGATCCTTGCGTTTGAACAGCGTCCAGCCGCCCAGTGTCACTGCTCCCAGCAGCAAACTACCTAAAGTCAGAGCCTGACGTCGCAGCATGGCACTCGCCCTCATCAGTCACCGTCGTTGGCGTTGAAGCCCAGTTGGATGCCCAGCGCCTTGGCCAGCTCGCCTTCGTGCAGGCGATGGACGACGTTGAGGCTGTCGTAGATATCGTTGAGTTGCTGGCGACCGGCATCGTCGTTGAGCATTTCGGTCAGCGAGCGCTGGTTGCTGGCGAACAGCTTGAGCGAGGCAGCGTAGGCGGCGTCGATCTTGTCGGCCAACGGTTTCTGATCGCTCGGCAACAGACCGCGCAGGCCTTTGTTATCGACCCCGACCCAGACGGTTTGCGCGGCGGCCAGGCTGGCTTCCAAACCAAGCAGCGACGACTGGCTGCGCCACGCGTCAGCCTGGAACGGCTGTGGAATGCCTTTGGTCTGGCGCCCCATCGGCGTGCCGAGTTTTTTCTTCAGGGTGTCCAGCGCCGTGACCTGTACCCGCAGCAGATCGGCGATCGCTTCGTGGGAATCGGCGTAACGCTGGTTCGGGAATTTGCTCATCTGCGCGAGCATGCCGTCGTTGGTGTTCCAGCGCGACAGGATCTCTTCGGCCAATTGCTTCTGGCGTTCGCCGATGGCGGTCAGCAGCGGGCAATACTTGGCTTTCTGAGTGGCGTCGGCCATGTCGATCTTGCTGTCGAACAGAATGTATTCGTAGGCCGACAGGCCCTGAACCACCACGCTCGATTTGGCCAGGGCCGCGGCATCGATCTGCGGCTGTGCGGTGACCAGTTGCTCGACTTGACGGCCGACCAGGTTTTTCTTGTCCGGCCAGAATTGCACCTGCCACGCACGGTTGCCCTCGGCCAGTGGCCCGATCAGCAACGGTTGCAGCTGTGCCCAGGCTTTCTGCGCGTGCAGGAAGTCTTTACGAGCGGTGTCGAGGTCTTCCTTGCCTTGGCAGTAGGCGAGGGCGCTGACGGCCAGTTGACGATCGGCTTCGACCCAACGGCTGTAGGTCGGCAGGATCACTTGTTTGGCGATGGCCGCCGAGGTGACGGCTTGCGGATCTTGCGGCGAACAGGCGCCCAGAGCGAGCGCTGCAAGGCTGGTGAACAACAATTTGGGACGGAACATGTCGGGCTCCCGATTCTTTTATAAAGCGCTTAGAGAGAATTCAAAAACGCCAGCAACGCAGCGCGCTGCTCGGCATTGAAAGACAAAACCTGTTGCTGTGCCGCGTTCGCTTCGCCGCCATGCCAGAGCACGGCTTCAAGCAGGTTGCGCGCGCGGCCATCGTGCAAAAACTGGGTGTGGCCGCTGACCGCTTGCGTCAAGCCAATGCCCCACAACGGTGGGGTGCGCCAGTCGCGGCCACTGGCCTGGAATTCCGTACGGTTATCCGCCAGGCCGTCACCCATGTCGTGCAGCAGCAGATCGCTGTAGGGTCGAATCACTTGATTGGCCAGTTCAGGTTCGGCGGCGTTGGCGGTGGTGGTGTATTTCGGCGTGTGGCAGGACTGGCATCCCGCCTGGAAAAACAGATTCTTGCCCGCCAGCACTTGCGGCGCGTTTATGTCGCGGCGAGCGGGCACGGCGAGATTACGGCTGTAGAACAGCACCAGACGCAGAATGTTGTCGCTGACTTCCGGCTCGCCATTGGGGCCATTGCCGTTGGGCGCTTGCTTGCAGGCGGTTTGCGCCTCGGTGCAGTCATCGAAGGGCCGCAGGCTGGTGGTCAGGCCCATGTCCCCCGAGAACGCGTGAACATTCTGTTGATTGAGGTTGGGCTGCCCGGCCTTCCAGCCAAAGCGGCCGAGGACGGTTTTCTGTTGGGCGTCATCCCAGACCTGGTTCGGGCGTCCGGCGATGCCGTTCTTTTCTTTGGCCTGGGCCTCGGCATTGGCCAGGATCGCTGCGTCGGGGATCGCTTCGAGCAGGCCCAGGCCGATCATCGGCGGTGCAACCCGCGCCGAAAATCGTGTGTCCGGGTGCATCGGACCGTAGCCCAGTTGGGTGATCTGTAAGGTCGGTTTGCGCAGCTCGACTTCAGTGCCGTCCTTGAAGCGAATCGGCACCGGCGTGTAGTCGACCCGCACCTTGCCTTCCGGCGCGACGCCGGGCACTGACATGTCCTGCAACTGGCCGCCGTAGACTGGTTCCGGGACCACGCCGATGTGCTCGATGACCTTGGCATAGGCCGGCGCATCGGGGATCGACAGGCGTACCAGCATCGACACCGCATTATTGGCGTCCGGCGTCGGCGGATGACCGCGACCGTCCTTGATGTGGCAGTTCTGGCAGGCGTTGGTGTTGAGCAAGGGGCCGAGGCCATCCCGGGCGGTGGTGGTCGACGGGGCGATCACCCAAGGGCTGCGGAAGAAACTGTTGCCGACACTGAAATCCACCCGCCGTGACGGCGGCAGATTGGCGGAGGGCAGGGAAAACGCGTTCTGATCGGTCTTGCGCACCGTCGCGCTGCCACCGGACCGCGCTTCACCGGGCTCGGCCTTGGTAAAACGCGGGACGTCATCGCAGGCACTCAGGCCCAGGGCCATGAACAGGGTGCACCAACGAAGAGGCAATGACGGCATCAGGTTTCCTGAAAGACGAGCAAAACAAGGGCGCAAAGTCTAACAGGGCAGGGGAAATTGAATAAGAGGAATTATCGTTTGGTTGATGTGGGACAGTTTTATCTACACACCATAATGCCCCTGTGGGAATGCAATCCAATGTGGGAGCGGGCTTGTTCGCGAAAGCGGTGTGTCAGTCGCCAGCAATGTTGGATGTGAGGACGTTTTCGCGATCAAGCCCGCTCCCACAATTTGCTCGGTGTGATGCCCGATTTTGTGCCCGCCATCAATCCCCTGTGGGAGCGAGCTTGCTCGCGAAAGCGGTGTATCAGTCACCAAAAATGTTGGATGTGATGCCGTCTTCGCGAGCAAGCCCGCTCCCACAGGGATTGTGTTCAGGGCATGAAAAAGGCGACCGGAAGGTCGCCTGATTCAGTCACTCAGCCAGCGTTGATCAGAATTCGTGATCAGCGTTGTCCGGGTTCAGGTCGCTGATGCCCAGTTTGCCAGCGGCTTGTTCGATCGAGCCGGTCTGCTTGACCAGCGACGCGATGGCGTCACGGACGATCTGGTTGCCTGCGGTGTTGCCAGCGGCGATCAATTGGTCGTAGTGCTCACCCTTGTTGGCGTGATCGACCATGACCTGGATCTTGGCTTCGGTCGCGGCCAGGTCGGCTTTCAGGGCGGTGTCGGCAGCCGGGTCGGCCTTGGCCACCAGGGACGACAGGCTTGCGCCGGTCATTTTGGTGCCGTCGACACGGGTGTATTCGCCCAGGTACACGTTACGCACGCCTTTGGCATCGTAGAAGTGCGAGTTGTGGGTGTTGTCGCTGAAGCAATCCTGTTCGTCTTCCGGGGAGTTGGCTTCCAGGGAAACCTTCATGCGCTCGCCCGCCAGTTCGCCCAGGGACAGACTGCCCATGCCGAACAGCATTTTGCGCAGGCCGGTTTCGGCCGGCTCGGCTTCCAGGGTGGCGCGGTAGTTGTCGGCCACGTTCGGCTTCCAGTTACCGACCATTTCTTCCAGGTCGCTGACCAGCAGTTGGGTCACGGACTTCAGGTAAGCGCGGCGACGATCGTTGTGACCGCCAGTCGCGCCTTTGCCTTCCAGGTAGTCGGAAGCAGGACGGTTGCCGGCGCCAGGGCCGGTGCCGTTCAGGTCCTGGCCCCACAGCAGGAATTCGATGGCGTGGTAGCCGGTGGCGACGTTGGCTTCGGCACCGCCCAGCTCGTTCAGGCTGGCGAGTTTTTCCGGGGTGATGTCTTTGACATCGACCTTGTCTTCGCCGACCTGGACTTCGGTGTTGGCGATGATGTTGGCGGTGGCGCCCGGGTTACCCAGTGCGTGTTCGTAGGACTTGTCGACGTAGTCGATCAGGCCTTCGTCCAGTGGCCAGGCGTTCACCTGACCTTCCCAGTCGTCGATGATGGTGTTGCCGAAGCGGAACACTTCGCTCTGCAGGTAAGGAACGCGAGCAGCGACCCAGGCAGCCTTGGCGGCTTTCAGGGTGTCGGCGTTCGGCTTGGCGAGGAAGGCATCGACGGCAGTTTGCAGGGTCTTCGCGGTAGATTCGGCATCGCTGTAAACGGCGAAGACCATGTCGGCGTAATGCGCGACCACGGCTTTGGCGGCGGCTTCGTCGACTTTGCCGGCGGCGGCTGGCGCAGCAGCCGGGGCCGCAGCAGTGGTGCTGGCGGCCGGCGCAGGCGTTGGCGCAGCGGCGGTCTTGTCTTTGCCTTCGCCGCAACCGGCGAGGGAAATAGCGATGGCCAACAGACTGGCGGTAGCCAGAGGCATACGAATCATGGCGAACATCCTGCTTCGATAGGGGGTGGAATGGCGCTGTGGGCGCGCAAAACTGCGACATAATGCAAATCTTTCGCATTATGTGTAAAGGGTTGTGCTTGGAAATATTTCGTATTTAGCGGTTGTGGTGCCGCAGATCAAAAGATCGCAGCCCTGTAGCAGCTGGCGCAGCCTGCGTTCGGCGGCGAAGCCGTCGCAAATTCAGGCCGTGCGGTCTGCCTGACACACCGAGGTACATGATTTTACGACTGCTGCGCAGCCGAACGCAGGCTTCGCCAGCTGCTACATAGCTCCTGTATCAGAGGATGGCTGCGTTACTGCGCTGGGCTTGCTTTAAATAAGCGCTCAACTCCCGAGCCGGCAGTGGTTTGCTGTAGTGGTAACCCTGACCTTCGTGGCAGCCCTCGGAAATGATGTAGGCCTCTTGCTCGGCGGTTTCCACGCCCTCGGCAATCACCTGCATGCCCAAACTCTTGCCCAGTTGGATGATGGCCCGGACGATGGTCGCATCGTCGTCGTCATCGAGCAGGTCCTGGACGAAGCTCTTGTCGATCTTGATCTTGTCCAGGGGCAGGCTTTTCAGATAACTCAGCGACGAATAGCCGGTGCCGAAGTCGTCGATGGCGATCAGCGCACCGGAGCGCCGCAGGCTCAGCAAATGTTGGGCGGCGGTGCTGATGTCTTCCATCAGGCCGGTTTCGGTGACTTCCAGCTCCAGGCTGCGGGGCGGCAGGCGGTAGATTTGCAGCAGGTTGTTGACCACCCGTGGCAATTCGGCGTGGTGCAGTTGCACGGTGGACAGGTTCACCGCCATGCGCAAATCGGCGAAACCCTGGTCATGCCACTCGCGCAACTGCTTGCAGGCCTGATCCAGTACCCACTCGCCGATGGCAATGATGGTGCCGTTCTGCTCGGCCAGCGGGATAAACAGGTCTGGCGGAACCAGCCCGTGTTCGGGGTGCTGCCAGCGAATCAAGGCCTCGACGCCGACCACGCGGTGATCGCGGTAGCTGATCTGCGGCTGATAGACGAGGTAAAACTGATCACGGATCAAGGCGTCGCGCAGGTCTTTTTCCAGTTCGCGGCGTCGGCGCATCTCGCTGTCCACACTTGCGATGTAGAACTGATAGCGGTTGCGCGAACGAGTCTTGGCCAGGGTCATGGTCTGCTCGGCTTTTTGCAGCAGTTTTTCGGTGCTGTCACCGTCCTCGGGGAACAGGGTGATGCCGATGGTGGCGCGCAGGCGGATTTCCTGATGATCGAGGGCAAACGCCGCTTCCAGGTCATCGAGAATGCTTTGGGCCAGTTCGGCGGCTTCGTAAGGTTGTTCGATGTCGGCCTGGACCAGCGCAAACTGATCGCCACCGAGGCGGGCGAGGGCGCCGAGGCGACCGCTGTGGGCGCGCAGGCGATCGGCCAGGGCCAGCAACAATTGGTCGCCGGTCTGGTAGCTGAACTGTTCGTTGATGCCCTTGAAATCATCGAGGCCGACGACCAGAACTGCGACCCGACGCTGCAACTTGCCGGCGTCCACCAGGATCTTGTCCAGTTGTTGTTGCAATTGCTGTCGGTTCGGCAGGCCGGTGAGGAAATCGTACTGGGCCATGCGCAGCAGGCTGTTTTCTGCTTCGTGGCGCAAATGGGTGTTGCGCTCGATGGATTCGAGCAACTGGTTGGCGGTGTTGATCCAGATTCCCAGTTCGTTCTTTTCGTGGCCCTTGAGCTGCGGAATCTTGTGTTCGCTGGGGCGGTCGGGGTTGATTTCGGTCAGGTGTTCGATGATCCGCGACAGCGGCTTGGTCAGCAGCCAGTGGTAAACCAGGTACAGCACCAGGCCCATGGCGAGGGCGCGCAACACTCCGGAAATGAAGATGATCACCGAGCTGACGATGAAGCCCTGGCCATACGTGGCGGTGTCGAGGGTGATGCTCAGGTCGCCGTAATACTCGCTGTAGGGCCCACGACCCACCAGTTGGGTGGTGAACGTGCGTTCCTGGCCGAGGATCAGGTCGGTCAGCCAGCGGCTGTTGGAGTGCTGCAACTCGCGGGATTTCTGCGCGAGCATGGCTTCATTCGGATGGCCGATGGAGGCCTGGCGCACGGCGTCGTCCTGGAACAGGCCTTCGATCACCTGCATGCCCATTTCCCGGTCCAGGCTGTAGACGGCCTGGGTCGAGGGGTCACGGAACATGTCGAGGATGCGTTGGGCATCGCCGGCCACGGCCTGGCGTGTTTTATAGGCATCGAAAACGATCTGCGCGCAGCTCAAGACCACGCCGACGATCAATGCCGACAGGAGCACGACCCGGAGCAACTTCACCGACAAGCTGTTCTTGAGTTCCAGCTTCAAAGGGTTATTCCTTGTTCCGTGCGGGTAGCATCAAGTTGCCATGAGTATTGGCAATCCCGTGATGGCAGTCAAAGGGACAATTCAGCTCAGGGGATTTTGCCTGCAGCTTGGCCAATATGCTGTTGTTTTGAGTATTTGTCCTAGTTGTACTGTGTCGGTAGTTTTGGCCTTCAACTTGAGGGGGATCGGGACTATTTTTCCTTTGGGTTGATGTTAGTCCGCTGTGGCGTTGGGGCAAGGGGGTGTTTGCTTGTTTCATCGTAGGAAAATGCGATTGGGCGGGTGGGCCTTGGCGGCCTTTGGGCCGACCATGCTCTTGGTGTTTGTGTACATATCCGTTGCTGCGGTAACGGCGGCTTATGGTTTCGCTCTTACAGCGAGTCCCTTTTGGCAAACGCCCCAAAAGGAACCAAAAGGTCTCGCCCCGGCGTCCGGCCCCTCGCTTGGGCTCGGCGTTCCCTCGCTCCGGTCCTGCTCCGTGGGCCCGCCGCCATCGGCCATCCATGGCCGGGGGCGGCTAGCCCGGCATCCATGCCGGGCTGCCCACTACGCAGAACCTCCACTCGGCCTCCCGAAGGGGCGGGTAGATCAAAAGCAGGCGAGCTAACGCTCGGCCTAATGAGTGGGGAGAAGCGCGCCGCTCTGCTCCCGCTTTTTGTAGGAGCGAGGCTTGCCCGCGAAGGCGTCCTGAAAGCCGACCCATTGTTATCGGATGTACTGCGCTCTGTAGGAGCTGCCGAAGGCTGCGATCTTTTGATCTTGATCTTGATTTTTATTCGGGCCGTTGAAGATCAACGTCAAAAGATCGCAGCTTTCGGCAGCTCCTACGGGGTGTTTAATGGTGGTGGAAAATATCAGAACCTTCCCACGAGGTTTTCAGGTTGCCCGTAGGAAGCGGGTTCAATAACCTTTTGGGTGTCGCGGAAAAATTCTGCGACCGGGTGTGAGATCCCCAGACTAAGCAATTGGAAACCAGTGCTCGGCCCTCCATAATTGCCGGCAGCTTGAGGCTGTAAGCAACGTTTATGGCGGCTGTGTGCGGGCGGACTTCGGTCCGGCCGGGTTCCTTTTGCCGGTGATCTCACCCTGCACATAGCTGCCACCTCTTTCTTCGAGTGAGATCGGGAATTGATGGCGCGAACCTCAAAAGGAGATTCAAGTGGATAAATTAATCCCAGACCCACCCTACAAACCCACCCCCATGTTCAATGTCTCCCTGGACAAGAACATCGAATCCCTCCTGGCCCACGCTTGTGAGTCGTTAGCCTCGGCGAATGTCCTGGCCAGTGATTTCGCCACCTACCTGAGCGGTTCGCAGCGCAGTACGGCGCTGGCCATTGCGCAGGTCGTCATGCTGGCGCAGTTGGCGGTTAATCGGGCGTTGGATATCGTCGATCCGCAGGATTAGGCGTTCCGTCAGCTAGACCGCGTTATCGTTCTTCGCGAGCAAGCCCGCTCCCACATTGGATCTGTGTCTTGCGCAAAATCCATGAGCACCCCCAATCCCTGTGGGAGCGGGCTTGCTCGCGAAGGCGTCAGAACAGACAACAACTTTCCAGCGCCCATAAAAAAACCCGACCTAAGCCGGGTTTTTTTGACTGGTTTCGATCTTAAGCAGTGAAGGTTTTGCCTTCGAACTGCTCAGCCACGAATTTCCAATTGACCAGGTTCCAGAACGCTTCGACGTACTTCGGACGAACGTTGCGGTAGTCGATGTAGTAAGCGTGTTCCCAGACGTCGCAGGTCAGCAGCGGGGTGTCGCCGTTGGTCAGCGGGTTGCCGGCGCCGATGGTGCTGGCCAGGGCCAGGGAACCGTCAGCTTTTTTCACCAGCCAGCCCCAGCCGGAACCGAAGGTGCCGATCGAAGTTTTGCTGAATTCTTCTTTGAACTTGTCGAACGAACCGAACGAAGCGTTGATGGCTTCAGCCAGCGCGCCGGTAGGTTGACCGCCGGCGTTTGGCGCCAGGCAGTTCCAGTAGAAGGTGTGGTTCCAGACCTGAGCGGCGTTGTTGAAGATACCGCCGGAGGAAGATTTGACGATCTCTTCCAGGGTCTTGCCTTCGAACTCGGTGCCTGGCACCAGGTTGTTCAGGTTCACGACGTAGGTGTTGTGGTGCTTGTCGTGGTGGTATTCCAGTGTTTCCTTGGAAATGTGCGGCTGCAGGGCATCGTGTGCGTAGGGCAGCGGCGGCAATTCGAAAGCCATGGTGATTCTCCTAATCAGGTCAGTTGCGGTGAGCGCAAGGCCGATCACGGGCGGCCAGACAAGCGCCGGGGAGTTTGTACTCTTTGCGGCGCATCGAACCGGATCATAGCACCGGGGGTGCGGCATAACCACGCAACAACTGTGTGGAATAGAGGTTCCAGAGCCTTTTGGAATAAATCACGAACTGATAATGAGTTGGGCCGCTACGGTGAACATCATGATCGCTACCAGCAGGTCGAGAATCCGCCAAGTGCTTGGCCGTGCGAGCCATGGCGCCAGCCACGCAGCGCCCAGCGCCAGGGTGAAAAACCACAACAACGAAGCACTCGCCGCACCGACGACATAGGCGCCCGGCTCGGTCTGTTGTGCGCCGAGGGAACCGATCAGCAACACCGTATCCAGATAAACGTGCGGGTTCAGCAGCGTTACCGCCAAGGCACTGAGCATCACTGCCCGCAGCGAGCGCACGGTCTGGTTTTCGCCTTGTTGCAGGCTCTGTTTCGAGCAGGCCCGACGTAATGCCTGGCTGCCGTACCAAATCAGGAATACCGCACCACCCCAGCGGGCCACCGCCAGCAGCGTCGGATTATGCGCCAGCACCGTCGCCAGACCGAACACGCCTGCGGCCACCAGCAGCGCATCGCAAACGACGCACAGCGCCGCCACCGGCAAGTGATGCTCACGGCGCAGACTTTGCGCCAGCACAAACGCATTCTGCGTACCGATCGCCATGATCAGCCCCGCCGCGACCAACAGGCCGTTTACATAGCTTTGCCACATGATTGTCTACTCCGCGTTGGCTGCCAGGTCCCGCAGCACTTGCATCGCCCGTTCGGCATCGGCCTGCCCGACAAACAAATGATCGTGGTAGTAGCCGGCGATCACGTTGCAGCTGATCCCGGCTTTGCCCAATGCGGTGGCGAACGCGGCGGTCAGGCCGACGGCTTCGAGGGCTGAGTGCACGTTCAAGGTGATCCATGCGGCGACGTAGTCGAAGCTGAAACCAGCCTGTTCGGCGTGGGACTTTTCCAGAATGACCGTCAGGCCTTCATGCTCGCGAAAGCTGCCGATGATCTCCAGCCCCGCCGGCAGCGTGCCGTCGGGCAGGGTGCAGAACACGAATTCCCCGGCGTTGAGTTGCGGGCTCATGCTGCGCAGCAGGGTTGCCAATGAAGTTTCGCCAGCCATGTCAGTGTTCCTTGTGAAAGAGTTCTTGCTGGCCATTCTCCGGGGCTTCGCTGTATAAGAAAAACCAATAGTGCTGATCGCTCATTAGGAAAACTGATGTTCGACTATAAATTACTTTCTGCCTTGGCCGCCGTGGTCGAGCAGGCCGGATTCGAACGTGCCGCCCAGGTGCTGGGTTTGTCGCAATCGGCGATTTCCCAGCGCATCAAGTTGCTGGAGGCGCGGGTCGGCCAACCGGTGTTGGTGCGGGCCACGCCGCCAGCGCCGACGGAAATCGGTCGGCGTTTGCTCAACCATGTGCAGCAGGTGCGCTTGCTGGAGCGGGATTTGCTGACACTGGTGCCGGCGCTGGACGAAGAGGGCCTGCCGGAACGCCTGCGCATTGCTCTCAATGCCGACAGCCTCGCCACGTGGTGGGCCGAGGCGGTGGGGGATTTTTGCGCCGAGCAACACCTGTTGATGGACTTGGTGGTGGAAGACCAGACCGTAGGCCTCAAACGCATGCGCGCCGGGGAAGTGGCGGCGTGTGTCTGTGCCAGCGAACGCCCGGTGGCCGGGGCCCGCAGCGTGTTGCTGGGCGCCATGCGCTACCGGGCGCTGGCCAGCCCGGCATTCATTGCCCGGCATTTTCCGGACGGGGTACGCGCCGAGTTATTGCCGCGCACGCCAGCGCTGGTGTTTGGCCCGGACGATTTCCTACAGCATCGCTACCTCGCTTCCTTGGGCGTGGGCGGCGGTTTCGAGCACCATTTATGCCCATCGTCCGAAGGCTTTATCCGCCTCACGGAAGCCGGGCTCGGTTGGGGGCTGGTGCCGGAATTGCAGGTGCGCGAACAACTGCAACGCGGTGTTTTGGTGGAGCTTTTGCCAGATAAGCCGATCGATGTGCCGCTGTACTGGCATCATTGGCGCAATGGCGGTCAGTTGCTGGGGTTGCTGACTGACCAATTGGTACGTTCGTCGAAGCAATGGCTGGTGCCTTCGGCACAGTTGTAAGCGTCAAGCTGCAAGCTGCAAGCTGCAAGTGAAGTGTTGCGGTGTGTTTTTATCTTGCGGCTTGAAGCTTGGAGCTCGCAGCTGTTTTTTGGAGCTTTACATGAAAATTCTGGTCACCGGCGCAAGCGGCTTCATTGGCGGGCGCTTTGCGCGTTTCGCCCTGGAGCAGGGCCTGGACGTGCGGGTCAACGGTCGCCGGGCCGAGGGTGTCGAGCACCTGGTGCGCCGAGGCGCTGAATTTATCCAGGGTGACTTGAGTGACCCGGAACTGGTGCGCGACCTGTGCTCGGACGTCGAAGCCGTGGTGCATTGCGCCGGCGCCGTCGGGTTGTGGGGACGTTATCAGGACTTCCATCAGGGCAACGTTCAGGTCACCGAAAACGTGGTCGAGGCCTGCCTGAAGCAACGGGTTCGGCGTTTGGTGCATTTGTCGTCGCCGTCGATCTACTTCGATGGCCGCGATCACCTGGGCCTGACCGAAGAGCAAGTGCCCAAGCGCTTCAAGCATCACTACGCGGCGACCAAGTTTCTCGCCGAGCAAAAGGTCTTCGGCGCTCAGGAGTTCGGCCTCGAAACCATTGCCCTGCGCCCGCGTTTCGTGACCGGTGCCGGCGACATGAGCATCTTCCCGCGCCTGCTGAAGATGCAGCGCAAGGGGCGTCTGGCGATTGTCGGCAACGGCCTGAACAAGGTCGATTTCACCAGCATGCACAACCTCAACGAAGCGTTGCTCAGCAGTTTGCTGGCCGGCGGTTCGGCGCTGGGCAAGGCCTACAACATCAGCAACGGTACGCCGGTGCCGTTGTGGGATGTGGTGAATTACGTGATGCGCAAAATGGACGTCCCACAGGTCACGCGCTACCGGTCCTACGGCCTGGCCTACAGCGTCGCGGCGCTCAATGAAGGGATGTGCAAGCTGTGGCCGGGGCGTCCCGAGCCGACCCTGTCGCGCCTGGGCATGCAGGTGATGAACAAAAATTTCACGTTGGACATCAGCCGCGCCCGGCATTATCTGGACTACGATCCGAAAGTCAGTCTGTGGGCCGCCCTCGATGAGTTCTGCGGTTGGTGGAAGGCTCAGGATATTCGCTGATTGGCGTAGGACCTGTCGCGATACTGAACCGAGTGTGGGGTTGAGGGTCAACCCATGCGGCAGTGGGGGTTATACTTCGCCGCACACAGCCATCACCGCGTTTCACAAAGGTTGCCTCAATGTCCATGCGTAACGATGCCAACGACGACTTCGACGATGTACCGAGCCTGCGTGCCGACCCCCTCGATGACGACGATTTCCCGCCGACCGCTCGCACCACCGTGCATTCGCGGCCGGTACCCGCGGTCAAAGTCAAAAGCGCCAGCACCGGCCCGTTGTGGGCATTGGTCGGCGCCTTGTTCTTCGCCTTCGCGGGTTTGGCCTGGTGGAGCTTCCAGCAGATCTCGCTGATGGAGCAGCAATTGGTGGCGACCCAGGAAAGTTTCGCGCGGATCAGTGAGGAAGCAGCGGGGCGCTTGCAGGACATTTCCGGCAAGGTTGTGGCCAGTCAGTCCAATGTCAGCAGTGACAGCGAAGCGTTGAAACTGCAGATCAAACAACTGGAAAGCAAACTCCAGGATCAGAGCCAGGCCCAGCAAGGCGTGGTCGGCCAGACCAGCGAACTGGACAAGCGCCTGGCGCAAATGACCGCGCAGACCACCGCGCAAACCGCAGCCAACACGCAGTTGCAGACTCAGGTCAAAACCCTGAGCGATGAACTGACGGCCCTGAAAAACGCCCCGGCCGACACCAGCAAAGTCGACGCCGAGCTGAAAAGCCTCAACGCCGACATCGCGGCGCTGAAGAAACAGGGCAATCCGACGGCGGCGATCGATCGTCTGGAGCAGGAAATCGTCGTGCTCAAAAGTGAGCAGGACAACCGTCCGGCGGCCGTCACGCCAAACCCGACCAACACCGCCGAGTTCGACGCCTTCCGCGCCCAGACCACCCGCAACCTCAATACCCTGCAAGCGCAGATCCAGAACCTGCAACAACAGATCAACGCCCGGGCGAAATAGCCCGGCATACCTTGTGTAGCAGCTGGCGAAGCCTGCGTTCGGCGGCGAAGCCGTCGTAAATCCATACAACGCGGTTTGCATGACACACCGCGTCGTCTGATCTCTCGACGGCTTCGCCGCCGAACGCAGGCTTCGCCAGCCGCTACGAGGTTCGTGAATACCTATACATATCCCCAACCCGTCTACGCTCTTGAAACATCAACAAGAACGAGGGATGCGCTATGGGGGTTATGCACAAGCTGGCGTGGCTGGTGGGGATGCTGTTACTGAGTCTGGGCCAGGTTCAGGCAGCGACGGCAGCGACGGCAGCGACGGCAGCGAAGGATGACAGTCAGGCCGCCCGGGTCTTGCTGGAAAAAGCCCTGGCGTACTACCACGACAACGGCGACAAGGCGTTCGCGGCGTTCAGCCGTCAGGGCGAGTTTGTCGACAAGGACCGTTACGTATTCGTGGTCGACACCAAAGGCGTGATGCTCGCCAGCGGTGGGCCGTCCTCGGCATTGATCGGGCGCGACGTGTCCGAGACGCTGCCGCCGGATTTGCAGAAAGCCTTCAAGGACGCCCTGAAAGTGCCGGAAGGCAACGGCATCCAGCAAGCCGAATACCGCTGGCAGAACTGGGCCGACGGCAAGGTCGAACGCAAGCACGTGTTCTATCAGCGCATCGGCCAGCGGATTCTGGCGGTCGGTTACTACCTGCCGCGAGCGTCGGCGCAGCAAGCCCAGGCACTGCTCGATAAAGCCGCGGCTGACCTGGCCAAGGACGAGAAGGGCACGCTGACGGCGATCAACTCGCTCAAGGGCGGGTACTTGCAGGACGATTTATATGTGTTCGTGGTGGACCTGGATAACCAGCGCTACGTCGCCCACGGCACCAATCTGCGGCTGATCAATACCGACTTCGGCAAGGTCAACGACCCGGAAGGCAAACCGGTGGGCGAGCCGATTCTGGCGTTGATGGGCAAGCAGGATCAGGGCGAGTATGAATATCGGTGGAAGAACCCGGTGACCGGCAAGGTCGAGGACAAGCATGCGTGCCTGAAGAAGGTTGGGCATTTTCTGGTGGCTGTGGGGTATTACAGCCCTTGAAGATCAAAAGATCGCAGCCTTCGGCAGCTCCTACAGGGAAATGCGTACTCCTGTAGGAGCTGCCGAAGGCTGCGATCTTTTGCTTTTAGCGAACCTTATCTTCACGCCCGCGCAACACCTTATTCGGCATCGCAATCGCCGCCGCCAGCCCCAGCAACGACACCGCCGCGCTGACCATCAGCAAATGCCGGAACGTCAACAGCAGCTCCGCCCGCAAGGCATTCTGCGCATCCCCCGGCGCGGCGTTCAAACCGTCCAGCAACACATTCCCCGAATGCCCCTCGCCCACCAGTGCCGAGCCGCTCAAGTGGGCGAAACTCGAATCCTGTAACAGCGCCAGCAACAGCGCCGACATCAACGCCACCCCCACCGCGCCTCCCAGCGAGCGGAACAGGTTGGTGGTGCTGGTGGCGACGCCGATGTCCCGTTGTTCCACCGAATTCTGTGTGCCCACCAACGACGTCGGAAACTGCATGCCGCTGGCGATGCCGCTGAGCAACATAAACAGGCTGCTCATCAACAAGTCCTGAGGCGCACTGAACGCCATGCCGAGAATCGAGAGCGGCATCAACAGCGCGCCGGTCAGGATCATCGGCTTGTAGCGCCCGGTCACCGAGGTGCGGCGCCCGGCGAAATAGGCACCAATCGGCAAACCGATCGCCAGAGGCAACAGGTGCAACGCGGCGCTGTCAGCCCCGGCGCCGGTGACGCTCTGGAAGCGCAACGGCATCAGCACGATCAGCGAAATGGCCTGGAAACTGGTGAAGAAAATCGTGCACCAGCAATAGATCGCATTGCGGTTGGCGAACAAATGCATCGGCAGCAACGGCTCCCGCGCCCGTCGCTCATGCCAGACGAACACCGCCAATACCAACACCGCGCAAGCGAGCAAACCCAACACTTCGGCACTACGCCACGAATGACCCTGACCCACCTGAGTGATACCGAGCAACAGCGCGGTCAAGCCGATGATCATCAGCACCGTGCCGAGGTAATCGATGATCGGCTTGCGTTGCGGCACCGGCAGCCCGACCAGCGTGCGATTGGCCACCAGCCACGCGCCCAGGCCCAGTGGCAGGTTGATCAGAAACACCCAGCGCCACGACAGATATTCGGTCATGTAACCGCCGAGCACCGGCCCGGCCACGCTGGCCACCGCGTACATGCTGCTGAAGTAGCCCTGATAACGACCGCGCTCCCGGGGCGGGACGATGTCGCCGATGATCGCCTGGCTGACCGAAATCATCCCGCCGGCGCCGATGCCCTGGATGATCCGCGCCAGCACCAGTTGCTCCATGCTCTGGGCCATGCCGCAAAAGAACGACGCAACGGTGAACAGCCCCATGCCGAACAGCATCAACTTGCGCCGACCGTACAGATCGCCGAGCTTGCCGTAGATCGGCACCGCCACGGTCATCGCCACCATGTAGCCGGAAATCACCCAGGCCAACAGGCTGACGTCTTTGAACTGCGCGGAAATGGCCGGCATCGACACGGCCACGATGGTCTGGTCCAGCGCGCCGAGAAAGATCGCCAGCATCAGGGCGATCAACACACTGCGGATGGCCGGTTTGGGCGTTTCAGGCTGGTTCAGATTGGTCACGGGTAAAACCTGCGGGCAGTGATTGTCCCGCAAGAGGCACGGCGAGCGGGTTAGTGCTCGCCAGTGTAAGTCGGTAGCAGGCTATTCGATAGCCTCGTATGGAAGTCCGACGTAATTTTCTGCAATGGTTTTTCGGCCGGCCTCGGAGTTGACGAAGTAGTCCAGCTCCGAAGCGCTGATGCGCTGGCTGAAGGCATCATGCTCGTCGAAGCGGTGCAGCATCGAGGTCATCCACCAAGAAAACCGCTCGGCTTTCCAGACCCGGCGCAGGCAGATTTCCGAGTATTTCTCCAGCAAGTCAACGCGCCCTTCGCGGTAGACCTTCAGCAAAATATTGAACAGCGTGCTGACATCGCTGGCCGCCAGGTTCAAGCCTTTGGCGCCGGTGGGGGGGACTATATGTGCGGCGTCACCGACCAGGAACATCCGCCCGTACTGCATCGGTTCCACCACAAAACTGCGCAGCGGCGCGATGCTTTTTTCGATGGACGGCCCGGTGACCAGTTTGCCTGCCAAGGCTTGGGGCAAACGGGATTTGAGTTCATCCCAGAAACGCTGATCGGACCAATCCTCGACCTGTTCCTCGGCCGGCACTTGCAGGTAATAGCGGGTGCGGGTCGCCGAACGCATGCTGCACAGGGCAAAACCGCGTTCATGGCGGGCGTAGACCAGCTCTTCGTGGACCGGCGGGGTGTCGGCCAGAATTCCCAACCAGCCGAACGGATAAACCCGCTCGAAGACTTTCAGGCACTCGGTGGGAATCGACTGCCGCGCCACACCATGGAAACCGTCGCACCCGGCGATGTAGTCGCAATCGAGGCGCCAGGTTTCGCCATCCTTGTCGAACGTGACGAAAGCTTCGTCGCTTTTCATGCCGTGGGGAACGACATTGCTCGCTTGATAAATCGTCTGTGCACCCGCGTCCCGACGGGCGGCCATCAGGTCGCGGGTGACTTCGGTCTGACCGTAGATCATCACGGTTTTGCCGCCAGTCAGGGCTTGCAGATCGATGTGCACCTGACGACCATCGAGGGCCAGGTCGAAGCCGCCATGCACCAACCCTTCGGCGTCCATGCGCTGACCCACGCCAGCCTGGCGCAGCAGCTCTACCATGCCTTGTTCGAGCACGCCGGCGCGGATTCGGCCGAGTACATAATCGGGTGTCTGGCGTTCGAGAATGACCGTGTCGATGCCGGCGTTGTGCAGCAATTGGCCGAGCAATAAACCGGATGGACCGGCGCCGATGATGGCGATTTGGGTTTTCAGCGTTTTCATTGTTTTTATGACTCGCAAGCTTCACGCGACCAGGGCCGGTGAATAATTTTTATGGATCGAGTGCTTGCATTTTTCCCTTGCGAGTCTGTCAATTGAAGGTGAAAACTGAGCCGATACCTGTACATTCTGCCAATCGGTGCGATTATCGCCCCGTCTACCACGAGGCCTGGATTGAAGTGATGAACAAGCCTGACCTGTCTTCGATTCCGGTGTTCAAGCTCTACGGTGAAAGCCTGGACTGGCCGACCCCCGACTTGCTGCACTGTGAAACCATTTCCAAACGCAGCCGCGAACATCAATGGGAAATCAAACCCCACCGCCACGCTGATTTGTGCCAATTACTCTTCGTCTTCAAAGGTCAGGCAGAGCTTGAAATCGAAGGGAAACGCACGCAACTGACCGAGCCGGCGATGCTGATCCTGCCGCCACTGTCGGTGCACGGTTATCGCTTTTCCGAGGACGTCGAAGGGTTTGTCGTGACCCTCGCCGCGCCGCTGGTGGCGCATTTGCAGTCACAACTGGGCAACTCGGTGAACACCCTCGCCCAGGCCGAAAGCTATCCGGCGGGCAAGGACAGCGAGTACCTCAACAGTCTGTTCGCCGCGCTGCAAAACGAATACACCGGCCACCAACCAGCCCGGGAAATGCTCATGCATTCCCTGGTCAGCGTGATCATGGTCTGGGTCAGCCGTCAGGTGATCCAGCGCCGCAGCGCCAGTCAGCGACCGCAGCGCGCCCGGGAATACCTCAACGGTTTTATTCAACTGGTGGAAGAGACTTACCGCCAGCACGTCAAGGTCGAAGACCTGGCCCATCGGCTGGGGATTTCGGTGTCGCACCTCAACGGCACGTGCCGAGAACTGGCGGGACAACCGGCGTTGCAGATCATGCACGAGCGGCAGTTGCTGGAAGCCAAGCGCCTGCTGACCTACACCAGCATGACCATTTATGAAATGTCCGACGTGTTGGGGTTTTCCGATCCGACCAACTTCACGCGCCTGTTCCGACGCCGGGTGGGGATCTCGCCCAAGGCCTTCCGCGACCGCTTGAAGGCCGATCAGGACAACGAGGCCTGACACGCCGCGTTAGCGCAGGGCGTTGAGGGTCGCGTTGTGGGGAATGCAGCGCTCGTAGTTGCAGCTCGCGTATTCGCGGGGCAGTTGCCGCAACTGCTCGACCCGCCAGGCCGCGGTGCCATACAGCGCCAGCGTCGCCGCGCAGGTGACGAAAATGGCGAGGTATCTTCTTGTTTTGATGTTCATGGCGTTGACCTCTGAACGAATACCCTTGGGTACTTACATTCAGCATAGGTCAGCGCTCATGAGTTGCCACTGATGTGGCTTTCGCATGTCACCCGCTATTCAAAACACTGATAAACCCCTGTGGGAGCGAGCTTGCTCGCGAAGGCGATTATTCATTCAACACTGATGTTGACTGATCCATCGCTTTCGCGAGCAGGCTCGCTCCCACATGATCTACTTCAAAGTCCGATATCCCACGCGGGTTCCTCGGGGAATCTGAGCACCAGGAAATCCAGCATGCTGCGCATCGTCGCCGGCATGTGCTTGCGGGAGGCGTAGACCGCGTACATGTTCATCTGCCGGGGTTCGGCGTGTGCCAGCAGGCGGATCAGTTCGCCGCTGTGGATGTGCACGCCGGCCTGGTAGCTGGGCAGCATCGCCACCCCGGCGCCGGCCATGGTCGCGCGCAGCAGGGTGCTGGCCTCGTTGGCGCTGATGTTGCCCTGTACCGGCACCGACACCTGCTCGCCATCCTGTTCGAAATGCCAGAGGCTTTTGCCGAAGTAGGAGTGCGTCAGGCAGTTGTGCTGGCTCAAGTCCTCGACCCGTTGCGGCGTCGGATGTTCTTCCAGGTAAGCGGGGGAGGCGCAGATTACCGAGCGGCACACCGTCAACCGGCGGGCGATCAGGTTCGGGTCGAGGTCGTTGCTGGTGCGGATCGCCAGGTCGATGCGTTCGTCCACCAGGTTCACCGTGCGGTCGATCATCTGCATGTCGATGCTGACACCGGGGTAGCGCTTGACGTAGTCGGCCATGGCGTCCGCCAGTTGCGCCTGGCCGAACGACGTGCTGACGCTGATTCGCAGCAGGCCACGGGGCGCCTCGTCCGGTTCGCTGATGGCGGCCTGCATGTCAGTGGTCAGGTCGAGCATCTGCCGGCAGCGCGGCAAAATTTCGCTGCCCGCTGCCGTCAGGCTCAACTTGCGCGTGGTGCGATGCATCAGCCGGGCGCCGACCCAATCTTCCAATTCCGCCAGATAGCGCGAGACCACCGGCCGCGACAGGTCCAGGTGATCGGCCGCCGCCGACTGGCTGCCGAGGTCCACTACCGCGACGAACACCTGCATTGCTTGAAGCCGATCCATGATTTGCCCACTTTTAGAAACAAACTATGTTCCAGCATCGCATTTTTTGTACCGAGTCTGGCAACTAAGCTCTGTTCCCTGTAGGCGCTTGTAGGAGCTGTCGAGTGAAACGAGGCTGCGATCTTTTGATCTTTCGCTTCAGATTCAAGTGAGCCTGGAAAGATCGCAGCCTCGTTTCTCTCGTCAGCTCCTACGCCCTACGAACCACCGGCCACCCTGGCCATCGATAACGGAGCTATAGATGATCGGTTTCACCGCACTCAAGCGCATTCTCCTGGCAACCGCCGCCCTCGGCTTCGCGGCGCATGCCGCAGCAGCCTCGACCCTGACCCTGGATGTCTACAACCCGGGCGACAAGGCGATCTTCCCGGTGACCTCGGTGCTGGTCAGCGGCGAAAAAGAGGCGATCCTGGTGGACGCGCAGTTCGGCAAATCCCAGGCCGAGCAAGTGGTGCAAAAGATCCGCGCCAGCGGCAAGCAACTGACCACCATCTACATCAGCCACGGTGACCCGGATTACTACTTCGGCCTCGACACCCTGACCGCCGCATTCCCGAACGCCAAAGTGCTGGCCTCGCAGCCGACCGTTGATCACATCAAACACACCGTCGACGGCAAACTGGCGTTCTGGGGCCCGAAAATGGGCGCTGACGTGCCGGCCAAAACCATCGTACCGGGCGTGCTCAAGGGCGACAGCCTGATGCTCGAAGGGCAGAAATTGCAGGTGATCGGTCTGGACGGTAAACAACCGGATCGCAGCTTTGTGTGGATTCCGTCGATCAAGGCGGTGGTCGGTGGCGTGGTTGTCGCGGAAAACATCCACCTGTGGATGGCCGACACCCAAACCCCGCAGT
This sequence comes from Pseudomonas sp. dw_612, assembly GCF_018449725.1. Classification (GTDB taxonomy): domain Bacteria; phylum Pseudomonadota; class Gammaproteobacteria; order Pseudomonadales; family Pseudomonadaceae; genus Aquipseudomonas. The sequence continues at coordinate 122,677 of NZ_JAAVVC010000005.1, read as the reverse complement.
CCCACGCCGATTGGTTGACTACGCTGCATTCGATCGAAACCCTGAAACCGAAAACCATCGTGCCGGGGCATTACCTGGGTGAGAGCGCTCGCTCCGTGGCCGCCGTGCAGTTCACTGCCGACTACATCAAGGCCTTCGACGAAGAAACCGCCAAGGCGAAAGACTCTGCCGCGCTGATTGCAGCGATGAAAAAACGCTACCCGACCCTCGGCGACGAAAGCTCGCTGGAACTGAGTGCCAAAGTCGCGAAGGGCGAGATGAAGTGGTAACCCGCCGCTACTGAACGCACTTGATCCCGTAGGAGCTGCCGAAGGCTGCGATCTTTTGATCTTGATCTTTTCCAAACAACACCAAGATCAAAAGATCGCAGCCTTCGGCAGCTCCTACAGGACCGGATTAATCGAACCTGATGCACCTACGCAACTGGAGAACGTCATGAGCAAAATCGCAATCATCGGGGCCACCGGTCGTGCCGGTAGCCAACTGTTGGAAGAAGCCCTGCGTCGCGGTCACAGCGTTACCGCCATCGCCCGCGACACCTCGAAAATCGGCCAGCGCGCCGGTGTGGTCAGCAAGAACGTTGATGCCCTGGATGCCGAAGCACTGCAAGCCGCCGTCGCCGGGCATGACGTGGTGATCAGCGCCGCGCACTTCTCGACCTTGCCTGCCGCCGCCGTGATCGGGCCGGTGAAAAAGGCCGGGGTCAAACGTCTGTTGGTGGTGGGTGGTGCCGGTTCGCTGTTGCTGCCCAATGGCGGTCGCGTGATCGACAGCGAAGGCTTCCCGGAGGAGTACAAGGCTGAGGCCAGTGCCGGTGCTGTGTTCCTGGAAAATCTGCGTCAGGAGCAGGAACTGGACTGGACGTTCGTGTCGCCGTCGGCGGAGTTTGTGGAAGGTGAGCGCACCGGGAAGTTCCGGATCGGCAAGGATGATTTGCTGGTGAGTGCCGAAGGGCGCAGCTGGATCACGTTCGCCGATTATGCGATTGCGCTGCTGGATGAAGTGGAAGCGCCGAAGCATTCGCGGCAGCGGTTTGCTGTGGGGTATTGAGGTTTGGCGGGGGCGTGGTTTTTGAGAGATTTGTCTGGCTTTAGAACCACCCCTCACCCCAGCCCTCTCCCCAGAGGGGAGAGGGGGAAAGGGGGCCGATCTGCGTTTTTTTCAAACCTGAATTCGGCGTTTGATCGCAGTAGGTCGGCGTTTTTTCAAACCTGAATTCGGCGTTTGATCGCAGTAGGTCTGCGTTTTTTCAAACCTGAGTTCGGCGTTTGATCGCAGTAGGTCTGCGTTTTTTCAAACCTGAGTTCGACTCGATATTTCAGGTCGATGTAGCTCGAATAAACAACTCGGTCAGTCCCCTCGCCCCTCTGGGGAGAGGGTTAGGGTGAGGGGTGGATCGCAATGACACCCCACATCACCCACATCACCGAGCCTGCGCCTGCTCCACCAACCACCCCAACAATTCCTGCAACTTCGGCGAAGGTGCCGGTTTCTGCGGCAGGACCAGGTAATAGCCCAACCCGGTTTTCACCTTCAATTCAAACGGCATGACCAGCCGTCCGGCGCTCAAATCGTCGCCGATCAACGACCAGTCCCCAATCGCCACGCCCGTCCCTTGGGACGCCATCGACATCGCCAAATCCAGTGTTTCGAAGTGCTGACCCTTGCTGACATTGTTCAAGTGCACATCGGCGCTGGCCAGCCATGCTTTCCAGTCCCGTTCGTCGCGGGTCGGGTGCAGCAGCATGTGTTGTTCCAGATCTTCCGGCGCCTGCAAGGGCGCCGGTCCTTCGAGGTACGGCTTGGAGCAGACCGGCGTCAGTTGCTCATCGAACAGCCGATGGGACGCCAGTGACGTCTCTGGCGGTACGCCGTAAATCACCGCCGCGTCGAACTGCTCGCGATGAAAATCCACGCCGTGGCGCACCGTCGTGGTCAGTTCAACCGGCACGTCCGGGCGTTCCTTTTGCCATTGCATCAGGCGTGGCAACAACCAGCGCATCACACAGGTCGGGGCCTTGAGTTGCAGGGTTTCGCGCTTGGCGCCGATCTGTTCCACCGCCTCGCCGATCAGGCCGAAAATCTGCTGCACCCGTGGCAGCCATTCCCGTCCTTCCGCCGTTAAATCAAGGCCTCGGGCCTGGCGGATGAACAACTCATAACCGAGATGATCTTCCAGCCCGGCGATCTGCCGACTCACCGCGCCCTGGGTGATGTGCAACTGCTCGGCGGCCCGGGTGAAGTTGCAGCACTGTGCGGTGATCAGAAAAGTGTGCAGGGCGGGCAGGGGAGGCAGTCGTTTCATGAGGACCCAAGGTATGACGTGAGGACATGGCTAGTATGACTTTTTATCCATTGTTGCGGCTACGTGTCGCCCGTTCCAATGAGGCCATCCCTGGGCTTGCCTTCGCATCATAAACACTGCGCAGGCCCGGCGTCTCAAACGAACAAGAAGGGCAAAGACATGGCGACGTGCGGCGAAGTATTGGTCAAGTTACTCGAAGACTACGGGGTCGAGCAGGTGTTCGGCATTCCCGGGGTGCATACCGTTGAGCTGTATCGCGGGTTGGCCCGTTCGAGCATCAACCACGTCACTCCGCGTCACGAACAGGGCGCCGGTTTCATGGCCGACGGCTATGCCCGCACCAGCGGCAAACCGGGCGTTTGCTTCATCATCACCGGCCCGGGCATGACCAACATCACCACGGCGATGGGCCAGGCCTACGCGGATTCGATCCCGATGCTGGTGATCTCCAGCGTGCAGACCCGCAATCAATTGGGCGGCGGGCGCGGCAAGTTGCATGAGCTACCAAACCAGAGCGCCCTGGTCGGCGGCGTGGCCGCGTTCTCCCACACCCTGATGTCGGCGTCGGAGTTGCCGGGCGTATTGGCCCGTGCGTTCGCGCTGTTCCAGGCCGGTCGTCCGCGTCCGGTGCACATCGAAATTCCGTTGGACGTGTTGGTCGAAGAGGCTGACGACTTGCTCGCCAGCGTTGCGGTCAATATCGACCGCGCCGGTGCCGCGCCGAGCGCCGTGTCGCGCATGACCGAATGGCTGGCGGGCGCCAAACGTCCACTGATCCTGGCCGGTGGTGGCGCCATCGACGCTGCCGCCGAGCTGACGGAACTGGCGGAATTGCTCGACGCACCGGTCGCGCTGACCATCAACGCCAAAGGCATGCTTGAGTCCAACCATCCGCTGCTGATCGGTTCGACCCAAAGCCTGGTCGCCACCCGCGCGCTGGTGGCGGAGGCCGACGTGGTGCTGGCGATCGGCACTGAACTGGCCGAAACCGACTACGACGTGACCTTCGCCGGCGGCTTCGAAATCCCCGGCAAACTGCTGCGCGTCGACATCGACCCGGACCAGACCGTGCGCAACTATCCGCCGCACGTGGCGCTGGTGTCCGACTCGCGCAACGCCGCCCAAGCCTTGCTCAGTGCGTTGTCTCACAAGTCGTTGGCCGAGCGCCGCAACGATTGGGGCCAGGTACGCGCCGCTCGCCTGCGTGAAGAACTGGCCGCGACCTGGGATGCGCCGACCCTGGCCCAGACCCGGTTCCTCGAAACCGTGCTCCACGAATTACCCAACGCGGTGTTCGTCGGCGATTCGACCCAACCGGTGTACACCGGCAACCTGACGTTCAACCCCGAGCGTCCGCGCCGCTGGTTCAACTCGTCCACCGGTTACGGCACCTTGGGTTACGCCTTGCCGGCGGCGATTGGCGCCTGGCTTGGCGGCAGCGTCGAGGGCGGCTCGCGTCCTCCCGTTGTTTGCCTGATCGGCGACGGCGGCCTGCAATTCACCTTGCCGGAACTGGCCAGCGCTGTGGAAGCGCGCACGCCGGTGATCGTGCTGCTGTGGAATAACCAGGGCTACGAAGAGATCAAGAAATACATGGTCAACCGCGCCATCGAACCGGTGGGCGTGGACATCTACACCCCGGACTTTATCGGTGTGGCCAAAGCATTGGGCTGCGCGGCGGAAGCGGTCAACGGTGTCGAGCAACTGCGCAGCGCCTTGCGTGCCGCCACGGATCGCCAGGGCCCGACCCTGATCGAAATCGACCAGACCCAGTGGATGAAGGCGGTTTCGAAATGAGTTTTCCAACCACGTTGGATGGCCTGTACATCGACGGCCAATGGTCCGCTGGTCAAGAACACTTGCGTGTAATCAATCCGGCCACCGAAGCGTTGCTGACCACCGTGAATGGCGGCGATGAAACCGCCGTTGATCAAGCCGTCAACGCTGCGACCATTGCCTTCAAGGACTGGTCGAAAACCACCGGCGCGGAGCGTGGCGCGATCCTGCGCCGCATCGCTGCTGGCGTCGCGGCCGGTCGCGAACAGTTGATGCATTTGCAGTCGAGCAACAACGGCAAACCGCTGTTCGAAGCCGCCATCGACGTCGATGACGTGATCGCCACATTCGAGTATTACGCCGGTCTGGCCGAAGGCCTCGACGCGAAGCAGGACAGCGCCGTCGAATTGCCGAGCGACGACTTCAGCGCGCGCCTGCGCCGTGAGCCGTGCGGTGTGGTCGGCCTGATCGTGCCGTGGAATTTCCCGATGGTCACCACCGCGTGGAAACTCGCCCCGGCCCTGGCCGCCGGGTGCTGCGTAGTGCTCAAACCGTCGGAAGTCACGCCGCTGCCGGAACTGGAATTGGCCGCGATCATCGCCGAGGCCGGTTTGCCTAAAGGTGTGTTCAACCTGGTGTGCGGCACGGGCCTGGCGGTCGGCGCGCCGATGTCGGCGGATCCGCGCATCGCCAAGATTTCCTTCACCGGCAGCAACGCCGTGGGCGTTCAGGTGATGCAACGCGCCGCCGAAACCGTGAAAGGCGTGAGCCTGGAACTGGGCGGCAAGTCCTCTCTGCTGGTGCTCAAGGACGCCGACCTCGAACTGGCGGTTGAAGTCGCCTGCGGCGGTGGCTTCTTCAACGCCGGACAGATGTGTTCCGCCACCAGCCGCGTGCTGGTCGCCGATGAACTGGCGGATGAATTCCTGATTCGTTTGCAGGCTCGGGCCGAGGCGATTCGCGTGGCCGACCCGTTCGACCCGAACGTCGAAATGGGCGCGCTGGTCAATCAGGCGCAATACCAGCGCGTGCTTGGCCACATCGATCGCGGTTTGAGTGCGGGCGCCAAGCTGATTTGCGGCGGCAATCGCCCAGCCGATCTGCCGCGCGGATATTTTTTGCAGCCGACAATCTTCACCGAAGTGCCCCTCGACAGTGCGCTGTGGTGCGAAGAGATCTTTGGCCCGGTGATTTGCGTGCGCAGTTTTGCTTCCGAAGCCGAGGCGATTGCCCTGGCCAACGACAGTCAGTTCGGCCTGGTGGCCAGCGTGGTCAGCCGTGATGTTGAAGCCGCGGATCGGGTCGCCAACGCCCTGCAGGCGGGCCTTGTGTGGATCAACGCGCCGCAAGTGATCTTCCCGCAGACCGCTTGGGGTGGCTACAAACAGAGCAGCCTCGGCCGCGAGTTGGGGCCGTGGGGTTTGCAGGCATTCCAGGAAATCAAACATGTGATTCGGGCGGTCTAGACGCTCGAAAAAGGTGAGCGCATGCCTCGTTCTGAGGCATGCGCCAGCGTCATGGCTTCAATGAGTTTTTATCGATAGTCAGGTGTTTTGCACGACCTCAGGATGAACCCGTCGGCTCAGTGCAAGTCCTTTGAAACCGGGGACTTCACGCTGGTCTGGCCGCGCGGATGCAACGGTTGCGACCAACCTCATACTTAAAAAAACAAAGGGAGTCCTTCATGGGCGAGCATGATCTGAACAGACGTCAATTCATCAAAACCGTGGGCGTGGCGTCGGTAGCTGCGGCGGCCATGAGCATGCCCTTCATCCGGGCCAACGCCAGCGACACTCGCTTCCAGGGCAAGACCCTGCGTTTGCTGACCTGGTCCGATGACACCGGGCTCGCGGCACTGCGCAACATCGCGGCGACCTTCGAAGCCAAGTACGGCTGCAAGGTCATCGCTGACCGCACCGGCAGCACCTCGGAAATGGTCGCCAAACTCAAGGCCGGTGGTGATCGTCCGCAGTACGACATCATCACCTTGGCCGGCGTCGGCGCCGAAGGCCTGGCCGCCGCCGACTTGCTGGAAAAACCCGACCTCAACCGCATCCCCAATCTGGTGGACGTGCCGGAGAAATACCGCACGGGCGCCAACGGTCACGGCATCGGTTACCTGCTGTGGTGCAACAGCCTGGTCTACAGCACCCGTACCCAGACCGAAGCGCCAACCAGTTACGCCGCGCTGTGGGATGCCGAGTTGGCGCCGAATATTTTCCTGCCGCCGCCGAACTGGACCGAAGCGATGGACCTGATCATCATCGCCGCCAAACTGGCCGGTGGTGACGAACACAACATCGAGCCGGGCTTCAAGAAACTCGCCGAGTTGAAGGATCGCGTCGTCACGTTGGGCGAAAACCCGAACCAGATTGCCGAGCTGTTCCGCACCGGTTCCCTGGACATGGGCGGCCTCTACGCCCCGGCGTTTTTCCCGAAACAGATCCGCGATCCGAACTACGGCCTCGGCGCCACGTTCGGCATGAAGGAAGGCTTCTACACCGACCTGATGCTCTCGGTGATGCCGAAGAATCGCCCGGGCGATACCGACCTCGCCTACGCCTTCATCAACCACTCCCTGGACCCGCTGGTGCAGGGCAAGATGGCCGAAGACATCTACAACGGCCCGGTCAACGCCAAGGCAATCATCTCCGCTGAAGCGCGCAAGAGCCCGTTCATCCTTACGCCAGAGCAGATTGCCGACAAGGCGATCATGCACGACAACGCCTTCCTGGCCACCGTGCATGACCAATGGATTCGTCGCTACACGGAAATCTTTTCTTCCTGATCTGCGCAAGGTCTGAAGCGGCACCGAATCCCCCTGTAGGAGCTGCCGAAGGCTGCGATCTTTTGATCTTGATATGGCTTGGAAAAGACCAGGATCAAAAGATCGCAGCCTTCGGCAGCTCCTACAGGGATCGGGTTAGCACTTCGGCATCGCTGCGCAATTGATCTTCCATTGACGAGACCCTTGCTATGGAACACCAACCCCATCTGACTCATCCGGTCGCCGCCGCGCCAGCGCCTATGCGCCGGGGTGTGTCGCCGACCACCCGCGCCTGGATTTTCCTGTCGCCGTCGATGCTGTTTCTCGGCGTGTTGATTGCCGCGAGCCTGTTGGTGCTGCGCATGAGCGTCGGCACCAAGGGCGCGGAATGGACCGGGTTCAGCCTGGCCAGTTACGCGCAGTTACTGGAACCCTACTACCTCAAATCCCTGATGCTGACGTTGCGCCTGGCGTTGTTCAGCGCGGTGATCGCGGTGCTGTTGGCGATCCCGGTGGCTTACACCATGTCGCGCCTGACCTCGCCGTTCGTGCGGCGGATTTTCCTTGCGGCGGTGTTGCTGCCGCTGCTGGTCAACCTGCTGCTGCAAAGCTACGGCTGGCTGGTGATTCTCGGTCCGGCCGGGATGCTCAATCAGGCGCTGCTGGGCCTGGGCCTGATCAAGCGCCCGATCATGCTGCTGTACAACCAGAACGGCGTGTTGATGGGCCTGGTGCAAACCGCGTTCCCTTTGGCCGTGTTGCCGATTGCCAGCGCCATGCGCGGCGTCGCGCGGACTTATGAAGAAGCCGCCGCGACCCTCGGTGCCAGTCGCTTCAAGGTGTTTCGCCAAGTGGTGTTGCCGATGAGTTTGCCGGGGATCATCACCGGCGCGACGTTGGTGTTCGCCTACAACGCCAGCAGCTTCGTGGTGCCGTTGCTGCTCGGCGGTCGCCGGGTGCCGATGTTGGCGGTGATGGTGCATGACCAGATCGCCCCGCTGATGAACTGGCCCGCTGCGTCCGCTGCCGGTGTGGTGTTGATCGTCACGACGCTGGCAATCATGACCTTGTCCGAATACATCACGGGCCGTCGTCGGCGCATGCTGGAGGCTTCGCAATGAGTACGTTGACCAAGAAACGTTATGGCCTGTTGCCGGGCGAAACCGGCAAGTTCGCCGGCATCCTGTCCGGTTTCATCCTGCTGCTGGCGGTGTTGCCGATCCTGACCATGATCGTGATGTCGTTCAGCGGCGCGTCGAACCTCGACTTCCCGCCCAGCAGCTACAGCCTGCAATGGTATCGCGCGGCCTGGCACACCTTTGTGTCGCCGGACGCCAGCGATGTGCTGAGCCTCGGCAAAGCCATGACCACCAGCCTGATGGTCGCGTGCCTGACCATGGTCTTCGCCACGATCATCGCGGTGCCGGCGGCTTATGCCCTGACCCGTTGCGAATTCCGTGGCAAAGCCGTGGCCCTGCAACTGATGTCGCTGCCGCTGGTGTTCCCGATGGTGGTGTTGGGCCTCGCGCTGCTGCTGGTGTTCGACAGCCTGCCGTTCCAGATAACCACCTCGCGGCTGGTGATTGCCCACGTGATCCTGGCGTTGCCTTTCGTGGTGAAAAACTGCACGGCGGCGATGCTTTCCATCGGCAGCGAAGTCGAAGAGGCCGCGCAAATGCTCGGCGCCTCACCGACCCGGGCGATTGTCGATGTGGTGGTGCCGCTGATGAAATCGGGGATTCTGGCGGGGATGCTGCTGGCGTTCATCGTCTCGTTCAACGAATTCACCGTGACCTATTTCCTCTACACCATCGACGTCATGACCGTGCCGATCTGGATGTACAGCCGCACCGTGTCTTCGCTGGACCCTACCGTTTTCTCGTTTGCCGTGCTGATCGTGCTGATCGACTTCGTCCTGATCTGGGCGTTGGAGAAGCTGGTTGGTGAAGGTGGCGTTTCGTTCTGATTTCTTGAGGTGATTTATGTCTGGTCTGATTCTGGAAAACGTCGAGAAACATTACGGCTCGGCCTGCGCGGTAAAGGATGTAAACCTGCATTTGCCCGAGGGCAAACTGGTGTGTTTCCTCGGCCCGTCGGGTTGCGGCAAAACCACCTTGCTGCGGATGATCGCCGGGCTCGAAACCTTGTCCGGCGGCGAGATTCGCCTGGACGGCGAGGACATCGGCCACACCCCGGCGCACTTGCGTAACTTCGGCATGGTGTTCCAGTCCCTGGCGCTGTTTCCGCACATGACGGTGGGCGAGAACATCGCTTATCCGCTGAAACTGCGCGGCGTGGGCAAGGCTGATCAGCAGGCGCGGGTGGTGGAGTTGCTGGAACTGATTCAGCTGAAGGAAATGATTGATCGCCCGGTGGCGAAACTCTCCGGTGGCCAACGTCAGCGCGTGGCGATTGCCCGGGCGATTGCCTCGCGGCCGAAAATCCTGCTGCTCGATGAACCGCTGTCGGCGCTGGACGCCAAGTTGCGTGAATCGATGCAGGTGGAAATCCGTCAACTGCAACAACGCCTGAACATCACCACCATCATGGTGACCCACGATCAGCGCGAAGCGATGACCATGGCTGATATCGTTGTGGTATTGGGTGAGCACAAGGTGCAGCAAGTGGGCACGCCGATTGAAATCTATCGGCACCCGGCGAATGAGTTTGTCGCGGACTTTATCGGTTCCGGCAACATCTTCCCGGCCACGGCGCTGGGCAATGGCAAGGTTGGATTGCCGGGTGGCGATGCCTTGGAAGTGCCGATCTGCAGCAGCATTGTGGTGGGGGAGAAGATCAAGATGCTGATTCGCCCGGAAGACCTGCAACTGTCGCAGCCACAAGCCACGGCGGGGAATCGGTTGTTGGGCAAGGTGACGTTTGTGCGGGACATCGGCGCGACGATCGAGACGACGGTGGAGTGTTCCGGGGTGTCGTTTACCGCGTTGAGCACGCCGTGTCAGGGGGTTGGGTTGAGTATTGGGAATCCGGTTTCGGTGACATTGCCGGCGGAGGCTTGCCGCGTACTCAGCGTCTGATATCGGGTTTCTGCCTTTCGATCCACCTCTCACCCCAACCCTCTCCCCAGAGGGGCGAGGGGGCTGACCGAGTTGTTCTTGGAGCTACATCGACCTGAAAAGTCGAGTCGAACTCAGGTCTTGAAAAGCATGAAGATCTGCTCCCTTTCCCCCTCTCCCCTCTGGGGAGAGGGCTGGGGTGAGGGGTGGCTCTTGATACCAACCCAAAACTCAAACCGACAACCGCAACCGCGCCAAATCCCTCAACGGCGGCGCCCCGAACAACCGGCTGTACTCCCGGCTGAACTGCGACGGACTTTCATACCCCACCCGATACCCCGCCGCCGACGCTTCCAGCCCTTCGGCAAGCATCAAGCGCCGGGCTTCCTGCAAGCGCAACTGCTTCTGATACTGCAACGGACTCATCGCCGTCATCGCTTTGAACCGGTGATGCAACGTCGACACACTCAGGTTCACTTCCTTCGCCAGATCATCGATGCGCAGCGGCTGTTCATAGTGGCCGTTAAGCCATTTGATCGCCTGGCTGATGCGATGGCTCTGGCTGTTGGCGATGGCGATTTCATACAGGCGATGCCCCTGCTGGCTGCGCAACAGGCGATACAGAATCTCCCGGCGAATCAATGGCGCGAGCATGGCGATATCTTTCGGGGTGTCGAGCAAACGGGCCAGGCGCAGCACAGCGTCGAGCATCGCAGCGTCCAGTCGTTCAACGTACAAGCCGCGCCCGGTGGGGCGGGTGGGCACGCCCATGGGCCCGGCGTCGGCGATCAGCGCGGTGATTTCCGCCGGGTCGATGTCCAGGCGTATGGAGAGAATTGGCTCTTCGGAGGTGATGGTGACCACGCGGCCGCTCACCGGCATCGACACCGAAACCACCAGGTAATTGAGTGGGTCGTACGTGAAGACCTCATCGACCAGCCGAACTTCCTTGCGCCCCTGGGCCATGATGCACAGCGCCGGTTGCGCCAGCCCCGGTGAAAACTGATGGGTCTGGCTGTAGCGACCCATGAACAGCGAACCGACGGCAGTCGCATAATTGCCATCCTCCGTCGTATTGCGGCGGATGATCGCGGCCAGTTCCTCGCGCTGTTTCTCCATGTCGGCGTCCAGCGGGGCTTCAAAGTGATCGAACGACGACATGCGGGGCTCCTCGGTGAGGCGTTGTGGATGGGCAGAGCTTAAGTTTGTGCAATCGACAGCGGTAGACACATCCTGCCTGATGCTTGCCTGATTCTGCATGGAGTTGTTTCGCGGCGTTGCTAGAGCAGTGTCGCCGGGCTGAAACTTGCTTGAAATCGCTGTGTCATCGACGAGACATGTCTGGGGCGCCGTTTCAGACCCATTCACGCATCCTCGCAGGATTGTGCAACAAGCTGGCAGGAATCGACTAACGGCCACCCTGCCGCGCCGCCTAATCTTGGATCCTGTCGCAGCCCGTCCCTGGCTGCCTCGCAACTCCTTGGGAGGGTTGAACATGTCTACGCAGATTCCCGTCAGCCATATGGCCTTCGTTCGTGCCCGCGCCGGGCGTTCGGCGGAACTCGGTGCACGCCTGAGCGCGTTGATCGAGCCATCACGCTCAGCCAGCGGTTGCCTGAGCTTTGCCCTGCAACACTCACAATGTGATCCCGACCTTTGGCTGGTGTCTGGCTTCTGGACCCACCAACAGGCCATGACCGCGTACTTCAGCACCCCCGCCATGCAAGTGTTCGCCGACCTGGTGCAGGACCTGGTGGTCAACAGCCTGGATTTCCATACCTTCAAGGACGTCTCGGCTGCCCAGGCTTTGGGTCAGACCAAAGCACAGGTGCACAAATTGGTCGGTTGAGGGTTTAATGGCGGCAATCTCAACTTAGCCAGGATGCGCGACATGGCACGCAAAGCCTTTGAAACATTCGAAGCCGTATCAGCCGTAGTACCCCGCGAAGGCGGTTATTACGCTGCGATCGCCGTCAAAGCCATCGGTGGCAGCGGTGCTCCGCGTTTTCACAAACTGCTCGAAGAACAAACCTTCACGACTGCTCGCGATGCCGATGAAGCAGCGGCGCTGGAGTTGACCAAGCTCAAAGGCGTCAGCGAAGACAGCGATTTGATCTGGTAGTTATTTCTTCGCCCCCGGGCGGTACATCTTGAACAATGCCTCTGGTCCCAGCTGAAAGTAATCCGCCGGCCCGCCGCCGCGCAGAATCGGTTCTGCCGCGGCGGTGTCGTACACCCCGTCCTTCAACAGCCACTTGGCGATATGCACGGCGACCACTTCGCCGAGAATCAGCCAGCTCGGCACCACATTCCCGTCCGCGCGCTGCAACTGAATGATCTGCGTGACCTTGCATTCGAAGGACACCGGGCTTTCGGCGACCCGTGGCACCTGAATGATTGTCGAGGCTGCGGGAGTCAGTCCGGCCAGCTCGAATTCGTTGGTGTCAGGCGGGACCATGGCGCAGCTCTGGTTCATCTGCTCGGCCAGTGCTCGGGTCGCGAGGTTCCAGGCGAATTCGCCGGTCTGTTCGATGTTGTTCAGGCTGTCTTTGCGCCCAACACTGGAGAACCCGATGATCGGCGGAATGTAGTTGAAAGCGTTGAAGAAGCTGTAGGGCGCCAGGTTCAGGTGACCGTTAGCGTCTTGCGAAGAAATCCAGCCGATGGGACGCGGGCCGACGATGGCGTTGAACGGGTCATGGGGCAGGCCGTGGCCGTTGGCGGGTTCGTAGTAGTGGATGTCGTCGGGCATGCTGGGGGTTCCTGGGGCGGTGTTCGGGATGCGGCCATAGTGCAAGGGCACGCCGCGAATTTCCAGTCAGACACAAAACCCTGTGGGAGCGGGCTTGCTCGCGAAGAGGCCGTATCAGTCAGCATTGATGTTGCCTGACACACCGAATTCGCGAGCAAGCCCGCTCCCACAGGTTCTGCGGTGGTTTTGGCATTTTGGTTACCCCATAAATGACTAAGCCCGGCCGAAGCCGGGCTGTTCAATCCCTCCAGGTGTTAACCGATGGCACCCGCCGTGCCGGTTTTATCAAAGCCGTCAGAGGCGATCGCACCTGCCGTGCCGGTGTGATCAAAACCATCCGAGGCGACAGCGGTCGAGTGGGTTTGCTCGATGGCAGCCGTAGCGCCAGAGATAAAGTCTGCGGTACCGGTTTTGTCGGAACCATCGGCAGCGTAGGTGTTGGCCGCCAGTACGGTCAGGGCCAGGGCGAGGAACAGTTTGGTTTTCATGATCATGACTCCATATTCGATAAAGTTGATTTGAGACTGCAAATTAAGGCTAAAAAGCATCGATTAATTAGATGTTAAGGCCGCCAAATGTTTGCGCTTTCAGGGCTTGAGCGGGCGTATCGCAATGAATCGATCAGACAGGGGCAGGATGCGTTTGGAGCATTAACCGGTGATTAATCCCGGGTAACAGTTTTTTCATGTCCCTGGGCCGTGTTGGTTTTGGGGGCTGCAATGGATATACGTGGGGCTGGGGAGGATGGATGCACAGGGTGGTGAAAGATTTTGCTGGAGGGGATTTAGCGGGGCTTGGCTTGAGACCGAGATGCCGTCATCGCGGGCCAGCCTTGCTCCTACAGGTCTTGTGTCGTTCGCAGGATCTACGAACGACTCATATCTGTAGGAGCAAGGCTTGCCCGCGACGAGGCCGGTACAAACACTACAAATGTTGCGGTCAGTCCGTCTCGATCCGCGAATGCTTGCGGGTGTCTTTCATGGTCACGTACACCAGCAGCGACACGGCGATGCACGCGGTGACATACCAGTAGTAACCGGTTTCCATGCCAATGCTCTTGAACCACAGCGCGATGTATTCCGCGGTACCGCCGAAGATCGACACGGTCAGCGCATACGGCAAGCCAACGCCCAGGGCACGGATCTCGGTCGGGAACAGTTCGGCTTTGACCACCGCGTTGATCGAGGTGTAGCCGCTGACGATGATCAGCGCCGCCATGATCAGGAAGAACGCGCCCCACCATGTCTGGATGGTGTGCAGGGTGGTCAGGATCGGTACGGTAAACAGCGTACCCAGCACGCCGAAGGCGATCAGGATCGGCCGGCGACCGACCTTATCCGACAAGCCGCCGATGATCGGTTGCAGGCACATGAACAGGAACAGCGTAGCCGCCGAAATGCTGGTGGAGTCGGTGATGCTCATGCCGACGGTGTTCACCAGGTATTTCTGCATGTAGGTGGTGTAGGTGTAGAACGCCAGGGTGCCGCCCATCGTCAGGCCGACCACGGTCATCAGCTCTTTCGGGTGGCGCATCAGCGTGCGCATGGCGCTTTCTTTTTTCTCTTTCTTGACCTTATTGAACGACTCGGTCTCTTCCATGCCACGACGCAGGTAGAGCGCGACGACCGCACACAACGCGCCGATGGCGAACGGGATGCGCCAGCCCCAGGCGTACAGCTGTTCGGTGGTCAGCACCTGTTGCAGCACGATCAGCACCGCTAACGCGATGAGCTGGCCGGAGATCAGCGTGACGTACTGGAAGCTGGAGTAGAAGCCGCGACGTTCCTTGGTCGCCATCTCGCTGAGGTAGGTCGCCGAGGTGCCGTATTCGCCACCGACCGACAGGCCCTGCAGCAAGCGCGCGAACACCAACAGGATCGGCGCGCCGATGCCGATGGTTTCATAGTTGGGGCTCAGGGCGATCAGCAGCGAGCCGAAGCACATCAGGTACACCGAGGCCATCAATGCGCGTTTACGACCGGCGCGGTCGGCGTAGAGGCCCATCAACCAGCCACCGATCGGACGCATCAGGAAGCCCACGGCGAAGATCGCCGCTGTATTCATAAGCTGTGCGGTAGAAGAGCCGGCGGGGAAGAAGGACTTGGCGAAGTACAGGGAGAACGCGGCGTAGACGTACCAGTCGTACCACTCAACCATGTTGCCGACCGAGCCGCTGAAGATCGATTTGATCCGGCTGGCGGTGGTTCTTTCTTTGGCAGGCGCGACGGCCGACCCGAGGGGCAGGGCGTTGGAGTTATCCATTGAAGGATCCTTCGTTTAATTGTTTTTGTGGAGCGCGTGTAAACGCAGCCTGCAAGGGCTATAGCAGGAGGTGTGCCAAAGAGCGGAGGGCCGGATTAGAGGGGGTGTCTGTAAAGTGTTGAGCGGAATTTTGCCGACAGGGCTGAAGGAGTGAGCGGATTTCCGCTCATTGTGGTGTGATTCGGCGATGTGTATTTCAACTTGGGAACCACCCCTCACCCCAACCCTCTCCCCAAAGGGGCGAGGGGGCTGACCGAGTTGTTCTTAGCGCTACATCGACCTGAAATATCGAGCCGAACTCAGGCCTTGAAAACAGTGAAGATCTGCTCCCTTTCCCCTCTCCCCAAAGGGGCGATGGGGCTGACCGAGTTGTACTTAGCGCTACATCGACCTGAAATATCGAGCCGAACTCAGGCCTTGAAAACAGCGAAGATCTGCTCCCTTTCCCCTCTCCCCTTTGGGGAGAGGGCTGGGGTGAGGGGCTGGATTCCAGCAACACCGCAGATCCACGGGGAAAACTCACTCCCCCAAAAACATCTCCCGGGTCAGCCCATGCCGCTGCAGCTTTTCATTGAACGTGCGCCTCGGCAGTTGCAGCTCCTCAAGCACCGCTTTCACATCGCCCTTGTGCCGCGTCAACGCCGCGCGCAAGCAATGGGCTTCGAAGGCTTCCTGTTGCGCCGCCAGTGACTGCCCCGGGTCGATCCCCATTGGTTCCGGCTCACCGAGCCCCAACACCTGGCGCTCGGCCACGTTGGCCAGTTCCCGCACATTGCCTGGCCAGTCGTGGCTTAGAAGATGGCTCAGTTGCGGGCCGCTCAATGGAGGGAAGGTTCGGCCCAGGCGTTCGGCGGCGTTCTGCGCGAAGGTTTCAAACAACAACGGAATATCTTCACGGCGTTCGCGCAACGGTGGCAGGCGCAACTCGGCGACGTTCAAACGATACGCCAAATCCTCGCGAAAGCGCCCGGCCCGGGCTTCGTCCAGCAGGTCGGGTTTGGTCGCGGCGATGATCCGCAAGTCCACGCGAATGCTCTGGTTCGAGCCCAGCCGCTCCAGCTTCTGCTCTTGCAACACCCGCAACAACTTCACCTGCTGCGCCAGCGGCATGCTTTCGATTTCATCCAGAAACAAGGTGCCGCCATCCGCGTATTCGAGCTTACCGATGCGCTTGCCCGAAGCGCCGGTAAACGCGCCGCTCTCATGCCCGAACAACTCGGCCTCGAACAACTGCTCGGGAATCGCCGCGCAGTTCAGCGCCACGAACGGCTTGTCCGCACGCGGGCCGAAGTCATGCAGGCAACGGGCGACCAATTCCTTGCCGCTGCCGGTTTCGCCACGGATCAGCACGTTGACTGGCAACGTCGCCAAATCCAGCACTTGCCGCCGCAACGTCTGCAAGCCACGGGACACGCCGAGCAGAGTGGCGTCAAGTTTGGCGCGGTTATCGGCCTGGAGGTGCAGCGCACGGTTTTCCAGGACCAACCGGCGTTTTTCCAGGGCCCGGCGCAGGCTGCCGAGCAGGGTTTCCGGGCTGAAGGGTTTTTCCAGGAAGTCGTAGGCGCCATCGCGCATGGCTTCGACCGCCATCGGCACATCGCCGTGGCCCGTGAGCAAAATCACCGGCAAGTCGGCATCCCGGCGCTGCACTTCGGCCAACAGCTCCAGGCCGGTCATGCCGGGCATGCGCACGTCGCTGAGGATCACTCCGGGGAAATGCGCCGGCAACTGCGCCAGGCATTCATCGGCGCGGCTGAACAACTGCACTTCGAAACCCGACAGGCTCAGCCATTGTTCGACGGCGCTGCGAATGCTGCTTTCGTCGTCGACCACCATCACCGAATTCAGCATGAGACGGGCACCTCCAGGTCGATCGGCAGCGTCATGGTGAACACAGCACCGTTGTCGTGGTTATCCGCCGACAAGCGTCCGCCGGATTCGTGCACGATGGCAAACGATACCGCCAGCCCCAGACCGAGGCCATCCCCCACCGGTTTGGTGGTAAAGAACGGATCGAACACGTTCGGCAGGTGTTCTTCGGCAATTCCGCCGCCATTGTCGGAAACGCTCAGGCGCCACAGTTGCTCATCGGCTTCGAGGCGGATTTCCACGCGTTTGCAGGGTTTGTCGTGCACGGCGTCGAGGGCGTTGCGCAGCAGGTTGATCAGCACCTGTTCCAGGCGAATCGCATCGCCACGCACCCAGGCCGGGCGCGTCAGGTGCAGCACGGTGCTGACGTTTTCGTCGCGCAGCCGTGCGTCTAGCAGTTGCAAGGATTGATCGACCACTGCCGCCAGATCCAGGCGTTCGCGCAAGCCGCTGGGGCTTTTGCGGGCGAAGGTTTTCAGGTGACCGGTCAGCGCCGCCATGCGCGTCAGCATGTCGTCCACCGGTTTCAGCGCCTTGTAGGCGTCATCGACGCGGCCGTGATCGAGCAGCAGCCTCAGCGTTGCAAGCTGCATGCGTTGCGCGGTCAGCGGTTGATTGATTTCATGGGCCAGCGCCGCCGACATCTGCCCCAGCGCCGCGAGTTTGGCCGATTGCACCAAGCCATCCTGGGCGGTGCGCAGGTCGCGGGTGCGTTCTTCCACCAGTTGTTCCAGCTCTTCACGGCTGCGCTGGCGCATTTTCGCCAGGCGCCAGCGCTGGTTGAGGAACAGCAGCAAAAACACCAGCGCCAACCACGACCCGGCGGCTGCGAGGCCAGCATTGCGACTGTCTTCGAACGCGACTTGCGGGCGGCGCAACAGGTGCAAGGTCCAGCCTTCGGCGGGCAGCGGCAGGGATTCCCACAGGTAATCCGCCGTGCCGTCGGGGCCATCGACCCGGGCCAGATCGCTGTTGTCATCGAAGCGCCGCACCGATTGGTACTTCAGCGGCGTCAGCGGTTGTTTGTCGTATTGGCGGGTGGCCTTGAGCTCGGCGTGATCGCTGTCGCTCAACGGTTGCAACTGCCGATAGCGCCAGCCCGGTTGGTTGGCGATAAAGATAATCCCGCGAGCATCGCTGACCAGCAGGGTGTCGGAGCCCTGGCGCCATTCCCGCTCAAGCTCAGGGAATTCGAGTTTCACCACCATGGCGCCGAGGAACTCGCCGTTGTCGCGGGTCACCGCACTGGAGAGGAAATAACCGGGAATCCCACTGGTCACGCCGACCGCATAAAAACGCCCGGTGCCTTGGGTACGGGTCTGGCTGAAGTAAGGGCGGAAGCCGTAATTGTGGCCGACGTAACTGCTGGGCAAACGCCAGTTGCTGGCGGCCACGGCGAAGCCGGTGTGGTCGAGCAGTTCCAGGGTCGAGGACTGCGCGGCGCCGTTGATCTTTTCCAGTTTGCGGTTCAGCAGGTCCTGCTGTTCAGGGCTCACCGCGCCATCGAGGGCCGAGCGCAATTCCGGGTCCAGCGCCAGCACGGCGGGCAGGGCGCGGTAGCGGTCGATCAAGGTGTGCAGGGAATTGGCGTACAGCGCCAGTTGCTGGTTGGCGCGGGCGGCGTCGTCTTCCAACGCCTGGCGTTCGGCGTGGCGCATGGCCAGACCTGCCGCCAGAACCGCGCCGGCAACGATCAGCAGGGTGTAAAGCGTCAGGCGCAGGGTTCGGGATGTCGCAGGCATGGCGTCGTATACAGTCAGCAGTACGGGCGCGCACGATAGCATGCAGACTTGACGCCGTTCACCGGCAGGTGTTTTGGACGGCAGTCATCTTCGCGAAGTCTTTCTGGCGCCGGCCATTCTTTGCTTCAGCGAAAACTGATTATCCGTGCTGCCGGCCACCTTATAGTCAGTCATGACCCCTTGCAGGTGACGGATGCTATGAAGCGTTTCTGTGGTTGCCTGTTGCAATCCTGCCCGAGTAATCGGCGCGCGCGCGCCATTGGGGCCGGGATCCAGGTGGACAACGTTGCTGCCCAGTGCGTCGAAAGCGGCTTCCATCCAGGCGCTGCGTTGCAAGGTAGCGCTTTCCCACTCAGCGAACATGCTTTCGATTTTTGCGATCTTGACCGGGTCGAGCCGGTTCTTGATGTCTTCGGCCTCTACCGCCCGTTGAAACACATTGAGGGCGCCGGGGAGAATCGATATCCACGCGCCCAGCGCCCGACCGACGGCGAAATCCGGATTGAGGATTGAGTCCAGCGCCGGATGAATCAACTCATCCTTGATGCTGTTCCAGATGGGCTGTATTTCGTTGGCGGCATCGGGGATGCCCAACGCGCTATCGATCGCGGCCACAGACATCGTCGAGGTTTGTGGAATGAGCGGGCCCACCCGCCCCATGTTTCCAGCAAGGTTTGCTGCGCGACCGCCCAGACGTTGAGTCTTGTCTGCCAGTGCGCCGCCCAGTTCCGTCAGCGAGTCTGTCATTGAACCGGCAATGTCCCCACCAAGATTGCCGCCGGTTGCCGCTTCGATGTATGGCAATCGTGATGTGCCGCCGACGCTGGTCGCGTGAGGGACGTCCGCAATGAGTTGGCCGACTTGTCCACCGCCGATGTTGCCAACTTCATAGCCGAGGATTCCGAAGGTCGCCGCGCTCGCAAAATTCATCATCAGGTTGCGCTTGATGTTCTTCTGCCGGACGACGCCATGGAGCTGTTGGCGTGTGGTCTCGGTAAAGCCACCGAGCATGGAAATGAACCCCGCGTAGAGGGTAATCACACTTTCCGCTTTGGCTCCGCCTTCAGGGTCGACATAGCGCAACGGATTATTTCCCACGAACCCATACAGGTTCAGCCCATCCACATCCCCACCCGGATCGGAGCTCACCCAGCGCTGCAACCACGGCGCGTAATACCGCGCGCCGTAGTAATACAACCCGCTGACGTCCATTTCCTTGCCCGAATAGCGAATCGTCTTGTAGTCGACCTCCACCGCCGAACGCGCCGCCCACCACGCGGTGCCGCCGAAGGGGTAGTAGATTTCCTGGCTGATCAGCGCGCCATTGCGGTCCAGTTCCAGCGTGCTGGATCCCAGGTGGTCGTCGAGGCTGTAGCGCAATTGATTCTGCTCGATGGCCGCCGGTTTTCCCTTGACCCAGTGCAGGCAACGGACATTGCCCAGGGTGATGACGTGCAGTTCTTCGGCGTCGTCCAGCGTGCGAATTTCCAACCCAGGCAAGTAGCGCACCTGGCGCACGTGGCTCACCGCTTGGGCCTGGGTCACCAGTCGCTTGCTGATGCGCTGGCCCTGGCTGTAGACGTAGGTTTCCTCATCGTTCTGGCCGCCGCTGCGTTCCACCAGCCGCGCGACGGCCAATTGATCGCGGCTGTTCCAGGTCAGCGGCTGGCCGTTTTGCAGTAACCGCAAGTTGCCGTGGGCGTCGAAGTGGTCATCGAATACCGGTGCTGGATCGCCCTCGGCCCAGCGCACGCCACGGTTGCTGTCGGGGGCGATGCGCAGAGTTTGCGTGTGATTGTTGCCCGCGCGTACATGGCGCAGGGTCGTCAGGTTGCCGCCGGCGTCGTATTCATAGCGCCGGGCATAGTTGTAGAGGTTGCCGGTGTCGATGGGTGTGACCGGTGTCGGCAGACCGGGGCGCAGATTCGGCGTTTCGGTTTCAAAACCGGTGGCGCTGATCAATTGGTACAGGGAGTCGTAACTGAACGCGCGATGGCCGTCAACGCGCTGGTTGGCGAAGAACACCGGGGTAAAGGCCAGATCATCGATGGCCAGCACATTACCGACCCGGTCGTAGCGGTAGCTGCGGTTTTGCACGGCCGGTTGGTCGGGCAAGCGCGCTTGCTGTCGGCTGAGCCAACCATTGGCCGGGTTATAGTCCCACGTGCTGACCACGCCATTACCGGTGTGCTGTTCGATCAACTGGCCGGCGGCGTTGTAGTGGGCGTCGCTGAGGATGGCTTGAACCGCGCCGGCCGGGTCAAGGCGCAGGTGCACTTGCTTGAGTTGCCCGGCGATGTCGTAGCCAAACAACTGCTGATGATCCTGCGCGTCGGTTTGCTCTAGCACGACGCCCAGCGCGCTGAAGGTGCGGCGGCTGCGATAAGACGGCCCGCCGGCGAAGGCTCGGTGGTCAATCAACGCCTGACCGGCCAGGCTGTAGCTGTCGACGCTCAGGCTGCCCGACGGATCGATTTGTGCTATCAGTTGCCCGCGCAGGTTGTGCCCGGCATCCGCCGTGACGTCGGCATAGGTGAAGCGCTCGACATTCGGCTGCGCATTTTCCTGGAGAGCGATCACCCGCAGTTGATGGTCGTAGGTGGTTTGCCACTGATTGCCCCGTGCGTCCCAGCGTTGCCGCACTTCACCGGCCACGCCCGGCAGGCTCAGGCGCCAGCCGGCATCGACGCTGTCGACATGGATGGCTTCGCCGGACAGCCGATAGATTGTGCAAAGGTTGGGTTTCGATGCGCTCTCGAAAAGCCGTGGGTCCCATTGTTCGACGAGTCGGCCCACGGTGTCGTGGTGCTGGCGAGTGATGAGTGCTTGCGCCGCCGCACCGGCCACGCTGCGCAGGTAGGCCACTTGGCGAACGGGCAGACCGCGGCTGTCATTCGCCGCCAGCGACGGGGTGCGCCAATGCACGGAGGCCGTCATGGTTCCAGCGCCTGTGATTCATCGGCAGGCGCGGTGTCGTTGAAATCGTGACTGGCGCGATACCAGGGATGCAGGGTTTCAAAAGACTCATAACCTTTGGCGCTGATCACTTTGATCGGGCGCCCCAGCGGGTCGTAGAACTGTTGGTCGTGATAACCGAACAACCGAAACGACTGATCGCGGATGTAGCCATGGGTGTTGCAGAAATACGGGCGGAATACCCGCGTTACCGCGCCCTTGTTGTTGTATTCCACGCGCTCGCTGATCCGCCAGCGCGGGTCGGCCTGTTGCTCCAGCGGTTGGCCGTCTACCAGTTCCAGTTCGAGATTTTCATCGACGCTGTAGGCGATCCCCGGCTCGACCTTTTGCTGGGTTTGCAACGCCCGACCGAAGCCATCCACGCAGGCCTTGGTGATCTGGATCTGTTGCAACGGATCATCGTGATAGCGATCGGCGGTGAGCACCACGCTGTGTACCGGTTCACGCGGTGTGGCACGGATCATGTCCTTCAGCGCCTGTTGCGCCGAGGTCCGGGACTTGAGCCGGGTCAGGCGCACCCGGGCGTTGGCGCGAATATGCAGGCTGGGCAACACGTAGCCTTCGGCGATCCAGCCTGCCAGCCAGTCCGGTGTCTGCCTCGCCGATTCGTCGAGCTGGCCCATCCAGCTGAACAGGTCCTTGCGTAATACGCTGGCCGCTTTTTGCAGCGCGGCCGGAGGGTTGTCGATGGCCGGGGCTGGCAGCGGCGACTCGGGGCGAACGTATTCGCTCAAAGGCCTGAAGCCGACGGGTTCACCGTTTTCAGTGCCGTAGAAACTGATGGCCAGCGGCTGTCCCGACGGTTCGTAAAGTGCTTCCTGAACGTTGTCGTTGGCATCGATGATGCGCAGCGGTTGCAACGCGTGGTAGTCATATTCGACGCGGGTGGTGCAGCCGTCCGGTAGCTCGATCCGCACGATTGCCAGGCGATAGGGGTCGTAATCAGCCTGGGTAAGCCCATGGCTTTGGGTTTCCTTGTATCGGCGGACTGTATAGAAGTCAGACAGCTCGGCGTATTCGGCAAATGTATAGAGGGCGGACCAGAGGTTTTTCTTCTGGTCTTCTTCTGCGTCGGGTTCAAGAAACAGCGGCATGGGGGCAAAACCGATCTGTTCCAGTTCTGCCCGGATGTCGAACGGCGGCGGTAGCGTGTTGTAAGCGTTGAGTGCCGTTTCATCCAGTTGCGCGAGCTCCAGGGGCGCAACCAGCGCTTCGAACTCTGCGCTGCCGTCCGGGAGCAACGTGCTGCGATCAGCGGTTTTGAGGTAGCGCTGCACCGATTGCTGGGTCAGCTCCCGTCCGTTGTTCCAGACCGCGCTGTTGTGATGCTCGAGCATCCGCTCATAGCTGATGGCGTCGGGGTTGAGCCCTGACGGCAACGAACCCTTGGGCAACTTCAAAGCGTTGCTGCGCTGGCGATACGGCAACCCCAATCGCCAACCTTGTGGATCGGTCAGGTGAATGAATTCGGCCCGGGTTTCGTTCAGGTAATACGCCTGTTGCGCCGGATCATGGGCGTCGCGCCACCAGCCTTGCTCGTCCGGATCCTCGAACGGTGGTGCGTCGAGTATGGTTTTGCGTCGGGCGTAGTGCACGGTAAGGGAGTGCGTCGGCTGGCCAAAGGCATCCAGGCTCAGGGTGATGTCGTGGCGGCACAGTGGGTCATCGATGAAACGTTCGTACTGGTAGCTGATGGTTTCCAGCAGCGCAGGCAACAGGGTCGCGTGGGGCGGGAGCGTATCGAAGCCCCGCAGTTCACGGACTTTATAGCGCTGCTCTTGCACCTGATACGGCAGGTCGTCGTTCAGCCCATAGGTTTCGGTGCGCAACACAGTGCCGGCAAGGGCCCGGGCGATTTCACGGGCGGTGGGCTCATCCGGGGTGACGGGTTCATCGAAGCCATCGCTGGCGTGGTAGCGACAGAACAGCGTATCGCCCAGCGGCCGGGCCTCGGGATCACGCTCGAAATAACCCTCGCGCGGCATGTTCACCAACCGTCCGGTATGAAACCAGGTGCACACCCGCGCCGGCGCGGTAAAACCGCTGTCGCCGTCGTCCCCGCTGGCCTCGCTGTCGGTCTGGCACAGGAGACCGAAGCCGCGAAACTCACGTTCGAAACCGTCGTAGTAACCGTGGTGGTAGGTGAGGGTTTGGGTGAGGGTGTTGCCGGTGATTTCGTCTTTTTGCGTCTGTTGACTGACGGCTTGAACCGGGAACGGCAGATACGACACCGGGGACACGTTGCGCTGGAGCAACTGAGCCTTTTCATCCAGCCACGCTTGCGCCGAACTGCGATACGTCACCTGCGTGAAGCAGCCCATGTTGTTGTTGCTTGAGTTCAACAGGTAAGGCCTGGCCTGCACAAAGTCATAGCGCCAGTGCCGCGGCTTGATGTGCGGCACCGTCAGGATCAGGCTGGCGCAGCCCAGGCCTTGCAGGTCGGCGAGGGTGACCTGGCACAGGTTGTCGTAACGCACCCCTTCGGGCCAGGACACCTTCAGCGGGGTTTGTTCCAGACCATTGCCACCCCGGTTGTAGTAGATATCGAAACCGTCGCTGTTGAGGTAAATCAGCGCCGGCGCCCCGGAGGCGTCGAGGTCGGCAATCCGCACCCGGGCGGCGTCGAACCCGGCGTACGCGAAGGGCAGGGCGCTCATCACAAACCCCCGGCCAAATCGTCCGTGACCGAGGTTCGGCCAGCATTTGATTTCATTGTGGCGAATGCGGCACAAGTCGTTCATGTCGCTGCCGAGCATATTGCCGAGAAACACCAGTTCACCGGGCGAGTCGCTGGACAGCGGCAAGCGGTCATCCTCGGCGTCGTGGGGTACGTCCTGGCCCTTGGCAAAACCGTTCTTGCGACGGTTGGCGTACAGGCGCACGCTCCGGGGGCCGATCAGCGCCAGGGAACTGAGGCCATCGCCGGACAAGTCGCCCATTTGCGCCAACGTATGGAAAAACTCCACCGGGAACGCATCGAACGGAATAAACCCGGACCAACTGCGATCCGGGTTGAGCGTGTGAAAACCGCTCGCACCCGGTTGGGCGATGATCCAGTCCAGGCGCCCGTCACCGGTCAGATCGGTCAGGGTCTGATGCACCGGTTTGTTGCGATCGGCGCGCGGTAGTGTGCTGAGTAGCATCCATGGGCCATACGCGACGCCATCGCCACCGGGCTCGGCGCGCAACGGTTCGCGGTAGTACCAGGCCTGGTCGTAGCGGCACAGAAACCCCGGCAAGCCCTCGCCAAACAGATCGACGCACTGGTAGCGCTGCTCGCCCTCAAGGCCGGGCATGTTGTCGAATGCAAAGAATGCCGTCGGTTGGGTATTGAGTTCGAACGCCGAGTAATCGAACTCCAGAGGTGGCCGGTTTTCCACCGCGCCACTGGCGTCATAGGCCTGATAGTGCGCGGCCACCAATTGGCTGTAGCCCAGCGAAGTGGGGCGGTATTCCAGCAACAGGCGTTGGACCAGCGCCGGCGTTGGCCCCAGCTCCGAAGGGAAGTGATGGAACATCAATACCTGGTGACACAGGCGCCGGGTGCCCACTTCGAAGCCGTCACCGTACGTGTGAAACGGATCGCTGCGGATCAGCCACTCACCCGGTGCATCAAACGGTGGTTTCTGTTCTCGATCCAGAGAGCGTTCGCCGTAGTCGAACAGCAGATGAAAGTGCCACGCCGCTGATGCTGGTGCATCCCAGCCATACAAATGACTGTTGGCCTCGACGTTGCCATAGAGCACGCGATGCAGGTAGCGCTGGGCCCGATAGTCGTGGGGCTGGTCGGGGGCTTGAGTGGTGTCCTCGGCCTTGTACTCGTAACCGATGTGCTCGCCACGGGCGTTCAGGCTTTCCTGCAACAGCCAGGAGGCCACGCGCTGTGGAGCTTGCGGGTCTGTGATACGCGCGGTATTGGCTTTGCCGAACAGGTGCAGGCTGCCGTCGATACCGTGCACCAGCCAGAAACCTTCAGGGTTGACGCCGGAACGCCAGAACTCGATCAGCTCGAAGCGGGTTTCGACGCGGGGGAAATAACGCACCACGCTGTGTGGGCCAATCATCACACCACGGTATTGGGTTTCGATCCGGGACTTGATCTCCCCTTGAGCATCCCGTTCAGGGCGCCACTGCTGGCCGTCGTGGCCGATCATCACATCGTCGTCGAGGTAGCGCGGCACACCCTTGTTGGTCTGACGGGAAATGGCGCTGCTGTTCACGCCCCAGCCGATGCCAAAGGGACCGTTGCCGGTCTGGCTGTCGTAGCTCAAGGTCAGGCCTGGGTCGAAACCGCGTCCGGGGGACAATGGCAGCGGCAAGGCAAACGAGGCACTGCCGGTAAAGCCGACCGAACCACTTTTACCCACCATGGCAATCGAGGCGGTGCGGGAAATGGAGGGCGTGGTGATGCTTAGCGACGCTGGGTCTTCCATTTTATTGATCCGGCAAAGGAGTTCGCGGTGGATCAACGCTATCAAGACGAAGCGGCTTCGTAACCTGTCAGATCTGACAGGTGGGGGCGGGATTGCTAGAACGAATGGGTTGCATGGCGTGCTTGTTTATAACAATCAACACCAATCCCCTGTGGGAGCGGGCTTGCTCGTGAAGGCGGTGGGTCAGTCAGCATGGATGTTGAATGTAATGACCCCTTCGCGAGCAAGCCCGCTCCCACAAGGGGGTTGTGGTGTTGCAGCAATCGGCAAAAAAAAGGCCGGATCATCTGGGGAGATGACCCGGCCGTCTGTGGCGGGAGGAGCGCTTACTGCACTTCTACCGCCAGGCTTTCACTGATCTTTTTCTGCCAGATGGCAGGACCGGTGATGTGTACCGACTCGCCCTTGCTATCGACCGCAACAGTCACGGGCATGTCTTTGACGTCGAACTCGTAGATGGCTTCCATCCCCAGTTCGGCGAAGGCCACGACGCGGGATTTCTTGATGGCTTGTGCCACCAGGTAAGCCGCGCCGCCGACTGCCATCAGATAAACGGCTTTGTGGTCCTTGATCGCTTCGATGGCGGTCGGACCGCGCTCGGATTTGCCGATCATGCCCAGCAGGCCGGTTTGCTCGAGGATCTGCCGGGTGAACTTGTCCATCCGCGTCGCGGTGGTCGGACCGGCAGGCCCCACCACTTCTTCGCGCACCGGATCAACCGGGCCGACGTAATAGATGAAGCGACCTTTCAGGTCCACCGGCAGGGTTTCACCCTTGTTCAGCATCTCGACCATGCGCTTGTGCGCGGCGTCGCGACCGGTGAGCATCTTGCCGTTGAGCAACACGGTTTCGCCCGGTTTCCAGCTCTGCACATCTTCCGGGGTCAGGGTGTCGAGGTTGACGCGACGGGCCGACGGGCCGGCTTCCCAGACGATTTCCGGGTAGGCGTCCAGCGGTGGTGCTTCCAGCGAGGCCGGGCCGGAACCGTCGAGCACGAAGTGTGCGTGACGGGTGGCGGCGCAGTTCGGGATCATGCACACCGGCAGCGAAGCGGCGTGGGTCGGGTAATCCATGATCTTCACGTCGAGCACGGTGGTCAGGCCACCCAGGCCCTGGGCGCCGATGCCCAGTTGGTTGACCTTCTCGAACAGCTCCAGGCGCATCTCTTCGATACGGTTGGACGGGCCGCGCTTTTTCAGCTCATGGATGTCGATGGATTCCATCAACACTTCCTTGGCCATCACCGCGGCTTTCTCGGCGGTACCGCCGATGCCGATGCCGAGCATGCCCGGTGGGCACCAGCCGGCGCCCATGGTCGGAACGGTCTTCAGCACCCAGTCGACGATCGAGTCGGACGGGTTGAGCATGGCCATTTTCGACTTGTTCTCGGAACCGCCACCCTTGGCCGCCACGTCCACTTCTACGGTGTTACCCGGAACGATGGAATAGTGGATCACGGCCGGGGTGTTGTCCTTGGTGTTTTTACGAGCGCCCGCCGGGTCGGCGAGGATCGAGGCACGCAGGACGTTTTCCGGCAGGTTGTACGCCTGGCGCACGCCCTGGTTGATCATGTCGTCCAGGCTCATGGTGGCGCCATCCCAACGCACGTCCATGCCCACGCGGACAAACACGGTGACGATGCCGGTGTCCTGGCAGATCGGACGGTGGCCGGTGGCGCACATGCGCGAGTTGATCAGGATTTGCGCCATCGAGTCACGGGCCGCTGGCGATTCTTCGCGCAGGTAGGCTTCGTGCATCGCCTGGATGAAGTCAACGGGGTGGTAATAAGAAATGAACTGCAGGGCGTCGGCAACGCTCTGAATCAGGTCGTCTTGCTTGATCACGGTCATGAGTCGCGCTCCTCTAAAAGACGGGAACATTCGATAACGGGAGCTACAAGTTTCAAGCTTCATGCAACAAGCCAGAGCAGTCTGCGCACCGCTTTAAACTTGTCGCTTGCAGCTTATCGCTTGAAGCTGGCCCAAAGGGCTCGCACGCCGGGGCTGCTGGCGCGACGCTAAAAAGGCGCGGCAGTATAACGCGCCTCGGTGGCGGGTACACGCGCCGACAGTCAATCGTTGGTCGTATAGGGTGGGCGTTGACGGGATCGGGTTGCCATATTTGGGATCCACCCCTCACCCCAACCCTCTCCCCAGAGGGGAGAGGGGGAAAGGGGGCCGATCTTCATGCTGTTCAAACCTGAGTTCGACTGGATTTTTCAGGTCGATGTAGCTGTAAGAACAACTCGGTCAGTCCCTCATCCCAAAGCGGGAGTGTGCAAGGGCGCTGATGTTCATGCTGTTCAAACCTGAGTTCGACTGGATTTTTCAGGTCGATGTAGCTCTAAGAACAACTCGATCAGTCCCCTCGCCCCTTTGGGGAGAGGGTTAGGGAGAGGGGTCGATCTCATGCTGCGAATACCTGCCCAGACATACAGAGGGCCATGCTTTTGACGCCAGTTTTCCGATCCCAAAATTGAATGGTCATTTATCGGTCGCGCCACTAAAGTGGCAATCGGCCTGTAGAGTAGGACACTCTTTCAGCCTCTTTTCCTTCGGTGAGTCATCGATTGACCCATAACGCCATCCAGCGCCTGTTGCTCAAACGTTTTGCCCTCGCGGCCGGCACCTATGCCCTGGCATTGCTGCTGCTGTGGCTGGCGTTTTTCACCGGTCACTACGATGAGTCCCTGGCCGGCGTCGCCATCGGCAGTGCGTTGGTGGTCATCAGTCAGGCAGCGCTGTTCGCGGTGTTCTACAGCGGCTGCAACCTGCGTTTTACCGATCCCAGCCTGACCGAAGTCCAGGTATTGCTGGGCCTGGGCTGGCAAACCTGGCTGATCTTTCACTTGGACGAGGCCCGTGGCGCGTTCCTGGTCTTCTATATCCTGATTCTGCTGTTCGGCCTGTTCCACTTGTCACGGCGTGCCTTTGTGCGCTGCGCGGTGCTGGTGTTCTTCAGTTTCAGCGCGATCACGCTGTGGGAGGGCTACCACTTCCAGTTGCACGACCCGGCCCTGGCGCTGTTGCAGGTGTGCGTGCTGTTTATCGTGCTGGTGTGGCTGGTGCTCTACGCCCGTTACGTCCAGGCCTCGCGCCAGCTCATGCGCCAGCGGCGCTTCGCCTTGCAGGCGCACCAAGACACTCTGCGCGGGATGATGCGCCAGCTCGAAGATCTGGTCGCCACCGACGAACTCACCGGGCTGTTCAACCGCCGCCATTTCCTGCGCCTGGCCTCCCGAGAACTCAACGCCATGGAACCCGGCGTGGTGCACGGTCTGGCGTTGATCGACCTTGATCACTTC
Source organism: Pseudomonas sp. dw_612 (assembly GCF_018449725.1). Classification (GTDB taxonomy): domain Bacteria; phylum Pseudomonadota; class Gammaproteobacteria; order Pseudomonadales; family Pseudomonadaceae; genus Aquipseudomonas. The sequence goes on along the minus strand of NZ_JAAVVC010000005.1, from coordinate 93,474 downwards.
AAACGCATCAACGATGTGCACGGCCACGCCGCTGGCGATCAGGTGCTGCAAGCCTTCGCCGGGGTGGCCACCGCGTGCCTGCGCAACGGCGATGTGCTGGCCCGTTACGGCGGGGAAGAATTCGTGGTGTTGCTGCCGGATTGCGACGCCGAACGCCTGACCTCGTGTTGCGAGCGACTGCGCATTGCCTTTACCGATGTCGAATTGTTCGGCCTGAGCGTGAGCAACCTCAGCCTGTCCGCCGGCATGACGCTCCTGGAACTGGGCGATGACCTCGACGACGCCCTGCAACGGGCCGATCAGGCGCTGTACCGCGCCAAGCGTGACGGCCGCAATCGTTGCGCGGCGGCCTGGGAGAACGTCGATGCCTGAGCTGCGAGTCGGCGAACGCCAGTGGTCGGTGGCAGCGGGCAGCAACCTGCTCGATGCCTTGAATCAGAACGGTGTGTCGGTGCCTTACAGCTGCCGCGCCGGCAGTTGCCATGCGTGCCTCGTTCAATGCGTGCAAGGCTTGCCCAGCGACAGCCGCCCCGATGCCCTGAGTGCCGACCAGCGTCAGCAAGGTTGGCGCCTGGCCTGTCAGTGCTCGGTGGTCGAAGACTTGCAGGTGCACACCTTCGACCCGCAACGGGACGGGCGCCCGGCCGAGGTCGCCGCCGTCGACTGGCTCAGCGCCAATGTGCTGCGCTTGCGCCTGATCACCCAACGTCCGCTGCGCTACGGCGCCGGCCAGCACTTGGTGCTATGGGCCGGCCATGTGGCGCGCCCGTATTCGTTGGCCAGCCTGCCGGACGAAGACCGCTTCCTGGAATTTCACCTCGATTGTCGCCAGCCCGGCGAATTCAGCGACGCGGCGCGCCAGTTGCAGATCGGTGACACGCTCCGTCTCGGCGAACTGCGCGGCGGCGCGCTGCATTACGACCCGGACTGGCACGGCCGACCGCTGTGGCTGATGGCGGCCGGCACCGGTTTGGGGCCGTTGTTCGGCGTATTGCGCGAAGCGTTGCGTCAGGATCACCAGGGCACCATCCGCGTCATTCACCTGGCCCATGACGCCGATGAGCATTACCTGGCCAAACCCCTGCAAGCCATGGCACTTGGTCGTGACAACCTGAGCGTTGAACTCTGGACCCCGGCCGAGTTGCCCCAGGCGTTGGCGCAACTGCGGCTTGTTTCGCGGCAAACCCTGGCCTTACTCTGCGGTGCTCCCGACAGTGTCGACGCCTTTGCCCGGCGCCTGTACCTGACGGGACTGCCGCGCAATCAACTGCTGGCCGACGTGTTCCTGCCCCGTGGTTGAGCGCTGATCGTTTAACCACGCGAGATTGCCCATGACCGATGCCATCCAACTTGAACGCGAGCGCGGTCTGCTGACAGTGCGCTTCAATCGCCCGGACAAGAAAAACGCCCTGACCCGCGCGATGTGCAGCCGCTTGGCCGAAGCGCTGAAGCAGGCCGACAGCGACCCGCAAATCAACGCCGTGCTGATCACCGGCAGCAGCGAATGCTTCACCGCCGGCAACGACATCGCCGACTTCCTCCAGCAACCGCCGAGCAGCCTCGACAGCCCGGTGTTTCATTTCATGCTCAACCTGCTCGACTGCCGCAAACCGGTGATCGCCGCCGTGGCTGGCGCAGCAGTGGGGATTGGCACCACGTTGTTGCTGCATTGCGATCTGGTCTACGTCAGTCGCGATGCGCGATTGCGCATGCCGTTCGTCAACCTCGGGTTGTGCCCGGAGTTTGGTTCCAGCCTGATCCTGCCGCGCTTGCTTGGGCAGGCCAAAGCCGCCGAGTTGTTGTTGCTCGGCGAAGGTTTCACCGGTGAGCAAGCCGCCGCGTGGGGCATTGCCACCGAAGCGTTGGGCAGTGGCGAAGCGGCATTGGCCAAGGCGCGGGAAATGGCGTTGAAGTTTGAATCGCTGCCGCCGGAAGCAGTGCGCATCAGTAAACAGTTGATGAAAGCGCCGGATCGGGAATTGATCCGCCGGGTGATCGAAGAGGAGGGCGCGTTGTTCATCCAGCGCCTGCGCTCGCCGGAAGCGATGGCGGCGTTGTCGGGGTTTATCAATCGGCATTGAGTCTTGCGGTGAGTGGGCGGGCCTCTTCGCGGGCAAGCCTCGCTCCTACATTTGGAATGCGTTCCCCCTGTAGGAGCGAGGCTTGCCCGCGAAGGCGTCCGCCCAGACAACACAAATCCTGGACCAAAAACCAAAAAGCCCCGCCATTCACATGGCGGGGCTTTTGGTTTTCAGCAACCGGTCACTCAGACCTGCGGATCGCCAACGTGCAGGATTTTCATCCCGTTGGTGCCGCCGATGGTGTGGTAGCTGTCGCCTTTGGTCAGGATGACCCAATCGCCTTGCTCGACCACGCCGCGTTTGACCAGCTCGTCGATCGCCTTCTGGCTGACTTCGTTCGGCGCCAGGGAGGCCGGGTCGAACGGCACGGTGTAGACGCCACGGAACATGGCCGCGCGGGCCTGGGTTTCGCGGTGCGGGGAGAACGCGTAGATCGGCACCGAGGAACGGATGCGCGACATGATCAGCGGCGTGTAGCCACTTTCGGTCAGGGCGATGATCGCCTTCACGCCCGGGAAGTGGTTGGCGGTGTACATGGCCGCCAGGGCGATGGACTGGTCGCAGCTTTCGAAGACCTTGCCGATGCGGTGGCTGGAGGTCTTGCTGGTCGGGTGCTTTTCGGCGCCGACGCAGATGCGCGCCATCGCTTGCACGGCTTCCAGCGGGTACAGACCGGCAGCGCTTTCGGCCGAGAGCATCACGGCGTCGGTGTAGTCGAGCACGGCGTTGGCCACGTCGGACACTTCGGCGCGGGTCGGCATCGGGTTCTGGATCATCGACTCCATCATCTGGGTCGCGACGATCACTGCCTTGTTGTGGCGGCGTGCGTGCAGAATGATTTTCTTCTGGATGCCCACCAGCTCGGCGTCGCCGATTTCCACGCCCAGGTCACCACGGGCAACCATCACTGCGTCGGACGCCTTGATCAGCGCATCGAGGGTTTCGTCGTCGGCCACGGCTTCGGCGCGTTCGATCTTCGCCACCAGCCAGGCAGTACCGCCGGCCTCGTCGCGCAGTTGACGGGCGTATTCCATGTCGGCGGCGTCACGCGGGAAGGACACGGCGAGGTAGTCGACTTCCATTTCGGCGGCGAGCTTGATGTCGGCCTTGTCTTTTTCAGTCAGGGCTGGCGCGGTCAGGCCACCGCCGCGACGGTTGATGCCTTTGTGGTCCGACAGCGGACCGCCGATCAGCACGGTGCAATTCAGTTCGGTGGCGGTGGCGGTATCGACGCGCATCACCACGCGGCCGTCGTCGAGCAGCAGCTCGTCGCCCACACCGCAGTCCTTGACCAGGTCCGGGTAGTCGATGCCGACCACTTGCTGGTTGCCTTCGGTCAGCGGATGGCTGGTGGAGAAGGTGAATTGATCACCGATCTTCAGCTCGATCTTCTTGCCGGCGAATTTGGCGATACGGATTTTCGGGCCTTGCAGGTCACCCAGCAGGGCGACGAAGCGCCCGTGCTTGGCGGCGAGGTCACGCACCAGCTTCGCGCGAGCCTTGTGCTCGTCGGGGGTGCCGTGGGAGAAGTTCAGGCGGGCGACGTCCAGGCCAGCCAGAATCAGCTGTTCGAGAACTTCCGGCGAGTTACTGGCCGGGCCAAGGGTAGCGACGATTTTGGTGCGACGGACGGACATGCATAGACTCCTGAGTTCAAGCGCTGAGTGAGGCTACTATGCTCTTTGCCTGTAGTCATTGTTCGTATGCACTACTTATTCGTTTCTTTCTTTAAACGAACATTCCTGAAGATTTCCGCCAACGGGTCGATACAGTGCTCAAGACAGGAGAACCCCCATGCGATTCGTGCCCATTGCCGCCCTTGCCCTCAGTGTCCTCAGTGTCACGGGCTGCACCCGTTGGTCGATGAACCATCATTTGAATAACGCCTACAGCGCCTACGATCGGGGCAATTGCGAGCAGGTGATGCTCGAATTGTCCAAGGTTGACCGCGCCAGCCGCGCCCGGCCGTATGTTCGACCGGAAGTGTCGATGATGCGCGGCCAGTGCCTTGAGCGGCAGAAGCTGTTTGTCGATGCGGCCCAGACGTACCAGTACATCATCGCCTCGTACCCGCAAAGCGAATACGCCTACCGAGCCCGCGCGCGTCTGGAAACCCTGGAGTCACTGGGCCACTATCCGACCCGCAGCGCGGCGGCGGTGGTACGGCCGACCCGTTTCTGATGATAGATCTCATACAAAGGCTGGCTGGTTGTATAGGTTCAGCTATAGTCGAATAAATCGGCTTCAGCGCCTTGCCGCTGAGCCGACGCAACACCTGCGACTGGCAGCGGCAAAAGTGGCGGCGGTGGGTAGGACTGTCACACCGGAAGCGGGGAGAGCGTGCCCATCCTGCGTATAAACAGCAGAAGGCCCGTTCCGAAGCATTAGTGCGGCTCTGCTTAAGAGCCTTGCGTAGCGAATTCAGCATGTTTACCGACCGCCGGATCGAGCGGCATCAACTGCCGTATTTTCTGAAAGTGTTCAACAGCGTTACCGACAAGCCCATCGGCTTTCTGGGCAATGTCTCCGAAGACGGGCTGATGCTGATCAGCCAGTTGCCGATGATGATTGGCGCTGACTTCGACCTGCGTCTGAAAATCCCCGCCAGCGACGGTTGTACGCAGGTCATCGATTTGCGTGCGAGTTGTTTGTGGTGCCATGAAGACGCCACGCCCCACCACTATGACGCCGGGTTCAGCCTGCAACGGGCACCGCCGGAATATGGGCAACTGGTGAGTGCGTTGCGCCAGTACTTCAGTTTCCAGCCGTTGCCTGCTTCGGCCTGAACAGCGAAAGATCGCAGCCTGCGGCAGCTCCTACAGAATCGGCGTTTCCCCGCGATAGTGAGGTGAACGCGGTCTATGTAGGAGTGGCCGAAGGCTGCGATCTTTTGATCTTGCTTTAAGTCGGGCTCACCGCCGGTTCACTCTCCAGCGTCTTTTCCACCAGCATCAATCCCATCTCACTCAACTGATAAATCGCCATCGCCAGGTGCCGTGGCTTGTCGTCCAGGCTTTCGGCCAGGTCGAGCAGCAGGATATTGACCGAGGAAAAGGTTTCGAACGCCTGGATGTTGATGGCGTGGGTTTTGGCTTCAGGGGCGACGGTAAACATTTTCATGGCTCGATCCTTGGCCGTTGGCGCGTGCAGGTGGTGGGCATCGGGTTTGAGGTAGTAATCGAGAGCGCGGTCGGCGGCCTCGCGGAGTTTCTTGGCATCGAGGGTGGCCGAAAACGAGTCCGTTTTCGGCGGATTGGGTGTTGCTTTGAACATATTCGTGACCTTTGAGTGAGGCTGCCACCGACTCGCGACTAAACGAAGGGGTGGCGGCTGTACACAGGTTAGTCGACCGGGAAGGACCACGAAAACCGGCGCGCCCGAGGGCGCCCTGTGCACAGCCACCATAACGTTCAGGAAGGGGGATAGGGAACATCCCGACCGTCTGGCCTGCTTTGCACATTCGTGGAACCTCCCGGGCGACTAAACCCGGCCGCTGCCAATCAGCGACGCGAATCAAATTACGGGGCAGGCCAAATGTGCACAAGCCGGCGGATTCTGGCGGACTTGTAGGCAATGGCGCAAGGCTTCGTAGGCCTCAAAAAACGTGGGAAAAGTCCGTAGGGCCGTTCGTCTGAACTGTCAGATATTACAGGTAGACGCGGCTTCTGAGATAAATCAAAAAGGAAGGACCTTTCACTCCATCCTTTTGAGGAGCCCTCCATGTCGGACGACGATAGCGAAACAACGGTCTCCACTGCCCTGCCGCCATTGAGGAGTCGCGGTCCAGCCAACCTTTCCATTGTCGGTGGGTTATTCGAAGTGTATTTCCAGATTCCTTGGGATGGGCAACATCAGGTATGGCTGGATTTCTATGTCAATAACGCCCGTGTCGACGGTTTTGCCGGCGAGTGGTTCTATGGCAGGACCGAGCATTGGCGGGCGCTTGGATCCAGCCAGCCGGGGAGTGCGCGGATCTGGGCGCGGTGGCGCTCAGGTAATGAATATTCGCCTCCCATCGAAATTTATATTTGGATAAGCAACCGTCCGGTCATCGTAAGTCCGGCGAGCAACGCCGTGGTCACCGATCGCCGCCCGAGGATTTCTGGAACCGGCGGTGGCAATTGTTCCCTCAGAGTTGTACAGACAAATACAGGGGTGCCCCTGAGCGATGTGTTTACAGCGACCAATAATAACTGGGCAGTGACGCTGAACCGGGATTTGCCTTACGGCGATTATTCGATCGCTATTGAGCAGAGCCAGGCAGGATATGCCACCCGTTACAGTGAAAATCGCCCTTTCAGGGTCGTGGGTGCCACTATTTCGTCGCCTGCGCAAAACGCTATCGTCGCCCTCCCTGAAATACTCTTCAAGGGCGAAGGCCTTCCAGGATCGACCATCACAGTCGTCAAGCAAGCCAACCATTACGACGTTGTCAGCCAATCGGTGACGGTCGGTACAAACCAAACTTGGCAAGCCGCTCCCAAACCTGGCCTGACGCTGCCCAGCGGTCCCTTGACCGTTGAAGCGCAGTACGTGATGGCGGGCATTTCCAATGGTTACTCCCCCCCTGTCACCATCAGCGTCCTCGGCATCCCCACCATCACGACCCCTGGCGGTATCGTCGACACAACTTTCAGCGTTGCAGGCAACAACGGCTTCCAGGGCGCCGTGGTCCAGATCTTCATTGACCTGAGCGACACCCTGGTCGGGGAAACGGGGGTGTTCTCCGCGCCAGGCTGGGGCCGCTCCGTCATCCTCCAGCCGGGGCCGGTGAGGCTGGTGGCGCGGCAAAGCACGCAAGGTGTTTTTTCGTTGCGCAGTGCCCCGGTCACCTTCAAGGTTCGCCCACCCCAACTGACCTCGGTCACGGTCACGCCGCTGGCCAATGCCAGCCTGCGATTTTCAGGCACGGGCTACGCAGGTGCGACCGTCGACGTGGTAAAGGTCAGCGGGCCGGGTTCGCAGACGGTGCCGTCGGTCGGGGTCAGCGATGCTGGCATCTGGCAAGTGGATTCCGTCAATTGGCCGCTGGGCCAATACAGTTTCAAGGCCACGCAAAAAGTGTCCGATAACAGCGGTGGCTGGATTGTTTCCACGGAATACACCTTCAGTTACACCGTGGTATTGCCGAGGCCCACGGTCAGTTATACCGGCGGCTACACACCGGTGTTCTCCGGAACGGGTTACAACGGTGCCACGGTAGTGCTGTTGAATCCGGGGGGCAGCAGCAGCGGTGTGCCGAATGCTCTGGTGAGCGGCGGGCGCTGGTCCAGTACGGCGTCTGAAGTGTGGGGGCCGACCTTGAAGCGCAAGCTTCACCTGCGCCAAGAGCTGGGCGGGCAAGTTTCAGAGGGTTGGGTGGAGATTGAGGTGACCATCGCGCCGCTGGCGCCGGTCATCGACGATATCACCGTGATCGAGGACGGCCAGCACTCACCCATCTTCAAGGGCACCTGCTGGGACGACGCCCAGGTCAAGCTGCGCTTCAGTGATAATGCGCAAGAGCATCAGGCGACCGTCACCGGCACCCAATGGACCTTCAAGCGCAGCACGCCCTTCGCCCCCGATGTCTATCACGAGGTGACCGCCACCCAGCGCGCAGCCGGGCAGGATTCGCCCGCGGCCGCCCTACGTTTCTCGCTTGAGCGGTTTATACCCCAACCGGTGTTTACTGCGCCGGTCGAGGGCTCGGAAGTCGGGCGCAACCCGCTCGTCACGGGCAGCGGCGGGATCGCCGGCGGGAAAATCGAACTACACGATGCACAATTCACCGGGTTGGTGGGCGAGAGCGACAGCCTGATCGCGGATGGCAACTGGGAGGTGCAACTCAATAACCTGGCGTTTCGCGACTACACCTTGACGGCGGTGCAACTCATGGGCGGGCGCACGTCCGAGTTCAGCGCCGAGCATTCATTCAGGGTGGTGGTGCTGCCGCCCGAGATCGAGGTTCCCGCCCCGGACGGCACACTGCCGCGCATCGCCAGGATTTCGGGCAAGGGCCTGCCAGGCGCCAGGGTCGATGTGTGGTTACAAGGCGTTGCCGACCCGATCCTCACGGGAATCAGTGTCGATACCAATGGCCTCTGGCAAAGCGCGGCGATCACGCTGGACATCGGCCGGCACAGCCTGCGGGCGCGACAGACCTTTGACGGCCGGCCGTCGAAAGACAGTCCCGTACAGGCCTTTCGCGTGGTGCCGGTGGCGCCGATCATCGAAACCCCGGTCGACGCCGCAGCAGTCGGGCGCGGGGTCGTGGTGTCGGGCTTCGGCCACCCGGGCGATACGGTGGCGGTGGCCCTGAGTACGGCACCGCAAACGGTGCTGGGGCGTGCACCGGTGCTCGCTGATCGCACCTGGTCGATGGCGGTCGAACTGGTGGTCGCCGCGGGTGACCACGACTTGATTGCCATTGCGTCGAGCGGCGAATTTCAGTCCGGTTCGTCATTGCCACGCAAGGTGCGAGTGGGGCCGTACCTGCCCAGTATTGATGTGCCGGCGCCGAGCCGATGGGTCACCGACCCTGTGGCATTCGCCGGCAAGGGCCAGCCAGGCGTCGGCGAGCTGGTGAGCTGGTTCAACCCGGAGCGGGTGGTGGCGCGGGACATTGCGGTGACCGCCAGTGGCTGGCAAAGCGACGCGACGATACGGCTGCCGCAGGGTGGCTATTGGGTGCGGTTCAGGCAGGTTATCGGCAGTGGTGGCAGCGCCATTCATTCCGACTGGGCCGACAGCCGCCGTTTCGAGGTGGTGCCTTCCCCGCCGGGACTTCCCGCTACTAAGGCCCGTGCCGACGAAAGGTAGCGTCTACTGTCAGTTCTGACAGTAGACGCCAGCCACGCCGCGACGCCAAATATCCCTGACAAGCCTTTCAGTCCAACCTCTTTGCAGGTTGTTTGACGCCTACCGCTATCTGTACCAGGAGTTTGAGCATGGTCACCTCTGCGAGTCGTCCGGCGCTGCAATTGTTCGAGCAGGCCTTCAACCAGCCATCGCAACGGGAGGGTTACGCCGGCCTGGCGACCTACCTGAGTGAGGGCGGGTCGATTTTTCCGCTAGTGGAGCAGGGAGTTCGCGGGTTGATGCAAACCTATGAACTGACCGAGGACGATGCCAAAGCCTTCCTGGAGCAGGCCAATGCGCTGGCGATCTACGTGCGCCGGCAGTTTATCGAACACACCTTGTTCAGCGACCCGGCCACGGCGCCGGGGCCGCAAAGCGGGTTGTTGTCGATGCTGGAAGGGCCGAGTTTTCAGCGCCTGTTCAACGTTGATTTCGATGCATTGAGCCCGCCGGACGCACTGGAATCCTGCTACTCACCGGTGGCGTACCTGATCGATTTGCTGGTGTGGATCAGAGACAGGATCGAGCCGCAAGGCACGGCATCCAAGCTGACGCTGGACAGTCGACGGGCTGACCTCAAAGCCTTGTCCATCGATTTCAATGCGGTGCACCAAGCGATGTCGGCCGTGGACATTATTGTCCCGGTGCTGGAAACCTTTATCACCAGTCACGGCGCGGGAACACCTTCGGTGGAAGAAGCCCTGCTGACGGCTCGCTATCCCAGCGGGCTGCCGTACTTCCAGCATTGGGCCAGCCTGGACTATGTGGCGCGGCACAACGGCATGACGGTCGGTGACATCGCGAACCGGGTGGACCTGGAGTTTCCGTATTTCCTGCGCCCTGACGTGCTGGACGCCGATGCGCCACGGGCCCGGTTGCTGGCATCGCGGCTGGGGCCTCAGCAGCGCTTGATACTGACCGAAGCAGCGGCTACCGAAGCGCTTGCGTTTTATCAGAATCATTTCGGCATTCTCGATACCACAGGAACCGACGGGTACAGGGACGTGCCGGTCTTCTGCGAGCGCACCAAACTCGATTCCCAACAACTCGAAGCACTGCTGTCGATACGCGGTTTCGCCCCGGTGCGCTCGGTCAATGGACCTCCCCTCAGCGGGGCGCCAAACATCCAGGCGGGCTCGGTCTACATCAATGCCGCCGCCAGTGCCGCCACGCTGGTGGATATCGAGTTTGCGGCAACGGTGCATCGTCTGAAAAATGCCCCGATCGGCCCGATCGATCGCATGCACCGCAAGCTGCGTCTTGACCAATGGCTGGGGCTGCCCCCCGAGCAGACCGATGCGCTGCTCGCGGCAGCGATCAAGGCCGAGCTGCCGGCCAATACGACGTACGCGATGACCGACGGCGGGGTGCAGGCCCTCGGCCTGTTTCAAACCTTGCGCGAGCGTTACGGCTGCACCGCCGAGGAGTTTGCCGCGTTTATCCATGAAGTGTCGTTCTACGGGCGCGGCGACAACCCCTCGCTGTTTGATCGGGTGTTCAATGCACAAGGTGATTATCGGGAGCCGCTGGTGCTGGATAACGGTCTGTTCGACATCCTGCCCGTGGCGGGCACGTCGGAGCTGACGGTCAATCGACTGTGCGGTGGCCTGGGCATCGATCTGCTGACCTATAGCTTCGTGGCGCAAGCGGTGTCCATGGCCTCCAGCCCCGCCGCCGGAAAACTGGCGCGCTCTGTGTCCATCGTCTCGGGTTTCTATCGCCTGGTGCGGCTGTCCCGGCTGTTGGGCATCACCCCGATCGAAGGAGTGATGTTGTTGACCGTGCTGGGCGGCGAGAGCTGGGTCAAAGCGTTGGCCGGTGTGCCGAAAATCCAGGCGCACACGGCGACCAATGCCAATGTGCTGGTGGTCATCGAGGGCCTGCACACCTGCGTGAGTTGGTGCCGCGAACATGACATCGAGGTGCGCTGGCTGGTGCAGCAAGTCATTGAGCCGGCCGCGTCGCAGAAAGAAACCGCCGCTGATTTGAAATTGTTCGAGCAGGTTCGCAATCTGCTGTCCGGCGCAATGTTTACCAGCGCCGAGTTGCTGATGGCGGGTGTCCCCGCGCTGCCTGCGGGGGCTGACTGGCTGGATCTGCTGAGCGCTCTGGTCGACGCCGAGGGGGTGGTGATTATCGAACCGACGCGGGAGGCCGATTACTCGAACCGGGCCCGTGAAATATTGCTTCTGGCGGTCAGGGATGGCTTGGGCGAACGCTACGAAACCGAGCGCGACGCGATCGTCGAAATCATGCTCGGCGTCTTGTTGCGGTCGAAGGCCGCGCAACTGTCGGTGGTCAAGGAGTGCCTGGCGGTGCACACCGGCCTGGCCTCGGAACAGGTGATCCCGGTGTTGACGTGGGCCGGCGGTCAGGTGGACAGATTTCTGCGGCAAGTGTTGGCACGGCCGCAGCTTGAGATCGCCAAGGGCCGTAGCGGGCGCATCTACGAAGGTGATGCGTTTCTGTTGCAGTTGGCGCAAGTGCGCCGGCGTAGTGAAATCGTCTTGAAGTTGCAGTTGAGCGTCGAGGTGCTGCAGGACTACCTCGACTACGGCAATCGCGAGTGGATAACCCAGCCGGAGCCGCTGGCGGTGTCCCTCAATACCTTCTACTACCTGGCCACCCTGGCCCACGCCTTCACCTTGAGTGAGCGGCCCCAGGCCCAGTTGCTGGACTACCTGCGCGAAGCGGCGCGACTGCCCAAGGACATCGTGCCCGGAGCCCCTCCGAAGCTGTCAGCGCATGCCTGGGCGTTGGCTACACAGGCCGCCGCCGCCAGGCTGGCGGTGTTTTTCGGCTGGAGCGTTCAGGACGTGCTGGAGTGTGTCCAGTCGATCAGCCAGCCCTTGATCAGAACCCTGCAACAGCTCGATCTTCTGGTACGCATCCGCACCCTGTCGGCGCGCTGCAGCATGGATGCGCGCACGCTGCTGTTGATCGGCCGGCTCCCCCCCAGCGCCAGCACGCCGGCAGAAAAAGCGGCTTATCAGGTGGCCGCCGAGAAGGCCTTGTTGAGCCTGTCCGAAACCTCGGGGCCGGTGCTGGCCCCGGCCGGCGACGAACCTGGTCAGACCGTCAAAATCACCTGTGAGTTGCTCGGCAACAACTCGGTGATTGCCGGCAAGGCGGGGGAAAAAGCCACCTACAGGGTCACGGTCAACAACCTGCAGAACACACCGATGAGCGGGGTCTTCGTGCACTGGCAAACCACCCTGGGCACGATCGAGGAGAAGGCCACGTCCACCTCCGGAGTGGTGGATGTGGACTTTATTCCCGGGCGGATTCAGGGCGAAGAGACGCCGCTGTTCTGGCTGGATATGGGGGAAAAACTGCCCGCGCCTGCGGTGAGTGTTCTCGCCGACAGCCGCTCCTTTGAGTTCCCGCCCAACCTCAGTTCCGAGGTGCCAGCGTATGACGTTCCGGCCGGTTTTGAGGTCGAGCTGTATGCGGTGATGGAGGACAACTATTTCAATCGGGGTATCAACGCTACGGTGAATTGGAACTACCGGGTCGCTGACAGTAGCAGCGGTGAGGCGGTGATCCGTGCCGGCAGCCTCACCAATCAAGAGGGGCTGGCCCGCGCCTTTGTGTCCAGCCGCACCGGCGGGTCCTTCAGATTCATGGTGCGCAGCAGCAGCAGTGACACGAGTCTGGAGTTCGATCGCATCACGTTCTTGCCCGGTACCCCAGCCGCCTGACCCGCAACGCGACGGCGGTGGCTCGCCGCGCCGTCGAACGCTATCGACTCATGTCTTGAGGACAGCATCATGGACCGCATCAACATCGCCGGCTTGCTCGAACAGCGTCGCTCAGCCCTGGTTGACTATTGCATCGGCCAGGTCAAGAAGGCAGCAGCACCCAACGACACCTATAAATTCGTCAGGACCCCGGCGGATCTGTTCGAACTGCTGCGGCTCGACCCACTGGACAGCTACGCGGTACAGAGCTCCTGGGCTGCCGAGGCGATCAGTTGCGCCCAGCAATACATTCACGCGGTGTACCGCAAGCTGGAACCGGGTTACAGCGGCGTCGAGTTCGACAAGGACGAGCTGAACCTGTGGCAGCTCTACAGCAACTACCCGGACTGGGCTGCGTTGCAGATGATCGCCGCCTACCCGGAAAACTACATCAACCCGTTCGTGCGCCAGCGCAAGACCAGCCTGTTCAAGGCCCTGGAAAACAACCTGAACCAGTCGCGCCTGACCACTGACTCGGTGCAACTGGCCCTGCAGGATTACCTGCAAACGTTCGAGCAGATCTGCAACCTCGACGTGATCAGTGGCTATATCGATGGTGCGTCCGCCACCAGCGCGGACTATTACTTTATCGGTCGGCAACGGGTGCAGCCTTTCCAGTATTTCTGGCGCAAGGCCGATATCGTCCTTCAATCAGCCTCGACCTCCGTCAACCCGGCCGCCTGGAGCGAATGGCAGCCGGTGGAGATTCCCACTACCGAAAACGTATTGGACATGCGACCGGTGTACTGGAGCGGACGGCTGTGCGTGGTCTGGGCCGACTGGCAGGAGAAACGCGGAACCAAGGGGCAGCCCGATTACGCGCCGCACCGGCTGGATATCAATGTCGCCTTCATGACCCAGAACGGTCAGTGGTCGGGACCGTTGTCCTTGCACAGCAGCGGAGGTGACGACGCCATGCCCGGCGCGGCGCGGCTGATCGCCACCGTGGTGGTCGATGAGGTGCACCCCAAGGGCAAGTTGTGTGTGCTGTGTCTGCGGCCAGACAACACCGAAAAGAACGTATACGCCGCCAGGGACATACTGTTTCGCCCGATCGACAACGATGACGCGCTCATGGACATGCTGGCCCAGTACCGGTTTGTCGACCGCGACACGGTGCAGCATTCGATCCTGTCACTAAGCCGGCCGACGATCACTGAGACCATCGACCCTCCCGGCAGATTGACCCCGTTCTACGCATTGCATGCGGTGGTGTTGCGCAGCAGGAAAACCACCGGCACCGGGGAAGAGGACGTGCTGCTGGTGTGCGGTGAGTGTGCGGAAAATCAGACCGGCCAGGATTCAAGCAAGACATTCGAGTTGAAACTGGTGAGTCCCGCCGGCGGTGATCCTGCCCCTTTCACCGGATCATTCCCTGAGAGGGGTGGATGGCGCACACCCTGGATGGCGGTGCGGCGGGACAGTTTTGCCTCGACGGTGACCTTTGAGTTCGGCGGCCTCAACGCAGTCGATGGCCTGGGGCGCAAAAAGTACGCACTGAACTTTAGTCAGACCCGGGGCTTTGTCACGCCAACGCTGAACCGCAGCGACCCTTCTGGCGCGCAATTCCTGGACTTCAATCAATTGGCCCCGTGGCTCAAGTATGTCCGCCTTAACTCACTGCACGGCCCCGAACTGGTGCAGGCCTCTGCCATTTCGGTCGATGCCGTGCTGGACTGGTCGATGCAGCACCGGACCGAGCCACCGCCCACCAGTGGGACGATCAGCGAACCCAATGGGGCGTTTGACGGCGCCAACGGCTTGTTCTTCTGGGAGCTGCATTGCCATTTGCCGTTGTTGGTGACGGCGCGCCTGCGGGCTGAAGACCGCTACACCGAGGCGCAAGACTGGTTGCATTACCTGTTTGATCCACAGGCCCCGGCCGTTGCGACGCCTGCGCCGGCAAAACCGCGTTACTGGCGCTGCCGACCGCTGGCCAATCCCGACGCGGCCAACCCCGGATTCGAAGCCGACGCGCCAACCGACCCGGACGCCATTGGTTATTCAAACCCCCGGCATTTCCAGATTCTGGCGTTCACTGAATACGTGAAAAACCTGATGGCCTGGGGCGATTGGTATTACCGCCAGCTCAGCCGCGACAGTCTGGTGGCGGCCAAGCTGTGTTACGTCCAGGCGGAATTTCTGATGGGCAATCCGCCCACGGCGCGCACGGTCAACCGCTGGACACCGGCGACGGTGGGCGCGTTGTTGAACAGCGCCACCACGCGGCCGGCGCTGGAGGCCTTCGAGCGCTCGCTTGTCCTTGAGGTCGGCGATCTGGCCGCCAGGGCCAAGGCCGCACCGTTGCTCGGCCGGTTGGCCTCCGAGCCGTTCAAGCTGCCGATCAACGAGCAGTTGCAGGACCTGTTCCAGCAGCCCGTCCAGCGCCTGCATAACCTGCGCAATAACCTGACGCTGGATGGCCAGCCGTTACAAGTGCCCTTGTTCAGCCCGCCCACCGACCCCAATCAATTGCTGCGCGACCTGGCGGCCGGGGGGGGCGGTGCGCCGCGACCCATGGGTGGGCGCCTGGTGGTGGTTGCGTTTCGCTGGCGGGTCATGTTCGAGGCGGCGTTGCGGGCCGTGCAAGCCCTTCAAGACTATGGCAACCAGTTGCTCCGTCTGCTTGAACAGCGCGACCGCGCCGAGATGGAGCAACTGCAGCAGGGCCAGTTGGTGGAGTTGGGGACTTACGCGCAAACCGTTCAGGAACACAACATTGCGCAATTGCAGGCCAGTGTCAGCGCACTGCAACAGAGCCGAACGATGGCCCAGCAGCGAGCGGATGCTTACAACCGGCGCTATGAACAGAACATCACCGATGTCGAATACAGCGTCATGAACGCGCTGCATCAAGCCAAGGGCCTGACTTTTGCCACCAAGGCCATCAAGTTCGCCGGTGCATCGGCGGCCGTTGCTCCGAATATTTTTGGCGTGGCCAGTGGTGGGTTTCGCCTGGAGAAACTTCCCGACGCCGTGGTCCATGGCCTGGAAATGGCCGCGACGCTGCTGGAACTGGACGCCGGAAAAAGCGCCACCACTGAAACCTACCGGCGGCGTCGCGGCGAATGGCAAATGCAGCGCGATCAAGCACTCGTGGAAGTGAGTGCAATTACCGAGCAGATCAACGCGCAAACCCATGCCGTTGCGTCCGCCAAGGCCAGCCAGGATCACACCCTGCGTGCCAACAGCCACGCGCTGACGCTGTATAACTTTCTGCAAAAACGCGCCACCAATGCCGAGTTGTTCGGCTGGCTGGTGGGGCAATTCAAGGCGCTGCACTATCAGGCCTACGATGCCGTGGTCAGTTTGTGCATCAATGCCCAGGCCTCGATGAGTGCAGAGACCGGGGACTATGACACGCAGATTCCGTTGCCCCAGGTGTGGCTCGACAATCGCCACGGCTTGACGGCTGGTGAGCATTTGCGCGGGCACTTGTTGCGCATGGAGCGTGAATACCTGCAACGCCACGAACGGCGCCTGGAGTTGATCAAGACAGTGTCGCTGCGGCAATTGTTCGATGATCCCCTGGACCCGCAAACCGGCCTGGCCAGTTGGAAACTGGCGCTCGAGGAACTTCAGAGCAGCGGCCAGCTGGAATTCAGGCTGAGCCAACTGTCGTTTGATCGCGATCACCCCGGGCATTACTGCCGCCAGATCAGTTCGGTGGAAGTCGACCTGCCGGTGCTGGCCGGACCGTACGAAAATGTCCAGGCCACCTTGTTGCAAATCAGCAGCATGACGGCGACCAAAGCCTCAGCGCGTTCGGTGGAATACCTGTATGCGCCAGCGGAGTCAGTGGCGCCAGCGGATATCCAGATCAATCTGCGCAGCGGGCAACAAATCGCGTTGTCGTCCGGTCTTGCCGATACCGGCATGACCGCGACCAAACCCGATGAAGGCTTGCTCAACCCCTTCGAATGCACTGGTGCGGTGTCGAACTGGCAATTGAATTGGTCTTGGCCGAAGAAGGCGCCGCAACAGGCCATGCTCGCCTCGTTGACTGACGTCATTGTGCGAGTGCGTTATACGGCGCGGGCGGGCGACCCTTCTTTCGCCCTCAAGGTGCGCAATCTGGTGACCGCTGCCGAGTCGCGTGCTGCGCAGCGGGTAGACGCGGGAGCAATTGTTCATGAGTGACGTGATCATCATAGAACCGATCATTCAGGCTGACGAAAGCCTGATCATCAATGGCGAATTCGGCGAGGGCACGGACCACTGGGTAAAAGGCCCGACCAACCCGAGCAACATTGCCACGGGCGCCGCCGGGTATTTTGATCCAGACGAAGGTATCACCGAAATCCGCTACCTGATTGCCAGCGACGGCGCCTCGGTCAGCCAGGTGCTCAGGGCACCGAAGGCCGCGAGCGCTGATACCCGCTATGTCCTCGGCTATTTGCATGAGACCTACAGCACCGCTGCGGGCACGCTGCTGGTGGAAGTGCTGCGTACTGGAGAAAAAATCGAGTTGACCCTCGAGCCCACGCACCCGCAACTGGGCGACGGGCAACCGGCCGGCCTGGAGGACGCGCAGCCGTTGGACTTTCAGCCGATCAAGACTGAACGCGAATTGCCACGGACCCTGGTCGCCGGCGATGAGATTCGCGTGAGCATTTTCAGTCCTGCGCAGCCGGCCGGCGGGATGCGTTCGAAAATCCACGTCGCCCGGCTCAGGTTGCGTCTGCACTTGCCACCCTTGCAATTGCAGCAGGTGATGCTCGACGGCACACCCCGTGTGGCGGATCGCCCGTTGTACTTGTGTCTTGGCGCTTCCGCCAGTCTGCAACACGAGCTGGTTTTGGTGCCGCAAACCGATTCACCCTGGTCCGGCACCGCGGCAGCCCTGAGCCTGGAGAACAACCCGCAGGAGGCGATAGTCGCCATCCCACCGTGGGGCACGGACCAGTCCCTCAGTTCCGGGTGGCAACTTGACTGCCCATGGATAGACGATCAGCAAAGGCCGCTGCTGCTGCTGACATTGCGTAATCAGTACAGCGCCGACGCCTATGGGATCAGCGTTTCACTGGGACACCATCGGCTGGTCGTACAGGACGAACAGGCGGCGGCGTATTACCCGGTGGTGGAATATCAGGAACAGGTTCGGCTCGGCGTCCAGGTCGTTTCGTTCTACACCGGCCAGTCTATGCGTGACAGCAAGGTCACTTGGCGCATCGGCGGGGAGCCGATCGATGAACCCGTCGTCACCAATGAGGATGGTTGGGCATATGTCGATTTTCGGCCAACCACGGCGGGGCTGCACGTGATCGAGGCGACGGTGGAGAGTTTGTATTACGCCAGCGGCGTCGTTACTCATCAATTGAGCGTGCAAGCACTGGCCACGGACCCGTGGCGGGACGTGCGAGTGGTGACCGAAGCGGGAGCAACGCCCTGGGCGGAAAAGACCGGCTACCCCAATCGTGGATCGACTTATCTGGTGACCTTGCAACTGCTTGCGGACAGCCCCTTGATCGGCACCGGGCTGGCACTGCAATGGGCAGGTGTCAGCGCCGACGAATTGGGCGTGCGCGTGCAGCCTGCGCTGGAACAACCGGTGCCGGTCACAGATACGCAGCCGCAATGGAGCCTGGCATGTGATGACCGGCTCGACGGCCAGTTCGGGCTGTCACTGAGCTGCTCGCGGTTGCTGCGCCGATCATTGGACAAGCGCATGTCCCTGGCCCGCAATCTGGTGGAAATCGGCGAGGTGCGAGCCAGCAATACGTCGCCGGTGGTCGACGAGCAGGAGTCTGTGCTGCTGCGCATACAGGTGTTGCACATGATCGCCAGCGGCAACGGTGATCCCGTGGTCAATGCGCTAGTGGATTGGGAGGGGCCCAACGGCACTGTTTCCACGATCACTGGCGCGGGTGGCTGGGCCAGTGTGCTGGACAGGCCGACCGAAGTCCGGGATTACACCGTGAGCGCCAAGGTCAGGGCCCACGCGGAGATGGTGCCGATCGTGCGCCCGTTTGACGTGACGCCCGTGGCCAGCAGCCCATGGAAAGGCTTGGTCGATTTTTACCTGGATGACCAACCGGTCGAACTCGCCACCGTGGGGCTGGTGTGCCGGCGGGGCGGGACCCATCGCTTTAAAGTGATCCCGACACCCGGCAGCCCGGTGGCGGGCCAGCCGCTGGGGCTGACCACCGATCCCGATAACAATCCGGGGCTGACCATCGGCGCGCCCACGGCGGTGGGCGATGGCTGGGAGTGGCCCGTCAGTTCCTCCATAGGCTCCAGCCTCAGCGGGCTGTTTTATCTGACCCTCACCGGTGCGCAACTGGAACCCCGTTCGCTGCTCGGACGTTTGCTCTCCTTCGAACTGGCTGATGAAGTGAGTGCCGTGCTCGACCAGATTCGCACCACACTGGGGGACGGCACGCTGTATCCGTGCCTGGGGGCCTTGCACCGATTCAGCGTCCTGCCCAATGCGTTGAGCCCGTTGGTGGGGTTGAACGCGCGACTGATCTGGTCAGGTACCCCGAGCGAGCAGTTGAACGCTACGGTGATTCCGGCGTTGGACCAGCCGCAGGTGTTCAGCGATGGCGGCGTGCAGTGGCAGCTGGATTTCACCGGCAGCCCGCGCAATGGTGAATTCGCCCTGGCGCTGGAGGTGCCGCAACTGACGCTGACGTCGGCGGCCACGACGATGCGCCTGGGTGATAACAAACTGCAGATTGAAACCCTGAACACCCCGGTCGTCGACCCGATTGTCGGTCAGGCCCCTGCCTGGGTCTGGGCCCAGGTGTATTCCTTTTTTACTCGCCAGCCTGTCGCCGGGGTGCCGGTGAGCTGGACGGTGCAAGGGCAGCCCCGCGCGATAGAGACCGATGCGGATGGCTGGTCCGGTTTCGACTTTGAACCACAGAGCGCCCAGCGCCATGACATAGAAGTGGCGGTGCGCAGCCTGTATGACAACCATGAGGTTCGCCAGTCCACGGCCGTGACGGCATTGCCGAGTGACCCCTGGCAAGACCTGCTGATCAGTTTCGATGGCCTGGCGCCTGTGGCCTGGGGAGAAAAGACTTACTTTCCCCGGCGCAAGGGCCGGCACTTCTTCGAATTGAGTGCGCGGGCCGACAGCCCCTTGTTCGGTCGAGCCCTGACACTCGGCATGATCGACACCGGCCCGGGAGCGTTGGGTATCACGTTCAGCCAGGGCGCCCCCGGTGAATCCCGAGACTTTTCCGGTCCGGGACTGCAATACGAATTTGCTGTCGGCGATCAACGGGACGGCAGCTTCGCCCTGCGCTTCGCGGCATCGAAGCTGGCCAGGTTGTCCCCGACCAATGCCATGTCCCAGGGCCCCGGCTCACAAGCGGTGAGTTTTCGCATCAGCGGCCATGCAGAGCAAACACTGGACTGGGGTCAGGTATTGGAGGAACAGGTCACGGTCGTCTCGTCGATCAGCGGCAGGCCGATGGCCGGTATTGAGGTGATCTGGCGCAGCCCCGAGTTGGGTGAAGTGACCACGGTGACGGATTTCTACGGCGTTGCCCGGCTACGCTTCAAACCGAGAGTCCCCGGTATCACACCACTGACGGCGACGGCGGGGGATGCGCTGTACTCGGAGTCGGTGTCGTTGCCCTTTAGCTTGTATGAACCTCGGGAAATTCAGTCGTTGGTGTATGACGAGCTGCCAGGTTATCCAGGACAACTGGTTTCGGCCACGGCGACGGTGGTGTCCGCTTTCAATAGCGATCCACTGGCGGGCGTGGAAGTGATGTGGAAATACCAAAGTGCGTCGCTTACACCCACGCTGACCGATGCCCAAGGCAAGACTAGCGTGCAATTCAGGCTGGGGATGCCGGGCGAGAACATACTTGAAGCATTGGTGCGTGGCGGTCTGGGTGGTTGGGATATGGATGTGTCGGCTTTTACGGTGCTACAAGATTCATTGCGATTTGAAGACTTGATTTTCGCTAAGCCGAATTACCTCGGGGAGTCTGTCAGTGCTCGGGGCAAGGTGGTGTATGACCGCAATAGTGTTCCTGCACCTGATGTGCTGGTGAACTGGAGTTTTGCGCAATTGCAGTTGTCGTCCTCACTCACCAATGCTGAAGGGCAGGCCCCGGTCGAGTTCAAACCACCTCTGGCAGGAACCTTTGGTTTGGTTGCGGCCATTGACGGTAATCCTTCAATTGAAATGGAAAAAGAGATCACGGTGCTGAAGCCTCCAAGAATGATGTCCAGATTCCAGGGAGGGGGGGGATACCCGTCAGGTGCATCCGCGCTCATTCAATTTCGGGTCATCTCCCTCGAGACGGGAGAACCGATAGAAAATGTGGAAATATTCTGGGTACGTGCTGATGTTGAGGATTCGACAAGATCCGGCGTGGACGGCTGGGTGAGAAGGAGTTACTCCTTGGGTTCTGATGCAGCTGGCTATATACGTGTGAGGGTGTACATCAAGGATTCGGCAGGTGGCATCGCCGATGAGCAGCATGTGACCATGCAGTTCTTTAGTGGAAGTCTCTCTTTGTGATGAAGTCAGGCCATCGATATTCCGCTTGTTTGGCATGTCATCAGAGCAAGTTACCTCTTTTCAAACTGAGGTAACGCGTGATCAGTTCGGCCCCCAGGTCGGCGGGCCGGGCATCCATGATGTGAACGCCATGCGCATTCAACCGCTCATGGAGTTCGGCCCGTGCGTTCAAATAGTCGACCGTGCCGCAATACATCAGTGCTTCGGGCAACGTTTGCACCGGCGTGTGCCGCAACTCATCCAGGGTGTTTTCCCGCAGGCTGGCAACCAACACCCGGTGCTGTTGCCCCAGACGCTGCACGGCGCCGAGCAACTCGTCGTCATCTTCGTCCCGCAGGTTGGTCACCAGCACCACCAGTGACCGGCGTTTCTGCCGGGCGAGCAATTGGCTGACGGCGGCCTGGTAATCCGCGGGGCGCTGGGTATTGCCCAAGTCGTAAACGCCATTGAGCAACACCTTGAGCTGACCCGAACCTTTGACCGGGGCGAGGTAGCGCGGCTCATCGCTGGCAAACGTACTCAAGCCCACCGCATCACCCTGGCGCAACGCTACGTAGCTGAGCAACAGACAGGCATTGAGCGCGTGGTCGAAATGGCTGAGTTCGCCATCCTGGCTGCGCATCCGCCGGCCGCAATCGAGCATGAAAATGATCTGCTGGTCGCGCTCGTCCTGATACTCCCGGGCAATCGGCATGCGTTGCCGGGCGGTGGCTTTCCAGTCGATCTGGCGCAGGCTGTCGCCTTCGCGGTATTCGCGCAGTTGATGGAATTCCAACCCCTGGCCGCGCCGTTGGCGCTGACGCACGCCGAGCTGGCTGAGCCAGTTGTCCACGGCTAATAGCTCACCGCCATACAGGCGGGCGAAGTCTGGGTAGACCCGGGTGCTGTCGGCCACGGGCAGCAGGCGTTTGCCGGACCACAGGCCCAGCGGGCTCGGCAGGTTGATTTCGCACTGCTCGAAAGCAAAGTGGCCGCGGCGCAAGGGACGCAGACGATAGCGGATCAGGCTGCGTTGGCCGGGTTGCAGTTCGACCGCTTGCGGCAAATGTTCGACACTCATGCCGTCGGGGGCATGATCGAAGATTTGCACGTTCAGCGGCTGGGCAAAATCATGCTCGACCTCCAACTGCACTTCACCCCAGCGCCCGAGTGCCAGGCTGCCGGGCATCAAGCGTTTGAGGCGCGGCGATGGCAGGCGGTTGAGGCGGATGGCATCGAGCAGCGTCAGCACCAGCAGCGCCAGCAGCAACCCCCAACTGATCGATTGCAGGTTTTGCGGCATCGCTATATCGAGCGCCCGCAGTGTTCCCAGCGCGATGCCCAGGGCGAGCAGCACCGTGAGCCATATCAGCAGCAGGCGCGAGGGTTTCATTATTTGGCACCGCGCTGTCTGTTTAAAAGATCGCAGCCTGCGGCAGCTCCTACACCGATTGAGTAAAGGCGCAACATCTGTAGGAGCTGCCGAAGGCTGCGATCTTTTCTTCCCGTCACGCGAATTTTGATCAAGACGTTCACACCCTCGGCGCCGTGACTTGATCCAGCATCTGTCCGAGCACCTGATCGACATCCAGCCCTTCAATATCAAGCTCCGGCGCAATCCGCACCCGGTGGCGCAACACCGCCAGCGCACAGCCCTTGATGTCATCCGGGATCACGAATTCGCCACCGCGCAGCAACGCTCGCGCCCGGGCGCAACGCACCAGTGCAATCGAGGCTCGTGGCCCGGCGCCGAGGGTCAGGCCGGGCCAGGTGCGGGTGGCGCGGGCCAGGCGAATGGCGTAGTCGAGCACTTGTTCATCGAGAGGCAAGTCGCTGGCGATGCGTTGCAACGCCATGACGTCCTTGGCCTGCAGCACGGTGCGCAGCGGTTGCACATCGAGCATGTCCGCGCGGGTCGAACGGGTGACCTGGCGCACCATGTCCAGCTCCTGCTCGGCGTCGGGATAGTCCATGCGCACCTTGAGCATGAAGCGATCCAGTTCGGCCTCCGGCAGCGGATAAGTGCCTTCCTGTTCGATCGGGTTTTGCGTGGCGAGCACCATGAACGGCTGCGCAATCGGCAGCGCCCGGCCTTCGAGGGTGACCTGGCGTTCCTGCATGGCTTCAAGCAGCGCGGCCTGGGTTTTCGCCGGGGCGCGGTTGATTTCGTCGGCCAGCAACAGGTTGGTGAACAGTGGGCCTTTGCGCAATTTGAACTGCTCGGTTTGCAGGTCGTACACCGCGTGCCCGGTGACGTCGCTGGGCATCAGGTCTGGGGTGAACTGGATGCGCGCGAACTCGCCGCCGAAGCAACGGGCCAGCGCCCGCACCAGCAAGGTCTTGCCCAACCCCGGCACGCCTTCGAGCAATACGTGGCCGCCGGCGATCAACGCGGTGAGCACGTCATCGATCACGCTGTTCTGACCGATCACGGCTTTCTGCAACTCGTTGCGCACCGTCTGGGCCAATTGACTGGCGCGCTGACGTTGCTGGGCGGCGTGGTTGGGTGTGCCGGGCTCGATGTCACTCATAAGGCGTTCCTCAAGGTTTGCAGGTGGGCGACCTGACGGCTGAATTCAGCGGCGGACAGCCGCTGTTTCGGGCGCGGACTCAGGGCCTGGCTGATGGCGCGGGTGGGCTGCCGGGTCAGGCGCGCGAGCACCAGCCATTGTTCGGCAACCGCCAATTGTTCAAAACCGGGGTGACGGCGGCGGGCGCGACGCAGGACGTCTTGCTGCAAGGCTTGCAGCAGGTGGCTTTGCCCATTGCGGCGCAGCATGAAATCGGCGCTGGCGCGCAGGTGTTCCTGAAGTTGTCGACGGGCTCGCGGGGCGGGTTGCAGCAGTGGGCCATGACGCACGCCGACGTGCCAGCAAGCGAGGCCGATCAGGGCAGCGAGGGCGACCAGGGCCTGAGGGAAATATCGCAGCAGCAAGGTCAGCAGCGAATCGTGATCGGTGTTGTACAGCAACGTAACGCTGGTGTCGGCGTTCAAGTACCAGAGCAGCCAGGCGTTGTCGTATTGCTCGATGGCCGGGGCTTTCCACAGGTCGGCATCGGTGACCACAGTGATCGAACCGAGCCCGTGGGGCAGTTGCATCATGTGCGTGGCCTTGCCGCTGTTGGCCCAGGCCTGGGCGAGGTCCTTCGGGTCTTCGAGATGGAACGCGGTGTCGAAACCGAGGTAGGCCGGGGCGTCTTCGTCCTCCAGGTAAAGCTTGGTCAGGTTCGGGTACGGATCGTCGATCGGATCGGGGGGCGGGTCCTTGAGGTCTTTGCTCAGGGATTGATGCAACTGCACCCGGTCCAAAAGCAGGTCATTGCTCTGGCCGGTCTTCTCATCCCACAGGGATTCGGCGATGAACAGCAGACGGCCGCCGGCGCGGGTCCAGTTCAGCACCTGATCGATCTGGCGCGGGGACATGTTCGAGCGGTCGCCGAGCAACAAGAGGCTGTGCTGACGGGGGTCGATGCCGGGCAGCACATCAAGGCTGTTGGCGTGGGTCACCTCGACGCCTTGCTTGCGCAGAAACTGCTCCGCCGCCAGATAGGGGTTGGCCCGGGCCTCGGGGGAAGGGCCGTGATCGACGATCTCCTGATAAGGCGTGGCCTTTAGGAACAGAAAAATAATCAGTGCGCCGAACAGCACGGCAATGGCGGCGCCGAGGGTTTGCCAACCACGCCGGCTCAACGGGCGGCTCCCGGATTGAACAGCGCGCGCCAGCCGTCGCAGAGTTCCTGTTGCAACTGCGCCGGTGGCAAACGATGTCCGTAGGCCAGATTCTGCCAGTGGCGGGTCAGGGTTTGACTGAAGGCCAACAACGCCGGTTGTTGCAGTTGCCCGATGTGCGCCAGCACTTGCCCTTCGGTGTCGGCATCTTTCAAGGGCAGGTTGTAGTCATGCAGCAAACGGCTGAGCAGCGCCCGGTAAAGCAGCCCGAGGGCTTCGCGAGGGTTGGTTTGCCAAAGGGCTTCGACGCTGGCAGCGACGTCGGCGGGCAGGGTTTCGTGATGCATGTCCAGCCCGAACCGTTGCTTGGGCATTGGGCGATTGACCGTGCGACGCAAGACCGGTCGACGACTGACAAACGCCAGCAACCAGTCGCGGTAGCGCCAGATCAATAACCCGAGGCCGGCGATCACGCTGCCCCAAAGCAACACTTCGATCAGCGTGGCCAGGGCACCGAAGTGCTGACTGTCCAGCAGCCTGGCCAGCGTCTTCAACCATTCGGGCGTCTGGCCGTTGTCCGGGGTTTTCTCGTCGGGCTTGTCTTCACCAAAACGATAACGGGTGACGGATTCCTTGTTCTTGAACGGCGGCTGCTCAAGGATCGCCTTGATGCTGTCCCGGGACGCCTGGCTGGTCAGGGGCTGGTCCAGCAGGCGCGGGGTGTCCGGCGAAATGACCGGCTCGGCAGCCCAGACGCTTTGTGTGCCCGGTATCAAGACAACCCCCGCCAGCAACAGGACAACCGCCACGTTGCTCAGGCGCTGACGCATTCGGCGGAACACCAGTTCGATGTCCCAGGCCTCCAGCACCGTGCGCCGGTTCAGATAAAGGCTGAAACCGCAGGCCACATAGATCGGTTCCCACACCACCAATATCAATGCGTAAAAGGCATTGGTCAGGTGTTCCAGCCAGCGCCAGTCGTGGGTGGCAGCGGCGATTAGGGTTTGCCAGTCCCAGTCGAGTTCGATCTGTTGCGGCAGCAGAAGATAGAACAGCACCATCAAACCGATCCACAGCGCGGTTTCCAGGTGCACGCCGATGATCGTCAGCCACTGCGCGGCGCCGGCATTGTGTTGCAGCAGCACGCGCAAGCGTTGTTGGCGAGCCGTACCGTCCAGGCCTTCGAGTTGCACCACCGGCATCAGGAAACTGCGGCTCAGGCTCAGGCGGCGCCAGGTCAGGCTGGCGAGCAATTGCGGCTTGAGCAGGCGTGGCCACTGGCGCAGGGCTTGTTTGAGGGTCGGGGTTTCGCCGAACAGGGTTTTCGACAGGATGTACAACGGCAGCCGCTCGAACGCCGGTTTGAGCCACCAGAAAATGAACACGGCCAGGGACGGCGAATCCCACAGCAACACAGTGAGCAGGGCGAACACCGGCAAGGTCACGATGGCCCAACTGGTCATCAACAGCCGGCGATGCCGTTGCGTCAGCAGCACGCCGAGGTCCATGGCTTCCCAGGTGTTGCGCGGGCGAATCATCACGGTAGCGTCACTCAGGCGCATGGGAAGTCCGTCCGGCCAACAGCAGATACAACGCCATCACGATCCAGAGTCCGGCGCCGACCAGGTATTTGGTCATCGGCGTGGGCGCGGTCGTGGACGACCAATAAGCTTCGATAAATGCCGCTATCAACAGAAACAGCATTACCCCGCAAATCAGCAACACGCTTTTGCGCGCGGCCAGGCGCAAGGCTTCAGCACGGGGCAAACGCCCCGGCGCGATCAACGCCCAACCCAATTGCAGGCCAGCGGCGCCGGACAGGACGATGGCGCTCAATTCGAAAGCGCCGTGGCCGATCACGAATGACCAGAAGGTTTGCCCGTAACCGATGTGGGTCAGGTGCCCGGCCACTGCGCCGATGGTCAAGCCGTTGAAGAACAGGAAAAACGCGCTGCCCAGGCCAAACAGCAAACCGCTGGCGAAGGTCTGAAAGGCGATGCCGATGTTGTGCATGATGTAGTAGCCGAACATCACCCAGTCTTCGCTGGCCGCCCGTTCCGCCGAACGCCCGAGGTGCCCGGCGACCGGGTCGTACATGCTTTGCATCTCGCTGACCTGATCGGCCGGGATCAGGTTGTAGATCAGGTCCGGGAAGAAATAAACCAACAGGCCCATACCGATCAGGCTGCCAAAAAACATCAGGCCGGCGGCGAGTACGAAGGGCCACTGCTGGCGCACCAGCCGCGGGAAGTCGGCCAGGATGAACGCCAGCGCGTTGGCCCCCAGTCGGCTGCGGTGCCGATAAAACTGCTGATGCCCGCGCAGTACCTGATGCTGCAACGAGTCCACCAGGAAACTGCTGTAGCCGCGCTCCCGGGCCAGGGCCAGGTGGTGGCAGAGGCGGCGATAGTCTTTCGCAAAACTGGCGATGCGTGAGGCGTCCTTGCCCCGTTCCAACCGGTCGAGGACCAGGGCGAAGTGTTCCCATTCGGCCTTGTGGCGACTTTCGAAAAGGCTTTGCTTCATGTGGGGCCCAACAAGCCGCGGGCGATGCCGTTGAGTTCGGCCACGGCCCGTGGCGGCGGAACCTGCAAGGGGCCGGCGAGGATGGTCGCCAGTTCATTGACCCGTGCCGGGGACAGTTCACCCTGGCGCTCGGCAAAACCGAGGATGGCGCGCTGTTCGGTGAGCGTCAGGGCAAAGGCCGGGCGCCGGGGTTGGGCGTCGGGCAGGTCCGGCCTTGTGAGCCGTTGTTCGCTGTAGACCACGAGTGTACCGGCGGCGAGGTCGCCGAGGCGCTTGAAGGTAGGATGTTGCAGGCAACTGATGGCACCGAGGAAATAGCCGAACGGCAACAGATCGACAAAACGCAACAGGTTGCGCAGCAGCGAGGCCGACCAGCCAACCGGCGCGCCATCATCCTGCACCACGCGCAATCCCATCCATTGCTTGCCCGGCGAGCGACCCTGGTTGAGCACTTCGAACAGCACCATGTACCACCAACTGATCCCGAACAGCAGGATCGAACCCAGCCCGGCGCCGAGTTTGCCGAGGAACGCCAACACGATGAACAACGCACCGAGGATCAACCCGCGCAGGCCAAGGTCGATGGAGAATGCCAGCGCACGGACCATCAACCCGGCCGGGCGCAGTGGCAAGTCGATGCCTTCGGGCGTTTCGACTTGATACCGCGTGTCCAGAGGCGGGGACAGCGTCGCTTTCCTTGGCAGTGCTGTGGTCTCGAGCATGGGCAACCTGAATGACGTGGCCGGATCGGGATTCGATGTCCGCCCGATGCTAGCAGCCTCTCGGGGGAAAACGACATAACTATGTATTGCACGATGCAAAGCCGGAAATGATTGAATGACAAGATGACTGGCCGCAGCGACTGATCTGCGCCTAGACTTCGCCGGTCTTCAGTTCAGGAACAGCCCGTGACCTCCATCTTCTGGTACGACTATGAAACCACTGGCATCAATCCCCGCTGCGACCGCCCGCTGCAAGTCGCGGGGATTCGCACCGACTTCGAACTCAATGAAATAGACGAGCCGGTCAATCTGTATTGCCAGCCCAGTGACGACATCCTGCCGCACCCGGCGGCCTGCGCGATTACCGGTATCACGCCCAGTCGTCTGGCCGAACAAGGCTTGAGCGAAGCCGATTTCATGACCCGGGTGCATGCCCAGCTCGCGGCGCCCGGCACCTGTGGCGCCGGTTACAATACGTTGCGATTTGACGACGAGATGACCCGTTACAGCCTGTATCGAAACTTTTTCGATCCTTATGCCCGTGAGTGGCAGGGCGGCAACAGTCGCTGGGATCTGATCGATGTGGTGCGTGCGGCGTATGCGTTGCGTCCCGATGGCCTGGTGTGGCCCACCGACGACGAAGGTCGGGTGACGCTCAAGCTGGATCGCCTGACGGTCGCCAATCACATCGATCACGGCAACGCCCACGAAGCCTTGTCGGACGTTCGCGCGACGATTGCCCTGGCTCGTCTGATCCGGGAAAAACAACCGAAGCTGTATGACTGGCTGTTTCAGTTGCGCAGTAAACAAAAGGTGATGGATCAGGTTCGGCTGTTGCAGCCGATGGTGCACATTTCCGGACGCTTCTCGGCGGCGCGCAGTTATGTCGGCGTGGTGTTACCCCTGGCGTGGCATCCGCGGAACAAGAACGCGCTGATTGTCTGCGACTTGTACCTGGACCCGCAGGGCTTGCTCGACCTGGACGCCGAGACGTTGCGTCAGCGCCTGTATACCCGCCGCGATGATCTGGCGGAAGGCGAGCTGCCGGTGCCGCTCAAACTCATTCATATCAATAAGTGCCCGGTGGTGGCGCCGCTGTCGGTACTTCGTCCTGAAGATCAGCAACGGCTGGGGCTGGATATGGCGCTATATCAGGCGCGGGCGCTGCGGCTAACTGACGCACAACAAGTTTGGCGAGATAAAGTCATGGCGATTTATGCCAGCGAAGATTTCGCCGCGAGCCAGGACCCGGAGCAACAGTTATACGATGGCTTTATCGGTGATCGGGATCGGCGTCTATGTGAGCAAGTCCGGGCCGCTGACCCTGTGCAATTAGGGCAACAACAATGGCCGTTCGATGATGAACGCTTACCGGAATTATTGTTTCGATATCGCGCACGTAACTTCCCCGATACGTTGAATTCCGAAGAGCAAGAACGCTGGCGGCTATTTTGTCAGCAACGTTTGAGTGCGCCGGAGTGGGGCGCGCCGAATACCCTGGAATCTTTTGCAGAGGCGGCGGCGCAGTTGGCAAATAACGCTACATCGTTTCAGCAACAGGTGCTGAATGAATGGGCAAATTATGTCCAGGGATTACGCAAACGTTTGAGTCTTTGAAATCGAATGATTGAAGCCTGAATGCCAGGCATAAAAAACGCCAGCATCCGCTGGCGTTCTTTTGTGTCACAGAACAGGTCTGCGACAGGCGTGCGGCTTAGCCCAGCAGGGTCGCCCAGCCTTCAACCACGTCACCGCCCCACTTGGCTTTCCACTCTTTCAGAGTTTTGTGGTTGCCACCTTTGGTTTCGATGACTTCGCCGTTGTGCGGATTTTTGTATTGTTTAACTTTGCGAGCACGCTTGGTGCCAGTAGTTTTTACTGCGCCGCCGCGTGGTGCTTTGCTTTTGGACTCTGGATCCAACAGCGCGATGATGTCACGCAGGGATTTGGAGTACTCGCCCATCAGGGTGCGCAGTTTGCCTTCGAATTCCAGCTCGGTTTGCAGTTTGTCGTCTTGGGACAGATTCTTCAAACGGGCTTGCAGCTCTTTGATAGCTTCTTCGGTGGCGCGGTATTCGTTGATCAAGGACATTGAGGACTACCTTATGTAGGACGCAGGATGGCAGGGACAGTGCGGCAATAATAGTCAGGCTGTTTCATCAAGTAAACATTTAACCGGAGTTTATTTAATTTAGTTGCGGTGAGTCCGTCACAAATTTGATGTGTTGTTAAATAGTGTCAGACGATTCAACACAGATATTCACAATTGATCTCTTGAAGACGGCTTCAAGAACACCATCGCGCGGGTAGCGACGCGGCCAGAAACCCGTGGTGCTGAGCGGCGTGCAGATCAAGACGTCATCAATACTGCAGTTTTGTCGCGCAATCGCTAGAATGGCGGCCTTTGCGAAGTTCTGGAGTTTTACCCTCATGCGCACTTTTCGGCTGGTGATTGCTTGCCCGGACCGCGTCGGCATCGTTGCTAAAGTCAGTAACTTTCTGGCGTCACATAACGGCTGGATCACTGAAGCGAGCCATCACTCGGATAATCTCAGTGGCTGGTTCTTCATGCGTCACGAAATTCGTGCCGATTCGTTGCCTTTTGGTCTCGAAGCCTTTCGCGAAGCGTTTGCGCCGATCGCCGAAGAG
This sequence comes from Pseudomonas sp. dw_612, assembly GCF_018449725.1. Lineage (GTDB taxonomy): Bacteria > Pseudomonadota > Gammaproteobacteria > Pseudomonadales > Pseudomonadaceae > Aquipseudomonas. The sequence goes on along the minus strand of NZ_JAAVVC010000005.1, from coordinate 62,782 downwards.
TTCTCGATGAACTGGCGTATTACCGATACCGCGCAGAAGAAACGCGTGGTGTTGATGGCCAGCCGTGAATCCCATTGCCTGGCGGACTTGCTGCACCGCTGGCACAGCGATGAACTGGACTGCGAAATTTCCTGCGTGATTTCCAACCATGATGACTTGCGCAGCATGGTCGAGTGGCACGGCATTCCGTACTACCACGTTCCGGTCAATCCGCAGGACAAAGAGCCAGCCTTTGCTGAAGTTTCGCGTCTGGTTAAACAGCACGATGCCGAAGTGGTGGTACTTGCCCGTTACATGCAGATTCTGCCGCCGGAGTTGTGCAGCGAATATGCCCACAAGGTCATCAACATTCACCACAGCTTTCTGCCGTCGTTCGTCGGGGCCAAGCCGTACCACCAGGCGTCCCTGCGTGGCGTGAAGTTGATTGGTGCTACGTGCCACTACGTCACCGAAGAGCTGGACGCCGGTCCGATCATCGAGCAGGACGTGGTGCGCGTCAGCCACAGCGACAGTATCGAAGACATGGTGCGTTTCGGCCGTGACGTCGAGAAGATGGTGCTGGCTCGCGGCTTGCGCTATCACCTGGAAGACCGGGTGCTGGTGCACGGCAATAAAACTGTCGTGTTCTAGACTACGCAATGATCGTTCCCACGCTGCGTGGGAATGCATCCCGTGACGCTCTGCGTCACTAAGCGGACGCAGAGCGTCCATGGCGGCATTCCCACGCAGAGCGCGGGAACGATCTGTGTAGCGAGAGGATATTGACCATGGCCGATCCACTGGACAAAGCCACGTCCAAGGCGCCCGCCACGTTGGGCGAAGGGTGTTTGAGTCGTTATGACCCGGACGACATGAGCCCGGAGGACGGGACGGAGTTTCCGGGGGCCGCCGAGTTGTGGGAAGAGTTGAAGCCAGAGTCCGACACACCCGAGGTGGATCAGGCGTAACGGGATCCGTAGCAGCTGGCGAAGCCTGCGTTCGGCTGCGAAGCAGTCGTGAATTCAGGCTACGCGGTGTATCAGGAAAACCTGGCGCTCAGGTTTTACGACTGCTGCGCAGCCGAACGCAGGCTTCGCCAGCTGCTACAGGCGCGTGGCAGGCGTCCGGATAGCCTAAGCCTGCTTGAGCTTCATCAACTTCTTGAGCAGCGGTCGCCCGAGCATCATTAAAAACACCGGCCCACCCACCACCAGATAAAAGTAATACGTCACCGCGCGCCAGATCAGGATCGCCGCCGCCGCAGTGGATTTCCCCACCATCGGTGCCAACAGTGCCGCCGACGTCAGTTCCGCCGCCCCGGCACCGCCCGGCAGCAGGCTGAATTGCCCCGCGCTCAGCGAAAGCATCTGGATCAAAAAGGTCCAGGCCCACTGCAAGTCCGCACCCAACCCGCGCAACGCCAGGTACAGCACGCTGTAGCGGATCGCCCAATGCACACAGGTCAGGGCAAACACCTTGATCAACGTCGCAACGGGCAACTTCAGCGTGTCAGTAAACGCCGCCAGAAAGTGCAGGAGTTTTCGCGCCCAGCGCAGGCGTGTGGTGGCTTTGACATTCAGGCGCGCGAGCAACCGGCCGCTCAGGCGAATCAACAAACGGTGATAACGCGCCACCACCACACAGCTCACCAAGCCACCGAACATCGAGACGGCGCTGACCGTCAGCAGCCATTCCATGCGCTGACTGAGGTGCTGGAACAGCGCATAAATCAGAATGCCGCTCAGGGCACAGAGGAAAAACAGCAGGTCGCTCAGTTGGTCCATGGCAAACACCGCGCTGCCCCTGGCCGGGCGCACGCCGCTGCGGGCCAGCAGGGCCATGATGGTCAGCGGTCCGCCACTGCCGCCGGGTGTGGCGCAGTAGGCGAACTCGGCCGCCATCACCACGCCGAGGCTTTTGACGCGGCTGACCTTGTCGCGTTGATCCCCCAGCAACAGGCGCAAGCGCATCGTGTTCACGACCCAGCAGAGCAAGATCATGCCGAACATAATCAGCAAACCGCTCAACGGAAAGCTTTGCAGGCGCGACCAGGTTTCGTTGCCGCCCAGCACCAGCGGGATCATCACCGCCGCGAGCAGGGCGAGGAACAGCAGAATCCCGCGACTCATGCGGCGCGGCCGATACGGTCTTGGTGCAGCGTCAGCCAGTCGGCCTTGGTCATTGGCACACGGCCCTCGTCGAGTAAGCGTTTAAGGGTTTGTAGCCAGTAATCGCGGGAAAATCCATGGCGCATGTCCACCGGGTGCAGGCCCAGGCGAATCACCGGCGCCTGCTGCCAGCGCTGTTCGCGCTGATCGCTGAGCAGTTTCGACAGCCCGCGACGCCAGGCACTGCGCGCACTCCAGACCAGTCCGGGCGCATCGATCGCGTTGAAGTCCGGCAAACGATACAGGTGTTGCGGATCGCTGGTGTAACTCAATGGCAACTGGCGCAACGCCTGGCGCGTGCCTTCGCTCATCAGCCAGGCGGGCGCGACAAAGCCCTGCAAGGGCCAATGGTAACGGTGAAACACTTCGATACCCGCGCGCAGCCGAGCGAGGGCCGCGTCCCGGGACAGGCTGTAGAACTCGCCTTCGTGAGTGTAAATGCGCCGCATGAACCAGTCTTTAGGCGTCGTTGCCGGTGGACTGTCGTCGCAATGAAAGTAACCGTGCAGCGCCAGTTCATCGCCGCGCTCGACACGACCGCTCAACATCCGCCGAAAGCCCGGATGTGCCTCCAGATCGTTGTGTTTGTGGAAATCGGGCACCACCAGCCAGGTCATCGGCACCCTGCCCCAGGCGTCGACGGCTTCGACAAAAGATTGGTAATCGGCCCAGGTCTGCGGCGCTACATCGTGTAACACCAGGAGCAGCGCTGGTGGGGGCGTGGATTCAGCCATTGGCGGTCAGCGGCCATTGGCTGCCAAGCACGGCGTGATAGTGGCCGAGCAGGCTATTGACCACCGCGTCCCAGGCGTAATGCCGTTCGACATGTTGCCGGGCCTGTTCGCCGAGGATGACGCTGCCCCGGCTGAACAACTCTCGCACAGCGTTGGCCATGGCCAGGGGATTGTTCGGCGCGCAAAGGAGGCCGCATTGATCGGTAACAATTTCCTGAAAAGCCCCGGCCGCCACCGCCACCACCGGAATGCCACTGGCCATGGCTTCGAGGATCACCAGGCCGAAGGTTTCCTGGTCGCCGGCATGCAGCAGCGCGTCGGCACTGGCCATCAATCGCGCGACTTGCGCCGCCGGGCAGAACTCGTCGACCACGGTGACGTTGTCTGGCACCTGGGCCGGCATCGAGGAGCCCACCAGCAGCAGGTGATAGCGAGGCCCCAGGCGTTTCATGCAGTCGAGCAGCACCGGCAGGTTTTTCTCCTTGGAGCCACGGCCGGCGAAGATCAGCAACCGGGTGTCTTCATCAATGCCCAGTTCAGCTCGCAGACCAGGGTCGCGGGCGTTGGGGTTGAAGGTTTGCAAATCGACGCCCAGGGGTTGCACAAACACATTGCGCACACCGAGGCCGATCAGTTTGTCGGCCATGACCTGACTCGGCGCGAGCACCCGGTCGAAATTGCCGTAGAGCTTGCTGACATAGGCTTCAACATTGGTGGTGACCCAATTGCCCATGCGATTGCTGACCAGCAAGGGTAAGTCCGAGTGATAAAAACCGATCACTGGCACATCCAGTTGCCGCCGGGCATCCAGCGCCGCCCAGGCCGTGAGGTACGGGTCGCCGACTTCGATCAGATCGGGTTGCAAATCCTGCAGGACATTGCGCCATGGCGCGAGGCGGAGGGGGAAGCGATAACCCTTGCCGAAGGGCAGGGCGGGGGCGGGAACCTGATACACACCGTCCTGTTCGCTCAGGTGTTTTCCCGGTATCAACAGGCTGTGACGAGTACCCGGCTTGACACTCAGGCGACGGTGCTTGGCATCCAGATAAGTGCGCACGCCACCGCTGGCCGGGGCGTAGAACATGGTTATGTCCGCGATATGCACGATGAACATCCCTCCGGTCCAGTTCTCTCCCTAGGTTGACCTTTATGAAGGATAGATGTTCGGTTGGGGTTTTGCGGTGGGGTGTCAGTAAGGGATGTGATGTTTGATGGGCCGCCTTCGCGAGCAAGCCCGCTCCCACATTGAATCTTCAGCGAGCACAGATTTTGTGTACGACTGAGATCCAGTGTGGGAGCGGGCTTGCTCGCGAAGAGGCCGCTTCAGATGCTAGATCCGGAAACTGCCCACCAGCTGCTTCAACCGCGCCGCCTGCTGTTCAAGGTCCGAACACGCACGCAATGTCGATTGCAGGTTTTCCACGCCTTCCTGGTTCAGCGTATTGATCTCGGTGATGTCGACGTTGATCGACTCCACCACGGCGGTCTGTTCCTCGGTCGCCGTGGCCACCGACTGGTTCATGCCGTCGATTTCACCGATACGCAAGGTCACACTGTTCAGGCGTTCGCCGGCGAGGTTGGCGATTTCCACGCTGTCCTGGCTGTGGCGTTGGCTTTCGCTCATGGTGCTGACGGATTCCCGGGCGCCGACTTGCAGCTCCTCGATCATGGTCTGCACCTGTTGCGCCGATTCCTGGGTGCGGTGCGCCAGGTTGCGCACCTCGTCGGCCACCACTGCGAAACCACGACCGGCCTCACCGGCACGCGCGGCTTCAATCGCGGCGTTGAGCGCCAGCAGGTTGGTTTGCTGGGAGATGCTGGTGATCACTTCCAGAATCTGTCCGATGTTCACGGTTTTGCTGTTCAGCGACTCGATGTTAGTGCTCGACGCGCTGAGCATGCTCGACAGTTGATTCATCGCCTTGATGCTGCGATCCACCACTTGTTGACCGTCTTCGGCCAGGCTGCGGGCGTCGCTGGCCTGGTTCGACGCTTGCGCGGCGTTACGGGCGATTTCCTGAGCGGCGGCGCCGAGCTGGTTGATCGCCGCGGCCACGCTGTTGGTACGCGAGGCTTGCTGATCGGAGTTGAACATCGACGAATTCGAGGCCGCCACCACACGCAAGGCGACTTCGTTGACCTGGCCGGTGGCCGAGGATACTTCGCGGATCGACGTATGAATTCGATCCACGAAACGGTTGAACGCGGTGCCCAAGATACCGAATTCGTCCTGGTTGACGATGGTCAGGCGTTTGGTCAGGTCGCCTTCACCGTCGGCGATGTCCTCCATGGCGCGGGTCATGACGTTCAACGGCTGCAGCAGAATGCGGATCAGCATGCCCAGCAACGCGATGATGATGGCCACGGCAATGATGGTGGCGATGATGGCCGAGGTGCGGAACTCGCTGAGCATGGAGAAGGCTTTGCCCTTGTCCACGGACAGCCCGACGTACCAGTTGACCGAGTTCAGCCCTTTGATCGGGGTGAAGGTCATGATGCGGGTTTTGCCGTCCACCTGGATTTCGCTTAGCTGACTGCTGATCGCCGGGGTGTCTTGCGGGTAGACATCCTTGAGCGTTTTCATCACCAGCGCTTTGTCCGGGTGGGCGAGGATCTTGCCGTCGGCGCTGACCAGGAAGGCATAACCCATGCCGTCGAAATCCAATTCGTTGAGGCTGTCGGCGATCACTTGCAAGCTCAAATCGCCACCGACCACACCCAGGTCCTGGCCGTCTTTGATGACCCGATTGACGATGGAAATCACCAATTGCCCCGAGGCCAAATCGATGTAGGGGTCAGTCAGGGCCGAACCGCTGGCGCTTTGCGCAGCCTTGTACCACGGGCGAGCGCGAGGGTCGTAGCCGTCGGGCATCTTGCTGTTCGGACGGATAATGAACGAGCCATCCTTGTTGCCCAGGAAAGCCCCCATAAAGGTCGAACTTACCGACTTTTGTTCAAGCAGGGTGCCGACGTTGCCGGCCTCTGTGTTCAGGGCAACGGTTTGCGACAGGTTTTCGATCAGCAGGCTGCGACCGGCCAGCCAGGTTTGAATGTTTTTGGCGGTGACACCGCCCATTTCTTGCAGATAGTTGTCCAGATCACGTTGAATCGCATTGCGTTGCAAATAGTCGTTGTACAGCGTGAACGAGGCAAAGGCAGCGATAACAATGAGGGCGGCGGCAAGCAGGATCTTATGGCTGAAGCGCAGATTTTTATTCATGGCTTGGGGTGTCCGCTAAGGTCTTAATGTCCAGGGGCGTACTTTTGTAAAGACGCGCAAAATGGGCAGTGTTGAAAACAAGCTGATATTCCGTCTCTCCTTAGGGAATTACCGACGCTTTCTTCAGTCTGGTCTCTCGCCTTTATTTATCGGCCGTGAAGGATCAAAGATTAACCATGGGTGACAAAATGCCTGACTCATTGCAACTCGTTATCGGCGCCGACCTCGCGGGGCAGCCGATCGCCCAGGCCATGCGCCTGGCGAACCGTCACGGTCTGGTCGCGGGCGCCACCGGCACCGGCAAGACCGTCACGTTGCAGCGCCTGGCCGAAGCCTTCAGCGATGCCGGTGTGGCGGTGTTTGCTGCTGACATCAAGGGTGACCTGTGTGGCCTGGGCGCCGCCGGCAACCCGCAAGGCAAGGTCGCCGAGCGGATCGCCGGGATGCCGTGGCTGAACTACAAACCCCAGGCGTATCCGGTGACCCTGTGGGACATTCACGGTGAGTCCGGTCATCCATTGCGCACCACGTTGAGCGAAATGGGGCCGCTGCTGATCGGCGCCCTGCTGGAACTGAGCGACAGCCAGCAATCGGCGCTGTACGCCGCGTTCAAGGTGGCCGACCGCGAAGGCCTGTTGCTACTCGACCTCAAGGATCTGAAAGCGCTGCTCAATCACTTGCGCGACAACCCGCAATTGCTGGGTGACGACGCGGCGTTGATGACCACCGGTTCCAGTCAGGCGCTGCTACGGCGCCTGGCGACCCTGGAGCAGCAGGGCGCTGAAGCCTTGTTCGGCGAACCGGCGCTGCAACTCGAAGACATCCTGCAACCGGCCGCCGATGGCCGTGGGCGCATTCACTTGCTCGATGCCAGTCGTCTGGTGCATGAAGCGCCGAAGGTCTACGCGACGTTCCTGCTGTGGCTGCTGGCTGAGCTGTTCGAGCAATTGCCGGAGCGCGGCGACGCGGACAAACCGCTGCTGGCGCTGTTTTTCGACGAAGCGCACTTGTTGTTCGCCGACACGCCCAAGGCGTTGCAGGAGCGTCTGGAGCAGGTGGTACGGCTGATTCGCTCCAAAGGCGTCGGCGTGTATTTCGTCACTCAGTCACCCGGTGATTTGCCGGACGAAGTGCTGGCTCAACTCGGCCTGCGGGTCCAGCATGGCTTGCGCGCGTTCACCGCCAAGGAGCAGAAATCCCTGCGCGCCGTGGCCGACGGCTTCCGGGCGAACCCGGCGTTTGATGCGTTGTCGGTGTTGACTGAACTGGGGATCGGCGAGGCGTTGGTCGGCACGCTGCAGGACAAGGGCACGCCGGAGATGGTCCAGCGGGTTTTGGTCGCACCGCCGCAATCGCGGATCGGGCCGCTGACCGAAACGGAGCGCACGGTGCTGATTGCCGGGTCGCCGTTCAAGGGGCGTTATGACAAACCGATTGATCGCGAATCGGCCTATGAAGTGCTGATGGGCCGCAAAGGCCTGGCGCCTGAGGCTGAAGCGACACCGGGTAAGCCGGCGGCGGAAGAACCGAGCTTTACCGACAAGGCCGGGGAGTTTCTTGGCACGGCGGCGGGGCAGGCGCTGAAATCGGCGATGCGACAGGCGGCGAATCAATTGGGCCGACAGTTGGTGCGCGGGTTGATGGGCTCTTTATTAGGCGGAAGCAAACGCCGCTGAAAAGCAAAAGATCGCAGCCTTCGGCAGCTCCTGCATTTGATGGCGTACACCCTGTAGGAGGTGCCGAAGGCTGCGATCTTTTGATCTTGTTTTAATCTTTCGGTTTGGCGTGCGCCGCAAGCCGCTCCAGCGCCGCCCGCAAATTCGGATCAGTGATCCCGTCAGCCGTCGCCTGAATCGTCGCGCCCGCATCGCTGGACAAACTGATGGTATGCCCCGCCGCGCCCTGCTGAACGGTCGGCGGTTGCACCTTGAACAGAATCCGGGTCAGGCTGGCGAACTCGTCAAACAACTGCAACTGCCGTTGCAGACGCTTTTGTTGATAACGCAGGCGTGTCGCCCAATGACCATCGGTGACAATCAGCAACAAACTGCCTTCGCGCCACGAGGCCACATGGCAGTGTTCCCGCGCAGCAGGTTGCAACTGGCTTTCCACCAGACGTTGTAAATGACCCAGGCGTTGAGCATGGCCAAAGATGGCTTTCAGCGGTTTGGCTTCGCGAAGCAGAACGGCGGGTGCTCTGGCCGTGAGAGGGCGAAATGCCATGATCAGACACCTGAAGTAACAGAGAGGCCATGGTAGCAGAAAGCACTCGATGAGCCTGACCCATTGCTTTGCGAGCGCTTTACCCATTAAATCAACAAGTAACTTCTGCCGGGAATGGCTTGAAGTTCAGTAAAAAGCCCTTATTTTAAGTGAGCCCCGTAACAGCGCAGTGCATGCATCGTGGAATAACGCCACTTTCCTCACCATCGTTTCCGGGTAGAATGCTCGTTCGCATGCGGCCATGAGGGCTGCACGGGCGACTCACGGGGCCGCCCTCCATCCCTTTAGTGTGGAAGATCCTGCCGATATGTTTGCGCCTTTGTTAAAGAAACTTTTTGGAAGCAAGAATGAGCGTGAAGTCAAACGCATGCTCAAGACGGTGCAATTCGTCAATGCCTTCGAAGAGCAAATGGTAGCCCTTTCGGACGATCAATTGCGTGCCAAGACAGACGAGTTCAAGGCCCGCATCGCCAAAGGGGAAACCCTCGACAAGCTGTTGCCAGAAGCCTTTGCGGTCGCCCGCGAAGCCGGCAAGCGCGTCATGGGTATGCGTCACTTCGATGTCCAGCTGATCGGCGGCATGACCTTGCATGAAGGCATGATCGCGGAAATGCGTACCGGTGAAGGCAAGACCCTGGTGGCAACACTGGGCGTTTACCTCAACGCGCTGTCCGGTAAAGGCGTGCACGTAGTCACCGTGAACGACTACCTGGCCCGTCGCGACGCCAACTGGATGCGTCCGCTCTACGAATTCCTCGGCATGACGGTCGGCGTGGTCACGCCATTCCAGCCGCCGGAAGAAAAACGCCTGGCTTACGCCGCCGATATCACCTACGGCACCAACAACGAATTCGGTTTCGACTACCTGCGCGACAACATGGCGTTCAGCATGGAAGAAAAATTCCAGCGCGAACTCAATTTTGCCGTGATCGACGAAGTCGACTCCATCCTCATCGACGAAGCCCGTACCCCGCTGATCATTTCCGGTCAGGCCGAAGACAGTTCCAAAATGTATGTCGAGATCAACAAACTGATCCCGCAGCTGGAATTGCACGTCGAAGAAGTCGAAGGCGAAGTCACCAAGGCTGGCCACTACACCGTCGATGAGAAGACCCGTCAGGTCGAACTCAACGAAGCCGGTCACCAGTACGTCGAAGAAATGCTGACTCGCATCGGCCTGCTGGCTGAAGGCGAGAGCCTGTACTCGGCGCATAACCTGGGCCTGTTGACCCACGTTTATGCCGGTCTGCGTGCGCACAAGCTGTTCCATCGCAACATCGAATACATCGTGCAGGACGGTCAGGTTGTGCTGGTCGACGAACACACCGGTCGTACCATGCCGGGCCGTCGCTTGTCCGAAGGCCTGCACCAGGCCATCGAAGCCAAGGAAAACCTGAACATCCAGGCCGAAAGCCAGACCCTGGCTTCGACCACGTTCCAGAACTACTTCCGTCTGTACAACAAGCTGTCCGGCATGACCGGTACCGCCGACACCGAAGCGTTCGAATTCCACCAGATCTACGGTCTGTCGGTGATGGTTATCCCGCCGAACAAGCCGCTGGCGCGTAAAGACTATAACGACCTGGTGTTCCTCACCGCGGACGAGAAATACGCGGCCATCGTAGCCGACATCAAGGAATGCATGACCCAGGGCCGTCCTGTGCTGGTGGGTACTGCGACCATTGAAACGTCGGAACACATGTCCAGCCTGCTCGTGAAAGAAGGTATCGAACACAAGGTTCTGAACGCCAAGTTCCACGAAAAAGAAGCCGAGATCATTGCCCAGGCCGGTCGCCCAGGCGCACTGACCATCGCCACCAACATGGCCGGTCGTGGTACCGACATCCTGTTGGGCGGTAACTGGGAAGTGGAAGTGGCGTCCCTGGAAGATCCAACACCAGAGCAGATCGCCCAGATCAAGGCCGACTGGCAGAAACGTCACCAGCAAGTGCTGGAGTCCGGTGGCTTGCAGGTGATCGCTTCCGAGCGTCACGAATCGCGCCGTATCGACAACCAGTTGCGTGGTCGTGCCGGCCGTCAGGGTGACGCCGGTTCCAGCCGTTTCTACCTGTCGCTGGAAGACAGCCTGATGCGCATCTTCGCCTCTGACCGGGTGAAGAACTTCATGAAGGCCCTGGGCATGCAGTCCGGTGAAGCGATCGAGCACCGCATGGTGACCAACGCCATCGAAAAGGCTCAGCGCAAGGTTGAAGGCCGCAACTTCGACATTCGTAAGCAATTGCTCGAGTTCGATGACGTCAACAACGAACAGCGTAAAGTGATCTATCACATGCGTAACACGTTGCTGGCCGCCGACAACATTGGCGAAACCATCGCTGACTTCCGTCAGGACGTGCTCAACGCCACCGTCAGCGCACACATTCCACCGCAATCGCTGCCTGAGCAGTGGGACGTGGCCGGTCTGGAAGCCGCGTTGCAGAGCGACTTCGGTGTGGCGCTGCCGATCCAGCAATGGCTCGACGAAGACGATCACCTGTACGAAGAAACCCTGCGCGAGAAGCTCATGACCGAGCTGCTGGCGGCGTACAACGAGAAAGAAGAGCAGGCGAGCGCCGATGCGCTGCGCACCTTCGAGAAGCAAATCGTTCTGCGTGTACTCGACGACCTGTGGAAAGACCACTTGTCGACCATGGATCACCTGCGTCACGGCATCCACTTGCGTGGTTATGCGCAGAAGAACCCGAAGCAAGAGTACAAGCGCGAGTCGTACACGCTGTTCTCCGAGCTGCTGGATTCGATCAAGCGCGACTCGATCCGTGTGCTGTCCCACGTTCAGGTTCGCCGCGAAGATCCGGAAGCAGAAGAGCAACGCCTGCGTCAGGAAGCCGAAGCATTGGCCGCCCGCATGCAGTTCCAGCACGATGAAGCGCCGGGTCTCGAGCAACCGGAACTGCTGGGTGAAGAGGTCGATGTCGCCCTTGCCACCGCACCGGTACGCAACGAACAGAAGCTGGGCCGTAACGAACTGTGCTACTGCGGTTCGGGCAAGAAATTCAAGCATTGCCACGGGCAGATCCAGTAAAACCCGTTTCAAACGCTGAAATACCCGCGCCGCGACCGGCATCAGCCGTCGCGGCGTTTTGCCATTTAAACCACCGTTCTTCCTGAAAGCGGTGCAGACATCATTTATTAAGGAGCGCATTCATGGCTGTTGGTCTTGGTCCTTTGCCAACGTTGCACCCGGTTGCCGGTTTTGAACTCGGTATCGCTTCGGCCGGCATCAAGCGCCCGGGGCGCAAGGATGTCGTGGTCATGCGCTGTGCCGAAGGTTCCACGGTGGCGGGTGTGTTCACCCTGAACGCGTTTTGCGCCGCTCCCGTGATCCTGGCCAAGCAACGCGTGCAAGGCCCGGTGCGTTACCTGCTGACCAACACCGGCAACGCCAACGCTGGCACCGGCGAACCGGGCCTGGCCGCCGCCGAGCGCACCTGCGCGAAACTGGCTGAACTGACCGGCGTCGATGCCAGCCTGGTGCTGCCGTACTCCACCGGCGTGATCGGTGAGCCGCTGCCGGTCGAGAAAATCGAAAGCGCGTTGCAAGCCGCCCTCGACGACCTGTCGGTGAACAACTGGGAAGCGGCCGCCACCGGCATCATGACCACCGACACTTTGCCAAAAGGTGCCAGCCGCCAGTTCCAGCATGATGGCGTGACCATCACAGTCACCGGTATCAGCAAAGGCGCGGGCATGATCCGTCCGAACATGGCGACCATGCTCGGCTACATCGCCACCGACGCCAAAGTCGCCCGCGAAGTCCTGCAAAACCTGCTGCTGGACGGCGCGAACAAGTCGTTCAACCGCATCACCATCGACGGTGACACCTCAACTAACGACTGCTGCATGCTGATTGCCACCGGTCAGGCGGCGCTGCCGGAAATCACCGCCGCCAGCGGTGAATTGTTTGCCAAGTTGAAGCAGGCTGTATTCGAAGTGTGCATGGACGTGGCCCAGGCCATCGTGCGTGACGGCGAAGGCGCGACCAAGTTCGTGACCGTCGAAGTCAACGGCGGCGGCAATCACCAGGAGTGCCTGGACGTCGGCTACACCGTGGCCCACTCGCCGCTGATCAAGACTGCGCTGTTCGCCTCCGACCCGAACTGGGGCCGTATCCTCGCTGCCGTCGGTCGTGCCGGCGTGCCGAACCTGGACGTCAGCAAGATCGACGTGTTCCTCGGCGACGTGTGCATCGCCAGCCACGGCGCCCGCGCCTCGACCTACACCGAAGCCCAAGGCTCGGCGGTGATGCAGCAGGAAGAAATCACCATCCGTATCGAGTTGGGTCGCGGCGATTGCAGCGAAACCATCTGGACCACCGACCTGTCCCACGAGTACGTGAAGATCAACGCTGAGTACCGGACTTAAGACCGAGTCGACCCCCTTCGCGAGCAAGCCCGCTCCCACAGTTGACCGTATTCCATTGTGGGAGCGGGCTTGCTCGCGAAGGGGCCGGACCAAACGCTAGAGATTCTGGCCTGAATTCCTCATCAAAAAGGTCCCGAACATGAGCCTCCACCTGATCATCGGCGACAAGCTGCTTTCCTCCTGGTCCCTGCGCAGTGCCCTGGCCCTCGAACTGACTGGCGCTCCCTACACCGAAGAACTGATCAAACTCGGCCAGCCAGACACCCGTGAGCGCGTGCTCAAGCATTCGCCGACCGGCAAAGTCCCGCTGCTGAAAACCGAACACGGCGTCATCGCCGATTCCCTGGCGATTGCCGAGTACCTGGCCGAGCAGTTCCCCGACGCCGGCCTCTGGCCCAAAGACATCGCCGCCCGTGCCCAGGCCCGTTCGGCGTGCGCGCAGATGCACAGCGGTTTCTTTGCCCTGCGCGGCAACATGTCGTTCGACCTGAGCCGTGACGAAGCGCTGCCTTCGATCCCGCCTGAGGTTCAGGCAGAAATCGAGCGCATGCTGGCGTTGTGGGCTGAATGCCGTGCCGTCGCCACCGAAACTGGCCCGTTCCTGTTTGGTGGCGCCACCCTGGCAGATGCGTACTTCGCGCCGATCGCCGTGCGTCTGCGCACCTACCGTGTGCAACTGCCGGCAGTGGACCAGGCTTATGTCGAAACCATTTACCAATGGCCAGCCTTCAAGGCCTGGCAGAAGGCCGGACTGGAGGAGGTAGGGCAGTGAAACGAGTCCACGTCGCCGCCGCTGTGATCCGTGACAGCGCAGGCAAGATCCTCATCGCCCGTCGTGCCGACACCCAGCACCAGGGCGGTTTGTGGGAGTTTCCCGGTGGCAAGGTCGAGGTGGACGAGTCCGTCGAAACCGCCCTGGCCCGTGAGCTTCAGGAAGAGTTGGGCATTGTCGTCGGGGCTGCGCGACCACTGATCAAGGTTCAACACGACTACCCGGACAAGCAAGTGTTGCTGGATGTCTGGGAAGTCTCGGCGTTTACCGGCGAACCCCACGGCGCCGAAGGCCAGCCGCTGGAGTGGGTCGCGCCCCGTGATCTGTTGAACTACGAGTTCCCGGCAGCCAATCAGCCGATTGTCGCGGCCGCGCGGCTGCCAGCGGAATACCTGGTGACCCCGGAAGACCTGGAAACCCCGGCTCTGCTGCGCGGTATCCAGAAAGCGATTGCCGGTGGCATCAAATTGATCGTGCTGCGCGCGCCCAACGGCTACGACCCGAAATACCGCGATCTGGCGGTGGATGCGGCGGGGCTGTGTGCCGGCAAGGCACAGTTGATGATTAAGGGGCCGTTCGAGTGGCTGGGCGATTTCCCGTCCGCTGGTTGGCACATCACTGCCGCGCAGTTGCGCAAGTACGCAGCGGCCGGTCGTCCGTTGCCGGCGTCGCGCTGGTTGGCGGCGTCCTGCCACAACGCGGAAGAACTGGCGTTGGCCGAGCAGATGGGCGTGGACTTCGTGACCTTGTCGCCAGTGCAACTGACCCAGACGCACCCGGATGCCCAGCCGTTGGGTTGGGAGCAGGCGCAGGCCCTGATCGCCGGTTTCAGCAAACCGGTGTTCCTGTTGGGCGGCGTTGGCCCGGCAGAGCGGCAGAAGGCTTGGGAAATAGGGGCGCAGGGTGTGGCGGGGATTCGAGCGTTTTGGCCTGAGGCCTGATTCTGCGTTGATGCTGCTGGCCTCTTCGCGAGCAAGCCCACATTGGATCTATGGCGTTCACAAATCCAATGTGGGAGCGGGCTTGCTCGCGAAGGCGTCCTTACATGCGCCGACTAAACCTCAGGTTTAGCCGCTGGCTGCCAAAGAATCTCGGCAACCCCCTGGCGCTTGGCAATCAGCCGCGCCATCACGAACAACAAATCCGACAACCGATTGATATACGCCAGGCCAACCCCGGCCAGCGGCTCAATCGCATTCAAATGCTGACACCGCCGCTCCGCGCTGCGCGCCAGGCTTCTGCACACATGGGCCTGAGCAATCAACGCCGAACCGCCCGGCAGAATGAAATTCTCCAGTGGCCCCAACTCTTCATTCCAGACATCAATCGCCGCTTCCAGCCGTTCGATTTCCGCGGCATTCAGCGCCTGATACACCGGCATCGCCAGTTCACCGCCGAGGTCGAACAGCCGATGCTGGCACGGCGCGAGCACGTCGATTACTTCATTCAAACCCGGATAAGCAGCACTCTCAGCGGCCAACCCGGCCAACAGCACGCCCACCTGACTGTTCAGCGTATCGACCTCGCCAATCGCTTCGATCCGCGGATGATCCTTGGGCACACGGCGGCCATCGCCCAGGCCGGTTTCGCCTTTGTCGCCGGTGCGGGTGTAAATCTTCGACAGGCGAAAGCCCATGGTTACCTCGATAGCTGATTGAGTTCTTGGGAGACGAGCGGGGTGCCCGCCAAGGGCAGGCGCAAGGTGAAGCAGGTGCCTTGGCCGAGGGTCGATTGCACTTCCATCTGACCCTTGTGATTGTTGGTGATGATGAAATACGACACCGACAGCCCGAGGCCGGTGCCCTGGCCGATTTCCTTGGTGGTGAAGAACGGCTCGAAAGTGCGTTTGCGCACGTTTTCGCTCATGCCGATGCCGTTGTCCTCGACCTGGATTTCCGCCCACGGTGGGTTGAGTTTGGTGCGCAGGATGATCCGCCCCGGTTCGCGATCGTCTTCGCGCTGATGAATCGCCTGGGCGGCGTTTTTCAACAGATTGAGCAGCACCTGCTCCAATTCGTTGGCCGTGCCCGGCACCGGACCCAACGCCGGGTCGAATTGACGAATGATCGCCTGGCCCTTGAAATCGAAACCGATGGCCAGGTCGAAGTCGTTACCGGCGATTTCCACCGCTTGATCGATCAGCGCCGGCAGGTCGCACGGCGCCATTTGCCGGGTGCTGCGACGGCTGAAGCTGAGCATGTGCGTGACGATCTTCGCCGCCCGCGCGCCGGCCTGCTGGATGCCATCGAGCAATTGCGGCACTTCCCGTGCTTTCAGGTATTGATTGACTGTTTCCAGCTCAATGCCGACGTGTTCGGCCTGCTCCAGGTTTTTCGGCAGGTCCGGGGACAGGCGGCGGCGAATGTTTTGCACGTTATGCAGGATCGCGCCCAGCGGGTTGTTGATTTCGTGGGCCATGCCGGCGGCGAGGCCACCGACCGAGAGCATTTTTTCCGACTGCACCATCATTTCTTCCAGGGACAGGCGCTGGGTGATGTCGTCGATCCGGATCACCACGCCACGCCCGGCGCCGCCCATCAACGGATAGAAGGTCAGGGCGTAATGCTTGGCGTCATCATCCTTGAACCAGGTCACCCGCTCGATCTTGGCCACCGTGTGCTGCTCGACGGTTTGCTTGAGCTGCGGCAGAAACGGCTTGAGTGGCTCGAACGCGAGGAAGATCGGCTGGTTCAGGGCTTCATCCAGACGCGTACCGGACAAGGCGCTGGCCTCCTGATTCCACTGGGTCACGTAGAGTTGCTCATCGAGGGCGATCAGCGCCGAGGGCATGGAGTCGATGATGCTGTTGAGGTAATTCTGGAAACCGGTGAGTTTCTTCTCGATCTTGCTCCGCACCTGGACTTCCAGCTCCAGTTTGCGGTTGGTGTGACGGGTTTCTTCCGCCAGGCCCTGGGCCTGATCGTAAGCCGCCTGGGAATCATCCCGGGCGCGTTTGAGTTGTTGCTCCCGCGCTTCAATGCGCGACAGCATGGTGTTGAACGCCTCGGCGAGGCTGCCGATTTCGTCGTGGTTGCCCCGTGAGGCACGCAGCGCGTAGTTCTCTTCCCGGGTGACTTGTCGGGACAGCTCTTCGAGTTCATGGATCGGTCGGGTGATCAGACGCTTGATCTGCCGGGCAATCACCAGCCACAACAGCACACTGAAGATCAGGATGCCCAGGCTCGCGGTCAGGGTGCCGGTGTAAAACGCCACCGGTAATTCGCTGCTCGCCACCAGCAACAAGTGGCCCGGTTCGGTGCCGGGGCGGGGCAAAGTGATGATCTGATTGCTGCGAAACTCCGTGGCTTGCCACGCTTCGATATGCCGGTAGCGCTCCGGCAGCTTGAGTTTTTCGCCGTGCTGCAACTGCGCCAGGCGCACGCCGTCGCCGTCATACAGCGCCGCTGCGCGCAACGGCGAGTAGCTATTGAGTTCGTTGAGCAGGCGCTCGGCGCTTTGCGGCGACTTCAGCGCCTCGGACACCAGGCTCGGGTTCGACACCAGCCGGCCAATGGTTTGCAGGGCCTGGGGCGCCATGCTTTCCTGGGAAATGTAATACGCGGCGCTGATAAAGGTCAGGTTGGCGACCAGCAGGACGGTGATCAACAGCACCAGCAGGGCGGCCAGCAGTTTCTGGCCGACAGGGAGGTTTTCGAGGCGCTGGCGCAGTGGCATCAGGTTTATCGCTGCAAAGGAACAAGTGGCCAGCGTAGCCGCTGCTCAGTCGCTGGGCAATCCAAGGCTGTGCAGATGGGCGGTCAACCTGGCCTCAAGTTGATTGAGATGTGGCAGGTTCAACTGGTGCCGCGCCGCGACTTTGCAGACATGACCCAATAGATAGCTGATTTCGGTGCGGCGCTGATTGGCCACGTCCTGGTACATCGAGGAGTAATTGGCGGAGGTGGCCTGGATCACGCGTTCGACTTCCTTTTGCAAGTCTTCAGCGGCCGCCGGCTGACCGCAACGCTCCAGCAGTTCGGTCAGTTCGGCGCAGAGGGTGGCCACTTCACAATGGTGTTGCTGTAAGCCGCCGTTGCGACAGTCGTGCAGCACGGTCAGCGGATTAATCGCACAGTTGAGTGCGAGCTTTCGCCACAGGCGGGTGAGGATGTCGGTCGTCCATTCGTGGGGAATTCCGGCGGCTGTCA
This sequence comes from Pseudomonas sp. dw_612, assembly GCF_018449725.1. Taxonomy (GTDB): domain Bacteria; phylum Pseudomonadota; class Gammaproteobacteria; order Pseudomonadales; family Pseudomonadaceae; genus Aquipseudomonas. The sequence continues at coordinate 45,155 of NZ_JAAVVC010000005.1, read as the reverse complement.
GGTCCTCCAGCCAGATCGGCGCCACCGGATGGCCTGCATCCCCGAGCCAAGTGTAACCGTGACCGGCGAACACCACGCGCCAGTCGCCATCGCGAAACGCGCCTTCGGTGCTCGACGCGCTGATGCAGCGCGCCTGAGGTACCTGCGCCGCGACCGCATCCTGACTGCCGAGGCCGTTCTGCAACAGAATCAGCTCGGCGCCGGGGGCCAGGCGCGGCGCCAGTCGGGCCACGGCGTGCACGGCGTCGTAGGCTTTGCAGGCCACCAGCAGGCGATTGATCGGCTCGTTGCTGTCGGACGTTTCGCCGGGGATCTCGTAGAGTTTTGCTTCGCCATGCTCCACCAGCGTCAGACCGCCGGCCGCCCGATAGGCCTGCAAGCGTTGCTCATCGCGCACAATCAACCGAACCGGAACGCCGGCCCGCGCCATGCGCGTGGCCCACAAGGTGCCAAGGCTTCCGGCGCCCAGGACATGCCAGGTCATGGACATCAGTTTTTTGCTCGGTTTGAGGCAGGCATGTGAGGCTCGCAGTATCGGTGGGGAAAGACCCGTTATAATGAGCCCGATTTTAACCGCAAGCCAAGCGCGCCACCGTGATCGAGCGCGCCTTTTTATTGGAGAAACTACATGCCGTCGTTCGACGTGGTATCCGAACTGGACAAACACGAAGTCACCAACGCGGTCGAGAACGCCGTCAAGGAACTCGATCGTCGTTATGACCTGAAAGGCAAGGGCACCTTCGAGTTCAAGGAAAAGGACCTGACCGTCAACCTGACCGCTGAAGCCGACTTCCAGCTCGAAGCGATGATCGAGATCCTCAAGCTGGCCCTGGTCAAGCGCAAGATCGACGTGCAGTGCCTTGAGGTCAAGGACGCCTACGCTTCGGGCAAGCTGATGAAGCAGGAAGCCGTCCTCAAGGAAGGCATCGACAAAGAGCTGGCGAAGAAAATCGTCGCTCACGTCAAAGACGCCAAACTCAAGGTCCAGGCCTCCATCCAGGGCGAGCAAGTGCGCATCACCGGCAAAAAACGTGACGATCTACAGGAAGCCATCGCGGCCCTGCGCGCCAAGACGTTCGACATGCCGCTGCAGTTCAACAACTTCCGCGACTAAGCTTCGATGTTTGAACCTGTGGGAGCGGGCTTGCTCGCGAAAGCGATCTATCAGTCAGCACTTATATCGACTGACCCACCGCATTCGCGAGCAAGCCCGCTCCCACACTGGATTGTGCTTAACCCCGGCAGGCGCTTTATGCCGCTTATTTTTCGCGTGCCGGATGGCCGGAAATCAGGAGAAAGTAGATGGATTTGAATGCTGAAGTAGACAATCTGGTCAAGGCGTCTCAAGCCTGGATCCCGATGATCATGGAATACGGCAGCCGCGTGCTGCTGGCAGTGATCACCCTGGGCATCGGCTGGTGGCTGATCAACAAGGTCACGCAAAAGCTCGGCGGCTTGCTGGCGCTGCGTAACGCTGACCTGGCGCTGCAGGGCTTTATCAGCAGCCTGGCGAACATCATTCTCAAGGTTTTGCTGATTGTCAGCGTGGCCTCGATGATTGGTGTGGAAACCACCTCGTTTGTGGCAGCCATCGGTGCCGCCGGCCTGGCCATCGGCCTGGCGTTGCAGGGCAGCCTGGCGAACTTCGCGGGCGGCGTGCTGATTCTGTTGTTCCGTCCGTTCCGTATTGGTGACTGGATCGAAGCCCAGGGCGTTGCCGGTACGGTCGACAGCATCCAGATTTTCCACACCGTGCTGCGTACTGGTGACAACAAGACCATCATTGTCCCGAACGGCAATCTGTCGAACGGCATCATCACCAACACTAACCGTCAGCCAACCCGCAAAGTCGTGTTCGATGTCGGCGTGGACTACGAAGCGGACTTGCAGAAGGCCCGTGAAGTGTTGCTGGAACTGGCCAAAGATGAACGCATCCTGGCAGAACCTGCACCACAAGCCGTTATTTCGACCTTGGGCGACAGTTCGATTACTGTTTCCCTGCGAGTGTGGGTCAAGACCGCGGATTACTGGGATGTGATGTTCATGTTCAATGAACAATCCCGTGATCGTTTGAAAACGGCCGGCATCGATATTCCGTTCCCGCAGCGAGTTATTCGTGTGGTGCAGGAAGCGTCGGCGAATTGATATGAGTTTTGCTAATGCCTGACTTAACGGTGAGGCATTATTGAGTAGCAAGCTATCAATTAAGTGTGAAGCAGCAGTCAATAAAAAAGGCCCATCCGAAGATGGGCCTTTTATGCTTACTAACTAACCAACTGTGATTACAAGATCGACAGTGGATAGTCAACGATCAGACGGAACTCTTTAACGTCGCCTTCACCCTCGTCGGCATTGGCGGTGTGCCATGCTTGACGAACACGGAACGAAAGATCCTTGGCTGGACCATTCTGAACTACGTATTTGACTTCCAGGTTGGTTTCGTGATGTTTGCCATCTTCACCGTACAGTGGAGCGCCAGTGCTGGTGCGGTATTGGCTGTTTGCAGCCAGACCGGTGCCATCAATATCCCAGCCTTTAACGTAACGGGTCATGAAGCTCAGACCAGGAACGCCGTACTCAGCCATTTTCAGATCGTAACGGATCTGGGCAGACTTCTCGCCAGGGGCGTTGAAGTCAGAGTACTGGATGGAGTTGGCGAGGAAGATCGAGTCGCCGCCACGGTTGTTCGTGCCCACACCGATGTAGTCGAATGGTGTGTCGCCGTTAACCTTCTGGAAGGCCAGGGTGATGGTGTGCGCTTTCAGGAAAGAGAGAGCGGTTGCCAGGGAGAACGCGGTGTTGCTGATGTCGCCCGCCAGCTTGTCGCCGGTGTCGGTGGTGCGATAGATGTTGAAGTCAGTGTTCAACGACGTATCACCACTGAACGGGGTGGTGAGGTTCACGTTCGCGTAGTACTGATTCCAGATGTCTTCCAGCTGGGCACCGTACAGCGACGCGGACAGGTTGTCGGTGATGGAATATTTGCCGCCGATATAGTCGATGGATTTGGCTTCGACGCCGGAGTACGTTGCAAACAGGCCGCCATCACGAGCGTTGCGGTCCTGGCTGGTGGACGAGGTGAAGTGGCCGCCTTCGAGGTCAAGGTCTTTAACTTCGCTGCTCTGCAGTTGGAAACCGCTGGCAGTTTGTGGAAGGATCCGGGAACCACCAACAGCGAACACTGGAGCAGTGCTTGGCTGCATGTCGCCGATTTTCAGCTCGGTTTTGGAGATGCGGAATTTGACCGCTGCACCTGCTTTGCCCTGGCTGTCGTTAACGTGACCATCAGCATCGCGGCTCATGTTGCCGGTGCCGCCGGTGCCGTCGCCGCCGTCCAGTTTGATGGCCAGGTAACCGAATGCATCAACGCCGACGCCTACGGTGCCTTGGGTGTAACCGGAGCTGAAGTTGCCCCAGATACCTTGGGTCCAGTCTTTCTGGTCGTTGCCGCCGTTCTTGTTGTCACGATTGAAGTAATAGTTGCGAACCAGCAAGTTCAACTTGGCGTCGTCAACAAAACCCTTGGCTTCAGCCTGGTCACTTACGAAAGGTGCGGCCGTAGCCAATTGAGTACTGGCTGCTGCTGCAACTGCCAGTGCGATCATGCTCCACTTCATCACGCGCATCGTGATTTGCTCCTTTGGTTTTAGAAGAGTACTGCCGTCCCACCTGTTTTATTATCTGGGCGGCTCTTTCTTTTTGTGTCGGCGCAAACTTATATCACGCCGACAATGTTGGCGATACTTGCGCATCTAACCTTTCAGCTTCTTTACGACCCTGTCGCAAATGGCTGGGTAGATGTCGCAAATTCACTGCCCCGACGCAAGCGGATTGACAACTTTAGCGTTGTGTTCCAAACCTGGAACATCGGTAAAAAGAGTCCCTGGTGAAACGTTTGAATCTCCATTGGGCAACCCTGCCGCTGTTTTTATTTGCCTGAGAGCTTCCACTTCCAGCGGAGGCTTTGCAGACGATATCTGTGTGGATGCAACAAGCGTGCTCAAATCAGAATTCTGTCACTGTTTTTTTCTGACGGCGCGTTCGTTGCTGTAAAAACCTCATAAAACCGGGGGGTTCAAGCGCGTTTTGTTTGCACTTGACGCCATCCATTGCATGGTGTTGCGCCATCGTGACAACGGCGAGACCACAAAAAACGTTACCGGTTCACCCTCAAAGTGAGTAATCGGCGGATGCCCGACGCTCTCAGCGTAGACGTGGTGTGCGGTTTTGGTGCAAAAAATTTTAATCGCTGTGCTGAATTCATACAGTGCGGCCATGGATGGCAGTGGAACAGATGAGTGTTTATGGGTCACTTCGGCGCTTTTCGTCACAGCGTCGGTTCTGTAATGGTGCGCTCCGGCAGAAAATGTCTCATGTCGGGGCGCATGTTCCGCGCGACTGAATCGACCGGGCGGGCTCTGACCAAGGTTCGTCGTGAAGCTCGGGGCATTCGCAGGTATGCTGCCGTCCTGTGGCTTGGCGCGCAGCCTCCGTTGAGGGGCGCTAAGCTGAAAATGATGAAACAGGCCGGAGTGCGCACAGTGTTCGCTTTAGATCCACGACTTCAACAAGACACGTTACCGATCGGGGATTTCCCGCTCTGCCGGTTGCTCTTGTCCAACGATTCGAACTACCCCTGGTTCATCCTGGTGCCGCGACGCGAGGATATCAGCGAGTTGTTTCAATTAAGTGTCGCTGATCAACAGCAGCTGTGGCAGGAAACCACCGCGCTGGCGGAGATGCTCAAAGACTCTTTCGACGCCGACAAGTTGAATGTCGCGGCCCTGGGTAACGTTGTCAGTCAGTTACATATGCATGTGATTGTGCGCAAGCGCGAGGACGCTGCCTGGCCAGCCCCGGTCTGGGGCAAACACCCGGCCAAACCCTACAGTGCCGAGCAGGTCGCGGTGATTCGCGAACGGCTGCGACTGGTCCTGACCGATCAATTCACGTTTCTGGAGGGCTGAGCCATGAGCCTGGAAGAGCGCGTCAACGATCTGGAAAGCCAACTGGCGTTCCAGGACGACACCATTCAGTCATTGAACGATATCCTGGTGACGCAACAGCGGGTGGTCGAACGTCTGCAATTGCAAATGGCAGCACTGCTGCGGCGCCAGGAAGAGATGGCCGGCCAGTTCGAGTCTTCCGAAGAAGAGGCGCCTCCGCCGCACTATTGATGGAGTCGACTAAAAGTCGAGGCCAAAAAAAACCGCGATCAGCCAGGCTGCTCGCGGTTTTTTATCGCTTGGGATCAGCGACGGGGCAATGCGGCAATCACATCTTCGGCTTGCAGGCCTTTGTCGCGATTCATCACGGAGAACTCCACGCGCTGGCCTTCGACCAGGACGCGGTGACCTTCGCCACGAATGGCCCGGAAGTGCACGAAAATATCATCGCCGGAATCCCGGGAGATAAAGCCGAAGCCTTTGGACGTGTTGAACCACTTGACGGTGCCGGTATCGCGGTTGCTCATGTCATAGCTTGGCGAGGAGGCGGCCGGTGAAGATTTGTAGAAGCTGATGGCCAGGTGCAGGAACACGGCGACCAGGGTAACAACGAGGCTGAACAGAACCGCAGGTTGACCGGCGATAACCGGCATCGGTGCGATCAGGGTCAGGGTTTGCAGCACGACAGCCAGGACCAGCAGGGCGCTGACCAGGTTTTGCAGTTGGTGACGAGGACCTTTGTTCCAGTAAGGGATAACCGGAGCGAGGGTCAGGTTGAGCAGGCCGAAAAAGGCCAGGTAAAGCGCATCGGGTTGTTGCAGGTAAGGTACCGCTTCGGATCGCAGGCTAGGGATGAAGGACAGCAGCAAAGCCGCTGCGCCCATTAGCAGGTGGACGATTTTCAACATTTTGATTGACTCACGTTAAGACGGATCACAAGGAAGAGCTGATTGAGCACGGTCCGCTTCAGAACAATAAGAGGCGGTGGACACGTACCCGCTATCAGCCTATGCGCTGCGCCCCGAAAAATAGGGGCGTAGCGACACACTGCCTATTTAACAGCAAAGCCCGCGGCTACTCAAATCAGGGAGTCCGGCGGTGCCCCGGGGGCGATTTGTCGCAGGCTGGCAGTCCATCCCGGGCTGCAGGGTGTGGATAGCCTTGCTACAGTGGTCCTGCACTTGTCGGATGAATTTCATTAGGGGATAAGCATGGCAATCGATATCGGTATCAGTGAAGAGGACCGCAAGTCCATCGTCGACGGGCTGTCGCGTCTGTTGTCGGACACTTATGTGCTGTATTTGAAAACCCATAATTTCCACTGGAATGTCACGGGCCCCATGTTTCGGACCCTGCACTTGATGTTCGAGGAGCAATACAACGAGCTGGCCCTGGCGGTCGATTCGATTGCCGAGCGAATCCGTGCCTTGGGCTTCCCGGCGCCGGGTGCCTATTCGGTGTATGCCCGTCTTTCTTCTATTAAGGAAGAAGAGGGCGTGCCCAGCGCCGAAGACATGATCAAACAGTTAGTCGACGGGCAGGAAGCGGTGACCCGGACGGCGCGCGGGATCTTCCCGTTGCTGGACAAGGTCAGCGACGAGCCCACGGCGGACTTGCTGACCCAGCGCATGCAGGTTCATGAAAAAACCGCGTGGATGTTGCGCTCGCTCCTGGATCAGTAACCGTGCTGGTGCGCGAATGACGCCGGGGGTGTTATTTCGCGCGCAGCTTTTTCCTGCAGCCAAACACCCTTTCTGCTGAAGAAAATATCCCGGGTTTCGTAGGAAACGGTCCGGCGTAGGACCATGTCCATGATCCTCACTCTGTTGTTGGCTTATCCTACGTTGATGGTCATAAAGTCATCTGGATATAACTTTGCGCCTGCGTTTTTATAAGAAGCACGAGATGGCTCTTATTAGAAGGCAAGGCTGACAAAGGAGTGTCAACGCTATGGGTTATGGAGAAAGTCGGGATGAATGGAGGCTCGGCGCGCAGCAGGCTGTAAAGATTGATCCGTTCGTCAGTGAATTCGATATGGGACTGGCCAAGCCTTTATCCCGATCGGTACGCCTGAACGGTTTTGCGACGTGCCTGCGGCTTGAGCAGGTCTACTGGGAAATCCTCGGCGAAATGGCCACGCTCAATAACTGCTCGGTCAGTGCGCTGTTGTCCCACGTGGATCGCGAAGTGCATTTGCGTCACGGCGGTGTGAAAAATTTCACCGGGCTGGTGCGTGTCGTCTGTGTTGTGCACAGCCTGAAGTAACACTGGACTCAGCCGTTTCGGCCCGGAACGGGTGGTATGTCAGTCTGTGCAGTCTTACGGCTGCACAGGCTGCATTTAATGGATATAATCCCGCTCTTTGCCGCAAAACCCAGCGTAAGCGGTAGCAATCTGATCGCCGAGACAACCCCCATGCCGATGTACGACTATCAATGTGCTTCCTGTGGTCATCAGTTGGAAGCCATTCAAAAGATCAGCGCAGCACCGCTGGTCGACTGCCCTGCGTGCCAGGCGCCAGAGCTCAAGAAGATGCTGTCCATGCCGGGTTTCCGCCTCAGCGGCACCGGCTGGTATGAAACCGACTTCAAGACCGGTTCCAAGAAGAATCTGGCCGGCGGCGACAAAGCTGACTAAGGTCTGGAACCTGAGTTGAACGACACGCGCGAGCTCTTGCATCATCCGCAAGGCCTCCAACCGAATTTCGATTACGAGAAGTGAAACCACTACCATGATGCGCAGCCATTATTGCGGCCAACTGAACGAAGCCCTGGAAGGCCAGGAAATTACCCTTTGCGGATGGGTTCACCGTCGCCGTGACCACGGTGGGGTGATTTTCCTCGATATCCGTGATCGTGATGGTCTGGCCCAGGTGGTGTTCGATCCGGATCGCGCTGAAACCTTCGCCGTCGCCGACCGCGTGCGCAGCGAATACGTGGTCAAGGTCACCGGCAAGGTTCGCCTGCGTCCGGCCGGTGCCACCAACGCCAACATGGCGTCGGGCATGATCGAAGTGCTGGGCTACGAGCTGGAAGTGCTGAACGAATCGGAAACCCCGCCGTTCCCGCTGAACGAGTTCTCTGACGTCGGCGAAGAAACCCGCCTGCGCTATCGTTTCCTCGACCTGCGTCGCCCGGAAATGCTCGAGAAGCTGCGTCTGCGTTCGCGCATGACCACCAGCATCCGTCGCTTCCTGGACGAGAACGGCTTCCTCGACGTCGAGACGCCGATCCTGACCCGCGCCACGCCAGAAGGCGCTCGCGACTACCTGGTGCCGAGCCGTACTCACGCCGGTAGCTTCTTCGCCTTGCCGCAATCGCCACAGCTGTTCAAGCAACTGCTGATGGTTGCCGGCTTCGACCGTTACTACCAGATCGCCAAGTGCTTCCGCGACGAAGACCTGCGCGCTGACCGTCAGCCGGAATTCACCCAGATCGACATCGAGACCAGCTTCCTCGATGAAAAAGAGATCATGGCCATCACCGAAAAAATGATCCGCAACCTGTTCAAGGAAGTGCTGGATCTGGAATTCGGCGACTTCCCGCACATGACCTTCGAAGAGGCCATGCGTCGTTACGGTTCCGACAAACCAGACCTGCGTAACCCGCTGGAACTGGTTGACGTTGCCGACCAACTGAAAGAAGTCGATTTCAAGGTGTTCAGCGGCCCGGCCAACGACCCGAAATGCCGTATTGCCGCTCTGCGCGTTCCGGGCGGGGCGAGCATGCCGCGCAAGCAAATCGACGACTACACCAAGTTCGTCGGCATCTACGGTGCCAAGGGCCTGGCGTACATCAAGGTCAACGAGCGCGCGAAAGGCGTCGAAGGCCTGCAGTCGCCAATCGTCAAGAACATCCCTGAAGCCAACCTCAATGTGATCCTCGATCGCGTTGGCGCGGTTGACGGCGACATCGTGTTCTTCGGTGCCGACAAGGCCAAGATCGTCAGCGAAGCCCTGGGCGCGCTGCGGATCAAGGTCGGCAACGACCTGGACCTGCTGACCTGCAAGTGGGCGCCGATGTGGGTCGTCGACTTCCCGATGTTCGAAGAGAACGACGACGGCAGCTTCACGGCCTTGCACCACCCGTTCACCGCGCCGAAGTGCACCCCGGAAGAGCTGGAAGCCAACCCGGCGATCGCTCTGTCCCGTGCCTACGACATGGTCCTGAACGGCACCGAGCTGGGTGGCGGTTCGATCCGTATCCACCGCAAGGAAATGCAGCAGACCGTGTTCCGCCTGTTGGGCATCAATGAAGCGGAACAGGAAGAGAAATTCGGCTTCCTGCTCGACGCCCTGAAATACGGCGCGCCGCCCCACGGTGGCCTGGCCTTCGGTCTGGACCGTCTGGTGATGTTGATGACCGGCGCCCAGTCGATCCGTGAAGTGATCGCGTTCCCGAAAACCCAGAGCGCGGCTGACGTCATGACTCAGGCACCGGGTGCTGTAGATGCCAAGGCCTTGCGCGAATTGCACATTCGTCTGCGCGAAACGCCGAAAGCTGAGTAAGGCTGACCCCTGAAGGCGCATCCTCATGGGATGCGCCTTTTTTACAGGTCGAGATTTTTTGCTTGCTGGCCGGCGCACATTGCGCGGCGGGCAATGTTTCAAAGAGAATTCGGAGCGAGATATGGCGGGTCATTCCAAGTGGGCGAACATCAAGCACCGCAAAGAACGTCAGGATGCCAAGAAGGGCAAGATTTTCACCAAGTGGATTCGTGAACTGACCGTTGCGGCCCGACAGGGCGGCGGTGATCCGGGTTCCAACCCGCGTCTGCGCCTGGCGCTGGACAAGGCCCTTGGCGCGAACATGAGTCGCGACATCATTGATCGCGCGGTGGCTCGCGGTGCCGGCGCTGCCGATACCGACGACATGGTCGAACTCACCTACGAAGGCTACGGCCCGGGCGGTGTGGCGGTGATGGTCGAGTGCATGACCGACAACCGTAACCGCACCGCAGCCGCAGTTCGCCACGCGTTCAGCAAATGCGGCGGCAACCTGGGAACCGACGGTTCGGTGGCCTATCTGTTCGAGCGCAAGGGGCAGATTTCCTTCGCGCCGGGCGTCGATGAAGATGCGCTGATGGAAGCGGCCATGGAAGCCGACGCCGATGATGTGGTCACCCACGAAGACGGTTCGATCGACGTGTTTACCTCGTTCGCCGGGTTCTACTCGGTGCGTAACGCCCTGGAAGCTGCCGGTTTCAAAGGCGATGACGCGGAAATCGTGATGCTGCCGACCACCAGTGCCGAACTGGACCTGGAAGGCGCGGAAAAGGTTCTGAAGCTGATCGACATGCTGGAAGACCTGGATGACGTGCAGAACGTCTACTCCAACGCGGATATTCCGGAGTCGGTTGCCGCGCAGCTCGGCTAAGGGCGACTAAGATCCCTTGTGGGAGCGGGCTTGCTCGCGAACGCGGATTTTCAGGCAACATAGTTGCTGAATGTAAAACCGTATTCGCGAGCAAGCCCGCTCCCACATTGGTTATTAGCTTCATTGAATACACTGCTCATCCTTGACCGCAGGCGTTATGACTTTAATCCTTGGTATCGACCCCGGTTCGCGCATCACCGGTTATGGCGTGGTACGCGATACCGGGCGTGGCTGCGTCTATGTGGCTTCGGGCTGTATTCGCACCGGGTCCGGCGAGTTGCACGAGCGCCTGCAAATCGTCTATCGCGGGGTGCGGGAAGTCATCCAGACCTACGGTCCGACGACCATGGGCATCGAAAAGGTCTTCATGGCGCGCAATGCCGACTCCGCGCTGAAACTGGGCCAGGCCCGGGGCGCAGCCATCGTTGCCGGCGCCGAAGAAAGCCTGGAAATCGCCGAATACACCGCGACTCAAGTCAAGCAAGCCGTCACCGGCACCGGTGCGGCGAATAAAGAGCAGGTGCAAATGATGGTCATGCATATGCTCAAGTTGACCAGCAAGCCGCAAATCGATGCCTCGGATGCCCTGGCCATTGCGATTTGCCATGCTCATACCCGTTCCAGCTTGCTGCCCCATGGCCTGGGGACGGCACGCAGTCGTGGCGGGCGTCTGCGTCTCTGATAGCATCAGCAATCATTTTTACGGGATGAGGGTTTTGCGCCTGGGTTGTCGGCGCAAAACCCTTGCTCTGTCAGTCGCTGGCCTCAGGCTGGCCAACGCTCAAGGATTCGAAACGTGATTGGACGCTTGCGCGGCACCCTGGCTGAGAAACAGCCGCCGCACCTGATTCTGGATGTAAACGGCCTGGGGTATGAGCTGGAAGTGCCCATGACGACGCTGTATCGCTTGCCGTCGGTCGGTGAACCGCTGACCTTGCACACCCATTTAGTCGTACGCGAAGACGCGCAGTTACTCTATGGCTTCTACGGCAAGCGTGAGCGAGACTTTTTTCGCGAGTTGATCCGTCTCAATGGTGTCGGGCCGAAATTGGCCCTGGCCTTGATGTCGAGCCTGGAAGTCGATGAGCTGGTGCGTTGCGTGCAGTCCCAGGACACCTCGGCGCTGACCAAGGTGCCGGGCGTGGGCAAGAAGACCGCCGAGCGTTTGCTGGTGGAGCTCAAGGACCGCTTCAAGGCCTGGGAAACCGTGCCGGCGATGTTCGCTTTGGTGCCGAACCAGCCGGGTGGTCCGGATGCCCCGGCGCCGGTGGCCACCGCCGAAAATGACGCGGTCAGCGCGCTGATTTCCCTGGGCTACAAACCGCAGGAGGCCAGCAAGGCGATTTCCGCGATCAAGGAGAAAGGTTTGAGCAGTGAAGACATGATTCGTCGTGCCCTGAAGGGAATGATTTAAGTGATTGAAGCTGATCGTCTGATTGCCGCCACGCCTGGCCCCCGCGACCGCGAGGAAGTCCAGGACCGGGCGATTCGTCCCCTCAGCCTGGCCGAGTACATTGGCCAGCCGACCGTTCGCGAGCAAATGGAGTTGTTCATCCAGGCCGCCCGTGGTCGCAGCGAATCCTTGGACCACACGCTGATCTTCGGTCCGCCGGGCCTGGGTAAAACCACGCTCGCCAACATCATCGCCCAGGAAATGGGCGTGTCGATCAAAAGCACCTCGGGCCCGGTCCTTGAACGCCCGGGTGACCTGGCAGCGCTGTTGACCAACCTTGAACCTCACGACGTGCTGTTCATCGACGAAATCCATCGGCTGTCGCCGATCGTCGAAGAAGTGCTGTACCCGGCCATGGAGGATTTTCAGCTCGACATCATGATCGGCGAAGGCCCGGCCGCACGCTCGATCAAGCTGGATCTGCCGCCGTTCACCCTGGTGGGTGCGACTACCCGTGCCGGTATGCTTACCAACCCGTTGCGCGACCGGTTCGGGATTGTCCAGCGTCTGGAGTTCTACAGCACCGCTGATCTGGCGACGATTGTCAGCCGTTCGGCGAGCATTCTCGGTTTGCCGCTGGATCCGGAGGGCGCCTTTGAAATCGCTCGTCGTGCCCGTGGCACTCCGCGAATCGCCAACCGTTTGCTGCGCCGGGTGCGGGATTTTGCCGAAGTGCGCGCCAAGGGCCATATCACCAAACCGATCGCCGACCTGGCCCTGAACCTGCTGGATGTCGACGAACGCGGCTTCGATCATCAGGACCGGCGTCTGCTGTTGACCATGATCGAGAAGTTCGACGGCGGCCCGGTGGGCGTAGACAGCCTGGCGGCGGCCATCAGCGAAGAGCGCCATACCATTGAAGACGTGCTGGAACCGTACCTGATCCAGCAGGGCTATATCATGCGGACCCCGCGGGGGCGGGTGGTGACCCGGCACGCGTATCTGCATTTCGGTTTAAACATTCCGTCACGATTGGGTGACATGCCCGTGGTAGACGAATTTCTCGATGCAGTGGACGATTAATTAACGTTTGCGGGCTGATCGATTGGGGGTTTGTGTGGTCCTAGTGGCTCACATGACGAATCTTTCACTAGAAAGCCGCAGAACAATGAAAAACAGTTGCCTCGCCGGATTGGCAACCTGAGGAGTAAGCACTAGAGTATGCGCGCGCAAAACGGGCTTGAGCCGTTCGCACATCGTTGTCGCGTTTATTACGAGGACACCGACGCGGGCGGCATCGTGTATTACGTTAATTACCTCAAGTTTATGGAACGGGCTCGAACCGAGCGGCTCCGGGAACTGGGCTTTGCCCAATCCCAGCTGGCAGGGGAGGACCTGTTGTTCGTCGTGCATTCCAGCGAAGCGCGTTACCACGCGCCGGCGCGACTGGACGACGAGCTGCTGGTAAGCGCTGAAGTAATCGAATTGAACCGTGTCAGCCTGCGCTTTAAACAGCAGGTCAGGCGGGCTACGGATAATGCGCTGCTCTGCGAAGGGCAGTTTTTGGTGGCCTGTGTGCGCACTAACAGTTTGAAACCCCGGGCCATTCCCGAAGCTCTACGTGCGGCCTTTGCCGACGTGAGCGGCGCGGGTACACACTCAAAGCAGGAGATACAGCGTGGAAGCTAACGTCGTCGACCATTCCTCCATGTGGAGCCTGGTCAGCAATGCCAGCGTCGTGGTGCAGTTGGTAATGCTGATTCTGGTAGCCGCATCGGTGACCTCATGGATCATGATCTTTCAGCGCAGCAACTTGCTGCGTGCCGGTCGACGTGCCCTGGAGAGCTTTGAAGAGCGCTTCTGGTCGGGTATCGACCTGTCCAAACTCTACCGTCAGGCCGGCAGCAACCCTGACCCGGATTCGGGCGTCGAGCAGATCTTCCGTGCCGGTTTCAAGGAATTCTCCCGTCTGCGCCAGCAGCCAGGCGTTGACCCGGAAGCGGTCATGGAAGGCGTGGCCCGTGCCATGCGCGTGGCGATCTCCCGTGAAGAAGAAAAGCTCGAGCAGAGCTTGCCGTTCCTCGCCACCGTCGGTTCCGTCAGCCCGTACATCGGTCTGTTCGGTACGGTCTGGGGCATCATGAACTCCTTCCGTGGCCTGGCAACTGCCCAGCAAGCGACCCTGGCCACCGTGGCCCCGGGTATTGCCGAAGCACTGGTGGCCACCGCCATCGGCCTGTTCGCTGCTATCCCGGCCGTTATCGCTTACAACCGTTTTGCTGCCCGCAGCGAAACCCTGCTGAGCCGTTACTACACCTTCGCCGACGAATTCCAGGCGATCCTGCACCGCAAAGTGCACACCAGCGAAGAATAAGCAGGTAATTTCCAATGGCTTTAATCGCTCGAGCTCGCAAAAAGCGCAAGCCGGTCGCCGAGATGAACGTAGTGCCTTACATCGACGTGATGCTGGTACTGCTGGTCATCTTCATGGTGACCGCGCCGATGCTCAATCAGGGCGTGAAAGTTGATCTGCCCAAGGTTTCCAGCGAAGCCTTGCCGCAGGACAACAACACTCAGGTCCTGACCATTTCGATCAAGTCTGACAAGACCTACTACTGGAACCTTGGCAGCGAAGTCGACACCGAGAAGCAGCAGGACAAGGCCATGACCTTGCCGCAGATGACCAGCGCCGTGACCAAAATCATCAGCGCCGGCAACGATAACGGCAAGCGCACCCAGGTCTTCATCCGTGGCGACAAAACCGTCGACTACGGTTCGGTCATGGGCGCCATGGGCGGGTTGCAGAAGGCCGGAGTCGGTAACGTTGGCTTGATTACCGAGGCGCCCTGATGCAGCAACAACGAGAGCCAACAGCCTCGGAAAGCTACTTCTGGCCTAGTATCTGGGCGATTGGCTTGCACGTGCTGGTTTTCGGCATGCTGTTTGTCAGTTTCGCCATGACGCCTGAGTTGCCGCCGGCCAAGCCGATTGTCCAGGCGACCCTGTACCAGCTGAAATCGAAAAGTCGGGCGACCACCCAGACCAATCAGAAGATTGCGGGTGAAGCGGTGAAGTCTGCTGCGCGCCAGACCGAAGTCGAACAGATGGAACAGAAAAAGGTCGAGCAGGAAGCGGTGAAGGCTGCGGAACAAAAGAAAGAAGAAGCGGCTCAAAAAGCCGAGGAAGCCAAGAAGGCCGACGAGTCCAAGAAGTCTGAGGAAGCGAAAAAGGCTGATGAAGCCAAGAAAGCCGACGAAGCCAAGAAGACCGCCGAAGCCAAAAAGGCCGAAGAGAAACAATTGGCTGATATAGCCAAGAAGAAATCTGAAGAAGAAGCCAAGAAGGCTGCTGAAGAAGAGGCCAAGAAAGCGGCCGCTGAAGAAGCGAAGAAAAAGATCGTCGAAGACGCGAAGAAGAAAGCCGCGGACGACGCCAAGAAAAAAGCTGAAGCTGAAGAGGCGAAGAAGAAAGTCGCCGATGAAGCGAAGAAGAAAGCTGCTGCCGATGCTGCGAAGAAGAAATCGCAGGATGCGGCACGTAAATCTACCGAAGACAAAAAGGCCCAGGCCTTGGCAGATTTGCTTTCCGACACGCCGCAGCGTCAGCAGGCGTTGGCCGATGAGCAGGGTGACGAAGTCGCCGGCAGTTTCGATGATTTGATTCGTGCTCGTGCAGCGGAAGGCTGGGCTCGTCCACCTTCGGCACGCAAAGGCATGACGGTCGTGTTGCAAATCGGCATGTTGCCGGACGGTACGGTGACTTCGGTCAGCGTGATCAAGTCCAGTGGCGATGGTCCGTTTGACGCTTCGACTGTAGCGGCGGTCAAGAATATTGGACGTTTGACAGAAATGCAGGGAATGAAGCCGAGCGATTTCGCTCCGTATCGTTCATTCAAGATGACATTCACACCTGAGGATCTAGCCTTGTGAGAAACCTTCTTCGAGGAATGCTTGTCGTTATCTGCTGCCTGGCAGGGATGGCGGTAGCAGATGAAAAAAACATTCTGGTCACCAGCGGCAGTGATCGGGCCACCCCGATCGCGGTAGTGCCGTTCGGCTTCCAGGGCGGCACCGTCCTGCCGGACGACATGGCCGAAATCATTGGTAACGATTTGCGCAACTCGGGCTACTACTCGCCGATTCCAAAGCAGCAAATGATCAGCCAGCCGAGCCAGGCCAGCGAAATCATTTTCCGTGACTGGAAGGCGATCAGCGCCCAGTACATCATGGTCGGCAGCATTGTTCCGGCGGGCGGTCGCCTGCAGGTCCAGTACGCACTGTTCAACGTTGCTACCGAGCAGCAAGTGCTGACCGGCAGCGTGTCGGGCAGCGTCGATCAATTGCGCGACATGGCGCACTACATCGCTGACCAGTCGTTCGAAAAGCTCACCGGTATTAAAGGTGCGTTTTCGACTCGCCTGTTGTACGTGACCGCCGAACGCTTCTCCGAGAAGAACACGCGCTACACGCTGCAACGTTCGGACTATGACGGTGCCCGCGCCGTGACCCTGTTGCAATCGCGCGAGCCAATCCTGTCGCCGCGTTTCGCACCGGATGGCAAACGCATCGCTTATGTCTCGTTCGAGCAGAAGCGTCCGCGCATCTTCATGCAGAACATCGACACCGGTCGCCGTGAGCAGATCACCAACTTCGAAGGCCTGAATGGCGCGCCAGCCTGGTCGCCGGATGGCAATCGCCTGGCGTTCGTACTGTCGAAGGACGGCAACCCGGACATCTATGTGATGAACCTGGGTTCGCGTCAGATCTCACGTGTCACCAACGGTCCCGGCATCAACACCGAACCGTTCTGGGGTAAGGATGGTTCGACCATCTACTTCACCTCCGACCGTGGCGGCAAGCCACAAATCTACAAAACCAGCGTCGGTGGTGGCGGTGCGGAGCGTGTGACCTTTATCGGTAACTACAACGCAAACCCGAAACTTTCGGCCGATGAAAAGACCCTGGTGATGATTCACCGCCAGGACGGCTTCACTAATTTCAAGGTGGCAGCCCAGGATTTGCAGCGCGGAAGCGTAAAAATCCTCACTGATAGCACTCTGGACGAGTCGCCTACTGTTGCGCCCAACGGCACCATGGTAATCTACGCCACCCGCCAGCAGGGCCGGGGAGTCTTGATGCTCGTGTCCATTAATGGACGCGTAAGGCTCCCGCTTCCTACCGCACAAGGCGAAGTCAGAGAACCTTCCTGGTCCCCTTACCTGAACTGACGCGGCGCTACACGTTTTACTTAACACACTGGGGTTCATTAGGAGTTTCACGATGGAAATGCTGAAGTTTGGTAAATTTGCTGCGCTGGCTCTGGCCATGGCTGTAGCTGTAGGTTGCTCGTCCAAAGGCGGCGACAATGCCGGTGAAGGCGCTGTTGATCCAAACGCTGGTTACGGCGCTAACACTGGTGCAGTTGACGGCTCCCTGAGCGAAGAAGCTGCTCTGCGCGCAATCACCACTTTCTACTTCGAATACGATAGCTCGGACCTGAAGCCAGAAGCCATGCGCGCTCTGGATGTTCACGCTAAAGACCTGAAAGCAAACGGCGCTCGCGTTGTTCTGGAAGGCAACACCGACGAACGTGGTACTCGTGAGTACAACATGGCACTGGGCGAGCGTCGTGCGAAAGCCGTTCAGCGCTACCTGGTACTGCAAGGTGTTTCCCCAGCTCAGCTGGAACTGGTTTCCTACGGCGAAGAGCGTCCAGTTGCTACCGGCAACGACGAGCAGTCCTGGGCTCAAAACCGTCGCGTCGAACTGCGTAAGTAATTCGTCATGCGAACGTGCCGTCGTGCTGTAACTGTTCTGGCTCTCAGTCTCGCACCGCTTGCGGTGTGGGCTGCGGTTCCTGTGGTCGATGACAACTCCGGTTATAACAATAGCGGGAGCAGTTATCCGCCTGCGGGTTACGGTACGAACGGCGCCTATGCCGGGGGAGGGGTTTCGGCCCCTGTCTCGGCACAGGGCGAGCTGTTCAACCAACTGCAATCCATGCAGGAGCAGATCTCACGCCAACAAGGTGTGATCGAAGTTCTGCAAAATGATGTAGCGCGCATGAAGCAAGAAAACCTGGAGCGATACCAGGATCTTGATCGGCGCATAGGAACCGGCGTTGCACCAGCCGCCACTCCTGATAATTCTTCCACCGGTGGCACGTTGAATGCCCCCGGTGCAGCAGCCGCTGCTGGCGCAGGTGCAGGAGCGGCTGCCGCTCAAGCCCCGGCCGCCAGCAGTGAACCGGGTGATCCGGCGAAGGAAAAACTGTATTACGATGCAGCCTTCGATCTGATAAAAGCCAAGGATTTCGACAAGGCCAGTCAGGCTTTCGCCGCTTTCCTGCGCAAATACCCGAACAGCCAATACGCGGGCAATGCCCAGTACTGGTTGGGCGAAGTGAACTTGGCCAAGGGCGATCTGCAAGGTGCAGGTCAGGCGTTTGCCAAGGTTTCGCAGCTGTACCCCAAGCACGCCAAAGTGCCTGACTCGCTGTACAAGCTCGCTGATGTAGAGCGCCGACTGGGTCATACCGACAAGGTCAAAGGCATTCTGCAACAGGTGGTGGCCCAATATCCGGGTACTTCCGCCGCTCAGTTGGCTCAACGCGATCTGCAACGCATGTAAGCCTGCTTGACCCTAATTGAAGAAACCCGCGCTTGTCGCGGGTTTTTTCGTTAGAATTCACGCCCTTTTTCTGAAACACGCTTTTTGGGATTCGCGCGTTGGCGGGGTTCCTTGAAGAGCCTGACGGAGGCGGACAGCCTGTTTAGCTGTTACGCCCGTGGCGACTATGCAAGACACATTGAGAATTACCGAAGTTTTCTACTCGTTGCAGGGGGAAACGCGGACTGCCGGGCTGCCCACTGTTTTCGTGCGCCTGACCGGTTGCCCATTGCGTTGCCAATACTGCGACAGCGCTTACGCGTTCACTGGCGGCACCATTCGCCCCCTCGACGATATCCTTGAGCAAGTGGCCGGTTTCCGCCCGCGTTACGTTTGTGTCACCGGCGGTGAGCCGTTGGCGCAACCGAATGCCATCCCATTGCTCAAGCAGTTGTGCGACGCCGGTTACGAAGTGTCACTGGAAACCAGTGGTGCGCTCGACATCTCGGCGGTAGATTCCCGGGTCAGTCGCGTCGTCGACCTGAAAACCCCAGGTTCGAAAGAAGCGCACCGCAACCGCTACGAGAACATCGAACTGCTGACCCGCAACGACCAGGTGAAGTTTGTCATCTGCTCCCGGGAAGACTACGACTGGGCTGTGTCCAAACTGATTCAGTACGGTCTTGATCGACGTGCCGGCGAAGTGCTGTTCTCCCCAAGCCACCATGACCTGAATGCGCGGGATCTGGCGGACTGGGTGGTGGCGGACAACTTGCCAGTGCGTCTGCAATTGCAGCTGCATAAATATCTTTGGAATGACGAGCCGGGGCGCTGATATGACTGAACAACTGAACACGACCGAAAAACGTGCGGTGATCCTGCTGTCCGGCGGCCTGGACTCGGCGACGGTCGTGGCCATGGCTCGCGCTGAAGGCTACGCCTGCTACACCATGAGCTTCGACTACGGTCAGCGTTCCCACGCTGAATTGCACGCCGCCGCGCGTGTCGCCCGCGACCTGGGTGTGGTCGAGCACAAAGTGATCGGCCTGAACCTGAATGGCATGGGCGGCTCGGCACTGACCGACACCAGCATCGATATTCCGGAAACGCCAGGTGAAGGCATTCCGGTAACTTACGTGCCGGCGCGCAACACCGTATTCCTGTCCCTGGCCTTGGGTTGGGCCGAAGTGCTTGGCGCTCGCGACATCTTTATCGGTGTGAACGCGGTGGACTACTCCGGTTACCCGGACTGCCGTCCCGAGTTCATCGAGTCCTTCGAGCGCATGGCCAATCTGGCGACCAAGGCCGGTGTCGAGGGCAACGGTTTCCGTATCCAGGCCCCGCTGCAAAACCTGAGCAAGGCACAGATCGTCGAGGCGGGCGTGAAGCTGGGCGTCGATTACGGGCTGACGGTTTCGTGCTATCAGGCCGACGATAAAGGCTATGCCTGCGGTAAATGCGACAGCTGCCGCCTGCGTGCAGAAGGCTTCGCAGCCGCCGGAATCAGTGACCCAACCCCTTATTTTTGATTTACTTCAAATTAAGTGTTGAATAGTCCTTAAAAATCAGTATTATACGCGCCACCACACAGCGGGTCGTTAGCTCAGTTGGTAGAGCAGTTGGCTTTTAACCAATTGGTCGTAGGTTCGAATCCCACACGACCCACCATTTTTGTAGCAGTTTTAAAAGTCTGGAAGGCCCACGCAAGTGAGGATTTCCGGATTTTTTTTTGCCTGCCGTTTAGTGGGCGCGTGGGGATGGAGGGTGTGTAGCACGGTAAACCTGGCTCATCCTGGATGTTTAGAGTCTCCTTGCTATCCACTTGCACCTGCTGGGTAAAAACGTGTGCTGTTCGTCTCCATGACACGCTCTCCTGATCCTGTTGAAGGTGATCTGAACGCAAGAGCGATTCGCTTGTGTTTGAATAATATTTTTTTATGGGGGCGCGCTACGTCGAGACACGCAGCCCTCCCGCTGCGCGTCGAGTCTCAGAGTTATTGCCTTAGCGCTGAAGATGTCCCTCCATGATCACCGCCAGTGCCGTCGCGCTTTCGCGGTTCTCGGTTCTCAAACCATCGATGGCTCCTTGGCGGTCCGCCAGGGATGCGTATTGGCTCATCTTCCATTTGCCCTCGATACGTTCAACCGGAATCTCGAACCCGACCACGTTCTTCGCCATGCTGTGGATATGGTCATCCGGCGCCTCGTTCATGCTCCAGGGACAGGCCCGTGAGGACTCCTGCTGCCTTGTCTGGTAAGCGAGCAGTTCGATGATCCTTTCCGTCTCCTCGAAGAAGCGGATCGGGCCATGGACATGCACGGCCTGGTAGTTCCACGTGGGTACCGTTCGCCCGGACTCGCTCGTGCCGGGATACCAGCGTGGTGAGACATACGCGTTCGGTCCCACGAACATGGCCAGGGCCCGATTGTCCGGCGCGTTGGGCAGGAACTGCGGGTTGTTGCGTGACAGGTGCCCCAGCAGGCGCAGCGAGCCGTCTTCCTGTTCGTCGAGCAGCATCGGGACATGGCTGACCTCAAGGTCACCCTCGCGAAAGGTCACCAGAGTGCCGAGTCCGATCAGCCGTACAGCTTCGCGCAGTACGGAAAGGTCCTTTTCTTCAAAAAGCGGCGGAAGGTACATAAACACGTCCCTTTAACGGTAGAAGGGTTTGTCGTCGTAGACACCGATGCGGTAGCTCACGCTCTTTTCGCCCTTGGCCAGCTCGGAAGACCGGTGCACGGTGACCCGGTTGTCCCAGATCAGCAGGTCGCCTTCTTCCCACAGATGCTTGTAGAGGTGCTCGGGTTTCTCGATAAAGCTGATCAAGGCATTCAGTCCGGCAGCGCTTTCCTCGCTGGAAAGGTCCGCCAGCGCCACGGTGAAGCCGCTGCTGATGTACAGCGCCCGTTTGCCAGTCACCGGGTGGGTGATCACTGCGGGGTGGCGCACGGCTGGCGCCAGCTTGCCTTTCTCCTCGAGGATATCGATGAGGGCCCGATCGATATCCTCCTCCTGGATTTTGTAGCGCCATTTACCCTCGTGAATGGCATCGCGGCCGTCCACCAGTTCACGCAACTCGTGAGGCAAGGCCTCGTAGACGGCCACCATGTCGATGTATTCCGTGGCGCGGCCGCCGGCACAGATTTGTGGCAGCAAGGTGGTCAGGGGCAGGGGAGTGCCCAGGAACTGACAGTCGGTGTGCCAGTATCGACCCGTGCCGGATACCCCGACTTTCTTGCCATTTTCGGGCACGTTGGACGAGACGAAAATTTCCGGAAAATCGGGATGATGGTAGTTGGCTTGGGGGTAAACCTGAGGGGTCCCCAGCAGACGTGAAAAGGTTACGTAACCTTGTCTGTCCAATTTCTGATGCTTGACGACCACTAACTTGTGCTCGTACACGAGTTCAAGCAGTTGCTTGATGTCGTTCGGCTGCAAGGTCAGGACGTCGACATGACTGATTGCGGCACCCATGGTGCTGTTCGGTGTTACCGAGAATTCCATGACTACTCCTTTGCATCGTCCTATGCGTAATGAGGGACGTGGTGGTTAGAGGTGCTCAATCGGCTTGGATGTCGCTGGCTTTGAGCGGTTGACGGAAGGAGGCGAGAATCGAGCGTTTCCCGGAGAAAGGCTTGCGCCCGTGGGAGGCCAGCATGTTGTCGATGTACAGCACATCGCCCTTTTGCCAGGAAACGTCATATTCCTGTTCCTCGTAAGCGGCGAGGATGTGCATAACCACCGTAAAAGGGATCTCGCCGCCGTCGCCGTATTGCGCGTCCTGCCAAAGATCGTTGGCGGTTTGTGGCTCGGGGGCGCCGGGGTAGACGCGGCGCATGATGTCCAGCCAATAGGCGGGGTGCCATAGGGCCAGGGTGTTGAAGAACACGCTGTCGCCGGTTTCGGGGTGTTTGCGGATGGCCGGGCCATACTGACGCAGTTGCAGTGCGTCATCGCCGAGCCATTGGGTTTCGATATTGTTTTTCTTGCAGAAGGCGTCTATCTGCTCGCGGTCGGTGGTGCCGAAGGTTTCCTGAATGGTTTTGTAGGGAACCCGTTTCGAGTAGTTCCTGACATAACGGATACCCCGTGTCAGGAACTCGTCGCGTATTTCAGTCGGTAAACAGTCGAACATCCGCCGGGCGTCGCAGACGGTTGTCGCTCCACCCGACTCCGGTGCCTCTTCACAGAAGAACAGCACCCGCATTGGCCAGATTGATCCGTAGGACATTTCGTTGTGGGAGGCGAGTCCGACCGCTGGCGGCAGGTCGGTGGAGGTGAATACGTCATCCTCGACCAGGTGGCGAGGCCCTATGCCTCCGGTGTAGTCGATCGCTTCGGGTTCGAGGATTTTCCCCATGGCGCCAAAGCGCTGCTTGTTCAGGTCCAGGCCACGGATCTGCACCGCGCCGTGACGCAGCAGGATGGCCCGCAGTGCATCGCGGTGTTGGCGCGTCCACTCATCGAAGGGCACGCCGGCCTCGGCATGTACCAGCAGGAAAGGATGTTGAGTAGACAGGCGTTCGGCCGTCAAACCTTCAGGCAAAGCGATATCCAGGGTCGTCATTGGTTTTCCCTTTTATACAGTGGGTGTGATTAATGGCTGGGGATGGCGAAAACCACGTCGCCGTAGGCACTGTCGTAACCGTGTCCGAAACCGAAATCGGCCTGGCAGAGCGTCAGGCCCATCTTCATCGATAGGCCTTTCCAGCGAATACGCCCCGGAAAGGCCCGTGCATCCAGCGATTTACGGAAGCGCGAAGACAAGGAAATGATGAACATCTTGGCCAGTTGTTTTTCCTTGAACTCTTCGAGGTCGAATGTGCCGAGCTTTTCCCAAAAAGGATGGGTAAAACGCTGGGCGACAAACTCCGCAAATAGTAAGTAAGACATTTGATTCAGGCAGATATTGGCCTCGACGGCATTGAAGTGTCCTGTCGATTCAATATAGAACGACCTGGGTATTGAAAACTCCGCGTTGAGTACGATATCGGGGACTTCGGAAGAAATGACTTTTTGTGCCGATTTGAGGTAACGGCATTCGGGTGTGTAAGGGTTCAAGGCCAGGTGCATCGAACTTTCCGAGACCCGGGTTCTTACACTCGTTCTGGTTTCACTCGCTGTGCTCATACGGGGCTCCATCAGTAAAAGGTTTCACAACTTTCGCCACGTCAAGGCCGCGTTAACGTACTCTCCATCAATCAATAGGGGTTCCGCAGTTTGTAAGGTCAGCAGATTGCCTTTAAAGGTGACATGACGGGATTGGTATGTGCCTATCCAGTTAGGGTTTGAACTGTGTTCAACATGGTGGGTGACCAGGGAGTTATAAAAGTCGAGTGTATAAGCCCCCGCGTAGGCCATAAAACCTGTCAAGGCGGGGGCGGCGAGGTTTTCTTTCGACGGGCCGTTATCCTGCAGCTGATGATCTCGTCGCATGATTTGCACACTCATGTGAGTGTCGCTATAAACGATAAGACCTTGAGCATCGTGCCCGAAAGGAAATTTGATCTGAGTGGAACCCGGAGCATTGACGCTATATTCAACCAATTGCCAGGCGCCGAATAAGTTAAGGTAATCACGGTTTCTATTCATGTGTTCAATATCCGGTTCAATAACATGACGTTTACCTCTGTGCGTCGCTCTAGCATTTCAATTAAGAAAACGAGATCGGCAGTTGTTCCAGTGAGCGGACAGACAGGTTGATTTGCCATTCAGGCATATCGGTGTTCAGGTGTATGCGGGGGGCTCGACGAATTAATTCGGTGAAGAAGACTTTCGCCTCAAGTTGCGCCAATGTATTACCGGGGCACAGGTGGATTGAGTGACCAAAAGCTAGATGACCCTTGGTGTCCCTGGCGATGTCAAAACGGTCCGCGGCGCCGAAAACGCGTTCATCCCTGTTGGCCGATGCCACCATCAAGAAGATCAAGTCGCCACGTCGAATGTTGGCCTCCTTGAACTTGAAGTCCTCAATCGCCATGCGCGACAGCCGTTGTACAGGGCTTTCGAAGCGCAGCATCTCGCTAATGGCACTGCGCATCAGCAGAGGGTTTTCACGTAGTTTTTGCTGTTCTTCCGGGTATTGCAGCAGGAGCAGCAAGCCGTTGCCGATCAGGTTGGTGGTGGTTTCGAACCCTGCGAAAACCATCATCAGGCAGGTCGCGAGAACCTCGTCCTCGCTCATGACGGCGTTACGCTCCTGGGCCTCGATCAGTGCGGTGATGAGATCGTTTTCAGGTGCACGGCGGCGCTGGCGAACGGTTTCGCGCAAAAATTCCATGGTTGTAATGACGCTCCGCATGGCGGCGTCTGCGCGTTCCACATACAAGTGCGGCGGGCAGCCAAAAAAATTGACGATATCGACCGCACATTGTTTCAGTAGATCTCTTCCCGCGTGGGGCGCGCCGATAATTTCGCAAACCACATTGAGCGGAAAGGGGCGGGCCAGTTCTGTGATCGCATCCACGCCCGCGTGATCGAATGCCGCGTCGAGCAGGACATCCACCTGCCGCTGAATGGCCGGCAGAAAGCTTTTGACGATGGTTGGGGTCATGGCTTTATTGATCAGCGCACGAAGCCGAGTGTGTGTCGGTCGTTCCAACATCAATGGCCACATCGATAAGATGTTCTCCAGCGGCTGGAATCGTTTTCTTAACGCCGGCGACAGTTGCTGCATGCGCGGAACGATCCGATTCGCGCTGATGCGTTGATCATGCAAAGCCGCCAATACATCTTCATGGCGAGTCACGATCCACGCTTGAATCTGCTCGCTCCAGTAGACTGGCTGTTCTTCCCTCAGGCGCGCATACAGGCTGTACGGATCCTGCTGGAACGTTGGGCAAAACAGATCAATATCAGGTAAGGCGTTTTTATAAGCTAACAGGCTATCCATAGTTCAATATCGTCCCTTTGTATATTCACCGTTGTGGTCTTATTGAGCTGTCCAGCCACCGTCGACTTTTAATGATTCGCCTGTGATAAAAGCTGCATCACAAGAACTGAGGAAAAGTACCGCATCGACGATATCGCTCGGCTCGCCCAAGCGACCCATCGGGTGCAGGGACGCAAGATGTTGTTTAGCGCTTTGTTGTTTGCCGATGTAACGCTCCACCATCGGCGTGTCTATGAACGCCGGTGCTACGCAATTGATACGTATGCCTTGTTGGGCGTATTCGAGTGAAGTGGTCTTTACCAGGCCTTCAATGGCATGTTTGGTTGCGCTATATGCGCTGAAGCCCGGAACACCTACGTGCCCGGCGATACTGCTGGTGTTCACAATCGAGCCGCCGTGTTGCAGCATCAGTTGTATTTCATGCTTGATGGCAACCATGATGCCCCATACGTTGATATCGAACAGGTTGCGATACTCGGCGTAGGTTATTTCGGTGACAGTACGTTCCAGTTCAATGCCCGCGTTATTAAAAGCAATGTCGAGGCGTCCGAACTTTTCTTTTATCTGTTTAAACAGCGCTTCGGCTTCGGTCTCGGAACTGATATCAACGGGGATGAACCAGGCAGACTCGGCACGAGATTGTATCGCCTCCATTAATCGTTGCCCTTCCTCTTCTCGACGACCAATAAAGATCACCGTGGCCCCTTGTTGGGCGAAGGCGATAACGGCTGCTTTGCCAATACCACTGGTTCCGCCGGTGACCAAGACGATTTTTCCAGCAAACTTAGATTGATTATCCGTCATGTCGTCGAAGTTCCTTTCGGTAATAACCACGATAATCAGGTTCCCGATAGAAGACCGGCGGGAACACTGAGTAAGTCAGTAGGTGCTTTGCTGTTTTGGATCCAAAATACTTGGTTGGTCAGTTTCTACAGCAGCCGTGAATCTAAATGAATAGGAATTCCCCGGTATTTATGTAGGGGATTGCTTAGTTCATAAAATTACTTTCAACGTCAGTCACCTATGGCCAGCAGGCATCATTGCGACGCCGTGGTGCGAGCGATGATTCGTTATTCGTTAATTCCATAAAGGTCTATAAATATCTATTTTGAGTATTTTTAAGGAATAAGACTTCCTTGTACGATCCCTTCACCGGAACACCGGACATATAGAGCAACCCTTTTCATTGGAGCCACTATGTCCGGCGCCGACACAACTCACAGCGATTATGTGGGCGGATTGTTCCGCAGCCATTACGGCTGGCTGTGCAGCCGCTTGCGCCGCCACCTGGATTCCAGCGCCAGCGCGGAAGACATTGCCGCCGACACCTTTGTCCAACTGCTGACTGCGCCGGATACGCTGTCGATTCGACAGCCTCGCGCGCTGCTGACCACCATTTCCCAACGGTTGATGTACCAGCTCTGGCGCCGTCGCGATCTGGAGCGTGCCTACCTGGAAGCCTTGCGGCATGAAGACGATGCCGAAGCGCCGTCCCCGGAGGACCTGGCGCAGATGCTCGAAGCCCTGGAAGCCATTGATCGCCTGCTCGACGGTTTGCCGGCCAAGGTCAAGGCAGCCTTCCTGCTGTCTCAGCTCAACGGTTTGACCTACCCACAAATCGCCATCGAGCTGGGCATTTCTCAGCGCTCGGTCAGTGACTACATGACCCGTGCCATTAACCGTTGCCTGCGCGCCCGGCTGGAATGACATGAACAGTGAATCGAACCACGATCGCCTGATCGACGACGCCACTCGCTGGGCGGTGTTGCTGCGCTCCGGGCAGGCCACTGATGCTGATCGCCTCGCCTATCAGCAGTGGCGCAGTCAGGACCCGCGGCATGAACTGCTGTGCAGCCAACTGGAAAACCGTCTCGGCGTTTTCCAGGTTCCGATTGCCCAAGGCATCAGCGGCGAACTGCTGCAACGTGCGCTGAGTGCGCCCAGCAGTCGGCGCAAGGTCTTGCAACGCGCCTTGCTTGGCGCTGGCGTGATATTGGGGGGCGGGGCCTTGGTCAGTCAGCGTGACGGCCCCTTGGCCGAACTGACGGCGGATGTGCGCACCGGCACCGGTCAGCGCCAGACCTTGATGCTGGCGGATGGCAGTGAGCTGCGGCTGAACGCGCAAAGCGCCGCGAATATCGACTTCGATCAACAACGCCGAGCCTTGCGGCTGCTGGAAGGTGAAGTGTTATTGAGCCTGGCCAGTGATCGCGACAGACCTTTTTTTATCCATACCCGCCAGGCCCGAGTGCGCGCCTATGGCCAGCGTTTGCTGGTGCGTGAGCGCGAAGGCCTGGGTCATGTGGCCGCCCTCAGCGGCACCCTTGAGATTGATGGCTTGAATGGCGAGCACCTGCTGCTGCAAGCAGGCCATGAGGTGGCATTCGGTGCCTTCGGTTTCGGCCCGGTGAGCCTGAGTCGCGGCAGCACCACGGCGTGGGTCGATGGTTTGCTGGAGCTGCGCGACACACCGCTGTCCGAAGTGGTCGAGGCCTTGCGACCCTATCGTCGCGGTGTGCTGCGTCTCGATCCGGCCATCTCCGGGCTGCGGGTCAGTGGCCTGTTTCGCCTGGACAACCCCGAGCAGATCCTCGACACCCTGGCCCGGACGCTGCCGATCCGGGTGTCTCGCCGCACCGATCTGTGGGTGACCCTGAGTGCCGCATGACCGCTGCGCATTACAAGTGGTTCTAAGACCATAACTAAACGATTTGCAGGTTTTCTCCCGGCCATTGCACATCACTGCCGTAAGCGCTGCGGGGAGCAGCGCTGTTGGATTCCTTGGGGGAGTCATCTTGCGTACATTCACACCATTGCAGCGTCGTTCGCGTCTCGCTTTTGCCATCGGCCCGTTGGCCGGTCTGTTGTTCACCAGTGCCTACGGCGCCGAAGCCGCCCGGCAGGATTACCACATCGCCTCGGGCCCACTGGACGAGGTGCTGCTGAGCATCAGCCGGCAAAGTGGCCAGGTGATTTCCTTTACGCCGCAACTGAGTCACTACTCGTCGGCCGCGGTCGGTGGGACCTTGTCTGCCGAGCAAGCCGTGGCGGCGGCCTTGCGTGGCACCGGCCTGCAATTGCAGGTCAGCCCGGACGGCGCGTTCATTATCAAGGAAGGCCCATCGACCTCGGCGTCGACAGCCCCGATCAGTACCAGCGGCAAGCCGCGCACGGTCGAATCGACGACAACGACCCTCGACCGGGTGGTGGCCATCGGTACTCGGCGCAATGACGCCACGGCCCTGACCAGCAGCGCCCCGGTGGACGTGATCAACAGCGAGGAACTGGTGCAGACCGGCGCCATCAGTCTCAATCAAGCGCTGTTCCAGTTGTTGCCGTCGTTCAACTTTCCACAGAACCAGAGTGCGACACGTGGGCAGAACCCCAAGGGTGCATCCTTGCGGGGGTTGTCGCCGGATCAGACCCTGGTGCTGATTAACGGCAAGCGCCGACATGCTTCGGCGGTGGTCAACATCTCCGGCGGCGTGCCTTTCATCGGTGCCCAACCCGTCGATTTGGACATGATTCCGATCAGCGCCATCGACCATGTCGAAGTGCTGCGCGACGGTGCTTCGGCGCAGTACGGTTCCGACGCGGTGGCCGGGGTGGTGAATATCGTGCTCAAGGAGCGCGACAGCGGCGGCCAGATCAACACCCAACTGGGCCAATACGCCCAGGGTGACGGGTTCAGCAAAAGCGCCGATGGCTGGTACGGCTTGGGTTTGCCAGGGGATGGTTTCCTCACCCTGAGTTTCAATGGCCTGAACAACAAACCCACGGATATCGGCGATCAGTACGTGGCCGGCGGGCAATGGCAAGACCCGCGCTGGGGTGGCGCCAGTCGTGACAAATACAACCTGGCGGCCAACGCCGAGGTCGGTCTCAACGATCAATGGCGGCTGTACAGTTTTGCCACGTTTGGCCAGGACAAGTCCGTCAACAACACACCACCGTTACTCGCGAGCAATCCCAATAACGTGGCCGCGATCTATCCCAATGGCACCATTCCCAAATACCGCTACCGCTATGAAGACGGTGCGCTGACGGTCGGCAGTCGCTACGAAGACGAGCGCATCGGGCGTTTCGACCTCAGTGCCACCTACGGGCGCGACAAGCATGACGAGTTGGCTTTCAACACGGTCAACCCGAGCTACGGCGCCAATAGCCCGACCAAATTCGATGTGGCGACATTGATCAACGAGCAAACCAACCTGGCCCTGGATTACGCCAAGGACCTGGACGTGGCCTGGTCGACGCACCCGCTCACCGTTTCGGCGGGCGTGGCGTATCGCGATGAGCAGTATCGGCTGGAGGCGGGCGACTATGACTCCTATTCCTTTGGCGGCATCGATGGCGTGCAGGTGGGCGCGGTGCAGGCTTCCGGGCTGACGCCGGACGATGCCGGGACTTACAAACGGCATGTCGGCGGTGTGTATTTCGGCCTCGAAAATCAGCTCACCGATAAGTTCCAGCTAGGCCTTGCCGGGCGTACCGAGCACTATTCCGACTTCGGCTCGGCCACCACCGGCAAGCTCTCGGCGCGTTACGACTTCACCCCGCAAGTGGGGCTGCGGGCCACCGTCAACAATGCCTACCGTGCGCCGACCCTGGGGCAGATCGGTACGTCGTGGACCACCACCACTAACGTCGATGCCAACGGCAACCCGGTGCTGACGCGCATGCTGCCGGCGGACAACCCGGCGGCCCGTGCCCTGGGCGCGCAACCGCTGAAACCGGAGAAATCCACCAACTACTCGGTGGGCCTGGTGCTGCGCCCCATCGAGCAAGCTTCTCTGACCATCGATGCGTACCAGATTTCGATTCGTGACCGACTGCTGTACAGCGGTGGCATTTCCGGACCTGAGGCCGAACGTATTCTCGCTGAAGCCGGATTCGGCCAGTACACCTGGGCGCAGTTCATGACTAACGCTGCGGACACTCGCACTCGCGGTGTCGACATCGTCGGCAAGTACAACCTCGACCTGCAGCAGTACGGTGCATTGAGCCTTTCCGCCGGCTACACGAAGGCCCGCACCACCATCGAGAAAATCCATGCCAACGCCTTCGGGTTTGATGTGCTGACCCGTGAGGCCCAAGGCTTTCTCGAACACGGTTACCCCGAAGACAAATTGGTGCTCGGTGCCACGCATCGCTACGGCCCCTGGACCATCGCTCTCAGCGAAACCCGTTATGGCGAGTACCGTAAATATGCGGCCTCGGCCGCCAATGCTCAGTACGACCAGACCTTCTCCGCCCAGTGGAACACGGACCTGGACGTGAACTACGCCTTCACCAAACAACTGCGGCTATCGGTGGGCGCCAACAACCTGTTCGACAGTAAACCCGACGAGTACAACGCCGCGCTGCGGCAGACCGCCGGGCAGCAGTACAGCTACCTGTCGCCGTCGGCACCGGAGGGGGCGTTTTACTACACCCGGCTCAGTTACGACTTTTAATCTGAAGCGTCGGCAATCGGCGGCTGCAGCCGTCGGCTTGCCGGCGTGAGGGCGCCGATGGCCACCGCACTTTCAATCGCGTTCCAACCGTTCCCCGGAGATACCGATGTTTAAACGTTTTACAGCCATTCTGTTCCTCACGCTTTGCACCACGCTGGCCCTGGCCGCCGAGCCTGCGCAGTTGCGCATCGGCTATCAGAAAAGCTCGGTGAACATGGTCCTCGCCCGCGAGCATCAGTTGCTTGAACAGGCCTTGCCGGGCACTCAGGTGCAATGGATCGAATTTCCCGGCGGCCCGCAACTGATTGAGGCGTTGAACGGCGGCAGCCTGGACATAGGCAACATCGGTGATATCCCACCAATATTTGCTCAGGCCGCAGGCATTGACCTGCAGTACATCGGCGTCGAACCCAGCGACGGCAAGACCGAAGCTATTCTGGTGCCCAAAACCAGCGAGGTGCAAAGCCTGGCGGACCTCAAGGGCAAGCGCGTTGCGCTGCTCAAGGGCTCCAGCGCCCACAACTTTTTTCTTAAAAGCCTGGTGCGTGCCGGTTTGCAGTTGAAGGATGTGAACCTGGTGTACCTGTCACCGGCCGATGCCCGGGCCGCTTTCGAGCAAGGCAAACTGGACGCCTGGGTGATCTGGGATCCCTATTATTCGGCAGCTCTGATCGATGGCAGCGCGCGCTTGCTCAGCGACGGCCAGGGGCTGGATTCCGGTGGCAGTTTCTACATCGCCAGCGGTGCGTTCGCCCGCCAACATCCCCACGCCATCGGGCCGATCCTCAAGGCTTTCGGGGCTGCCCAGCAGTTGTCGTTCGAGCAACGCGACGCGAGTATCGACAGCATGACCCAGACATTGGGGCTGCAACGTCCGGTGGTGGAGAGCTATTTCAATCACCGCTCCCGAGCGCCGATCCAGGGCATCGACGCGCGGACCATTGCCAGTCAGCAGCGCACGGCTGACTTGTTCCTGGCCAATCGACTGATCCCCAAAGCGGTGCACATCGAACAGATCGTCTTCAAGAGCGAGTGAACCCATGCAGCCAATCTATATCGATTTTCTTAACGGTCCGGACATCCAGGCCCTGGCGCTGGGCAATGATGAAATCCTCACCGCCATCGAAACCAGCCTGGCCATTCAGGGGCGCGGCGAGGCGGTGATCGAGCCGCGCACGCATTTGATTCCCGGTGGCGAAATCAACGGTCATTTCAATGTGCTGCGCGGTGTGTTGGGCGGTGACATCGGCTATGCCGGGGTCAAGGTGGTGGGGGATTTTGTCGACAATTACCGCAAGGGCCTGCCTTCGGAGCTGGCGATTCTCAACCTGCTGGACCCGGCCACCGGTGTGCCACGGGCGATCCTCGATGCCTCGGCGATCACCGACATGCGCACCGGCGCGGTCACGGCCATCGGCGCCAAGTACCTGGCGCGGCCCGACAGCAAGGTGCTGGCGCATATCGGCGCACGCGGCACGGCGTACTGGAATGTGCGGCTGCTGGATCACCTGTTCGACTTCGAGGAAATTCGCGTGCATTCCCGACGTGAAGACAGCCGTGAAGCGTTCGCCGAACGCCTGCGTCGCGACCTGGGCAAACCGGTGACCGTGACGTCCGATTGGGAAAGCGCAGTGCGTGGCGCAGACATCGTGGTCGAAGCCTCGCGGCTGAATCAACCCGAGCCACTGCTGCGCACGGAGTGGATCAAACCCGGCGCCTTCGTCGTGCCTTACGGCACCATGAGTGCGGTGGAATTATCCCTGACGGACATCATGAGCAAACTCGTGGTGGACGACTGGGGGCAGTGCAAGGGCGGGATGTTCGGGTCGTTGCGGGCCCACGTCGACGCCGGAAAACTCAGTGAAGCCAGTTTGCACGCCGAGCTCGGGCAAATCGTCGCCGGTCGGAAAAGCGGTCGCCAGACTCGCGAAGAAACCATCCTCTTCTGGCATCGTGGCTTGAGCCTGAGCGACATCGCTTTGGGGCATGCACTCCTGGAAAAGGCCCGGCGCCTGGGCATCGGCCAACGGTTGCGCTTCGCATGATCAACCTCGATATCCAGGGCCTGTCGCTGGTGGATTTGCAGCGTCTGGCCCATGACGATTCGGCGCTGGCGTTCAGTGCACAAGTCCGGCAACGGATCGCCGAGGGTCACGCCTTGCTGCTTGAACGCATGGCCACCGGGGAGCCGATCTACGGCGTCACCACCGGTCTTGGTGCGGCGCTGGACGTGCGCCCGAATGAGGATGACGCCGATCTGCAACGGCGCATTCCGTTGGGGCGTGCGGTGGGTGTCGGGCGCCTGGCCAGTGGCGTGGAATTGCGCGCCATTATCGGTGCGCGTCTGGCCGGCCTGGCTCAGGGGCGCTCGGGGATTTCACCGGCTGCCGCGGACAGTCTGTTGGCATTACTCAACGCCGGTATCGAGCCTGAAGTGCCACTGATTGGTTCTCTGGGCGAGAGTGATCTGGCGCCGTTGGCGCACCTGAGTCTGGCGCTGCTCGGTGAAGGCTGGGTGCACTGTCGCGGTGAACGATTGCCGGCCTTGCAAGCGCTGCGCAACAACGGCCTCGCTCCCGCGAACTTAATCGGGAAGGATGGCCTGGCCCTGGTGTCGGCGAATGCGGCGAGTGTCGGTCTCGGCGCACTGCTGGCTTACGAAGCCGAGGGTGCGCTCGATACGGTGCTGGCCGCGCTGGCCCTGTCTTGCGAGGGTTATCGGGCCAACCTTTCGCCGTTCCAGCCCTGGGCGTCACGGTTGCGTCCGGCAGCCGGGCAGGCGGGACAATCGGCTGCGTTGTTGGAACTGTTGCAGGGCGGTGAACTGACCTTGCCCGGTCACGCGCGACGTTTGCAAGACCCGTTGAGTTTTCGCTGTGCCACCGTGGTGCAAGGTGCGGCACGGCATGCCTGGGAACAACTGTGCGAGCACCTTGAAGTAGAACTCGGCAGTGGTGCCGACAACCCGGCGCTGATCGTCGAGCAGCAACAAGTGCTGGCCACGGCCAACTTCGACAGCACCCATCTGGCGTTGGCCGGTGAGGGACTGGGGCTGGCCTTGAGTCGAGTGGCCGCCTGTTCGGCCGAGCGGATTGCCAAGCTGTTGTCCACCGCTTCCAGTGACTTGCCACGGTTTCTGATCGAGCGCCCCGGCCACGTCGGCATGGCGGCGTTGCACCGTAGCGCGGCGGCATTGGTGGCGGACATCAGTCACTTGGCCAATCCGCTGCCGGCAGTGAGCATTGCCGTGGCGGATCGCGTCGAGGACTACGCCGGTCAAGCCCTGGCAGTCATCGAGAAAACCCGGCAACTGACCCAGCGCCTGGCCTGGCTGGCGAGTATAGAACTGATCGTCGCGGCCCAGGCCATCGATCTGCGCGGCCCCCTGCAATTGGGGGAGGGCAGTGGCCGGCTGTATCGGGCGGTGCGTAGCCAAGTGGCGCCTTTGCATGAGGATCGATCGGGCTCAGTGGATGTGCTGGCCCTGACCGCGTTTATCCAGCAGGGAGGGTTACGTAGCGTCAGCGTGTGACGCAGGTCAGATTCATCTTTTGCATCCGGGGGATATTCTGTAGCCTTGCGCGGCTCCAACGCTGTGCCTGATGAATACTCACTCTCCCGGCGGTACCCTCAAGCGGTCCGGAGCCGGGTGTATACTCGACTTTCGCGCGAAAGCGCCCGCAGGTCTTGCGATCATGACGCAAATTTCTGAACGCCTACTGGTTCAAGCTCACCTCGACGCCAAGCAGCCCAAGCCGCTGACCGCCGAGGAAGAGGCTTATTACCGCGCTGCCATTGCCGCCGAGCTCAAGGCTCAGGACGCGGTGCTGGTGGCCCACTTCTATTGCGATCCGGTGATTCAGGCCCTGGCCGAAGAAACCGGTGGTTGCGTCTCCGACTCCCTGGAAATGGCCCGCTTCGGCAATGCCCACCCGGCCAAGACCGTAGTGGTCGCCGGAGTGAAGTTCATGGGCGAGACCGCGAAGATCCTCA
The DNA here is from genome assembly GCF_018449725.1 of Pseudomonas sp. dw_612. GTDB lineage: Bacteria > Pseudomonadota > Gammaproteobacteria > Pseudomonadales > Pseudomonadaceae > Aquipseudomonas. The sequence continues at coordinate 10,491 of NZ_JAAVVC010000005.1, read as the reverse complement.
ACCCCGAAAAACGCGTGCTGATGCCGACCCTGGAAGCGACCTGCTCGCTGGACCTGGGTTGCCCGGTGGACGAGTTCTCGGCGTTCTGCGATCAGCACCCGGAACGCACGGTGGTGGTGTATGCCAACACCTCGGCAGCGGTGAAAGCCCGGGCCGACTGGGTGGTGACTTCAAGCTGCGCGCTGGAGATCGTCGAAAGCCTGATGGATAACGGCGAAACGATCATCTGGGGCCCGGACAAACACCTGGGCACTTACATCCAGCGCAAGACCGGCGCGGACATGTTGCTGTGGGACGGTGCCTGCATCGTTCACGAAGAGTTCAAGTCCAAGCAGCTTGAAGACATGAAGGCGCTGTACCCGGACGCGGCCATTCTGGTGCACCCGGAGTCGCCGACCTCGGTGATCGAATTGGCGGATGCCGTCGGTTCTACCAGTCAGTTGATCGCTGCGGCGCAAAGCCTGCCGAACAAGACCCTGATCGTCGCCACCGACCGCGGCATCTTCTACAAGATGCAGCAGCTGTGTCCGGACAAAGTCTTCATCGAGGCGCCAACGGCCGGTAACGGTGCCGCGTGCCGCAGTTGCGCGCATTGCCCATGGATGGCGATGAATACCCTTGAGCGCACGCTGAAGAGCTTGAAGGAAGGGACGAACGAGATCTTTGTCGATCCGGCATTGATTCCCCAGGCGATCCGACCGTTGAAGCGGATGCTGGACTTCACCCAGGCGGCGCGGATGAAGTTGGCCGGTAACGCCTGAGTCGTAAAATATGTGGGAGCGGGCTTGCTCGCGAAGGCGGTGTATCAGTCGACATTGATGGTGACTGACACGCCGCCTTCGCGAGCAAGCCCGCTCCCACAGTGTTTTGTGTTCTGCTGGATTACTTGGTCTTCTTCGGGATACGCACCAACTGCGTATTTGAATACATGTCATGCCAGCTGCGTTTCTGCTTATCAAACAGCGGCCAGAGAAACCCCAGGCCCACGCACAACCAAGACCCGATCGACACCACAAAGCGCAGCAACGCCTGCCACAGGCTGATGGACGACCCGTCGGCGTTTTGCACGCGGATCCCCCACACCTGCATGCCCAACGTCTGGCCAGACCAGGTCCAGAACTTGGCGAAGAATCCGAACAACACAAAAAACAGCACCGTCGACAGCAACGGATCACCGTCCAGGGCGCCGGCTTCGGTCAGGGTGCGCATCTTGTCTTCGCCGATGATCGCCATCTGGATCATCTTGTAAATGCCGCTGGTGACGATCAGCAGGGCGGTGCACAACAGGAAGTCATAGAACATCGCTGCCAGGCGACGACCCAGGGTGGCGGCGGGGAACTCGCCCTGGGGTTTGAGCAGGTGTTTCGACATGGCAGCCTCTGGCGGAAAAAGAAGCCATTTTACGGATTTACGCGCACAAAAAAGCCCCTGATGTCAGCATCAGGGGCTTTTTCGTTACAGAAGGTTAGGCTTCTGCTTGTACTTCGTCAGCCTGCATGCCTTTCTGGCCTTGCACAGCGACGAAAGTCACTTTCTGGCCTTCTTTCAGGCTCTTGAAGCCGTTGCCCTGGATGGCGCGGAAATGCACGAACAGATCCGGACCGCTTTCAGGAGTGATAAAACCAAAACCTTTCTCGTCGTTAAACCACTTGACGGTACCGCTCTGACGTGTGGACATTTCTTATTCCTTTGACGCAAAAATTAATGACAGTCTCTTTCTCATGAAAGAGTACTGGGGCTGGTTGCAGGAGAGTAAGAAGACGTCGAACGGGATGTAGCTAACTTGTAGGCTACTGCCCAGGTCACGATTCCAAGCGACCCATGCAAACACAGTGAACAAACTCTACGCCAACTAGCCAATAAAAAACAAGCCCCTGCGAGGGGCCCGGTTTTGCTCAGGTTGGTGACTGTTAGTCGGTCCACTAGTGCGGGCTTATTCGATAGAGGTGTTCAATTGTTTTCGATCGTTATAAGCCAAGTTCATTATCGAACGGTTGCACTGTTTTATGGCGGTTGCGTTACAGATTAGTGCACTGTTAGCGCAACCGCGTTACTTATAGAAACAGTCAATCAACCACGGAAGTAGCGTTGCGGAACAAATGGCATTTTGCTTACAAGCAAAGGCACCTTTTTCCCACGAACAATCGCCCACACCGGCGTGTCGAGTGCGATATAGGCACTGTCGACGTAACCCATGGCCAGAGGAGCACCGAGGGTCGGCCCGAAGCCGCCGCTGCACACGCTGCCGATGATCTCGCCGGCTTCGTTGACGATCTCTGCGCCTTCACGCACCGGTGTGCGTTCTTGCGGCAACAGGCCAACGCGTTTGCGGCTGACCCCGCCTTGTTGTTGCGCAAACACGGTTTCCGCGCCCGGGAAGCCGCCGGCCCGCGCGCCATCGGCACGACGGGGCTTGGACATGGCCCACAGCAGGCTGGCTTCGATCGGGGTGGTCTCGGTGTTCATGTCGTGGCCATAGAGGCACAGACCGGCTTCCAGGCGCAGGGAGTCACGGGCGCCGAGGCCGATGGCGGCCACTTCCGGTTCCGCCAGCAGGGCGCGAGCCAGGGCTTCGGCGTTGGCGGCCGGGACGGAGATTTCGAAACCGTCTTCGCCGGTGTAGCCCGAACGGCTGACAAAGCACTCCACGCCCAACAGCTTCACGCGGGCGAATTGCATGAAGGTCATCTTCGACACTTCCGGCGCCAGGCGTGCGAGCACGGTCACGGCCGCCGGGCCTTGCAACGCCAGCAACGCGCGTTCTTCGAACAGCGGCTCGATCGTGCATTGATCGCCGATGTGCTGGCGCAAGTGCGCCAAATCCTGATCCTTGCAAGCGGCGTTGACCACCAGGAACAGCTCGTCGTTACCGAGGTTGGCGACCATCAGGTCGTCGAGGATGCCGCCGGTGTCGTTGGTGAACATCGCGTAACGCTGCATGCCCACCGGCAAGTCGATGATGTCCACCGGCACCAGGGTTTCCAGGGCCTTGGCGGCATTCGCGCCGGTCAGGCGGATCTGGCCCATGTGCGAGACATCGAACAGCCCGGCCAGCTCACGGGTGTGTTGGTGTTCTTTCATCACGCCCAGCGGGTATTGCACTGGCATGTCGTAGCCGGCGAACGGCACCATGCGCGCGCCGAGTTCGATGTGCAGTGCGTGCAGCGGAGTTTTCAGCAATTGTTCGGTGGACATATTCAGCTCCTGAAAAAGTGTGCAGATGCCAATGCGCGCGCATCAGCACTCGATAATGTTGACCGCCAAACCGCCACGGGCGGTTTCCTTGTATTTGCTTTTCATGTCGGCGCCGGTCTGGCGCATGGTGCGGATGACCTTATCCAGCGAGACGAAGTGTTGACCGTCGCCGCGCAGGGCCATGCGCACCGCGTTGATGGCTTTCACCGAACCCATGGCGTTGCGCTCGATGCACGGCACTTGAACGAGGCCGCCAATCGGGTCGCAGGTCAGGCCGAGGTTATGTTCCATGCCGATTTCGGCAGCGTTTTCCACTTGCTGCACCGTGCCGCCGAGGACTTCGCACAAGGCGCCGGCCGCCATCGAACAGGCGACGCCGACTTCACCCTGACAGCCGACTTCTGCGCCGGAGATCGAGGCGTTTTCTTTATAGAGAATGCCGATTGCCGCTGCGGTCAGCAGAAAACGCACGACGCCGTCTTCGTTGGCGCCGGGGATGAAGCGCATGTAGTAATGCAACACCGCCGGGACGATCCCCGCCGCACCGTTAGTGGGCGCAGTCACCACGCGCCCGCCATTGGCGTTTTCTTCGTTGACCGCCAATGCGTAGAGGTTGACCCAGTCCAGCACTGACAGCGGATCGCGCAGGGCCGATTCCGGGTTCTTGCACAATTGCCGATGCAACGCGGCAGCACGGCGCTTGACCTTCAAGCCACCGGGCAGGATGCCTTCGTTACGGCAACCGGCGGCGACGCAGTCCTGCATCACTTGCCAGATGTTCAGCAAACCGGCGCGGGTTTCCGCTTCCGGGCGCCAGGCGCTTTCGTTGGTCAGCATCACCTGGCTGATCGACAAACCGTAGGTGGTGCAATGAGTGAGCAGGTCCTTGGCGCTTTTGAACGGGAACGTCAGCGGCGTGGCGTCTTCGACGATGCGGTCGGCGCCGGCCGCATCTTCATCGACCACGAATCCACCGCCGACCGAGTAGTACTCACGGCTGCGGATCTGTATGCCCGCCGCATCGAAGGCGCGAAAGATCATGCCGTTGGGGTGATAGGCCAACGGTTTGCGGATCATCGCCAGGTGTTCTTTCTCGTTGAACGCAATGCTGTGTTCGCCGAGCAGGTTCAAGCGACCGTTACCGCGAATTTCTTGCAGACGGGCGGCGACGGTTTCGGTGTTCACGGTGTCCGGGTGTTCGCCTTCCAGGCCGAGCAACACAGCCTTGTCGCTGCCGTGGCCCTTGCCGGTGGCGCCGAGCGAGCCGTAGAGCTCGACTTTGACGCAGGTGGTGGCGGTCAGCAGCCCTTCACGGCGCAAACCTTCGGCGAAACGCGCAGCGGCACGCATCGGGCCGACGGTGTGGGAGCTGGAGGGGCCGATGCCAATCTTGAACAGGTCGAACACGCTTAACGACATGAGTTGTTCTCCGGTTTCTTGTTATAGGAATTCGCGGAATCTGAGGTTTTGCACAAATCCTTTTGGGAGCGGGCTTGCTCGCGAATGCGGTGGGTCAGGCAACATTGAGGGTGACTGATCCACCGCATTCGCGAGCAAGCCCGCTCCCACAAGGGGAAATGCGGTGGGGCGGATTAACCGCCCCACACAGGTTTAAGCGTAGCTTTCGATCGACGGGCAAGCGCAGACCAGGTTGCGATCGCCAAACACGTTGTCGACGCGACCGACCGGCGGCCAGTATTTGCCTTCGATCAGCGAAGCAACCGGGTAAACCGCTTGTTCACGGCTATACGGATGCGTCCACTCGCCGACGATTTCCGCCGCGGTGTGCGGGGCGTTTTTCAGCGGGTTGTCGTCCTTGTCCAGGGTGCCGTTTTCCACTGCGCGGATTTCTTCGCGGATGCGGATCATGGCGTCGCAGAAGCGGTCCAGTTCTTCCTTGGATTCGCTTTCGGTCGGCTCGATCATCAACGTGCCGGCGACCGGGAACGACATGGTCGGGGCGTGGAAGCCGAAGTCGATCAGGCGCTTGGCCACGTCATCGACGCTGATGCCGCTGCTGTCTTTCAGCGGGCGCAGGTCGAGGATGCATTCGTGTGCCACCAGACCGTTGCTGCCGGTGTAGAGCACTGGGTAATGCTCTTCGAGGCGACGGGAAATGTAGTTGGCATTCAGGATCGCCAGTTGCGAAGCGCGTTTCAGACCGGCGCCGCCCATCATGCGAATGTACATCCAGGTGATCGGCAAAATGCTCGCGCTGCCGAACGGTGCCGCGCACACCGCGCCTTCCTTGCGTTGCATGGTGCCGTGACCTGGCAGGAACGGGGTCAGGTGCGATTTCACACCAATCGGGCCGACGCCCGGGCCGCCACCGCCGTGTGGAATGCAGAAGGTTTTGTGCAGGTTCAGGTGGCTCACGTCGCCGCCGAACTTGCCCGGCGCGCAGAGGCCGACCATCGCGTTCATGTTGGCGCCGTCGATGTACACCTGGCCGCCGTGGTCATGAATGATGCCGCAGATTTCGCGGATGCCTTCTTCGAACACGCCGTGGGTCGACGGGTAGGTGATCATCAAGGCCGCGAGGTGTTCGCGGTGCTCGATGGCCTTGGCGCGCAGGTCTTCGATGTCGACGTTGCCACGGGCATCGCACGCGGTCACAACCACGCGCATGCCGGCCATGTTGGCGGTGGCCGGGTTGGTGCCGTGGGCGGAAGACGGGATCAGGCAGATGTCGCGACGGTCTTCGCCACGGCTCTGGTGGTAAGCGCGGATTGCCAGCAGGCCAGCGTATTCACCCTGGGAACCGGCGTTCGGTTGCAGCGAGATCGAATCGTAACCGGTAGCGGCGCAGAGCATCGCTTCCAATTCGTCGGTCAATTGCTGGTAACCGGCGCTTTGTGCGGCCGGGGCGAACGGGTGCAGGGCACCGAATTCAGCCCAGGTCACCGGGATCATTTCGCTGGCGGCGTTGAGTTTCATGGTGCACGAACCCAGCGGGATCATGGTGCGATCCAGCGCCAGGTCCTTGTCGGCGAGCTTGCGCAGGTAGCGCATCAGCTCGGTTTCCGAGTGGTAACGGTTGAACACCGGGTGGCTGAGGATCGGCGATTGGCGCACCAGGGCGGCTGGGATGGTCGCTTGAACCGAAGCGGCGAGGGCGGCGAAGTCTGGCAGCGCTTTGCCGTCAGCCAGCAGGGCCCACAGGGTTTCCACGTCAGCTTGCGAGGTGGTTTCGTCGAGGGACAGGCCCAGACGTTCGGCATCGACGACGCGCAGGTTGATCTGCTGGGCGCGAGCATTGTCGTGCAATGCGGCAGTGTTAGCGCCGGTCTTGATTGTTAGCGTATCGAAGAAGTTTTCCTGCTCGACGTTCAGACCGATGGCTTTCAGGCCCTGGGCCAGAATCGCGGTCAGGTGATGCACGCGGTTGGCGATCTGCGTCAGGCCTTTCGGACCGTGGTACACGGCGTACATGCTGGCGATGTTGGCCAACAGCACCTGAGCGGTGCAGATGTTCGACGTGGCTTTCTCGCGGCGGATATGTTGCTCGCGGGTCTGCATCGCCAGGCGCAGGGCCGGCTTGCCGAAACGGTCCACGGAGACACCGACCAGACGGCCCGGCATGTCGCGCTTGAACGCATCTTTCGTCGAGAAATAAGCGGCGTGCGGACCGCCGAAGCCCAGCGGCACGCCGAAGCGTTGCGCACTGCCGATGGCCACGTCGGCGCCGAACTCGCCCGGTGGCGTGAGCACGGTCAGGGCCAGCAGGTCAGCGGCGACGGCTACCAAAGCGTTGGCGGCATGGAAGCGTTCGGTCAGTTCGCGGTAATCGAACACGTCACCGTTGCTGGCCGGGTATTGCAGCAGCGCGCCGAAGAATGGCGTCACGTCGGTCAGTGTGTGCTCGTCGCCGACCACCACGTCGATGCCCAACGGCTCGGCACGGGTGCGCAGCACGTCGAGGGTTTGCGGGTGGCAATGCACGGAGGCGAAGAAGGCGTGGCTGCCCTTGTTCTTGCTCAGGCGTTTGCAGAAGGTCATGGCTTCGGCGGCGGCGGTGGCTTCGTCGAGCAGCGAGGCGTTGGCGATCGGCAGGCCGGTCAGGTCGCTGATCAGGGTCTGGAAGTTCAACAGCGCTTCGAGACGGCCCTGGGAAATCTCCGGTTGATACGGGGTGTACGCGGTGTACCAGGCCGGGTTTTCCAGCAGGTTGCGCAGGATCGGCGACGGCGTGTGCGTGCCGTAGTAACCCTGGCCGATGTAGGTCTTGAACAGTTGGTTCTTGGCGGCGATGCCTTTGATCAGCGCCAGGGCGTCGGCTTCGCTCAAGCCATCGTCCATACCGAGCACGCTGGTGCCCTTGATGCTTTCCGGAATGACGCTGGCGCTCAGAGCTTCCAGGGAGTCGAAACCGAGGCTGTTGAGCATCGCTTGTTCGTCGCCGGAACGCGGGCCGATGTGGCGGGCGATGAATTCGTTGGCGGTGGTCAGGTTTACTTGAGTCATGTCAGCGCTCCTCAGGCTTCGGCGTTGGCTTTGATCAAACGGTCGTAAGCGTCCTGATCCAGCAGTTTGGCGACAGCCGAGGCGTCGGCAGGCTGGAAGCGGAAGAACCAGCCTTCGCCCAGCGGGTCTTCGTTGACCAGCTCAGGGCTGCTGTCGAGTGCCGGGTTGACTTCCAGCACTTCACCGTCGAGGGGCATGTACACGCCGCTGGCGGCTTTGACCGATTCCACGGTGGCGGCTTCGGCGCCTTTGTCGTAGGACTGCAGCTCAGGCAGTTGTACGAAAACCACGTCGCCCAAGGCGTTCTGCGCGAAAGCGGTGATGCCGACTGTAACGCTGCCGTCAGCTTCAGTGCGCAGCCATTCGTGATCTTCAGTAAAACGCAACTCGCTCATGGAAACTCCTAAGGGGGCCAGACTCGTCTGGTGGACGCGATTGAATGCTTGGGCTAAAGCCCTTCTTTATAGGGGGTTACTAAGCAAGATCGCGGCCAAGGTTGTTAAACCCTTATAAATCAATGCTTTGTGTGTTTCCGAAGATCGCTGGATTGAAGCGGCTGTAGCGAAATCGCTACAGTCTGAAGCGAAGAAAAAAGCGTAATGGGATCAAAGCCTTGCACAGCGGCGATCAGAAGAGGTTGTATCGATATCGTTCCACTGTAGCGCTTTCAGTACAGATGGAGGTCGCTTTTAAACAGGTTAGAAACCTTTGAATTGAAATTCGCCCCGTAGGAGCTGCCGAAGGCTGCGATCTTGTCCCAGACGCTGCAAGGCTAAAGTCAAAAGATCGCAGCCTACGGCAGCTCCTACAGGGGTGGGCGTACGCATGCCGAAGGCTGCGATCTTGTCCCAGACGCTACAAGGCTAAAGTCAAAAGATCGCAGCCTTCGGCAGCTCCTACAGGTCGACCGAGTAACGCTCAGGGCTTATTGGGAATCCCGTACTTGCGCAACCGATGGGCAATCGCGGTGTGGGAGGTTTGTAGCCGATTCGCCAATTGCCGGGTCGAGGGATAGCTGACGTAAAGCTTTTCCAGCAGGGTCTTTTCGAACTCTTCCATGGCCTGCTCAAGGCTATCCACTTCGCTGTCACTCTGGCGCGCCACCGACGTGCCGGCGATGTCGAGATCCCCAATATCCACCAAACTGCTTTCGCAAATCGCCGCAGCGCGGAAGATCACGTTTTGCAATTGCCGCACATTGCCCGGCCAGCGGTTGCCCAGCAGTGCCGGGTAAGTGCCGGGCGCCAGGCGACAGACCGGGCGCTGGATCTGCGCGCAAGCCTGCTGCATGAAGTAGCGGGCGAGCAGCAAAATGTCCTGGCCGCGCTCGCGCAGCGGCGGGACTTCGACGTTGAGCACATTGAGGCGATAGAACAGGTCTTCGCGGAAAGTGCCTTCGCTGACCATTTTTTCCAGGTCGCGGTGGGTCGCGCTGAGGATCCGCACGTTGACCTTCACTTCACGATCACCGCCCACCCGCCGGAAACTGCCGTCATTCAAAAAACGCAGCAACTTGGCCTGCAAATACGGCGACATCTCGCCGATTTCATCGAGAAACACCGTGCCCTGGTTGGCCAGTTCCATCAGCCCCGGTTTGCCGCCCCGTTGCGCGCCAGTGAAGGCGCCGGGGGCGTAGCCGAACAGTTCGCTTTCGGCGAGGTTCTCCGGCAAAGCCGCGCAGTTCAGTGCAAGAAACGGCGCACTGTGCCGCGCGCTGATGGCGTGGCAGGCACGGGCCACCAGTTCTTTGCCGGTGCCGGTTTCGCCCTGGATCAACAACGGTGCATCGAGGGCGGCCACACGTTGGGCACGGGCCTTCAACGTACGAATCGCCGGGGACTCGCCGAGCAGCGCATCGAAACCTTCCGCATGATCGTGGTGCAGCGCCGACAGACGTTCGCCGATCCGGTTCGGCTGATACAGCGTCAGCAGGGCGCCGGCATCGGTGATCGGCGTGGCGTCCAGCAACAAGGTCTGGCCGTTGACGGTGATTTCACGCAGCGGCAGGCGAAAGCCGTTTTCCAGCAAGGCATCGAGCAGCGCCGGGTCGGCAAACAGGTCGGCGATGCTTTCACCGGCCGGTTCGCGCCCGTACAGGGCAATCAGCGCCGGGTTGGCCAGCAGCACTTTGCCGGCACTGTCGAGGGCCAGCACCGGGTCGGTCATGGCCGCGAGCAACGCATCGAGCTGCAAGTGCCGGCGCTGGCCGGGCAGGATGTCGACCACCGTCATCGCCTGCACGCCGCGCACGCTGAGCAAGGCATCGCGCAGCTCTTCGAGGACTTCCGGGCTCAGGGTCGGGGCGTCGATGTAGACGTTCGGCGGAACCATTTCCACCGCATCCAGATTGAGATTGCGCCCACCGAGCAGGGCCAGGACTTCCTGGGTAATGCCGACGCGGTCGATGAAGCTGACGTGGATACGCATGGGGCGGTTTTTGGTTCTGGCGTGCGGAGGGTGGCAAGTATGCCTTGGTGGAGGGCTGGGGTGAAATCTTGAGATTCAGGTTGGGGTTGAAAGCCACCCCTCACCCCAGCCCTCTCCCCAAAGGGGAGAGGGGAAAGGGAGCCGATCTCTGTTGCTTTCAAGTCCTGAGTTCGACTTGATATTTCAGGTCGATGTAGCTCGAACATGCAACTCGGTCAGTTCCTTCTCCCCTCTGGGGAGAGGGAGCCGATCTCTGTTGCTTTCAAGTCCTGAGTTCGACTTGATATTTCAGGTCGATGTAGCTCGAACATGCAACTCGGTCAGTTCCTTCTCCCCTCTGGGGAGAGGGGGAAAGGGAGCCGATCTCTGTTGCTTTCAAGTCCTGAGTTCGACTTGATATCTCAG
>NZ_JAAVVC010000048.1 GCF_018449725.1 Pseudomonas sp. dw_612 | reverse complement strand
AACTGAGTTCGCCTCGATATCCCAGGTCGATGCAACTCGAAATAACAACTCGGTCAGTCCCCTCGCCCCTTTGGGGAGAGGGTTAGGGTGAGGGGTGGATTCTGGATCAGCCCTCATTCTTCGGTGCACCGCCGCATCCCTAATGCACCGCACCAATGCACGATGACCCGCAATCGCGCACAGCCACTCTCCTGAAATCCCATCCTGTAACGTAAAAAAACCCACCCAACAAAAACACGAAAGCCCCGGAATACGGGGCTTTCGACGTTTCAGCGCGACATTCTGTTTCAACTTGTTAAAACCTGGCACGCCCCCTGCAATAGTCCATTCAGTGATTCAGTTCACTACCCGGTTTCGGGGACCTTGGTACAGGCAGGCCGGGGATTCCCCTCTTTACATCGGGCTCACACCGCCAACGCGACGAGCCCAACCCGTTTTGGGGCCCTTGATACAGGCAGGTCAGGGGTTCCTTCTTTACACCGGGACTTACGACGCTATGCGTAAGTCCCTGCCGTTTTGGGAACCTTGGTACAGGCAGGCCGGGGATTCCCTCTTTTATTGCTCCCGGAGATGGATCTCCAGCCGCCAGCGGTCATCGACCTCGCCACCGGCCCACTCACCTTGCAGTGGCCGCGCCGCTACTACCGTCAGCAACAACCCCCCATCACTCAAACGCACGCGCCAGTTCACGTCTTTGCCGTTGACCTTGAGCTGGCCTTTCTGTGCCTTGCCTTCAGCCTCGAACAGCAACGCGACGCTGCCGTCCACGACCTCGCCATGGGTCTTGGGTTCGTTGTTGAACCACACCACCAGCCCACCGTCGGTCACCTCGACCTGCTGCAATTCACTGGGGTCGGGAGTGGTCAGGCGACCGATCATCAGCCCCACCATCAGCCCGACAATCGCCAGCGAACCCATCACGCGCGGGAATAGTTTCGAACGGTTGTCCACGGGCGGCGTAGAATGCCGCTCATCTTTACCTTCGGAGCCGTGCATGTTTCACGTCATCCTCTTCCAACCAGAAATTCCGCCGAATACCGGCAACGTTATCAGGCTGTGCGCCAACAGTGGCTGCCACCTGCATTTGATCGAGCCGCTGGGCTTCGAAATGGACGACAAGCGCCTGCGGCGGGCCGGCCTCGATTACCACGAGTACGCCACCCTGCAACGCCACGCCGACCTCGCCAGTTGCCTGGAAAGCCTCGGCCATCCACGGTTGTTCGCCTTTACCACCAAGGGCTCGCGGCCGTTCCACGATGCCAGCTTCGCCGAGGGCGATGCCTTCCTGTTCGGCCCGGAAAGCCGTGGCCTGCCCGCCGAAGTGCTCGATGCCCTGCCCGGCGAACAACGCCTGCGCCTGCCGATGCGCGAAGGCTGCCGCAGCCTGAACCTGTCGAACACCGTGGCCGTCGCGGTGTACGAAGGCTGGCGCCAGCTCGGTTTCAAGTAACGCACATAACAAATGTGGGAGCGGGCTTGCTCGCGAAGGGGCCATAACATTCAACATCATCGTTGACTGTTACACCGCTTTCGCGAGCAAGCCCGCTCCCACATTGGACTTGCCTTGACTCAGGACCGCTTACTGAACAGTCGGAGTCTCGCCCGCCGCCTGCATGCGTTGCAGTTCTTGTGCGTACAGTGCGTCGAAGTTCACCGGGGCCAGCATCAGGGCCGGGAACGAACCGCGGGTCACCAGGCTGTCCAGGGTTTCGCGAGCGTACGGGAACAGAATGTTCGGGCAGAACGCGCCGAGGGTGTGGCTCATCGAAGCGTCGTCCAGGTTCTTGATCAGGAAGATCCCGGCCTGTTGCACTTCAGCGATGAACGCCACTTCGTCACCGTTTTTCACGGTCACGGACAAAGTCAGCACGACTTCGTGGAAGTCGCCTTCCAGAGCCTTTTGACGGGTGTTCAGATCCAGACCGACGCTCGGTTCCCACTGCTGGCGGAAGATCGCCGGGCTTTTTGGGGCTTCGAAGGACAAGTCACGTACATAGATGCGCTGCAAGGAGAATTGCGGTGCGGTTTCTTCTTCGCTAGCTGCAGTGTTCTGTTGGTCAGTCATCTCAGATCCTTTCTGATCTTTGGTCTTTTAGGGTTTGCTGTTCTTGGGTGCTTAAGTCAGGCCTTGAGCATGGCGTCGAGCTTACCGGCACGCTCAAGGGCAAACAAATCATCACAGCCACCGATGTGGCGCTCGCCGATCCAGATCTGCGGCACGGACGTGCGCCCGGCCTTCTGGGCCATGGCGGCACGCACCTGCGGCTTGCCATCGACCTTGATCTCTTCGAAGGCCACACCTTTGTTCTCGAGCAGGTACTTGGCTCGCGAGCAGTAAGGGCAGTAATCGCTGGAATAGACGACGACGTTGCTCATATCACTTCACCAGCGGCAGGTTGTCGCCCTTCCAGCTGGAAATCCCGCCGGAGAGCTTGGCGGCGGTGAAGCCGGACTTCATCAGTTCGCGGGCGTGGGTGCCGGCGGTCTGGCCTTGGGCATCAACCAGGATGATGGTCTTGGCCTTGTGCTTTTCCAGTTCGCCAACGCGAGCAGTCAACTTGTCGTGAGGAATGTTCAACGCGCCAACAATGTGGCCAGCGGCGAAATCCTTGGTGCCACGAATGTCGATCACCACGCCTGCGTCCTTGTTGACCAGCCCGGTCAGCTCGGCAGTACTGAGGCTGCGGCCGCCGCCTTTCATCTCATGGGCGATCAGCAGAGCCAGCAGAACGAGGAAAATACCGGCCAGTAGATAGTGGGTGGTGGCAAATGCAATCAGGTGATCAAGCATTTAAGGTGGTTCCAGGGCGTTAAAAGTGGGCCAGTATACACAGGCCCTAGGGTGGGCCAAACCCCGTCCGGCGGTGACGGCGCAGGAACTTCGCTTTAAACTGCCACTCCCTTTTCCATCGCCCTCTTTTTAACTCAGCCACGAGTGGAATCCATGACTACCACGCCTAAACCTTTGGTCCTGATTATTCTCGATGGCTTCGGTCACAGTGAGAGCCACGAAGCCAACGCCGTGTACTCGGCCAGGAAACCCGTGCTGGACCGTCTCACCGCCACCGTGCCGAACGGCCTGATCTCGGGCAGCGGCATGGACGTCGGCTTGCCGGACGGCCAGATGGGCAACTCCGAAGTCGGCCACATGAACCTCGGCGCTGGCCGCGTGGTGTATCAAGACTTCACCCGCGTGACCAAATCGATCCGCGACGGCGAGTTCTTCGAGAACCCGACCATCTGCGCCGCTGTGGATAAAGCCGTTGCTGCCGGCAAAGCCGTGCATTTCATGGGCCTGCTGTCCGATGGCGGCGTTCACAGCCACCAGGATCATCTGGTCGCCATGGCCGAACTGGCGTTCAAGCGCGGCGCCGAAAAAATCTACCTGCACGCCTTCCTCGACGGTCGCGACACGCCGCCGAAAAGCGCTCAGTCGTCCATTGAACTGCTGGACGCGACGTTCCAGGCCCTGGGCAAAGGCCGGATCGCCAGCATCGTCGGCCGTTATTTCGCCATGGACCGCGACAACCGTTGGGACCGTGTAGCCCAGGCCTACAACCTGATCGTCGACGGTAAGGGCGAATTCAACGCCGCCACCGCCCAGGAAGGTTTGGAAGCCGCTTACGAGCGTGGCGAGAGCGATGAATTCGTCAAGGCCACTTCCATCGGCGAGCCGGTGAAAGTCGAAGACGGCGACGCCGTGGTGTTCATGAACTTCCGCGCCGACCGTGCCCGTGAACTGACTCGCGTGTTCGTCGAAGACGATTTCAAAGACTTCGAACGCGCACGCCAGCCGAAACTGGCCGGTTTCGTGATGCTGACCCAATACGCCGCCAGCATTCCCGCGCCATCGGCCTTCGCCGCCGGCAGCCTGGAAAACGTGCTGGGCGACTACCTGGCGAAAAACGGCAAGACCCAGCTGCGCATCGCCGAAACCGAAAAGTATGCGCACGTGACCTTCTTCTTTTCCGGCGGCCGCGAAGAACCGTTCCCGGGCGAAGAACGCATCCTGATCCCGTCGCCAAAAGTCGCCACCTATGACTTGCAGCCGGAAATGAGCGCGCCGGAAGTCACCGACCGAATCGTCGACGCCATCGAAAACCAGCGTTACGACGTGATCGTGGTCAACTACGCCAACGGCGACATGGTCGGCCATAGCGGCAACCTTGAAGCTGCGGTGAAAGCCGTGGAATGCCTGGACCTGTGTGTCGGTCGCATCACCGATGCGCTGGAAAAAGTCGGCGGCGAAGCCTTGATCACTGCCGACCACGGCAACTGCGAGAAAATGTCCGACGAAGAAACCCATCAGGCCCACACCGCGCACACGACTGAGCCGGTGCCGTTCATCTATGTCGGCAAGCGTGACTTCAAGGTTCGCGATGGCGGCGTACTGGCGGATGTGGCGCCGACCATGCTGATGTTGATGGGCCTGGAAATCCCGAAAGAAATGACCGGGACTTCGATTTTGGTGTAACCGGCCTTTCAAACACCGAAAAACCCTGTGGGAGCGGGCTTGCTCGCGAATGCGGTGTATCAGGCAATAAAGATGTCGCCTGACACATCCTC
>NZ_JAAVVC010000047.1 GCF_018449725.1 Pseudomonas sp. dw_612 | reverse complement strand
GGGGTTATCTGTCGGACACAAAACCCTGTGGGAGCGGGCTCGCTCGCGAAGAGGCCATCAGCCCCGGCCGAGATCTACCGCTCGTGCAACGCCTCAGCCCGCGCCCGAATAATCGGCTTGAGCAGATAGCTCAGCACGGTCTTTTTGCCGGTAATGATATCCACCGACGCCACCATCCCCGGGATGATCAGCAACGGCTTCTCGTCCGTCCCCAGGTGACTGCGATCGGTACGCAGCTTGATGATGTAGTAAGTGGTTTTCTTGTCTTCATCGGTAATGGTGTCGGCGCCGATCTGCTCAAGCTTGGCTTTGAGCCCACCATAAATGGTGTAGTCGTATGCGGTGAATTTCACCGTCGCCTCTTGCCCCGGGTGCAGGAAGGCGATGTCTTGCGGGCGGACTTTCGCTTCCACCAGCAAGGTGTCGTCCAGCGGCACGATTTCCACTAGGTCGACGCCGGGCTGGATCACGCCGCCGATGGTGTTCACCAGCAGTTTGTTAACGATACCGCGCACGGGCGATGTCACCAGCGTCCGGCTCACGCGATCTTCCAGGGCCTTGCCGGTGGCTTGGGCCTTGTTCAGGTCGGTGCGCGCCTCGTTGAGTTGGGTCAGCGCTTCACTGCGGAATTTGCCACGTGTCTCATCGATCTTGCGCTGCACTTCCTTGATCGCCGACTCGGCACGGGGAATCGCCAGGGTGGTCGCGTCCAGTTGCCCGCGGGTTTCCACTTCGGCGCGTTTGAGTCGCAGCACTTCCACCGGCGACACCGCGCCCTGGGCCACCAGCGGCTCGGACATGTTGATTTCCTGACGCTGTAACGCCAGCCCATTGCGGTACTGCGACTGCTTGGAGGAGAACTCGCGCAGCTCTTGCTGACGCTGGATCAACTGCTCCTGCAAGCCGCCGATTTCATCGTGCAACTGCTGGCGACGGCTGGTGTACAGCGACTCTTCGCTGGCGGCCTGGCCCGGTACGGCTTTGAGCACATCGGGCGGGAAGTTCAGCGGACGGTCATCCACCTCGGCGCTCAAGCGCTCGACCCGCAATAGCATCGACAGGCGATCCGCTTCGGTTTCGCCGACGTTGGAGGCAAACCGCGTGTCGTCCAGGCGAATCAGCGGTGCACCAGCCTCGACGATCTGCCCTTCCTTGACGAACAGTTCGGAAACGATCCCGCCCTCAAGGTTCTGGATTTTCTGAATCTTCGACGACGGAATCGCCTTGCCGTCGCCCTTGGTCACTTCGTCGATGACGGCGAAGTTGGCCCACAGCATCAGGAACACAAAGAAGCCGATGATCGCCCAGATGGTCAGCCGCACCACGCGCGGCGCATCTTCGATCAGCGCCTTGTTCACTTCCGGCAACGGCTGGCCTTGCAGCGAAGCGGAGCCTTTGAAGTAACGGCGGACAGAGTCCTTGAAACCCGACTTAAGCAACACTGATCTGCCCCTTCTTCAACGCTTCCATCACGGCGGCTTTCGGGCCATCGGCCAGAATCTGTCCACGATCGATCACCAACAGGCGATCCACCAGCGACAACAGCGACGCCCGGTGCGTCACCAGCACCACGGTCTTGTTTTCGATCACGGCCGCCAGGCGTTGCTTGAGACGTTCTTCACCGGTGTTGTCCATCGCGCTGGTCGGTTCGTCGAGCAGCAAAATCGGCGGGTTGAGCAGCAACGCCCGGGCCAGGGCTACGTTCTGGCGTTGGCCGCCGGACAGGTTCTGCCCACGCTCACCCACTTGCAGCTCATAACCTTGCGGGTGCAGACGGGCGAATTCGTGTACGCCGGCCAGTTCCGCGGCTTGCAGCACTAGCTCGTCTTCTACATAACGCGCACCGGACACCAAGTTGTCGCGCAGGGTGCCTGCGAGCAATTGAATGTCTTGGGGCACGTAGCCAATGTTGTGGCGCAGTTCGCTGACATCGATCTGGCGGATATCCACGCCATCCACCAGCAAGGCGCCGTCGTCTGGCTGATAAAGGCCCACCAGCAGTTTGGCCAGGGAGCTTTTGCCCGAGCCGCTGCGACCGATGATGCCGATTTTCTCGCCGGGCTTGATGATCAGGTTGATGTTCTTCAGCGCGGCGTTTTGCTGATTCGGGTAGGTGAAGTTCAGCTGACGGCACTCGACCGCGCCTTGCAGCACCTTGCGGCTCAGCGGGCGTTCTTCGAAATTGCGCTCTTGCGGCAGCTCCATCATCTGGTCCACCGAAACCATGGTGACTCGCGCTTGCTGGTAACGGGTCAACAGGCCGGACAACGAGGCCAATGGACTGAGGGCGCGACCGCTCAGCATGTAGCAGGCGATCAGACCGCCCATGCTCAGGTGACCGTCGATGATCTGGTACACGCCGAAGACGATCATGATCACCCCGGCCAGTTGCTGGATCAGAAGGGTGATGTTCATCGCCAGGCCGGACAGCATTTTCACCCGCAGCTCGAGGCGGCTGAGGGTGCCGATGGTCTGTTCCCACTGGTATTGGCGTTCGCTTTCGGCGTTGTTGACCTTTACCGCATCGAGGCCGGCGAGGGTTTCGATAAGGCTCGACTGACGCTCGGCGCCGAGGGCCATGGTTCGTTCCATGGTCGCCACCAAGGGCTTCTGCAATGCATAGCCGATCAACAAGGCAATCGGGAACGCCAGCACCGGAATCCATACCAAGTGCCCGCCGAGAATCGCGATGACCAGGAAGATCAGCAGCGTAAACGGCAGGTCGATCAGGCTGGTCAGGGTCAGCGACGCGAGGAAGTCGCGCAGACTCTGAAACTCGTGGATGTTCTGGGCGAAGCTGCCGACCCGGGCCGGGCGGTACTTCATGGCCATGCCGACGATGCGCTCGAACAGTGTGGCCGAGATGATCAGGTCGGTTTTCTTCCCGGCCAGATCCAGGCAGAGGCTGCGCAGGCTTTTAAGGATCAAATCGAACAGGTAGGCGCCGGTGATACCGATCGCCAACACCCACAGGGTCGATTCCGCCTGATTCGGCACCACGCGGTCGTAGACGTTCATCACGAACAGCGGCGCGGCCATGGCGATGATGTTGATCAGAAAACTGGCGGCAATGGCGTCGGCATAGAGCCAGCGCGAGCGCTTGAGGGTGTCGCGGAACCACGAACGCGCGCGGGGGATCAGCGTGCCGTGGTTAACGTCAAATTTGTGCTGCGGTTGAGCGAAGAAGACTTTGCCGATGTAGTCGTCGGCCAGCAGTTCGCGGCTGACCACACTTTCGCCGCCATCGCTTTCGCTGAGCAGCACGCGGGCCTGGTCTTCACCCTGCCAGCCGACCAGCACGGCACTGCGACCGTCCTTGAGCAGCAACAGCGCCGGCATGGCAATCGCCGGAATATCTTCCAGCTTGCGTTGCAGCACCCGGCCTTGCAGCCCGGCGCGAGCGGCGGCGCGGGGCAGCAACTCGACGCTCAGGCGCTGTTTGGGCAACGGCAGGCCGGTGGTCAGCATCGCGGCGCTGGCCGGTTTCTGGTGCAGCGTGCACAGGGCGAGCAGGCCATCCAGTAACGGATCGTCATGCAGCGCGCGTGGATCATTAATGAGTTGAACTCGACTGACTTCTGATTCCACGCTCGGCACTCTTGGCTAACAATTGAACAATGAAGGTCCTGCTCAATTCATGCCGGGCAATTGGACCTTGGGCTTCACGTCGTTCTGCACAACGGATGCCAACGGTGCGACCACTCCCTGGCTCTTGAGCAACTCGCCCATGGTCGCCTTGATTCGGTACTGAGTAAATAACTGAATGTTTTTGATGTCCGCCAGACGACGGGACGCGGTGAACAGTTCGTTTTCACTGTCGAGCAAGTCGAGCAAGGTGCGCTGGCCCAGGCTGAACTGCTTCTGATAAGCGGTGCGCACTGCGGTGCTGCGATCGACATATTGCTGGGCGATCGGCACTTGAGCGTTGGCGTTGTTCAAGGCGTTCCAGGCCAGGCCCAGTTCTTCGTTCAACACGCGCAGGGCGTTGTTGCGGATGTCCAGCGCCTGGTTCGACAGGTAGGACTTGGACTCCAGGTCAGCCTTGTTGCTGCCACCGGCAAACAGGTTGAAGCGCATGCGCAGCATGGCTTGCCATTCGTTGCTGTGACCGTTCTGACCGTCGAGGTCGTTGTCGGCGGTACGGCCCAGTTCAGCGTCGAAACGCGGGTAGAACGTCGATTTGGCCGCTTCGTATTGTTTCTCGGCGGCGGCGATATCGGATTCGGCGGAACGCAGGATCGGGCTGTTTTCCAGCATCTGCGTGCGCGCTTCATTCAGGTTGGCCGGCAGCAGCGCCAGGAACGGCGCGGGACGCTCGAGCTGATCGGGCATCTGGCCCACAGCGCTGAGGAAGTTGGTTTCGGCGTCGGCCAGGTTGGTCTGTTCGGTGATCAGGTTGTTGCGAGCCTGGGCCATACGGGCTTCGGCCTGATCGAGGTCAGCGCCGCTGCCGACACCGCGGGAGGTGCGTAGTTTGATCTGGTCGAAAATCCGTTCGTGGCTCTTCAGGTTTTCTTCGGCCAGGCGCACGAATTCGCGGCGGGTCAGCACGTCGAGATACACCTGGGCCACGGTCAGCGCGGTGCGCTCCGAGGTCCCGAGCAAGGAATAGGCGCGGGAGTTAACGGTGGCTTGTTGACGCCCCACTTCGCTGGACGTCGCAAAACCGTCAAAAACCATTTGCGACAGACGCAAACTTGACTCGCTGCGGTTCAGGGTTTCCCAGTGATTGCTACCGGTATCGGCACGGGTAGTGACGTTATCGGTGCCTTCGCGACCATAACCGCCCAGCAGATCGACCCGTGGCAGGTATCCACCTTTGGCGGCCTTTAACTGATAATCCGCGGCCAATCGGCTATTCACCGCAGCCTGGATTTCCGGATGGACATCCAGCGCTTGCTGCATGGCTTCAGGCAAGGATTGTGCTTGGACAAAACTGGCGGCGAGGGCGAAGGGTAAGGCCTTGAACAAATACGAACGCATGTAAGAAATATCCCAGAACTTCTTGTCTTGAGTCACAGCAAATAGGGGCGCTGCGTCGGATGATGGCAACCGGAATGACCGTATGTCGGAAAGTTCAAAACAGGAACTGGATCACACGCTGTAGGACAGGTCGCCGCTTAAATATCAATGTGACATTACTGGGGCGATTGTTTAGGATGGCACCCATAAGGTCAATAGTTTGGCATAAACTAAATAGCGAAAGAATATAGCCAAATAATTGACGAATTGCAGCGTCAAGCTTATGCACCATTTTTTTTAAAAGTACGTCCAGACTGCTTTGGCGAGTTCGCCATCAGGTCCATGGAAGTCAACTGAACGTGACACCCGGAGAGTCTTCAATGAGCAGTGTTGTTGCCATCGTCAAAAGCATTGTTGGTCAGGTTTTCGCGGTGTCCCCAGAGGGCGTCCGTCGCGTACTCGTTGAAGGCGATCGGCTGTTTGTCGGCGATCAGGTAGACACCGGTGCCGCTGGCGCCGTGACGCTGGAATTGGCCGATGGCCGGACCCTGGACCTGGGCCGCGACACTCAGTGGAGTGGCAGCGCTCCGGATTCCAGCACCGACCTGGCAGAAGCCACTGCACAAGCCGCGCCATCGGTTGAAGAATTGCAACAAGCCATCGTTGCCGGCGCCGACCCGACCAAAGACCTCGAAGCCACCGCAGCCGGCCCGACCGCAGCAGGCGGCGACGGCGCGGCCGGTGGTGGCCACAGCTTCGTATTGCTGGACGCAACCGCTGGCCGGGTAGACCCGACCATTGGTTTCCCGACCGCAGGCATCGGCTCTGCCGGGGCCGTCACACAGAACACCCTCGGCGGCCAGACCACCAACGGCGCCGCCATTGTGCAGGCGTCGACCCTGAGCCTGAGCGCCACGCCGACCATCACCGAAGCCGGTGGCGTGCTGGTGTACACCGCGACCCTGACCCAGGCACCAACCAGCGACCTGACCATCACCCTGTCCAACGGCGCGGTGATCGTGATCCAGGCCGGTCAAACCACCGGCACCGTCAACGTGCCACTGGCGCCGAACGACACTGTCTATAACGACCCGACCCAGATCGACGTCACCGTCACCGGCACCACCGGCGGCGCCGGCATTATTGTTACTCCGCCAACCGTGCCGGCCACGACCCAGGTCACCGACACCATCGACACCACCACCGTTACTCTGACGGCGGGCAATAGCGTCACTGAAGGCGGGCAGATCACCTACACCGCGACGCTGACCAATCCGGCGCAGACGCCCGTTACCGTCACGTTGTCCAACGGTTCGACCATCACCATCGGCGCCGGCCAGACGACAGGCAGCGTGAACGTTCCAACGCCAGCCAATGACGTCTACAACAATGGCAGCACTGTCAGCACCACGATTACCGGGACTACCGGCGGCAATTTCGAAAACCTGGTGCCGAACCCGGCGCCAGCGGTCACGACCATCACCGATTCGATCGACACCACCACCGTCACGCTGACGGCGGGTTCGACTGTGACTGAAGGCGGTCAGATCACCTACACCGCGACATTGACCAACCCGGCGCAAACCCCGGTAACCGTGACCCTGTCCAAT
>NZ_JAAVVC010000046.1 GCF_018449725.1 Pseudomonas sp. dw_612 | reverse complement strand
TCAGAGGGGAGAGGGGGAAAGGGAGCAGATCTTCGAGCTTTTCAAAGCCTGAGTTCGACTCGGTTTTTCAGGTCGATGTAGCTCGAAAGAACACCTCGGTCAGCCCCCTCTACCCCTTGGGGAGAGGGTTGGGGTGAGGGGTGGTTCTACCTGACTCACTGAAAATCTCGCCTACAACTGATAACTGAAACTGATGCTATACCGTGGCCGTCTGTTGAACGTATCCAGCGCTTCATCCGACATCGGCTTGGCCGCTTCCAGCGCAATGTTGTAGTACTTCGCATCGCCAAACCTCAACCCCAGCGCCGCCGAGGACAAGTTGTTGCCTTGCACCGGCAACTGGTTGAACCAGGTCTTGGAGCGGTCCAGCACCACATACGGTTGCAGCACCCGCACCCAATTGCCCTCGCGGTTGAAGCTGTAGTTCACCTCATACGCCACGCCCCAACCTTTGTCGCCGGACGCCTGGTCATCGGGGTAACCACGGCCAAAGTTTTGGCCGCCGAATACCGCGCGTTCGCTGTCGGGCAGGGTGTCGTCGCTCCAGTACAGCGCACCCGAAAGCACGCCTTGCCAGTTGTCGAAGAACTTGTCGCTCTGCACGCCTGATAAGCGCATGCGCAAGAAATTCAGGTCCACGTCGGCATTGGTTTTCGCCCCCATGCTGTCGAGGCCTTGATACACACCGCCGCTGAGAATCCGCAGTTGCCGGGCGTCGGCCTGGCGCCAGTCGCTCTCGAAGGCGAGGGCGCGGATGTCGGTGCGCACTTCGACGCTGCGTGGGTCGTCGACCACGTCGTAGCGGGTTTTGTCGTTGACCGCATACAGCCGCGCACCGGCGCTGAGTTGTTCAGTCGGCGAGGCGATCAGCGGGTGGCTGAAACCGATGGAGTAGCGATCGTTTTCCCGATGCGGCTTGAGTTGCAGACCATTGTCGAGCAGCACGTTGGTGCCGGGATCGGCGCGGTAGCGTGAGGCAGACACACTCAGTTGCGTACCTTCGGCATTGAGGAATTGGTTGTAGTCCACGCGGTAGTAATGCTCTTTGTCCTCCCCCGGCGGGAACAGTCCACTGAGGCTCAACTGCTCACCCATGGAGGTCTGGGA
Organism: Pseudomonas sp. dw_612; assembly: GCF_018449725.1. Lineage (GTDB taxonomy): Bacteria > Pseudomonadota > Gammaproteobacteria > Pseudomonadales > Pseudomonadaceae > Aquipseudomonas. The sequence continues at coordinate 7,747 of NZ_JAAVVC010000046.1, read as the reverse complement.
ATTACTGCTTACCCCGAGCAGGGCCTGGGTGCCATTGCGGTTGTCTTCGGTGGCGCTGAGGCTGCTGGTGAACGGTTTGCGACTGGCTTGCACCGCTAGGTACGCCGCGCCGTCGGTGGTGCCCGGCGGCGGTACTTGCGCTTGCACGGTCACGCCGGGGAGTCGGGTCATCAGCGTGGTGTAGCGCTCGAAGGTCTTGCGGGTCAGCGGTCGTTCGGTCTGGAGTTTGGCCACCAGTTTGTCCAGCAAACCTTTGACCCGGCCGAGTTCACCCTGCACTTGATAGTCCTTGATGTAACCCTCCACCAGCACCACTCGCGCCACGCCTTGGCTGAAATCCTGTTGCGGCAGGAAGGCGTAGGACAGCAAGTAGCCGTCCTGCTGATAGCGGCGGGTGATACCGCGAGTGGCTTCGATCAACTCGGCGATACTGGTTTCATGGCCGAGCAGCGGTTGATAAAGCGTCGCCAGTTCGTTGAGCGGGTAAATCGTCCCGCCTTCGATCTGCACGGTTTTGATCGTGATCTGGGTGCCCATCATCAGCGGCTGGGCCTGGGATGCGCCGGGTTCCGGCACTTGCAGCGGCGCCGCTTTCGGGCGGTAAGCGTCGGCGGGCAGGTTCGGCACGGGGAGGTTGCGGATGGTTTCGTTGCTGTTGAGGAAGGTGGGAAGGGTGTCGGCGAAAGCGAAAGAACTGACGCTCAGGCACAGCAGGGCAGCCATAACGCGCATAGGACACTCCATGGTCATATCGCAACATCCCGAGGCTCGTCAGCGGACTGAACCGGAACCGCGAGGTGTCATGCTCCAAAAGAAAAAAGCGGAAGACTCCATTCGAATCTTCCGCCTCCAACCAAGCGTAGGCGCCGCAGGTAAGGCCGTCGAATCGGCCAGGTGCAATTCAGCGTTTATTGCCAGTCAGGCCGCCCAGAAGGCCGCCAATTCCGCCGGTGCCAGCCGTGCCGTTGCTGACCAGTCCTCCCACCGCGCCGACAGTGGCGCCGACGGTGGTAACGGTGTTGCCGACGGCGGCCACCACCGGGTTGGGCGCCGCCGCGGCAATGGTGCTACCGACGTTGCCGACGGCGCCGCCAACCTGAGTGACCAGACCGTTGACCGGTGCGCCGAGGCCGGTGGTGGCGCCCACTTGTTGCGTGAGGCTGGTGACGCTGCTGGTGATCGGATTCAACGCCGTACCGATGGCGCCGCCAGCGCTGGCCAGAGGTGCGGTCGGGGTCAGATTGGGCGCGCTCGAACCACCCAATGCGCCGCCAATCGAAGCCACCGTACCGCCCAACGCACCGAGGTTGACGCCGCCGGCACTGACGACCGGATTGGTATTGCCCGCGTTCAAACCGGCGCCGACATTGGCCACGGCGCCGCCGACGGTTTGCAGCAATCCGCTGCTGCCGAGGCCGCCCGCGCCGGAACCCGGAGTCGCCACCAGGCCGCCCGCCGCACCGGAGGTGGTCGCCACGTTAGTCAGTGCGGCACCCACGGTGTTGGTCAGCGGGTTACCGTCGCCAGCCGCCGTCACTTTGCCGCCCACACCACCGACGGCACTGGCGACGTTGCTGACCAGGCCATTGACCGGATTACCCAGGCCGGTGGCACTGCCGACTTTGCCGGTCAGGCCCTCGGCCAGCGTGACCAGCGGCACCAGCACTTTATTGCCGACGTCGTTGCTGAGTGCCCCGAGAGGCCCGGTGCCGGTGGCGACGTTCAAGGTATCGCCGAGCATCGTGACTTTTTCGCCGACACCACCGAGTACCGGAGTGACTTTGCTGACGACGCCGCCCACCAATGGAAGGCTGCCGGTAGCGCTGGCCAGTTTGCCGCTCAGATCGGTCACGCCGGTGCCGGCATCGGACACCACGTTACCGACGAGGGCGGTGGTTTTGCTCAGGGCTTGCGGGTCGCTGCCGATTTTACCCAGGCCATCGGTCAACCCGTCGCCAACGCTGTCCACGACATTGCCGGTGGTGTTGACGGCGCTTTGTAGAACGCCCCCGACGACAGGCAGCGTCGCTACGGAATTGCCGATGCCGCTGACACCATCGCCCACGCCGCTGATGGTTTTACCCAGGTCGGAAACCACAGTGCTGGTGACCAGTGGCGGGACGGTTGTGCCGCCGTCGGTTCCGCCAGTTCCGCCGGTGCCTCCAGTGCCTCCAGTGCCTCCAGTGCCGCCGGTTCCACCACCCGTGCCGCCGGTTCCGCCCGTGCCACCGGTTCCAGCAGTTCCGTCACCTGTGCCGCCCGTGCCACCGGTTCCAGCAGTTCCGCCGCCAGTCCCGTCAGTGCCACCGGTTCCGGCAGTCCCGCCACCCGCGCCGTCAGTACCACCGCTTCCGGAGCCGCCACTGCCGGTGCCTGCTGCACCCGCCGCACCGTCGGATGAGCCGCCGGACGTACTGTGATGACCACCACCGCCGCTGCTGCAACCCGCCAGACCGAGAGACAGGATCAACGCCAAAGCTGTTGCCGACTTGCACCACACTTGAGTGTTCATGAGAGAGATTCCTTGCACCTGTTACAACGATCGTTGTCTTCGATGGCTTGCCGATCTGTCGCCGGCAATGCCTTCGTCCGTTGTGTGCATCACAATCCCAAGGGCGTTTTCACACCATTCTCAAGTTGGTATTAACCCCTTTATATAGGGCGTGCGGGTGCTGCCTAAGGGCTAATACCTTGGGTGTAAGTCGGGGGAGGCGTTTGAGGGAAAAGCGTGTTAAATCAACGCAGCAGATTTTTAGCGGGGCGCGAGACGGCGGGCAGGAAACTTAAGTGATATACACAATTAATCATGTTCCAGAATCGAAAAAATCGCAGCCTGCGGCAGCTCCTACAGTGACAGCGCGGCGTATACCGGACCTGTAGGAGCTGCCGAAGGCTGCGATCTTTTGCCCTTCAGGCGACTGGTTGCCAATGCCCGACCATATGCTCCAACTCCCCGGCACCGACCAATTGCAGATCCCCGCTGGACGCCGCCGCACTGGCCAGCAACGTCACTTCACTGGGCAAGCGCACCGGTTTGCGAAACTGCACCGCAATCTCGATGTTCGCCGTCGGCAGGTGATCTGCCAGCGCCGCCAACGTACGTGCCTTGTTCCACAAGCCATGGGCGATCGCCGTGGGAAATCCGAACAATTTGGCGCTGGCCGCACTCAGGTGAATCGGGTTGTAGTCCCCGGACACCTTGGCGTATTGCCGACCAATGTCTGCCGGGGCTTTCCAGCGTGTCACTTCGGTCAGCGCCAGCGTCGGTGCGAATTCGTCCTCGACCGATTCACCCTCGAGTTTGACCCCGCGACACAGCATCTGACTTTCGGCCTCCCACAGCGTGCCCAACTGATCATCCAGGGTCGTGATCAGATCGAACGTCGCGCCCTTGGCGTGGGGTTGCAGGTTCTGCACCTGCACGCTGACCCGCGCGCGATGCACACCGCCCATGGGCCGCAGCACCCGAATGCGATTGCTCAAATGAATCAGCCCTAGCAACGGAAATGGAAACTCCTTCGCCGTGAGCAATTGCATCTGCAAGGCAAAGCCCAGAATGTGCGGATACGTCGGCGGCAGCAAACCGTTATCGGCAAAACCACACACTTTGCGATAGGCCGCCAGGCGTTTCGGGTCGACGTCGAGCCAGCAACGCAACCCTGTCTCGGGCAGGGTGGTGCCAGTGATTTTCCGGCGCAGGGCCGCCCGCAGGTACAACTCGGGCAGGCTCGGTTCGCGGTTGAGTGTGTGCCAGTCAATGATCATCGCTATGCCCCCAAGACACTTTGCCCACACACCCGCAACGCTTGCCCGGTGAACGCGCCGGTGCCCGGTTGCGCCAGCCAGGCCACGGCTTCGGCGACGTCTTGCGGCAAGCCGCCCTGGCCCAGGGAACTCATGCGCCGCCCGGCTTCACGCAGGCCGAACGGAATGTGCGCGGTCATCTGGGTTTCGATAAACCCCGGCGCCACCGCGTTGATGCTGATGCCGCGCTCATGCAGCAACGGCGCCCAGGCCTGGGCCAGGCCGATCAATCCAGCCTTACTCGCGGCGTAGTTAGTTTGCCCGCGATTACCGGCGATGCCGCTGATGGAGGCCAGCAGAATTACCCGGCCGTTGTCGCGCAGGCTGCCGGCGTCGAGCAGGGCCTTGGTCAGCACTTGCGGCGCATTGAGGTTGACCGCCAGCACCGCGTCCCAGAATTCCGGGGTCATGTTGGCCAGGGTTTTGTCCCGGGTGATGCCGGCGTTATGGACCACGATGTCGATGCCGTCGGGCAAGTGTTCGATCAACTGTGCGGCGGCGTCTTCAGCGCAAATATCCAGCGTGATGCTTTGCCCGCCGAGGCGTGCAGCGAGGGCTTCAAGGTCAGCCTTGGCCGGTGGCACGTCGAGCAGGATCACCTCGGCGCCGTCCCTTGCCAGCGTTTCGGCAATCGACGCGCCAATGCCCCGCGCCGCGCCAGTCACCAGCGCTTTGCGCCCGGACAGCGGCCGCGTCCAGTCTTGCACCGGCGTATCGCAAGCGACTAACCGAATCACTTGCCCGGACACGAAAGCGCTTTTGGGCGAGAGGAAAAACCGCAGCGGTCCTTCCAGTTGCTCCTCGGCCCCTTCGCCGACATAAATCAGTTGCAAGGTGCCGCCGCTGCGCAGTTCTTTGGCGAGGGAGCGGCTGAAACCTTCGAGGGCACGCTGGACGCTGGCGGCGATCGGGTCGCTCAAGGACTCCGGTGCCCGCCCGAGAATCACCACATGGGCGCTGAGATCGAGGTTTTTCATCAGCGGCTGAAAGAATTCGCGCAGCTGTTTGAGTTGATCGGTTTGCACCAAGTGGCTGGCATCAAACACCACGGCTTTGAGTTTCGGGCCGTGGCCCGGGATCCACGCGGTGGCCAGGGACGGTTCGGTGCCGTAGCTGTAGATCGCGTCGGTCAGGCGGTTGGCGAAGACGCCGACATTTTCTGCCAGCGGGCCGCCGCCAATCAGCAGCGCCCCCTCGACAGGTCGCAGGCGCCCGGCCTGCCAGCGTTCCAGACGCACCGGCGACGGCAGGCCCAAGGCCCCGACCAGACGGTGGCCGATGGACGAATTGGCGAAGTCGATATAACGGTCTGACATGGAACGCTCTCCGGCAGCTGGGGTTCAAAGTGTGGACCACGAATGGCGATCAGTCGTTCGATCCACGAGATTAGGCCTACGCTAGAACACAGGTGATTGATGTGTAGCAGGACTTTCAGCGAAATGCAGAACCCTCTGGGAGCGGGCTTGCTCGCGAAGGGGCCAGTACATTCAACATCTTTATTGACTGATCCACCGCCTTCGCGAGCAAGCCCGCTCCCACAGGGGATCGCATTTACAAATCAATTTTAGAAGGAGTTTTTTAATGACTCAGCTGCGCCGCGTCGCGATCATTGGCGGTAACCGTATTCCTTTCGCCCGCTCCAACGGGCCGTACGCCACCGCCAGTAATCAGGCGATGCTCACCGCAGCGCTCGAAGGCTTGATCGAACGCTTCAACCTGCACGGTTTGCGCATGGGCGAAGTGGCTGCGGGGGCGGTGCTCAAGCATTCCCGGGATTTCAACCTGACCCGCGAATGCGTGCTCGGCTCACGGCTGTCGCCGACCACCCCGGCTTACGACATCCAGCAAGCCTGCGGCACCGGTCTGGAAGCGGCGATATTGGTGGCGAATAAAATCGCCCTGGGCCAGATCGAGTGCGGCATTGCTGGCGGCGTCGACACCACCTCCGACGCGCCGATCGGCATCAACGAAGGCCTGCGCAAAATCCTCCTGCAAGCCAACCGCGCCAAGACCACCGCCGACAAACTCAAAACCTTCCTGCAACTGCGCCCGGGCCACCTGATCCCCGAGTTTCCGCGCAATGGCGAACCGCGCACTGGCCTGTCCATGGGCGAACATTGCGAATTGATGGCCCAGACCTGGAACATCCCCCGCGCCGAGCAAGACCAACTGGCCCTCGAAAGCCATCAGAAACTGGCCGCGTCCTACACCGAAGGCTGGCACAACGACTTGATGACGCCGTTCCTCGGCCTGACCCGCGACAACAACCTGCGCCCGGACTTGACCTTGGAGAAACTCGCATCGCTGAAACCGGCCTTCGAGAAAAGCGCCAAGGGCACCATGACCGCCGGCAACTCCACGCCGCTCACTGATGGCGCATCGTTGGTGTTGCTGGGCAGTGAAGAATGGGCCAAGGAACGCGGCTTGCCGATCCTCGCCTATTTGCGCGATGGCGAAGCGGCGGCGGTGGATTTCGTCAACGGTGCCGAAGGGCTGCTGATGGCGCCGGTCTATGCGGTGCCGCGCCTGCTCGCGCGCAACGGCCTGACCTTGCAGGACTTCGACTACTACGAAATCCACGAAGCCTTCGCCGCGCAGGTGCTGTGCACGCTGAAGGCCTGGGAAGATCCCGACTACTGCAAAACCTGCCTCGGCCTCGACGCGCCGCTGGGCTCCATTGATCGCAGCCGCCTCAACGTCAAGGGCAGTTCGCTGGCAGCGGGGCATCCGTTTGCCGCGACCGGTGGACGCATCGTCGCCAACCTGGCGAAGCTGCTGGACGCGGCGGGCAAGGGGCGGGGGTTGATCTCGATTTGTGCGGCTGGCGGCCAGGGTGTAACAGCCATCATCGAACGCTGATCCCTGCACAATCCCTGTGGGAGCGGGCTTGCTCGCGAAAGCGGTGTGTCAGTCGACATAAATATTGCCTGATACACCGCCTTCGCGAGCAAGCCCGCTCCCACATTGGGAATTGTGTTTGTCAGGGCGGACGAGTTGGCCTAACGTCATGTTATCTGCCGCCCTGCGACACAAGGCCCCTCAATGACGTCCAACGGACAACTTTCCCTCGAACGCTCGATCCCGGCGCTGACCGCTTTACCGCGCCCATTGTTCGCCCGCGCCGAAAGCCTCAACGCCGGCTCCTGGACACCGCCCCATCGCCACGACTGGGTGCAGTTTTCCTACGCCATCAGCGGCGTTCTCGGCGTGCACACCGCCGAAGGCAGTTTCTTCGCGCCGCCGCAGTGGGGCATCTGGATTCCTGCCGATCTCGAACATCAAGTCGTCACCTCGATGCGCGCCGAAATGCGCAGTCTGTATGTACGTCGCGAGGATTGCGCCTGGGCGGACGGGCGTTGTCGGGTGCTGGAAGTGACGCCGCTGGCCCGGGAACTGATCAAGAGTTTTTGCCTGCTGCCCGTGGAGTATCCACAGGGCGACAGCCAGGAAGCGCGGTTGGTGAATGTGCTGCTGGATCAACTGGCGAGTTTGCCGGAAGTTGAATTCTCGCTGCCGTTGCCCCGGCATGAACGATTGCTCGGGTTGTGCAACGAACTGATCGAAAACCCTGAGCAGAACGTGACGTTGCAGGAGTGGGCGGCGCGGTTGGGGACTTCGGAGAAAACCCTGATGCGGCTGTTTCAGCGCGAGACGGGTTTGAGCTTTCGCGGCTGGCGCCAGCGTGCGCGGTTGCTGTCGTCGCTGAGTTTGCTGGAGGAGGGCGACAGCGTGACCAATGCGGCGTTGGCCTGTGGGTATGACTCGACGTCGGCGTTTATTGCGGCGTTCAAGGGGTTGTTCGGGTTTACCCCGGGGGAATTGTTTCGGCAGTGAGAACCAGCCCCTCACCCCAGCCCTCTCCCCAGAGGGGAGAGGGGGAAAGGGAGCCGATCGGGGACTTTTCACATTCTGAGTTCAACTCGATATTTCAGGCTGATGTCAC
>NZ_JAAVVC010000045.1 GCF_018449725.1 Pseudomonas sp. dw_612 | reverse complement strand
CCGCATCAAAGCCATGGGCCAAAAAATGTTGCCCGAAGTCATGCAGCAATGGTCCGAACCGCTGCCCAAGGCGCAATGGGCCAAACCAAGTGAAGACTTGCTCAGGATGAGCGAACAGGTTCGCCGACTGCATAAACGTCAGCCAGGACGGACCATCACCGAGATTTTTGCCGAGGTGCAGCGGTTGAATCTGGCGGATAAACGTCGCGCATGAACTCGGGGCTACTGCCGGTGTGGCGAAGCGATATCCTCCTTCGCCACAGGTTTACTGTTGCTCGTTCTATCTCTACTTACTGATCTCAATCTTCCCTCCCGCATCCGGGTCGTACAAATCCGGAATCTCATACCTGTACTTCTTCAACCAACGCTGCATCGCCTCTTCCCGCTCCGCCGCGCTGGCGGTTTGCGGGGTTTTGGACGCCATGGTGTTGCGGCTTTGCAGCACCAGCCAATTTTCGGTTTCCTGCTGTTGCGCCGATGACGGGCCGGCGTCGATGGCCATCGCGCTCAGGGGGAGTATCAACAGGCTCAAGCCGAATAGTTTCATCATCGCCAACTCCTATTTAACCGACATCGGTTGGGCATCCGTCACCGTCGCCACTTGATCACCCACCGCCGCTTTACCCTTGCCCGGCTGCTTGAGTTTCTCCGCTCGGGTCTGGGCATCGGTGAATTGCTCCGGCGTCAGGTGCGAGCGGCTGACCACTTCCGCGGCCTGCTGCCAGTTGTTCTGATACAGCAGCAACGTCACCAGATTCGCCGCCGCCAGCGTGTCGTGCTGCTTGAGTTCGATGGCGGTAAGGAATTCGAAGCGTGCGTCTTCGAGGCGCAACTGATTGAGGTAAACCACGCCCAAATCATTGCGGATTTTCTCGTCAGTCGGCGCCAGACGCGCGGCCCGTTGCAAGTGAGCCTGGGCCTGGCCGTAGTCGCCCTTTGCGGCGAACAACTGGCCCAGCCCTTGTTCGGCGTCGGCTTGCAAACAAGTGCCCAGCAGGCTGCGATACAACGGTTCCGCCTCGCTGCGCCCCAGCAAGCGATAGACCTTGGCCTTACGCAAACGCACTTCGCTGAGGCTGTCGGGCAGGCTCTGCAGATTGGCCAGGCTGGCGTGCAGTTTGCCGTCGCTGGCCAGATCATCGGCCAGATTGAGGGCCAGCTCCTGATCGGAACTCAACTTGCTGCAACTGGCCGGCGACATCATCGCCGACCACGGCGCCTGGCCGTCGGTGGCGCACCCGGCGAGCATCAGCAGGCTCACTACAGCGATCAATGCTTTCATCTCAGTCCCTCAAAAAGGTGCGCTACTCAATTGGAAAACGCCCGGGTAATCGCGGTAAACCCGGGTCCGGCCAGGACGATCAACAGGGCTGGAAACAGGAACAGCATCATCACCACGGACATCTTGGCCGACATTTTCGAAATGTATTCTTGCAGCCGCGTCAGACGCCGATCGTCGAGCAGTTGCTTGAGCGCCAGCAGGGATTTCATCGCGCCGCCGCCCTGATGAATCAGTTGTTCGAGGATCACGCAGGTGTCGCTGAATTCATCCACCGCCAGCATCACGGCGGCTTTGTGCAGCTCCTGGCTGAGCTCCAGTCCGGAGTCGACGCGGGTCAGGATCAGGCGCAATTCGCTGGTCAGTTCCGGCAACAGTTTTTGCGCCTCGGTGCTGAGTACCCGCAGGGCTTGTTCGACCGCCATGCCCGATTCGAAGAGGATGCGCAGCAGCGGGATGAAGGTGGAAATTTCCACGGCGATGGTTTGCTGCCGACGTGCAGCGACGTAGGCCAGCAGGCGTTTGGGCAGCAAGTAGCCGAGGCCGGCGCCGAACATCGGCAGCAGCCAGCCGTTGGCGGCGAGGGGGAAGAATATTTCTTTCAAGAACAGCCCCAGCCCCAACAGCAACAACGGCGTGCCGATCTGACACGCCGCATACACCGCGCGCTCGTTGGCGCGACGCCAGCCCAGGCGGCTGAGCAGGGTCTGGGTTTCGCTGTCGATACTGACCGAACGCTGGCCAAACTTGCTGTTGCCGAGCACCCGCAGCCAACTGCCGAAACGGTTTTCCCGCACCAGTTGCCCTTGCAAGCGTTGGGTCACCTGGCGCACCCGCCGACGTTCTTGCAGCACGTGGTTGGCCACCAGCAACAAAGCCCCGAGAAACAGCATCAGACTCGCGAGCAAGACCATGTCAGACACTCCGCAACATGCGCCACAGCGCCAGGCAGCCAAACACCTGCAGGACCACCGCGATCATCAGCATGGTCTGGCCGCCCGAGTCGTGCCACATGCCGAGCATGTAGCCGGGATTGGTCAGCATGAAGTAACTCACCAGAATCATCGGCAACGAACCCAGCACCCACGCCGTCATGCGCGTTTCACCGGTCATGGCTCGCAGTTGCCGGGCGCCCTGGTCGCGTTCGCGAATCAGTTTGATCAGGTTCTCCAGCAACTCGCTGGCGTTGCCGCCGTAGCGATGATTGACCTTCAGGCCGAGGGCAAACATGCGCAGTTCGTCCTGTTCATAGAGCTCGGCGAAATCGCTGACGGCATCCGGCAGATTCACCCCGAGTTGCACGTTGCGCTGCACCCGGCCCATGGCACGTTTCAGCGGATCGTCACTGGCCTCGATCCCGCCCATGACCGCGTCGGCCAGGGTTCGTCCGGATTTCAGGCTGCGCACGGTGTGATCCAGCAACTGCGGCAATTGTTCGATCATGCGTGTGACGCGGCGTCGATACAGCCATGAAATGTACAACCGCAGCACCAGTGGCGGCGCGAGCAAAAGGGTCAGCACACCGACCCACTCGGCGGCCAGATAACCGAGCAGCATCGCCACGCCCCACAGCGTCAGCCACAGCCCCAGACGTTCGGTGGGACGACCCAGGCCTGCGCGCAAAAACATGCGTTCAAGACCGACCCAGGTGGCTTTTTCAGCGACCCGTTGCGGCTGCCCTTGGGCCAGTCGACTGAGCACCCGTTCGTTGCCGGTCTTGCGGATCCCGTGCAGAAACAGCCACACCGAGAGCCCGAGCAGGATCACGCAAATCAGGCTGAGAATGAGCGGGACGATCATGCCGAATGCTCCATCAAATCATCCGAGGCTCAACTCGTGCCGCAGCTTGTCACCCGCCGGGTTGACCGCTTCGCGCAGGAAACCGATGCCGGTGCGTCGGTCGAGGCGGAACAGGGTGTTGGTGACATACACGTCCTCGCGCACGCCGACCACTTCCACCACTTCGCTGACACAGCGCCGGCCATCGGGCATGCGCGTCAGTTGAATGATCACGTCGAGTGCGGCGCAGATCATCTGGCGTAGTGTGCGTTCCGCCACGGTGCGCCCGGTCAGGCCGACCAGGGTTTCCAGGCGCAGCAACGCGTCCTGGGCGTTGTTGGCGTGCACGGTGCTCATCGAACCGTCGTGGCCGGTGTTCATCGCGGTGAGCACATCGAGCACTTCGACGCCGCGAATCTCGCCGAGGATGATCCGGTCCGGACGCATCCGCAGGGCGTTGCGAATCAGGTCGCTGGCCTTCACCTCGCCGTGGCCCTCGGCATTCGGCGGCCGGGTTTCCAGACGCACCACATGGGGATGACCGAGTTGCAATTCGGCCACGTCTTCGATGGTCACCAGCCGTTCGTGGGGGTTGATCAACTGGCTGAGAATATTCAGCAGCGTGGTTTTGCCGGTGCCGGTGCCGCCGCTGATCAGGATGTTGCAGCGCTTGCCGACGGCGTTTTGAAAGAACTCGAAAATCGATTGATCGATGGTTTGCATTGCCACCAGGTCGCTGCTTTTGAGCATGTCCTTGCGAAATTTACGAATCGACAGACACGGGCCGTCCAACGCAATCGGCGGGATGATCGCGTTGACCCGGCTGCCATCGGGCATGCGCGCATCGACCATCGGCGACGACTCATCGAGCCGCCGCCCCAGTGGTGCGAGAATCCGCTGCATGACCCGCTCCACATGGTGCGCATCGATAAACCGCAGGTCGCTGAGGTGCAGCACACCGTCGCGTTCGATGAACACCCGGTGCGGACCGTTGACCAAAATTTCCGTGACGGCGGGATCGCGCAACAGGACTTCCAGTGGACCGAAACCGGTGAGTTCGTCGACGATTTCCTCGGCCAGTCGCTCCATTTCATAACGGGAAATCGCCAGGTGCAGGCGGGCAATGTATTCGGCGACTTTGTCGGTAACGAACTGCGACAGCAGTGGCCGCGAACCTTCCAGCAGGTTTTTCCCGGACTCTTCGATGGCGTCGATGATGTAGCGGTGCAGCACCAGTTTCAGGCCTTCATGGTCGGTGTTGCCGGCGGTGCTGCGCTGGGGCGCGCCGAAGAGTTTTTCGCTGCTCATTGCGCGCCCCTCAAGCGGTCGAACCAACCGGCCCTGGGTTTGGCCAGGCCTTCGGAACGCTTGGCCAGGCGTTCACCGAGGGCGCGCAGGCTTTGCGTGAGTTTTTCCCGAGGCGCCAGCTCGAACAGGGTGATGCCTTGGTTTTTGGCGTTCAGCCGCACTTCCGGGCTGTAGGCCAGCACCGCGATGACTTCCAGGTTGAAGGTCTTGCCGAGGGTTTCCGAGTCGGGGGCGACATGGCCCAGATAGCGATCGACCAACAGGCGCCCGTGGTCGAGCTTCATGCCTTTTTCCCGCCACAGGTTGAGCACCGCCAGGTTGCGCCGGCAGTCGAGGACGTTCTGGTCGCTGTACCACAGCAACTTGTCGCAGTGGCTGACAAAGGTGCGCAGGGCTTCGCTGTCCGGTTGGCCGGTGAGGTTCACCACGATGTGCTGGAAGTGTTGGCGCAAGGCGCTGAGCAACATGTACAGCTCGGCGGCGCTGGTGCTTTCCAGCGGCGCGTCGTTGCTGGAGTAGGCGAGAATCCGCAGCCCGGCTTCGGCGCTGGTGAAGGCGCTGTCGATCAGCGTCGTGTCGAGGCGGCGCAGGTGCCGCAACGCGTCGCCGAAGTGAAACGAACTCTCCAGTCCCAGCAACGCCAGGCTGTCGCCACGGGGCAGGCCGAGGTCGAGCAGCAAGGTTTGTTGCCCGCTCTTTTGCACCACCAGCGCCAGGTGATTGGCCAACAGGGCGCCGTCGGCATTGCTTTGGGTGCCATACAACACGGTGAGGCCGCCCAGTAGCGTATTCGGCGCTACGGTGGGCAGGCGTTTGCTCAGGCGCCGTACCAGGCCGGCGACTTCGCTGGACCGCGAGCCATAGGCGACGAAATCCCGCGCGCCGGCGCGCATGGCGTTGAGCACCAATTGGTTGTCCATGCCGTCACCGAGGGCGACGATGGCCAGCATCGGTTTGGCTTCCAGGGCGCCTTCGATCAGCGCGCTCTGGGCCACCACGTGTTCGCGGTCGAGGCCGACGAACACCAGGCTGGCAAAGGTCACGTCCACCAGTGCCAGCAACTCGTCAAGGCTGCCACCGCCCGCGCTGACCACTTGGCCGAGGGGCGCGAGGGCGCCTTGCAGCCATTCCAGGTCAGTGCTGTTGCGGGTGATGGCGAGAAAGGTCTGGCTCAGGTTCTGGCTCATTGCGACAGTCCGCTGCGTTTGTCGAAGTTGCCGTTTTCCAGGAAAAACATGCGATAGAAATTCGGGTCGTAGTTGCGCAGTTTTTCCCCCGGCAACGACGGCAGTTGTGCGTCGGCGGCCAAGGGTTGAACCAGGTGCGGGGTGACGATCATCAGCAGCTCCCGTTCTTCGCGGTTGATCTGTGAACTGCGGAAAAATGCGCCGAGCACCGGGATGTCGCCGAGCCCCGGAAACTTGTTCACCTGCGAACTGTTGGTCGTGCTGATCAAGCCACTGATGACGAAACTTTCACCGTCGGCGAGGGAAATACTGGTGTCGGTGCGGCGAATGGTCAGCGCCGGCACGGTGGTGCCGGCGATGTTCACGGCGTTGCTGAAATCCAGTTCGCTGACTTCCGGCGCAACCTTCAGGGCGATGCGGTTGCGGCCGATGATGGTCGGCGTCAGGGTCAGGCGGATACCGAATTCCTTGTATTCGATGGACACGTTATCGCTGCCGGCACTCGGCACCGGGATCGGGATTTCGCCGCCAGCGAGAAAGCTTGCGCTCTGCCCACTGAGTGCCACCAGGCTCGGCCGCGCCAGGGTGTAGGCAAAACCGCTGCCCTCCAGCGCGTTGATGATCATCATGGTTTTGCCGCCGATCCAGGAGAAGTTAAACAGGCTGTTATCCACCGGCAGCCTGGGCGTCGGGACACCGTCGATGGGCGGCAAGGTGCCGGGAGAGCCGAACAGGAAATTGCCCCGGGTGCCGATCAATGAGGCGGTGGCTTCCTTGAGTTTGGTGCGGCTGACTTCGACGAAACGGATATCGGTTTGCACCTGCGACGGCAGCGATGGATCGTCGGAGGGCAGCAGCGCGTCGCCGGTCAGGGCGGCGGTGGCGCGGCCCTGAACGAACACCATGCTCTGGCGCGGCTCGCTGGCGCACGCGGTCCAGATCATCAGGCTGGTAGCGCCGGGGGCCATGCCGGTCAGCAGAAACGAACTGCTGCCATTGGGATGCACGTCGGCAATTTTTGGATCGCCGATGGCCAGGCGAGTGATTGCCACCGGCGATTGCAGATCCTGTTGCAGCCCTTCGCCGATCTCGATCACCGGCGGCAAACGCCCCAGCGCGGCGCAATTGCCGGTCACCGCCAAGGCACTTTCCATGGGTAGCGCCAGCAGCATCAAGGCCCAGATCACCGGTTTGAATATCGGCATGGAACGACTCTGCATACAGCGGCATCCTTGATCAGTCATGGGGTTTGTTGCGTGAGCTGATTGCCGCGAATCACTTCGATGGCGGACCGGGTTGCCCCACCATGGCCACCACTGGCCGGGCCTTTGGGCGCGGCGCCGAGGGCCAGTTGCGTGAACTGGAAGAGTTGACTGTTGGCGCTGTCGAGCTTGCCCGGCGCTGTGTTTTCGCCGGCCCAGTATTTGGCCAGGCGCTGCTCTTCACTGCTGCGCACTGCCAGACGCAAGGTGCCGACCTGGGTCGCCAGCATCAGTCGGCTCAAGAGTTGTTCGGGCACCGCCAGCACCACGGTGCGCGCGGCGAGGCGGCGTTGATCCTGTTTGAGTTTGTCGTCGGCGCTCAGGGCCGGTGAGGCCGATTGGCCGTCGTTGGTCAGGCCGTATTGATCGCCCACACCGAGCACGCGCATCGCAGGCACGACGATCTGCGCCGACTGCTGCACGTTGCTGGTGTCCTGGCGCAGAAACAGCAGCACATCCACGTAGTCGCCCGGGACCAGTTGCCCGGCGGCGCCGATCACTTCGTCCACCGCCACGGCGAGCGCCCGTTCGTTGCCGCGAATCATCCGCGCCAACGTGCCGCCGCTCTCGAAGCTGTCATCGCTCAGCCAGGTGCCGGCGCTGAGGTGACGCCAAGGCGTACGGCCGATGGCCTGGTCCAGATTGTTCAGGCTGCCGGCGGGTGGGTTGCGGAGTTTTTCCACGCTCAGGTCAGCGGCGGTCAGCGGGGTGAATGGGGGCACGTCATGGGTCAGCACGACCACCGGTTGACGGGTCTGGTCTTCGGCGGCGGCAACGGTTTTTTCCACGCTCACGGCGGTGGTCGGCGGGGCGATTGGCGCAGCGACAGGAACCGGCTGGCGACTGAGCATCAAGCCCCAGTAACCGACAAAAATCGCGCCGAGTAAAAGTAAGCCGGCAAGGCCCATGGTGACGCGACTGTTCATGACGGCCCTCCCTTTCCTGCTGCATGAACAACCCGCATTTCCTGACGGGGGCGTTTTCGCAATCAGGCAGCTATGAACATGCAACTATTTCGCTATTTGCACGCTAGTCGATCTAAAGCAAAACGCCATTAGGGGCCTGAAAATAACTGTCCAAAGTCTGAAAAATGGCCAAACAAGCGCTGATTTCCAGCGGCGGGTTTAGCCTCATACTTTGTGATTAATCCGTTGTTACAGTTGTTGGCCGCAGGTTTGTTGTCAATGCTCTGATGGCACAGTGAAACCCTGTCGCAGTACCGTTTCGTCGGCGCCAGAGGCGCGAAGGAGTAGACGTATGATTCTCGAATATCTGTTGCTCAGAGCCCGGTTGTTTTTCAAAAGCACCGAAGGTGCATCGGCGATCGAGTACGCGATTGTGGTGGCCATGGTGGCGGTGGTGGTTGTGGTGTTTGTGTCGCCGATCAGCACCAAAGTCCTGAACATCTTCAACGCGGTCCTGACATCGCTGGGTGGCACGGCGGTCGTCAAACCTGTGGTGCCTTAGTCGAGGTTTTGGATTGACGTTGACTGAGTGCCTGCGGCACAAAGGAGAATTCCATGCTCTTTGAATACCTGGTGCTGCGGGCACGTCTGTTCCTGAATAACACCGAAGCCGCATCGGCCATCGAGTACGCGATTGTGGTGGCGATGGTCGCGGTGGTGGTCGTGGTGTTTGTCACTCCGGTGGGCGCCAAGGTCCTGGCGATCTTCAACAGTTTGCTGGTGGCCTTGGGCGGAACGGCCCAGACCGCGCCGGTGCAAACCCCCTGAGCACGGCGAACCGCGCAGTGGGTGAATGACACGCTACACTCGGTTCTACATTCAGTTCTCAGGTGCTGCCCATGAACGCTTCCTCGCCGCCGCGCCAACAGTTGCTTCTGGTTGACGACGAAGAGGACGCGTTACTGGAACTGGCGGAATTGCTGGAGGGCGAGGGCTTCTGTTGCTTTACGGCCACCTCGGTCAAGCTCGCCTTGCATCACCTGACGCGTAACCCGGACATCGCCCTGGTGATCACGGACCTGCGCATGCCGGAGGAGAGCGGCATGTCGCTGATCAAGCGCCTGCGCGAACACACCTCACGCCAGCATCTGCCGGTGATCGTCACGTCCGGGCATGCGGACATGGAGGACGTCAGCGACATGCTGCGCTTGCAGGTGCTCGACCTGTTTCGCAAGCCCATCTATCACGTGCGGTTGCTGGAGACCTTGAACAATCTGTTTCCGCAGCCTGTGGTGATTGGTGGGTGAGTTTCCAATTTTGTGTCGCTCTCTAAAGCCACCCCTCACCCCAACCCTCTCCCCAGAGGGGAGAGGGGGAAAGGGAGCAGATCTTCAAGCTTTTCAAAGCCTGAGTTCGACTCGGTTTTTCAGGTCGATGTAGCGCGAAAGAACACGGTTTTTCAGGTCGATGTAGCTCGC
>NZ_JAAVVC010000044.1 GCF_018449725.1 Pseudomonas sp. dw_612 | reverse complement strand
CTTGCTCGCGAAGACTCAGCCACAGCCAACATCGCAGTCCCTGACAGCCATATATCAATGCGCCACTACGAAATCCCTTCCAACTGCTAAGCTTCGCCGTGCAACACCCGAGTTGAACGCAACAATCTGCAAGGAGGCAGACTGATGGTGATCAAACGTATTGCCGAAACAAGTGCGGGCGCTGTTTCTGAACTGTTCGCTCGCGATGAAGTGGAGCGCGTGCTGGCGTTGCTCCTGGCCAGTCCATTGTTCGCCAAGTCTCGGCGGATGGGCGGCTTGCTGCGTTTTCTGGTCGAACATGACCTGCAATCCTCCAACATCCCCCTCACCGAGCATGCCATTGGCATCGCCGTGTTTCGCCGTGATCCGGCGGTGTATTGCACGGGGGACGATCCGGTGGTGCGGGTGCAGGTCGGTCGATTGCGGCGCAAGCTCGCCAGTTATTACGCCACTTTGGGACAGCACGACCCGCTGCGTCTGAGTGTACCGGCCGGCAGTTATCGCATGGCCTACGAACGGCTCAAGCCCAAAGTGGCCAGCAGCCAACATCCGGTCCTGCAACTCCAGCCATTTACCTGCATCACCCATGATGGTCGCGACTTTACCCGCGGCTTGTGCGAAGAGTTGAGCTGCAGGCTGTTCGAGTCCTTCGAGCATTCACAAACCCATGCCAACCATGTGCTGATGAATGTGCCACGCAGCAGCGTCAAAACGCCGGTGCCGGGACGGGCGGGGCGCTGCAGTTATTCACTGGAGGGCAGCGTGCGAGTGGAGCCGGCGCGGGTCCGGGCTTCGGTGCGCTTGATCGATGTCGCCCAGGGGCGGATTCGCTGGTCGGAGCAGTTTGATCGCAATCGACCCTACAGCATCGCGACCCAGGAAGACCTGGCCGAGTCGATCTGCCGTTCACTGACCGGTTATTTCGGCCGGGGCAGTGACGATGGCTGAGCGAAGGGGCAACCGCGAGGTTGCCCCTGATCCCACAATTACACGGTTTTCCAGACGCCGCCAATGTAGAGGCGCGCCGCGCTGTTGACGTTGGTCAGATCGATTTCAATCGCATTGGAACGTGAGGTGCTGAACATGGTGCTGGTCTGCACGTTCTGTTCGAACCACACCAGAATGGTCTCGATCGGCGTCAGCGTAACCTGACCGGTGACCACCTGGTTGGTGGCTACATAGATCGGCGTGCTGATCTGACTGCCGTCGAGCCCCGTCGACAGCTGATTAATCCCGGGGTGGATCGCCCCGTAGTTGTTGATCAGCGTAATGTCGGTATCAGCCCCACCGGAAATAGCCGAGCTCAGCAGACCATTTTGATCGAGGGTCGATTGTTGACCGAGGCCGATGTTGACGGTGTTGGTCGACGCCCTGACCTGCACGTTGGCCTGGAACTGGTTGGAGCCGAACAGTTGGTATTGAGGCGTCCAGCTGAAGTCGTTATTGCTCAGATACCGGTCATAGGATTGCCAGATCACGTTGTAGGCCTCGTTGCCGACCTTCTTCGCAAAGCACAACCGATAGCCATTCTGTTTCAATTGAGTGAGGTCGGCGGCATCAATCTGAATGGTCACCACCTTTTGCGTGGCGGCCAGCGTCGACGTCAGCACTTTGCTGTAATCGGTGGTTTTCAACGCCGTTGGCGCGGCGAGGAGCGACTTGACCGCCGCTTGAACGTCGTCGTGCAGTGCTTGCTGGTTACTTGCAGCGCTAGACTTACTCATGGTGTCCCTCTGTTCTGTCTTGGTTGGGTGTCAGGCAATCAATGGGAGGCGGGCGGTGTCGAAGATGTGTCACAACCCTGTAAGCACATTGACGGCTTGACGATAGCCGCGAGGGGCGGGGAGGAAAAGTGTCTTGGCGTTACAGATGTCATGGTAGTAAAGCCTGTTTTTACTTAAAACGTAACAGGCTATGTATCGATGGGAAAGATACCTAAGGGCTGTCGGTTAGCTGAACTTGCCACCGGAACCCTTGGGTCCTGTTCAACGATTTTTTGGGGTGACCGTCAATTTCTGCTTTGGCATATTTAAATCTATCCACTTTTTCATGTTTTCGACGCTGGTAAACTCCAACCCGGCGGCGCGACGGTTCAATGGGTTCGAGATTAATAACTCAAGGTATCCCGTGTTGTTGTTTGCGTCACCGAGTGTGATCAACCACTTGATGTAAGTATTAAAAGCATCAAAGTTTCCGCCTTCCTTGCCATCCAGGAACAAGTCAATAAAGACATTCTCTGATTTTCGGGTTGTTGTGTCGGGAAGCAGATTCTTGTCAAACTGGGTCCCCCAGAACTGTTTGTTGCAAACTTCATTATAGTAAATGTTGGTTTCGATCGTGATGGGGCTAGTATTGCTCCATGCCGCGAAATGACATGTTTCATGCAGGGCACGTACTTGCTTTTCTTTGTGAAGCGCGTGGCAGAGATGCAGGCGTTTTTCTTTTTTTACCTCAGACGGCAAGTCGCTTTCTCTGTATTTAAATTCGATGATCGCGTAGACGTTATGGTTGGTAAATAAATAATCGGCACCGACCAGTCTGTCTTGGCTGTCTAGAGATGCTGATGTGTATTCGTATTCTTTGTCGCGTGCGGCCGCTTCGAAATTGTCCTTGAATAGATTTTCGACAGATTTTTCATGCTTGAATTGAAGAGGCATTGTTTGATTTCCTTTGCGAGTTGATCAGTTCGTTGGATGAGTCTACTGAAAATACACGTCGGCAGGAGGTTAGCTGCCGAGGGTTGGCGATCGGCAGTCAAAGCTGTTTTGGTTTTTGGATATCAGGCATTTTCTATGTTTAATATAATTCACTGTCAGTATGATTATGCTGATGCCGAGCAATATAGCTGCAACAAGACTGAGTGCTTCGTCCTCGCTACCGAGGATGTATGAAAGCTTTAGGATCTTTGGCTGGATAACTGGAGCGTAATTTAGACCGGTCATTAAAATAACGTAGAGCAGGGATAAAGCCAGCCAGTGAGCTCTTGGTTTGGTTGTCAGCCAGAGCGAAATCAATATCCAGAGGAACGCACCAAACACCGTGGAGACCAAGGATTGCCAGTTCGTTGTAAATGTCTCGTAACTACTGCCAAAAAGGACCGAAAGGGGTTCCCGGAAAATCCATAAGACGATCGATGTCAGCGCCAGGGTCAATGATAAAAATGCGCCTGACCAATAAACTTCTGTCGACACGACTTGTTTTAACGCTGCTTTTGGTCCTGACGGGGAAAGTCCGACCAATGCAAATAACGAGAATGTTGTAATCAGTAACCAAGTCAAAGAAATACTGGTCATTTTTGCTCCGATGTTCGGGGTTAATAGTTAGCGAGTAAGGGTGATTGTTGATTGACGATCAGTGAGCAGGTCTCGCGACATGTCCGTCTCGTCGCACCCTTGCGAAGGCCGCAGTCGAAATCATTTGTAGAAATGGATGAATGTAGGAAATCACTGTTACGTCCTTGTTGAAATAGGGTAGTCCGGCCGCCGTCACTGTGGCCATTCATTTAACATCTAGGCGTTCCGCAAATCATGACGCAATCGCCATGATTTTGCCATCATGTCATTTCCTGACTTTTCCAGGCGCTGGGCCCGATTCAAGAGGCGGGGGCGGCGATTCTGTCTGTTGGGCATTGCGACGTGATCCACAACGTTGCGCAATTGGAAAACCAATGGGCGCTGGGGCAACGTGATGTACGTGCCCGCCGCCCCGATGCGCCCCAGGAGTCGGCGCTAGGCGAGGAGGTGTTCAAAGCCATATTTTTAAATAAGTTTCCTGATCTGTTTCTCCGTATGTGCGATAGAAAGTGATACGAAATATCGTGCTCTTTTATGACCTTTTATGCCCCGGCTATGGCTTGTCAATGTTTCTATCTGTTTTATTGAGAGGGCTGCGTTAAGGCATTGCTGGAACAGTGCCTCATCTTCAAAGATTGTTTCGACATGTTGTAGGTGTTTGAAAGAAATCATGGCTTTTACCGGGCAACTGGCAATGGTGCTAAGAAGGCCTTTGTCCAGCGTCGTTATAGTAGGTATGTAGAAAGTATTTCCCTCTTCTTCGGTCAGTAGGGTCTCTACGAATCTGAACATGTACAAATCCCACGCAAGAGCTCCGATCCGATTGATCGAGTCTTTTTTTGGCGATTTGAGGCTCGACTCGTCAAACGCGGGCGTGTAATGTCCGATGCTGAAGCCGATAATTGCTTTCCATGCGAAGTACAATTCTTTGAGAGGCAGAACACCAAGATCGTTTATGCAATAGTCAACAAGCGAATGTAGTGCACTTTCGATGGACAGTTTTTCATGTGTCCAACAGAGATGAAATGTTTTAAGCATCACTGAGTAAATAAGATCTCTTTGATCTATCCGTTCCCAAATATACTGGTTGTGTCGGAATTGCATCCAGACAGATTCAGCCTGCAAGTAGTAGGGGGCAAAAATATCAGGATGAGCATTTTCAGCACTGTCCGCTCCTCTGAGTCGGTGGTCGTAATAGATGGCTGCAGCGACCTTCTTTACAGGGTGAGGAACGTTGTCTCGTGTGAATTCTCTAAGATTTTCCAGCATTGGAAAAACATAGTCGAAACCACCCGCGTAGTCGTGCTCGATAATGGATAAAACATCCTTGATTCTGTCTCGTGTTGTCAGCTCCTCGCCCAAGAAGTATGACGGGAGGTCAGAGATGAAGTTTGTATCAAATAAAACGCGTCTCTTATACAGGATAGTGGATAGTCCGATCTCCATTTCCCTGGAAATGGAATCGGAGTAGGCGAGCAGTTTGTTATTGGAGAAAATCCCGCATAAAACATGTCGGGAGGATTCATCTACTTGGAGTTCGGCTCCGTTGAAGTTTGTGGAGTAAAGCATTTTGATTCCATCAAATGCTTTGGCGTCCGAATCAATTATTTCCTGGAGAGAAGATGTTTCGCCGCCACTAAGAATGGCCTTTTTTACTCTTGTGATTTTTTCTTGATCTGGATTCATATGTGTACCAAATGACAGCGCGCCGTCTATATTGACGAACAGCCCGGGAGTTGGTTTTTGTTCAGAGCAATTTATAGCAAGAGCGGGTGATGATGTCAAAATGATGCCGGTGTTAGAGGTTACAACATTGCGTCCCGTTCACGTGTGGCTGTCTAACAATCATTCAAAGCCATTGCCCCCCTGGAACTTGAGGTTAGGGGGCACATTGTCATTCATTAATACCGACTACACCTTTGTTTGAGCGCTGACCTTGGCCACATCCAGCAACCGATGCATCCGCAGCGCATCCTCAAACGTCGCCGCTGCATGGGTGTCGTCCGCCAGGTCCTGGGCGAAGACGTGGTACAGCTCCGCCAATTCCAGCACCGCCGATGGCAACCCCGATTCAGGCAAACGCTGATAACTGTCCGGCACCGGCAGGGGTTGCAACGGCAGGTCATCACCGTGAGCACCTTCGATCACAAAGTCATCACCCACATTGCCGAACGCCGAGCGGTTGGTGATTTTCAGGTCGCCTTCATCGCCAGTAATGTCGATCTGCACACCCGAACCATTGCGCTTGCCGCCCTCAATATGGATCGAAATCACCGCGCCGTTTTCCAGCAAACCATTGAGCACCAGTTGATCCGGTGCGCTGCTGTCCAGCACTTCGCCGGTTTCGATGATGGTGACTTTCGGGAACTGGCTGACCATCAATCCCGACACGCCCAACGGCCAGCCAGTGGCGGTGAACAGCATGTCGAGAAAGTGTCCGGCGTAGATCGAGACGATGCTCGAGAAATTTTCTTCCGGGGCGGTCCAGCGCAAGGAGTTGGAACGCAGCGCCTGGAAATAATGGGTGCTGACGTGCATGCGCACCGAGCGCACCTGGCCGACATAGCCTTGCTGCAACAGATCTTGCAGGTAACGGTTGTGCGGTGCGTGACGGCGTTGCAGGCCGACGATGTGCCGCACGCCGGCGTCTTTCGCCAGGTGCACCAATTGCTCGGAAGCGGCAGTGGTGGTGGTCAGCGGCCATTCGCAGTAGACGTTCTTGCCGGCGGCGATGGCGGCGCGCACGGTTTGTTCGTGTTGCGGCGCAGTGTTGAGCACCACCACCAAATCGACTTCGGGGTTATTCACCAAGGCGTCGAGGGAGTCGGCGACTTGTGGAATGTCATATTCGCTGGCCGCTGCTTCAGCCCGTTCGCGGCGTTCGCTGTACACCGCTTGCACTTTGTATTGCGGCAGCAAAGCGAGCACGCGCAGGTGACCGTGACGGGCCCAGGTGCCAACGCCGACGATGCCGACGCGAATGGGGGAGCGTGAAGGGGTCATGGGTTTAGCCTCGTAAGGTGGATGTCTGTGGAGGCCAAGTCTAGGGAGCGGGAACGATGGGAAAAACAGGGCGCACGTACGAACTCTTTGGACAGGAACGGCGCTAATCCGCAGACCAGAGCGTTGGATTGCGGAGTAATCGATCCACAGTGATCGGAGCCCTGCACCGTTTTTTCGCGCAGGGGCTGTACCTACCATGGCTCCACTTCTGACTGTGGAGCTTTCCCTCATGAACGATATGCACGTTATACCAGCCACCCCGGCACTTGCGCTTGAGCCGTCCTCTACAACACGCGACTGGCTGTCGGTGGCCTCGGTCGCCCTCGGCGCCTTTGCGTTTGTCACCACCGAATACCTGCCGGTGGGTATCCTGCCGCAAATTGCCAATAGCCTGAACATCACCGACGGGGTGGCGGGGCTGATGGTCACCGTGCCGGGCATTGTTGCGGCGGTCTCGGCGCCGGCGATCATGCTGGGTGCCGGGCGCATGAACCGGCGGTATCTGCTGCTGTTATTGACGCTGTTGCTGGTGGCTTCCAACCTGGTGTCGGCCATGGCTCCAAGCCTGGCGATCATGTTGCTGGGGCGAGGGCTGTTGGGTGTCGCGCTGGGTGGTTTCTGGGCTGTGGCGATTGCGGCGGCCGGGCGTCTGGTCAGCGAATCAAAAGCGGCCAAAGCGACGGCGCTGATCTTCGGCGGCATCACGTTGGCGACGGTGCTTGGGGTGCCGTTCGGCACGTTTGTCAGCACGTTGTTCTCCTGGCGCGTGTCGTTCGCGGCCACGGCGGGGTTGGCGTTGCTGACGTTGTTCGCACAGTGGCTGACCCTTCCATCCCTGCCGTCCCGCGAAGGTTTGCAGGTACGCGCGTTGTTGGGCTTCTTGGCGCGCAGTAACGCCCGGCGCAGCATGCTGCTGTTGGGCACGGTGGTGGCGGCTCACTTCACGGCCTACACCTACATTGCGCCGTTCCTGGCCCACGAGGCCGGTTACTCGCCGAGTGCGATCACTGCGATTCTGTTGGGCTTCGGGTTGCTGGGCATGCTCGCCAACTTCGCCATGGCAGGCAGCATCGTCCGGCATTTGCGCCTGTCCCTGGGGGCGGTGGTGGTGTTGATGGTGATCGCGCAACTGGTGCTGCCTGCCTTGCACGGCTGGGGCGTGGCAGTAGCGATATTGGTGTGGGGCGTGGCGTATGGCGCGATTCCATTGGGCGTCAGCACCTGGATGCAACTGACGTCGCCGCAATTGCCGGAAGCCAGTTCCGCCATGTTGGTGACTACCTTCCAGGTCGCGATCGCTTCGGGTTCGCTGTTCGGCGGCTTGATGGTCGATCATGCGGGCGTGTCGTCGGCGCTGTGGCTGGGCGCCGGGATCGGTGTGCTCGGGTTGGCGGTGATGCTCAGTTTCGGCATCCGCAAAGCCCCGATTGCCGAGGCCCTGCAACGCTGATTCAAACCTTCAGGATGTTGTCTTTGAAAAAATCGATCAACACCCGCAGCCTCGGTGCGGTCTGCTTTGATGCAGGCCAGAGCATCCACAGGTTGCCAGTGTGGTCGGTGTAGTCCTCCAGCACCACCTTCAGCCTGCCATCGGCCAACGGCTGCCGGATTGAAAAGTCCGGCAGGCAGGCAATCCCCACCCCATCCAGCGCCAAATACGTCAGCGGGTCCATCGTGGTGCAGGCCATGGCCTTCGATAGATTCGGCTCGATGTGCGTCTCGCCAATCCGCAGCGGCCAGCGCTCGATCATCCCCGTCGCCGGAAACTTGTGCAGCAGGCACACGTGGTTGATCAACTCGTCCGGGTGCGTCGGCTCGCCGTGACGTTCCAGGTAGTGCGGTGACGCCACCAACTGCAACTGATACCCCCCCAACTTACGCGCCATCAGCCGTGAATCCTGCGGCGCACCGGTGCGGATCACCGCATCGAACCCTTCCTCGATCACGTCCACCATGCGGTCGGACATGTCTACGTCCAGCTCGATGTCCGGGTAGGCGCGCATGAACCCGGCCAGCACCGGCATGATCAGCACGTTCTGGATCGGCACGCTGATGCGCACCTTGCCCTTGGGCGTGGCGGACAACTCCAGCAACTCCATCTGCGCAGCTTCCACTTCGCTGATGATGCGCTTGCAACGGTCCAGGAACAGCTCGCCTTCGGTGGTCAGGGTGACGCTGCGGGTGCTGCGATGGAACAGCCGCACGCCCAGGCGTTCTTCCATGCGCGCCACGCTTTTGCCAACAGCGGAGGAGGAGATTTCCAACAGACGCCCGGCTTCGGTGAAGCTGCGGGTTTCGGCCACCTGAATGAAGGCCGTGATACCGCTGAGGCTGTCCATCATGGGAGGTGTGCTCGATGCAGGAGGGGTTGCAGCAGAGTAGAGGCGGGCGGGGGATTTGCAAAGGGGAGAGTCAGGGAAACCGAGGTGCCGCATTCGCGAGCAAGCCCGCTCCCACACTGGATCTGCGTCGAACACACGCTCTGTGTTCGCTGAAGATCAAATGTGGGAGCGGGCTTGCTCGCGAAGAGGGCCAGACATTCAACGCAAAGGTCGGATCAGATCAGGCACTTTCTTGATAAAACGGATAATCCGTAAACCCAACCTCAGTACCGCCGTAAAACGTATCCCGGTCATAAGCATTCAACGACCGACCGTGACGAATACGCTCCGGCAAATCCGGGTTGGCAATAAAGTCGCGACCGAACGCCACCAGGTCCGCATCACCCGCCTGCAAAATCTGCTCGGCAGATTCGGCGGTAAAGCCACCGGCCGCCATGATCAGACCGGCGTAATGCCGACGAATCAACTGCGCCGCCACCGG
Source organism: Pseudomonas sp. dw_612 (assembly GCF_018449725.1). Classification (GTDB taxonomy): domain Bacteria; phylum Pseudomonadota; class Gammaproteobacteria; order Pseudomonadales; family Pseudomonadaceae; genus Aquipseudomonas. The sequence continues at coordinate 1,756 of NZ_JAAVVC010000044.1, read as the reverse complement.
GTTCTGATCCTTGCTTTCATCGATCGAATTGCCCAGTACTCGCGGCTCGATCAAGTGCAGGTACGCCAGTTTCAACGACGCCAGTTGCTCGGCGACGTACACAAACAGCGCTTCAGGATTGCTGTCCTTCATATCGCCGAAGTTACCGCTTGGCCCCAAGCGCACAGCGACGCGCTCATTGCCCCAGACCGAAATCACCGCGTGGGTGATGTCCAGCAGAAACCGCGCACGCTTGGCGATGCTGCCGCCATAGGCGTCGGTGCGATGGTTGCTGCCGTCCTGCAAAAACTGATCGATCAGGTAACCGTTGGCGCCGTGGATTTCCACGCCATCAAAACCGGCGGCCAGGCCCCGCTGCGCGGCGCTGCGGAAATCTTCCACCAGCGCTGCGACTTCCGCTTCGCTGAGGGCGCGGTGCGGCGTGCTTGGGACCCAACCGCTGGCGGTGTAAGCCACGCCGTCGTACTCGACGGCCGACGGGGCTACCGGTTGTGCGCCGTTGGGTTGCATGTCGCTGTGGGACTGGCGACCGGCGTGGAACAGTTGCAGGAAGATCTTCCCACCTTTGGCATGTACCGCCTCGGTGATGACTTTCCAGCCAGGGATTTGCGCATCGTTGTACAGGCCCGGCGAACCCAGGTAGCCGTTGCCGGTGGTGGACACGACCGTGGCTTCGGAAATGATCAAGCCGCCGTCGGTGGCACGCTGCGAGTAATACTCGGCCATCAACGCACCGGGCACGTCGCCGGGCTCGGAACGCATGCGCGTCAGCGGTGCCATGACCACGCGGTGGGCGAGAGCGTGTGGGCCGATCTGGATCGTGGAAAGCAGGGTGGGGTGATTCATGGTGACCTCCGGTAAGTGATGGAGGCCACCTTAGGCCGATTGCTTCATCGGAAAAACGGGCCGGCGATCCGCTCTCTCTGGACGAATCGGTCCGCAATCATCGTGGGGCGTTATCGCCGTGGCACGTTACAATTGCGCACGAATCCCCGGAGTCAGCCATTTCGATGCACCAGATCAGCCACTTCAAAGTCCCGTGCCCCGAGCACATCACCAGCCAGATCCTGCAACTGGTGGTCGACAACCTGACCGACATCAGTGCCGTGGCCCTGCCGCCGAGCAACGTGCTGTACAACGTGTACCAGTACGCGATTGGCTACGAGGTGCACCTTTATCTGGAAGCGTTGAACGGGGCCAAGGGGTTGGCGGTTGAGCTGATCGTGGCGACCGACGTGGATGATCCGCAAAAGGTCATCGGCTTCGTGTTGTACCTGCCGGTCAAGGACGATCCCGAGGCGTGCGGCGTGGCGTATATGGCCGTCGATGCCAGCCATCGAGGAAAGGGCGTTGCCCGGACGATGCTGCGGGAAATGGTCGGTCGCTACCCTCACGCCGAACTGACCTGCAGCGTTGGAAAAGTCCCGTATTTCGAAGCGATGGGCTTCCAGGTGCTGGGTGTGCGCGGGACGCAAGTACTGATGAACACCCGCGATCACGGGACCGACGGCTTGATGGCAGTGCTGGACACGGCACCGATCTATAGCTCGCTGGAAGTGCGGCAGATTCATACGTATCTGCTGCAAAAGAACGGCAAACGGGCGATGACCGATGCCGAGAAACAGCGGGACCGGCATTTGGATCAACTGACGCGCAAGGCGAACGAGTTTGTGCGTGGGCGGTTGGGAGACGATGCTGTGCCGGCCATAGTGCCCAGATTACGCCTGGTCTGACCTTCAACCCACCACACATCCAC
>NZ_JAAVVC010000043.1 GCF_018449725.1 Pseudomonas sp. dw_612 | reverse complement strand
TGGGTTTTGTTTTGTCCGCAGGAAAGTGCACACCCAAAAAAGCCCCATTCAGAGATCCATCTGATGGGGCTTTTTTACGCCTGTAACGCGCAGCCGTTTAGTTCTCTCCACCTTCTTCAAGTTTGCCAACTGACGTGATCACATCAGTCATGCGCCTTCGTCCATTCACTTGATAGCTACGTTCGGCTCCCTCGAAATCTGGTTTTCGCAAATCGAGTTGAGTAAACAGCCCATCCTTGACGCTGTAACCACCAAACCAATCCATCATTCTCCCGATATAGCACTGCTTCTCGATCAGTACAGCTAAATCGCCGACAATTTCGAAGGTGTAATGTCCAGGGCCGTAACTGTAGTAGGCGCCGTCGCCTTCCCCTGTCGGGGGGATGGGGCAGAGAGGCTGACTCTGATCGCCCACATCTTTCGCTTTGGTTTTGCTTACTTCACTCAAGGCCTGGGTGAGCGCTTTATGTAGAGCAGGTTCCAACGTAATGCTGGAGCCGCTGGCGTCATCTTTTTGAATCTTGGGCACAGACAGTTGATAGCGGTAATTCACGCTCACAATGGGAACGTCGCCGATAACCTTTAAGGGATCAAGGAGGTAGAGCTGATCAACACCGTAGTAGCTGTTTCGGTAGGCGGCATACACACGGCCACGAATGTTGATCCAGTCGCTTGACTGGTTCGCGCCACGGCCATTGAGGGAAAAAAGCGAGCTGTCAGCGCTGGTCTCAGCGGTGCCCGTCCTTCTGACAAACACGTCTCCAACGCGGCGAAACGTTTCTACATAAGAAAAGAGCCCTGTCCCGCCTGAGTAGGTGTCGATGGCAAGATCCCGCAGTCCATCACCATCCAGGTCAATCAACGTGTATGAGCTATTGCCGTTCTCGCCGGTGCTCTCAATTTTAGAGGTGGTGAGAGCCTTCCACTCGTCCTGCGTGACGCCTGGGGGAATCGTTTTCGGGAAGTGCGCTTCTTCAAGGGCGTTATCGCCATCTGCCACGTTTGAAAAAGTAGTGGTGCCGACCTTTATCACAAGTGAATCAAGTGCCCGCTCCAACGGAAACTCTGCATCCATTTTGCTGGCCGTTTGTATGGCTCGTCGCAAATCCTCTGATGCCAGCCTGTCGACTTCATCAGGTTTGTTGGCGATGCCTTCACCCGATTGTTTTTGCAATGCCTGAAGGCGCTCGCGATAACTCTGATCGAGGCAAGCGACATTGTCGCCACACTGATCACGAGTTTTCAGCCAGTTCCGTTGGGCTGTCCTCAGTTCAGGCTGTGTCTTGATTAAACCCCGATAGGCCGATCCCATCTGAGTATCCAGCTCATACAGCGCTGTATTGGCGCAGATGGTTTTCTCAACGGGACTAGCCGCTTTCGTACAGTCCATTCCAGCCGCCAGTGCATGCTGAGTCAGCAGAGCACAAGCGGAAAAAATACAGCGTCCTTTGATGTACACAGTAATAAGGCCTCGAGTTCATAGAGTAAGTACGTCGCGACGCAGTCAAAGTGTGCATCAAGGTCAGCACCGATGCAGCCAAATGCACGTTTATACATCTCCCGCTTCAAGGGAACGCCACTCCTGGCCGATAACCCGAACGGTTGAGGTTCTCTTCGCTCGCGGCAATTTGCTGGTTGATGAGAAATCGCTTGATAGCCTTTTGCCGCCAGTTATCATCTGCGCGCCGAAAGGGCCGTAAAGACGTGTAGTTGCTCTTGGGTTGTTCTTCTTAAATTGCCTGGAAATCTTCGATGCTGTCGTATCACCAAAAGAGTTTTCTGATCGTCGATGATTTCTCGGATTTCCGCAGCTCCGTCAGGTCCATGCTGCGGGAACTGGGCGTCAAGGATGTCGACACCGCTGATACCGGTGAGCAGGCACTGCGCATGTGTTCGCAGAAAGCCTACGATTTCATCCTGCAGGATTTTCACCTGGGCGACGGCAAGAAGAACGGTCAACAGGTACTTGAAGACCTGATGATCGAGAAACTGATCAGCCATGAAAGCGTGTTTGTCATGGTTACCGCCGAGACCAGTCAGGCAATGGTGCTCAGCGCCCTGGAACACGAACCCGATGCTTACCTGACCAAGCCGTTCAACCGCTCGGGCCTGGCCCAGCGGCTGGAGCGATTGGTGCAACGCAAGACGTTGCTCAAACCGATTTTGCAGGCGCTGGACCGGGGCAAACCGGTCGAAGTGCTCAACGCGTGTATTGCCTTGTGCAAGCAGGACATCCGCTACTCGCCGCTGTGCCTGCGTTATCGCGCCGATGCCTTGCGCGACCTGAACCAGAACGAGGCGCTGGAGCGTCTCTACGACAGCATCATCGCTGACCGACCGTTGCCATGGGCGTTTGCCGGGCTCGGCAAATTGCTGTTCAAGCGCGGGCAAGTGGGGCAGGCCAAAGGGGTCTACGAAAAAGCCCTGAAAGTATTCCCGATGATGCCGGCGCTCTATGACGGTATGGCCGATGTGCTGGTTGCCGAGGGCGATACCAAGGGCGCTCAGCGGGTGTTGGAAGAAGCCATTCGCCTGTCGCCACTGGCGGTTCGTCGGCAGGCGTTGCTGGGTAAGCTGGCGATGGCCAACGAAGATTTTGAAACCGCCTCCAAAGCCTATCGACAGGCGGTGGCTCAAGGTGCGCAGTCACGTTTCAAGGATGCGGAAAGCAACCTGGGCTTGGCCCACGCCTTGATCAGCAAAGGCAGTGAAAAGGGCCTGGACACCCGGACCCGACTGGAAATCAACACGACGCTCAGCGCGGTGGCCAAGGAGAACCCTTCCGACCCGGGCCTGCAGATTCGTGCGCGGCTGATGAAAGCCACCAGCCTGTTGCTCAACGACGCCGAGACCGCCGAGAAGCTCACCGAGCAAGCGATGATGCGCCTCGATGGTATGGAGCAATTCATGAGTGCCGAAGCGGCGCTGCTGGTGGCCAAGCAACTGCAAATGCTCGGGCAGGCCAGCGCCGGTGCGTCGATGCTGAAAAACTGTGCGGAGATCTACGGCGACGATCCGTCGGTGATGCAAGGCATCGCCAAGTTGACCGATGACCCGACCATTCTCAATGCCGGTAACGCCGCCGCCGACCTCAACCGTCAAGGCGTGCGGGTGTACAAGACCGGCAACCTGGTGGAGGCGCGAGATGTATTCCGCAAAGCCCTGGCGCTGCAACCGAAGAACATCAGTATTGCGCTGAACATGGCGCAGTCGCTGCTGCATGGTACGGACATCAATGTTCCGTCGGCGGAACTCGAGGAATGCCGGGCCTGTTTGAAAACGGTTGGCCTGATGCCGGATACCGATGCGCGTTTTTCCCGTTATCAGAAACTGCGAAGCAAGGCGTTTGGCGAATGAACGACATCGAACAGGCACTCGATTTCTCCACGGTGATTGCCTCTACCGTGCACGACATGAAGAACTCTCTGGCGATGCTGATGCAGGCCCACAGCCAATGGCTGGCACGCCTGCCCGATCAACAGCATTCCAGAGAGCAGGGCATCATCGACTTCGAGTTCGCCCATCTCAACGGCATGCTGGTGCAGTTACTGGGGCTCTATAAGCTCGGCGTCAATCAGATGCCGTTGCAGCCGGCTTACCATGAGCTGGATGACTTTATCGAAGCGCAATTGGCGGCGCATCAAGAGGTGTTCGCCAGTCGCGGCATTATGGCCACCTATGAAGTCGATCCGCTGAGCCCGTTGGGTTTCTTCGATCGCGAACTGATCGCTTCGGTGCTGGCCAACTGCATCAACAATGCGATTCGTTATGCCAAGGATGCGTTGTTGATCACGGTCAGCGATGAGGCCGGTCAGTTGGTGATCACCATCAACGACGATGGCGACGGTTATCCGCCCGAGATGATCGAGCGCCAGGCGGATTATGTGCAGGGCATCAATCAAAGCTCGGGCAGCACTGGCCTGGGTCTGTACTTCGCCGGGCGGATCGCGGCATTGCATCAGCGCGACGGTACGGGCGGCTATACGCGCATCAGTAACGGCGGCCCGCTGGGCGGTGGTGTCTTCAGCCTTTATCTCCCCTGATGCACAGACCTGCGTTGTTTACGACGTTGTTGCGCTTTTTGTTCGCCAGTGCTTGAAATTCCGAACGGGCGGAGCCTATTTTGTACGGGTCGCCGTTCGCGGCTCGCACAACAACAAGGATTGCGTCATGACAACCGATGGCCAGCGTTCACTCGCTCAGCGATTGACGGGCATTGATGAGATTGAATGTGTTACGCCGGATTTGAACGGCGTACCACGGGGCAAAGTAATGACCGCCGAGGGTTTCCTCGAAGGGCGACGGTTGCAGATGGCGCGGGGGGTGCTGCTGCAATGCATCATGGGCGGATATCCGTCAGCGCGCTTTTACGGCAGCGATGACGGCGACCTGGCGCTGGTGCCGGATCCTGCGCAGATTCACCGCTTGCCCTGGAGCAAACAACCTCGGGCATTTGCCATTTGTGACGCGGACGAACTGACCGGCGAGAGTTCCTCTCTATCCACCCGTGGCCAACTCAAAGCCGTCATCGCCCGTTACACCGCCCGCGGCCTCGCGCCGGTGGTGGCGACCGAGCTCGAATTCTTTGTGTTCGCGCCCAACTCCGACCCGACGCAACCCTTCCAGCCGCCGCTGGGCCTGGATGGCCGTCGCGAGGACGGTCATTCGGCGTTCAGTGTCAGTTCGAATAACGGCTTGCGTCCGTTCTTCAGTGAAGTTTATGAATGCATGGCGGCCCTGGGCTTGCCTCGCGACACCTTTATGCACGAGATGGGCGTCAGCCAGTTCGAGATCAATCTGTTGCACGGCGATCCGCTGTTGCTGGCCGACCAGACCTTTTTGTTCAAGCATTTGCTCAAGGAAGTTGCGCTCAAGCATGGCCTGACGGTGGTGTGCATGGCCAAGCCGTTGGCCCACACGCCGGGCAGTTCGATGCATATTCACCAGAGCATCGTCGAGATCGGCAGCGGGCGTAATGTGTTCAGCGACAAAGCCGGGGAGCCGACGGCGACCTTCCGTCATTTCATCGGCGGTCAGCAGGCCGGCATGGCCGACTTCACGGCGTTGTTTGCACCGAACGTGAATTCGTATCAGCGCTTGTGCCATCCGTTTGCGTCGCCGAATAATGCCTGCTGGTCCCACGACAATCGGGCAGCGGGTTTGCGCATTCCGGCCAGTTCGCCGGTGGCCCGTCGCGTGGAGAATCGCTTGCCCGGCGCGGATGCCAATCCGTACCTGGCCATCGCCGCGAGCCTCGCCGCCGGGCTGCACGGCATCGAAAACGAGCTGGAACCGAGCGCGCCGATCCAGGGCGAATTCGTGGTGCCGGATAATCTTTCGTTGCCATGTACCTTGCACGCTGCCCTCGAACGTCTGAAACGTAGCCAATTGGCGAAGGAACTGTTCGGCAAGGAGTTCATCGAAGGTTACATCGCTTCGAAGACCATGGAGTTGACCAGCTTCTTTGATGAAATTACTCCCTGGGAACGGCGTGTTTTAGCAGCCCAGGCCTGACGATCCGTCGTCCTCGGGCTATCGTTTTCGATAGCCCGATCCCACTGCAAGGAGCCGCTCGGAACGCCGATGCGCCAAATCTGGAAATCCTTTCGAGCGCTGTATTTTGCCTCGCTGATGATGTTGATCGGCTCAGGCTTGTTAAGTACCTATCTGGGCTTGCGCCTGGCTGCCGATCATGTCGACAGCTTGTGGGTCGGTGCCCTGATGGCGGCCAACTATTTCGGCCTGGTGCTGGGTGGCAAGATCGGCCACCGACTGATTGCCCGGGTCGGGCATATTCGCGCCTATGCCGCGTGCGCCGGGATTGTCGGCGCCGCAGTGCTCGGCCACGGCTTGATTGATTGGCTGCCTGCGTGGCTGTTTCTGCGGGTCATCGTCGGCCTTGGCATGATGTGCCAGTACATGGTCATCGAGAGCTGGCTCAATGAGCAGGCTGAAGCCAAGCAGCGCGGGCTGGTGTTCAGCGGCTACATGATTGCCTCGTACCTGGGGCTGGTCTTGGGTCAACTGATTCTGGTTCTGCACCCGGCCCTGGGCCTGGAACTGCTGATGCTGGTCGCGCTGTGCTTTGCGTTGTGCCTGGTGCCGGTGGCCCTGACCCGACGCATTCACCCGGCGCCTTTGCATCCGGCCCCGATGGAGCCGCGGTTCTTCATCAAGCGCGTGCCGCAGTCGTTGAGCACGGTGTTGGGCGCGGGTTTGATCGTGGGTTCTTTCTACGGTCTGGCGCCGCTGTATGCCTCGCAACAGGGGTTGTCCACGGAGCAGGTCGGTCTGTTCATGGGTAGCTGCATCTTCGCCGGGCTGGTGGTGCAGTGGCCGCTGGGCTGGTTGTCCGATCGATATGATCGGGCGCTGCTGATCCGCTGTTTTGCCCTGTGCCTGGCGGTTGCTGCGTTGCCGTTGGCGATCATGACTGAGGTGCCGCTGGAAGTGCTGTTTATCGCGGGGTTCCTCTGTTCGCTGGTGCAGTTCTGTCTGTATCCGTTGGCCGTGGCGTTTTCCAACGACCACGTGGAAGGTGATCGCCGGGTGTCCCTCACGGCGATGCTGCTGGTGACCTACGGTGTCGGCGCCAGTATCGGGCCACTGGTGGCCGGGGTGCTGATGAAGCTGTTCGGCAGCCACATGCTGTATGCCTTCTTCAGTTTCTTTGCGCTGGTGCTGGTATGGCGGATTCGCCCGAAAGCGGTGACCAACCTGCATGTGGTCGACGATGCGCCGCTGCATCACGTGGCGATGCCGGACAGCATGTCGAGTTCGCCGCTGGTGGCGTGCCTCGACCCACGGGTCGATGAGCAAGTGGTGCAAGATCAGATGCAGAATCCGATCGAGCCTCAACCGGAGCCCGAGCCGGAACCCGAAGTCGATCCGTCCCCGGATGATCCGGAAGACCCGGACGCCGGCCGCGAACAAAGTTTTACCGAGGCCAGGCCTTAAATCGAGGCACAAAAAAACGGGCAGTCACCGCAAGGGGGCTGCCCGTTTTTCATTGAAGCGTCGTGATTACATGTCGTCTTTGTCGAAGCGTCGGGCTTCGCGCTGCAGCTGATAGACGAAGCGCTCGACCTGCCGTTGCACCAGGCCGCTCATGTTGTGAAAGCGTACGCCGGCGAAGGTGGTAGAGATTCTTTCTTCGAAGTGCAGGTAACGCAGTTCAACCGGAGCGGTCATGCTGCCGAAGGGCAGGGCGGCGACGAAGCGGTCGTAGACCTGGCCCAATTGCAGGCTGGAGGTGATGTCGCCCTCGAAGCGCAATTTGCAGCCGGTGGCAGAGATGTCCAGCAACTTGCCGTTGATCGGCGACTTGAGCTTTTCTCCACCCAGCTCGACGTTGACCAGTTGCGCCAGCTTCAACGCAGCGCGAAAGGCATTGCGGCGCTGGTGATAAACCACCTCGGTGGGCATTGCACCCCGGTAGCATCGACCGTCACCGGATTCGTCGATGGTCAATGTGCCGTTGCTGTCCCAGGCAATGCGCACGCCGTCGTGAAAGCCTTCGACCCGGAACGGTTCGCCGGCCAGCAGGTAGCGTTCACCGTCGCGAGGAATCATTTCGTCCAGGGCGATCATGTTGCTGTCACGATCGATGTCCACCAGATAGCTCTGGAAGCGCTGGCTGCGCTCATGGAATGTGATGATCAGCGGGTCATGGCTTTCTTGCAGCTGGCGCAGGTTGCCGGAGATCTCCAGAGGCGTGGTGAGCACCTTGGGTGGTTGCGGAGCATCTTCCGCGCTTGAGGCATTGAACACGGTTCATCAATCTCCAGACAAAATATGACTACTAGCCAGCATTCTGCCAGCATGTTTCGCGTCTTGATAGGGCGTGCTCATTTGTGAGCTCAAGCCTGACTGAGCGGGCGTGGCTTCGCAAGCTTGGCGGTTGATCCGCGGGCATCATAGAGCGCTGGAGGTTCACCACCGGTGAGGATTTTCAGCTGATTGGCCGTGGCGGCCTGCTGCATCAGGATCGACTGGCCATTTTTGACGTTGGCCACCTGGCATTGAGCCAGGAGATCGGTCAGGACATCGCTCTGTTGCAGCAACTGATCGCCAATGCTCGAGTGGCCGGCGAGTTGCTCAAGGCCGCTGCGAGTGATGGGCAGGTTGAGGCTGGCGAGGATTTCGCTACGCTTGCGGCCATGCTGGTCGAGCAAAATGATCAATGCCTGTTTCTGCGCCAGAATCTCTTCGAGCAGTGGCATGTCGCGACCGTGCAAGGCGAGGGATTCGGTTTGCAGTAACTCCAGCAAGCGTTGAGCTGGAGCAAAGTCGTCGGTGATCAGTTGCAGTAGATTAGTGTCGTGCATGGCTGGCCTTGGGTTTTAAGCGTCCAAAAGCCTGGCGCAGGCGGTGGCCTAGCGCTGGGCTTCGAAGTTGAGCAGTTTGCTGGCTACACGGCTGCTGTCGACTTTATAGCTGCCATCGGCAATCGCTGCTTTCAACTCGGCCACACGGGCGTTGTCGACGGCAGGCTGATCGCGCAGCTTGTCAGTGACCTTCTGCAACTGTTGAGCCTCATTGCTGAGATGTACGGATTCCCCGCTTTTGACGGTACCAGCCTGTTCGGCCGGGGTATTCAGCGGCGCGGATTTGCCGGCGTCGGCGGTTTCCTTGGCAACGCTGGTACGTGTACTGCCCGTAAGTGACGAGGAGCTGTTCAAACGGCTGAAATCGATGACCATGATAAAAAAACCTCTGGGAATTTGGACGCTTGCCATGTTTTCGGCAATCCCTGCGAAAACTTTAGACTCATTTGAGCAATGAGCTGCATGCGCCAGCGCTGCATGGGCACAGTTTAGGTAACCGCCTGCCAGAGCGCCATAGCTTCACAAATCACAGAGCCCTACATGGACACTTCCACCTGGCCCGGCGCGGTGACTTGCGCCTTGATAACCCGCATTGAGTTGAGGTTTTTGACCCGTATTTGCTCGGCCAGGCCGCCATTGGAGAGCGCTTCGCCCGGCATGCGCACACTGAGCGTACCACTGCGGGCGGTGATCACCACTTGATCGCCTTTGCGCACGACTTCCGCCTGTTCGAGGTGAACCAGGGTCAGGACCTGATCGGTGACCGTTGGTCGGGTAAGTTTCTGTCCGATGGCCTGGTCAACCGAGGTGAAATAGCCCTGGTTGATCAGGCTGATGTCCCGCTCACGCAGGGTGACGTCGCCGGGCTCGATAATGCCGGCGCGTTTGAGTGGGCGAGTGGTGGTGACGACGTCCCGAAACAGGCGCACTTGAGCGGGTACGAACACTGTCCACGGAGAACTGCCCTCACAGCGAACCTTGACCGTCACCCGGCCAATCGGGGTGGCCGGACTCTCCAGCGAGGCTGTCAATTCCTTGTCGCACATGGGCATGCGCAGACGCGGATCGAGCTGTTTGACCTCGATTTCGTAGCGTCCTTCCGTTTGACTGGTGGCCAGATAGTCTTCTACGGTGAATTCAAGAAAGCCCTGCGTGACGCCGATAAGCATGTCAGGCAAGGTAACCGTATCAGCAACGGCAGGGCTGCCGGGGGCTAACAGGCAAACAGCCGATATCACGCAAAGCAATTTGCGGTAGTTTGATGTCAGGCGTCGGAAAAATGTCGTTGGTTCGTTCATACGGGTTAAAAAGCAAGCGCCGTGCCGTTTAGTGATGAATGTGCGTCGCAACACAACTTAGCGTTGGTGTAGGAGTCTCGGCATGGCTGGTGTAATGGATTCGGTAAACCAGCGCACGCAACTGGTAGGGCAGAATCGCCTGGAGCTGTTGTTGTTCCGTCTCGACGGCCAGCAGCTGTACGGGATCAACGTGTTCAAGGTTCGTGAGGTGCTGCAATGCCCCAAACTGACTCTGATGCCCAAGTCCAGTCCCGTCGTGTGCGGTGTGGCAAATATTCGTGGGGCAACGATTCCGATCCTTGATCTGGCGATGGCGACCGGTTCCGGTCGGTTGCTCGATCAAAGCAATCCATTCGTAATCATCACGGAGTACAACACCAAGACCCAAGGCTTCCTGGTCCGGTCGGTAGAGCGCATCGTCAACATGAACTGGGAGGAGATTCATCCGCCACCCAAGGGCACTGGACGCGATCATTACCTCACGGCTGTGACTCGGGTCGACAATCAGTTAGTCGAAATCATCGACGTCGAGAAGATCCTGGCGGAAGTGGCGCCGACACCGGAAGCGATTTCGGTGGGTGTGGTCGATGTCGAAACCCAGCACAAGGCCTTGTCCTTGCGGGTGCTGACGGTCGATGACTCGTCGGTGGCGCGCAAGCAAGTCTCGCGTTGCCTGCAAACGGTCGGCGTCGAAGTGGTGGCGTTGAACGACGGTCGGCAAGCGCTGGATTATCTGCGCAAGCTGGTCGACGAGGGCAAGAAGCCGGAAGAAGAGTTCCTGATGATGATTTCCGACATCGAGATGCCGGAGATGGACGGGTACACCCTGACGGCCGAGATTCGCAGCGACCCGCGCATGCAAAAGCTTCATATCATCCTGCATACTTCGTTGTCGGGCGTATTCAATCAGGCGATGGTCAAGAAAGTCGGTGCCGATGACTTCCTTGCCAAATTCCGCCCTGATGACCTGGCATCCCGGGTAGTCGACCGGATCAAAGCAGCAGACATCAGCTAGGGGCCTTTTGCCCCTGGCGATCAAAACGATTTAAGAGGCGGTATCTTTGTCTACGGGTAATTTGGATTTCGAACAGTTCCGGGTCTTCCTGGAAAAAGCCTGTGGCATTTTGCTCGGTGAAAACAAGCAATACCTGGTCTCGAGCCGTCTCAACAAACTGATGGAACAGCAGGGCATCAAATCCCTGGGTGAGCTGGTTCAGCGCATCCAGACCCAGCCGCGCAGTGGTTTGCGCGAGATGGTGGTGGATGCCATGACCACCAACGAAACCCTGTGGTTTCGTGACACCTATCCGTTTGAAGTCTTGAAGAACAAGGTACTGCCCGAAGCGATCAAGGCGGCTCCCGGCCAGCGCCTGCGAATCTGGTCGGCGGCGTGCTCGTCGGGTCAGGAACCGTATTCGCTGTCGATGTCGATCGACGAGTTCGAGCGGACCAACATGGGTCAATTGAAGATGGGCGTGCAGATCGTGGCCACCGATCTGTCCGGCACCATGCTGACCAACTGCAAGACCGGCGAGTACGACAGCCTGGCGATCGGTCGCGGTCTGTCGCCCGAACGCCTGCAGCGTTACTTCGATCCGAAAGGACCGGGGCGCTGGGCCATCAAGGCGCCGATCAAGAGCCGGGTAGAGTTTCGTTCGTTCAACCTGCTCGATAGCTACGCGGCCCTGGGCAAGTTCGACATCGTGTTCTGCCGCAACGTGTTGATCTACTTCTCCGCCGAGGTGAAGAAAGACATCCTGCTGCGCATCCACAGCACCTTGAAGCCGGGCGGTTACCTGTTCCTCGGCGCTTCCGAAGCGCTGAACGGTTTGCCGGATCATTACCAGATGGTCCAGTGCAGCCCGGGAATCATTTACCAGGCGAAGTGATGCAAAGCGGCAGGCATAAAAATCGGGAGTCCTCTGGACTCCCTTTTTTATGCCTGCCGCTTTGCATCACGTAGGAGCTGCCGGAGGCTGCGATCTTTTGATCTTTGTTTTTAGATCAAGATCAAAAGATCGCAGCCTGCGGCAGCTCCTACAGGGGGGGCGGGTGCAATCCAGGAGGCGAGCGGGGCAGTCTGGAAAGCGGCAGAAAAGCGGCAGACGGCGGAAACCCGTTGCCGCTTTTCTGGCATTGCCGCTTTGCCGATCCCCGCAAAGCCCCGGTTTACGGCGTTTTTTGAATTGGCACGCCGCTTGCTATGTTCAAGTTACGAAAAATCAGGTCACCCGAAGGTTTCCCGACATGAGCATCAGCTTCGATAAAGCGCTCGGTATCCACGAACAAGCCCTGGGCTTCCGCGCCCAGCGTGCTGAAGTCCTGGCCAACAACATTGCCAACGCCGACACCCCGAACTACAAGGCTCGGGATCTGGACTTCTCCAAAGTGCTTGCCGCACAGAACGAGAAAACCAAGAGCGGTACTTTCGCCTTGAACTTGACCAACAGCCGTCATATCGAAGCTGAAGGCCTGGGCAATGGCGACGAGTCGCTGCTGTATCGCACGCCGATGCAACCGTCGATCGACCAGAACACCGTGGACGCTCAACTGGAACAGTCGAACTACGCGGAAAACGCCGTGGGCTTCCAGGCCAGCTTCACCCTGCTCAACAGCAAATTCAAAGGGCTGGTTTCAGCCCTGCGTGGAGAGTAAGTCATGTCCCTTGCCAGTGTTTTCAACATCGCCGGTAGCGGCATGAGTGCCCAGACCACTCGCCTGAACACCGTCGCTTCGAACATCGCCAACGCCGAAACCGTCTCGTCGAGCATCGACAAGACCTACCGTGCCCGTCACCCGGTGTTCGCCACCATGTTTCAGGACGGCCAGAACGGCGGCAGCGATTCGTTGTACCAGAGCCAGGACGCCGCCGGTCAAGGCGTGCAAGTGCTGGGCGTGGTCGAAGACCAGAGCAACCTTGAAGCGCGCTACGAGCCGAACCATCCGGCCGCCGACGCCAAGGGCTACGTCTACTACCCGAACGTCAACGTCGTTGAAGAAATGGCCGACATGATTTCCGCGAGCCGTTCGTTCCAGACCAACGCCGAAATGATGAACACCGCCAAAACCATGATGCAGAAGGTCCTGACCCTCGGTCAGTGATAAGGGGCGACTCAGATGAGTGTTACCGATACCACCAGCAGCCTCAGCATTAACGACATCCTGGCGAACTCTTCCGTCAAGTCCAGCAGCTCCACGTCGGGCGGCATTGCCGGCGCGACTAACAGCGCAACGGGCGGCCAGACGTTGGGCAAGGACGCGTTCCTGCAGTTGCTGGTGACTCAGCTCAAAAACCAGAACCCGCTGGACCCGCAGGACAACAGTGCGTTCGTCGCCCAGTTGGCCCAGTTCAGCAGCCTGGAAGGCATCACCACGCTCAACAGCACGGTCAGCTCGATTGCCGGCAACTACAGCTCTTCGCAAGCGTTGCAGGCGTCGTCCCTGGTTGGCCGTTCCGTGATCGTGCAGACCAACGATATCCAGGTCGATGATCCGACCAAAGCTGTGAACGGCTCGGTGAACCTGACCTCGTCGATCGCCAGCGGCACCGTGACCATTGCCGACAAAGACGGCAAGACCGTCCGGACCATCGACCTCGGCACCCGTGCGGTCGGCAGTTCCAGCTTCACGTGGGATGGCAAGGATTCGAGCGGCAACCCCGTTCCGGTCGGCGCCTACACCATCAAGGCCAGTGCACCGATCAACGGCACGGCGACGGATCTGGCGGTGTACCTGCCGGCTACCGTCAACAGCGTGACCCTGAGCCAGACCGGCGGCGAGCTGATGCTCAACCTCGCAGGCCTGGGCCCGGTTGCCCTGTCCAAAGTTCAAACCATTGGTATATAGAGCCGACTAACCCGGCACAGAGGAGTGGAATATGTCTTTCAATATCGGCCTTAGCGGTCTCTATGCAGCCAACAAACAACTGGACGTGACCGGTAACAACATCGCCAACGTCGCGACCACCGGTTTCAAATCCTCCCGTACCGAATTTGAAGACGTCTACTCGGCGACCAAACTCGGCAGCGGCAGCCAAGTGGTCGGCAGCGGTGTGCGCCTGGCCAACGTTTCCCAGCAGTTCACCCAAGGTGACATCAACAACACCGGTAACGTGCTGGACATGGGCATCAACGGCTCGGGCTTCTTCACCCTGAGCAACAACGGTTCGACGTCCTACACCCGTAACGGTACGTTCAAGGTCGACAAGGACGGTTACATCACCAACACCGATTACACCTCCCGCCTGCAAGGCTATGGTGTGGATGCCAACGGCAAGATCATCAATGGCGTGTTGACCGACCTGAAACTCGATACGTCGAATCTGGCGCCGAAGACCACTTCGCTCGTGACTTCGACGATCAACCTGAATTCGACGTCCCCGGCGATCGACGATACCGTCCCGACCGGCAAGTTCGACCCGACCCTGACGGCGACGTACACCAAGTCGTTCAGCACCCCGATCTATGACAGCCAGGGCAATCAGCACACCATGGATCAGTACATGGTGAAAACGGGTGCCAACACTTGGAAGGTCTACACCCTGGTAGACGGCCGCAACCCGGATGCTACCGGCAGCGATCCGAAAGTCACCGCACCGGTAGCGTCGACACTGTCGTTCGACACCAATGGTAAATTGACTCAGGTCAGCACGCCTAACCCGCTGCCGCCTCCTGCACCGACGCCAGTCATCAGCAGCGACCTGAAACTGACCAGTTGGGTACCGGGCACTGTCACCAATGGCGTCTGGAAGGCTAACGGCGCCGCCTCCAGCCCGACGATAACCATCTCCATGGCCAGTACCACTCAGTACAACGCTGACACCGCGCGTTCGATCCCGACCCAGGACGGCTACGCCACAGGCCAAATCACCAACCTGACGATCGACGGCACCGGCACCCTGTTCGCCAACTTCAGCAACAACCAGAGCAAGGCCATCGGCCAGGTTGCGCTGGCCAGCTTCACTAACGAACAAGGCCTGCAAGCGATCGGCGGCACCAGCTGGAAAGAGACGTTCGCCTCGGGTATCCCGGGCTACGACGCTCCGGAAACCGGGACGCTGGGTTCCATCGAGTCCAACTCCCTGGAAGAGTCCAACGTCAACCTGACCAACGAACTGGTCAACCTGATCAAGGCGCAGAGCAACTACCAGGCGAACGCCAAGACCATCTCCACCCAGAGCACCATCATGCAGACCATCATTCAGATGACCTGATATTGGTTGGGTTGTAGTGCTTCACCAAAAGCCCCTCGCGAGA
>NZ_JAAVVC010000042.1 GCF_018449725.1 Pseudomonas sp. dw_612 | reverse complement strand
GGTGGCTGACACGCCGTCTTCGCGGGCAAGCCCGCTCCCACAGGGAGTTATGCGTTGGCGTTGCTGTCTTCGATCACTCTAAATGCATTTATTTAATATTAGTTATCATGATAATCAGCTTACTTAATAATTAGCATATAACCAGAAAGACTTTCCCAACTGCTTTTTATAGAGATAACGTCAAACACAGACCAACCCCTTTCTCCAGGCGGAGGTGACCATAGCAGCAACACCTAGCCTGGAGCCCGCCTTTCATGACGTCAAACACCCGCTCCCACCCGACGCTCGACCTGGTCACCGATGTAGTGGTGATCGGCGGTGGCCTGGCCGGTACGTGGGCGGCAGTCGCTGCCGCCCGTGAAGGCGCGCGGGTGATTCTGGTCGATAAAGGCTATTGCGGCACCAGCGGTGTCACCGCGAGCGCCGGCCCCGGTCATTGGTGGGTGCCGCCAGTCCCCGGTGCGCGGGAAGCGGCCATCGACAAACGCCTGGCCAGTGCCCACGGACTGGCGGATGCACGCTGGATGGCGCGCATCATCGACACCACCTGGACCAGCCTGCCGACCCTCGCCGGCTATTACGATTTCCCGCAAAACGAACAAGGCGTGACCCAATATCGCGGGCTGCGCGGTCCGGAATACCTGCGCGGCATGCGGCGTCTGGTGCAGGACAGCGGCGTGACTATTCTCGATCACAGCCCGGCCCTGGAATTGCTGCGCAACGATCAGGGCGAAGTCGCCGGTGCCCGGGGCTGGCGTCGACAAGCCGGCGGTGACTGGCAGATCCGCGCGGGCGCGGTGGTGGTGGCCAGCGGCGGTTGTGCTTTCCTCTCGCGGTTGCTGGGTTGCCACACCAATACCGGCGACGGTTACCTGATGGCGGCCGAAGCCGGTGCCGAATTGTCCGGCATGGAATTCTCCAGCTATTACTGCATCGCCGCCGCGGGCAGCAGCATGACCCGCTCGATGATTTACAGCTTCGGCGAGTATTTCGACGCCGCCGACCGACCACTGAATATCCAGGGACCGGACTTCACCAACGCCCTCGCCCGCGCGCTGCTCAATGGTCCGGTGTACTGCCGGTTGAATCGGGTACCGGCGCAGATCCGCGCGCAGTTGCCGAGCATTCAACCGAACGTGATGTTGCCGTTCGACCGTCGCGGCATTGACCCCTATCGCGACAAATTCGCCGTCACGCTGCACGCCGAAGGCACCATCCGTGGCGTCGGCGGCCTGCGGGTCATTGATGACGCGTGCCAGACCACGGTGGCCGAGGTGTTCGCCGCCGGGGATGCCGCCAGTCGCGAACTGATCGCCGGTGCCACCTCCGGCGGCGGTGCCCAGAACTCCGCGTGGGCCTTGTCCTCCGGGCAATGGGCCGGGCGCGGCGCCGCACGACTGGCCCGGCAAAAGCCCGAGCGCAGCGCTTCGCTGCAGGGTTTCAGCGGCGCGGGTTTGCAATCTCGGAAGACGCTCACCAAGACGCGCCCCAATGATTTGATCCAGCGCATTCAAGCCGAAACCCACCCGCTGGACAAAAACCTGTTCCGTTCCGGCCAGCAGATCGACCGCTCGTTGCAGGCGCTGGAAAACGTCTGGGATGAAGTGCGCGACGGGTTGCCGGCCGATCAACACAACCCGCTGAAAGCGCGGGAAATCGCCGCCATGGCCGCGACCGCACGCTGGTGCTATCGCGCGGCTGAACAACGCAAGGAAAGCCGTGGCATGCACCAACGCAGCGACACCCCCGAACAGCATCCGTTATTCGACGCGCACCTACGCATCGCTGGCGTCGATCAGCCCTGGACTCGCCACGACCCGGTGCTCGCCGCCGTCACCCCACAGCCACAAGGTCACGCCCAATGATCGAGTTGATTTATCAGGACCTGTGCAGCGGCTGCGGCCAATGCGTCGCGGTCTGCCCCACCAACGCCTTGGGGCTGGACCCACAGGCCAGGCCACAGATCATCGACCAGCAAGCCTGCCAGACCTGCTTCATGTGCGAACTGTATTGCGCGAGCGATGCGTTGTACGTCGATCCCGACTGCGAGCAGGCACGCCAACCCGACCCGGAAGCGGTCCGCAGCGCCGGTTTGCTCGGCCAGTACCGCCGTGACTCGGGCTGGGACGAGTGGGCCACCGACCCCAAATACACCAATCAACACTGGCGCATGGACGGCATTTTTGCCTTGGCTCGCGGTGCAGCCGATACCGCCGCCCTCCCCACCCAATCACGCTAAAAGGACGCCAACATGTCAACACAACGACTGCCCTTCAAACGCCTGCTCCTGAGTGCCGTCCTCTCGCTGGGGCTGGGCGCTGTCGCCCACGCCGCCGACCTGCAACCGCTGCTGGTGGCCAATCAAAAGTCCTCGATCAAGGTGCTGCTGGAAGTCTCCGGCGAACTGAAGGATGTGCCCTACGAAATCCAGTTCTCCGAGTTTCCCGCCGCCGCACCGTTAGGCGAGGCGTTGAATGCCGGCGCGGTGGACATCGGCGCCCTCGGCGATGCGCCTTATGTGTTCGCCCTCGGCGCCGGTGCGCCGCTGAAAGTGGTCAGCATCATCCACGCCGAGGGCCGCTATACCACCGCCATCCTTGCGCTCAAGGATTCGCCGCTGAACAACGCCAGCGACCTCAAGGGCAAGCGCATCGTCACCACCCGTGGTTCCATCGGCCACTTCCTGGCAATCAAGGCCTTGCGCAGCGTCGGCCTGAGCACCCACGACGTGCAGTTCATCTACCTGCTGCCGAGCGAGTCGCGGATCCTGCTGGATAACGGCAGTGCCGACGCGTGGTCGACCTGGGACCCGTACACCACGATTGCCACCACGCAAAGTCAGGCCAAGGTTTTGGCCAGCGGCGACGCCCTGCTGACCAACCATTTGTACCTCGCCGCCACCAGTCAGGCGATTGCCGGCAAACGCCAGCAACTGGACGATTTTGTCGCCCGGGTGGATCGCGCCTACCGCTGGACCAACAACCATCCCGAGGAATACGCCGCCGCCCAGGCCAAGGTCACCGGTCTGCCGCTGGCCGTGCATGTCGCCGTGGCCAAGGGCACGCACATGCAGCCGGTCGCCATCGACGACACGGTGATCAGCGGCCTGCAAACCACCGCGGACATTTATCAGGAAGAAGGAATCCTCACTAAACACATCGATGTCTCCCAAGGCTTCGACAAGAGCTTTAACGCCCAGCGTGCCCCAACCACCCAGGCATCGCGCTAATTCAGGAGTAGAACCATGAGCACACAACGTCAATTGAAACTCGGCGCGATGGTCCATGGCGTCGGCCACGGCTGGGGCGAATGGCGCCATCCGCAGGCCCAACCCAACGCCAGCGTCAGCTTCGATTTCTACAAGCAACAGGCGCAACTGGCCGAAGGGGCGAAGTTCGATTTCGTGTTTATCGCCGACAGCCTGCACATCCACGAAAAATCCAGCCCGCACTACCTTAATCGCTTCGAGCCGCTGACCATCCTCTCGGCGTTGGCGGCAACCACGAAACACATCGGCCTGGTGGCGACCGTCACTGTCAGCTACACCGAACCGTTCCAGGTCGCGCGCCAGTTCGCTTCGCTGGACCACATCAGCGGCGGTCGCGCCGGCTGGAACGTGGTGACGTCCTGGCTCAGCGGCACCGCCGACAACTTCGGCAAATCCGAGCACCCACCCCATGCCGTGCGTTACCGCATCGCCAAGGAACACGTGAATGTGGTCAAGGGTTTGTGGGATTCCTGGGAAGACGACGCCTTCGCCTACAACAAGCAAAGCGGCGAGTTTTTCACCCCCGGCAAATTGCATGCGCTGGAGCACAAGGGTGAATTTTTCTCGGTGAAAGGGCCGCTCAACATCGCGCGCTCACAGCAAGGTCAACCGGTGATTTTCCAGGCCGGCACCTCCGAGGCCGGACGCAATTTCGCAGCGGAAAACTCCGACGCGATTTTCGTCAGCCCCGAGTCTTTCGACGAAGCCCGCGCCTACTATAAAGACCTGAAACAACGCGCCAGCGGCTTCGGCCGTGATGCACAGAAACTGTCGATCCTGCCGGGCATCCGCCCGATCGTCGGCCGCGATGAAGCGGAAGTCGAAAGCCGTTATCAGCAAGCGGTGGAACTGGTGGGCATCGAGGATGCGATTGTCGCCCTCGGCCGGCCGTTCAATGACCATGATTTCAGCCAATACCCACTGGATGCGCCGTTCCCCGAATTGGGGGATCTGGGCTCCAACAGCCAGAAAGGCGGGTCCGACCGGATCAAACAATTGGCCAAGGACGAAGGCCTGACCCTGCGTGAAGTTGCCCTGCGCTTCTCCCGGCCACGACGGGATTTCGTCGGCACCCCCGAGCAAGTAGCCGACGCCCTGCAAACCTGGTTCGAAGAAGGCGCCGCCGACGGTTTCATCATCAATTCCTTGCTGCCCGATGGCCTGCAATATTTCACCAAACTCGTGGTGCCGGTGCTGCAACAGCGCGGTCTGTTTCGTGACGAGTACAGCGGCGCGACCCTGCGCGACAACCTTGGGCTCGACGTGCCCGCCAACCGTCATTCCACCCCTCAGGCTCACGAAAAAAGCGAGGCCGTGGCATGAGCGAATCCCTCAATCAATTGCTCGCGAACCTGCATGCCGAACGCGTGGCGACCTGGGAACCGGCGGCCCTGCAAGTCAATATCAATCAGCGTCAACGCCTGGTGGATGAAGCCAGGGTCGAGGACTTCGTCAAGGTCGGCGACACGCTGGAGCCCTTCACCTTATTGAAGGTCGAAGGCGGCAGCCTGAGCCGCGACACATTGCTCGCCAACGGCCCGGCAGTGCTGATTTTCTTCCGCTTCGCCGGCTGCCCGGCGTGCAACATCGCCCTGCCCTATTACCAGCGCCGGCTCTATCCGCAACTGCATGCGTCGGGGGTGCCGCTGGTAGCGGTCAGCCCGCAAGTGCCGGAGCGTCTGATCGAGATCAAGACCCGCCACAACCTGGACCTGCAAGTGGCCAGCGACCCGGACAATCAACTCGGCCGGCGCCTGGGCATTCTCTACAGCTTCGATGAAGCCTCGCGCAACGCCGCGCTGGCCAAGGGCAAAGGCATCGGCGAAACCACCGGCACCGGCACTTGGGAATTGCCGCAACCGACCGTGGTGGTGATCGCCCGGGACGGCAGCGTGGCCTTCGCCGAGGTCAGCCCGGACTGGCTGGTGCGCACCGAAGCCGACCCGGTGCTGCGCGCCGTTGAACAACTGCTGGGGCAAACCGCCTTGCAACTCGCTATCTGACCAGAGCCTGACCATGACGAAAAACATCTCACAGGGGCAGTTCAATCGTCGCGGCTTCCTGGCGGCCAGTTCGATGGCCGTCGGCGCGCTGGGGTTGTCCTCGCTCGGCTTGAGCCCGCGTGCATTCGCGCAAAACACCCAGCTCTCGGACCTGACACTGGGCGTCGCCACCTACCGTGGCCAGGAGTCGTATTTCACCGAAGATGCCGGCACCGCCAACCGCCCGTACAAGGTCGACTACGCGGAATTTGCCGGCGGCAACCTGATCGTCGAAGCGCTGGCCTCGGGCAGCCTGGACATCGGTTCCATGAGTGAGATACCGCCGATCTTCTCGATCCAGAGCCATCGTCAGCCGAAGCTGATCGCGGTGATCCAGGGTGACGTGAACAACCAGGTGTTCCTGATTCCCAAGGACTCGACACTCGAATCTGTCGGGCAATTGCGCGGCAAACGGGTCGGGTATGTGCGCTCTACCACGTCGCACTATTTTCTGATCAAGGCCCTGAAGGAGCAGGGCCTGACCATGAAGGACATCACCGCAGTGGCGCTGACGCCGCAGGACGGGTTCAGTGCGTTCCAGAGCGGCCAGCTCGACGCGTGGGTGATTTATGGGGTGTTTATTCAACTGGCGAAATTCCGCAGCGGCGCCCGGGTGTTGAAGACTGCGCTGGGTTACCTGTCCGGCAACTACCTGATGGCCGCCCGCCCCGCTGCTCTAGAGGATCCGCTGCGCAAGCAGGCGATTCAGGACTACTTGGAGCGCACCGCGCGCACTTTGGACTGGATCAACAACAACCCCGAGCCGTGGGCCACCAAATCCGCGCAGTTGTTGGGCGTGGACAAAGCGGTGTTCCTCGACATGTACAACAGCCGCAGCCAGCCATGGAAAGTCCTCCAAGTGGACGACCAGGCGATTGCTTCGCAGCAGGAAGTCGCGGATTTGTTCTTTGATGCCGGGGTGTTGAGTGAGCGGCTGGATGTCGGGCCGTTGTGGGATCGGCAGTTCAAGTTGTTGCCGCTGTGAACCGGTTTTCTGCCTATTTGATCGAGTGAATTCACCATGAGTCTTTCTTCTCAACACGCGCCACCACTGCGTTCCATCGAAGCGGCGAATTTCGAAGCGCTGCTGGAAACCCTCGGCGCCCAACTCAGCGCCACGGCCCACGTCTACGACGAGAGCGGTGCCTTTCCCCATGACAATTTCAAACGTCTGCACGAGCACGGCCTGGTCGCGCTGACTGTGCCCAAAGCCCTCGGCGGCGGTGGCGCGAGTCTGGCCCAGGCGCGCAAAGCGATCAGTGCAATCGCCAAAGGTGAGCCGTCAACGGCGTTGATCCTGGTGATGCAGTACATCCAGCACGCGCGCCTGCAAGACAGTAAAAACTGGCCCGAAGCGCTGCGTTTACAAGTGGCCCGCGACGCTGTCGAGCAAGGCGCGCTGATCAATGCCCTGCGGGTCGAGCCCGACCTCGGCACCCCGGCGCGCGGAGGCTTGCCGGCGACCGTCGCGCGACGCACCTCCGCCGGTTGGCGCATCAGCGGACGGAAGATCTACTCCACCGGCAGCCATGGCCTGACATGGCTCAGCGTCTGGGCGCGCAGCACCGATGAAGACCCGCTGGTCGGAGCCTGGCTGGTGCACAAGGACACGCCGGGCATCCGCATCATCGAGGATTGGGATCACCTCGGCATGCGCGCCACGTGCAGCCATGAAGTGGTGTTCGACAACGTGCTGGTGCCGCTGGATCACGCGGTCAGCGTCAGCCCGTGGAGTGCGCCGCAACCGGAACTCGATGGCGACGGCTTCCTGTGGATGTCGGTCTTGCTGTCGTCGGTTTATGACGGCGTCGCCCAAGCGGCTCGCGACTGGTTTGTCAGTTGGCTGGAACAACGCAAGCCGTCCAACCTCGGCGCCGCACTGTCGACCCTGCCGCGCTTTCAGGAAACCGTCGGCCACATCGACACGCTGTTGTTCGCCAACCGCAGCCTGCTGGATGCCGCCGCCGAAGGCCGCACACCCGCGAGCAACGCCGCGCAACTGAAATACCTGGTGACCGGCAACGCCATCCGCGCCGTCGAGTTGGCCATCGAGGCGTCCGGTAATCCCGGCTTGTCACGGAGCAATCCGCTGCAACGGCATTACCGCGATGTGCTGTGCAGTCGCGTTCACACCCCGCAAAACGACGCCGTGCTGCAAGGCGTCGGCAAAGCCGTTTTCGCCCAGCGCCAGCAAAAGGACAGCCAATGAGCCAGCTCGTGATCGCCAGCCAACTGGACGCCGATTTCAATGAGGTGATCCGCCAGCGCCTCGCACTCACGCACCCAGGCGGCGAAGTATTGGACGTGCCGGCCGGCGTGCCCAGCGACTTGCCGGCCGAGGTCAGCATTCTGCTGGCGCGGCCGATCAATGTGCGCGGTTACCTGGCGCCGGACACACCGCCTCCGGGTTGGCCCTACGGTTTGAAGTGGATTCAGGTGGTGTCGTCCGGTATCGACTTCTACCCCAAATGGCTGTTCGACGGCCCGCCGGTAAGCACGTCCCGGGGCAGCGCCGCCGAGAACATCGCCGAGTTCGCCCTGGCCGCGATCTTCGCCGCCGCCAAGCACTTGCCGGACATTTGGGTGCATGACTCGACATGGAATTTCACCGCGCTGACGCCTGTCAAGGGCACCACCCTGGGGATTCTCGGGTTCGGCGCGATTGGGCGCAGCCTGGCGACCATGGCCCACGCGTTGGGGATTAACGTGGTGGCGTTGCGGCAAAGTGAGACGCCGTTCGAAGTGGAAGGCGTCGAGGCCGCGCGGGACATCCATGACTTGTTTGCCCGCGCCGATCATCTGGTACTGGCCGCGCCGTTGACCGGTGCGACCCGGCATATCGTCAACAGCGCGGTGCTGGCCACCGCCAAGCCAGGCCTGCACCTGATCAACATCGCCCGTGGTGGCTTGCTCGACCACGGGGCGTTGCTTGAAGCGCTGGACAGCGGTGCGATTGGCCTCGCTTCGCTGGATGTGACCGAGCCGGAACCGTTGCCCGATGGACATCCGCTTTACTCCCACCCGAGGGTTCGTCTGTCGCCGCATACCTCAGCGATTTCCAGCAACAGTCGGCATGAGATTGCGGACAGTTTCCTGGCCAATCTTGAGCGGTTCCTGAATGGGTTGGCGCCGGAGAATCTGGCGAACGTAACGCGCGGGTATTAAGCGCCACCGAGATCTCCTGTAGGAGCTGCCGAAGGCTGCGATCTTTTGACTTTGATTTTTTCAGAAACTTTGAAGATCAAGATCAAAAGATCGCAGCCTTCGGCAGCTCCTACAGTCGTTTGGGCTTCCCCCACATAAACATCAGCTTTACGCATTTAATCATTCTACTTAATGCCAATTTTTTATAATTAACTTATAACTAATCGGACTTTTACAGCACCGTATTATACAAATATTGTTACAACCATCACCGACCCCTGACCAGGTGGAGGCCCACGGAACTGCTCGTTTTCCGGCCGACACCACCCCACGGTCAACCGCCACACCCAAAACCTGAAAACGGCTAAAGCCCCCGTCGCCATGGCTTTCAAACCACGGCTCCGGCAACGCTTTGCCCAAAAAAAACAGCACAACGCCAACGACACACTTGGGGCTCACCATGCACAACACCTTCACTGCAAACCGTCTGACGCTGGCCGTCTCGCTGGCCCTGTTCGGCTTGTCGGCCCACGCCGATGAAAACACCAAGGATGGTGCCCTCCCCGTTGTCACGGTCACCGCTGAACACCACAGCGAAGACCTGCAGAAAACCCCGCTGGCGATCTCGGCGTTCGACGAGAAAACCCTGGACGACAAGCAGATCAAAAGCATCCGCGACCTCTCCGGGCAAGTGCCGAACCTGACCTTGAGCCGCCAGTCGATCTCCTACAGCGCCCAGACCTATGGCATCCGTGGCATCGGCGAAACCGACCCGATCCAGGAATCCGCCGTCGCGGTGTACGCCGATGACCTGTACATCCCACGGGCGATTTCCTCGATGCTCGACTTCAACGACGTCGAGCGCGTCGAAGTGCTGCGCGGTCCCCAGGGCACGCTCTATGGACGCAACAGCAGCGCCGGCGCAATCCGCGTGATCACCCGCGATCCGACCCAGGAAACCCGTGGGTTTTTCGAACTAGGCGCGGGCAATTACAACGCGCAGAACGGCCGTTTCCTGATCAGCGGCCCGCTGGTGGACAACGCGTTGTTCGGCAGCTTTTCCGCGATTCGCCTGACCCGCGACGGCACCGTCTCCGACCCGACCCGGGGCAAGGATGTGAACAACGTCGACATCCAGTCCTATCGCGGCAAGTTGCGCTTCAACCCCATCGATTCGCCGTGGGATGTGCAACTGACCCTGGCCGGCACCTTCGACCGTGGCGACACCACCAGCTACACGCCGTTTGATGCCAACGGCCACTTCGACAAATTCAAGAGCTACAGCAGCCTCGACCCGAAGAATCGCCTCGACCAAGGCAGTTCGGTGTTGCGCGCGATCTATACGATCAACGACAACTTGAGTTTCAAATCGGTGAGCGCCTATTCGGCGTTCAACCAACCCGTGGATTATGACAACTCCGGTCAAGCGGCGCTGATTCAGAACAACCTGATCACCTACAAGCAGGACTACGCCACCCAGGAGTTCCAGCTCAACGGCGACTACGACCGATTCAGTTTCAGCACCGGCCTGTACCTGTACCGCGAAAAGTTCGAAGCCGACCGCGACAACCTGACTTATTCCGTCGCGCGTAACCGGGTGATCGGCCAGGGCCAATACAGCACGACCAACACCGAAAGCTACGCGTTGTATGGCCAAGGCAGCTACAAGATCACCCCGCAACTGTCGCTGATCGCCGGGCTGCGCTTTACCCGCGAGCACAAGAATTTCGATTACACCAACTACGCGATCAACACCAACCGGCAGATCACCGGGACCAACTTCACGGCGGATTCGAGCAAATCCTGGCAGTCCACCAGCCCGAAAATCGGCTTCGAATACGCCTGGACTCCGCACTTGAATCAGTACGCCTACGTCGCCAAAGGCTTCAAGGCTGGCGGCTACGACAACCGCGCGCCGACCCAGGCTGCCGCCGAGCAGGCGTTCTCGCCGGAAGACGTGACCACCTACGAAACCGGCTTCAAGGGAGACTTCTTCGACCAGCGTCTGCGGGCCAACGTCGCGGTGTTTTACAACGACTACAAAGACCTGCAAACCAACGCCTACGACCCGGCGCTGGGCGTGAGCCTGCGGACCAACGTCGGCCAGGCCCACACCTACGGCGTCGAACTGGAAACCCTGACCGCCCTGACCCGCGACCTGCAACTGACCGCCAACGTCGGTTACCTGCAAAGCCAGTACGACGACTTCGAAAACGCCAGCGGCGCCGGGGTCGATGCCAACGGCAAACAATTGGTGTTCTCGCCACGCTGGAACGCCAGCGTCGGCCTCAACTACACAATCCCGGCCGGCCTGCCCGGCACCTGGCTGGCGGGCACCGATGCGCAGTTCCAGACCAAGTCCTACGCCAACGCGTTGAACGACGACGTGCAGGAAATCCCCAAGCAGACCTTCTGGAACGCCAACACCCGCTACCTCTCCAGCGACGGTCACTGGACCACCACCCTGGCAGTGAAAAACCTGCTCGACCGCGCCTATCCGCAATCGGTCGGCTACGTGCCGTCCAGTGGTGCTCGCTACTACTCGATCAACGACCCGCGAACGGTGTTGTTGTCGGTGCGTTACGACCTCTGACTTCCGAAAACATCAACATAACTCTTGATGGTCGCAATCCCCTGTAGGAGCTGCCGAAGGCTGCGATCTTTTGATCTTGCCTTTAAAGATCGCAGCCTTCGGCAGCTCCTACGCCGGATTCGACATCGCTTAATGCCAAGGAGCAACACAATGGCTTTTACCCGCAGAGAACTGATTACCCGCATCGCCGCTGTCGGTGGCTATGGCGCCGCCGTCCGCGCCCTCGGCGCGCTGGGGCTCACGCCTCAAGCCGTGGCGGCGACGTTCAAACCGTTGCAACTGGGCAGCAGTGGCAAAGGCAAAAACGTGGTGATCGTCGGTGCCGGCATCTCCGGGCTGGTCAGTGCCTATGAGCTGCGCAAGGCCGGTTTCAACGTGACGATTCTCGAAGCCCGGGAACGAGTCGGCGGACGCAACTGGACCCTGCGGCGCGGCACTAAAGTCGATTTCGACGATGGCATCAGCCAGACCGTCGACTTCGATGACGGGCAGTTTTTCAACGCTGGCCCGGCGCGGATTCCCAGTCACCATCAGACCATCCTCGGCTACTGCCGCGAGTTGGGTGTCGAGCTGCAAGTGCTGGTCAACAGCAGCCGCAATGCGCTGGCCCTGCCGGACCCGAGCAAGCCGGCGTTCCAGTTGCGTCAGGCCGTCAACGACACTCGCGGGCAACTCTCGGAATTGCTGGCTCGCACCGTCAGCCGCAAAGCCCTGGACCAGGACTTGAGCGTCGATGACCGCAAGGCGTTGCTGAATTTCCTCAAGGTCTATGGCGACTTGAATGCCGACTTCCAATACAAGGGCTCGGTGCGCTCGGGCTACACCCGCGTGCCGGGTGCCGGCGATCAGACCGGCGTGACCCGGGCACCACTGGAGCTGCAAACCCTGCTCAATCCCAAGCTGTGGGGCGCGCTGGTGTTCGATGAAATCCCGGAGTTTTCCTCGACCATGTTCCAACCGGTCGGCGGCATGGACCGAATCCCCTACGCGTTCTACGACAAGCTCAAGGATGCGCTGCGCTTCAACGCCGAGGTCAGCGATATCCAGACTTCCGAAAGCGGCAGCCGCATCACTTATCGGGATCGCAAGACCGGCAAAACCCAGACCCTGAGCGCCGATTACGCCGTGGTCACCGTGCCGCTGCCGTTGCTGGCGAAACTGCCGAGCAATTTCAGCCCGCCGTTCAAGCAAGCGATCCTCAGCGCGCAAAGCGATCAGGCGAACAAAGTCGCCTGGCAGTCGCCGCGCTTCTGGGAAACCGACTTCAACATCTATGGCGGTCTCTCTTATCTGGATCACGAAGTCAAAGGTCTGTGGTATCCGAGCGATCGGCTGAACAGCGCCCAGGGCATTCTGGTCGCGGCGTACAACACCAGCGAATCGGCCCAGGCCTTCAGCAAAAAATCCCTCGCCGAACAGTTTGCCTCGTCCCGGCAAGCCGTCGAATTGCTGCACCCCGGCCACAGCGCCCAACTGCAAAAACCGGTGGCGATCAACTGGGGCAAGGTGCAGTTCAGCAAAGGCCCGTGGATCGTCAACGACGAGGTCGGCGAGAGCGCCTACCAGATTCTCAACCAGCCCCAGGGCCGCACGTACCTGGCCAGCGACGCCCTCGCCCACGGCGGTGTCGGCATCTGGCAAAACAGCGCCGCCGACTCGGCGCGACGCATCGTCGGGCTGATTGGCCGGCACGCCGAACGCACTCAATCGGGCGTTGCCGCCTGATGCCAGTTAAACCCTGTGGGAGCGGGCTTGCTCGCGAAGGCGGCGGCACATTCAACACCGATGTCGCCTGACACACCGCTTTCGCGAGCAGGCTCGCACCCACAGGTTCATCTCTTCAATTAAAGGACTGAACGATGAAAGCCATTACCTTGCTCACAGGATTGCTCATGACCGCCACCGCCCTCACCAGCCACGCCGACGAGATCAAACGCATCGCCCTGCCCAACTCCAATTTCCCGATTTCCCTGGCAGTGTCGGTGCCGGCGCAGACCGAACTGCTGTTTGTCAGCGGATTGCTTGCTGATTTGCATGATCCAAAAGCGCCAAAAGATTCCTTCGCGGCCTACGGCGATACCGCAACCCAAACCACCTCAATCCTCAACAAGCTCAAAGGCGTGCTGCAAAGCCAAGGCCTGGACCTCGGCGATGTGGTGCAACTGCGGGTGTTCCTGGTGGGTGATCCGGCCAAGGGCGGCAAGCTCGATTTCGTCGGGTTGCAGGAAGGCTACACGCCGTTCTTCGGCAGCGCCGCGCAACCGAACAAACCGGCGCGCACCGCGATTCAAGTCGTAGCGCTGCCGCTGCCCGGTGGCTTGGTGGAAATCGAAGCCGTCGCCGCGCGCAAGAAATGACACGGACAACACCCGATATTCAGGAGCTTCACCCTTATGCGCAACTGCCCAGTTCCCGCTTACCGTCCCTTGTTATTACCGCTGTCCTTTGCTTGCAGCCTGACCTCATTCAGCCTCGAAGCCGCTGAAACCGGCGCGCCAACCCTCGACACCGTGGTGGTCACCGGCAACCGTGGCGCCGAGCAACGCACCGTCACCACCAGCCCGACACCGATCGACGTTGTGACCGGCGAACAGCTGCGCTCCGTCGGCAAACCGAGCCTGCTCGAAGCCTTGAGCAAATTCATTCCCTCGTTCAACCTGCCGGACCGCGCCGGTTGGGACGCCAGCGGCGTAGTGCGCTCAGCGACCCTGCGCGGGCTGACCGCGTCCCATGTGCTGGTGCTGGTCAACGGCAAGCGCCGGCACACCAGCGCCACGCTGAACATCAACGGGATCAACAGCGGCGCGGCGCCGAGCGATCTGGACTTGATCCCGGTAGCGTCCATCGACCATATCGAGGTGCTGCGCGACGGTGCGGCGGCGCAATACGGTTCGGATGCGATTTCCGGGGTGATCAACATCATCCTCAAACAGACCACCGGCGGCAGCTCCGACACCACCCTCGGCCAAGGCTACGACGGCAAGCGCGGCACCGGGCAGGAAGCGCTGAATTATGGTTTCCAGGTCGGTGAAGCCGGGGTGCTCAATGTGTCCCTCGACACCCGTTATCAAGAGCGCGACAACAAGGCCGGCAGCAACGGCTACAGCGCCCATTACTACCCGCAGGCCGACGGTTCGCCCGACCCGCGCGAGGCCGACGCCAGCCACCACACCTACAAAGGCTACGGCTTGCCGCGCAGTCAGTTGGCCGATGCCGGCTACAACCTCGACCTGCCGCTGAACGATGCGCTGACCCTGTATTCGTTCTCCACCGTGGCCACCCGCGAGAACAACGACGGCCAGAACTTCCGCCTGCCCAGCGGCCGCAACACCATCACCACCGGCCCTAACGGTTATCCCGACGGCTACAGCCCGTATTGGCTGGTCAATGAAACCGATTTCCAGTCCGCGTTCGGCGCGGCTGGGCCTGGGACCTGAGCAGCACCTACGGACGCAACTACGCCAAGCAACGGACCTACGACAACCAGAACCCATCCCTCGGCGAAAACACCCCGAACAAGTTCACCTCCGGCATTTACATCGCTGATCAACTGACCAGCAACCTCGACCTGAAAAACAGCTACGACATCGGCCTCGCCAAACCCATGGACGTGGCCTTCGGTTTCGAGCATCGGCGCGAAAGCTACGAAACCCGCGCCGGTTCCGAAGCTTCCTATATCGATGGCGGCTATGTGTTCCCGGTCGGTCATCCACGGGCCGGACAACGTCCAGATCCGGGGGCGCAGGTCACCAACGGCATCACCCCGGAGGATGCGCAGAAAGTCAGCCGCAACAGCGTCGCCAGCTACATCGACCTTGGCTTTTATCCGGTTGAACAGTGGTACGTCGGCGTCGCCGGGCGTTATGAGCATTACAACGAAGGCGTCGGCGGCACCCGCAGCGGCAAACTCAGCACCCGCTACGAATTCAACCCGGTGTTCTCGGTACGCGGCAGCGTCAGCAACGGCTTTCGCGCGCCGTCCCTGGCCAATCAGATTTTCACCGCGCGCTCGACCGGGTTCGACACCATCAATGGCGTCTACCAGTCTTATAACTACGTGATCCTGCCGGTGGATTCGACGGGCGCCCAGGCCCTGGGTGCCGAAGCGTTGAAGCCCGAACGCTCGACCAATTTCAGCCTCGGTTTCGCCCTGACCCCGAGCGAAGACCTGAGCCTGACCGTCGACGGTTACGTGATCAACCTGCGTGATCGGCTGGTGCTCAGCGAACGCTTCCAGGGTCCCGGCGTCGCTGCCCTGCTCGACAGCATCGGCGTGCCAGCCACGGCGGGCGCGCAGTACTTCACCAACGGCGCCAACACCCGCACGTCCGGGGTCGATGTGGTGGGTAACTATCGGCAGAACCTCAATCGCTACGGCACCGTGAAATGGACCGCGGCGCTGAACTACAACCACACGCAGATCCTCAGAGTGAACGACACGCCGGAACAACTGACGGCGCTGGGCAATTTTCAATTGATGGGGCGTCAGTCCCGGGCGTTGATCACCAAGACCTCGCCGAGCAGCAAGATGATTTTCGCCGCCGATTGGGGCATCCGCGACTTCGACGTCAATCTTCGGCTAACTCGCTACGGCACCTACACCGAGGTCAACAGCTCCAGCGATCCGAGCCTGGACCGTGAGTATTCAGCCAAGTGGATTACCGACCTCGACGTCGCCTATGCGCTGAGCAAACAGCTGACCGTGGCCGTGGGTGCGCAGAACCTGTTCGACAAATACCCCGACCACATCGGCGTATCCAACTCGTCGTTCGGAGACAACTGGGGCAGCTATTCGCCGTTCGGCTTCACGGGTGGTTACTACTACACCCGCTTGCAATATGCGTTTTGAGGGACAAATCGCGGGCAAAAAAAAATCCCAGGCAGCTGATGGACGCCTGGGACTTAAAAATGCATAAACCGTGGTGGTGAACGCGGGGCGATAATAACCTACCAAAACACTTTGAAACAATATATTTCTGCGCACTGTTCGGTTAATTAAACCTGTAACCCCTTATATACCAACACTATTTATGCGGACTTCCGAGCTTCAAGCGATGGGGATCAGCGGATCTGCAGCGGCCCATGCCGTTTCACGATTGGCCGCCGGCGGGTAAATCCACACGGTGTTGATCTGGGTCTTCAACTCTTTACCTTCTTGCTTGACCAATTTCACCTGGCGATCCCAACCCTCGGTGTACACCGCGCCCCACGCGCCCAGGTCCAGGCACGTCACGTACTTGGGCTGGCTGTACGGGGTCGGGTCCACACCGAGAATCTGCGCGGCCACGTTGTTGCCGGCGTGACGACCGAGCACGATGGCGTGTTGGCAGGTCATCAGCGCGTGGTTGCCGATGTCGTCGGAGGCTGCGTACGCCACGTCGCCGGTGGCGAAGATATCGTCCTGGCCTATGACTTTCAGGTGCGCATCCACGTGCAGGCGGCCGAGGTTATCCCGCTCGCCGGGGATCTGTTCAGTCAACGAGCTGGCCCGCACGCCGGTGGTCCAGATCACGGTGTTGGCATCGATGCGCTGACCATCGGCCAGGGTCACACCGTTTTCGTCGACCGATACGACCGTCGATTTCAGCTGCCACTTCACCCCCAGCTCCGTACTGGCTTCGGCGATGGACTGGCTGATTTCTGCGCCCATGGACGCACCGACCTTTTCACCGCGATCAACGATGATCACGTTGATGTCGGCGCGATCGCCCAGGATTGCTCGCAGGCGTGAGGGCATTTCAGTCGCCGTTTCAATCCCGGTGAAGCCGCCGCCAGCCACCACGACTGTGTTGCGAGCGTTGCTTTCTGGCAGCTTGGCCAGGGATTTCAGGTGGTTTTCCAGGCGCACGGCTTGTTCGATCTGATCGACATCGAAGGCATGTTCGATCACGCCCGGGGTATTGGACGACGCCAGACGGCTACCCGTGGCCAGAACGAGTTTGTCGTAGCTGCACACCTGTTTGGCGCCGGCAGCATCGATATAGCTCACTTGTTTTTGCTCGACGTCGATGGTTTCGGCGGCGCCCTTGATGAACTTCACGCCCACCGCATCGAACAGCTCGCCAATCGGCGCGGCCAGTTGATGAGCATTCGGTTCATAGAAGCGCGGACGCACCCGCAGCTCGGCCTGTGGGGCCAGGACGGTCACTTCGACGGCGTCGTGGCCATGAATATCGAACAGACGCGTGGCGCTCAACGCCGTCCACATGCCACCGAAACCTGCACCAATGACCAGAATCTGTTGTTTCATTTTTAGCTCCGAGTGGAAAACCAGGTGATGAATCTGTTTAGGGTCAGTGACTCGCTGCCGACCGAACAACTACGACTCTATTGGTCGCCTTTAATCCAAACAAGTCAACATTACTGATCATTCCAATCGGTTTATCGAATCTGTTCTTTTAACCCTTCTAAACCGGCCATCACCGGCCCTGCACACTTTAAAAGTACCCGCACTCAAGCAGCAGAGGCCGATGAAGCGCGTTGCCACTCACCTGCCTCGCTGCTAACATTTGCGACACATTTAGTCGGAGATCACTATGTCTCTTTACAGCGCAGGTGTTGAATACGGTATTCATTGCCTGCTGTTCCTGGTGGGCAACGGCGGCGACTCCCGCGAAGCGAGCGTGCGCGACCTCGCGGAACTGCAAGGCGTGCCACTGGACTATCTGGCCAAGATCTTCACCAAACTGGCCAAGGCCAAACTGGTGGTGGCCACTGAAGGCGTGCGCGGTGGTTTCAAACTGGCCAGGTTTGCCGATGAAATCACCCTGCTGGATATCGTCAACGCCATCGACGGCCAAAAGCTGATCTTCGATTGCCGCGAGATTCGCGGCCGTTGCGCGTTGTTCGAAGGCTCGGCGCCGGCCTGGGCGCTGGACGGGGTTTGCGCGGTGCATGGGGCGATGATGACCGCGCAGAAACGCATGGAGGACGCCCTCGCCCAGACCACCATTCTTGACCTGGGCCGGAAGGTCGGGCGCAAGGCTCCACCGGAGTTCGGCGGTCAAGTCGATGAATGGCTGGTGGATCGGCGGGAAAAGAAAGGTACCGGCAGCGAGCAGAACATTACGCTGACCGACATCAGCGACTAACAAACACAAAAAAGCCGAAGCCGGAATGACCCGGCTTCGGCTTTTTTACATTCGATGCCCCGCCTTACAGGCAGTCCCGCACCGCCTGCCTCATCGCCGCCGATTTCGCCCACGGCGGCCCCTGATACAGCGAAACCCGGCTGCCGTCCTTCGATTTCACGATATCCAGAATCTCGTCAGCCGTGATGATGCTCGGTGCGGTGAGTCGATAGCCATTGGAAATGCCCGTTTGCGTCGTTTTAGGAACCTGCTGCTGCCACAACGGCAGCACGCACGCGACGTAGTCTTTCGGCGGCTTGCTGCTGTATTTGCTGACATTGGGCTCGCCGGGCACCAGAGACGCGGGCAATGAACAGCCCGCCAACATAGCCACCGCTACCCCCGCTATCAACATGCGCATGACACTTCCTCATCCCGAAAACCGCGAATGTAGCGCGTACCCGTACAGACATCCAGCAAGCGATCAGCGAAAACGACAGACTGACGCACGCCCTTGCAAACAGAACGCTCCGCACGGTAAACGGGACTAATCTTTCGTAGCGGGGATATTCAGGAGGTCATCATGTGGCTCAACGAATCCGAGCATGAACTTCGGCGCGACCTGCAAAGCGTGGCGTCGGATCTGCGCTGGTCGGCGGTTGAACTTTTGCGCCTGGCAGAACAGTTTCGCCAGGCCGGCAACGAGGTGGATGCCCAGGCAGCCCTGCGGCTGTGCGAGGTATTCCAGGGGGACGAGGCGCGATTGGCGGGCTACGCCGAGGAAGTGAAGGCGCGGCACATCAGTCGAACGAAAGCTCCCTGACCGGACCACTGCCATGAACAAAACGCTGTTCGCGATGCTCGCCGTGCTGGCGGCGTCGAGTGGTTGCAGCACCGATTCACACGTCTATCGAAACCAGCCGTTGGTCGCCAAAGTCGAACGCGGCATGAGCAAGGATCAGGTCGAGCAGATCGGCGGCAAGCCGCTGGCTGTTACAGATCGTACGGTGGAGCCCGGTAGCTGTTTTGACTACAAACTGGCTCAGGCCGGCCATAAACAGCCCTACAACGTCAGTTTCAATGGCGCGGGCAAGGTTGATCACACCAGTTTCATGAGTTGCGCAGAATGGAGTAACACCCAGCAAAAAGCCCGAGAGCCGTCCCGCAGCACGAGCGGAATGGGTGGGATGGGCGGCGGCTACTAACCTGCGGCCAA
>NZ_JAAVVC010000041.1 GCF_018449725.1 Pseudomonas sp. dw_612 | reverse complement strand
GCCTTAGATCCACCCCTCACCCCAACCCTCTCCCCAGAGGGGAGAGGGGGAAAGGGAGCCAATCGGGGGCTTTTCAGAACCTGAGTTCGACTCGGGAATTTCAGGTCGATGTAGATCGACAGAACAACTCGGTCGGCTCCCTCTCCCCTCTGGGGAGAGGGCTGGGGTGAGGGGTTGCTCCAGCGTCAAACCGAATCCCGAGCCTCAGCCCCAATCCACCCCATCACCTAAAGAGTGCGAATTTCCCCACCCTACGCTAACCTGCGGCCATGTTTTACGAGGTCGACTATGCACATTCATATTCTTGGTATCTGCGGCACTTTCATGGGTTCGATGGCGGTTCTGGCCAAAGAGCTGGGCCATCACGTGACGGGCTCCGATGCCAACGTCTATCCGCCGATGAGCACTCAGCTTGAAGCGCAGGGCATTCAGTTGACCCAAGGCTACGATCCGGCGCAGCTCGATCCGGCCCCGGATCTGGTGGTGATCGGCAATGCCATGTCCCGCGGCAACCCGGCTGTCGAGTACGTACTGAACAAAGGCCTGCCTTACGTTTCCGGCCCGCAATGGCTGGCGGATCACGTGCTGCAAGGTCGCTGGGTGCTGGCCGTTGCCGGTACTCACGGCAAGACCACCACCAGCAGCATGCTCGCCTGGGTGCTGGAACACGCGGGCATGAGTCCGGGTTTCCTGATCGGCGGCGTGCCGCAGAATTTCTCGGTGTCCGCGCGTCTGGGCGGCACACCGTTCTTCGTGATTGAAGCCGACGAATACGACAGCGCGTTCTTCGACAAGCGCTCCAAGTTCGTTCACTACGGCCCGCGCACGGCGATCCTGAACAATCTTGAGTTCGATCACGCCGACATCTTCCCCGATCTGCCGGCCATCGAGCGGCAATTCCACCATTTGGTGCGGACCATTCCGAGCGAAGGCCTGGTGATCCATCCGACTACCGAGCCGGCGCTGCAACGTGTGATCGAAATGGGCTGCTGGACCCCGGTGCAAACCACCGGTGCCGGCGGCCAATGGCAGGTCAAATTGTTGAGCGATGACGGTTCGAAGTTCGAAGTGATGTTCGAAGGCGTCGCCCAAGGCGTGGTCGAGTGGGACATGACCGGTCAGCACAACGTCGCCAACGCCTTGGCCACCCTCGCGGCCGCACGGCATGTTGGCGTGGTGCCATCGATGGGCATTGCGGCGTTGAGCGCGTTTAAAAGCGTGAAGCGCCGGATGGAAGTCGTGGCGCAGGTCAACGGCATCACCATTTACGACGATTTCGCCCATCACCCGACCGCCATCGCCACCACCCTCGACGGCTTGCGCAAGAAGATTGGCGACGCGCCGTTGATCGCGATCATCGAGCCGCGTTCCAACTCCATGAAGCTCGGCGCGCACCGTGACGGTTTGCCGGAAAGCGTGGTCGATGCCGATCAGGTGATCTGGTATGCGCCGGCCAACCTCGGCTGGGATTTGGGCGCTACCGCCGCGCAGTGCACGGTGCCATCGATCGTCAGCGATTCCCTGGAGGGCATCATCGAACGCGTGAAAAGCCAGGCCCAGCCCGGCACCCACGTGGTGATCATGAGCAACGGCGGCTTCGGCGGCCTGCACGGCAAACTCGCCGAGGCGCTGCAATGAACAACGGCCCGGAACGCATCACGCTGGCCATGACCGGCGCGTCCGGCGCCCAGTACGGTTTGCGCCTGCTGGACTGCCTGGTGCGCGAAGACCGCGAGGTGCATTTTCTGATCTCCAAGGCTGCGCAA
Source organism: Pseudomonas sp. dw_612 (assembly GCF_018449725.1). GTDB lineage: Bacteria > Pseudomonadota > Gammaproteobacteria > Pseudomonadales > Pseudomonadaceae > Aquipseudomonas. The sequence continues at coordinate 20,773 of NZ_JAAVVC010000041.1, read as the reverse complement.
CTGGTGATGGCCACCGAAACTGACGTGACACTGCCGCCGAAACCGCAAACCATGCAGGCCTTCCTCACCGAATACACCGGCGCCGCTGCCGGGCAGATCAAGGTGTATGGCAAGGAAGACTGGATGTCGCCGGTAGCCTCGGGCTCCGGTGCGCCAGCGGCGATGGTGGTGGTGCCGTGTTCCACCGGGACGTTGTCGGCCATCGCCACCGGCGCCTGCAACAACCTGATCGAACGCGCCGCCGATGTGACCTTGAAGGAGCGCCGTCAGTTGATTCTGGTACCGCGCGAGGCGCCGTACTCGAGCATTCATCTGGAGCACATGCTCAAGTTGTCGAACATGGGCGTAACGATCCTGCCAGCCTCACCGGGTTTCTATCACCAGCCACAGACCATCGACGACCTGATCGACTTCGTCGTGGCGCGGATTCTCAATCTGTTGAATATCCCGCAAGACATGCTGCCGCGTTGGGGCGAGCATCATTTGAGCAGCGATGAATAAACTGCTGGTGGTGGCGCTGGCGTTGCAACTCGCCGGCTGCGCCACGGCGCGCACCCTCGACGCCGCCAAGCCGGGGGCACCGGTGGTGTATTCGGGGACGCGGCTGGATTTGTATGCGATGAATGGTGGTTGCTGTGCCAAGGATCGTTTTGGTGCCGAGGCGCCGAGCTATCCCGGCGTGGATCTGCCGGCCAGTGCGTTGCTCGACACGTTGTTGTTGCCGTTGTCGGTGCTGACGGTGATTGGCGTGAGTTTTCAGGCGACGGGTGGGTTGTAAAAGCAAAGCAAAAGATCGCAGCCTTCGGCAGCTCCAACGCGGGATATGTGTTCACCCTTTAGGAGCTGCCGAAGGCTGCGATCTTTTGATCTTATTTACCTAATTTGCGCAACTCATCCGACTCAACCACCCGCACTCCATCCTGTTCTTCCAGTGCCAGCCGCCACATCGCGCGGGCCAATTGGCAGGCTTCGATGCCGTGGTATTTGCCCGGAATCAACCGTGACAACGGGCCGGCCATTTTCTCGGCCATGCGCGGTTCGAGGCGTTCGCCCAACAGCAGTGAAGGTCGGCAAATGGTCAGCTGCGGCCAATTCTGCGCGCGCAATGCGTATTCCATCTCGCCTTTGACCCGGTTGTAGAAAACCGGGGATCGGCGATCGGCCCCCAGGGCGCTGATCACGATCAGGTGCCGCGCGCCCATTTCCCGAGCACGTTTGGCGAACGCCACCACCATGTCCAGGTCCACCGCGCGAAACGCCGCTTCGGAGCCGGCCTGTTTGATCGTGGTGCCGAGGCAGCAGTAGGCGATGTCGACGCGACCGTTCAATTGCGGCAAGAATACGGCGGGGTCGCCGACGGGATTTTCCAGGTGGGGATGCTCGGCCAGTGGCCGGCGTGAAGGTGCCAATACCCGCGTAATCGTTGGCTCATTGAGCAAGCGATCAAGCAAATGTTCGCCGGTTAATCCAGTGGCTCCGGCAAGCAATACATGCTGAGGCGTCAAGTACATAGTGTTTCCCCCTTGATACTGTTCAGCTTAGTTGCTCTTGGCGTCCTTGCTGCTGATAGCCGCACTTTGTAATGCTTTTCGCGCTTGTTGCTTGCGCAACAGTTGCCAGTGGGAGAGCACGGTTTTCGGCGCCCAGATCTGCGGCTCAGAGGCTTCGAAGTTATCCGCCAGCTCGCGCTCGGCCACGGTCGCCTTGGCCAGTTTGAAGGCCTGCTCCAAATCGTCGGTCTGGTTCAGCGCCTGGGCGAACAGCGCGTCGCCGAAGTAGGTGAAGTTGGCTTCCTCCGAGCAACCGAAGGACACCCGGTCCGCCCGCGAGGCGGTCATGATCAACGTGCGTTCGTCTTTCAGCGCCGGGATGAAACCACCGGAATAGCAGGAAGAGATGACAATAATCTTGTCGCGATTTTTCAACGGGGCGAGAACCGCCGCCAGTTCGTCGGCCGGCAGGTCGGCCAGCTCCATGCGCGGTTGATCGAGGACCAGTTCATGTTCGCTGGTGCCGTGGCTGGTCAGGTAGATGAACAGCAAATCTTCCGGGCCGCTGCGTTCAGCCAGGGTCTGGACGGCACGACGCAGGTTTTCCCGGGTGGCCATCGGTCGGTCGGCGAGGTGTTCGCGGTGGTTGACCAGGCGAATCTGACCATACGCACCAAAGCGGCTGGCGAGCATATTGGCGACGTAGTCGGACTCGCGCAGGAACACGCTCTGCTTGCCGTCGCCACCGAGGGTCAGGGTGTACAACTCCACCGCCGGGGTCGAGGCGGGGACGTTGGCCAGCGCTTCGTCGAGCAAACGGCCCTGGGCCAGCAAGCCGAGCTCCAGGGTGTCGGGCAGCAACTTGCCATCGGCGTCGCGCACACGCTGGCCATTGATCCAGGTGCCGCTCATCACGGTGCCATCGGTCAGCACCAGGGTGCCGCGACCCGAGTAGCTGTCACTGTCGAAGCCGCCGACGTAGAAACTGCCGTCGGCCAGGTTCAAGCGACCCGGGCCGGTGAAGCGCCAGTCGCTGAACTGACCGATGTAATGGCTGCCGTCGGCGCCGATCAATTCGCCCTTGCCGCTGAGCACGCCTTCCTTGAACTGGCCGATCCAGACGTCGCCATCGGCGTTCTCGTAGCGACCCTTGCCGTGGAGTTGGTTGTCCTTGAAACCGCCGACGTAGATATCGCCATCGGCGCTGTTGAACGTACCGTTGCCTTCGAGCTGACCGTCGACGAAATGCCCGCTGAACTGATTGCCGGTGGCATCGCCGCGCTGGCCTTCGCCGTTGGGTTTGCCGTGGGCGAACTGGCCTTGATAGGTGCTGCCGTCGTCGAGTTCGAGACGGCCGAGCCCTGAATACTGATCGGACTTGAACTCACCGCGGTAAGTCATGCCGTTTTCTTTGAGGGTGCCTTCACCGTCGCGCCGGCCAAGTTTGAAGCCGCCGGTGTAGCTGCTGCCATTGGTGGTCAGCGTGCCCTGGCCGTCGAACAGCCCTTGCTGGAACTGCCCGCGATAGACCTCGCTGTTGCTGCCGTGCCATTCGCCCTGGCCATGCCACTGGCCTTTGTCGAATTGCCCGGCGTACCAACTGCCGTTCGGGTAGTCGATGCGGCCCTGGCCCTGCAACAACCCGTTGACCAGATCCCCTCGATAGCGTCCGCCGTCCGGCAGGCGAGCGTCAGGGGGCAGCAGCGATTCACCATCGCCGCAAGCGGTGAGCATCAGGGTCAAAGCGAGGAGTGCAAGTGAGCGCATAGCGGGATCCGGGCAATTAGGCGACCGAGTATGCCGCAGCTATGCGTCGCATATATAGAGAAGGTCGCGAAACAGCGTGCGCTGCTTCGCATTCGGGATGGTTTACACGAAACAGAGGGACAGCGGTTCAGCGATGTACGCCGGTTTGTCCGAGCCTTCTATCTCAAGGGTGGCGGTGGCCTTGAGCAACCACTGGCCGGGTTTCTTCTCGGTGACTTCGGTCAGGTCGACCTTGAGCCGCACTTTCGAGTTGACCTTGACCGGCTGAATGAAGCGCACGCTGTCGAGGCCGTAATTGACCACCATCTTCAAGCCTTCCGGCAGGATCAGGATGTCTTCCATCAGTTTGGGGATCAGCGACAGCGACAGGAAACCGTGGGCAATGGTGCTGCCAAATGGCGTTTGCGCGGCTTTGATCGGGTCGACGTGAATGAACTGATAATCCCCGGTGGCTTCGGCGAACAGGTTGATGCGCTCCTGATCGATGGTGAGCCATTCGGAACGTCCAAGTTCCTTGCCGACATAATCTTTGAGCTCTGCAACGGGAACATAGGGCATTGAGACTCTCCTTGGGTTCATCGGTTTTATAGTTTTGAGGTGGGGGGATTTGACCTCCCGGAATACCACTTTAGATCAACATGGCAAATTGCTCCGGTCAACTGACCATGCTTTTGGCGAATGCCGGTGTATAGCGTCGGCATGCTTATAATGCCCGGCCCCTTTTTGGTGGGCTAAGCGTGCGGGAGATGCTGGATGTTGTTACGTGGCCTGACCTGGCTGGTGCTGTTCCAATTGCTGGGCACAGCCATCAACCACCTGTTTTTGCCGGTGCTGCCGGGGCCGATTGTCGGTCTGCTGCTGTTGCTGGTGTTTCTGATTTGTCGTGGCGAAGTCGGTGAACCGCTGAACCTGGCCGCCGGCAGTTTGCTGCGTTACCTGCCGTTGCTGCTGGTGCCGCCGGCGGTGGGTGTGATGGTTTACGCCGAGGACATTGCGGCGGGTTTCTGGGCGATCTCCGGAGCGTTAGTGCTGTCGCTGCTGTTGTCCATGGCCTTCGTCGGGGTGTTGATGCAGCGTCTGGTCAAGCGCCACGCCCATCGTGGGGATGGCCAATGATCCTTGAATGGCAAGGTGCGCTGGATTCGGTGATTCACCATCCGCTGTTCGGCATCGGCATTACCCTGGGCGCTTATCAACTGGTGCTCGCGGCGTTCGAGAAAACCCGCTGGATTTTCCTGCAACCGGTGCTGGTGTCGATGGTGCTGGTGATTGGCGTGTTGGTGACCTGCGGTCTGACCTACGCCGAGTACCGCAAGAGCACCGAAATCCTCAGCATCCTGCTGGGACCCGCCACCGTTGCTCTGGCGGTGCCGCTGTACTTGAACCTGCGACGGATTCGGCAGTTATTCTGGCCGATATTTACTACGCTGGTGATAGGCGGAGTGATCGCTACGGGCATGGGCGTGTTGCTGGGCTGGTGGTTCGGTGCCGAACACATGATCCTGATGACCATGGCGCCGAAATCCGTGACCTCGCCGATTGCCATGTTGGTGGCCGAGCAGATTGGTGGCGTCGCGGCGCTGGCGGCGGTGTTCGTGTTGATTACCGGCGTGATCGGTGCGATTTTCGGCCCGAGCCTGTTGACCCGGCTCGGTGTTCACAGTCCCGAGGCCCGGGGCATGGCCCTGGGCATGACGGCCCACGCGGTCGGCACGTCGGTGGCCTTGCAGGAAAGTGAAGAATGCGGCGCCTTTGCGGCGCTGGCGATGAGTCTGATGGGCGTGGCGACAGCGGTGTTCCTGCCGTTGGCCGTGTCGATGGTGGTGTAAGGAAATGTCTATGAGCTTGCCGCTTTTCCCGCTGAACACGGTGCTGTTCCCTGGTTGCATCCTCGATTTGCAGATTTTCGAGGCGCGCTACCTGGACATGATCAGCCGCTGCATGAAACAAGGCAGCGGCTTCGGCGTGGTGTGCATCCTCGACGGCGAAGAAGTCGGTATCGCCCCGGCGGGTTATGCGCTGGTGGGTTGTGAAGCCTTGATCACCGACTTCAAGCAACAGGACAACGGCTTGCTGGGGATTCGCGTGCAGGGTGGACGACGTTTCCACGTGTTGCGCTCCGAAGTGCAGCGCGATCACCTGACCATTGCCGACGTCGAGTGGCTGGAAGACGAGCCGGAACAACCGTTGCAGGACGAGGACGCCGACCTGGTCGCCCTGCTCAAAGCCTTGGCCGAACACCCGATGGTCGAAGCGCTGAACATGGGCACCGAAGCAACCGGGCAACAATCATTGGCCAATCAACTGGCCTACCTGCTGCCATTCGCCGAGGTCGACAAGATCGACCTGCTGCAACTCGACGATCCGCAGCAAAGGCTGGATGCGATTCAGGCGTTGCTGGATGAGTTGCAGGGCGAACTGTTCGCCTGAGATCCCCCGTAGCAGCTGCCGAGCCCGCGAGGCTGCGTTCGAGGACGAAGTCCTCGCAAATCCTGAGTATGCGGTGTGTCTGATTGGCGACTGCTACGCAGCCGAACGCAGCCTCGCGGGCTCGGCAGCTGCTACGGGGCCGCGGTAACCCCGGTCTTCAATACGCGTAGCGCAACATCATGTGCGGCAGATGCCGCAACGCGAAAAAGGCAAACAACGCCAGCAACGACGGCAGCACCAGCCACCAAACCTTGGGCGGCATGGCATTGAGCGGCGTCTGGCGTTGGCTCAGCCACAAGCTCGCGGCACAGACACCGGCCGCCAGCATCGCGCCAGCCAGCACATCCGTTGGCCAATGCGCGCCCAAATAGACCCGCGACAACGCAATCGCCAGTGCCGGCAGGCAACCCAATAGCAGCCAGGTCAGGCGCATGCGTGGCGGTTGTCCGCGCCCGGCGAGTACAGCGATGGCGAGGAACAGCGCGAAAGAACCCGAGGCGTGACCGCTGGGCATGCTGTAACTGGTCAGCGGGTCGCTCAACACTTCCGGGCGCATCCGGGCGAAAAAGTGTTTGGTCACGGTGTTGCCCAGCGCGGTGAACAGCAGCGCGCCGCCCGCGAAAATCGCTTGGCGCCATTGCCGGGTGAGTAACAGCAACCCGGTCAGCAGAGCGCTGAACATCAGCATGTTGCGGAATTCGCCGATCAGCGTGAACGTCACGGCCACTTCATCGAGCATCGGACTGCGGTGTTCCTGCACCAAAGTCATCAAGCCTTGGTCGAGGGCGGTCAGGTGCGGATAGCCGATAAACAGCCCGATCAGAATCGCAAGGCCGAGGCCGGCAATATAAGCGGTGGCGTGGCGATGACGGCGCAGGCTGCTGGTGACACTCAAGCCGATCATCACCGCGATGCTACCGGCGACAATCCCTGCTTCTGGCCAGAAACCGTCCGGCAGTGGCAGTCGAATCGCTGCCCCCGTGGCCCAGCCCGGCAGCAAGTAAGCGATGCTCCAACCGGCGGCGGCCAGCAGGCTGACGGCGGCGAAGCGCGGGAAGGGCATGTCGAACATCCCGGCGACCATTGGCAGCATTGGCCGCAATGGACCGATGAAGCGTCCGACCAGAAGGCTGGCGATGCCGTAACGCTGGAAGTAAGACTCGGCCCCGGCAATCCATTCCGGGTGATGGCGCAAACCGGGTAGGCGGCGGATATTCTGGTGGAAATGTCGCCCCAGGAAGTAGGAAACCACGTCACCCAGCAAACCACCGAGAAACCCCAGCAACAGCGTTTCGCCCAGCGACAACGCACCACTGCCGGCCAACACGGCCACGGCAAACAGCAAAACAGTGCCCGGCACGATCAACCCGGCAATCGCCAGGCATTCCACGCACGCCACTATGAACACCGCGGCGGCGAGCCACTGTGGATTGACCGTCAACCAGCCAGTGATGCTATCGAGCCATGGGCCCATACCTGCAACTCCATTTTACGAATCGAGTCCGGCGTAGGAGCTGCCGAAGGCTGCGATCTTTTGATCTTGATTTTCAGCGGTATCGGAAAGATCAAGATCAAAAGATCGCAGCCTTCGGCAGCTCCTACAAAGGATTGTGTTCACAGCAAAAAATAATCGCGACCTTCGACCTGCCCCCGGCGCAGCGGGTTCCGTGTGCAATAAGGTGCGTACGCAGCATCCACGAAGCGGTACATCAGGTGTTCGTCACGCCCATGGGGAATCCCCAAGCGAGTGGTTTGGATAATGTGGGCGGGCGCCGGGTCGACGTCTTGCACCAGCAGCACTTCATGATCAAAGCGCTTGGCGTCCCAGACGGGCACCTTCAAACCCAGCGATTTGCACAGCAACGTCTGGCCGGCGCAGAGCTTTTGCGAAGGGCGAGGCCGGCCTTGGGCGTCGGGGTTGTTCAGCAGCATCTGCGCCAGACTCGCTGGCCCGCTCAATTCATCGACCCACGGGTAAGCGGATTTGATCAGCACCGCGTTGCCCGGCCCTTGGGCGCTGAAGTTCAGGGAATCGCCGCCCCGGGCGTAATACATATAAATGTGGCCGCCATCCAGAAACAAAGCCTTACGCTTTTCTGTGTAGCCGAGAGACGCGTGGCTGCCTTTTTCTTCGCAGTAATAGGCTTCGGTCTCGATGATCCGGGCGCTGAGCCACAAGTCGCCGACCCGATGACGGATGACTTTACCCAGTAACTCCCGGGCCAGAACTTGCGCGTCGCGGTCGAAAAAAGCGTCCGGCAGCGCGATGGGCAGGGCCGCAAGAGGGGCGCGAACAGTCAGGTTGGACATGATGAACGGCGTTTATCAGGGCTGAATGAGCGGTGATGATAACAATTTGCAGCTTAATCACGGCTGAACGTCGGCAAATTGCCCTCCATTTCGACCATCCGCCCGTCACCGCTGTTAGTCCTAGGACGCGACAGCTATAATCTGCCGCTTTCATCTTTGCCAAGACCCCATCAGACATGACTGAGTCCGTCCTCGACTACATGACCCGCCTGGGTCGCGCTGCCCGCCAGGCGTCGCGCATCATCGGCCGTGCCAGCACCGCGCAGAAAAACCGCGCCTTGCAGGCTGCCGCCAATGCGCTGGACGCCGCGCGTGCCGAGTTGACGGCCGCCAACGAACTGGATCTGGCCGCCGGTCGGGCCAATGGTCTTGAGCCGGCCTTGCTGGAACGCCTGGCGCTGACCCCGGCGCGCATCGACGGCATGATCGTCGGCCTGCGCCAGGTTGCCGCGTTGCCGGACCCGGTCGGCGCCATCCGCGACATGAGCTTTCGTCCGTCCGGTATTCATGTCGGCAAGATGCGCGTGCCGTTGGGCGTGATCGGGATCATCTACGAATCCCGGCCCAATGTGACCATCGACGCCGCCAGCCTGTGCCTGAAGTCGGGTAACGCGACCATTCTGCGCGGCGGCTCCGAAGCCATTCATTCCAATCGCGCCATTGCCGCCTGCATCCAGCGCGGCCTGGCCGAGGCCGACCTGCCGGCCGCCGTGGTGCAAGTGGTGGAAACCACCGACCGTGCCGCCGTCGGCGCGCTGATCACCATGCCTGAATACGTTGACGTCATCGTGCCCCGTGGTGGCCGTGGTCTGATCGAGCGGGTCAGCCGCGATGCGCGCGTGCCGGTGATCAAGCACCTGGACGGCATTTGCCACGTCTACGTCAGCGAACACGCCGACCTGCCGAAAGCCCAGCGCATCGCCTTCAACGCCAAGACTTACCGTTATGGCATCTGCGGCGCGATGGAAACGTTGCTGGTGGATCAAAGCGTTGCCAAAGATTTCCTGCCGTCGATGGCTGCCCAGTTCCGCGAAAAAGGCGTTGAGCTGCGCGGTTGCGAGCGCTCCCGGGCGATCATCGAGGCCGTTGCGGCCACTGAAGACGACTGGACCACCGAATACCTGGCACCGATTCTGTCGATCCGCGTGGTCGACGGGCTGGACCAGGCCATCGAGCACATCAACCAGTACGGCTCCCATCACACCGATTCGATCGTCAGTGAAAACCTGGCCGATACCCGGCGTTTCGTCGCGGAAGTCGACTCGTCGTCGGTGATGATCAACACCCCGACCTGCTTTGCCGATGGCTTTGAATACGGATTGGGTGCCGAGATTGGCATTTCTACTGATAAGCTGCACGCCCGCGGCCCGGTGGGCCTCGAAGGTCTGACCTGCGAGAAGTACATCGTGGTCGGTGACGGCCAGTTGCGCGGACAGGAGTCGGTCTGACTTGGGCGACCTCGACCCGTCAGCCCCGGTCATTGCCGGCGAGGCTGAGCCTCGACGCATTGGCGTGCTGGGCGGAACCTTCGACCCGGTGCATATCGGCCATTTGCGCGGTGCACTGGAAGTGGCCGAGTCCCTGGGGCTCGATGAGCTGCGACTGACACCCAGTGCCAGGCCGCCTCATCGGGACACGCCGCAGGTCTCGGCACAGGACCGTCTGGCGATGGTCGAGTGCGCGGTGGCCGGTGTGGCGCCGTTGGTGGTGGACGCCCGCGAATTGCAGCGGGACAAACCGTCCTACACTATCGATACCCTGGAATTGATGCGCGCTGAAATGGCCGCTGATACCCAGGTTTTTCTACTTTTGGGCTGGGACGCATTTTGCGGCCTGCCCACTTGGCACCGCTGGGAAGAGTTGCTCCAGCATTGCCACATCCTGGTGCTGCAACGCCCGGATGCCGACAGCGAACCGCCGGATGCCTTGCGCAATCTGTTGGCGGCACGCTCGGTGAGCGACCCGCTGGCCCTCAAAGGGCCGAGCGGACAGATTGCATTCGTCTGGCAGACACCGCTCGCGGTATCCGCCACCCAGATCCGTCAACTGCTGGCCAGCGGTAAGTCGGTACGTTTCCTGGTGCCCGACGCGGTCCTGGCCTACATCGATGCGCACGGTCTCTACCGTGCGTCGAACTGAAAAAAAGGGCACGCTTCACGGCACGTGATCACGTGTAACGAAGCGCCCGAACATACGAGCAAAACGAGTTTTATATGACTGACAAAGACGTAACTAAAGTAAAGCGCAAAGGCACGTTCAAGAGCGCCCCGCTGCCAGTAGAGCCACAAACCGGTCCTGAGCTGCGTGGTGAAGAGCTGGTCAAGGTTGCCGTGGCAGCCCTGGAAGACGTGAAGGGCCAGGATATCCAGGTCATCGACGTTCGTGAAAAGCAGAGCATCACTGACTTCATGATCATCGCCACCGGTACGTCGAACCGCCAGATCGGCGCGATGCTGGACAAAGTCCGCGAAGCCGTCAAAGCCCTGGGCGTCAAGCCGTTGGGTGAAGAAGGCAAGGGCGACAGCGACTGGGTCCTGCTGGATATGGACGACGTGATCGTGCACATGATGACCGCATCGGCGCGTCAGTTTTACGACCTCGAGCGTCTGTGGTCCGGCGCTGAACAGAGCCGTGCCCTGAACGCGGCTCACCACAGCCCGGAAAACACCCACGAGCATTTCATCAAGCTCAACAAAGACCAGCAGTAAGGGACCGCTGTGCGACTGCGACTGATCGCCGTCGGTTCACGCATGCCCAAATGGGTGGAAGAAGGCTGGCATGAATATGCCAAGCGTCTTCCGTCCGAGCTGGCGCTGGAACTGGTGGAAATACCGCTCAACACCCGTGGCAAGAACGCCGACGTGGCGCGCTTCATCCGTCAGGAAGGCGAAGCCATGCTGGCCAAGGTCGGGCCGAACGAGCGGGTTGTCACCCTCGAAGTCCACGGCAAGCCCTGGAGCACCGAGCAACTGGCGGTCGAACTCGATCGCTGGCGGCTGGACTCGCGCACGGTGAATTTCATGGTCGGCGGCCCCGAGGGGCTGGCGCCGGAAGTCTGTGCCCGGGCCGATCAGCGTTGGTCGTTGTCGCCGTTGACGTTGCCGCACCCGTTGGTGCGGATTCTGATCGGCGAACAGTTGTACCGTGCCTGGACAGTTCTGTCCGGCCACCCATACCACAAGTAGTTCTGCCCTCATGTCCCAGCCGATCCGCATCAAGGACCACGAAAAAGACGCCCGTCTGGTGCGTGGCCGCGTCGTGTTCGGGGCCATTGCGGTGGTGGCGCTGATTTGCGTGCTGATCGCACGGCTGTATTTCCTCCAGGTCATCCAGTACGAGTACCACTCGACCCTGTCGGAGAACAACCGCGTCCACGTGCAGCCGATTCCGCCGACCCGCGGGCTGATCTTCGACCGTAATGGCGTGGTGGTGGCCGATAACCGGCCGAGCTTCAGCCTGAGCATGACCCGCGAGCGCTCCGGCGACTGGCAGCAAGTGCTCGACGTGATCGTCCAGGTGCTGGAGCTGACGCCCGAGGACCGGGGGATCTTCGAGAAACGCATGAAGCAGGGGCGCCGGCCATTCGAGCCGGTGCCGATCCTGTTCGAGCTGACCGAAGAGCAGATCGCGCGGATCGCGGTGAACCAGTTCCGGCTGCCGGGTGTGGAAGTGGTCGCGCAATTGGTGCGGCACTATCCGCAGGGTGCGCACTTTGCGCACTCCGTGGGGTACATGGGCCGGATCAACGAGAAAGAGCTCAAAACCCTGGACCCGGTCGGTTACAGCGGTACTCATCAAATCGGCAAGACCGGCATCGAGCGCTTCTACGAGCCCGAGCTGCACGGCCAGGTGGGTTACGAAGAAGTCGAGACTAACGCCCGTGGTCGCGTCTTGCGCGTGCTCAAGCGTACCGATCCGATTCCCGGCAAGGACATCGTCCTGAGCCTGGACATCAAATTGCAGGAAGCTGCCGAGTTGGCACTCGGCGGTCGCCGTGGTGCCGTGGTGGCGCTAGACCCGAACACCGGCGAAGTCCTGGCCATGGTCAGTCAGCCGAGTTTCGACCCGAACCTGTTCGTCACCGGCATCAGTTTCAAGGCCTACGCCGAGTTGCGCGATTCCATCGACCGGCCGCTGTTCAACCGCGTACTGCGTGGTCTGTACCCGCCGGGCTCGACGATCAAGCCTGCGGTGGCGATTGCCGGTCTGGACTCCGGTGTGGTCACGGCCTCGACCCGGGTCTTCGACCCCGGTTACTACATGCTGCCCAACTACGATCACAAATACCGTAACTGGAACCGTACCGGCGACGGCTACGTGGACCTGGACACGGCGATCATGCGTTCCAACGATACCTATTTCTATGACCTCGCCCACAAGCTCGGCATCGATCGCTTGTCGTCGTACCTGGGCAAGTTCGGCATCGGCCAGAAGGTCTCGCTGGACATGTTCGAAGAGTCGCCGGGGCTGATGCCGTCGCGGGAATGGAAGCGTGCGACCCGGCGCCAGGCCTGGTTCCCGGGCGAAACCCTGATTCTGGGGATCGGCCAGGGCTACATGCAATCCACGCCGCTGCAACTGGCGCAAGCCACGGCACTGGTGGCGAACAAGGGTGTATGGAACCGTCCGCACCTGGCCAAGACCGTCGAGGGCGAGCGGCCCAAAGATGAAAATCCGATGCCGGACATCATCCTGCGCGACCCGTCCGACTGGACCAAGGTCAACCACGGCATGCAACAGGTCATGCACGGCGCGCGCGGCACGGCGCGCAAAGCCGCCATTGGCTCGCAATACCGGATCGCCGGTAAAAGTGGTACGGCCCAGGTGGTCGCGATCAAGCAGGGCGAGAAGTACGACCGCTCCAAGGTGCAGGAACGCCACCGCGACCACGCCTTGTTCGTCGGCTTCGCCCCGGCCGATAACCCGAAAATCGTGGTGTCGGTGATGGTCGAGAACGGTGAGTCCGGTTCCGGCGTCGCGGCGCCGGTGGTGCGACAAGTGATGGATGCCTGGCTCCTGGACCAGGATGGCCGACTCAAACCGGAATACGCCGGCCCTATCAGCGCGGAGGCTACGGCCCGTGAAGAGTAATTTCGATCGCATCCTCTCCAGCGAGGACGTGATGCGTCGCCGTGCGACGCTGCTGCAACGCATGCACATCGATGGCCCGTTGTTGATCCTGCTGCTGACCCTCGCCGCCGGCAGCCTGTTCGTGCTGTATTCGGCCAGTGGCAAGAGCTGGGACCTGTTGGCCAAGCAAGCCACTTCCTTCGGCATCGGCCTGGTGTCGATGATCGTCATCGCCCAGTTCGAACCGCGTTTCATGGCCCGTTGGGTGCCGATCGGTTATGTGCTTGGCGTGCTGTTGCTGGTGGTGGTGGACGTCATGGGCCACAACGCCATGGGTGCCACGCGCTGGATCAACATTCCCGGGGTGATCCGCTTCCAGCCCTCGGAGTTCATGAAGATCCTGATGCCGGCGACCATCGCCTGGTACTTGTCCAAACGCACGCTGCCACCGCAGCTCAAGCATGTGGGTGTCAGCCTGTTCCTGATCGGCTTGCCGTTTATCCTGATCGTGCGCCAGCCGGACCTCGGCACTTCACTGCTGATTCTGGCGGGCGGTGCGTTCGTGCTGTTCATGGGTGGCCTGCGCTGGCGCTGGATTCTCAGCGTGATCGCGGCGGCAGTGCCGGTGGCGGTGGCGATGTGGTTCTTCATCATGCACGACTACCAGAAGCAGCGAATCCTGACCTTCCTCGACCCGGAAAGCGATCCGTTGGGCACGGGCTGGAACATCATTCAGTCCAAGGCGGCCATCGGTTCCGGCGGCGTATTCGGCAAAGGCTGGCTGCTGGGCACCCAGTCGCATCTGGACTTCCTGCCGGAAAGCCACACCGACTTCATTATTGCGGTACTGGGCGAAGAGTTCGGCCTGGTGGGCATTTGTGCACTGCTGCTGATTTACCTGTTGCTGATCGGTCGCGGGCTGGTAATTACCGCCCAGGCCCAGACATTGTTCGGCAAATTGCTCGCGGGCAGCCTGACGATGACGTTTTTTGTTTACGTTTTCGTCAACATCGGTATGGTCAGTGGCCTGTTGCCGGTTGTGGGGGTGCCGTTGCCGTTCATTAGCTACGGAGGAACTTCGCTGGTGACGCTGCTGTCAGCGTTTGGGGTTTTGATGTCGATCCATACCCATCGTAAGTGGATCGCACAGGTTTGAATAAGGTGAAGATTTCAATGCAAGTAATGCATGGCTGGGCGACTCGATACGCGCCGTGGGTCGGCCTGGTAGGCATCCTTGGTACCGCTGAAACGCGGGCCGGCGATTACGAAGGCTCACCCCAGGTGGCCGAATTCGTCGGTGAAATGACCCGCGACTACGGTTTTGCCGGCGAACAGCTGATGGGCGTGTTCCGCGAAGCCGAGCGCAAGCAGGCGATCCTCGACGCCATCTCCAAGCCGGCTGAGCGAGTCAAACAGTGGAATGAATATCGCCCGATGTTCATCACCGACGCGCGCATTGCCCGCGGTGTGGACTTCTGGCGTCAGCACGAGGCGGTACTGGCCCGTGCCGAGCAGGAATATGGCGTGCCGGCCCAAGTGATTGTCTCGATCATCGGCGTTGAAACCTTTTTCGGCCGCAATACCGGCAATTACCGGGTGATCGACGCGTTGTCGACCCTGGGTTTCGACTATCCTCCCCGTGCCGAGTTTTTCCGCAAGGAACTGCGTGAATTCCTGCTGCTGGCCCGGGAAGAGCAGGTCGATCCGTTGACCCTCAAGGGCTCCTACGCCGGTGCCATGGGCTTGCCGCAGTTCATGCCGAGCAGTTTTCGCGCCTATGCGGTGGACTTCGACGGTGATGGCCACATTAATATCTGGACCAATCCGGACGATGCCATCGGCAGCGTTGCCAGTTATTTCAAACGTCACGGCTGGGTCGCCGGCGAACCAGTGGTCAGCCGCGCCGATGTGCGTGGTGATCAGGTGGACGACGGCTTGACCACCGGCATCGAGCCGACGAAAACCGTCGGGGAGTTGCGGGCGTTGGGGTGGTCAAGTCATGATGCGCTGCGCGATGATATGCCGGTTACGGCTTTCCGCCTGGAAGGTGACAATGGCCCCGAGTACTGGATGGGCCTGAAGAATTTTTACGCGATCACGCGTTATAACCGCAGCGTGATGTACGCCATGGCCGTACATCAACTGTCTGAACAGCTGGTCCAAGCACGGGGCGTCAAGTAATGCGGGCATTGCCTATGAATAAACCCCTGAAGCTGATGGCATTTGCCGCGTTGGCGGTGCTGCTCGCCAGTTGCTCGACCAGTCGTGCGCCAACGCAAAAAACCTCCACCGCCGTGCGTGCTACGCCGGGGCTGGACATCAACCGCGCCCACAAAGATGGCGCGCCGTGGTGGGATGTGGATGTTTCGCGTATCCCGGATGCCACGCCGACCCTGCACAGCGGTCCTTATAAAGCCAACCCGTACACCGTGCTGGGCAAGACCTACTTCCCGCTGCAAGACTCCAAGACCTACGTTGCCTCGGGCACGGCGTCGTGGTACGGCACCAAGTTCCATGGTCAGAATACCGCCAATGGCGAAGTGTATGACCTGTACGGCATGAGTGCCGCCCACAAGACGTTACCGCTGCCAAGTTACGTTCGGGTGACCAACCTGGACAACAACAAGAGCGTGGTCTTGCGAGTCAACGACCGTGGGCCGTTCTATTCGGACCGCATCATCGATTTGTCCTACGCTGCCGCCAAGAAGCTCGGCTACGCCGAAATCGGTACTGCGCGGGTCAAGGTCGAAGGCATCGATCCACAACAGTGGTGGGCGGCGAAGGGCCGTCCGGCGCCTTTGATGCTCAACGAGCCGCAAGTAGCGCAAAATGCCGCGCCGACCATTACCGCTTCGGCGGGGACGGTCGAGCAATGGACGCCACCACCGCAGCAGCATGCGTCGGACACTGTGCCTGTGCAGGTTGCCGCAAAAAAAAACGCTTCTGTACCAGCCTCTGGCCAGTATCTGCAGGTGGGCGCGTTCGCCAACCCGGACGCTGCAGAACTCCTGAGATCGAAGCTCAGCGGGATGGTGAGCGCTCCGGTGTTCATCAGCTCGATCGTGCGCAACCAACAGACACTGCATCGGGTGCGCCTGGGGCCGATCGGTTCGCAGGGTGAAATCCAGCAAGTGCAGAACAGTGTGCGATTGGCCAATCTCGGTTCGCCGAGCCTGGTCACCGCCGAGTAACACGCAGTACTTGATTGAAGGTTCGCTTGCGGTTTGGGGGGCGGACCTGGTTGTTGGCTCGTTAAGAACAAAAGCCCGGCAAGGGTTCTGAGTGAGCAACTGAACACGCGACAGCTCGTTAGAAAGCTGTCTGATTAGTTTTGCCTTTGGGCAGTTTCCATTAGCGATTTCGAGAGACGGATGAACATCACCACCTTTGCCAAACGCCTGTGCCTGTTAGTCCCGCTGTTCATCACACCTGCCGCTTTTGCGGTAGAAATGATGCCGTCGCCACCGCAACTGGCCGCCAAGTCCTATGTGCTCATGGACGCCAGCAGCGGCAACGTGCTGGTCGAGAACAACGGTGACCAGCGCCTGCCGCCCGCCAGCCTGACCAAACTGATGACCGCGTACATTGCGACGCTGGAAATCCGTCGTGGCCAGATCGGCGAAAACGACCCGGTGACCGTCAGCGAAAACGCCTGGCGTACCGGCGGTTCGCGGATGTTCATCAAGGTGGGCTCGCAGGTAACCGTCAGCGACCTGTTGCACGGCATCATCATTCAGTCGGGTAACGACGCCAGCGTTGCGCTCTCCGAGCACATCGCCGGTAGCGAAGACGCGTTCGCCGACATGATGAACAAGACGGCCGGCGACCTGGGCATGACCAACAGCCACTTCATGAACCCGACCGGCTTGCCGAACCCGGAGCACTACTCGTCGGCTCACGACATGTCGCTGCTGGCTCGCGCAATCATCCACGAAGACCCGGCTCATTACGCGATCTACTCGCAGAAAGAGTTCTTCTGGAACGGCATCAAACAGCCTAACCGCAACCTGCTGCTGTGGCGCGACAAGACCGTTGACGGCCTGAAAACCGGTCACACCGACGAAGCCGGTTACTGCATGGTGTCTTCGGCCGTACGTGATGGCATGCGCCTGATCGCCGTGGTGTTCGGCACCAACAGCGAAGTGGCCCGCGCCTCCGAAACCCAGAAATTGCTGACCTACGGTTTCCGCTTCTTCGAAACCCAGACCTTCTATCAGAAAGGCGCCGAGCTGGCTCAAGCCCCTGTCTGGAAAGGCACCACCAATCAAGTCAAGGCCGGCCTGGCTGAAGACTTGACCATGACCCTGCCAAAAGGCCAGCTGAAAAAGCTCGCCGCCAGCATGACCATGAACCCGCAACTGGTTGCGCCAATCGCCAAGGGCGACGTGATCGGTAAAGTCGAAGTGAAACTGGACGACAAGGTAGTGCACAGCGCTGACCTGATCGCTCTGGACGCTGTCGAGGAGGGTGGTATCTTCCGCCGCATGTGGGATAGCATCCGTCTATTCTTCTACGGCTTGTTCAACTGAATTAGTGTGGACCTGCATGGCTCCGTTCCAACCCGGGACGGGGCCATGTCCGTTGCCACGGCTTACGAGGCCGTTACGCCATGACAGACACTGAAGTAAAGGCGCCAAAGATCGAATTTCCCGCCAATGACTACCCGATCAAAGTGATCGGCGACACCATTGTGGACATCAAGCAAAAGATCATCGATATCGTCAAGAAACACGCGACGATCAACGATGAGAAAGTGGACGAACGCCAGAGCAGCAACGGCAAGTACACCACTATCCAGTTGCACATCATCGCCACCGGTCAAGACCAGCTGTACGACATCAATAGCGAGTTGCGGGCGACCGGTTTCGTGCACATGGTGCTGTGATGTCTGGCACGCTGGGCTTTCGTGAGCTCGGCCAGATGGCTTACGAGCCGGTCTGGCATGCCATGCAGCGCTTCACCAACGAGCGCGGCACTGACGCCGCGGACGAGATCTGGCTGGTGGAACACCCTCCGGTGTTCACCCAGGGCCAGGCCGGCAAGGCCGAGCACCTGTTGCTGCCCGGAGATATTCCGGTGGTGCAGGTCGATCGCGGTGGTCAGGTGACTTACCATGGCCCCGGCCAATTGGTGGCCTACCTGTTGCTGGATGTGCGCAAACTGGGTTTCGGCGTGCGTGACCTGGTCACCCGCATGGAACACTGCCTGATCGAGTTGCTGGCCAGCTATGGCGTCACTGCCGCAGCCAAACCAGACGCGCCAGGTGTCTACGTCGACGGGGCAAAAATTGCTTCGCTGGGTCTGCGGATCCGCCATGGTTGCTCCTTTCATGGCCTGGCCCTGAACGTGGACATGAACCTGGAACCGTTTCGACGGATTAATCCCTGCGGCTACGCCGGGCTGGCGATGACCCAGCTGAGCGATCACGCAGGATCGATTGAATTTGCCGAGGTAAGTGCCCGGCTGCGCGCGCAGCTCGTCAAACACCTCGACTATGCTGAGCAGACGACCCTTACGGGCGGAATCGACTGATATGACTACTGATGCAGTGCAAACCATGATCCCGACGCTGGATGTTACCGAGCGTCCGGCCCCGCGTGCGAAGGTTGAAGCCGGCGTCAAGCTGCGCGGCGCCGAGAAGGTTGCACGCATCCCGGTAAAGATCATTCCGACCACCGAACTGCCGAAAAAACCCGACTGGATCCGCGTGCGCATCCCGGTGTCCCCGGAAGTCGACCGCATCAAGGCCCTGCTGCGCAAACACAAGCTGCACAGCGTCTGCGAAGAAGCGTCCTGCCCGAACCTGGGCGAATGCTTCTCCGGCGGCACCGCGACGTTCATGATCATGGGCGACATCTGCACCCGTCGCTGCCCGTTCTGCGACGTCGGCCACGGTCGTCCGAAGCCACTGGACGTCAATGAGCCGGAAAGCCTGGCCATTGCCATCGCCGACCTGAAACTCAAGTACGTGGTGATCACTTCGGTGGACCGCGACGACCTGCGTGACGGCGGTGCCCAGCACTTTGCCGATTGCATCCGCGAGATCCGCAAGCTGTCGCCGAACGTGCAGCTCGAAACCCTGGTCCCGGATTACCGTGGGCGCATGGACGTGGCGCTGGAAATCACCGCCGCCGAGCCGCCGGATGTGTTCAACCACAACCTGGAAACCGTGCCGCGCCTGTACAAGGCTGCGCGTCCGGGTTCGGATTACCAGTGGTCGCTGACCCTGCTGCAACGCTTCAAGCAGATGATGCCGCACATTCCGACCAAGTCCGGGTTGATGCTGGGCTTGGGCGAAACCGACGAAGAAGTCATCGAAGTCATGAAGCGCATGCGCGAACACGACATCGACATGCTGACCCTCGGTCAATATCTGCAACCGTCCCGCAGCCACTTGCCGGTGCAGCGTTTCGTGCACCCGGACGTGTTCGCCTGGTTCGCCGAGGAAGGTTACAAGATGGGCTTCAAGAACGTCGCTTCCGGTCCGTTGGTGCGCTCGTCGTACCATGCCGATGAGCAGGCGAAGCTGGTTAAGGCCGAGCTTGTAGCGTCCTTGTGATTCGCGGCTGAAAGACAAAAACGCCCGCACGGCTTTACAGCCTGCGGGCGTTTTTTTGCCTTGCTTACGTCCACGGTGGTCTTTTCCCGCAATGTGCGGCGCGATTGACCCCCTTCTGTTTATGCCCGTTCCTGACTACTGTGTGCTGAAGATTTCACGCAGGGAGATTCATGGATGACCGTTCGACCGACCCACACCCTTTTTCCTTATGCTCCTGTACCGGCCTTGCCGTCGGAAGGGCTGATCGGCGTGATTGCGCCTGCCGGCCCCGCAACCCTGGACACCGACAAGGCTGTGCAATGGATGCGCGCCCGGGGTTATTCGCTGCGGGTGTTTCCTGGCGTCTACGAGAACGATGGCTATCTGGCTGGAAGCGACGATGTGCGGCTCAATGACCTGCACGGGGCATTCGCCGACCCTGAGGTCGACGCGATCATTTGCCTGCGTGGCGGCTACGGTACGCCGCGATTGCTGGACCGGATCGACTTCGACTTGTTGCGGGCGAATGCCAAGCCCTTTATTGGCTACAGCGACATCACGGCGCTGCACCTGGCCATCGGTCGCTATGCAGGGTTCGTGACGTTTCATGGTCCGCTGCTCAACGCCGACCTATTGGGAGACAAGCAGCGACCCACCGAGTCATCGTTCTTTAACATGCTGCGCGGGCAGGTGAAGGCGGGCAGCGTGTTGACGCACCCGGTGGCCTTCCCGTTGAGCACCATCGAGCCTGGCATCGCTCACGGGCGCTTGCTGGGGGGCAATCTGTCGATGATTGCCGCAACCATGGGCACGCCGTACGAAATCGATGCCGAAGGGGTGATTCTGTTTATTGAGGACATCAACGAGCCGTTGTATCGCATTGACCGGCTGCTGACCCAATTGCGTCTGGCTGGCACGCTCGGCAAGTTGCGCGGTGTACTGGTGGGAGATGTGGCGGGGGTGGATGCCGTTGCGTTGGCGCGGTTGCTCAAGCAGACCTTTGAGGCGTTGCGGATTCCGGTGCTGGCCGGGTGGCGCAGCGGGCATTGCGATCCGAATCTGACGTTGCCGATGGGGGCGTTGGTCAAGCTGGATGCGGGGAACAAGGTGTTGGTGTTGGAGCAGGATGTGGTGGTCAAGGTTTAGAACTTGGTTGCCTTTGGGTCAG
>NZ_JAAVVC010000040.1 GCF_018449725.1 Pseudomonas sp. dw_612 | reverse complement strand
GAATTCCGAAACCCCTGTCTGCTAACGCAGACAGGGGTTTTGTCGTTTTAGAGCCGAAAAACCGTCAAGCGACAGAAAAGTGATTGCCCAGCCGCTCTAGTACGCCGTTCGGCGGGAATCTGGCGGTAATCCCAACCATTTCATACAAACCCCTAAGATTTCTCCTTCTCGTGCCGAAAGACTGGTGAGACATGCGTGCACCAAAGTGGAGCGGCCTCAGAACGCCGCCTGCGCTGTTACATGGAATGTTGCAACCGGAACGCATCCCCACTTTTTGCATAAGAAGTCCCATGAAATGAATCTCAAGTTCAGCCATAAAATCCTGCTGGCCGCTTCAGGCGTCGTGGTGCTGGCTTTTGCGTTGTTCACTTTGTACAACGACTATTTGCAGCGAAATACGATTCGGCAGAATCTCGAATCCTCCGTCCAGCAAGCCGGTGATCTAACCGCCAGCAGCGTGCAGAACTGGATGAGTGGCCGCGTTCTGGTGTTGGAAAACCTGGCGCAGAACGTCGCCCACCAAGGCGCGAATGCCGATCTGCCAGGCTTGGTCGATCAACCGGCCCTCACCTCGAACTTCCAGTTCACTTATGTCGGTCAGGCAAACGGTGTATTCACCCAACGCCCGGACGCGAAGATGCCGGACGGCTACGACCCACGTCAGCGCCCTTGGTACAAGCAGGCCGTCGCGGCCGACAAGACCATGCTGACCCCGCCATACATGGCAGCGGTCGGCGGCCTTGTCGTGACCATCGCCCTTCCGGTGAAAAAGAACGGCGAATTGCTCGGCGTAGTCGGCGGTGACCTGAGCCTGGAAACCCTGGTCAAGATCATCAACTCGGTAGACTTCGGCGGCATCGGCCACGCGTTCCTCGTCAGTGCTGACGGTCAGGTGATCGTCAGCCCGGACAAAGACCAGGTGATGAAGAACCTGAAAGATATCTACCCGAACGCCGGCGTGCGCATCGGGAAGGGTAATCAGGAAGTCACCTTGAACAAGCAGGACCGCATCCTCTCGTTCACCCCGGTCAGCGGTTTGCCGAACGCCGAGTGGTACATCGGTCTGTCGATCGATAAGGACAAGGCCTACGCCCCACTAAGCCAATTCCGCACCTCAGCACTGATTGCGATGTTTATCGCCGTGAGCGCCATTGCAGTGCTGCTGAGCCTGCTGATCAATGTGCTGATGCGTCCGCTGACCACCATGGGTCGTGCGATGCAAGACATCGCCCAGGGTGAAGGTGACCTGACCCGTCGTCTGGCCGTGGAAAGCAAAGACGAATTCGGTGAGCTGGGCGGTGCGTTCAACCAGTTCGTGGAGCGAATTCACGCGTCGATTTCCGAAGTGTCCTCGGCGACCCGTCAGGTCCATGACCTGTCGCAACGGGTGATGGCATCGTCCAACGCCTCGATCATTGGTTCCGACGAACAAAGCGCCCGCACCAACAGTGTGGCGGCCGCCATTAACCAATTGGGCGCCGCGACCCAGGAAATCGCCCGCAACGCCGCCGATGCTTCGCAGCACGCCAGCGGCGCGAGCGAGCAGGCCGATGACGGTCGTCAGGTGGTGGAAAAAACCATCCTGGCCATGACCGAGTTGTCGCAGAAAATCAGCCTGTCCTGCACCCAGATCGAAACCCTGAATGCCAGCACCGACAACATCGGGCACATTTTGGACGTGATCAAAGGCATCTCCCAGCAAACCAACCTGCTGGCACTGAACGCGGCCATCGAAGCCGCCCGTGCCGGTGAAGCCGGTCGTGGTTTTGCGGTGGTGGCGGATGAGGTGCGCAACCTCGCCCACCGCACCCAGGAGTCAGCGGAAGAGATCCACAAGATGATCACTTCGCTGCAGATCGGTTCTCGCGAAGCGGTGACCACCATGAACGCCAGTCAGGTCTCCAGCGAAGAGAGCGTTGAAGTGGCGAACCAGGCCGGTCTGCGGCTGATCAGCGTGACCCAGCGCATTGGCGAAATCGACGGGATGAACCAATCGGTGGCCGCGGCGACCGAAGAGCAGACCGCCGTGGTGGAAACCCTCAATGTCGACGTCAACCAGATCAACTTGCTGAACCAGCAAAGCGTGGCCAACCTCAATGAAACGTTGAAGGATTGCGATGCGTTGTCGTTGCAGGCCAACCGGTTGAAGCAGTTGGTTGATAGTTTCAAGATCTGATTGAGGTCAGTTCGACCGCGTTATCGTTCTTCGCGAGCAAGCCCGCTCCCACAGGTTGACCGAATTCTGTCTGAAAGAATGCGATCAAATGTGGGAGCGGGCTTGCTCGCGAAAGCGGTGCATCAGTCACCGCCGAACCGAAGCCCTACGCAAACAACTTCAACACATTGTTCATCGCGTCATCGGCAAACCCCTGCACAAAATCCTTGAACCCCGGCAACGCCTCGGCGCCGCCCTGAGCGGGTTCGGCGATGATGGTCCAGGTTGCCCGGGACTTGCCCGTCCCCAGAGATTCCACATTCATCGCCGCCCACAAATTGGCCACGCCCAAGGTGTTGTAGATCGTGGTCCAGGTCATGCTCAGCGCGTGGTCGTCCCGTGAGTTGAGTTGCTCGACCACCAGGTTGCCGTCCTTGAAGACTTTCTTGCGCAGGGACGACACGCCTTCGCCGGTCATTTCGATGTGCGACAGCGCCGGAATGAATTGATCGAAGCCGGCGAAATTGCCGACTACGGCCCAGACCTTCAGTGCATCCGCAGGCACGTCCACCGAAGATGCCACGTGGCAGCCGTGAGGGTTTTGGATCAGGGTATCGGGTTGCAGGGTTTTCATGGTCTTGCTCCTGTTGGGTGGTTCAGATGAAGTTGATTTCTTTGAGGTAGTCGCAGCCGCGGCGTAGCAGCGCCGGGGATTTTTGTGGGTAGTGCGCGCCCATCTGCCGGACGCCGGCTTGGGCGTTGTCGTGGCCGATCATCGAGATGTCGCCGATGTCTTCTTCAAAACCGTTGAGGTAGAAACCCAGCACGCCGAACAACGCGTTGTCGCTGTCGACCCGACCCAGTTGCTGCTGCCAGTCGGCGACGCTGACCATCGAGAATTCCCGACCCGCTTCGCGAAACGAATCGACGTACGCATCCCAACTCAGAGGCTCGGGGTTGTGCAGGTTGAACACGGCGTGTTCCGGCTGATAACGGCTGGCATGGAACGCGATGAAACGAGCAAGGAAGTCCACCGGCATCAGGTCGAAGTTCAGGGAAAACTCCGGCACCTGGCCGAGCTGTATCGAACCCTTGAGCATCAGCATCAAGCGATTTTTGTGCGGCTGGCAGACGCCGGTGAGGCTGTTGAAACTGATGTTGCCGGGGCGATACAGGTTGACCCGCACACCACGCTCCCGCGCCCGCTCAAGGATCCGCTCGCCGACCCATTTGGACAGGTTGTAGCCGTTTTTGATGTAGATCGGTGGCGTCTGCGCGGCAGGCAATTCAAGCACTCGGCCATCATCGGCAATGGTGCTGGAGGCCGAGAGCGTCGAGACGAAGTTGAAGATCTTCTTGCTGCGCCCTTCACACAATCGCAGGCACTCGAAAATCGGCTCGACGTTGTCCCGCGCCAACGACTCGTAATCGAGCACGTGATTAACGTTGGCTGCGTTGTGCACCAACGCGCCGAACTCCCGGTCCAGGCGTTCGTAGACATCCTCCGCGAGTCCCAAACAAGGACGCGTGATATCCGCTGCATAAACCCGCACCCGATGCAGGTCCAGATGCTCCAGACGGTTTTCACGCAACGCCTGGGCAAAACGTTCCGCCGCCGATTGCCCGCCACCCTCGCGCACCAGGCAAGCGACTTCACTGGCGCCCCAGGCCAGCAACGCTTCGACGATGTGCACGCCAACAAAACTGTTGGCACCGGTGACGATCACCTTATGCACATCGCCCATGCGGCTGATCGGCAGCGGCTGCACATCCAGTTCACGAAAAGCATCGGTCATGGCTTGCGCGCTCAGCACTTCTTCGGTGCCCGAGCCGCGAACCAACGTCGCCAATTTCGAGATCGTGGGCAGTTCGATAAAGCGGTTGATCGAGATGCTGCGTCCGAACTCTTCACGCAGCCGCAGCAACATCCGCGACAGCAGGATCGAGTGACCACCCAGATTGAAAAAGCTTTCGTCGGTGGAAATATCGCTGGCCGGCAACTCCAGCAATTCGGCCCAGATCTCCAGCAACAGTGCTTCATCGGCACTGGTGGGCAAGCGGCGAGCGCTGTTCTCCAGCACGGTCACGGGCATCGCCAGCAGCGCCTTGCGATCAATCTTGCCGTTACTGGCAAACGGCATGCTCTGCAGCTCAGTCCACGCGCCGGGTTGCATGTAGTCCGGCAGGAACTGCACGGCGTGGACCTTCAGCGCTTCGCGCGCGGCGCCGGGTTGGTCTTCCTGGGGCTGGGCGAGGAACGCCAGAATTCGTCGCTGGCTGTCGATGACCACCGCCACTTGCCGGTAGAGCTGACTGTCGCGCAGGCAACGTTCGATCTCTTCCGGCTCGACCCGGAAGCCGCGAATCTTCACCTGATTGTCCCGCCGCCCACACAGTTCGATACCGTCGCCGGTCCACTTCGCCATGTCGCCGGTGCGGTAGGCACGCAGGCTTTCACCGTTCGGCAGGCTCAGGTCCAGATAGCGTTCGGCGGTCTGCTGCGGGTTGTTCAGGTAACCCAGGCACACGCCCGGGCCGACGATGTACAGCTCGCCAACGCTCTGCTCCGCCACTGGTTGAAAGGCTTCATCGAGAATCAGCACCTGACTGTTGGCAATCGGGCCGCCGAGGGTACGGTTGTTGTCGCCGGGCCGCAGTTGTCGCGCGGTGATCAGCACTGTGGCTTCGGTCGGGCCGTAGAGGTTGTAGAGGTTGCCCTGGCGAGTCAGTTGCTCGATGACGTAGGGCTCGCAAACGTCGCCGCCGGTCATCACGTGATCCAGCACCTGCAACTGCTCCAGCGGCAAAATGCTCAACAGCGCCGGCGGCAGGAAAGCGTGGCTCAGTTGCTGGTTGCGGATCAGCGCCACCAGTTGCAACGGATCGCGGCGTTGGTCATCGCTGGGCACGATCAGCTCGGCGCCCTGCAGCAGCGTCGGGAAAATATCGATCAACGACGAGTCGAAACTTAGCGACGAAAATTGCAACACCCGACTCTGTTCAGTCAGTTGCACGTAGTCGGCGTACCACGCGGTGAAGTGCGCGAGGTTGGCCTGGCTGAGCAACACGCCTTTCGGGTGCCCGGTGGTGCCCGAGGTATAGAGCGCCATGCACGGCGCATCGAGCGCGGGTCGCTGGCGAATCAGTGGCAGAGCGAGATCCACTTCATCGAAGTCGACTCTGCTGATGTCCAGCCCCGGCATCTGGTCCGCCAGCGGATGCTCGCCGTCATGCAGCAGCAACACCGCCCCGGCGTTCTCCAGAATGTACTGCTGACGTTGCAACGGATGGCTCGGCTCCAGCGGCAGATACACCGCGCCGCTGCCGAGAATCGCCAGAATCCCCGCATACAACGCGCTGCATTTCGGCAAGCAGATACCGACCACCAGCGAACCTTGATGCTCATCCAATAACGGCTGCAACCGTTGCTGGATGGCGCGGCTGTGAGCATGTAATTGGCGATAGCTGAGGGACGTACCGGCGATGTTCAGTGCAGGTCGTTCGGCGCAGTGGATAAAGCGCTGTTCAAGCCGCTCAATCATCGGGATCTGGCCCAGTTGCAGCAGCCCGTCGTGCGCGGTCATGTTGAGTTGATGGGCGAAGGCCAGGTGTTCGAGAAACAGCAGGTTTTCTACCCGCTCAAAATCAACCGGTGCCGCCGGTTCGGTGAGCTGGAAATACTCGGCATCCCGGGAAAACCGGCTGACCAGCAACGCCACGTGATCCACCAGTTCCGCCACAGCCCGCAGACGCAACGCCTGGCCGTTGCCGGAAGCTTCTTCGGCAATCGGCACGCGAGTGAACAGCGTCGAACCGAATGTGCACAGCAAGTCCAGAGTCGGCAGTCCAGTCGCTCCACCGACCCCCAGTTGCAGCGTCAATCGCGGCACATCGCCGATGTCGGCAAAAGCCACGCTGGCATCGTGAATCAGCAAGTCGACGTTGCCCAACGTTCGCTCACCTGAAGCCACCTGCCGTGTCAGTGAATGTCCATGTTGTTCGAGCTCCAGCGCCAGGTCGGTCAAGGCCTGGCTCTGCCCTATAAGCACAATGTCGAGACGTCTCATGATGTTCTCCTCGTTAAACCAGGTAGTCGCTCAGGGCTTCTTGAACGCACGGCGAATCGAGCAGCGAACTGCTGCGGAAAAACCGCACGATGTTGGCAACCAGTGGGTGATGGCGATTGATCGGGAAGGCCAGGCCCGACACTTCGCTCTTGAGCGCCTGGCGCGCAGCGTCACTGACCTGCAAGGACTCGATCAGGCGAAAGTCGAAGGACTTCTGAATGTCGTTGGTCAGGTAGTGACGGATAAACACCGGCAGAATCTGTGCGATGCACTGGCGATCGGCTTCGCTTGCGGTATGCCAGTAGATGCGCACCATCCGCGCCCAGAAGCTGGAGTGGCGGCCCTCGTCCAGCAAGTGATCGGCCATCAGCCCCTTGATCGATTGCTTGACCGTGTCGTCCTTGGCGAACGCCGCCACATCGCCGGTCACGGTGTTCTCGGCGATGGCCACGCAGATCAGTTCCACGGCGCTGCGCAGGTGTTCCGGTGCCAGGTCCACGGCGGCGGGAATCGCCCGGCTCAACTCGATTTCATCCGGCAGTTCGATCGGTGTAATACCGGTCATCGCGACGGTCTGCTGCATGAAATCCATCGCCACCAGGGCGTGATAATCCTCGTCCACCACCACGGTCATGGCGTCGTAGCGGCAGGCGAATGGAAACGCCACGGCGAAGCGATTCTTG
The DNA here is from genome assembly GCF_018449725.1 of Pseudomonas sp. dw_612. Lineage (GTDB taxonomy): Bacteria > Pseudomonadota > Gammaproteobacteria > Pseudomonadales > Pseudomonadaceae > Aquipseudomonas. The sequence continues at coordinate 17,229 of NZ_JAAVVC010000040.1, read as the reverse complement.
GCGATGCTGCGCGCGGTTTTGTCGACGATCTCGGTTTCGAAAATCACCACGTCGTTGATGAACTTGTAGAGCGTCTGCACCAGAGCGAAGTCCCGTTGTTCGGGGCATTCGCGCAGGAAGGTTTCGCTCAGCACCAAGGGTTGGCGGCTCAACGGGTAGATCAGTTTGTCGTCGTTCTCCAGTACGCGTCGGGGTCGAGTGCGGATGGTCGCGCGGCTCTCCCAGGCGTCGGCGAAGGATTGGTAGTCGGCGGCGTTCATGCGCTCACCTCACCGACGGTTTCGCTCATGCTGACGCGCAAGCCATCCCACAGGGCGATGCGGCTTTCCACGGCGGCGATGGCGCTGGCGTACACGTCCTCCTGGCGTTGCGGGTCGCCATCGACCAGTCGGGCGAGGAGTGTTTCCGCGGCCGGACCGTGGTCTTCAGAGTCGACTTCGATGTGGCGTTCCAGGTAGTAACGGAAAGTCGGGGCTTGGTCGAGACCAATGCCCCAGTCGTCGAGAATCCGCTGGAACATCTGCGGAATCACACTTTCCCGACCATGCAGGAACACCGCTGCGACGCTATGACCCGGCGCGTGCAGCGCGGTGTGCAAGGTGTGGCGCACGAACTGTGCGGCGGCGGGGTCGATGTCCACGCTTTGCAGCGCCACGTCATAGCTCACGCCTTCTTTTTGCAACGTCACGAAGCGCTCCACCGCGACGGTACTGGCACCGATTTCACGCATCGCATCCAGGTACAACTCGAAATGGCTGTAGTGACCATGGGCAGGACGATCATCGGACTCTTCACCGAGCACAATCTCGTTGATCAGCCGCGCCGCTTGCGCATCTCGCGGCGGCAGCCAAGGCAGCTGCACACAGGTCAGTTCCTGCTGCAGACGCTTGGTCAGTGACATGAAATCCCAAACGGCAAATACATGGGTTTCCATGAAGCGCCGCAGGATCGACAACGAATGTATTTCGCCAAAGATTGGGTGCGCGCTAAGTTCTGCTTTCTTTTGGTTGAGACGGTCTTTAGTCGGTTTCATGGGCGAGCCTATAAGTAAGTTAGAGTGCCGTTAAGTGGCGTAATCAACGCGAGTTAGTTGCTTAATATTTTCTGTTGGCGAGCGAAGGCCTCAAACGAATTGATGTGTATTAGTTGTGTGGCAGTCTGGCTTGCGCCTGGCCGGCTTGGATCCAATGGCGGCGGAGAAAAACTAATACATCAATAAAGTTTCCCGCAAGTTATTTTTATATTATTTGAAAGTTTAACTTTCTCAGGCACGACAAGCTTCAATAAAACTTTTGATTTGAGTTTTATTTGGATGAAGTTGCTCCTTCCGGCTTATATAAGTCAGAATCGAAAAAGAGAGTGAATACCTCACTCGTAGCAACTTTCTAACTGCAAATCGTTGGTGTGATCTGAGGGGATGGAAGTTGGCCGGGAATACGCCTTCTACTTCCTTTCCCGTGGCAAGACTCCTTCCGTAGGTTCTTGGTGCGTTGACTGCGCCGTGGCTGCGGCGCGTCATCCGTCATTGTTGGTTGGCTGGCCCAAGAGTGAGCGTAAATGGCGGCAGCCGCTATCGCTGACGCATCATTCGTGGGCTGCAATTATCGGACTTGGGGGGGAAGTTGAATGTAGGACTCAGGACAGTCAGCAGCGGCATTGCTCTACCGGTCTGGTATGAGCGAATCGGGGATTTGTAAGAGGATTGTTCAGGGGGGGCGACTATCAGTGACCGCGGGTGCTGGCGAGCACATTTGAGGTGCTCGCGTGCGCCCGGGGTTGCGGTTTATCTCGCGATTTTCTTGCCTTGGGCGGCGGAGCTTTCGAGGTAGCGTGTGATGACCTCGACACCGCGGTTGAGGTGATGCTCGAGCAGTTTTACCGAGTGCTCAATGTCCCGGGCTTCAACGGCGCGTAACAGGTTCCGGTGATCTTCCTGGGACAACTTGCCCAGGCCCATCGCTTCGAGGTTGAAGCGCAAGAAGCGTTCTTCCTCGTTCAACCCGTCTTCAACCAGGCGCAACAGCCGGCGATTGGGGGCCTTGCTGTACAGCGCCATATGGAACAGGCGATTGAGTCGGCCGATCTCGGTGTAGTTGTGTTCGGTTTCCAATTCGTCGATGTAGCGGGCGGCCAGTTCGAAATCGGCGACACTGAGCAAGGGAATCGAGCGGCGCAAGGCTTCGGATTCCAGCAGGATCCGCAGCTCGTAGGTTTCAGTGGCATCGCCCTGCACCAGCGCAGCGACGACCGCACCTTTATGGGCGACGACATTGAGCAACGCTTGCGCTTCAAGCTGACGCAACGCTTCGCGCACGGGCATGCGGCTGACGCCGAACAGGTCTGCCAGGTCTTGCTGGCGCAGGGCTGTGCCGCAAGGGATACGTCCGTCGAGAATGGCCGAACGCAGGGTTTCTTCGATGACCGAGCGCGCCAGGTGAGCGGGAATCGGCCCGTTGACCTTGATGCTGCTGAGAGGATTGGGCTTCTGTGTCACTACTACGCACCCTGAATGACTGAAGTTGTTTTTGGATCCAAATGGACACTAGTGACTGTTATACAGGTTGTCAAACCTTGTAAAAGATCGCTGCAACAAATAAGTCGAGCCCGCCACTTTGTACGATCTATCGTCGGCTGCAATCTTTTTATGACTACCTGCATACCAAGTTTAGCGCGCAAGACGTGATCTCACCGTGCCATTGTCTTTTCTCGGGCTAACCTTCACCATCAACCGCTTTCCACCTGCCTACCCTGGATGCCTCGCATTGGCGGTACGTTTCGCAATCCCCCGGATGATGCGCTGGCTATGCTGCGCGCTGCTGCTGGCCGGCGTCATGCTGGGCGGGTTGCATGCCGACTGGGATTTTTCGCTGATCAGCCGTCGTGCCCAGGCCATTTACGGGCCGTTGGGCGAGGGGCAGCAACGCATTGATGCCTGGCAGCGTTTGCTGGCCACCCAGAAACAGGTTGGCGAGATGGAAAAGCTGAACGTGGTGAACCAGTTCTTCAATAAACAGATGCGCTACGAGGAAGACATCGACCTGTGGCACGAGGTCGATTACTGGGAAACCCCCATCGAAGCCTTATGGAAGGGCGCCGGCGACTGCGAAGACTACGCCATCGCCAAGTACTTCAGCCTGCGTCATCTGGGTGTTTCCAGTGACAAGCTGCGCATCACCTACGTCAAGGCGTTGCGCTTGAACCGGGCGCACATGGTGTTGACCTACTACGCAACACCCGAGGCGATGCCGCTGGTGCTCGACAGCCTGATCAACGAGATCAAGCCGGCCAGCCAACGTACCGATTTGCTGCCGGTCTACTCTTTCAATGCCGAAGGCTTGTACCTGCCCGGCGCCAAGGGCAACAAAAAAGTGGGTGACACCAAGCGCCTGTCCCGTTGGCAGGACGTGTTGAAAAAAATGCAGGCCGAAGGATTTCCGGTCGAGACGACTAACTAGGAGCACGCGCTCAGATGTCTTTGTTCAAACAGCTGTTGATCGCTATCTGTCTGTTCCTTGTGGTCGCCTTCACCGGCAGCTTCATGGTCAGCCTGGAGAGCTCGCGCACTCAATACGTCAATCAGTTGCGCTCCCACGCCCAGGACGCCGCCACGGCGCTGGCGCTGTCCCTGACGCCGAACATCGACGACCCGGCGATGGTCGAGTTGCTGGTCAGCTCGATTTTCGACAGCGGCTACTACGCGAGCATCCGCGTGGTCGACCTCAAGACCGACCAGACCATCGTCGAGCGCAGCGGCATTCCGGCGGTGAATAACGTGCCGGACTGGTTCGTCAAAATGATCGGGCTGGAAGCCGCTGGCGGCGATGCGCTGGTCAGTCGTGGCTGGGAACAGGCTGCGCGGGTCGAGGTGGTCAGCCATCCGATGTTCGCTTTGGCCAAGCTGTGGCAGAGCGCGCTCGGCAGCCTGGGCTGGTTGTTGATCTGCGGCGCGGTGAGTGCGGTGCTGGGCGCGTTGCTGTTGCGTCGGCAATTGAAGCCGCTGGACTATATGGTCAAGCAATCCCACGCCATCGCGCGCCGGGAATTCCTCAGCCTGCCGGAACTGCCGCGCACGCCTGAGCTGCGCCGGGTGGTGCAGGCCATGAATCAAATGGTCGAGAAGCTCAAGGCGCTGTTCCAGGAACAGGCCGAGCGCAGTGAAAAACTGCGGGTCGAGTCCTATCAGGACAACCTCACGGGCCTGGCCAACCGACGCTATTTCGAAATGCAATTGAATGCCCGGGTGAGCAATCCCGAGCAAGCCAGTTCCGGTTATCTGCTGCTGTTGCGGGTCAAGGACCTGGCTGGTTTGAACCAGCGCCTGGGCGGTCAGCGCACCGATGACTTGTTGAAAGCCGTGGGCGAGCAATTGTCCCGCGAGTGCGCCAAGTACCCGGAAACCCAGAACCTCGTCACGCGGATTCGCGGCGGTGAATTCGCCGTGCTGGCGCCGGGACTGGTGCGCGAAGAAGCGCTGCAACTGGCGCAGAACCTCGACAGCGCGTTGGCAAGCCTGCATGCGACCGGCGCCACCGACGTGGCTTCGGTGGCGTCCATCGGGTTGGCGCCGTTTGCCCATGGCGACTCGCCGCAAGCGGTGCTCGGCCTGGCGGATCAGGCGCTGGCGCAGGCTGAAGGCCAAGGCGAGCAGAGCTGGGCGTGCCTGGATCAAAGTGCTTCGGCCAGTGTCGGCGATGACCATCATGCGTGGCACACACTGCTCGATGGGGCATTGAATCAGCAACGGTTTGAGCTGTACTTCCAACCGGTCGTGGCGGCTCAGGACACCGCGTTGGTGCTGCATTACAAAGTGCTGTCACGTTTGCTCGACGATCAGGGCCAGACCATTCCCGCCGGGCGTTTCCTGCCGTGGCTGGAGCGCTTTGGCTGGACCGCGCGGCTGGATCGGCTGATGTTGGAATTGGTCCTGGGGCAAATGGCCGGGCATGAGGAATCCCTGGCGCTGAACCTGTCTTCGGCGACGCTGGCGGATCCGCAGGCGCTGAATCGAGTCTTCGAAATCTTGCGTCAGCATTCGAATCTGGGTGAACGCCTGACCCTGGAAATCGGTGAGGAGCAATTGCCTGAGCAAGCGGTGCTGGAGCAGTTGACGCGGCGTCTGCGCGAGCTTGGGTTCTCCCTGAGCCTGCAGCGCTTTGGCGGACGGTTCAGCATGATCGGCAACCTGGCGCGGCTCGGGTTGGCGTACCTGAAGATCGATGGCAGCTACATCCGGGCGATTGATCAGGAGAGTGACAAGCGCTTGTTCATCGAGGCTATCCAGCGGGCGGCACACAGCATTGACCTGCCGCTGATTGCCGAGCGGGTCGAGACCGAAGGGGAATTGTCGGTGATTCGCGAGATGGGGTTGTATGGGGTTCAGGGGCAGTTGTTTGGTGAGCCCAAGCCTTGGCGGTGAGTCATTGAGATCCACCCCTCACCCTAACCCTCTCCCCAGAGGGGCGAGGGGACTGACCGAGTCGTTCTTAGAGTTACATCGACCTGAAATATCGAGTCGAACTCAGGTCCTGAAAAGCATGAAGATCTGCTCCCTTTCCCCTCTTCCCTCAGGGGAGAGGGCTGGCTCTTCAGGACAAGGGAGATTTAAGTTCAAGCGAAGAACCATTGCGCAAAGGGAGCAAGCCACTCGCCGCAGTCAGCCTGATCTCTAAATCAACCCCGTCTCATCATCATCGATCAAATGACTCAACCCACCCAACGCTTCCCGGGCCTGGGTCCGGTCCATCAGTTTGGCTTGGGCGGCGGCCGGCAGGTCGGTGACGCGGATCACGCCTTTGCTGGTCAGCACCTGAATCAAGTCGTCGAGTACCCGGATCATTTCCAGGTCGCTCTGCTTGAGCTGCTTGAGGCTGGTTTCCATCACTTCGTTGGCGTACCAAGCCTGGATTTCATGGTTGTCGGCCGGCAGTGTTTCCGTGGCCTCGGCGTAGGCCGCGGCTTCCACGCGCACCAATTGGCCTTGCGCATCGCGTTGCACGTAAAACATTGAGCATCCCTCAGAAATGAACCAGCGTCATGCTGTCAGCAGCATAGGCCAACTGTTGGCGAGTATGCGGTGCGGCGACGAAATCGTCACCGGTGAGATGGGCGCAAACGTGACGGCCGCCCCATAAGGGCGGCCGTTTTGCGTGGGATCAGCTGTTGTTGTGGTCGACTTTGATGGTTGGATCGCTACCGGCAATCAGGTTGTGCAGGTTAGCGGTAGACCAGTTGTTGCCTTCCAGTTTGATCGTCACATCCGGCGTCGCCGCCGCGGCATCCGCCGAGTTGAACTTGCCCGCAGAGCTGACCTGCAACGACGACACGCCATCGACGGTGGTGATTTTCAGGAAGTTGTCGATGGTGCTGCCGGTTTCGCCCTGCAACAAATCGCGCAGGTCGATCCGGTCACCTTCGCTGGCCTTGAAGTCCTTGATCACGTCGCTGCCGGTGTCGCCCGCCTTCCACACGAAGGTGTCGGCACCCGAGCCGCCAATCAGGATGTCGTTGCCCGAACCGCCGATCAGCGTGTCGTTGCCGGTGCCACCGAGCAGGATGTCATTGCCCTTGCCGCCATCGAGCGTGTCGTTACCGCCCGAGCCGAACAGGATGTCATTGCCCGCGCCGCCGAGCAGCGTGTCGTTGCCGTCGTGGGCGCCGGACACGTCGAACGCGGTGTAGTGCTCGGTGATGAACTGGTGCACGTTGCTGGTGGTGACTTTGCTGACGTCCACGCCGGTTTGCTGGGCGACGAACGCCTGCATGGCCTGGTAACCCTCGCCGGCGATGCCGTTGAAGCTCACCAGGTCGCCGAACAGGATGTCGTTGCCGTCGCCGCCGCTGACCGTGTCGGAACCTGGCAACGTCGCTTCGGTGTGACCGATGATCGAGTTGGCCAGGTCTTTCGGGTCGATGTTGGTTTGTGGCGTTTTGTCCGTGTCGTACGGTTTCAGGTCGTTGAGGCTGACACCGCTGTTGAGGCCGATGGCTTCTACGTTCGACAGGTTGCCCAGCAACGCGAAGCTGCTGCTGGCGTTATCAACGGTAGTCTGGCTGGTGCTGTTACCGCTGCCCGCCAGGCTCGACAACTCGTAGGTGCCATCGCCCTGGGCGTGCAATGTGCCCGGGTTTGTGTACGACCAGTTATTACCGGACTTGGTCCAGACAGTGACCGCGCCCGAAGCGCTGATGTCGATCTGGTGAGTGGAGTCCGGAACCAGGCTGACGGCTTTGCCCAACTGGTAATTGCTGGTGGTGATCAGCGTGTCGAGCTTAACGCTGCCATACAGGTTCGGGTTGGTCTGCTCGCCGCTCTGGTAGTAGGTCGGCTGGCCGTCGGTGATGAAGTAGGTGAGGTTCTTCGCACCCGTGTTGGCCACCGCATCAGCGCTCTGGAACCAGTTGGCCGTGGTTTTGAACACGTCCTCGTAGTTGGTGCCGCCTCCGGACGACATCGAGTCCAGAACCGATTTGAGCAGGGTCAGCGCATTCGGGTCGTTCAGGTTGACCGATACCGACTTGTTGACCTGGGTATCGAAGTCCACCAGGAAGATGTTCACGGTGCCCGAGTTGCCGCCCATGCTCTGCTTGAGGGTGTTGAACACCGACGTCAGCGAGTCTTTCGCGGCGCTGATCGACGATGCGCTCATGCTGCCCGAACTGTCGACCATGAAGGCGATGTTGTAGTTGGTGCCCGGCACCACGGTCAGGCCGCCGATGTCGGCGATCATGATGTCGTTGCCATCGGTGCCGCTGATGGTGTCGCTAGCCGAGGTGGCGGTGATCGCGTTGTACGTCGCCGGGTAAACGGTGACCGGGATCTGCGCCGTGGTAATCGCCGAACCGCCCAGGGCCTCGGTGGAGGTCGAGGTCACGGTCAGGTTGAACTGGCCGTTGTAGTAGGTCGGCGGGGTGACGGTCAGGGTGCCGAGGTTCCAGCCGGTGACGTTGGCTTCGCCGGACGTCGCGGTGGCGGTGAAGGTGTGACCCGCGCCGTCAGTCAGGACCGAGCCTGCCGGGATGCCGCTGATTTTTACGCTCAGGCTTTCGGAGCCGTCGGTGTCGGTCAGTGCGGTGTTGATCGCGGACAGGTGAACGCTGGTGCCTTCGAAACCGGTGTTGAGTTTGTAGCCGTCGTAATAACCCTCACCGCCAGTGCCGTGCAGGTCGGAGACGGTCACGCCGGAAGCGGCCAGGTCCGCCACGCCGGTATAGAGCGGCACGCCGGCGCTGCTCAGGTCGACTGCCGCCGCGCCATTGACCGACAGGTTGACGTCATAGCTGCCCGGGCCACTCTGGTTGTGGTGGTAGATGTCCAGGGTGTAGTAGCCGCTGGCGGTCGGCGTGAACGTACCACTCAGGTTGCCGCCCGCACCCCACAGGGCGGACGCGACGTTCTTGCCGCCGATGGTCACCAGCAAGCTGTCATCGCCCGAACCGCTGAAGGTGTAGGTCTTGCCGGCTTCGAGGTAGATCAGGCCGGAGGTTTTCGACGCGGTGCCTGCCGCCACACTGCCGTCGGACTGCACATTGGTCACGGTGCTGCTGGAGTTCGGTGTGCCTGCCGCGTCGATGACCGATTTGAGCGTGCCGGTCGGCGCGCCGCTGCCATCGGTGCCCAAGCCCGACAGACCGGTCCAGACTTCCTTGATCAGCCCGGTGGACTTGACGCTGTTGTCCGCAACCGTCAGGGACGGCGCATCGGCCACTGGGGTGATGTCGATTTTCACCGTGCCAGTGTTGCCCAGCAGTTGGCCATCGGTTGGCTGGAACTTGATCTGTGCGTAATCCGCCTGATTGTTGCCCAGGCCGGTGCCGCCGTAGCCATTGGTGCCGGATTCGTTGGCGTCCGGGGTGAAGCGCAGCTTGCCGGCGTCGATGTCAGCCTTGGTGAAGGTCTGGTTGGTGGTGACGTCGGTCCAGGTCGAGCCGTTCAGGTATTGCAACTTGCCTTCGCCCGGCAGGCCGGTGATTTTCACGCCCAGGCTCGCGGCCGGGCTGTCGACATCACTGACGCCGAAGGTCGACCAGCCGAGGATCAGCGGGGTGTCTTCGGTGCCGGTGACGTTAACCGGTGCAGCGGTCGGCGCGTCGTTCACGGCCACAACGTTGACGGTGGTGGTCGCGACGTTCGAGTAGTTGCCACCATCGGTCACGGTCACGGTGATGATCCGCGGCACGGTGCTCGGGTCTTCACTGCTGTTGGTGAAGCTGATGTTCTTGATCGCTTGCATGTAGTCAGCGAGCGTCGCGTTGCCCGACAGGGTCAGCGTGACGGTGCCATTGGTGCTGTTGGCATTAATGGTGATGCCATTGACGCTGTTGCCCAGGTTCAGCGCATCGCCATCCTGACGGTTGGTCAGCACGACGGTGGCGCCGGTCAGCATGGTGCTGTCCGGGTCGGTGATCTTCAGATCGGTGTCGGCAATCGACACGCCCGCACCTGGGGTGTTTTCGGTGAAGGTCACGTTGTAATTGGCACCGGTGGCGCCGCTGGAATTGTTGGCATCCAGGTCGATGACCGGCGGCGCATCGTTGTCGATGATCGAGGTGCTGACACTGCCATTGGTGGCGCTGACCGCGAGGTTCTCGAAGTTGCCGCCGGTGGCCGAGTCGATCTTGACCACGAAGTTTTCGGTGCCTTCGGTGATCTTGTCGTCGATGGTCGCCACGTTGAAGTTGGCGCTGCTGGCGCCGGCCGGGATCTTCACGGTGTACACACCGGTGAAGTCCGAACCGTCGGCGGCGGTGCCGCTGTAGACGATTTTCAGGGTCACGTCGGTTTGCGCCGGGTGCGTCAGGCTGACGGTGTAGCTGGCGGTCTGGCCTTCGGTCACCGAGGTGCTGCCGGTGATGCTGACTTGGGTAGTGTCGATGGTGTCGGTGACGTTGGTCACGGCTGGTGTGGTGCTCGGCACCAGGTTTTCGAAGCTGCCACCGGTGGCGTTGGTGATCGTCGCCTGGACGGTGCCGGCGTCTTTGTAGACGTCGTCAGCCGGAGCCGGGATGGTCACGGTGCCAGTGGTTTTGCCAGCGTCGATGGTAATGACCGAGCCGTTCGACAGGGTCACGGTTACCGGAGTGCCAGCGGCGTTGGTCAGAGTGGCGGTGTAGGTGATCTGGCCACCTTCCGCTACTGAACCGGTGGCGCTCAACGACAGGTTGGTGGTGTCGACGGTGTCGGTCACGGTGGTGCTGACCGGGGTTTTGTCGGCCACGAGGTTTTCGTAGTTGCCGCCAGTGACGTTAGTGATCGAGTTAGTCAACGGAGCGTGACCGGTCAACACGTCGTTTGGCGCGATGGTGGTGACGGTGCCGGTGGTTTTGCCGATGTCGATGGTGATGTTTTGGCCGTTGGCCAAGGTCACGACCACTGGCGAACCGGTCACTGGTTGGCCGACGGTGGCGGTGTAGGTGACGGTGCCACCTTCAGCGGCAGTGCCGGTCGCGGTCAGTTTGACGGTCGAGGTGTCGATGGTGTCGGTGACGTTGGTCACGGCTGGAACAGTGCTCGGCACCAGGCTTTCGAAGTTGCCACCGGTTGCAGTGGTAATCGTCGCCTGAACAGGACCGGCATCTTTGTACACGTCATCGGTCGGAGCCGGGACGGTCACGGTGCCAGTTGTTTTGCCGGCGTCGATGGTGATCACCGAGCCGTTCGACAGGGTCACGGTCACTGGCGAGCCAGCAGCGTTGGTCAGTGTCGCGGTGTAGGTGATCTGGCCACCTTCGGCTACCGAGTTGGTTGCACTCAGCGACAGGTTGGTGGTGTCGACTGTATCCGTAACTGTGGTCGAAACCGGCGTCTTATCAGCCACCAGATTTTCGTAGTTGCCGCCGCTGACATTGGTGATCGAGTTGGTCAACGGAGCGTGACCGGTCAACACGTCGTTTGGCGCGATGGTGGTGACGGTGCCGGTGGTTTTGCCGATGTCGATGGTGATGTTTTGGCCGTTGGCCAAGGTCACGACCACTGGCGAACCGGTCACTGGTTGGCCGACGGTGGCGGTGTAGGTGACGGTGCCACCTTCAGCGGCAGTGCCGGTCGCGGTCAGTTTGACGGTCGAGGTGTCGATGGTGTCGGTGACGTTGGTCACGGCTGGAACAGTGCTCGGCACCAGGCTTTCGAAGTTGCCACCGGTTGCAGTGGTAATCGTCGCCTGAACAGGACCGGCATCTTTGTACACGTCATCGGTCGGAGCCGGGACGGTCACGGTGCCAGTTGTTTTGCCGGCGTCGATGGTGATCACCGAGCCGTTCGACAGGGTCACGGTCACTGGCGAGCCAGCAGCGTTGGTCAGTGTCGCGGTGTAGGTGATCTGGCCACCTTCGGCTACCGAGTTGGTTGCACTCAGCGACAGGTTGGTGGTGTCGACTGTATCCGTAACTGTGGTCGAAACCGGCGTCTTATCAGCCACCAGATTTTCGTAGTTGCCGCCGCTGACATTGGTGATCGAGTTGGTCAACGGAGCGTGACCGGTCAACACGTCGTTTGGCGCGATGGTGGTGACGGTGCCGGTGGTTTTGCCGATGTCGATGGTGATGTTTTGGCCGTTGGCCAAGGTCACGACCACTGGCGAACCGGTCACTGGTTGGCCGACGGTGGCGGTGTAGGTGACGGTGCCACCTTCAGCGGCAGTGCCGGTCGCGGTCAGTTTGACGGTCGAGGTGTCGATGGTGTCGGTGACGTTGGTCACGGCTGGAACAGTGCTCGGCACCAGGCTTTCGAAGTTGCCACCGGTTGCAGTGGTAATCGTCGCCTGAACAGGACCGGCATCTTTGTACACGTCATCGGTCGGAGCCGGGACGGTCACGGTGCCAGTTGTTTTGCCGGCGTCGATGGTGATCACCGAGCCGTTCGACAGGGTCACGGTCACTGGCGAGCCAGCAGCGTTGGTCAGTGTCGCGGTGTAGGTGATCTGGCCACCTTCGGCTACCGAGTTGGTTGCACTCAGCGACAGGTTGGTGGTGTCGACTGTATCCGTAACTGTGGTCGAAACCGGCGTCTTATCAGCCACCAGATTTTCGTAGTTGCCGCCGCTGACATTGGTGATCGAGTTGGTCAACGGAGCGTGACCGGTCAACACGTCGTTTGGCGCGATGGTGGTGACGGTGCCGGTGGTTTTGCCGATGTCGATGGTGATGTTTTGGCCGTTGGCCAAGGTCACGACCACTGGCGAACCGGTCACTGGTTGGCCGACGGTGGCGGTGTAGGTGACGGTGCCACCTTCAGCGGCGGTGCCGGTTGCAGTCAGTTTGACGGTCGAAGTATCGATAGTGTCGGTGACGTTGGTCACGGCCGGAGTCGTGCTGGGCACCAGGCTTTCGAAACTACCGCCAGTCGCGGTTTTGATGGTTGCCTGGACGGTGCCCGCATCTTTGTAAACGTCATCGGCTGGAGCCGCGACGGTTACGGTGCCAGTGGTTTTGCCAGCGTCGATGGTGATCACCGAGCCGTTCGACAGCGTCACGGTCACTGGCGAGCCAGCGGCGTTGGTCAGAGTGGCGGTGTAAGTGATCTGGCCGCCTTCGGCTACCGAGTTGGTTGCACTCAGCGACAGGTTGGTGGTGTCGACGGTGTCGGTCACGGTGGTGTTGACCGGGGTTTTGTCGGCCACGAGGTTTTCGTAGTTGCCGCCAGTGACGTTAGTGATCGAGTTGGTCAGCGGTGCGTGACCGGTCAACGCGTCGTTTGGCGCGATGGTGGTCACGGTGCCGGTGGTTTTACCAATCTCGATAGTGATGTTTTGGCCATTGGCCAAAGTCACGACCACTGGCGAACCGGTCACTGGTTGGCCGACGGTGGCGGTGTAGGTGACGGTGCCACCCTCAGCAGCAGTGCCGGTGGCGGTCAGTTTGACGGTCGAAGTGTCGATGGTGTCGGTGACGTTGGTGACCGCTGGAACGGTACTCGGCACCAGGTTCTCGAAATTGCCACCGGTTGCGTCTTTGACAGTGACTTCAACCTTGCCCGCATCTTTATAAACATCATCAGCCGGAGCCGCGACGGTCACAGTGCCAGTTGTTTTGCCGGCATCGATGGTGATCACGGCGCCGTTGCTCAGCGTGACGGTCACTGGAGTGCCGGCCGCATTGGTCAGGGTCGCGGTGTAGGTGATCTGGCCACCTTCAGCCACGGTGTCGGTCGCCGTCAGCGACAGGGTGGTGTTATCCACCGTGTCAGTGACGGTGGTTTTGGCCGGGTCGCCGTTGACGTCCAGTTTTTCGTAATTGCCGCCGGTCGCGTCCTTGATGGTAGTGCTCAGCGAACCGCCGCCAGCCAGGGCATCGTTCGGCGCGACGAAGTTGACCGTGCCGCTGCTTTTGCCGATGTCGATGGTGATGGTTTGGCCGTTGGACAGCGTCACGACGACCGGGGCGCCGGTCACTGGCGCGCTCACGGACGCGGTGTAGACGACGGTGCCGCCTTCAGCGACGGTCGACGTGGCGGTCAGCGAAACGGTGCTGGTATCGATGGTGTCGGTGACACTGGTCACGGCAGCCGACGGGTCTTTCACCAGGTTTTCGAAGTTGCCGCCGGTGGCGTCCTTGATGGTGGCTTCGACCTTGCCGGCGTCTTTGTAGACGTCATCGGCCGGGGCCGCCACGGTCACGTTGCCGCTGGTGGCGCCGGCGGCGATGAGGATCACGGCGCCGTTGCTCAATGTCACGGTGACCGGAGTGCCGGCCGCATTGGTCAGGGTCGCGGTGTAAACGATGGAACCGCCTTCAGCCACGGAGTCCGTCGCGCTCAGGCTGAGGGTCGTGGTGTCCGGGGTGTCGGTCACGGTGGTGCTGACCGGAGTTTTATCGGCAGCCAGATTCTCGTAGTTGCCGCCGCTGACATTGGTGATCGAGTTGGTCAGTGGCGCATGGCCATTGAGCACGTCGTTCGGCGCGACAGCATTAACGGTGCCGCTGGTTTTGCCGATGTCGATGGTGATCGATTGGCCGTTGGCCAGGGTCACCGTTACTGGCGAGCCAGTCACCGGAGCGCCGACAGTCGCGGTGTAAACCACGGTTCCGCCTTCAGCAACGCTATCGGTGGCAGTCAGTTTGACGGTCGAGGTGTCGATGGTGTCGCTGACATTGGTCACCGCTGGAACGGTGCTCGGTACCAGGTTCTCGAAATTACCGCCGGTAGCGGTAGAAATCGTCGCCTCGACTTTACCGGCATCTTTATAGACGTCATCGGCTGGCGCAGGAACGGTGACGGTGCCGGTGGTTTTGCCAGCGTCGATGGTGATCACTGCGCCATTGCTCAGGGTCACGGTCACCGGAGTGCCGGCCGCGTTGGTCAGTGTCGCGGTGTAGATGATCGAACCGCCCTCGGCAACCGAATCGGTAGCGCTCAAGGACAGGTTGGTGGTGTCGGCAGTATCGGTAACTGTGGTCGAAACCGGCGTCGTGTCAGCCACCAGTTTCTCGTAGTTGCCGCCGCTTACTTCGGTGATCGCGTTGGTCAGTGGCGCATGACCCGTCAGTGCATCGTTCGGCGCGACAGCGTTGACCGTACCGGTGGTTTTACCGATATCGATGGTGATCGTCTGACCGTTGGCCAGGGTCACCGTCACTGGCGAGCCAGTCACCGGAGCGCCGACAGTCGCGGTGTAAACCACGGTTCCGCCTTCAGCAACACTATCGGTGGCAGTCAGTTTGACGGTCGAGGTGTCGATGGTGTCGGTGACGGTGGTCACCGCAGGAGCAGTGCTCGGCACCAGGCTTTCGAAGTTGCCACCGGTAGCGGTAGAAATCGTCGCTTCGACTTTGCCGGCGTCTTTGTAGACGTCGTCAGCCGGAGCTGGAACGGTGACGGTGCCGGTGGTTTTGCCCGCATCGATGGTGATCACTGCGCCATTGCTCAGGGTCACGGTCACCGGAGTGCCGGCCGCGTTGGTCAGGGTGGCGGTGTAGACGATCGAACCGCCTTCAGCCACGGAATCAGTCGCGCTCAGGCTCAGGGTCGTAGTGTCAGGCGTATCAGTCACCGAGGTTTCCGCCGGTTTGCCGTCAACGTCGAGCTTCTCGTAGTTGCCGCCCTTCGCATCATCAATCTTGACGCTCAGGGAACCGCCGCCCGCCAACGCATCGTTCGGCGCTACAAAGTTCACGCTGCCGCTGCTTGCGCCTACCGGGATGGTGATGGTCTGGCCGTTCGACAAGGTCACCACAACCGGCGAACCGGTCACCGGTGCAGTGACGGACGCGGTGTAAACCACGGTCCCGCCTTCAGCGACGGTGGACGTCGCGGTCAGGTTGACCGTCGACGTGTCGATGGTGTCGGTGACATTGGTCACGGCCGCCGTCGGATTGGTGGCCAGGGTTTCAAAGTTGCCGCCGCTGGCGTCCTTGATCGTTGCTTCAACCTTGCCGGCGTCTTTGTAGACGTCATCGGCCGGGGCGGCGACGGTCACGGTGCCGCTGGTGGCGCCGGCGGCGATGGTGATCACGGCGCCGTTGCTCAGGGTCACGGTCACCGGGGTGCCGGCCGCGTTGGTCAGGGTGGCGGTGTAGACGATCGAGCCGCCCTCGGCCACGGAGTCAGTTGCGCTCAGGCTCAGTGTCGTGGTGTCAGGCGTGTCGCTGACGGCGGTGTCCGCTGGCTTGCCGTCCACTTCCAGTTTTTCGTAGTTGCCGCCGGTGGCGCCGTCGATCTTGACGCTCAGGGACGTGCCGCCCGCCAGTGGGCTGTTCGGCGCGATGAAATTCACGCTGCCGCTGGTTTCGCCGACCGGGATGGTGATGGTCTGACCGTTGGACAGGGTCACCACAACCGGTGCGCCGGTCACCGGAGCGGTCACGGACGCGGTGTAGACCACGGTTTCGCCTTCGGCGACGTTCGCGGTGGCGGTCAACGATACGGTGCTGGTGTCGATCGTGTCATTGACGGTGGTGACCGCCGGGGTGTCGCTGCTGACCAGGTTCTCGAAGTTGCCACCGGTCGCGCCTTTGATGGTCGCTTCAACGGTGCCGGTGTCTTTGTAGACGTCGTCCTTCGGCGCATCGACGGTCACGGTGCCGGAGGTTTTACCGGCGTCGATGGTGATCACGGCGCCGTTGCTCAGGGTGACGGTCACCGGTGTGCCGGCCGCATTGGTCAGGGTCGCGGTGTAAGTGATCTGGCCGCCTTCGTCCACGGCGCCGGTCGCGGTCAGCGACAGGTTGGTGGTGTCGGCGGTATCGGTCACGGTGGTGCTGACCGGTGTTTTGTCAGCGACCAGGTTTTCGTAATTGCCGCCGCTGACGTTGGTGATCGAGTTGGTCAGTGGCGCGTGACCGGTCAGTGCGTCGTTCGGTGCGACGGCGTTGACCGTGCCGGTGGTTTTGCCGATGTCGATGGTGATCGATTGGCCGTTGGCCAGGGTAACAGTCACTGGCGAACCAGTTACTGGAGCGCCGACCGTCGCGGTGTAAACCACAGTCCCGCCTTCAGCAACACTGGTGGTCGCGGTCAGGGTGACGGTCGAGGTGTCGATGGTGTCAGTGACATTGGTCACCGCCGCTGCCGGGTCAGTGGCCAGGTTTTCAAAGTTGCCACCGGTAGCATCTTTGACGGTGACTTCAACTTTGCCGGCGTCTTTATAAACGTCATCGGCCGGGGCCGCGACGGTGACGTTACCACTGGTGGCGCCGGCGGCGATGGTGATCACCGCGCCGTTGCTCAGGGTTACGGTCACTGGCGTACCAGCGGCATTGGTCAGGGTCGCGGTGTAGACAATCGAACCGCCCTCGGCGACCGAGTCGGTAGCCGACAGGCTGAGGGTGGTGGTATCTGGCGTATCGGTGACTGAGGTGTCGGCTGGTTTGCCGTCAACTTCCAGCTTCTCGTAGTTGCCACCCTTGGCGTCGTCGATTTTGACGCTCAGGGAGCTGCCGCCCGCCAACGCATCGTTCGGGGCCACGAAGTTGACGCTGCCGCTGCTTGCGCCGACCGGGATGGTGATGGTCTGGCCGTTGGACAGTGTGACGACGACCGGGGCGCCGGTTACTGGCGCGCTCACGGACGCGGTGTAAACCACGGTCCCGCCTTCAGCGACGGTAGAGGTAGCAGTCAGCGAAACAGTGCTGGTGTCGATAGTGTCAGTGACATTGGTCACGGCTGGCGCCGGATCCGTCGCCAGGTTTTCAAAGTTGCCACCGGTGGCATCTTTGACGGTGACTTCAACCTTGCCGGCGTCTTTATAGACGTCATCGGCCGGGGCCGCGACGGTCACGGAACCGCTGGTGGCGCCG
>NZ_JAAVVC010000004.1 GCF_018449725.1 Pseudomonas sp. dw_612 | reverse complement strand
TTGGCTGTGCAACTGATCGCGCGGATGCGCCAGGTTGGTCTGGTCGCCGACGTACAGGCGCTGTTCGGCGAAACGTCGCTGTCGGGGCTCGCGCAACAGACCGTCTCGAGCCAACAGGCCGGCTCTATCGTGCCGGCAAACCGGATCGACCCGGCCGCCACGGTGATCACACCGGATATGTTGCCGCTGTTGAGCCTGAGCCAGGCGGAAATCGACCGGGTCGTCGCCACGGTCGAAGGCGGTGTTGCCAATGTGCAGGACATCTACCCGTTGGCGCCCTTGCAGGAGGGAGTTCTCTATCATCACCTGCAAGCCAGTGAAGGGGACCCTTACCTTGTGTGGACCACCCTGACGTTCGACAGTCGGGGCTTGCTGATGGCCTTCGTAGCGGCATTGCAGGAAGTGATCGACCGTCACGACAGCCTGCGCACAGGCGTAGTCTGGGAGGGGCTGCGCGCGCCGGTGCAGGTCGTCTGGCGCCGTGCCCGGCTGGAGGTCGGGCAGGTTCACCTGGCCGCCGAGGAAGGTCCTGCCGCGCAACAGCTGCAACGTCGCTTCGATCCACGGCACTATCGCCTGTCGCTGCAACAGGCGCCGTTGATGCAGGCCTGGATGGCGCAGGACGGTCAGAGTGACCGTTGGGTATTGCACTGGCTGCTCCATCACCTGGTGGATGACGCGGCCTCGGTGCGTCTGTTGATGCAGGAGATGAGCTGGATCATGGCGGGGCAACGGCAGCGGCTGCTGCAACCGATGCCGTACCGGAATTATGTGGCCCAGACCCGCCAGGCTGACAGCATCGAGGCCCATGAAGCGTTCTTCCGTGGCCTGCTGGGCGATGTGGACGAGCCGACCCTGCCGTATGGCCTGGCCGACGTGCAGGGTGATGGCTGCCAACCCGACGAGGCGCGCCTGCTGCTGTCGCCCGGGCTGAGCAAGCTCCTGCGCGATAGGGTGCGGGTACTGAAGGCCAGCCCTGCTGGCCTGTTCCACCTGGCCTGGGGGCTGGTGTTGGGTGCCGTCACGGGTGGCCGGGACGTGGTATTCGGTACCGTGTTGCTTGGCCGCATGCAATCGGGTGCTGACGCTGACCGCGCGCTGGGCATGTACATCAACACCTTGCCGCTGCGCCTGGCGCTTGACGATACCGGCGTGACCGCAGCCCTGCAGCGTACCCAGGCGCTACTGGCCGAGCTGGTCAAGCGTGAGCAGGCGCCATTGGTCCTGGCACAGCGTTGCAGTGGCGTGCGGGCGCCGTTGCCGCTGTTCGGTGCCATCCTCAACTACCGTCATGACGCCGAGCCGGCTGCGACCGACGAGGTGGATCCGCTCGCGGGCATCGAAGTACAAGTGGACGAAGGGAGGACGAACTATCCCCTGGCCCTGGGCGTGGATGACCTGGGTGAAGGCTTCGCACTGATGGTACAGGCCGCGTCCCCCATAGATGCCCAGCGCATCTGTGGCTATCTGCAACACACCTTGGAGGGGCTCGTCGAGGCGCTCGAGCGCACGCCACAGATGCCTTTGAACCAGTTTGACAGGTTGCCGCCCGACGAGCGCAAGCTGCTGCTGGAGGACTGGAATCAGACGCGGTTCGAACACCCGACGCAGGATTGCCTGCAGGATGCGTTCGAGGCCCAGGTGCTGCGCACCCCGGACGCGACGGCGCTGGTGTTTGGCGAGCAGCAGCTCAGCTACGCTGAGCTCAACGCACAGGCCAACCGTCTTGCCCGTCACCTGCGTGGGCTTGGCGTTCAGGCGGATACGCGTGTGGCGGTCTGTGTCGAGCCTTCGTTGGCGATGGTGGTGGGGCTGCTGGCCGTTCTCAAGGCCGGTGGTGCGTACCTGCCCATGGACCCCTCGTATCCGTTTGAGCGGCTGGCCTACCTGCTCGGTGACTGTGTGCCGATTGCGGTGCTGGCACACGCCGCGACCCGCGAGATATTGCCGGTGACGTCGTGCCCTGTGGTGGATCTGGACGTCGACGCTCCCCACTGGTGTCGCCTGCCCGACGACAATCCGCGCTTCGCCGGTCTGGGCCCACGGCACCTGGCCTACCTGATCTACACATCAGGCTCGACCGGGCAGCCCAAGGGCGTGATGGTAGAGCACCGCAACGTCGTCAACCAGAGCCGCTGTGTGGCCCGGCATTATGGCCTGGGGCAGGGCGACCGGGTGCTGCAGTTCGTTTCGTTCGCCTTCGACGTGGCGGTCGAGGATATCTTCGCCAGCCTGCTGTGTGGCGCCGCCGTGGTGCTCCGGCATTGGCCGCAGACGGACGTCGAGGCGTTCTTTGCCGGTTGCGCGCAGCAGCGCATCACGGCGGTCAACCTGCCGGCAGCATTCCTGCAGGGCCTGCTGCGTGGCGGGCGCTGGTCGAGCTGGCCGGGCCTGCGGCGGGTCACCATTGGCGGCGAGGCGGTCGATGCCTCGACGCTTGGACAGTGGTTCGCGCAACCCCAGGCCCCGGTGCTGTTCAACGCCTACGGCCCGACCGAGACGACCGTCTGCGCGACCTTGCAGCGGCTGTCTACCGGCGATGACAACCCGCTGGTTATCGGGCGGCCGATCGGCAATACGCACCTCTATGTGCTGGACACGCAGGGCAACCCGGCGCCCCTGGGGGTAACGGGCGAGTTGTGGATCGGTGGTGCGGGCGTGGCGCGTGGCTACCTGAACCGCGAGTCGTTGAGCGCAGAACGCTTCGTGGCGAGTCCGTTCATGACCAGCGACCGGCTCTACCGTACGGGCGACCTGGTTCGCTATCTGCCCGACGGGACGCTTGAGTACCGTGGGCGTGGCGATTTCCAGGTGAAGATCCGCGGGTTCCGCATCGAGCTGGGCGAGGTCGAGACGGTGCTACTGGAGCACGCCTGGATACGTGAGGCGGTGGCACTGGTGTGTGAGCCCGTGCCGGGTGACAAGCGCCTGGTTGCCTATGTGGTGCCGGCACCGGACGCTCCCCGGTCCTTCGTCGACAACCTGCGCCAGTATCTGCAGGCGCGTCTGCCGGCCCATATGGTGCCGGCGGCATTGATCAGCCTGACGGCATTGCCACTGACCTCCAATGGCAAGCTCGACCGCCGCGCACTGCCGGCGCCGGACGACAGTGCCCATCCACAGTGTGATTACCAGGCCCCGCAAGGTGACACTGAAATGCGGCTGGCGCGAATCTGGCAGGAGGTCCTGCAGGTGCCGCGACTGGGTCGTCACGACGACTTCTTCGAGGCAGGGGGGCATTCGCTGCTGATGATTCAAGTGGCGGGACGTGCCGTTTCCGAGGGCCTGGAACTGTCCATCAACGACTTGTTCACGCATCCGAACGTGGCGTCGCTGGCTGCCTGGTTGGACGATCCATGCAGGGCCCGGGGCAGCGAGGTGATCGCTGTGCGCAAAGACGGTACGTTGCCACCCTTGTTCCTGATCCATGAGGTGTCGGGCCTGGATGCCTACTACAGCCGTCTCGCCCGCAACATCGAGGCGCAGGTGCCGGTCTGGGGTCTGTTGGCGGTGCCTGAAGGCGAGCCGCAGCTGACTCGCATCGAGGTCATGGCCCGGCGACTGGTCGGCAATATCCGCGCGATCCAGGCCGAAGGCCCCTATCGCATCGCTGGCTATTCCTTTGGCGGAGTACTGGCCTACGAAGTGGCTCAGCAGTTGTCTGCGACCGGCCAGGGCATCGCCTTTCTCGGCCTGATCGATACGGTTGCGCCTGGTACGCCGGAGCGCCTCGCGCCCCAAACTTCTTTGAGCGATGGCCAGTACCTGGTGAGTCTCTGCCTGATGGAGCTCGAACGCGACAGCGGGACGTTGAACGGCCTCGACCTGGACGCCTGCGAGCAGATACGTCAACGCATGGGCCAACTGATGGTTGAGGGTGCCGAGTGGCCGTTCAACGAAGTGCTCGACGCGTTGCGCGCCATGCCCGTCCATTGGCAACTGCTAGCAGATAATGCGGCAAAACCGCTGCAACGCATCGTGGGACGCGTGCGTGTGCATGTCGAGGCTATCCCGGAGTACATTGCGGGGCCTGCACCGGCCGCTGTCACGCTGTTCGTCGCGAGGGACGCGGGGCATGGTGATCCATGGCTGGGGTGGGGGGCTGCGTGGCGCGATCAGCAGCACCGGCGTATCGAGGTCGCAGGCGACCACTATTCGATTATGAACGAGCACTGCACCGCGTTGGGCCAGGTGATTTCGCAGGCTTTGCGCAACGCTGCGGAGTAAGTGAAAGGAGAGGCATGATGGAAGCTGGAGCAACGATGGCGAACGACGCCGTCGCTGACAACGGTCCGGGCGCAGCGTGGCGGCTGCGTTTCTGGACGGTCTTCGTGGGGCAACGGTGTTCGCTGATCGGGGGCGCACTGGCACAGTTCGTCCTCTCCTGGTGGATTGCCGGCGACTCCGGCAGTACCGGGGCGCTGGCGGCGATGAGCGTTATGGCGATGTTGCCAGCGGCGCTTTTGGGGCCGTTGGGGGGGCTGCTGGCGGACCGCTACAACCGTCGCCTGATCATGATCAGTGCCGGTCTGATGCGCGCCCTTTGCATGGTGGTGCTGATGGCGCTGTTCTTCGCGCAGCTCGCCGAGCTGTGGCACGTCGGCCTGCTGTTGCTGATACGCGGGCTCATGAGTGTGCTCCAGCAGTCGGCCGCCTCGGCTAGCGTGTCGATGCTGGTACCACGGCGTTTTCTTGCCCGCGCGGCAGGTCTGGACCAAGTGATCGCCGGGGTCTCGATGATTGGTGCCGCACCGCTGGGCGCGTTGATGCTGAGCTTCATGCCGCTGGGCTACATACTCGGCGTCGACCTGTTGGTGACCTTGGTCGGTATCATCAGTGTGCTGGTATATAGAGTTCCGCAGGAGCCCGCGCCTTCCACTGTCGGAACTCATCCGTGGGGCCTGCTGCGTGAAGGGTTGCAGGTGATCTGGAGCGACCGGGGGTTGCGCCACCTCCACCTGCTGCTCGCGGCGGTGTCGATCTGCACGGTGCCGGCCTTCACCCTGATGTTGCTGCTGGTGAAGGAGCATTTCGCCGGTAGCGCCATTCAGGTCGCGCAATTCAGTAGCGCGAATAGCCTGGGGATGATTGCCGGAGGCTTACTGGTAGGCGTGTTGTCACCGCGCAAACGTGTCGGATGGGTGCTCGGTGGCTTCGCTGCATCGTGCTTGATGATGGGGTTGACCGCGCTGCTACCCCGCGAGCTGTTCTGGCTCGCGATCGGTTGCTGGTTGCTGTGCGGTGTGGCTTTTGCACTGAGTGATGCGTTGTTCGTGACACTGCTGCAACTGCGCGTGTCGAGTACTTTGCAGGGGCGGGTGCTATCGATCTTCAATACCCTTTTAGGCTTGGCTGGGCCCATCGGTCTGGCATTCGCGACCATTCTTGACGGCGTTATCGGTGTACGTTGGGTGTTCGTAGCGATGGGCTTGACCGGGACTCTTATAGTACTCCTAGGGTTGCATTCCAAGGCGATCAGCTCGCTGGAGTCATAGGCGCACTCGGAGCTGGATGGAGTACCTGCCGATTTCTATCGTATGCCACCGCGCCGTAAAGCTTAGGGTATCGCGTGCCTGCACACCGAACACTCCAGCATGATGGCGAATAGGTGTCCGTTGGGAGGCGAGTAGCTGTCGCTGCAGCAGTGCAAGGTGCGCGCCTGCTGAGCCGGGTCGCCGATTTGATCATCGAGCGTGCCCCTCAGCTGTCGGCTCAGCAAATGCGCGAAAACGGCAAACTGCTCAGTGAATGTACGTTTCAGGCTGCGGCAGCAGCAGGGGCTTTTCGCTACTTTGCGGGCATCTGCGAAACCATGGTCTCGGAAGTCGCGCCCTCACGTGGGCAATACCTGTCGACTGTGGTTTACGAACCCTTTGGTGTCCAGCGCAATCAGTGACGCTAGTTAAAAAAGGTATACTTAATGACACACTAATGGACAACAAGACGGCTAAATTTTTGGGCAGGAATAGCAATGGTCATGGAAGAAGAACCACACTCAACTCTCCGATCCTTCCGAGGATGGCGAGTACGGTATTGCAAAATGGCATGGAATCGCTTGAAAGTTTGATTTCAGATATTGGATCTGGAATTCTTTGTGTCGGCGCATGGGTTGGAGGCTCACAGGGAGAAACGTTCGTGCTACGACCCTGTTATGGACGGCTAATAATCGATGGGCTATTAACGGATGTTATATATAGAAGATTCGATCTGACAGGTGACAAATTTGATACATTAAGGCGTATTGATGGCGTTGGTGATGACTGCAAGATATTTTATCCCGCATTAGGGTGTGACAAGGACGGACAGAACCGACTCCCTATATCAATGGGCGCGCCACATTTACGACTCCGCGATGTATCTCTTAAGAGCTATTAAAATGATTCGAATCAGGATGTCGAAAGATCTTTTGTTTATCATGATTGTTTCTAGCGCGGTAATTCCAGGCATCATGTCCACGGCTATGCTTTCCTTAGCTTTTCCAGATGTAGCAAATTACTTTGGTATCAGCTATCAAACTTTGCAGTGGAGGAATGTTATTTTTTTTGGTGTTTTTTCAATTAGTATTCTTTATTTCGGCTCTACGGTGCGCAGATTCGGAGCTCGCCGATTAATTCTCTGTGCACAAATGATTTTTGTGATTTCAGCGATCGTATCCAGCTACACGTCCAGTTGGATTTTTTTCCTAATAGCGCAAAGTTTACAGGCTATCGCTGATGGAATTATGGTCCCGTCGCAGATGTCGTTGATACGTAACAAGATTGATAAGGAACGCTGGGGATGGGCTTTTGGTTGGTTTCATGGAACGTTTGCTATGGCTCCATTGATCGGGCCTATTTTAGGAGCCTATTTGATAAAAAATTACTCTTGGCAAGCCGTACCAGCGTTGGTCGGCCTACTACAATTCATCATTTTTGTGGCATGCCTAAGACTATTGCCTGAGGATCAGACCATAAATGAGCCGTTTTCACCGCCTCCAGTTAGAAGTGCCTTGACGCTTCTTGGAATTTTATGCCTTGGCCAGCTAACGCTGGGCTTTGCCGAGGAGGGGTCTTTTGGATACGTGAGTGTAGCTTCCGGGGGCCTAATAGGTTGCGTGGTTCTATTCTCTTTAATCGAACGCTTGCTCATCATGAAAAACAAGTTGTCCCTCGTTCCCTGGAGATCTTTCATGGAGGTAAAATTTACACTGGCTTTGTTTCGAATATTCTGTGTTTTTCTAGTATCCAACGCGTTGTCTCTACATTTGCCATCTGCGTTACTCGCTACATCTGATGTATCAATTAAGTCAATAGGAATTATCTTAACCGTTGCGGCGGTTCTTAATATAATATTCGAACCCGTGCTTGGGCGTTTGGCAGACCGTTGGGATAGTTTTTCTCTAAATGCAGGATTAGTCCTTATGCTGATATCTATTTCGGTGTATTTAGCTATGCCGTCGATTAGTACAACGACCATTTTTTTGTCTGCAACCGTCATGGGTGTTTTTGCCGCTGCGCTTTTTGGTCCCGCACAATTGCGTGATGTGTCACTCGCAGTGTGTGAGGCCGACCGAGACCGATTCATGGGGTTTTACATGTTTTGTCAGTTCGTTAGCGGGGCTTTTGCTGCGACCATCTTTGGTTCCGTGTTATTAGATAGTTCGACCGGACAAATATCAAACGCAACTTTTCATCAATATATTATATGGTGTTTGATTTTATTGACCGCCGCACTGTTTTCAGGCTTCGCGTCAACCACCCTAGGTTTAAAGCTCTTCCAAAAAGGTCAACCATCTGACTCGGCAAGCTAACATACTGTCATTAATATCTCTGAATATCTGATAAAAACGATGCACTGTGTACTCCGCAGTACTGTCATATATAGACTTGTTTGTAAGGCAATTACCTTAGTGGTCTTCTCGGTAAATCAGGTGGGTGTCGCAAATAAGACACCCGGATCACGCTCCTCAATAACCCGATAGAGCGCGTTTACATCGACGATGTCCATTGCGGGCTCTACTTTTCTGAACGAATTGGATAAACCAAAGCTAGAAGGGCACCGCTATGGTCGGCATAACTTTATTGGGACGTAAATCCGTACCGTTGTTTGAAGAGCATGGCGAAGTGCTTGCGCATTGCAGAAAAATACACTGTCATTACCTGCACTGGCTAAGGGCTTCAGAACAATTGGCCAGCAGTGGCCTGAGGCCCATTCAGTCAACGTGTGTAAATTGTCTGTGCGCAGAAAATAAGGTGTGGCTAACCCCGCCTCTTTAAGCGCGCAGGCCATTGCGTATTTATCTCGCCGAACACGCGACGTCTCCGTGGAGTTTCCCTCCACGCCGAGTTCGGCGGCTAGCAGATCCGCAAGTTCAATACCCGTTTCGGCGCCGGCCAAAACACAAATTGGCTTGATGCCGTTCAACCATCGATTCATTTCGACTAGGCATTCGGCCAAACCGTTAAATACCACGTTGGCGATAAAGTCGCCGGGCCTGAAATCGTTGATATAAAAATCAATGATGGGCGAGGCACTTTGAACGTGCAGGACCGCTACGCCCTCTGAATGAAACTTAGCGGCCAGTTTCGCGCCAGTGGAATACGCATCGACGATTACTGCAATGTTGTGAGTCATGGTCACATTCCAATCTATTTAG
Source organism: Pseudomonas sp. dw_612 (assembly GCF_018449725.1). Classification (GTDB taxonomy): domain Bacteria; phylum Pseudomonadota; class Gammaproteobacteria; order Pseudomonadales; family Pseudomonadaceae; genus Aquipseudomonas. Next base: position 436,432 of record NZ_JAAVVC010000004.1, on the reverse strand, counting down.
AGAGCCGCCGCAGTGCGTCAGCGTCAAGCGTTGTCCAAGCCACATAATTCGTGAGCCACTAAATCTTCATGAGTCTCACGAGCCCGTATTAACTTGGCATCGATTCCCTCAACTAGGACTTCGGGTGGGCGCCCACGGGAGTTGTATTGACTGGCCATACTCATGCCATACGCACCACATGAAAAAATCGCCAATACACTGCCATTGTCAAACGCCGGTAATGCTCGACCTAATGCAAAGTGATCGCCGGTCTCACAAATAGGCCCAACAATATCGGTCTCCTCCAGGTGAGTGACGTCGGACTGCTGAGCGCTCTGGGTTAACGCAGTCCAATGGCCAGAAAAATTGTCGAAATGGGTTGGCCAAATAACATGGTTGGCACCATACAGGGTGGGCCGCAGCAGTACGTTCATGCCCGCATCGACAATAGCGATCTTTCGATCCCAGCCTTGTTTAATGTATTCGACGGTGGTCAGCAAAATACCGGCATTTGCGCTGATCGAACGACCCGGTTCAATGATGAAGCGGATACCGCGCTGTTTCAGCCCTTGCAGACGCTGACAAATAAGTGCTCCCGTTTCAGTTAATGAGCCAACGGGATTGCTTTCGGTCCCGTACTGCGCTGGAAAACCTCCGCCAATGTTGACAAATTCGATCGCGCAATCAGCCGCCTTAAGTCGGTTGATCATGTCCTCGATCTTATCGATGGCAGACAAATAGGTCTGAGCCGATGGAATCGGCGATCCAAGGTGAATATGGATCCCAACGACATCGACGCTTGAGTAACGCTTCGGCTCGAAGAGTTCATAGGCGCGTTCCATCGGTATGCCAAATTTTGTCTGGCGGCCGCCTGTTGAGGTTTTCTCAGGGGTGCCAGCATCCGCCACATCCGGATTGATACGAATGGCCACTTTTATACGCTTACCGGCCGTCGTGGCGACCTCATCCAGACGCAGCAGCTCGCCTTCAGACTCCACATTAAAAAGGAAAACGCCAGCTTCAACCGCGTAGCGAATTTCTTCACGCGACTTGCCGACCCCGGCAAACACAATCTTGTCCGCAGTCACTCCCGCCATCAGTGCCCGGTAGAGCTCACCGCCACTGACCACATCCAGCCCTGATCCTTGATCGACCAAGAGCTTAAGGATGCTGAGATTACTGCAGCTTTTAACTGAGAAACAAATCAACGGCGAGAGGGCGGAAAAAGCATCTTTCAGCACGGTGTAGTGATTTTTCAGGGTGTGTGCTGAATAGACATACACGGGGCTTCCATGCTGTTCGACTATCTGACGAACATCAAGGTGCTCCACATGTAAATGACCGTCGACAAAATTAAAATGGTCCATCTTGCTTCCTCCAATTGATGAGCTTAACTGCGTGCACTGACATGCTCGCGGGATAAGCAGTCATCCGTTGATTCCAATAATAACCGACCCGTGCTGTACAAATAGTTGACAATCTTTTCAGCGCAAGCAATTGCGGTTTGAGTGTCAGTATTGATGATGAGTTCGGGATGTACCGGTGGTTCATACGGAGAATCAATGCCGGTAAACTCGGCGACCTGTTTCTCCCTGGCCTTTTTATAGAGCCCTTTTGGATCGCGTGCCTCGCACACATCAAAAGAGGCATTGATAAAGATTTCCACGTAATCACTGTCGCCAATCAGCGCTCTTACCAAGGCACGATCATGTCGAAAAGGAGAAATAAACGCGGTCAATACAATTAAGCCCGCGTCAGCAAGCAACTTGCTGACTTCACTCACCCGTCGAATATTTTCACTTCGCCCTTGGTGGGTGAAATCCAGGTCACGGCATAGCCCATGACGTACGTTATCCCCGTCCAACACGTAAGTCAGGTAACCTTTCTGGAATAACAGCGATTCTACAAGACCGGCCACGGTGCTCTTTCCAGCCCCACTCAAGCCCGTAAACCAAAGCACACAAGGTTTTTGTTTCAATCTAGCGCTGCGCATAGATTGTTCCACGGGAAATAATTGCCAGGTCAGGTCACAGGACACATCAGTTATATGCATTTCGTTCGTTACCCTAGGTCGCCAAGGTGCTTGTTTAGTACAGCCTCCCTTTCACGCTTCAAATACTCATAATGCGGCATATTTTCTAAGTAGAATTCATGCAGTACCGGGTGGTTGTCGACGCGCGTGCTGTATTGCTTTTTGATCGGCGCAATGCCTGTGCTGTTTGCTGCATCCAAGTGCCAATGCTGGGTTCGCTCCCACACATCCAAGTGTCCGCTCTGCCACTGGAGAGCAGAGGGCAGGTGCTGCAAGTTAGCATCCCTGCAAAAGTTCGAAATTGCACACTCAGGGCTCAGGATCATGTCGTCCGCATCAACGAACAATGGCGAATGTATCGACTCCGCCTTCACGGCATCATAGAGTTCAGCCAAGTGTTGGTGGCCCACCTCGCTGCAGGTAAGGTCTGGGTTAATATAGTAGTGTGAGTTAATAACCTTTTCCGGATTGCGCAACATGAACACATGTTGCGCTTCGCGCATATAAGACGTTCCCGTCAGTCGATGACGATAGTCAAACTCACAGGTGTCCTTGATGAACACAGCACGTTGCGCGCGCAATGCCTGTACATAATTGAAAAGCTCCGTTGAGTTTTTCAACGTCTGAGTTGAATGATCCGTCTGCGGATGGCTGTATATACCACGCGCCGACAGATCGCACAGAGGCTCATGCAAGATAGTGAAGTCACCACGCGCGGCGATCACACGTACAAGTGCGGTGGAAAGCGAGCGTGGAGGGGCCCACAAAACAATTAGTCTGTGCTGCATAGTTAACCTTTATTTCAACAATATGTGCAGGATGCCAGGACAGTCAGCCCCTCATGGCTTAAACGGATTCAGTAATCCACTTTTGCCCGCCATGAGCGAAACGGAATTGCTGTGCGGTAAAGCGCGACTTGGAGTATTCGCGTACGCGGTCAACCATGTAGTTGCCTTTATAAGCGATCACATCGACGGTGCCATTCGCCTGTTCAGTCAATACGGCTACGTTGGCCAATGCGGCCTGCGTGGCGGGGTCATACAAACGACCTGCATACGATTGACGTGCGATAAAGGGTGACAAAAACCGCAGGACCTCCCATGAGTCCTTGTCGACCGTTGCTTGCAGTAGATGTTTCGCTGCGATGCCGAGCATGTCCAGCCCCGGAGATTCGTATAAGCCACGGCCTTTAGTGCCGTTCATTCGGTTTTCCAATACGTTCTTCAAGACCACCCCATTGCGGCCCGCGATCCTGTTGGCTTCAGCGAGTGCTTGGTAGTAACTCACTGACTGACCATTAATCTCAACGGGAATACCTTGCTTAAAGGTGATACTGCAAGTCTCTGGCACGTCGGGCGCATCCATGACCTTGACGCCCATGATCGGGCTGATCATGTCGGGTGAATTTGAGAGCACCTCAACTTCGCGGTTCTCATGCGACACACCGCCGACGTTGGCATCAACGGAGTGATGGGCTTTCGTACGCATCATGGTTTCGTCGGCGTCGGCAACAAAGTCGCCCATGTCTACGCGGGTTCGAAAACGATCTGACGTGGTTGGGTCTTCCCAGGGAGAAAAGGGCGTGATCTCTGGCGCAAACATTTTCAGATAGTAATTGAAGCGGAATTCATCGTTGCCGCCATGAACGGCGCCATGGGCCAATACACTGCACTGACGGTCGCGCAATGCATTAACCAGGCCTTTAACAGTTACGGCTCTGGCTATGCCAGTCGTGTTCCAGTAGCCACCGTCGTACTGCGCCTGGGCACGTACAGCGTGGAGAAAGCTGAGCGCAATGTCTTCCTTCAAATCAATGACATTAACGGCCTGCATCAATTCGATGTTGTCTGCACAAAACTCGTGTGCTTCATCGCCCGGTTGACCAATGTCGACAATGAACTGTTCGACGTCAACGTGCTCCTCTTTCAAACGCTGCGCGATGAATAAGCTGACCAGGCCACCGGAGGCACAGATGCCAACTTTCTTACCTTTCAAGTCCGAGAATTTCACGCGGTAGTCCTTTAGAGAGTTGTTGTTATTAACAGTTTCGCTTCACGCCTGTTACTGCGACCACGCGGTCGGTTCACGGTCCCATCGGTGCTGTCGTAGTAGCGTCATTAACGCAGGCTCTATCTTGCCCTTGTCAGAACACGCCAAGTTCGCTTCGACATGTGGAATAGAGCGCATGCCAGGAATAGTCGTTGCGACGTTATCGTTGGACAGAATGAACCTCAGCGCGACGTCCGATAGCTGAGTATCGGGGGGAAGAGCCCGTCTCAAAGACTCGACCCGCGCCACCGTCGCTGCCAGGTTTTCTGGCACGAAATAGCTGCTTCTCCAATCACCGGCAGGCCACGTGGAGTCGATCGTTAAATTCCCCGTCAGAGAGCCTTCGTCGAAGGGCACCCTGGCGATGACGGCAATGTCCAGTTCGCGGCATAACGGAAGTAATTCATCGTCAGGCCCTTGATCAAAGACGTTATAAATCACCTGTACCGCGTCGATCATTCCTGTTTTCAGTGTGTCGAGTACGTTGGTGGGGCCCCAGCGATTGACACTGATGCCGATGCCGCGAATCAGGCGTTGCCGTTTGAGGTCATCTACCACGCGCATCCAGGATTCATCATGAGCCCACGCATCTTCCCAGACATGAAATTGCAGTAAATCCAGGGACGCCAAGCCTAGTGACTGCAAACTTTTCTCGACATATTCTTCAATATGGTCGGGCGGGAAAATTTGGTCTAAACGGTCACCCCGGTGAGAGGGCCACTCGCGGTTCTTGGGGGGAACTTTAGTGGCTACATATAAGGTTTTGCCTGGGTGGTTTCGTAATGCTTCCCCAAGCATTTTTTCGCTGTGGCCACGACCATAAATCCACGCGGTATCTTAAAAATTGCAGCCTAGTCGAATCGAATGTTCCAACGCCGCCATGCCGCTGACATCGGATGAGCCGGTCCAACCCCCTTCACCTCCCGCGACCCCCACATTCCATATCCAACTTCAGAAACATTCCATTCCAGTCGTCCAAATCGCCGGTATTTCATCGCCCGCTCGCTATAGGGTTATTTTATTCAGGACGCGATAAGCGCACTCATGTAGCGATCACCCCGATCATTAAAGTCTCGAGTACCTGGAAAGTATGCTCAGCAAAAAAACAAAGTAAAAATATCAATTTAGTGGCTGGCTATTCATTTCTGATATGGTATGGCTTGTTCGATTCATCGCGGGGTTGGCTCATGAATTTCAGTTTTCGCCATGTGGAAGTATTTTGGGCGGTAATGACGACAGGCAGCGCGACGGCTGCCGCTGAACTTCTGCATACCTCGCAGCCCACCATCAGCCGAGAGCTCAGCCGGTTCGAAGCGCTGACTCAGTTGACGTTGTTCAAGCGCGCGGGTGCAAAGTTGATTCCGACTGAGCATGGGCTGATGTTGTTCGATGAAGTTCAACGCAGCTATGTGGGGTTAGCCCGTGTGAAAAATGCCGTCGAGGCCATCAGGCATTTTCGGCAAGGGCAAATTTCGTTGACGTGCATACCGGCTTTCTCGAATGCCTTGTTGCCGCAGGTCTGCCAGGATTTCTGCAGTAAATTTCCTGGCGTCAGCATCAATATCACGCCCCAGGAATCGCCGGCCCTCGAGGAGTCGCTAACTGCTCAGCGTTATCACCTGGGGTTGACTGAAACCCTGGAAACCCCCCCGGGCACCTACATCGAAACACTCTTGAACCTCGACGTGGTGTGTGTTTTACCGTCTTATCACGAATTAAATGCGAAAACAGTCCTCACGCCACAAGACTTCGAGGGGCAAAATTTTGTTTACCTTGCGGCGGATGATCCCTACAGAAGAAAAACGGACGCCATCTTCCACCAGTCAGGCATTGAAAGACGGCTGGTGGTAGAGACACATAACGCGAGCGCCGTGTGTGCGACCGTTAACCTGGGGGTGGGCGTTGCCATTGTGAATCCGATCACCGCCCTCGACTATGTCGGGCGGGGTTTGCAGATTCGTCGCTTTTCACATTCAATTTCTTACTGTGTAAGTGTCGTACGGCCGTTGCACCGACCCGAATCGTCTACCGTGGAACATTTTGTTGATTCCCTTCGGGAAAATTGTCAGCAGATAAGTGCTCGGTTAGAGGGTTTAGACAAAATCAAGTGGTAAGCCGGCGAGCAAGCATGTGAGCCTCGGCCAGCCACACCCACGCCTCAATCACATCGAGTAGCCGATCATGGTGCATGATCAACCGTCTGGCTCGCTCATTCCAGGCATGGGCCCCCCCCGGTGTCAGGATAGTTGTCGCCTCTCCGATTTTTCCTGAAAAACATATCGGGTGCGGGAAGAGGCTGTTCGTGCCGTAATATTCACTTGAACGCAAAGCCGCACTACTCAAGATGATGCTTCCCCCCGACAACCAGGACAACTGACCGCCTTACCGGAACGGCTGTTGCTCGTGACCTAGTTAAGTGAAGCCAGGGTACGAGGCAAGTACTACTTCCTGTACCTGATCGAGGATGTTTACAGCCGCAAGGCCGTGGGCTGGGAGGTTTACGAAGAAGGCTGCGGCACTACTGCAACGTAGCGTGGTCAACGAGCAGTGTTTATACGACCCACTGGTGTCGCACTCGGACAATGGTGCACCGATGAAATCGCAGAAGCTGTTGAGCAAAATGCACGACCAAGGCATCACGCCGTCGCGTGGACGACAAAGGGTCAGCAACGACACCCCTTATCTCATCGGTGTGATGCTTCCTCGGTAGGCTGTCCTGTAGAGGCTTTGGTTCTCCGATTCGAGCCTCTGTAAACTTCATCATTTTGTGACAACCTTTATTTTTTGCAGCCGGCACTTCTTTTGGAGTGCATGGAAATTTGTGACAATCTTTATTTCTATGAACCTTCCCTTTATACCTTCAGAACCCGCAGAACCCGCGGAATCCGCGATACGCTGTGACAATCTTTATTCTTTCTCCACAATTTCTAATCATCACTGATAGCAACGCCGAATGCTCCAACTGGGTTGAACAGGAAGAGGGCGCTGACCTAGCAGAGAGCTACGGTGACTGGTATCCCAGAGAATGCCATTTACCCACCTCTCACGCTTACGTAGTAACCGAGGCAGACGGTGAAAATTTGTACCGTCAAATCCTCTCAGGTGGCGACTGGCACCAACTTGAAGGTAAAGAGTTGCTTCACACTTTTACCGACCAGATTTTGGCCGGTGCCGAACCTCACGCGGTTCTGTTACGGCTGCGCGCTCATGGACATTCGACCGCCGCGTCAAGTTGAGGGAAAAGAATCTCCGGCACCCCGCCACAAGTGCGAAACAGGACGTACAGGGGCGCCATGCGTACCCGAAACCGGTGACTGAAACTCCCCTGTTTTGTAAGGGAGACGGAGTGACCGCTTTTGGCCCAGAGTGTGTAAAAACGCCATAGGGTCATACTTGGTGGTTTTTCACCTGTCGAAAATCAATAAGCCTTGTGTCCCCGCACTCATATCGTCTTGACGTTAGCAGCCGCGCCGATGGAGCCTCTGGAAACAGATACGATGTAGTCGGCCGCTCTTTGGCAGAGGATGGCGTGCGATGAGCGGATTACCAGCGTAAGAGGCATGAGCGAGATTGGGTCAATGTCGAGGCGTTCTCCTGATGTGCCGCGAAGCGACAATGTCAGTTCCGTCCATTGGTGATCATCTGAACCTGTGCAGTCACCGTCAGAGTCAACATCGCATCCTGTTCCCCATAGATGTTCAGCAATGCAATAGAAGGCCGGCAATGGTCCCTCCGGCGTGATTTGAATGGAGTAGTGAGTAGACAAAATTTGTTGGCTTCGCCTATTAGGAGGGGAAAGGGTATCTCGGAGCCTGAGGCGTCAGCAATCAGATTCACTGCAACCCCCAGACCGTCTATATAGAGGACATCCATTGGTGTCCGCTATTGGCCCAGTGTATGTAGAAAAGACTCCGTGATCCCTTGCTATGATTTCTGAGGATTTTATCGCAGGGATAGCCCATGAAGCGCTTTATCCAAGGTGAACATCGAGGGCAAGGCACCTTACTTCCCGAAAGCCTCGACGACTACGTCAGCGATACCAATCCGGTGCGCGTAGTCGACGCTTTTGTCGACGAACTCAACCTGGTTTCCTTGGGTTTTGACGGTGCTATTCCGGCTGACACAGGCCGTCCCGCTTACCACCCCGCAGTCCTGTTGAAGATCTACATCTACGGCTATCTCAACCGCATTCAATCGAGCCGACGCCTGGAGCGAGAAGCCCAACGCAATGTCGAGTTGATGTGGCTGACCGGGCGTTTGACACCTGATTTCAAGACCATCGCCAACTTCCGAAAAATAGCAAGGCGATCCGAGGCGTCTGCCGTCAGTTCGTTGTGCTCTGTCAGGAGTTGGGACTGTTCGGAGAACATCTGGTCGCCATCGATGGCAGCAAATTTAAAGCCGTCAACAAAGAAGGCATGAAGGTCTTCGCTTCGATGAATCCGCTCCAGCGCATGGCCGATCCGGCGGAAATCGGAGCAGCGGCCGCGTTTCTCGCATCGCAGGACAGCAGCTTCATGACCGCCAGTGAGGTCGCCGTCGACGGCGGTCTGGCGCAAATCTGAATCGCTACGCCCGGCCGACCCCTCCATCGATATTCGGAGCCCGTTGGGCGTGCTAAAACCTGAGGAAAATATATGAGCTACGCAATTATCGGCTTTGGCAAACTCGGCCAGGCGCTGGGTAAAGGGCGGCCCTAGTCTGATTGAAGCGAGGTCGATGCCGGCGGTAAGCCGCGCTCCTCTCACTGAGTTTTGAGAAAAATTCAAACTTTTGGCAAATACGCAAGTCAGCTATGAAGAGCATTGATTCCGACGACGCTTGGATATGACCGATGACAAGCCCGTCTTTTGCGCTGAAATACTCCAGTGCTTCTACCGTTTTTTTGCCGTGAGGCACGCCAGTTATCTATTGGCGTGCAGCATAAGAATTTTGCAGGCGATTGTAGGCGTCTGCTGCGAGTTTCTCTCAGGCACAGTTGCTATTGCTGACCGACCTATCCAGTCAATTGTCGCTGTGTGACTCCGAAATACTTCAGGAGATATACGACCATGACCGACTCACCAACAAATCGCGCTGAAAAAATATTTACCTCGCCGTTCAAATTTGGACTCGGCGGCGTGGCTATAGGTAACGAATTCAACAAGGTGACAGACAAGGATGCGCAAGCGACTCTGGAAGCAGCCTGGGCGGTCGGCGTCCGCTACTTCGACGTAGCCCCGTGGTACGGATTAGGTCTTTCAGAGCGACGCTTCGGCCATTTCCTGCATAACAAAAATCGCGAGGACTACATTCTCTCCTCGAAGGTTGGCAAGCTCATGCGGGCGTCGAAGGCAAACCGGCATGAAGATACCTTCCCGCTATCGGACTCCCCCAACGATCCAGTCTATGACTATACCGCTTCAGGCGTGCGGCGATCGGTTGAGGACAGTTTGCAGCGTTTGGGAGTCGACAGCCTTGATGTGGTCTTCGTCCACGATATCTCTCCCGACTTTCCGTACTTCCCGACGCCTTGGGAGGAGCAGTTCGCCATTGCCCAGAAAGGTGCATTTCCTGAGCTAACTCGTATGAGGGAAGAAGGAATCATCAAGGCTTGGGGGATTGGTGTGAACCGCCCTGAACCGATCCTGCGCGCCCTGGAAGTGGCGGACCTGGATGTGTGTCTTTGCGCATCGCAATATTCACTCATCGATCATGCGACTACCGTTAGCGACGTACTGCCCGCCGTGCGTGCAAAGAACGTTTCGCTGATAATGGGATCGGCGCTGAACGCTGGCTTCATCTCTGGCAGCGCACGCTATAACTACGGCAAGGACAACTTCAAAATAGCCCGGGCAGCTACTGAGAAACTTGAGCGACTGCGTGCGATTGCTGCGAGTTACGGCGTCGATCTACGCACCGCAGCTCTCCAGTTCTCCGCTGCAGTCGATGTTGCTGTGGCGATCGTCGTTGGCGCGAGCACTGATCAACAGGTTTTGGCGAATTACAATTCGATGCAAGCCAAGATCCCAGTCGAATTTTGGGATGAATTAAAGGCTCAAGGCTTGGTCGAGCAAGCAGCGTCAACACCCATTCTGGACGCATAAAGGAACTTCGGATCTTATTAGTACATCTTTCTTGAATCAGTTGGCTCCTCCTATTAGGGACTTGGTTGTTAAGCGCGTTGAAGAAGGGGTTCTGGGATACTCGGTGCGGATCCCTGTCACACCTCTGATGCTGGAGAAGCTGGAGAGGAGCGCTTCTATGGATATGTTGGCCTGCTTGATATGGCTGTTGCGTGAATCAGCCGAGAGCAGAAGTGTCGATACCGTTCGGATTGGCCATGCTCTACACAACGTGTTGATCATAATGGCCTTGGAACTGTATTCGCTTAGGATTGCCTTGCCGTTATTGCAGTTGTTAATTCAATACATACTTCCGTTAGGGCTTCCACTTTATCATCGAATGGGTATGAGTTCGTTTGACTATTTGTCTGCATCTGGGCATCTTAATCGAATAGCATATGAATCGCTAAAAGCTCCAAAGCAGTCGCTTGAGTGGGGTGAAAGAGCAAAGATAATGCAGCAGTTGATAAATGGTAAATTTGGTGAGGATGTTCGGTTTGCTATGCTTCCTAAGTTTGAACTAGATGGTGCTGCTGGCGGGATACCTATCAACGTTCTCGAAGTGCACGAAAATGTCAGTCGGTTGAGTAAGTGGGGTTGGACGTGCGTGCTATCATACGAACGGTTGCCAGGTCCAGCTAATATGGGTGGCTGACATGCTGGAGTCGTATAATAGGTATGTGTCACCAATGTTTTTGCGCATGTTATGCACGAGATATTTATTTTCTTGGCATAGTTAGGTGGGTTTGTCAGTCGTGATTGAATTTGGATTCGCATTTTTCGGTTGTTGAAGTGCTTCTGGCACTTACGACCATTGAGCCCCCCTCGGTTATCGATAGATCATTATCTGCATGCTGTAATCTACCATAAATGAGGCATTACACATTGGCGCACTTGAGGGGAAGGTGTAGCAAAGTTTACACTCGACCAGTGGTGATCGTGATGGAATTCATGCGGTATGTTAAGATGCGCCAATTGTTTAGAGACGGGTAGGCGATGACGGTTTACAAACAAGCTGCTAACAGGATGGTAGTACTCGATACCGAAACCACCGGCATGCCGGTGACCGACGGCCACCGGATTATCGAAATCGGTTGTGTCGAGTTGATCGGTCGGCGCCTCACGGGCCGGCACTTCCACGTCTACCTGCAACCGGATCGCGAGAGTGATGAGGGCGCCATCGGCGTCCACGGCATCACCAACGAATTCCTGGTGGGCAAGCCGCGTTTCACCGAAGTGGCCGATGAGTTCTTCGAATTCATCAAGGGCGCGCAGCTGATCATCCATAACGCGGCGTTCGACGTTGGCTTCATCAACAACGAATTCGCGCTGATGGGCCAGCACGACCGTGCTGACATCACGCAGCACTGCTCGATCCTCGACACCCTGATGATGGCCCGGGAGCGTCACCCGGGGCAGCGCAACAGCCTCGATGCCTTGTGCAAACGTTATGGCGTCGACAACTCCGGCCGTGAACTGCACGGCGCCTTGCTCGACTCCGAGATTCTCGCCGACGTTTACCTGACCATGACCGGCGGCCAGACCAGCCTGTCCCTGGCGGGTAACGCGTCGGACGGCAACGGTTCGGGCGAAGGCGCGGACAACTCCGCCACTGAAATCCGTCGCCTGCCGGCCGATCGCAAGCCGACCCGGATCATCCGCGCCAGTGAAGATGATTTGGCGCAACACCTTGTGCGTCTTGACGCGGTGGCCAAATCCGCCGGTGCGCCAGCGTTGTGGCAGCAGTTGGTCGAGGCTGAGGCTCAGGCATAGTTTTCGCTAAAAGATCGCAGCCTCGTTTCACTCGTCAGCTCCTACACAGGAATGCGAAACCCTGTAGGAGCTGACGAGTGAAACGAGGCTGCGATCTTTTGATTTTTAATTAACCACGCCGCACCCGATGACCCATTTCAGTGCATCCGCACTCGCCACATCCGCCTCAACCCTCTACCCTGAGGGAATTGGCAGGCCACGGTCTGCCGCCTCAGGACACTGAGCCCCATGTATAAAGATTTGAAATTCCCGGTCCTGATCGTCCATCGCGATATCAAGGCCGACACGGTTGCCGGCGATCGCGTGCGAGGCATCGCCCGGGAGCTGGAGCAGGAAGGTTTCAGCATTCTCAGTGCGGTGGATTACACCGAAGGGCGGCTGGTCGCCTCGACCCATCACGGCCTCTCATGCATGTTGATCGCCGCCGAAGACGCCAGCGCCCATTCTCATTTGTTACACAATATGGCCGAGCTGATCGGTCTGGCGCGGGTGCGTGCGCCGGACTTGCCGATCTTCGCCCTGGGCGAGCAAGTCACCCTGGAAAACGCCCCGGCCGACGCCATGGCCGAGCTCAATCAACTGCGCGGCATTCTGTATCTGTTCGAAGACACCGTGCCGTTCCTCGCCCGCCAAGTCGCCCGCGCGGCGCGCAAGTACCTCGATGGTTTGCTGCCGCCGTTCTTCAAGGCGTTGGTGCAGCACACTGCCGATTCCAACTATTCCTGGCACACCCCCGGCCACGGTGGTGGTGTGGCGTATCACAAGAGTCCGGTGGGGCAGGCATTCCATCAGTTTTTCGGCGAAAACACTCTGCGTTCGGACCTCTCGGTGTCCGTCCCGGAACTCGGTTCGCTGCTCGATCACACCGGTCCCCTGGCCGAAGCCGAGGCTCGGGCCGCGCGCAATTTCGGCGCCGATCACACCTTTTTCGTGATCAATGGCACCTCAACGGCCAATAAAATTGTCTGGCACTCCATGGTGGCCCGGGATGACCTGGTGCTGGTGGATCGCAACTGCCACAAATCAGTGTTGCACTCGATCATCATGACTGGCGCCATCCCGCTGTACCTGTGCCCGGAGCGCAACGAGCTGGGGATTATCGGCCCGATCCCGCTGAGCGAATTCAGCCGTGAATCGATCCAGGCCAAGATCGATGCCAGTCCGCTGACCAACGGCCGCGCGCCGAAGGTGAAGTTGGCGGTGGTGACCAATTCAACTTATGACGGCCTCTGCTACAACGCCGAGCTGATCAAGCAGAGCCTGGGCAACAGCGTCGAGGTCTTGCACTTCGACGAGGCCTGGTACGCCTACGCGGCGTTTCACGAGTTCTTTGCCGGACGTTACGGCATGGGCACAACCCGTAGTGAAGACGGCCCGTTGGTGTTCTCCACCCATTCCACCCACAAGTTGCTGGCGGCGTTCAGCCAGGCGTCAATGATCCACGTGCAGGACTGTGGCGCGCGGCAACTGGATCGCGACCGTTTCAACGAAGCGTTCATGATGCACATCTCCACCTCGCCGCAATACAGCATCATCGCCTCGCTGGACGTGGCATCGGCCATGATGGAAGGCCCGGCCGGGCGTTCGTTGTTGCAGGAAATGTTCGACGAAGCCCTGAGTTTCCGCCGGGCGCTGGCCAATTTGCGCCAGCACATTGCGGCGGATGACTGGTGGTTTTCCATTTGGCAGCCGCCGTCGGTGGAAGGCATCACCCAAGTCATCACTGAAGATTGGCTGCTGCAACCCGACGCTGACTGGCACGGTTTCGGCGGCGTGACCGATGACTATGTGCTGCTCGATCCGATCAAGGTCACCCTGGTCATGCCGGGCCTGACCGCCGGCGGCGCCTTGAGCGAGCGCGGGATTCCGGCGGCGGTGGTCAGCAAATTCCTCTGGGAGCGTGGCCTGGTGGTCGAGAAGACCGGGCTGTATTCGTTTCTGGTGCTGTTTTCCATGGGTATCACCAAGGGCAAATGGAGCACGCTGTTGACCGAGTTGCTGGAGTTCAAGCGCAGTTACGACGCCAACACCAGTCTGGCCAGCTGCCTGCCGTGCGTGGCCCAGGAAAACCCTGTGCGTTATCAAGGCATGGGCCTGCGCGATCTGTGCGATCAACTGCACGCCTGTTACCGCAGCAATGCCACGGCCAAACATCTGAAACGCATGTACACCGTGCTCCCGGAAATCGCCATGAAGCCCGCCGACGCCTATGATCAATTGGTACGCGGTGAGGTTGAGGCGGTGTCGATCGATGCCCTGGATGGGCGCATCGCCGCCGTGATGCTGGTGCCGTACCCGCCGGGGATCCCGTTGATCATGCCCGGCGAGCGCTTCACCGAATCGACTCGATCGATCATCGATTACTTGTCATTCGCCCGTACCTTCGACAGCAGCTTCCCGGGATTTGTCGCCGATGTGCACGGATTGCAACACGAAGATGAGGGCAATGGGCGGTGTTACACCGTCGATTGCATCAAGGAATGAGGACCTTTCCCAGTATGCAACCGGTCATGAATCCGAAATACCCAGGGCTGTCGGTGCGCGTTGCCGACGATGGTTTTGCGGCCTACATCTGGGGCAGCGATTTCAGTTTTGAAGTCGCCGCCTACGGTGCCGCGCAAATTGGCAAGCCGGTGGCGCAGTGGCCGGTGACGCCAATCACCCCTTATCGAAAGTGCTACGGCATCGATCCGGAAGAGTTCAGCAGCTTCCGCGATGCCGCCGACAGTGCGATTTTCATGGCGTATCTGGACGACGAACCGGTGGGCCACCTGGTGATCAGCACCAACTGGAACGGCTTTGCCCATATCGACGAACTGGCGGTGCATGCGCCGGCCCGGCGGCATGGCGTGGCCAAGTCGCTGCTGGATGTGGCGCAGTTCTGGAGTCGCAAGAAGAAACTGCCGGGCGTCATGCTCGAAACCCAGAACAACAACCTCGGTGCTTGTCGGCTCTATGAGCGCTGTGGCTATGTGATTGGCGGGATCGATCACCTGCGTTATCGCGGCATTGACCCGAACACAGCCGAAGTGGCGCTGTTCTGGTATCGATTGTTCGATAACCCGCTGGAAAACCCGGTCAGCTCGCCAGCATCGCCACGGCTTGTTCCGTGATGATCGCCAGCAACGCCTGAACGGCGGGCGAGGGCTCGGCGTTCTTTAGGGTCAGGGCATAGAGGCTGATTGGCACCGCCGGCGCCAAGGGGCAGGCATCCAGCCCGGAGGATTTGGCGCCGAGGGCGGTGAAGGGGTCGACGATGGCCAAGCCTTCTCCGGCCTCGACCATGCTGCGCATCATTTGATGGGTCTGCACGCGAGTCTGGATCACCAGGGCAGGGCGCAATGCCTGCAGTTTGGTTTCCAGCGCCGGGCTCAACGGGTCATGACCGTCGAGGCCGACCATCGACTGCCCGGCCAAATCCTGCACCGACACATATTTCTGCTTGGGTTGCAGCCAGCCGTGGGGCGCCAGCAATTGGAGTTTGCCTTGGGCAATCACCTGGCAATCGATGTCGGCGTGGTCGGGGTCGTGCAGACTCAGGCCCAGATCGCTTTCGCGCAGCAACAGGCTGCGGACGATCTCGCGGGTCGGTTGACTGAGGAGGGTGCACGGCGCATCGGGAAAACGTCGGCGCAGGGCCGCGATGCTGTGGGGCAATAGCTGTTGGGCCAGCGGCGGGGTGCCGATAACGCGCAGCGGTGGTGCCAGGTATTGCTTGAGGCTGTTGGCCAATCGCTGGACCGGCTCGAGGGCTTCATAAACGTGGGCGATCTCGACCTGCAACTCCCGCGCCTCGCGCGTAGCCTGCAAGCGGCCGCGCACGCTGGAGAACAGCATGAAGCCCAACTGACCCTCGGCGTCGCGCAAAATCTCTTCGACCTCGGCCACCGGCAACTGCAGCCATTCGGCGGCGGTGCCCAGGTGACCGGTCTGCAAGAGCGCCTGGATCACTTCGATATGACGTAAACGCATGCGTGAAGTCCATGTTCAGCAGGTGAGGGAGTCAGTGGCTGAATCCTAACTCAAGTGCGCGCATATGACTTCTGCTCATAACACAGGGTTATGAGGCGACGGTGGTTTCCGGCAGGCTACCGATGTAAGTGTCCGGCTCGCGAGTGAGGGTGATATCGGACTGGATCAACTGGAACCGGTTGTCATCGAGCTTCTTCATGCGATCGCCGATGGCCAGTTTGTAGGTGGTGACAGGCTCCGTGCCTTCGACACCGTCTGCCGACGGGGTGGATTCCTGGAACTCATGCACCGAATAAACGCGGCCTTCCGCGTCTCTTGCATGGAACTGACCGACGAGTACTGCTGCCATCTGCTTAGAACCTCTGGAGATAAATCACTCAATTTGCGGTTCTGTAGACCGTGGTTGGGCGAAGTAAGTTTTCCTACAAGAAAAAAATAGTCAGGGGCGTCGATTTTCGCTCGCCCGCTGATCGAAACGTCATCTATAACTACAGGCTCTTCCCATCGGACAGTCGAGAATCTTCCATGAGCAACGTCTATACGATCGCCGTTGTGGTCGGCAGCTTGAGAAAAGAATCGATCAACCGCAAGGTCGCATTGGCCCTGGCTGATCTGGCGCCTGCCAATTTGAAATTGAACATCGTCGAAATTGGCGACTTGCCGCTCTACAACGAAGACATCGATGGCGCTTCACCGCCGGCAGCCTACAGCACTTTCCGACAACAAGTGAGCTCATCCGACGCAGTGCTGTTCGTGACCCCGGAATACAACCGTTCGGTGCCGGCCCCGCTGAAGAATGCGATTGACGTCGGGTCGCGTCCCTATGGCAAGAGCGCCTGGAGCGGTAAACCGGGGGGCGTGATCAGTGTGTCGCCGGGTGCTATCGGTGGTTTCGGCGCCAACCATCACTTGCGCCAGTCCATGGTGTTTCTCAATGTGCCATGCATGCAGCAGCCGGAAGCTTATCTTGGGGGCGCCGGGACAGCGTTCGATGAGGCGGGCAAGTTGAATGAATCAGTGAAGCCGTTCTTGCAGAGCTTTATCAATGCCTACGGGCAGTGGGTCGAACAACACAAAAAGCTCTGACACCCGACAAACCTTGTGGGAGCGGGCTTGCTCGCGAAGGCGGCGTGTCAGTCGACATTTGCATCGCCTGACACAACGTCTTCGCGAGCAAGCCCGCACAGGGGATTTGTGCCAATCGACACGTCCGCTTCCAAGGCGACCATCGCGGATGGACAATCCCGGCCGGGCAATTGGTTTACAGCTGTTTCGCCGGTTCCGCCCAGAGCACCGGACAGGCGCAGTTGAGCGCGATACCGGGCCGCAGCCGGTGAGGCTATGAAGCGGCGCAACGTGTAATATCGCGGCTGTTTCATGGGCAGGTTGCGCCGGTCGAGGGGCATGTCATCAAGTTGTAATTTCTGACCCAACAACAATCCCCTTGTGGGAGCGAGCTTGCTCGCGATAGCGGTGTATCAGTCAACAATAATGTCGTCTGACACGCCCTCATCGCGAGCAAGCTCGCTCCCACAGGGGGTTGTGGCGCGGGCAATATTTTATCTGCTGCGACGGAATTATCCCCCCGACCCTTCACTCTGTTGCATGTCCCCCAACCCGATTGTCCGTTCAAGGCTGCTGTGCATGCTCATTGCGTCGTTGATTTTCCTGCTGACCATTACCCTGGTGATCTGGCAACCCAAAGGCCTCGGCGTCGGCTGGAGCGCGGTGTTCGGCGCGGTGTTGGCGCTGCTTTTCGGGGTGGTGCACCTGAGTGATATTCCGCTGGTATGGCAGATTATCTGGAACGCCACCGGTACTTTTGTCGCGCTGATCATCATCAGTTTGCTGCTGGATGAGGCAGGATTCTTTGCCTGGGCGGCGCTGCACGTGGCGCGCTGGGGCAAGGGCAGCGGACGCAAACTATTTGCCTTTATGGTGTTGCTCGGGGCGCTGGTGTCGGCGTTGTTTGCCAACGATGGTGCGGCGCTGATCCTCACGCCGATCGTGATCTCGATGTTGCTGGCCCTGCGTTTCTCGCCCGCCGCGACCCTGGCCTTCGTGATGGGCGCGGGTTTCATCGCCGACACCGCGAGCCTGCCGCTGGTGGTGTCGAACCTGGTGAATATCGTCTCTGCCGACTTCTTCCATATCGGCTTCAACCGCTATGCGGCGGTGATGATTCCGGTCAACTTCGTCAGCGTCGCCGCCACGCTGGGTATGCTGATGTGGTTCTTCCGCAAGGACATTCCCAAGGCCTACGACCCGGAGCAACTGGAAGACCCGGCTACGGCGATCCACGACAAAGCCACGTTTTATGCCGGTTGGGCGGTGTTGGTGATTTTGCTGGTCGGTTGCTTTGCCCTCGAACCGTTGGGCATTCCGATCAGCGCGATTTCCGCGGTGTGCGCCGCGTTGCTGCTCGGAATCGCCGCTCGCGGTCACAAGATCTCCACGCGCAAGGTCATGAAAGAAGCGCCGTGGCAGATCGTGATTTTCTCCCTGGGCATGTACCTGGTGGTCTACGGCCTGCGCAATGCCGGGCTCACGGACTATCTGGCCGGTTGGCTCAACGGTTTTGCCGGTTATGGGGTCTGGGGCGCGGCCATGGGCACCGGGGTGCTGACGGCGCTGTTGTCGTCGATCATGAATAATTTGCCGACGGTGCTGATTGGTCTGCTATCGATCGACGCGAGCCAGGCCACAGGCGTGATCAAGGAAGCGATGATCTATGCCAACGTCATCGGCAGTGACCTCGGGCCGAAAATCACCCCGATCGGCAGTCTGGCGACGTTGCTGTGGCTGCATGTGCTGGAGCGCAAGAGCATCAAGATTGGCTGGGGGTATTACTTCAAGGTCGGGATTGTGCTGACGGTGCCGGTGTTGTTGGTGACGTTGGCGGCGTTGGCTTTGCGGTTATCCATTTAGGCCGAGTTGGCCCCATTCGCGGGCAAGCCCGCTCCCACATTGGATTTGTGTACGCCGCAAATCCCCTGTGGGAGCGGGCTTGCTCGCGAAGAGGCCAGACCTGACAACACAAATCCTCAACCTGTACCCGGCACATTCGGCCAAAGATCCGCCACCAAAAACAACCGCTCGGCCTCTTCCCATTCCCCACTGGCATTCTCGGTCAGCCGCACCATCAACTGCGCCGGCGCCAAGGGCTCTAATTCATCAAGCCAGGCCTCCAACTGTTCCGTGTTCCAGGTCTGCTCTGCTGGATAATGCGCCGGCGCCAGCCAGGCATGCCGGGGCAGGGGTTGCCAGCGACCGGGCGGCCGTTGCACGACAAAATCCGCCCAATCCTTCTGATGCAGCCAGCTACCACGCAGGTGCTGCGGATGCGCGCCGTTCGGCGACGCAGACTGTCCCGGCCACGGATACAGCAAGTAACCGCCCAGCCACAAATGCGCACTGAACTGCTGGATATCCAGCGCCGCCAGCACTTCGCGGCTTTCCGGCCGGGCGGAAATCGGCAATTGATGCTGGCTCAGGTGCGCCAGTTTACGGTCCAGTCGATCGTGGCAACCCGGGCCGAGCCACGTCGCCGTGTCATGGCCATCGCCGTTTTGCGGGCCGAGGTAGAGCTTGATCGCCAGTTCCAGGTGATGCACACCGTCGCGATCGCGCAGCAGCATGTCCAGCTCGCCCAAGGTGTGACCTTCGCGGCGGATCGGCAGATTGGCAGCGATCAACTCGATGCCCGGCGCATGCCGCACTGCGTATTGCCACAGGCGTTCGTAATACAGACCCAGGCGCCGGGTCCGCGACTGTGCGAGCCAGTGCAGCAAGTCATAGCTGTCGCGATCCAGTTCCCGCAACCAGCGCTCCAGGCCTTGCGGCGCCTGCACCCAGTCGCTGCCGGCCAGCGGATGACGCTGCGGCCAGGGCGGCTCGGCGAGCATCGGCGGCGCGAGGATGACCCAGGCCAGGTCGCGCACTTCGGGGTGGCGCAACTGGTGGGGTAACTGGAGCAAATCCGGGAATAAGATCATTCTGCGAGCATAGCCTCTTAAGTCGCGGCTTAAAGGATTTTGTCTATCCCGCGCTTTCGCCCATAATCGTCGCTTTAGCCCGACGCAGAACCTCGCAGGAGCCCCATGGAGCAATTTCGTAATATCGGCATCATCGGTCGCCTGGGCAGTTCGCAGGTGCTGGATACCGTCCGCCGACTGAAACGGTTTCTGCTCGATCGTCACCTGCACGTGATCCTCGAAGACACCATCGCCGAAGTCCTGCCGGGGCATGGCCTGCAAACCTCGTCGCGCAAGATGCTCGGCGAAGTGTGTGACATGGTGATTGTGGTCGGCGGTGACGGCAGCCTGCTCGGCGCCGCGCGCGCCCTGGCCCGACACAATATCCCGGTGCTGGGGATCAACCGTGGCAGCCTCGGTTTCCTGACCGACATTCGCCCCGATGAGCTGGAAGTCAAAGTCGCCGAAGTGCTCGACGGCCATTATCTGGTGGAAAACCGCTTCCTGTTGCAAGCCGAAGTCCGTCGCCACGCCGAGGCCATTGGCCAGGGCGATGCGCTGAACGACGTGGTGCTGCACCCCGGCAAATCCACGCGGATGATCGAATTCGAGCTGTACATCGACGGCCAGTTCGTCTGCAGCCAGAAGGCCGACGGCCTGATCGTCGCCACGCCGACCGGTTCGACCGCTTATGCGCTGTCGGCGGGCGGGCCGATCATGCATCCCAAGCTCGACGCTATTGTGATTGTGCCGATGTACCCCCATACCTTGTCAGGCCGGCCAATTGTGGTCGATGGCAACAGTGAGCTGAAAATCGTCGTGTCCAAGGATATGCAGATCTACCCGCAAGTCTCCTGTGATGGGCAGAACCATTTCACCTGCGCGCCGGGCGACACCATCACCATCAGTAAAAAAGCCCAGAAGTTGCGGCTGATTCACCCCCTCGACCACAACTACTACGAAGTGTGCCGGACCAAGCTCGGCTGGGGCAGTCGGTTGGGTGGTGGAGGCGACTGATGCTCGATCCCGCGCGTAGCTACGACCTGATCGGTGACGTGCACGGTTGCGCTCTGACCCTTGAGCACTTGCTCGACCGGCTCGGTTACCACAAACAGGGCGGTGTCTGGCGGCATCCGTCGCGTATGGCGGTGTTTGTCGGCGATATCATCGACCGCGGCCCGCGTATTCGCGAAGCGCTGCACATCGTCCACGACATGGTCGAGGCCGGCCAGGCGCTGTGCATCATGGGCAACCATGAATTCAACGCCCTCGGCTGGAGCACTCCGGCGCCACCCGGCAGCGGCAAGCAGTTTGTGCGCGAGCACACGCCGCGCCATGCCCGTCTGCTGGGGGAAACCCTGACCCAATTCGAAGACCATCCGGGCGATTGGCATGACTTCCAGCAATGGTTCTACGAACTGCCGTTGTTCGTCGATGCCGGGCGTTTTCGCGTGGTGCATGCCTGCTGGGATTCGGGCCTGATCGAGCCGTTGCGCGCGTTGTTTCCCGATGGTTGCGTCGATGAACACTTCCTCCAGGCCTCGGCCGTGCCGGGCAGTTTTGCCTGCACCGTGTTCGATCGCCTGCTGCGCGGCACCGACATGCGCCTGCCCGATGGCCAGACCATGACCAGCGGCGATGGCCTGACGCGTTCGTTCTTCCGCACCAAGTTCTGGGAAGACGACCCGCAAACCTACGGAGACATTGTGTTCCAGCCCGACGCCTTGCCGGAACCGGTGGCCCGTACGCCGCTGTCGTCCACCGAGAAAAACACCTTGTTGCGCTACGGCATCGACGAGCCCTTGCTGTTCGTCGGCCATTACTGGCGCAGTGGCAAACCGGCGCCGATCCGGCCGAACCTGGCCTGCCTGGATTACAGCGCGGTGCTCTACGGCAAACTGGTGGCTTATCGCCTGGACCAGGAAACCCGTCTCGACCCGCATAAATTTGTCTGGGTCGACGTCGAACGGCCGGAGGCCTTGCAATGAGTACGGTGGCGGTATTGCGTCTGCCCCTGGCGGTGGATTTGAGCGGCTTCGTCAAGTTGCTGCAACGCATGCAAGTGCCCCATCGCGTCAGCGAAGAGGCGGGCGAGCAGGTGCTGTGGGTGCCGGCCAACATCAGCGAGGACGTGCGCTCCCTATACGAACGCTTCCCGGCGGGTGATCCCGATCAGCAACTGGACATCCCGGTGGCGCAGACCATGCGGCGCCCGGGTTTCGTCGAGCAGTTGCGCCATAGCAAGGCGACCGCGGGCATTCTGTTGCTGTGCCTGATCGTCGGTGCCGTGACGGTGCTGGGGGAAAACCTCAACACCCTGCACTGGTTTACCTTCCTCGATTTCCGCGTGCTCGGCGACTACATCGAGTTCACGCCGCTGGACGAAGGCCTGGCGGCGGGGCAGTGGTGGCGTCTGGTGGCGCCGATGCTGATCCACTTCGGCTTCCTGCACCTGGCCATGAACGGCATGTGGTACTGGGAACTGGGGCGACGCATCGAGGCGCGCCAGGGCAGCATCAACCTGATCGGCCTGACCTTGCTGTTCAGCCTGGTTTCCAACTACGCCCAGTATTGGTTCAGCGGCGCGACGCTGTTTGGCGGCTTGTCCGGCGTGCTCTACGGCTTGCTCGGGCATTGTTGGATCTTCCAGTTGCTGTCGCCGAACCCGGCTTATCGTTTGCCTCGCGGTGTCCTGGTGATGATGCTGGTCTGGCTGGTGTTGTGCATGTCCGGGCTGATCTCGATGATCGGCTTCGGCGAAATTGCCAACGCGGCCCACGTCGGCGGGCTGCTCATCGGATGCTTCACCGGTTTGTTGGGCGGTTTGTACAACCGTCGTAAACTCGCCGTCTAAAACAGACATGTAAATAAAGAGCGCGGAGACCTTGATGTCCTCTTTTAACGAAATGATCAAAAACATCACCCCCGATATCTACCAGAGCCTGAAACTGGCGGTGGAAATCGGCAAATGGTCCGACGGTGGCAAACTTACCGCCGAACAACGCGAACTGTCCCTGCAAGCGATGATCGCCTGGGAAATCCAGAACCTGCCCGAAGAAGAGCGGACCGGCTACATGGGCCCGCAGGAATGCAGCTCCAAGTCGATCAGCGTGCCGAATATCCTGTTCAAGTCGGATGCCATCCATTGATTGAGATTGGCCGCGGTGCAATCAGCAAAATGTCGGCGCGCCTGGACGGGCCGAACGTGCAGTACGCTTTTCGTCTGGGCGACACCGAGGTGCCGGTCAATCCGTTGATCGGTACGACCGTGCGCCTGGAATACCTGGGGGCGATTTTCTGTTCCCATTGCGGACGCAAGACTAAAACCAGTTTCAGCCAGGGTTATTGCTATCCGTGCATGACCAAACTGGCCCAGTGCGACATCTGCATCATGAGCCCGGAGCGTTGCCACTTCGACGCCGGTACGTGCCGTGAGCCGGAGTGGGGCCAGAAGTTCTGTATGACCGATCACATCGTCTACCTGTCCAACTCGTCGGGGGTGAAAGTCGGGATTACCCGCGCCACCCAGTTGCCGACCCGCTGGATCGACCAGGGCGCCCGTCAGGCGTTGCCGATCATGCGCGTCTCGACCCGTCAGCAGTCGGGCTTCGTCGAAGACCTGTTCCGCAGCCAGGTGGCTGACAAGACCAATTGGCGTGCTTTACTCAAGGGCGACGCGGTGTCGGTGGACCTGGCCGAGGTTCGCGATCAACTGTTTGATAGCTGCGCCGAAGGTTTGCAAGGTTTGCAGGAACGATTTGGACTACAGGCAATCCAGACTATTGCCGATGTAGACGTCCTCGAAATCCGATACCCGATCGAGCAATACCCGGCCAAAATCGTCAGCTTCAACCTGGACAAGAACCCGATTGCCGAAGGCACGCTGCTGGGGATCAAGGGCCAGTACCTGATTTTCGACACCGGCGTGATCAATATTCGTAAATACACGGCCTATCAGCTCGCCGTGCATCAGTAAGGACTCCAGTATGCGCACCGAACAACCGAAGATGATCTACTTGAAGGACTATCAGGCGCCCGAGTACCTGATCGACGAGACGCACCTGACCTTCGAGTTGTTCGAGGACCACAGCCTGGTCCATGCGCAACTGGTGATGCGCCGCAATCCCGAGCGCGGCCCGGGCTTGCCGCCGCTGGTCCTCGATGGCCAGCAGCTTGAGCTGTTGACGGTGAACCTGGCCGATCGCGAACTGAGCGCCGACGACTACC
The DNA here is from genome assembly GCF_018449725.1 of Pseudomonas sp. dw_612. GTDB lineage: Bacteria > Pseudomonadota > Gammaproteobacteria > Pseudomonadales > Pseudomonadaceae > Aquipseudomonas. The sequence goes on along the minus strand of NZ_JAAVVC010000004.1, from coordinate 412,322 downwards.
TGTTGACCGAAAACCACCTGACGCTGCACCCGCAGAGCGAGCGCTTCACGGTCGACACCAGCGTGCGCATCCACCCGGAAACCAACACCGCGCTGGAAGGCTTGTACAAATCCAGCGGCATGTTCTGCACCCAGTGCGAGGCCGAAGGTTTCCGCAAGATCACCTATTACCTCGACCGCCCGGACGTGATGAGCAAGTTCACCACCACGGTGGTCGCCGAGCAGCACAGTTATCCGGTGCTGCTGTCCAACGGCAACCCGATTGCCTCGGGCCCTGGCGAAGACGGCCGGCACTGGGCGACCTGGGAAGACCCGTTCATGAAACCGGCGTACCTGTTCGCGCTGGTCGCCGGTGACTTGTGGTGCGTTGAAGACACCTTCACCACCATGACCGAGCGCTCCGTGGCGCTGCGCATCTACGTCGAGCCGGAAAACATCGACAAGTGCCAGCACGCCATGAACAGCCTGAAGAAGTCGATGCGCTGGGACGAAGAGGTCTACGGTCGGGAGTACGATCTGGACATCTTCATGATCGTCGCGGTCAACGACTTCAACATGGGCGCCATGGAGAACAAGGGCCTCAACATCTTCAACTCCAGCGCCGTGCTGGCCCGGGCCGAAACCGCCACCGACGCCGCGCACCAGCGGGTCGAGGCGATCGTCGCCCACGAATACTTCCACAACTGGTCGGGCAACCGCGTGACCTGCCGCGACTGGTTCCAGTTGTCGCTCAAGGAAGGCTTCACCGTGTTCCGCGATTCCGGCTTCTCCGCCGACATGAACTCGGCCACGGTCAAGCGCATCCAGGACGTCGCCTACCTGCGCACCCACCAGTTCGCCGAAGACGCCGGCCCGATGGCCCACGCCGTGCGCCCGGACAGCTTTATCGAAATCTCCAACTTCTACACCCTGACCGTGTACGAAAAGGGCTCGGAAGTGGTCGGCATGATCCACACCTTGCTTGGCGCCGAAGGTTTCCGTAAGGGCAGCGACCTGTACTTCGATCGCCACGACGGGCAGGCCGTGACTTGTGACGACTTTATCAAGGCCATGGAAGATGCCAACGGTGTCGACCTGACCCAGTTCAAACGCTGGTACAGCCAGGCCGGTACACCGCGATTGGCGGTGAGCGAGTCTTACGACGCGGCGGCGAAAACCTACAGCCTGACTTTCCGTCAGTCCTGCCCGGCCACCCCGGACAAGGTCGAGAAACTGCCGTTCGTGATTCCTGTGGAATTGGGCCTGCTGGACTCCAAAGGCGCGGCGATTGCGCTGCGACTGTCTGGCGAAGCTTCGGCGCAAGGCACTTCGCGGGTCATCTCGGTGACTGAAGCCGAGCAGACTTTCACTTTCGTTGACATCGCTGAACAGCCATTGCCTTCGTTGCTGCGTGGTTTCTCGGCGCCGGTGAAACTGAGTTTCCCGTACAACCGCGATCAACTGATGTTCCTGATGCAGCACGACAGCGACGGCTTCAATCGCTGGGATGCCGGTCAACAACTGTCGGTGCAGGTGCTGCAAGAACTGATCGCCCAGCAGCAGAAGGGCGAAAAACTGGTGCTGGATCAGCGACTGATTTCGGCATTGCAAACCGTGCTGAGCGACGAGACGCTGGACCAGGCCATGGTTGCGGAGATGCTTTCGCTGCCGGGCGAGGCGTACCTGACTGAAATCAGCGAAGTGGCTGACGTCGATGCGATCCACACCGCTCGTGAGTTTGTGCGCAAGCAGTTGGCGGACAACCTGTTCGAAGCATTGTGGCTGCGTTACCAGGCCAACCGCGACCTGTCGAAGAAAACCCCGTACGTGGCCGAGGCCGAACACTTCGCCCGTCGCGCATTGCAGAACATCGCGCTGTCGTACCTGATGCTCAGCGGCAAGCCGGAAGTGTTGGCAGCGACGCTGGAACAGTTCGAAACCAGCGACAACATGACCGAGCGTTTGACCGCTTTGGCGGTATTGGTCAATTCGTCGTTTGAAGACGAGAAAGCCACAGCGTTGGCCAGTTTCGCCGAGCACTTCAAGGACAATCCGCTGGTCATGGATCAGTGGTTCAGCGTTCAGGCCGGCAGCACGTTGCCGGGTGGTTTGGCGCGGGTGAAGGCGTTGATGGAGCATCCGGCGTTCAACATGAAGAACCCGAACAAGGTGCGGGCGCTGGTGGGGGCGTTTGCCGGGCAGAACCTGATCAACTTCCATGCGGCTGATGGTTCGGGGTATCGGTTCCTGGCGGATCTGGTGATCGAGTTGAACGGGTTTAACCCGCAGATTGCTTCGCGCCAACTGGCGCCGTTGACTCGCTGGCGCAAATACGATGACGCGCGTCAGGCATTGATGAAAGGGGAGCTGGAGCGGATTCGGGCTTCGGGTCAACTGTCCAGCGATGTGTTCGAAGTGGTCAGTAAAAGCCTGGCCTGATTTTGGCTCGCTCTCCCGGGGTTCACCCTGAACCCCTGTGGGAGCGGGCTTGCTCGCGAAGGCGGCCTGGTAGCCGACCTGGTATTTGTTGACTGGGTACATATCCATTCCTGCGGTAACGGCGACTTATGGTTTCGCCCTTACGGCGACTCACTTTTTTTCAAACGCCAAAAAAAAGTAAGCAAAAAAAGGCTCGCCCCGAGCGTCCGGCCCCTCGCTTAGGCTCGGCGTTCCTTCGTTCCGGAATCCATCTGGGGGCATTGCCCTCCGGTCTGCTTCGCTACGACCTACATGCAATGTGTTCGACTGCGTTGAACGGCGCTGCGCGCCAATCCCCAGATGAACACCTCCACTCAGCCTTCCGAAGGGGCGGGTAGATCAAGATCAAAAGCCAAAGCCAAAGCCAAAGCCAAAGCAAGGCAAAATCAAGATCAAAAGATCGCAGCCTTCGGCAGCTCTACGGGTGTACGCGCTGGCTTTAAGGAATCAGGCCGGCCGGCAGGCCGCCTCGCGGTGCGATACACGCCCCCTCGAGAGGCCGAGTGGAGGTTCTGCGCAGTGGGCAACCCGGCATGGATGCCGGGTTAGCCGCCCCCGGCCATGGATGGCCGATGGCGGCGGGTCCACGGAGCAGGACCGGAGCGAGGGCATGCCGAGCCTCAGCGAGGCACCGAACGAAAGGGGCAAAAGCGCTTTGGTTACTTTCGCGCTCTTCGAAAGTGACCCGCTGTAAGAGCGGAACCAATATCCGCCGTTACAAAAGAAACGGATATTCACACAAAACCCAGAACCCCCAATCACCCCACCTAATACCCAATCATTCACCCACAACCCCAAACCCCCAGGTTAACAAAACATAACGTGGCGTCGATTGTCAGACCTTTCCAAAGCCCGATAGGATAAGCCAGCTTCCGAAGGGGCTCTAGATTGCAGGTTTCAGGACTATGCTCCAACCAGTCAATCACCACGAGCACCCTTACGGCGCCCTGAAAGGTTGAACGACCTAACAATAATAATGGGGGAAGGTCTATGAGTGAGCCTGTCATGGGTGTGGGTATCTGCCGCCCGCCGGCACTACGCAAGTTCGCGTTGCTGGCTACAGCGCTCTCGCTGTTGGGCTGTGCCGTGTGGTCGGCACCGGTGATCGCCGCCGACGCGCCGGCTGCCGACGCGGTTTATTCCGTTGAATCCGCCAAGGCCGCCAAAAGCCTGATGCTTGATGTCGTCCACGCCGGCAAGCGCCTGGTGGCGGTCGGGGATCGTGGGCACATTCTGTATTCCGATGACCAGGGCGCAACCTGGACCCAGGCCAAGGTGCCGACCCGGCAACTGCTGACCGCCGTGTTTTTTGTCGATGACAAACACGGCTGGGCCGTCGGGCATGACGCGCAGATCCTCGCCAGCGAAGACGGCGGGGTCACCTGGACCAAACAATTCGAAGACCTGAAACGCGAATCGCCGCTGCTCGACGTCTGGTTCAAGGACGTCAACAGCGGCTTTGCCGTGGGCGCGTATGGCGCGTTGCTGGAAACCACCGACGGCGGCAAAACCTGGGAAGACGCCAGTGACCGCCTCGACAACGAAGACCAGTTCCACCTCAACGCCATCACGGCGGTCAAGGATGCCGGGCTGTTCATCGTCGGTGAGCAGGGCAGCATGTTCCGCTCCGCCGATGAGGGCCAGACCTGGGAAAAACTCGAAGGCCCCTATGAAGGCTCGCTGTTCGGCGTGATCGGTACGGCCCAACCCAACACGCTGCTGGCCTATGGGCTGCGCGGCAATCTCTACCGCTCCACGGATTTCGGCAGCACTTGGGAACAAGTTCAACTCCAGGCCGCACGCGGCACTCTGGAGTTCGGCCTCTCCGGCGCCACGCTGCTGGACGACGGCTCCATTGTGATCGTCGGCAACGGTGGCTCGGTGATCAGCAGCAGTGACAACGGCGAAACCTTCACCGTGTTCAACCGCCCGGACCGGATTTCCGTGTCGGCGGTCACTGCGGCAGGAAACGGCAATCTGATTCTGGCAGGACAGGGCGGCGTTCGCGCCACTTCGCCAACCGGCGCTGAGCTTGGCAAGTGAACCGGGCAAATAATAAGAAGGGCGAAGCTATGACATCATTGACCAGTCATCACCAAGACAAGGCGACGTTTCTAGAGCGCCTGATTTTCAACAATCGCCCGGCAGTGATCGTCATCTGCCTGCTGGTGAGCATCTTCCTGTTCTGGCAGGCGACGCTGATCCGGCCGTCCACCAGTTTCGAAAAAATGATCCCGCTGGAACATCCGTTCATTCAAAAGATGATGGAGCACCGCAACGATCTGGCGAACCTGGGTAACACCGTGCGGATCTCCGTCGAAGCGACTGACGGCGACATCTTCTCCAAGGAGTACATGGAGACCCTGCGCCAGATCAACGACGAAGTGTTCTACATCTCCGGCGTCGACCGTTCCGGCCTCAAGTCGCTGTGGAGCCCGAGCGTGCGCTGGACCGAGGTGACGGAGGAGGGCTTCGCCGGTGGTGAAGTGATCCCGCAGAGCTATAACGGCTCTCAGCAAAGTCTCGACCTGCTGCGCAATAACGTGCTCAAGTCCGGCCAGGTCGGGCGTCTGGTGTCCAACGACTTCAAGTCGAGCATCGTCGACATCCCGCTGCTAGAGTCCTACCCGGACCCGCAAGACCAGGGCAAGTTGCTGGCCCTGGACTACCGCAAGTTCTCCCACGAACTGGAAGACAAAATCCGCGACAAGTTTGAAAAACAGAACCCCAATGTGCAGATCCACATCGTCGGTTTCGCCAAGAAAGTCGGCGACCTGATCGATGGCTTGGTGATGGTGGTGATGTTCTTCGGCGTCGCCTTCGTCATTACCCTGATCCTGCTGTACTGGTTCACCAACTGCATGCGCAGCACCGTGGCGGTGTTGAGCACGACGCTGGTGGCGGTGGTCTGGCAACTGGGGTTGATGCACTTTTTCGGCTTCGGGCTCGATCCGTATTCGATGCTGGTGCCGTTCCTGATTTTCGCCATCGGTATTTCCCACGGCGTGCAGAAAATCAACGGGATCGCCTTGCAGTCCAGTGAGGCCGACAACGCCCTGACGGCGGCGCGGCGCACGTTCCGCCAACTGTTTCTGCCGGGGATGATCGCGATTCTCGCGGATGCGGTCGGCTTCATTACGCTGCTGATCATTGATATCGGCGTGATTCGCGAACTGGCCATCGGCGCGTCCATCGGCGTGGCGGTGATCGTGTTTACCAACCTGATCCTGCTGCCGGTCGCTATTTCCTATGTCGGGATCAGCAAACGTGCGGTCGAGCGCAGCAAGAAAGACGCGCACCGCGAACACCCGTTCTGGCGCCTGCTGTCGAACTTCGCCAGCCCGAAAGTCGCGCCGGTGTCGATTGCCCTGGCCCTGATCGCTTTCGGCGGCGGCCTCTGGTACAGCCAGAACCTGAAAATCGGTGACCTCGACCAGGGCGCGCCGGAATTGCGTCCGGACTCGCGCTACAACAAGGACAACAATTTCATCATCAGCAACTATTCCACCAGTTCCGACGTGTTGGTGGTGATGGTCAAGACCAAGCCTGAAGGCTGTTCGCGCTACGAAGCCATGGCGCCGATCGACGAATTGATGTGGAAGATGCAGAACACCGAGGGCGTGCAGTCGGCGATCTCGTTGGTGACCGTGTCCAAGCAGATGATCAAGGGCATGAACGAGGGCAACCTGAAATGGGAAACCCTGTCGCGCAACCCGGACGTGCTGAACAACTCCATCGCCCGGGCTGATGGCCTGTACAACAACAGCTGCTCCCTGGCGCCGGTGCTGGTGTTCCTCAACGACCACAAGGCCGCGACCCTCGACCGCGCGGTGCATGCGGTGCAGGACTTCGCCAAGGAAAACAACAAGGACGGCCTGGAATTCATCCTCGCCGCCGGTAACGCCGGGATCGAAGCGGCGACGAACGAAGTCATCAAGGAATCGGAGCTGACGATCCTGATCCTGGTGTACATCTGCGTCGCGACCATGTGCATGATCACCTTCCGTTCCTGGGCGGCGACCTTGTGCATCGTGTTGCCGCTGGTGCTGACCTCGGTGCTCGGCAACGCATTGATGGCGTTCATGGGCATCGGCGTGAAAGTCGCGACTCTGCCGGTGGTGGCGCTGGGCGTGGGGATTGGCGTGGACTACGGCATCTACATCTATAGCCGTCTTGAAAGCTTCCTGCGTGCCGGCCTGCCGTTGCAAGAGGCGTACTACCAGACGCTCAAATCCACCGGTAAAGCCGTGCTGTTCACCGGTCTGTGCCTGGCCATCGGCGTTTGCACCTGGATCTTCTCGGCGATCAAGTTCCAGGCCGACATGGGCCTGATGCTCACCTTCATGCTGCTGTGGAACATGTTCGGCGCGCTGTGGCTACTGCCGGCGCTGGCGCGGTTCCTGATCAAACCGGAGAAACTGGCGGGGCAGAAGGGCAATTCGTTGTTTGCTCACTAACCACCGCTGGCACTGAAAAAGCCGCAACCCAGGTTGCGGCTTTTTCATGGACGCCGGATCAGCTCGGCTCGAAAGGCAGTAAATACCGGTCGGCAACCGGTCTGCTGATCAGACCACGATAGATCTCGATCTTCTGCTTCGGCTCCTTGGCCTTGGCCAGCGCCGACTCATAGGTTTCGTAGCGCTGCGCTTTGGTTTTCAGGTGAGCGGTGGTGAAGTCGGCTTTGTTGTCCGCTAGTTCGGCGTAGTGGAAGTGCGCATACCACACGGCTTTCCTGCGGCTGTCCAGCAGGGCGTATTCCTGCATGAAATCCTTGCGTCCAGTACTCAACGGGGCGCGGCGGCCAACGGGCTCGACATGCAACACCTGTTTTTGCAGCAGGTATTCGATACCCTCATCTGTCGGTAGCCGGGTCAGGGTCATGTTCTGGCGCAAGTGCGTGGCTTTGCTTTCAAGGACACGCGCCTTGTCCCGTAGCGCGGTGATCAGTGTGACATCCTTGCCGCTGCCCCGCGGCGCCTGCTCGTGGGTGTCCAGCTTATCGGCATAGCGGGTAAGTTTCTGCGCTTCGCGTTGCAGTTGTTCTTCTATTTCCTTGGGCGAACTTGCCTTTTCGACATAGCTTTCGATCTTGCGGATCTGTTCATCGACCTTCGCCAGGGCTTTTCGCGCCTCACCCTTGATTTGCGGATAAGGCAATGCCGAGGGCTTGGGGGCGGATGCCTTGGCTTCGACGATCTCGACCCAGACATTGGGCTCGTGTTCATGGAAAGAGGCCAGGGGTTGGTCCTTCATCGGGTCCTTGATGTCGACGATGTCCCCGTCCTGATCGGCAACGCGCGGACGAACCTCGCCGATCAAGGTGCCTTTGGAGGTCTTGATGACCTTTCTCCGACTGTTCGAACTGAGCGGTTTTTTGCTTGGGCCGGGGACTTTGGAGGATCCGGCCACGGGCTCTGACGTGGAAGTCCCTGGCGCATCGGAGGGGGGTGGTTGATCCGGGACGAGCTGTTGAATCTCCTGAACCAGACGCTGCTCGGCATCCAGATGCAGTTGGTGGATGATCATCCGCAGGCGGTTGAAGGCCGGCATCTGCAATTCATCGGCACTGAAAATCGCAATACTGCCTAGGGCATCCTGTGCGTTGCTGTAATGGTCAACCAGGTTATTCAGCACGGCGATACGATCGCTGCGCTCATAGACATGACGGGTGTGTAATTCAGCATGTGACTGCGACAGCATCAGCAGAGGATCGATGGCTGTTTCCAGGGCCGTGGTGGTGTCGGTTCCCAGGCTCTTGACACTCAGGATCCGCAGCACGGTCAGTTGGAAGGACTTGAGTGCCAGAGCGGTCAGTTCATTTTCCGGTCGATCGTGATTCAACCTTTTGATGGCCTTTGCACCGAACAGAGGGATCTCGGCCAGTTCCTCCATCCGTTTGTTCACTTCCTCGTAGTCCTTGATCATGGACTCGTTGATTTCGCTGGTTTCGCGCATGTATTCGAAGTAGCGTTCCACCACGGCCATGCCTTCGGCTTGCATCGCGTCATGGATCTGTTGTTCGCCCTTATTGAAGTCGCTGTATTTTTTTTCTGCGGCAAGACGTTCCAGGTCGGCGATGACTACCCGCTTGCGGGTGTTTTTGATGATGAATTCCAGCAGGTCACTGATCAGCGAATGGTCCGGGGGGACGTCGGTCAATGCGCTCAGCTCCTTGAGTCCGGCAATGAGCGAGACGTAGGTTTGGGTCTGATTGTCGAGCTCAAGGCCAAACCGTTGCCTGGCCTCGTGACGCTGCTGTTGCGCGCTGGCAGGGTCTCGCTCTTTCAGTACCATCAGGTTGTCGGCGATGTCGACACGCTTTTGTACCCGGGCCTGCTGCTTGACGAACTCCTGGTGTTGCAGCACCAACTCTTGAACGCGCTCACGCCGGTTTTCCCGTGCCTCGGCCATCCGTTGTCTGCGACCGCCACCCACCAGTTGCAGACCCTGGTCCAGCGTCCAGTGACCCCGCCCGTTGGATTTCAGCTTGATGCCCGGGTTGTCCGGATGTTCCCGGGTTACCAGGAACACTTCACCGAAGCCCGGCACGATGCGCACTCGAAACAGCAGGCCGGCGATGCTGGTGTGCCATTGGCCGTTGATCCGGAACAGGCCTTGGAAAACGCCAGCTGAAACGGGTTCTGGCAACGGCGTCGGCCAAGGCACTCGAACCGGCTTGAGTTGTTCGATCAGCCGGGCGGTGGCTGAGTCGCGTGCGGTCGACAGGTTGAAGTCGAGCAAGGTGTGGCCGCTGCCGGGTGGTTCGGACGCCAATCCGGGGGGAGCCTCGGTGACGGGGCCTTCGGCGAACAGGTGAGGAAGTGCTGACGGCCGGCGTAGTGAGTCGAGCGCGACGGGAGTTGGCGGCGGTTCGCTGGCGTGCCGGATTTCGCCGCCGGAACCGCGGTTCTGCGCCACGTGCAACATGATCAGCCCAAGGTTCAGCAACACATCGACCCAGGCTTGTTGACGGGCTGTCGTGTCCGTGCTGTCCAAGGCAGGCAGGTCCTGAATCAGGCTGTGGGTGACCTGCACCAGCCAGCCCACCAGCATGGCCGGGCCGCTTAACATGGGCAACAAAAGGTTGTTGAAGAGCAGCCAGCCTCCTTCGAGGATGATCACCCAGCGACTTTCGATATTGGACACCGACTGCCGATCGCCCTGTTGCACCAGCGCCCGGGCATTGCTGTCGAACAGTCGTGCCAGCAACTGACCTTGTTGCAGGGCGGCGAGCCAGTCGGCGGCGGCTTCGTCGCCCACTAGCGTCGCCGGTGCTGGTGTGTCCGGGCGAGCGAATTCGTCGCCGGGAAGGAAACGCACGATGTGCGGTTCGTTGAAGCCGTTGTTGTCGTAGATCGGACGTGCGCGGTCCTCCAGCCAGGTCAGCACACTGGTTTGCAACGGACCTGCCTGGGCGATGGCCCTGAGCAGGGCTTGGCGGCTGGGGTATTGCTGCAGCGCCGGGGAATACAGCGGTCGATAGAGGATGCGCGGCCCGTCGGCCTTCAGGTCCCGAGGCTCAATGATGAACATGTTGCCGACCACGTCGCACTCGGCGCCGGTTTTTCGTTGGAAGGCCAACGGGCGCAGGACGATTTCCTGTCCGTTGACATGCCGTTCTGCGTTGGTCTTGTGCATCACGGCGGCGACGTAGCGATAACCCTGCCGCGTGAAACCCTGTTCGGCCTTGATCGAGTGTTCGAGCGCCAGCAGGGGCAGGCTGATGGCCAGCTCCTGGCCGAACAGGCGCGCCCGCTCATGGGCTTCCGGCGTGTCGGCCAGCAACGCGGTCTGGATCATTTCGGGATAATGCTTGCCGATGTCGACCTTGCTCACCAAGCCCAGCAGGTAGCTTTCGCTGGTCCAGTCCTGGATGAGCTGCTCCTCGGTGTGGCGGATGGTCATTCGGCCCTTGGGCCTGCCGGCCAGGTTTTTGATGGCCAGCTCCGTCAACGACATTTTGACCGGCTCCAGATAACCGCTGCCCAGGTCGCCGACCGGGACATGGAAGGTCAATTCCAGCTGGTCGGCGTCATAGCCAGGCGCCAGCGGCTGATCCTTCAGCATCTGCTCGTGCAGTGCTTTTTTCGCAAAGGTATGGAGGTCGTCAACGCCAGCCTGGAAGGTGCGCCTCAGGTTTTGTTGGGTAACGCTGGCGTACTCCACAACCTGCTTGCGGTAAGCCATGCGATCAACGGCGCTGGCGTTTTGCAGCCATGTTGGAGTGTTCGACTCCAAGTGCTGGAACAGCATTGGGCTAGGTGCCTGGTCGACGAACATGGCAGCTACATCGGTGATGGCGTCGTAGCGTTGTTCCAGGACGTCGAGGCGCTCGCTGGCGGGCAGCCTGACCGCGGTCAGGTCGTCCAGTTGCTGATTCAGCAACAGGGCGGCCTGGGTATCGAAGAAATTGCCGTCCGGCTCGAAGCGTTTCCAGGTGATCGCCTCGGTCATGAACACCTGCTGGAATCTCGCCGCCCAGGCTTCTTCGAAGGCCTCCCTGGACGCGAAGGCTTCAATGTTCCCGGTCACGCTGCACAACAACAGAGTTTCTCCATTGATCACCAACAGATCGGGACTCTGTAGCTTGAACGTACCTGCATCGCCGACCAAGGTCGTTTCAAGGGTATGCGCATGGATCACGCCGTTTGCCCACGGCGCCTGTTGACGTTGCTGTTTATCCGGGTGGCGGGTGAGTTCGATCAGCAGGTCGGACTGCTGTTTGTTTTGGCTCGCATGGCGTACGGCTGCGGTTTTCAGAACGCCATTGAGCAAATCACCCAGCCATTGCCAGCGGCTGGCGCCAGCGTCGATATCGGAGTTCCAGTAGTCGGCCAGCATTTCCTGAAAAGCGATGGGCACCAGGGCGGGCAGTTCACGGATGACCTCGGCGATCAGGCTCATGTCCTGCTCGCGGGCCGTAGTACTTCGCGTCAGTCGCGCCGGGGCTCTGTTGGTCAGGAAACATGACTGGCCAAATTGTTCGATGAGCGAGGGTGGCTTGCCGCTGGCCAGGTACTCCAGGGCCAAGTCCAGCAATAAACCGATACGCCAGCCGCCTTCAGGCAGGGGTTGGGCGATTCGCGTCATTTCGGGGTCGAACGCCAGCGGTGGGAGTGTGTCCAGCAGACGCTCCTTGAGCAGGCTGGCGGTGACTGAACGCAAGGTCGGACGGGTGCTGAACCGGGCACTGATGCTGCGGGCGATGACGTTCGGTTCGGCCGTCGCGGGACGGTTTGATGGGGGTACAGGCATGATGCAGTCCTTTGCATGGTGAGCTCGCGAACATAAAGCGTTGGTGCGTGGGACGTGCGGTATCGGGTTACCGCACGGGCGTCGATTGAATGGGGTAGGCGCGCGGGCGCAGAAACAAAAAAGCCGCGACCCGAGGGTGGCGGCTTTTCAAATTTATAGGATCAAAAGATCGCAGCCTTCGGCAGCTCCTACCGGGGATCACTTTCCAATGTAGGAGCTGCCGAAGGCTGCGATCTTTTGATTTTGCTCTATGACAAATCAGCGCCGAGCACCACATTCAGCGCACTGCGCGCATCGTCGAGCTGTACGAGGGTGGCATGCCGCGCGCCCAGCGCATCACGGTTTTCGATGGCGGTGAGGATCGCCTTGTGCCGGGGCAGTGCCAGTTCATGCAGGTTCGGCCGCTGGTTGGAGTGCTTCAACGCCTCGGCAATCGCCACCGAGAGCATGTTGCACAGGTTCGCCAGCAAGTCGTTGTGGGTTGCGTCGGCGATACGGCTGTGGAAGTCGAGGTCCGGTTGCAACAGCGCTTCCGGGGTCGGTGCGGCTTCCATCCGTTGGTAGGCTTCGCCGATGGAGGCGATGTCGGCGTCGGTGGCGTATTGCGCGGCGAGGGCGGCAGCGGCCGGTTCGATGATGCTGCGCACGCTGGTCAGCAGGCCGAAGAATTCATTCTGCGGACTGCTTTGCATCAACCAATGCAACACGTCCGGGTCGAGCATGTGCCATTCCTTGCGCGCCTTGACCACCGTGCCAACTCGCGGACGGGAATACACCAGCCCCTTGGCCACCAGTACCCGAGTGGCTTCGCGCAACACCGGCCGGCTGACCGCGTACTCTTCGCACAACAGGGCTTCGGCGGGCAGTTTGTCGTCGGGCTTGAAGCGTCCGGAGACGATCTGCATGCCCAGTTCCTGGACAATGCGCGAGTGCATGCTTTTGCGGTCGGAGGGTTTACGGTAATCCATGGGGAACGGCGCAATCCTGGGCGGGTGGGGGTGTGGCGCATGATAGCAGGCGTGGACACAGTCCTGAATCAGATGGAGAACCAATGTGGGAGCGGGCTTGCTCGCGAAAGCGGTCTATCAGCCAACTAATGTGTTGGATGTTAAGCCGCCTTCGCGAGCAAGCCCGCTCCCACAGGGGGGATGGGTGGGGTCAGTGGGAATGACGCGGCACTTCGGAACCGCGGCAACCGACCAGGAAGTCAAAATCGCAACCCTGATCTGCCTGCAACACATGGTCGATGTACAACTGACGATAGCCACCCACGATCAATTGTTTCGGCGGTTCCAGATCAGCCATGCGCGCCGCCAGTTCGGCGTCCGGAATGTCCAGGTGCAGACGCCCGCTGGCGCAGTCAAGCTCAATGAAATCACCTTCCTGCACCACCGCCAACGGCCCGCCAGCCGCCGCTTCTGGCGCCACGTGCAAAACCACCGTGCCGTACGCCGTGCCGCTCATGCGCGCATCGGAAATCCGCACCATGTCCGTCACGCCCTGGGCCAGCAGCTTGGCCGGCAAACCCATGTTGCCGACTTCAGCCATGCCCGGATAACCCTTCGGCCCGCAGTTTTTCATCACCAGAATCGAATTGGCATCCACGTCCAGTTCCGGGTCGTTGATCCGTGCCTTGTACATGTCGAAGTTCTCGAACACCACCGCGCGGCCACGGTGTTGCATCAGTTCGGCACTGGCGGCGGAGGGCTTGAGCACGGCACCGAGTGGCGCGAGGTTGCCGCGCAGCACGCAGATGCCGCCGTCGGCGCGGATCGGGTTGTCGAGGGTGCGGATCACTTCGTCCTGGCCGTAGATCGGCGCGTCCTTGGTGTTCTCGCCGAGGGTCTTGCCGTTGACGGTCAAGGCAGTCGGGTGCGGGATCAGGTTGGCTTCACCGAGGCGACGCAACACCGCCGGCAAACCACCGGCGTAGTAAAACTCTTCCATCAGGAAACGCCCGGACGGTTGCAGGTCGACGATGGTCGGCATGCCGCGACCGATGCGGGTCCAGTCGTCGAGCTCCAGCTCAACGCCGATGCGCCCGGCGATGGCTTTCAAGTGAATCACCGCGTTGGTCGAACCGCCAATCGCGGCGTTGACCCGAATCGCGTTTTCAAACGCTTCTTTGGTCAGGATTTTCGACAGCCGCAAGTCTTCGCGCACCATCTCCACCGCACGCATGCCGGACATGTGCGCCAACACATATCGCCGCGCATCCACCGCCGGAATCGCCGCGTTATGGGGCAGGGACGTGCCGAGAGCTTCCGCCATGCAAGCCATGGTCGACGCGGTGCCCATGGTGTTGCAGGTGCCAGCCGAGCGGGACATACCGCCCTCGGCCGCGAGGAAATCGTCAAGGGTGATGGTGCCGGCTTTCACTTGCTCGCTGAGCTGCCACACCACCGTGCCCGAGCCAATGTCCTGGCCTTTGTGCTTGCCGTTGAGCATCGGCCCGCCGGTGACGACGATGGCCGGCACGTCGCAACTGGCCGCGCCCATCAGCAGCGCCGGGGTGGTTTTGTCGCAACCGGTCAGCAGCACCACGCCATCAATTGGGTTGCCGCGAATGGCTTCTTCAACGTCCATGCTCGTCAGATTGCGGGTAAACATGGCGGTGGGGCGCAGGTTCGATTCACCGTTGGAGAACACCGGGAACTCGACCGGCCAGCCACCTGCCTCGATCACCCCGCGTTTGACGTGCTCGGCAATCTGCCGGAAGTGCGCGTTGCACGGGGTCAGTTCCGACCAGGTGTTGCAGATGCCGATGATCGGCTTGCCGTGGAACTGATGGTCGGCGATGCCCTGATTCTTCATCCAGCTGCGGTACATGAAGCCGTTCTTGTCGGCGGTGCCAAACCATTGGGCGGAGCGCAGGGTGGGTTTCTTATCAGACATGATCGATTCTCTTATTGTATGACTATATTGTTCTACTTGATGGATAACATAAGCGCAAAATCGACGCTTTGGAAGCGTTGTTGCTTAATTAGTAATACTATATAGTCGGTTTCAACGGAGGGATCGACCCTGGCGGTTTTCCGCGAGAGGTGTCCCCCGAGGTTCTATAAAAACAACAATCGGAGACCGATCTCATGAGCCAGGAACTGCGGCTTATTCGTCGCATCACGCTGAAACTGATTCCCTTCCTGATCCTGCTGTACCTGATCGCCTACGTGGATCGCTCCGCCGTCGGCTTCGCCAAGCTGCACATGGGCGCGGACATCGGCATCGGTGATGCGGCCTACGGCCTCGGTGCCGGGCTGTTCTTCATTGGTTACTTTCTGCTGGAAATCCCCAGCAACCTGATGCTAGAACGCTTCGGCGCACGGCGCTGGTTTGCGCGGATCATGGTCACCTGGGGCGCGATCACCATCGGCATGGCCTTCGTCCAGGGACCGCACAGCTTCTATGTGATGCGTTTCCTGCTCGGTGCCGCCGAAGCCGGGTTCTTCCCCGGCGTTCTGTACTACATCACCCAATGGTTCCCGGTGCGCCATCGCGGCAAGATCCTCGGGCTGTTCATCCTCTCCCAACCCATCGCGATGATGATCACCGGCCCGGTGTCCGGCGGTTTGCTCGGCATGGACGGCACCCTCGGCCTGCACGGCTGGCAGTGGTTGTTCATCGTCATCGGCACCCCGGCGATCCTGCTGACCTGGCCCGTTCTGCGCTGGCTGCCCGACGGTCCGAAACAAGTGACATGGATGGACCAGGCCGAAAAGGACTGGCTGACCGGCGAGCTGAAAAAAGACCTTGAGGCCTACGGCCAGACCCGCCACGGCAATCCGCTGCATGCGTTGAAAGACAAACGGGTTTTGCTGCTGGCGCTGTTCTATCTGCCGGTGACCTTGAGCATCTACGGCCTAGGCCTGTGGTTGCCGACGCTGATCAAACAATTCGGCGGCACGGACCTGGTGACCGGTTTCGTGTCATCGGTGCCATACATCTTCGGGATCATCGGTTTGCTGATCGTGCCGCGCAGTTCCGACCGCTTGAACGATCGCTACGGCCATTTGGCGGTGCTCTACGTGTTGGGTGCCATCGGCCTGTTTCTCAGCGCCTGGCTGACCCTGCCGGTGGCGCAACTGGCGGCGCTGTGTCTGGTGGCATTCGCGCTGTTTTCCTGCACGGCGGTGTTCTGGACCTTGCCGGGGCGGTTCTTTGCCGGCGCCAGTGCGGCGGCGGGGATTGCCCTGATCAACTCGGTGGGCAACCTCGGCGGCTATATCGGGCCGTTCGTGATCGGTGCGTTGAAGGAATACACCGGCAACCTGGCGTCGGGGTTGTACTTCCTGTCCGGGGTGATGGTGTTCGGGCTGGTGCTGACGGGAGTGGTGTATCGGTTGCTGGAGCGTAGGCATGTGTTGCCGGCTGACCAGTTTGCCGCTAGCGCTCGCTGAGGGTCGATCCCCGATCAACTGTGGGAGCGAGCTTGCTCGCGATAGCGGCCTGACATTCAACATTGATGGTGACTGACATTCCGCCATCGCGAGCAAGCTCGCTCCCACAGGGGGCCTGCGCTGAATTTGAGATCTGAGACAGGAGAAAATCATGCGTTTAGTTCAGTTCGAATTGATTAACGGCGAGCGCCGCATCGGCGTAGTCGAAGAGGGTCTGGTGCGTGAAGTACAGGACGCACGCACGGTCCGCGACCTGGCCCTGGCGGCGATCGAGGCCGGCGTCAATCTTGAGCAACAGGTGCAACACCTCGGCCTGGGCATCAGCCACGATTACGCGGAACTGCTGACCCAGCTGCGCATCCTGCCGCCGCTGGATCATCCGGACCCGGCGCACATGCTGGTCAGCGGCACGGGTCTGACCCACTTGGGCAGCGCCTCGGCCCGGGACAAAATGCACCAGCACGTCGGCGACGAAGCTGCCATGACCGACACCATGCGCATTTTCAAGTGGGGCGTGGAGGGCGGCAAACCGGCGGCGGGGCAGGCCGGTGTGCAACCGGAATGGTTCTACAAGGGCGACGGCAGCATTGTCGTTCGACCGGGCCAGTCGTTCCCGCTGCCACCGTTTGCCGAAGACGCCGGGGAAGAGCCGGAGCTCAGCGGCCTCTACGTCATCGGCCATGACGGCAAGCCGTATCGCCTCGGCTATGCAGTGGGCAACGAGTTCTCCGACCATGTGATGGAACGCAAGAATTACCTCTACCTCGCCCACTCTAAATTGCGCAGTTGCAGCTATGGCCCGGAACTTCGCGTCGGTGAGCTACCCCAACACTTGGCAGGCACCAGTCGCATCCTGCGTGACGGCGAGGTGCTGTGGCAGAACGAGTTCCTCAGTGGCGAGGCCAATATGTGCCACAGCCTCGAAAACCTCGAGTATCACCATTTCAAGTACAGCCAGTTCCTGCGACCGGGGGACGTGCACATTCACTTCTTCGGCACCGCGACCCTGTCCTTCGCCGATGGCATCCGCACCCAACCGGGTGATGTGTTCGAAATCAGCCAGGCCGAATTCGGCGCGCCGTTGATCAATGGCATTGCGCCGGTAGACGCGGCATTCGAACCCGGCACCGTCGGCACCCTTTAAGGAGAACCGCATGACCCAGATTCTTGGTCACAACTACATTGGCGGCCAGCGCAGCGCGGCCGGCCCAGTCAAACTGCAAAGCGTCGATGCGACGACCGGCGAGAACTTGCCTGGCGATTTTTACCAGGCGACCCCGGAAGAAGTCGACGCCGCCGCCAAGGCTGCCGCCGCTGCTTACCCGGCGTACCGCAGCTTGAGTGCGGAACGGCGGGCGCAGTTTCTCGACACGATTGCCGATGAACTCGATGCACTGGGTGATGAGTTTGTCGCCGTGGTTTGCCGCGAAACCGCGCTGCCGGCCGGGCGCATTCAGGGCGAACGCGGTCGCACCAGCGGTCAGATGCGCTTGTTCGCCAAAGTCCTGCGTCGCGGCGATTTCTATGGCGCGCGGATCGATCAAGCCTTGCCCGATCGCCAACCGTTGCCACGCCCGGATCTGCGCCAATACCGCATCGGCCTCGGCCCGGTAGCGGTGTTCGGTGCGAGCAACTTTCCGCTGGCGTTCTCCACGGCCGGTGGCGATACCGCCTCGGCACTGGCCGCCGGTTGCACGGTGGTGTTCAAGGCTCACAGCGGCCACATGGCCACCGCTGAACTCGTCGCCGATGCGATCATCCGCGCCGCAGAAAAAACTGAAATGCCGGCCGGTGTATTCAACATGATCTTCGGCGGCGGGGTCGGCGAAGCGCTGGTCAAGCACCCGGCGATTCAGGCTGTCGGCTTTACCGGTTCCCTCAAGGGCGGTCGCGCCTTGTGTGACATGGCCGCAGCACGTCCTCAACCGATCCCGGTGTTCGCCGAGATGTCGAGTATCAACCCGGTGATCGTGTTGCCTCAGGCATTGGCGGCTCGGGCGGAAACCGTGGCGCGTGACCTGACGGCGTCGGTGGTGCAGGGCTGTGGTCAGTTCTGTACCAATCCGGGGCTGGTGATCGGGATTCGTTCACCGCAGTTCAGCGCGTTCGTGCAGCAGGTAGCCGCATTGATCGCTGATCAACCGGCGCAAACCATGCTCAATGCCGGGACGTTGGGCAGCTATGGCAAGGGCCTGCAAAAGCTGCTGGCGCATCCGGGCATCGAGCATCTGGCCGGTCGCGAGCAACAGGGCAATCAGGCGCAACCGCAGTTGTTCAAGGCCGATGTCAGCCTGCTGATCGACGGCGATGAAGTGTTGCAGGAAGAAGTGTTTGGTCCGACTACGGTGTTCGTCGAAGTCGCGGATCAGGCGCAGCTCAGTGCAGCGTTGAATGGCCTGCACGGGCAACTGACGGCGACGATCATCGGCGAGCCGGCGGACTTCGAACAGTTCGGTGAATTGACCGCGTTGCTGGAACAAAAGGTTGGGCGGATCTTGCTCAATGGGTATCCGACCGGTGTGGAAGTCTGTGATTCGATGGTGCATGGCGGGCCATATCCGGCGACCTCCGATGCGCGCGGCACGTCGGTGGGCACCCTGGCCATCGACCGTTTCCTGCGCCCAGTGTGCTTCCAGAACTACCCCGACAACTTGCTGCCGGAAGCGCTGAAGAATGGCAATCCGCTGCGGATTCAGCGGTTGGTGGATGGCAAGCCGTCCCGCGATGCGCTCTAAAGGCTAAACACCACCCCTGTGGGAGCGGGCTTGCTCGCGAATGCTGAGTGTCAGGCGCTATTGATTTCGACTGACCCACCGCATTCGCGAGCAAGCCCGCTCCCACACTGGTTCGGTGTTGTGCATGAGTTTTGCGTTCGACGCTGGTCTCCCCTTGTGGGAGCGAGCCTGCTCGCGAAAGCGGTGGGTCAGCTTGCATTGATGTTGGTTGAGCCGCCGTCTTCGCGAGCAGGCTCGCTCCCACAGTTGTTCAGTGTTATGCACGAGTTCAGTGTCCGACGCTGGCCCCCTGTGGGAGCGAGCTTGCTCGCGATGGCGGTCTGCCAGTCGCCACGATGTTGAACGGGCCGCCCTCTTCGCGAGCAGGCTCGCTCCCACATTGAGCTATCATTGCGTCTTTCCATTTGAATGATTGATTGCCATGACTGCCGTAACCGACACCTTGCTCAACGCCCTCGAAAACTGCGACATGCTGGAAATCGATGGCTTGCACGCCTTCGATTTCTCCCTCGATGAAGACGATAACCTGCACATCGAATGCATGGACGGCCGTGCGGCCAAGCGCTGGGCGTTCAGCATGGCCCAGATTCAGGCAGCGACTTTCGATCCAACCCTGCAGAGCTGGCTCATTACCGGGGATTCCGGCGAGCATCGGCTGGTGTGCATGGCCGCCATCGGCGGGCATGACGACGAGGAAGAAGAGCATGAAGATGCGTAATTTCTGGCCACTGTTGATGGCGGGCAGCGTCGGCGCCATGGGCGTTCAGGCGGCGACCGTCGACGATTATCAATTGCTGGTCGGTTCCTACACCGCAGGTCAGAGTCAGGGGATTTATCGCCTGAACTTCGACAGCGCCACCGGGCAGATTGCCGCCAAGCCGCTGCAAGTGGTGAAGAGCGAAAACCCGTCCTGGCTGACGATCTCCAAGGACCAGCAGCACCTGTTCGTGGTCAACGAAAACGGCCCGGGACAAACCGATCCGGTGGGCAAGGTCAGCAGCTACGCGATCAACCCCAAGACCCATGAACTGAGCCTGATCAGTCAGGTCCAGAGCCTGGGCAACGAGCCGACCCATTCAAGCCTCAGTGGCGACGGCAGCCATTTGTTCGTCAGCAACTACTCGGTGCTCGAAGATCCGGGCGGCACCCTCGCGGTGTTGCCGGTGGGCGCGGACGGCAAGCTCAAGCCTGTGGTGCAACTGAGCAGCCACCCATCGAGCCGGGTCAACCCGCAGCGGCAGGCCTCGGCGCACGTGCACTCGACGATTTCCTCGCCGGATGGCCAATATGTGTTCTCCAATGACTTGGGCGCGGACAAGATCTTTGTCTACCGCTTCAATCCCAAGGCCAACCCGCTATTGCCGCTGACGCCTGCGACTCCGGCCTCGGTGGCGTTGCCGGCGGGCAGCGGGCCGCGTCATCTGCTGTTCAGCGCCGATGGCAAGCACGCCTGGCTGACCATGGAAATGAGCGCCCAGGTGGCGGTGTTCGACTATCAGGACGGCGCGCTCAAGCAAACGCAGATGGTCGATCTGGCGGCGGGGCAACCCACGTCCGACAAGGCCGGCGCCGCGCTGCATGCCTCGGCTGACGGCAAGTTCCTTTACGTCAGCAACCGTGGCACGGCCAATCAGTTGCTGGTATTTGCCATCGACCCGGCCACCGGTCAGCTCAAGGAAGTGCAGCGGCGCTCCGTCGAGGGCGATCACCCGCGCGAGTTCAGCCTTGATCCGAGCGGCAAGTTTCTGCTGATTGCCAACCAGAAAAGCAACGAGATTGTCGTCGTCGAGCGCGATGCCAAGACCGGTCTGCTAGGCAAAACCGTGCAGAAATTACCGATGGATGCCCCCAGCGACCTCAAGTTTCTGGTGCGTCAATAGGTGCGGCAATAGGCCGCAGGCCCCGGTTGATGGGGCCTGCGGCCTTCTATTAATGAGACTGATATCCGCTAATGCTACAAAGCATTTCAAGGCGCGGACCTCGGACGTTAAGTTTGCTCCACGGCCTAACCGGGCAAGCAAGCCAACTGACTCCGAGGAACACACCATGAACTTCAATCTCTTCTCCATCATCGCTGCATCCGCTATCTCTGCCACCGTTGCCCTGCCAGCCAGCGCCAACGTTGAAATCAACAGCAAAAAATCCCACACCCAGAGCTACACCCAGAAATACCTGCAACAAAGCGCCAACTTCTACGCCGCGCTGGATCACAAAACCCAAGCCTGAAAGCTAAGCCCTGCACCTTTTATGCAGGAGCGAAGTCACTTGTTTTGATCGACGCCAACGCCTCGAAAAACAATGAGTGATGTCGCTCCTGCATAACGCGTTTACGACAGCATCACATTGATATCAGTGTCCAGCTTGATATCAGGTAGCCATCAGTTTAAATTTGACGCTGATTTTTTGACTCCTTCATTAGAAAAGGATCGGCAGCATGGCGATGCGTCTGGCAGTGGTTCTTCTGTTTCTCTATTCCACCCCGATTCTCTCGGCTGCCCAGCCCGTTTTAGACGAGCCGGATGCGGCCCGCGAGCGTTTGATGAGTTTTATCGAGGACTGAATACGCTGGATCCATGATCAATAAAACTGATGGCTACTATGCATAAAGGTGGCTAGGTAACTTCGGTTTTTTGATCGATTCTGTGGGCACTGAAACATGCCTACGGAGAACACCATGGCCAGCGCAATCCTCACTTCTGCCAAACACGGCGCCTACCTGGCCATTGGAATCTACGTGGCCATGGTGCTCGTGGTGAGCCTTTCGGCTCAATCGCAACACGACCTTCAAGCGCCGATTCAGGTCGCTTATCCCGCCATCCAGTTCGAACACCGCGCGCAAAACGTCGTGGTGGATCACGACGATGTGTTGGGAGCTGTCGGCGCATGAAGGGACACAGACTCTGGGTCATCGCCTTTTTGGCGTTCATGACCAATGGTGCTTCGCTGCTGGGAATAGGGCAGGGCTCGGCGGGATCGGTGGCCCGGGCCATCGAATGCAACCACAACATCGCCCACAACATTCAGACGGCCAAGGCGTTGGGGTTGTTGGTGGGTAATCCGCCGCTGAAGGCGCGGGCCGGGTTCCTCGGACCGTTTCAGGTGGATTGCTCGGTGTTGGGGATGTGCTCGGTGCTGGCCTGACACCGCCGAACTCTGTAGGAGCATGGCTTGCCCGCAATGGCGTCCTTGAAACCGCCATCGCGAGCAAGCTTTGCTCCTACAGCGGTGTCTTGAGCATGATTGAGGTAAACAGGTCGGAATCGAGGAAGCGCTGCAGCCACACTTGCAATCGCCCATAAGACGTCTGCCCAAACCACTCCCGATCCACATGCGCAAACTGGCGCACAAACGGCATCAATGCCACGTCCGCCAAGCTCATGTGCCCGGCTAGCAAATAATCACGCCCCTCCAGCAACTCATCCAGCTTGCGCAAGAACACCTCACCCTCGGCCCGATAATGTTCCATCGGCTGCTCGGGATAGCGCTCGGCATATTTGTAGCGATTCAGATGCACCTTGAACGCCTGATCGTTTTCGTCGATCAGTTCCGCGATACGTTGTTGCCCCACAGGATCGTCCTTGAGCAACCAATCCTCGGGATCGTTCTGCGCCAAGGCCCAGCGCATGATCGCCAGGCTTTCATCAATCACCCGACCCTCAACCGCCAACACCGGCACCGTGCCCTTGCTCGACAGCGCAAGCATTTCGGCGGGTTTGGCCTTGAGGCTGACTTCGACAATCTGCACTTCAACCCCCGAGTAACGCAGGGCCATGCGGGCGCGCATGGCGTATGGGCAGCGGCGGAAGGAGTAGAGCGTGGTCATTTCACCTCCAGGGTGCTCAGGCCGTTGCCCTGGCGGCGGACCTGGATCTGCACCGGAATCCGCTCATGCATTTCCTGCACGTGGGAAATCACCGCGACCTTGCGGCCCTGGGCCTGCAGGCCGTCGAGGGCGTCCATGGCCAGTTGCAGGGATTCCGGATCGAGGCTGCCGAAGCCTTCGTCGATAAACAGCGATTCGATCTTCAGCGTGCTCGACGCCATCGACGCCAGACCTAGGGCCAGCGCCAGCGAGACCAGGAACGTTTCGCCGCCGGACAGCGAATGCACCGAGCGCAGTTCGTCGCCCATCTCCGTGTCCATCACCAGCAAACCGAGCATGCTGCCGCCGCGTTTCAGGCGATAACGGCGCACCAGTTGCCGCAGTTGCACGTTGGCGTGATGCACCAGCAGGTCGAGGTTGTAGGCCTGGGCGATCTTGCGGAAAGTGTCGCCGGTGGCCGAGCCGATCAAGGCACTCAAGCGCGCCCAGCGCTGGTACTCGGTGTAGGCGTCGGCGATTTGCTGGGCCAGGGCCTGATTGGCGTTCTGCCGGCGTTGATCCTCGGCCTGTTCGGCACGCAGTTCGGCGCAGCGGTGTTCGCTGGCGGCAAACAGGTTTTGCAGTTCCGTCAGCGCGGCGGCCAGTTGTTCGGCGTCGAGATTGCCGTTGTGCTGGGCTTGATGCTTGAGCAGACGCTCATCGCGCTCCTGCAACAACACCTTCGCCTGTTCGATGGCTTTTTCGCTGTGCTGCAACTGTTGGCGCAGGTCGCTGACCTGTTGATCGTCGACGCTCAGCAAAGCCTCCAGACCGCCGTCGTCCAGTTCCGGATGCCGCGCGCGCCAATCGCCGATCTTACTGCTCAACTCGCGATCTTCATGCTCCAGCGCCTGTGACCGTTCCTGCTGCGCCTTGAGTTCAGCCGCCAGTTGCACCAACCGCGTGCGCACGGTTTGCAGTTCCTGATTGGCCGTCGCTTCGGCATGCCGCGCTTGTTCGACGGCTTGATCGAGTTGCTGCTGCCACTGCTCGGCGCTGCTGTGTTCGCCGAGCAATTGCGCGAGTTTCTGTTGGCAAGCCTGTTGCTGCTCGGCCAGCACCGTGAACTGCTGTTGCGCGGTTTCCAGTTGTTGGACGCGGGTGAGCTGGCGATCCTGTTCTTTCTCCAGCGTCTGTTGGCGTTGTTGCTGCTCGCCGAGTTCGTCACGCTGCTGGTCGAGTTGTTCCAGGCGCTGGGCGATCTGCCGGTCGAGCTGCATAAAGGTCGCGGCCGGCTCGTTGCGCAAGGCTTCCAAGGTATCGGCCGGGAGCAACGAGCTGAACGCCGTCAGTTCTTCGTCGAGACGCTGGCGATCGCTGCTCAAGGCCTGCTGCTGAGTGCTCAGATGCTGGGTCGCTTGCTGGCTAGCGGTTTCGGCGCTACGCAGTTGTTGGGCGAGGCGCGCGGCGTCCTGTTGCAGGGTGAGCAGGGCGGTCTGGCGTTGTTCGTCCTGGGTGATGCTCTGGTTCAACTGACTGTTTTGTTGCGCGAGCCAGGCATCGCGTTTGGCGGCGTCCTGGTTCAGCAACTGCGCGGACAGCGGATGGGCTTCGAGGCTCGGTGTCAGGCCTTGTTGCTGGGTGGCGAGGTGTTCCTGCTGTTGCAGCAACTCTTTTTGCTGCGCGATTAGTCCACCGACTTCGGTGCGCAGATCGGTGAGTTTTTCCTTCAGCAGCTCAACGGCTTTCTGTGCGTTGGTCAGCTCGCTTTCGTCATGGCGACCGAGGCTTTGCAGCAGTGCTTCGGGCTGATGATAAGGATGATCCGGGCTACCACAGACCGGGCAGGGTTGGTCGTCCTGCAACTGCGCGCGCAGTTCTTCGACGCTTTCACTTCGGGCCAGGCGCTGGCGTTCCAGCAGTTCCCGGGTGACGCTCAAGGTCTGTTCGGCGACGGTCAGGTCGGCCTTGGTTTTCACGCCGTCCTGCGTCAGGCGCTCCCGTTCTTGCTGGGCTGCCAGTTGCCGTTGTTGAAGCTCGGCGCCGCGCTTGTCCAGTTCCTGCTGACTGGCCCACAGCCGTGTCAGCTCTTCGAAGGCCCGCAGTTGCTTGCGGTTGTCCTGCAACAACGTGCTCAACAACTGGATCTGCTCGGCCACGGCTTCGGGTTCGGCGCCGGCCTCTTTGTACAGGACTTCCAGATTCTGTTTTTGCGCAGCCAGTTCTTCCGCGGCGCGGGTGGCGCTTTGCTCTAAAGCGGCCAGTTCATCCTGGCCCTTATTCAGGCGATTGCCGATCAACATCAGTTGTTGCAGGCGATCGCGGTAGGCGTTCCAGGCATCGCTCAATGGCGCCAGATGGGCGCTTTGTTCAAGCTCCCCGGCGATACGCTGCAAACGTTCGGCGACCTGTTTCTGCTGGTCGAGCAAACCTTGAATCGTGGTCTGGCCTTGGCTGCTGGCCAGTTCCGCTTGTTGCTTGAGATCGGCACTCAGACTGGCCTCACGCACCAGACGGGCGAGGGTGCTTTGCTCTTCAAAGGCTTGACGCAGCAGCGGCGCGCCGGCGCTGTGCTGATTTTGCGCATCGGCCAACGCGGCATGGGCGCTGCTCAGGCTCTTTTCGAGTTGGGTCTGGCGTTCGGTCAGTTCCAGTTGCTGTTGTGTGTGCTGCTGAATCTGCGCGGCCAGCGGTGTGAGCTGGGCGGTGAGTTCAGTCTTGCGCGCGAACTGATGCCGCTGCGGCGCCAATTGCTCCAGGCGCGTCAACTTCAGCCGCTCACCGGCCAGGCTTTCCCAGTGTTGCTGGGCGGATTGCAGTTGCTCGGTGGCGCTCTGTTGTTCGTCCTGCAATTGGCGCAGGTTCTTCAGCCAAGTGTGTTGCTCCTCTAGCTGCTTGAGCTGCGCCTGCTGGGTCTTGAGTTGCTGCTGGGCTTCGTTGAAGCGCTCATCCAGTTCGGCGCGGGCTTCCGGGGACAGCGGCGTGACGCCGGTGGCCTGATCCTGCAGCAGTTTGTGCGCTTCCCGGGCCTCTCGGGTCTTGTCGTAAGCGCGACGGCCGAGGCGCGTATAGAGCGCAGTGTCAGTGAGTTTTTCCAACAGCTCGCTGCGGTCGTTATCGTCCGCCTTGAGAAACGCGCTGAACTCACTCTGGGCCAGCAACACGGCGCGGGTGAACTGTTCAAAGTTCAGGCCCAGCGCGGCTTCGAGCTGAGTCTTGTACTCGCCTTTCTGACTGGCCAGCAATTGATCCTGATCGATATCCCGCAGACTCTGACGACTGGCCTGCAACTTGCCGCCAGCCTTTTCCCGAGCGCGATTGGCTTCCCAACGGGCGCGGTAGCGACGCCCGTCGATGCCGACGAAATCCACTTCGGCATAACCTTCGCCGGTGCCGCGACGTAGCAACGTACGCGGGTCGCCGGTGCCGATTTCGCCATCGGCGTCTGGCACTTTGGCGTCGCGACCGGTGTTGTTCAGGCGCGGCACGGCGCCGAACAACGCCAGGCACAAAGCGTCGAGCAAGGTGCTTTTACCGGCGCCGGTCGGCCCGGTGATCGCGAACAATCCAGCGCTGGCCAGCGGCTCGGCAGTGAAGTCGATTTCAAACGGCCCGGCCAGGGACGCGAGGTTTTTCAGGCGGATCGCGAGGATCTTCATGGCTGTTCGCTCTCCATCTGCACGTCTTGCAGCAGCTCGGCAAAGTCCTTGAGGGTTTGCTCATCGACCTCGCTGCCATAGTTGTCTTGCCAGGCGCGGCTGAACAATTCCTGGGGCGAGAGTTGATCCAGTTCGATCAGGGCCGCGCCGTCGTCGGTTCCGTCCTGGCTGCCGTTGCCCGCGTACTCGGCGGCGATTCGCACCAGGCGCACGGCTTTGCCTTGCAGCGCGGTTTCCACTTGATAGCGAAGGTCCGGTTGCGGTTCGTCGAGACGTACTCGCACCTCCAGCCAAGGTTGGCGTTGCAGGTCTTCGAGCAAGTCGATATTCGGCAGGTCCGCCAGTTGCAGCAGAATCTCGGCCAGCGGAGCCGGGCCGATGCGTTGCAGGTTGACCGCGCGCGGGATCAGTTTCGGTTCGACGCTGATCAGGGTTTCGCCGTCGAGGGTGACGTCGAGAATCTGATGCTGATAGTTGATCTCGGAAAACGACAAGGGAATCGGCGAGCCGCTGTAGCGGATGCGTTCCTCACCGTTGACCTTCTGCGGCTTGTGCAAATGACCGAGGGCCACGTAACTGATGCTCGGCCCGAACAGGCTGGCGGGCAGGGCCTCGGCGTTGCCGATGATCAGGCTGCGCTCGGAATCTTCCGACACCGAACCGCCGGCCATATGCGCGTGGCTGATGGCGATCAAGGCTTGGCCCGGCGTGCGCTTGGCGTTGGCCGCTTCGATCAGCCATTCATGCACTTGACCAATACCGCGCAAATAGTTGTCGCCCAACTGCGCACCCGTCACTTCGGCGGGGCGCAGGAACGGCAGCGCCAGGCACCAACCGGCAATCTCGCCGCTGGCATCGGGCAGCGGCAACAACAGGCGTTCGGAATCGAGTTGCCCGTCGTCGAGCCACAACACTCGGCCCAGCGCATGAGTGCGCAAACGCCGCATCAACGGCGCCGGCAGTTCGATCCGTGAGCCGGAGTCATGGTTGCCGGCGATCATTACGATGGTCAGCAACGGTTGCTGCTCGTGGGCGCTGACGATGAAATCGTAGAGGCGTTCCTGAGCTTTGACTGGCGGGTTGACCGTGTCAAAGATATCGCCGGCGATCAGCAGCACGTCGGGCTGGTCCAGCTTCAACTGGCGCAACAGCCACTCAAGGAAACAACCGTGCTCGAAATCGCGGTCCTGGCCGTGCAGGTTCTGCCCAAGGTGCCAGTCGGAGGTGTGGAACAGACGCAAGGCGTACTCCGTGGGAAATAAGGTGATGGCCGCGTGGGAAATGATGAGCGGCTAAAGGGGAGGGAGTTTACTGGCAAACACGCAGTCTGTGGTCAGACACTGACTTTGTGGCAAGGGGGCTTGCCCCCGTTGGGGCGCGAAGCGGCCTGCTTTTTCCTTCAGATACACCGACGTATCCGGATTACGACTGCTTCGCAGCCGAATGGCGGCAAGCCCCCTCGCCACAAAAAGCTTCTTCAGCCGGTCATGCGCGACGTTTGTCTGTTGAATTCAACTGCCGCACCTCAGCAAAAATCTCGGTAATCGGTTTCCTGGGTTGGCGTTTATGCATCTGCCGAGCCTGCTCACTCATTCGCACAAGTTCTTCGCTGGGCTTGGCCCATTGTTCTTTCGGCAACGGCTCGGACCATTGCTGCATCACTTCGGGCATCGTTTGGGGGCCCAGCTTCTGGATGCGGCGGACTTCCCATTCGGTCAGGCGGTTGGGGATCGTCCACAGGGTCATCACGTGGTACAGGTACCAGAAAAACCCCGAGACCCGGTTGCGTGAGCCGTCGCGGATTTGCTGGTGCATGCGCGCTCGGGCGTTGTGGAAGGTGTGCAGGCCTTCGTGGGGCGGGTCGTTGGGGAGTTGCAGGTCTTCAAGGTCCTGGATGGCTTTGAGGTCGTGGATCTCATATTCCATGTAGCCGCGAATCGCTTCCCAATGGCTGATGGCGATGGGCAGGCCGAAGCAGGGGAATTCGACGCTGGTCAGGGTTTCGCCGTGCTGGAAACCGATGCCCATGCCGTATTGGCGCTGGATGCCGTATTGGGTGGCGCCCTGGGACTCGATGACCCAGGCGGAGAGGGACTCCCAAGGGACGAAGAGCGGTTCGGTGGCGCCTTCGGGCATGAAACAGACTTCGCGGCGTTGACGGTTGAAGCGGGTGGGGAAGATATGGAGGCGTTTTTTGTGGTTGTGGTGCCAGACGAAGAGGCCGATGAGCAACATCAAAAAGCCAGTCTGTAAAGCTAGGCCATAAGATTCATGGAAGATCCCTTCAATGGAGTCCCAAGTATCTTCCCAGCTGTATGCAAGCACGAGTCCAAGGAAGCCGCCAATGAGTGGAAATAGAAATGCAACAGAGAAGGCAACGCTGAATGCGCCACCTAATATTACCTGCCATGAAAATATCTGAGGCCACCCCAGTCCGAACTCCATGAACACATCATTTAATTCCCCAATGTGAGGACCATGCGGAGGCATCGGGGTCGGCAATGGCAATGGCGCGAGATAAGTGATTCTTCCACCGGGGAACGGTTCGACATCGCCTGCCTTGCGGGATTGCTTGAGGTGTGGGGGCGGCAGCAGGCTTTCAATCTTGGTGGGCATGGTCTGCCATCTCCAGCAAATGGGTTTCAACCAGCAACATCGGTGGGTGCTCGGTAACAACTTGAGAGGGCGATACAGGGAAATGGCCCTCGGCACGGGGGGGCAGGCATATGACACGATTGCGAGAAACCCACTCGCTGTTGGCACTCATGGTCAGCACGTAGTCGCCCAGACTGAACACTTCATGCACGTCGTTTGTCCGTCGGATTCAACCGCCGCACTTCAGCAAAAATCTCGGTGATCGGTTTCCTTGGTTGGCGTTTGTGCATCTGCCGAACCTGTTCGCTCATTCGCACGAGTTCTTCGCTGGGCTTGGCCCATTGTTCTTTC
Source organism: Pseudomonas sp. dw_612 (assembly GCF_018449725.1). Taxonomy (GTDB): domain Bacteria; phylum Pseudomonadota; class Gammaproteobacteria; order Pseudomonadales; family Pseudomonadaceae; genus Aquipseudomonas. The sequence goes on along the minus strand of NZ_JAAVVC010000004.1, from coordinate 383,072 downwards.
GGCAACGGCTCGGACCATTGCTGCATCACTTCGGGCATCGCTTGGGGGCCCAGTTTCTGGATGCGGCGGACTTCCCATTCGGTTAGGTAGTTGGGGATCATCCACAGGGTCATCACGTGGTACAGGTACCAGAAAAACCCCGAGATCCGGTCGCGGGAACCGTCGCGGATTTGCTGATGCATGCGCGCGCGGGCGTTGTGGAAGGTGTGCAGGCCTTCGTGGGGCGGGTCGTCGGGGCCTTGCAGGTCTTGCGGGTCCTGGATGGCTTTAAGGTCGTGGATTTCATATTCCATGTAGCCGCGAATCGCTTCCCAATGGCTGATGGCGATGGGCAGGCCGAAGCAGGGGAATTCGACGCTGGTCAGGGTTTCGCCGTGCTGGAAACCGATGCCCATGCCGTATTGGCGCTGGATGCCGTACTGGGTGGCGCCCTGGGACTCGATGACCCAGGCGGAGAGGGATTCCCAAGGGACGAAGACCGGTTCGGTGACGTCTTCGGGCATGAAACAGACTTCGCGGCGCTGGCGGTTGAAGCGGGTGGGGAAGATATGGAGGCGTTTTTTGTGGTTGTGGTGCCAAGTGCAGAGGCCGATGAGTAGAGAACAAAAGCCGGCTACAAGAGCGTAGCCATATGACACTAGAAAAACTCCCTGTATGGCGTCAGTAATATCTTCCCACCCCATTCCGAAAAGAAAAAACAGGATGCCGGCAAGTAGCGGGAACAGAAACATAACCATGAAGGTGCCGCTGAAAGGTCCGCCTAATATGACCTGCCATGAGAATACCTGCGGCCATCCCAACCCGAAGTCCATAAACACATCATTTAATTCCCCAATGTGAGGACCATGCGGGGGCATCGGTGTCGGTAATGGCAAGGGTGCCAGATAAGTGATCCTTCCACTTGGAAACAACTCGACATCACCAGCATTTCGGGAATGGTCAAGATGCGGGCCAGGGACGAAGCTATCAATCTTGGTGGGCATGATCGGCCAGCTCCAGCAAATGGGTTTCAACCAGCAACATCGGTGGGCGCTCGGTAACGGATTGAGAGGGCGACACAGGGAAGTGACCCTCACCACGGGGGTTGAGACGAATGACGCGATTGAGAGAAACCCACTCGCCGTTGGCGTTCAAGGTCTGTAGGCAGACCGTCAATTCCAGTGTTTCGGACGCGGGGGTAAATTCCGCATCAATGTCCAGTGGATATTGCAGGCACAACACCAACCGATCCGGTCCTGTTTCTACGATGCGCAGACTGATCGTCACTTCACTGCTAATGGCGTCCTTGCGCTCTCGCGGCGTTCCGCGACTGTGAAGGGGAACGGAAATGCGGTGGGCGCCAATTCCCAGGCGTCGTGCTGGTTGACCGTTCAAGGGAGGCTGAAAATCATTGAGTGTGAGCCCTGGCAGCACCAGATGAATGTCCTTGGGTTTGGCCTTTAACAGTAGGTTTTTCAGCCACGAATCATGTTCGTTCGGACCCAGTTGGGCATAAGGCGCATGAAGTAAAAAGACCAGATAGCTTTTGTATTCATCCAGCGTATGGTCGCCGCGCTCCTCCGCATCCAGGCTCCACGGCGTGGTTTTGAGCCATTTGTCGTGGGCGCTGATGTTGTAGCGGTTGTAAAGCCAAGTACCGCCTAGTTCCAGTACGGTGAACAACGCACCTGCCAAATTGAACCGAAAAAATACTGTAGAGAGGCGCGTGCCTGCCGCCGCCCAAGCGGCTGTTCGTGCTTCGGCACTCCGTGCAGTCAGAACTCTAAAAGTGGCATGGACGGTATGGCTTAAGCCGTAGGCATTAACGGTTGTCATCCCACCTGCGCCCAATGTGGCAAGCGCCGCGCTGTTCTGTGCCGAGCTATCTCCGCTGCGCGTCGCCCGCTGCCAATTCTGAAATTGGGAATTGAGGCTGAACAGTGACGATGTAAAACCTAAAAGGTAGGTAAAGAATCCCAACCCAACATGCATTTTCCCCATCTGGACGTGAACAGTTTGTAACGCGTGACGCTGAAGCCCCGCGACTAAGTCCGCGCTCCGCGCCTTCAAGGCTGTATCAGCCAAACTCTGAGCCGCAGTGAATCCCGCGGCTCCAGTAGCAGCCAGCGCACTGGCCAAAGGCATCCATGTTCGCTTGTTCCTCGATTGGTTGGTCAATTCTCTTATGACCGAAACCAAATTCACCCCCTGCACCAAAAACACCAACAACCCCATCCCCTCACTTTTAATCAACCCCGCATTCGGCACCGCCCCCACCCCTAACCGAATATTCCTCAGCAACCCTCGCACCTCCTGTTGCTGCGCCGGCGGAAACACCACTGTCACCCCCGCCCGAGCCTGCGTCGCGCCATAAAGCCGCACAGCCTGATCCGGCAACTCGGCAATCGGGCTCAATGCCCCGGCCAACCGTCCCTCAAGTTGCGTCAATTGCCCGCGCACGCGCGCGATTTCTCCCTGCAACTCAATCGCCCGTGGCGTCTTATGCCCCTGGCGGTTTTTGTTGTGGGTGATCTGGTTGCGTTCACGGGTCAAGGTCTTGAGGTAGTCACGCTCGCGGATCATTTCCTTGAGGTTGGTTTGCAGCGCCGCGTGTTCCGCCGGTGTGGCGACGGTAAACGTCACCCCGGTGGTTTTTGCCGCATCCAGCAGTCGCATGTGCAGCGCTTTGGGCAGTTGCCGGAACAGTTCGTCGAGGTCGGGGATTTTTTTCCCTGTCAGGTCGAACCCTTCCAGTGCCCGACTCAAGCCCAGGTTCAGCGCCGGGCTGAGGCTGTGCTGGGCCGCGTCAGCCACGGCGCGGGTGTGTTCGGGCAAGTCGTCGAGGGCCGGCAGGTGCGGTTGTTCGATTTTCTTCAGCTCGCCGAGCCAGTGCGGCAGGTTGTTGAACACGCCCATGCCGGCGTTGAACAACAGCGTGTATTGCACGGCCTGTTCTGGCTGAAGGCGCAGCGGCAAGGTGTAGAACAATGGCCGGGTCAGTTCCGGGTGTTCTTCCAGATAACCGAGCAGTTCCTTGCTCGCGTGGTCGCTGCGGCAGATGTCTTTGATACAGGCGTATTCAGCGCTGAACGCCTGGCCCAGCTGCATTGGTTCGTGCGCGTCGTAATACCACGCCGAGCGGTGGTAGCGCCCGGCACACACCAGTTGCGTGCGGTCGGCGGTAATGCGCTCGAGCAGGCGATTCCAGCGGCCAAGGTCGGCGCGGTACTGAAACAGTTCGTTGTCCATGGCCTGGCGATCAATGAGGTCGTTGACCCCGCGTTTGCCGCTGAGCAAAGGGCCGTCGAGCAGGTCCCGGATGCGTCGGTTGTTCTCCTTGCCGAGGTCGACCAGGGTCTGCAAGTGACGCTCGACGAAGTCGGCCGGGGCGACCGCGAAATGCTGGCGCGTGTAGTAACGAAGGTCCGCCTCATCACTGGCCCGGCGATAGGCCGTGGCATCCGGCGCGAGGCCGTCGAAGCGGTTCATCTCATACGCCTTGTCCACGGCCTCCCGACGGGTGTGCTCCAGTTCGGGCGACACCGGTGCGTCCGGCGGCACGACTTTGCCGCCTCTATTCAAGTAGTCGAGCAAGGCTTTGCGGGTCTGTTCCCCCTCCGGTTCGGGTAACTGTTCCAGATCGGTGAACAAGGCCTTGGTCCGTGGGTTGTCGCTGGCCTCGGCCAGCTTATCGACATCCGCCGGGCTGAGCTGGCTCAACGACTCGATGTAACACGCCAGCAAGTAATTGCGCTCGTTGTGCTCGGCATTGCTCCAGTCATCGACCCAGCCGACCACAGCGTCTTGATAGTCGGCGAGGTCGCGCAGCACGCCGAGGTCGTCCTGCACCACAAGGAACAGCGTGTCGTCCTGATACGCCGGGCGCACCCGCCCGAGAAACTCGCCGATATGGGCCTCGCGAAAGCGCTGGGGTTTTTCCCACAGATAAGGTTCAAGCTCATGGGCGGGGACGTTGCTGACCTGCACCGTCGACAGCAGCACGGCATCCGGTGACGCGTCTTTTTCATGTTCGGCGTGGTCCTTTTCGGCTTGGGCCTGCTGGGCCGGAACCGTCGCAATCTCCGCCAGCCACTGCCTGGCTTGCGCGACCGTCAACAAGTGTTCGCCACCGGTTTCGCAATTCACCGGGCCGAGGTCGACGGCTTGCATGAAGTGCTCGCGCTCCTCGCGGCTGTCGGTGACTTGAGCGCATTTGGCGGCGGTCCACTGCACTTCGGCGAAGCACACGTGCAAGGTGCTGCGCCGGGAAAACACCAGGGCCGGGCGTTCTTCGATGGCCGAGCGCTGATCCTCATCGACCTTCGCACCCTTGTGCAGCAAAGCGCTGACCACGCCGTTAAGCACGCGGTATTCATGCATGTCACCGGAAACGCTGTCGATCACGTACAGCCAACCGTCGCGCAGCATGCGAATGCCCAACGGTCGGGTCTGGAGGGCGTAGGGCAATTTCAATGTAGCGCTTGGGTCGACGGCTTTTTCCACCAGGCCATAACGCACGGGCAGGAGTTGCACGTGGGTTTGCATCAGAGGACAGGCACCGGGCGAGCCAAAGGCGGTTTTGGGGGCCGCGGCTGCGGCGAGGTTGGCGGGTGAAGTCATGGGCGGCCCCGTTGAATGGCCCATTGGTGGGCGAGGTCAGCGGCCAGCGCAACGCGCTCACCGGGAGATTGCAGTGACGGCGTATGCAGCAATCGGTGGATGTGCGGATGCTGATCGAGCGATGTGCCGTCCAGCGAAGCCATGACGTTGGCGTAATAAAACAGCTCGGATTGGCAACTCAAACCCAGCGCGCCAGCATCGGCTTCCAGCTGTTCAAGCATCGGCCAGCGCTCGGCCACGGTTGCGCCGTGTTGGCGTTCGGGGAAAAACCTCAGCAGATGAGCGTCGAGTTCCAGCAGAACGCGGCGCCGATCAGCGTGTTCCAGCGCCGAATTCTGTTCGGCGCTCAGGCGATAGGGCGTCGGCAAATCAGGGCACTCGGCCAGGCGAGTTTGATGACGCTGCCAATCAGCCTCGACGCCATCGGCCGTTACCACACAGGACAGCGGCCCAAACAAACGCTGATCGCCGCTGCCGAACAGGATTCTCGCCACGGCGGCGTCTGCCAGGCGCAGGAAGACCGGTAACCCCTCTGGCAACTCAACGGTCAGCAATTTTCGCAAGTGCTGGGCGACGTCGTGGGTCGAACTCGAGCCGAACAGCAACACGCCCCATTCCTCATGGGCGTGTTCCAGATAGAACTGAACAAGCGGCTCGTCAGGCTGTTGAACGGCAACCAACAGCGGTGATATATCCCGCAGCGAGTTGAACGACGAGCAGTCATACAGCGCGACGCTGTTGGAGCCTGGGCTCAAATTTTTCACGCGCTGCGGCAGATCGCTTAGGGTCGCGCCATCGAGCAACACAAAAGCTTGTTGCTCGTTCCACTGCAGGTCGGCGGGTAAAGAGGTCGAGAGTTTCATGCTTGGGCTGCCTCGCAAATCAGGCAACGCGAGCTGCGTGTTGAAACCAGTGCCCGACGCTGTTTTACGGCGTCGAACGTCACCTTCAACAAGGGCAATGCGCCCGGCATCAACGGCTCTGCCGGCAAACCGTCGGCCGGAACTCCGCCCTGCACAATCGGCACGCTGCTGAAAATGCCATCCGGCCCCAATGTCAGCCATTGCCCGCCAGCCTTGACCGTCAGATGTGCTCCGCCATCAATGACGACCTGTTGCCCGGCGCTGAGGTGAATTTGCTGTGTGGCGTTGAGTCGCTGACTGGTGACGCGGATGTGTTGGTCGCCCAGCACCAGCAGGTGATCGTCCTGTTTGAGTTCAGTCAGGCGATTGCCGTGGGTGAGGTGGTGTTCTTCGCTGCGCAGCTCGTGGCTGGCGATGCCGCCGACCACGACGGTGCGTTGGTTGTCGACCTGAATACGTTCGTCGTTGAGCACCAGCTGGACGAAATCCCGCTGGGCCCGCAGGGCGATTTCCTCCGAACCTTTACGGTCCTCAATGCGCAACTCGTTGTAACCGCCGCCGCCGGGGCTGCTCTGGCTGCGCAAAATGCTTTGTGTGTGCTGAGTGGGCAGATCCAGTGGCACGGGCGTCGCCGCATTCGGCAAGCAGCCAACTATCAACGGTTTGTCGGGGTCGCCTTCGCTGAAGCCCACCAGCACTTCCATACCGACTCGCGGGATCAGCACACTGCCGTAGCGGTCATTGGCCCAACCCGTGGCAACGCGTAGCCAGCAACTTGAGTGCTCGTTTTTTTGGCCGTCCCGGTCCCACGCCATATGGACTTTTACCCGGCCGTACTCATCGCAGTAGATCTCTTCACCGGGAGGTCCGGTCACCACAGCATGCTGACTGCCGATCATTCGCGGTTTGGGGTGTTCAAGGGGCGGTCGGAATATCACGTCCCATGGCGTTGCGACGAACTGGTTGCGGTAACCCTGGCTGAATCCGTCCTCCGGATGGCTGTCGATCATTGAGTCTTCCAGCACTTGAGGTTGTTTGCCGACATGCTCGACCTCGGTCAGCAGCCACAAACCATTCCAGTCGCGACGCGGGTGTTCGGTCAGGTGAACAAAGTGTCCGCTGCGCAAGGCACTTTGATCACCGCGCCCGCGGGCTTGCCGGTAATCGGCGCGATGGCGTTCCAGCGCTCGCCGGGCCAGATGCTTGCCGCGTTCGCGCTCGGTGAATTGCCCTGGGAATGCGTAATCCTCCAGATGAGGCAATTGCGGGGTCTTGCTGTCGCTATCGAGTGGCAGGCGCGGCTTTTCGAAGTTGTAATCGCGGCGACTGACGTGGGTGGTGCGGGTTTCCAGGCTGACTTGGAAGCGATCAATCACCGGGGCTTCGGCGACCATACCGCTGCCCTGGACATACGCCGTCGGACTCTTGGGTTTGGGGAATATCGTCTGATCATCGCCGAACACCAACACATGCCCGGAGGCACTGTGTTGAAAATGAAAATGCAGGCCTTCTTCCTCACACAGCCTTTGAATGAAGTGCCGGTCTGATTCGTTGTATTGCACGCAATAGAGCCGTGGCCGGTATTCTGCGCTGAGCTGGAAACGCCAGGTATCCGCTTGAATCCCGTGGTCCGTCAGAACTTTACCGATGATTTGCGGCACGCTCAGGTGCTGGAAAATACGTTGGTTGCGGCGATGCGCGAGATAGGCGAGGCGAGGTGCGAGGGTGATCTGATAGTGCGTCAGGCGTTTGCCCGAGTCGCCTTGCGCGACTCGATAGACATGGCCGTGAATCCCGGAGTTGTCGGGGCCGAACGTCAAAAAGGCCGGGCGATGCAGCAGCGACTCGAGGTCAATATCGGGCCGTTCGCTCACCAGTTCAAGATTGACCGCGTAGGCTCGGTTCAGCGCTTCCTTGGCGCGGAATTCGAGGACCTGAAGGTCGTAGGAAAACCCTGCAATGTCGAGTGTGAAAACAACGTCGTTGGCTGTAGAAAACATCCTCGCATCCCTGTGTCTTTTAAGGCACAGGACTCTGAGTGAATCTACAAGTTAGCGAAGTCAGTCGATTCGATATCAGTTGTAGGACATATCCGGGAAGCAGAACTTCAACACGGACAGTGACGTTTTCTGACAGCTACTTCGGATAAAGCGGCGGCAACCCGCTATCACCCACCGGATCCTGCACCCGCTCCGCCAGCGGAATCGCCCGGGTCGCGCGCCACAGGTCTTCGCCTTGCCAATGCTGGCCGGTTTCGCTGTACAGCGCGCCGTTCAAGCCGTCGAGGGCATCTGACAACGGCACAAACCGCGCCGCCATGTCGGCCAGGGTTTCCGGTTGTTGCCGGGCCCAGGCGTCGAGGGCCTGGCGGGTGGCGTGGGGGTCGTTGGCCTGGCAGGCGCGCTTGAGCTCGTCGAGCACGGTGCGCGGGCTCGGGCCGGTTTGCGCGGCACGCAGGATCGCCGGTTGCCAACGAGCGCGCCACCACAGGCCAAAGCCGAGCAGGGTGGTGCAGGCCAGAATCACTGTGCTGAGCTTCCACCACCACAGGGCTTCGCTGTCGGCGGCGTAATTCACTTGGGCGGTGCCTGCCGGGGTGTCGACCATCAGGCTCGGATTATTCGTCACTTGCAGCGTCCGGGCCGGCAGGCTGCTGCGTTCCAGGTGATCTTCGAAGGTGTTCCACCACACCACGTCCACCGTCGGCAATTCGATGGCGCCGCTGTGGGCGGGCACCAGCGCTTCACGGTCTTCGCGACTGCCGATCAGCCCGCGTTCGCTGTTCTGGTTGCCCAATACCGGTTGGTCCGGGTAGCGGCGCAAGCCGTTGATGTCGGTGGCGGGCAGCGGCGGCAACTGTGAACTGGCGAGGCCTTCGGCTTTCAGGGTCAGGCTGCGGGTCAGGGAATCACCGACCTGCGTGTGATTCGGCTCCGGGCTCCAACTTTCGCTCAGGCTTAGGCTGCGCGCTGGCAGCCACGGCGCGTCGGCCGGGTAGGTGGCGGGTTTGGCCTTGACCGTCAGCGGAATTTCGGCGGAGCTGACGCGCAGCAACTTGCCCGGTTTCGGCCCTTGGGAGGGCACGTCCGGGGACGGCTGCACGTCCACCAGCGTGGCGCTGAACGTCTGCGTGGGAATGCTCAATACGCCGCTGTGCTGGGGAAAGATCGCGTAGCGCATTTCGATCACGCCATGACGCAGGCCATTGATGACCTTTTCATAGGTGCGCGACTCGCCCAGTTGCTCGATGCGCGCGTCGGGGATCTGCAATGGCGTCAGGCTGCTGTCGTCGTACAGCGACACCGAATGGTAGATGCGCAACGTCAGGATCGCCTGGGCCTGCACGTACACGCTGGCCTGATCGAGACTGGCCTCGATAAATACCAGCGCCAGAGTGTTCTGGGTGTCCTGGGTTTCGCTTTCGATCACTTGAAGGGTAATCGGCTGACTGCGCACTTCGCCCAATTGCAGCGACGGGATCTCCACGCTGCCGTTTTGCTTGGGCAGCAGGGTGATGATCCAGCGCGTGGTCGCGCGGTTGTCGCCGTTGATCGTGGTCAACTGGTTGACCTGGCGGGTGCCGCGCACTTCGAACGCCGGTTCCAGCGGCGTCAGGTCGGGTTTGCCGAACAGCGTCACGTCGTTGGATTCCAGGGTCAGTTCGACGGTTTCGCCGGAACTCAGGCGGCTGCGATCGACACTGGCGACCAGGTCCGCAGCCTGGGCCTGAATTGTCCAGAAGAGCAGGGCGAGCAAGAGAGCGGTGAAGCGGGTCATCGAGTTTTTCCCTGATCCTGATGTTGTTGCTGTTCGTACCAGAATTTGCGCCGCAGCAGTTCACCCGGATCATCCGGGATCTTGCGCAGCCATTGCTCCAGCGCCTGGGCCTGTTCGCCTTCAAGGCTGTCGTTGGCCGGACGTCGCGGTGGCGTGGTGCTTTGTTCGTCCCCGAGTTCGCTGCCCGGCACTTCGTTGGCTCCCGGTTGCGGCGGGCTGGTGGACGGTAGTTCGGTGTCCGGCGCGTTGGGCTGGGCATCGGTTTTCGCTTCGCCACTGCTCGACGGCTGGGTCGCGTCGCCGGGAGCCGGGCTGTCGCTGGCGGTTCCAGGCTCGTCACCTTCGGATTTGTCCGGTTCAACCGCCGGTGGCGTGGCTTTCTGTTTGATCAGGCTTTCCACCAGCGCCTTGTTGGTCAGCGCCGGACGCAAATCCGGCTGCCGCTCCAGGGCTTGATCGTAGGCGTCCAGCGCGGCTTCCAGTTCGCCGCTCTTGGCCAGGGCGTTCCCCCGATTGTAGTGCGCTCGCGCATCATTGCCTTGGGCGAAGCGCTGGGCGGCGCCACTGTAGTCGCCGGCCTCGTACAGCGCCACGCCTTGCCATTGCGGGTCTTCGAAATGTTGCGCGGCCTCGGCCGGATGCTCCTGGTTGAGCAAATGCAGGCCCCGTTGATCGGGTCGCAGCCACAAGTCTTCAAAGTCGAAGGCGTAACTCGGTTGCGGCAGCAGGAACAACAGCGGCAGGCAGAACAACCAGCCCCGGCGCCCGGCAAAGGACGCCAGCAACAGGAGTGGCAACAACAGCCAGTAACCCTGATCGGCCCAAGTGTCGAGGCGCAGGGTCTGGCCGTCGTTGCGCAGGTTGCGTGGGCCATCGAGCAGGCCTAGGGCGCCCAGGTCGGCGTCGTCCAGTCGTGAAGCGTGATAGCGGCCGCCCAGATCAGTGGCGAAGGCTTTCAGGCCCGTATTGTCCAGGTGCGGCACCAGAATCGCGCCTTGGGCGTCCTTGAGGAAACTGCCGTCCTCCTGCGCCACCGGCGCGCCTTCGGGCGTGCCGACGCCGAGCATCAGAAACTCCGTGGACTTGCCGTTCAGCGCCCGCTCGATGCCGAAGCGTTCCTGCTCGGTCAGGGACGAACCGATCAGCAGGATCCGGCCCTGACCGAGCGCACCTTGATCCAACAGCGCCAAGGCTTTGATCACCGCCAGATCGGCGCGATGACCGACCTCGGGCATCAATGAAGGCTTGAGCGCGTCCAGCAGATTACGGCTGGTGGACAGGTCATCCGACAGCGGCACCAACGTGTGGGCGCTGCCGGCGTAGACGACAATCGCGGTCTGGGCATCGCTGCGACTTTGCAGCAGGTCGAACAGCTTGCGTCGCGCCTGTTCCAGTCGGGTCGGCGGGCTGTCGGTGGCGAGCATTTCCGGGGTCAGCTCCAGCAGCACCACCAACGGATCGGCGGGTTTCTGGCTGGTCTGTTCGACCCGCTCCCAACTCGGCCCGAGCAACGCACCAATGGTCAGCACCCAGGCCAGACCCAGTACCACCCACGGCAGTTTGCTGTCGTGACCTTTGCCGCCGCTCAGTAACGCGGCGTGGAAGGCTGGCGGCAGAATCATCTGCCAGCGCCCGGCGCGTTTCTGTCGATGCCAGAGTTGCCAGAGCAACCAACCGAGCACCGGCAACAGCAGCAGCCACCAGGGCCGGAACCAGTAAGGCCAGAGCGCGCTCATCGACGCCTCCGCAGGCGCAGGCGGTTCAGCCGTTGGCGCCAATCTGGCAGTTGGCTTTGCAAAAACAGGTCCTTGCTCAGGAAACGTTGCAGCGGATTGTCCGGCCAGCGCTCGCGCGCCACCAACAACATGCTCAACAGCAGCGCCATCGCCAGCGGCCAGTGATACAACGCCTGAGCCGGGCGGGCCTGGGTCGGTTGCTGGGTGACCGGTTCCAGTTTGTCGAGGGTGTCCTTGATCGCCTGCAACTCTTTGCCATCGCGGGCACGGAAATACTGGCCACCGGTGGCTTGGGCGATCACTTTCAGCGCCGGTTCGTCAAGGTCCAGGCTTGGATTGACGCCGAGGAAGCCCAACGTGCCGCTTTGCTCCGGGTCGGCGCCGATGCCGATCGGGTAGATTTTCACGCCTTCGCTGGCGGCCAGACGCGCGGCGGTCAGCGGGTCGATTTCGCCGCCGTTGTTGGCGCCGTCGGTGACCAGGATCAGCACGCGGCTTTGCGCCGGACGCATCCGCAAGCGCTTGAGGGCCAGGCCGATAGCGTCACCGATGGCGGTGTTCTTGCCGGCGATGCCGATTCGCGCTTCATCCAGCCACACGCGCACGGTGCGCCGGTCGAAGGTCAGCGGTGCTTGCAGATAGGCCTGACTGCCGAACAGGATCAGACCGACCCGGTCGCCTTCGCGGCTTTCCAGAAAGTCCCCGAGCAGATGCTGGACCAGCGACAAGCGACTGACGTCTTCGTCCTGCCATTGCATGTCGGGGAAATCCATCGAGCCGGACACGTCCACCGCCACCAGCAAGTCGCGGCCACTGGCGGCAATCGGCAGCGGTTCGCCGAGCCATTGCGGGCGCGCGGCGGCCATCAGCAGCAACAGCCACAGCAGAATGAACGGCGCTTGCTGCCGCCAGGCCGGCAGGTTGGCGCGGGCGCGGCGGCGGGCCAGGCCTTCGAGGTCGCTGAGAAAACTGACTTTGAGCGCCGGTTCGCCGCTGTCGGCCACCGGCAGCACCAGGCGCATCAGCCATGGCAGCGGCAGCAGGGCGAACATCCAAGGCCAGGCGAACTCAAACATGTTTGCGAATCCAGGTGTCGACGGCTTGGGTCAGGCCGGCAATGGCCTTGTCGTCGAGTTTGCATTCGGGCTTGTAGGCGCCTTCCACCAACACCATCCAGCGTGTCAGGCCGGCGGCCGGGCATCGGTTGTCGAGGAACGCCAGCCATTTGCGGCCATTAAGCGTGTGGCTCTGGCTGTAGGGGTAATGGTTGCGGCACAGGCGCTTGAGCAACCCGTTGAGCTGCTGCAACCAGGCACCGGCCGGGGCGCCGTCGTAGGGCTTGGGCATTTGCGCGAGTTCGGCCAGGGCGGCGAGGCGCACCGGGTCAAGCGGCTGTTCGGCGCGCACGATAGGGCGCTTGTCCGGAATCAGGTGCCAGACTTTCCACAAAGCGAAACCGATCAGCGGCAATAGCAGCAGCAACAGCCACCATCCCGGCGCCGGAGGCCAGAAACTGATCGGCGGCGGGATCATCAGCGGCTGCAGTTGTTCCAGGCTGCTCATCGACCTTTCCCCGGTTTCTGTGGGTTCAGGTATTCGCGCAACTGCTCCACCATCTCGCTCTGGGTGCTCAGGGGCATCAACAGTACCCGCAGCTTCTGCGCGAGCAGTTCCCAGCGCGCGATTCGTTCCTCAGCCTGGGCGCGGTAAGTCTGGCGCAGGTCGAAATTCAGCGTGTCGAGTTCCAGTTGCGCGCCACGTTCCGCGAAACGCAGAAGCCCAGCGGCGGGCAGGGCGTGGTCCAGCGGATCGGACAGCGGCAGCAACAACAGGTCGCAATGGCGTGACAACAGGCTCAGTTGCTGTTCAGAACCTTCGGTCAAGGCACGCTCGTCGCAGATCACGATCACCAGACTGCCGGGGCGCAACACTTCTCGGGCGCGGCGCAGGGCCATGTTCAGCGAATCGCGGTTCTGCTCGCTTTCGGTGTGCAGCGACTGGTTGACCCGCACCAGCCGGTTAAGCAATTGCAGCAGGCTTTGCTTGCTGCGCCGGGGTTTGATTTCGTAGTGCTCGTTATCGCCGAACACCAGCCCGCCAACCCGATCGTTGTGCCCGAGCGCCGCCCAGCCGATCAGGCTCGCAGCTTGCGCGGCCAGCACTGATTTGAACATCAGCCCCGAACCGAAAAACAGCCGACGGCTTTGCTCGACCATGATGAAAATCGGTCGCTCGCGTTCTTCGTGAAAGAGCTTGGTGTGCGGCTCCTGGGTGCGGGCGGTGACGCGCCAGTCGATGGTGCGCACGTCGTCGCCGGCCTGATAGACCCGCACCTGATCGAAATCGACGCCACGCCCGCGCAGTTTGGAGTGGTGCAGGCCGATCAGCGGGCTGCGCTGGCTCGGCGTGGAGAACAATTGCACTTCGCGTACCCGATGGCGCATCTCGATCAGCTCGGCGAGGCTGACACGGATGCCCGGCTCGGGCGGCAGGATGGCGTTCATCGGGGTCAAGCGACGGCTACGACGTCGAGAATCCGCTGGACCACCCGGTCCTGGTCGATGCCCGCCGCTTCGGCTTCAAAGGACAGGATGATGCGGTGGCGCAACACGTCGAACAGCACGGCCTGGATGTCTTCCGGGCTGACAAAGTCGCGACCGGCGAGCCAGGCGTGGGCCCGGGCGCAGCGGTCGAGGGCGATGGAGCCACGCGGGCTGGCGCCGTAGGCGATCCACTCGGCCATTTCCGGGTCGAACTTGGCCGGCGTGCGGGTGGCCATGACCAGTTGCACCAGGTATTCCTCCACGGCGTCGGCCATGTACAACCCGAGGATTTCCTTGCGCGCGGCGAAAATCGCCTGCTGGCTGACCCGGCGCTCGGGCTTGGTTTCGCCGTTGAGCGCTTCGCCGCGAGCCTGTTGCAGGATGCGCCGTTCGACGGCGGCGTCCGGGAAACCGATTTTCACGTGCATCAGGAAGCGGTCGAGCTGGGCTTCGGGCAGCGGATACGTGCCTTCCTGCTCGATCGGGTTTTGCGTGGCCATCACCAGGAACAGCGGCGACAACTCGTAAGTGCTGCGCCCGACACTGACCTGACGCTCGGCCATGGCTTCGAGCAGCGCCGATTGCACCTTGGCCGGGGCGCGGTTGATTTCGTCCGCCAGCACCAGGTTATGGAAGATCGGGCCTTGCTGGAACACGAAGCTGCCGGTTTCCGGGCGATAGATCTCGGTGCCGGTGATGTCGGCGGGCAACAGGTCGGGGGTGAACTGGATGCGATGGAATTGCGCTTCGATGCCTTCGGCGAGCTCTTTGATGGCCTTGGTCTTGGCCAGCCCCGGGGCGCCCTCGACCAGCATGTGGCCGTCGGCAAGCAAGGCGATGAGCAAGCGCTCGATGAGTTTTTCCTGGCCGAGAATCTGCGTTGAAAGAAAGGTTCGCAGCGCTAGCAGCGCTTCACGATGTTCCATCGATGACTGTTCCTGGAAAGGGTGACCGAAGACGTTCGAATAACGCCAGGGCTGGGGGCGTTACTTTAATGCATCGCAGGGGGTGGCGACTAACGGCATTTTGTAGAAATGTGCGGATCAGCGCTCGTTAACACGCCTTATGACCGATCGTTCCCACGCGTGGGAACGATCGAGGACAGTGGTGTTCTTTCGGACGCCTTCGCGGGCAAGCCTTGCTCCTACAGGTGACCGCGTCCTGTCAGGTGCATGCGGTCATTGTAGGAGCGAGGCTTGCCCGCGAAGAGGCCGGTACAGGCGCCGAAAATCACAGCTCGCTTATATAAGTGCCAATCCCCTCAAGAATGTTCTGCAACGTTTCTTCCACTTCCGGCAGGTCACTGGCATCAGTGCTGTGAATGATTTCCAGGGAGTCTTCGCCGTTCAGCGCATCGGCGTCAGTCGCCGCGATTTCGATCAGCAGGCGGGTAGCGCTCAGGGTGACTTTCACGCCGTCCAGCGCCGAAGGCTTGTCCTGAAAGATGATCTCCAGTTCGTCCTCGTCCGGGAAACGGCTCATCAGGAACAATTCGCCATCGTCGCTGGTGCAGCAGAGCATGGCCAGGTTGTCTTCTTCGTCATCGCACGGGTTGACGATCAACAGTTCGGTGGTGATTTGCATGGTTGATTCCTGGCTCGACGAGCATCGTGAAGACAAACAAAGGGCGATTCTGCCAGTCGCCGGGAATTTCTGCTCGCCTGAGTGTCAGAGGATGTGTCGTGAACATCCGGTGTGTTGCTGGTCATTTCGGGTACGGACGTGCCGCAAAACCGGGGTTAAACTCCCCGTCTTGCTGTGCGGCTGCTAGTGTTATTCGGTGCGCAAGGCGCAAGCTGCGTGCCGATGACCGAATATGTCGCAGCGCCGCAAGCAGGCACGTTGTCGCACTCGTTAAGCTGCGCATCGAATGGATACCCGTCAAGGCATTGTGCAATTCATCGTACAGTCGTTTTTGCAGATACCCATTCTTGGAAGGTGAATGTGACCTGAGTGTCTCGTCCAGCTTCACCCACCTGTCACCCTGTTTCCTCTGCCCGAGAATCAGGAACAGGGTGACGGATCGCCCCGAAAGGGGTTTTGCACGCGACGCTTCCATCAATAACAAGCCCAAGCGGAGTACCACAGATGGCGTTCTTCACCGCAGCCAGCAAAGCCGACTTCCAGCACCAACTGCAAGCGGCACTGGCGCAGCACATCAGTGAACAGGCACTGCCACAAGTGGCGCTGTTTGCTGAACAATTTTTCGGCATCATTTCCCTCGACGAGCTGACCCAGCGTCGGCTGTCCGACCTCGCTGGCTGTACCCTTTCTGCGTGGCGCCTGCTTGAGCGCTTCGATCACGCGCAACCGCAGGTGCGCGTCTACAACCCCGATTACGAACGCCACGGCTGGCAGTCGACCCACACCGCGGTCGAAGTGCTGCACCACGACTTGCCATTCCTCGTGGACTCGGTGCGTACCGAGCTGAACCGTCGCGGCTACAGCATCCACACCTTGCAAACCACTGTGCTGAGCGTGCGTCGCGGCAGCAAGGGCGAGCTGCTGGAAATCCTGGCCAAAGGCACCCAGGGCGAAGGCATCCTGCAAGAATCGCTGATGTACCTGGAAATCGACCGTTGCGCCAACGCGGCCGAACTGAATGTACTGAGCAAGGAACTGGAACAGGTTCTCGGCGAAGTCCGCGTCGCGGTCGCCGATTTCGAGCCGATGAAAGACAAGGTCCAGGAAATCCTGACCGGTCTGGACAACAGCCAGTTCAAGGTTGACCCGCAAGAAAAAGCCGAAATCAAAAGCTTCCTGGAATGGC
The DNA here is from genome assembly GCF_018449725.1 of Pseudomonas sp. dw_612. Classification (GTDB taxonomy): domain Bacteria; phylum Pseudomonadota; class Gammaproteobacteria; order Pseudomonadales; family Pseudomonadaceae; genus Aquipseudomonas. The sequence goes on along the minus strand of NZ_JAAVVC010000004.1, from coordinate 366,784 downwards.
TGGTGGGCAACCACTTCACCTTCCTGGGCTACGAAGAATTCGTGGTCAGCGACCAGGCCGACGGCGGCCACATCGAGTACGACCAGAGCTCTTTCCTGGGCCTGACCAAACTGCTGCGCACCGGCCTGACCTACGAAGACCTGCGCATCGAAGACTACGCCGTGAACTACCTGCGCGAACCGACCCTGCTGTCGTTCGCCAAGGCTGCGCACCCAAGCCGCGTACACCGTCCGGCGTACCCGGACTACGTGTCGATCCGTGAAATCGACGCCGACGGCAAAGTCATCAAGGAATGCCGCTTCATGGGCCTGTACACCTCCTCGGTGTATGGCGAGAGCGTGCGGGTCATCCCGTACATCCGCCGCAAGGTCGAAGAAATCGAACGCCGCTCCGGCTTCCAGGCCAAGGCTCACCTGGGCAAGGAACTGGCGCAGGTGGTCGAAGTACTGCCTCGCGACGATCTGTTCCAGACCCCGGTGGACGAGCTGTTCAGCACCGTGATGTCGATCGTGCAGATCCAGGAACGCAACAAGATCCGCGTGTTCCTGCGCAAAGACCCGTACGGCCGTTTCTGCTACTGCCTGGCCTACGTGCCGCGCGACATCTACTCCACCGAAGTGCGCCAGAAGATCCAGCAAGTGCTGATGGATCGCCTGAAAGCCTCGGATTGCGAGTTCTGGACGTTCTTCTCCGAGTCCGTACTGGCCCGTGTCCAGCTGATTCTGCGGGTTGATCCGAAGAACCGCCTGGACATCGACCCGGTCCTGCTGGAAAAAGAAGTGGTCCAGGCCTGCCGCAGTTGGCAGGACGACTACGCCAGCCTGGTAGTAGAAAGCTTCGGCGAAGCCCACGGCACCAACGTGCTGGCCGACTTCCCGAAAGGCTTCCCGGCCGGTTACCGCGAGCGTTTCGCGGCGCATTCGGCCGTGGTCGACATGCAGCACCTGTTGAGCCTGACCGAAAAAAACCCGCTGGTGATGAGCTTCTATCAGCCGCTGGGCCAGGTGTCCGGTCAGCGCGAGTTGCATTGCAAGCTGTATCACGCCGATACCCCGCTGGCCCTGTCCGACGTGTTGCCGATCCTGGAAAACCTCGGCCTGCGCGTGCTGGGTGAATTCCCGTATCGCCTGCGTCACAACAGCGGCCGTGAGTTCTGGATTCACGACTTCGCATTCACTGCCGCTGAAGGCCTGGAACTCGACATCCAGCAACTCAACGACACGCTGCAGGACGCGTTTGTCCACATTGTGCGTGGCGATGCCGAGAACGATGCGTTCAACCGTCTGGTGCTGACCGCCGGCCTGCCATGGCGTGATGTGGCGCTGCTGCGTGCCTACGCTCGCTACATGAAGCAGATTCGTCTGGGCTTCGACCTGGGCTACATCGCCACCACCCTGACCAACCACACCGACATCGCTCGCGAGTTGACCCGGTTGTTCAAGACCCGTTTCTACCTGGCGCGCAAGCTCGGTACCGACGACCTGGAAGACAAGCAGCAACGCCTGGAACACGCGATCCTGGCTGCGCTGGACGACGTTCAGGTGCTGAACGAAGACCGGATCCTGCGTCGTTACCTTGACCTGATCAAGGCAACCCTGCGGACCAACTTCTACCAGACCGATGCCCGTGGTCAGAACAAGTCCTACTTCAGTTTCAAGTTCAATCCGCACCAGATTCCCGAGCTGCCGAAGCCAGTACCGAAGTTCGAAATCTTCGTCTACTCGCCTCGCGTCGAAGGCGTGCACCTGCGCTTCGGTAACGTCGCGCGTGGCGGTCTGCGCTGGTCCGACCGTGAAGAAGACTACCGCACCGAAGTGCTGGGCCTGGTAAAAGCCCAGCAAGTGAAGAACTCGGTGATCGTGCCGGTCGGCGCCAAGGGCGGCTTCCTGCCGCGTCGCCTGCCACTGGGTGGCGGTCGCGACGAAATCGCGGCCGAGGGCATCGCCTGCTACCGCATCTTCATCTCGGGCCTGTTGGACATCACCGACAACCTGAAAGACGGCGCGCTGGTTCCGCCGGCCAACGTCGTGCGTCATGACGACGATGACCCGTACCTCGTCGTTGCCGCGGACAAGGGCACTGCGACCTTCTCCGACATCGCCAACGGCATCGCCATCGACTACGGTTTCTGGCTGGGTGACGCGTTCGCTTCCGGTGGTTCTGCCGGTTACGACCACAAGAAAATGGGCATCACCGCCAAAGGCGCGTGGGTCGGCGTACAACGCCACTTCCGCGAACGCGGCATCAATGTCCAGGAAGACAGCATCACTGTCGTGGGCGTCGGCGACATGGCCGGTGACGTGTTCGGTAACGGTTTGTTGATGTCCGACAAACTGCAACTGGTCGCAGCCTTCAACCACCTGCACATCTTCATCGACCCGAATCCGCAACCGGCCAACAGCTTCGTCGAGCGTCAGCGCCTGTTCGATCTGCCGCGTTCGGCCTGGACCGATTACGACACCAGCATCATGTCCGAAGGCGGCGGGATCTTCTCCCGCAGCGCGAAAAGCATCGCGATTTCCCCGCAGATGAAAGAGCGCTTCGACATCAAGGCTGACAAGCTGACCCCGACCGAACTGCTGAACGCCTTGCTCAAGGCCCCGGTAGACCTGTTGTGGAACGGTGGTATCGGTACTTACGTCAAAGCCAGCACCGAAAGCCACGCCGATGTCGGCGACAAGGCCAACGATGCACTGCGCGTGAACGGCAACGAACTGCGCTGCAAAGTCGTGGGCGAGGGCGGTAACCTCGGGATGACCCAACTGGGTCGCGTCGAATTCGGCCTCAATGGCGGCGGCTCCAACACCGACTTCATCGACAACGCCGGTGGCGTGGACTGCTCCGACCACGAAGTCAACATCAAGATCCTGCTGAACGAAGTGGTTCAGGCCGGTGACATGACCGACAAGCAACGTAACCAGTTGCTGGCGAGCATGACCGACGAAGTCGGCAATCTGGTGCTGGGCAACAACTACAAGCAGACTCAGGCCCTGTCCCTGGCGGCACGCCGCGCTTTCGTGCGGATCGCTGAGTACAAGCGCCTGATGAACGATCTGGAAGGCCGCGGCAAGCTGGATCGCGCCATCGAGTTCCTGCCGAACGAGGAAGTGCTGGCTGAACGCATCGCGGCGGGCCATGGCCTGACCCGTGCCGAACTGTCGGTGCTGATCTCGTACAGCAAGATCGACCTCAAGGAAGCGCTGCTCAACTCCCTGGTGCCGGACGACGATTACCTGACCCGCGACATGGAAACCGCTTTCCCGCCGAGTCTGGTGAGCAAGTTCTCCGAAGCCATGCGTCGTCACCGTCTGAAGCGCGAAATCGTCAGCACCCAGATCGCCAACGATCTGGTGAACCACATGGGCATCACCTTCGTTCAACGACTCAAAGAGTCGACCGGCATGAGCCCGGCGAACGTGGCGGGCGCCTACGTGATCGTGCGTGACATTTTCCATCTCCCGCATTGGTTCCGTCAGATTGAAGCCCTGGACTACCAGGTTTCCGCTGATGTGCAACTGGAGCTGATGGACGAGCTGATGCGTCTGGGCCGCCGGGCGACCCGCTGGTTCCTGCGCAGCCGTCGCAACGAGCAGAACGCTGCCCGTGACGTCGCGCACTTCGGTCCACATCTGGCAGCGCTGGGCCTCAAGCTCGACGAACTGCTGGAAGGCCCGACCCGCGAAGGCTGGCAGACCCGTTATCAGGCCTACGTCGCTGCTGGCGTGCCTGAGTTGCTGGCGCGCATGGTTGCAGGTACCACGCACCTGTACACCTTGCTGCCGATCATCGAAGCCGCCGACGTCACCGGTCAAAACCCGGCCGACGTGGCCAAGGCGTACTTCGCCGTGGGCAGCGCGCTGGACATCACCTGGTACCTGCAACAGATCAGCGCTCTGCCGGTTGAAAACAACTGGCAGGCCCTGGCCCGTGAAGCCTTCCGCGATGATGTGGACTGGCAGCAACGTGCAATCACCATCTCGGTCCTGCAACAGGGCGACGGCACCCAGGACGTGGAAACACGTCTGGCGCTGTGGATGGAAGAGCACGAAGGCATGATCGAACGCTGGCGCGCCATGCTGGTGGAAATCCGTGCCGCCAGCGGTACGGACTACGCCATGTATGCAGTGGCCAACCGTGAACTGCTGGACTTGGCGTTGAGCGGGCAGGCGGTTGTGCCTGCTGTTGCGGCGCTGGAGCTGGAGCCGGCGGCCTGATTTTAGGCGCTGAATGAAAAAACCCGCTTTGAAAGAAGCGGGTTTTTTTATGCACGACAACCAGGATCGTCAATGTTGATAGCGAACTACCGCACATTTTGGCCGCGTACCAACTTCAGCCTCCAGCAAGCCGCACGCCAGGATTTGTCCATTTTTTTGCAAGGCGACTCGGTTTATTTGACGATGGTCCGGTATTGGCACAATCCCCGTGATATCGCCGAAGGTTTCGTCAGGTTTGCCGTCTTTCAAAAAACGAGCAATCACTCCACGCATTTCATAGGTAGGTAAAGGTTGATAGTGTCCTACAGCGACTATTTTGCTGTCGGGCTGTTCTACCGCTGCCCACCATATCAGCGCATAGCCCTTATTGCTAAGTAGTGGCCTGCCACCATTGAACATCGCGTTGAAACTGCCCGTATGATTCAATTTTGCCAATAGGCCCTCGGTCGGAGCGCCTAACGGTGCTTTACATCCGACGAGCAAAACCTGATTGTTTTTTTGCAAGGGCAAATCCCATAGTTCTGCCTGAAGGTCAGGTTCAAACTGGACCCAGCCCTGCGACCCAAACCCGGGCTCAAGCATCCCATCTTCTTTGTAGCGCAGGCAAATCGGGTACGTTCTCCTGGTCCCTCCACCAGGGATCGAACGGAAACCACTGACAACAATGTGGTTTGCATCCTGCGCGTTGACACAGGTGAAATGGATACTATCGATGGGGTGATGCACGTTGGTGTAGCCCGTACCGTTGAAGGTTTTGTCGAGGCGGCCATCGCTGTTGAGTCGAATCACTGAGCCTCCGAGGTCGAAAAGCCAGTCATGGGCACACAGCACAATTTTTCCGTCCGCCAAAACCATGTGCTCGGATGCCCCGAAACCGGCCTGTTCGAGTAATTCGCGTGGTTCGGAGGGCTGGGCGGCTGGCTTGGGGGGAGGCAGCAACACCCGCCCGCGAAGGCCAAAGCTTTCATCCAGTTTTCCTTTGGCGTCATAGCGTGCCGCTCCTGGCCAGCGTATGAACTGATTCGCTATGCTGCGACCCTGTCCTGTGACCAAAATTTGGTTGCCGTCCTCCGAGACCGAAATGCCCGAGGGTATGGAGCGAAATGCTTTGTCGAACGTTTCGCTGACATATCCATGCAAACCAAATCGAGTATCGATCACGCCGTCGGGCGTCATGCGCGTGAGAATGAAGTTTCCTTCGTTATTCGAATGTGCTCCTGCAATGTAGACATAGCCATTGAGATCCTGTGCCATAGCCGATGGGGAAACCATGTGTTCAATCACGCAGCTGCCGCGCGTGCCGAAAGAAAAATCCCTTTCTCCCGGTGCGAGCGTTGTTTGAGTAGAGGATCTGCTCATTTTCAAGTCTCCTGCATGCATGATAATCGGACCAAGTCTAGGAACAACGCTGAGCCGAGAACTGCCTTGGACTTTCGAGTAAATGAGCTATTGCGTGGAATGTCTACTGTCAGAGTTGACAGTTGATTAATGGTGTCTTGAGGCAAACGGTGGGTATTTCTGAGTTCGTTGAGTGTTTGAGAGGGACGCTTCGCGGGCAAGCCTCGCTCCTACATTGGAATGCGATCAACTGTAGGAGCGAGGCTTGCCCGCGAAGAGACCATCCGCCTCAATACAACTTTTGATCTCTATTAACACTGATCATCGACACATTACTTGTCGGCCTGGCCAACAAATTACTGAGCGACTGGTCAAACTTCTGCAATGCCCGAACTTGCACATCCTGTTGCTGATTAATATCCGCGACAATCTCTTCGCTGCGTTTGAAGTCAGCCCAGACAGGACTTAGCGATTTGCCGTCGTGCCCCTTCGCTGTGCCGATGTAGTTGAACTTCGCATCATAGAAATCGGCACTGATATCAGCCTTGATATCCGAACTGCGCGACGTCATCAGTTGGCTGTGGGTGTCGACGATGGCGGCCACATCCGGCCGGGCGGCTTGCAAGCTTTGCAGGTCGGGATAGACCGTCACCGAGCCGAACTGGCGCTGCAGCGAGGCTTTGACCCCGTCCACGGCAAAGTCCGGATTGGACGTGGCCACGTAGGCGTCGCGGATCGGCTGCACCATCAGGCTCTGGCCGAAACCGGTGCCGGCGTTGGCCTGGTAGTGGCGCAGGTATTCACGGTTGGCCTGAGTGGAAGGGCTGAAGACGATGCCCAGGGAAACATCGCCGCCATTGGCCACGCGGGTGGCACTGGAACGGCCGACCGGTGCGCTGAACATCGTGTCCAGGGACGACACGGCGTTGGGGGCGGTGGGCACCGAGCAACCGGCTAATAGCGCGGCAATCGTCAACGTACTGACAAACGCAAGTTTCATGGTGTTTCTCCAGTGAAACAACTTGAGTCGAAAAGTTGATAGTTGCCGGTACTGGCCGGCAGTGGTTCCAGCCTAAACCCCTATGGCCTGAATGAAATCGTCCATGAATACACTTATAGACTGATCCATAGTTTTGTTTGATGTAAAAGTTTTCATCTAAGTGCTCGCGGTAATAAAAAGGCCCGAATCATCGATTCGAGCCTTTTTATTTATGGCTGATGCACTAGCGATCAGTTTTTCAAGGGGACCAATACTTTCTCGTCCGGCGACAACACCATGAACACCAGCAACTTGGCGGGTTTGGTGGCGCTGGCGTTTTTTGAGATCAAATGCTCGGAGCCGGCCGGTTCATACCAGAATTCACCGGTCTTGTAGGTGATCGCTTTCTGGCCCTTGACCTGGGAAGTGACCTGGCCTTGCAGCACGTAAGCCATGGCCGTGCCGTCATGTTTGTGGGCGATGGAGGATTGGCCCGGTTTGTAGTCGACCTCGATCATCATGGCTTTTTTACCGGGCACGTTTTGCAGCAGTTCGTCCTGCAATACCGTGACTTTTTCCGAGGGGTCGTGGGCGAAGGCCGAGGCAGAAACGCTCAGGGCGAGGGCGGCCAGTAAACGCAAAGCTTTCATGGTTGATCACCTGGGGTGGTTAGTCGTCAGGGACCACAGTAAGCCGCGGGTTCGGGCAATAAAACGGCCAATTTTCGGGAAGGTGAGGGGACCAATCAATGAAAGCAAAATCGATCCACGTAGCAGCTGTCGAGCAGCGCGAGGCAGCTGCTACGGGGCGGCGCACGGTTTAAACGATCGGGAAGCTGTTGAAGTCCACGGCATTGGCCAAACGGCTATCAATCAAACCAATAAAACCCTGCACTTCCGGGCAGTTGAAATGTGACTGCATCGCCGCTTCCGATTGCCAGCGGGCGCTGACGTTCCAGCGGTTGCTGTCCTCGGGGCAGCGGTCGACCATGTAGGAATCGCAGCCCGGAAGTTCGCGCAGGGTGTCTACAATCTTTTGCAGTTGCTTGCCCAGTTCTTCCGAGCGGCCGGCGGCGGCCTGCACCCTGACGGTATTGATCACTTCGTTGGACATTACTCACACTCCTGAATCAGGCCGGACGAATCCTGCTCATTGAGGGATAACGCCCCTGCAGAATAGGCCTGCGGGGCGGGACCGCCAATAGCCAATCGCCGGATAAACTCGCAGACCAATCGTCAGGCGACCTGCTGCAAAATGTCGCGCACGCGGTCCAGCGCGGTGTCGATGTCCAGGGTTTCAATCGCGCCAAACCCCATGAGCAGCCCGGCGCGCGGTGCTTGCTGATAGAAAAAGCCCTCAATCGAATAGAGCCCGACTTCGACTTTTTTCGCCAGTTCGATGACCAGCGCGACATCGATTGGCACCTTGCACAGCGCCACCATGTGAAACCCGGCGACCGTCGGCACGGCTTCCAGCCACGGTGACAGGTCACCGGCCATGCGCGCCAGGATCCGCTCGCGACGCCCGGCGTAGATGGTGTGGCAGCGGCGGATGTGCTTGAGCAGGCAGCCCTCGGCGATGAACTTGGCCAGCGCCCATTGCGGCAGGGTCGAGGTATGCAGGTCGGTGAGTTGCTTGGCGCGGATCACCGCTTCAAGGATCGCCGGCGGCAGGATCGCGTAACCGAGTCGTAGCTCCGGCAGCAGGGTTTTCGAGAAGGTGCCGACGTAGGCGACGATGCCGCGCTCGTCCATGCTTTGCAACGAATCGGTGGGCCGGCCTTCGTAGCGGAATTCGCTGTCGTAATCGTCCTCGATAATGATCGCGCCCAGCTCATAGGCTCGTTCCAGCAGGGCTTCACGGCGTGCCTGGCTCATGGGCATGCCCAGCGGGAACTGGTGGGACGGCGTGACATATATCAGCCGCGTCCCGTCCGGAATCAAATCGACCTGAATGCCTTCGGCGTCTACCGGCACCCCGACCACCGTGGCCCCGTGGCTGCCGAACAACAGACGCGCCGGCGGATAACCTGGGTCTTCCATTGCCACCAGACTGCCCGGCCGGATCAGCACCCGGCCAATCAGGTCCAGGGCTTGTTGCGCACCGTTGCACACCACCACGTCTTCATCCTGGCAATTGACCCCGCGGGAAAACGCGATGTGCCGGGCAATCGCATTACGCAGCGCCGGCAGGCCTTCGGGCAAGCTGTAGAACCCCTTGGAACCGGCTATCTGCCGCAACGCGTGGGAGGTGCAGCGCCGCCAGTCGTCTTGGGGGAATTGGCCCTTGCTGGTGGCGCCGCCGATAAAGTCATAGCGCAGCGAGCCTTCCAGCGTCGGGTGGCGCAGGAACACTGGCAGGTTGCGCCAAGACTCGATGACCTCGCTGCCGGCCAGTTCCGAATGGCTCTGCTTGCGCTGGATTTTTGCCGGCCGCGCGTTGACGTAGGTGCCTTTGCCGGTCACGCCAGTGAGGAAGTTTTCGTAAGTCAGTTGCGAGTACGTGTCGGAAATGGTCTTGCGTGAAATCCCCAGTTGTTCGGCCAGCAAACGGCTGGGCGGCAACTGCGTGCCGGCTGCCAGGCGACCGGTTTCGATGGCGCTGCGCAGTTGTTGGTACAACTGGCCTGCCAGGTCCTTGCGGCCGTTGATGACAACATGAAGTTCCATACCGGCGGGGCTCCTGGGGCGGTGAGGCGACTGTGGGTCGCGCCAGATTACCCTCATTGCGTCGCTGCATAGAAGTTGCGTGGGCAAAAAGCGCCGGATTGGTCTGTTGTCGGGTGGTCCATGGGTTTTTCGTGGAATTGGATCTGTAACGCGGCTGCATCAACGCCTACCTTGGCAAAACACATTCGCGCTTCGAGGCCACGCCATGAATCCCCGCCTGGACTACTACAGCGCCTCGCCCAAAGCGATGAAAGCCATGATTGCCATGGAAGCGCTGACCAGCAACCTGAGCATCGAGCCGGCGCTGTTGCACCTGATCAAAATCCGCGCCTCGCAACTCAACGGCTGCGCGTTTTGCACCGACATGCACTCGGTGGATGCGCGTCGTTTGGGCGAGACGGACCGGCGTTTGTATTCGATTGTGGTCTGGCGCGACAGCGGCTTCTTCAACCCTCGGGAGCGGGCGGCGCTGGCCTGGACGGAAGCGGTGACGTTGCTTGCCGAGAGTTATGTGCCGGACGAAGTTTATGCACTGGCGCGTGAGCAATTCAGTGAAGGTGAACTGGTGGATTTGACCATCGCCGTGACCACGATCAATAGCTGGAATCGGTTGGCGGTGAGCTTCCGCCAGACCCCCAGCGACTGAAAATCCAGTGCCAGGCACAAAACATTGTGGGAGCGGGCTTACTCGCGAATGCGGTGTATCAGTCACCATCAACGTCGCCTGACACTCCGCTTTCGCGAGCAAGCCCGCTCCCACAAGGGGATGATCATTTGCCAATGATTAGCGGTGAACCACCACCCGTAGCCGCCGGCCGCTGCGGCTTCACCGATGTTCCAAACGTATTGCCCATCCGCGTTCCGGTCGCCGCCGGCGTCGCTAACCCCAGCTGATTCGGTGGTCGCTTGTTCACCGGCACATTCATCGCTTCCTGATTCTTCTGCACCGCCGCCGCGCCTTCGGGATTGTTGCCCATCTGCTGGCTCAGGCAATTGTAGTCCGGCGCCTTGTAGCCGCCGACACTGACCTCGACACAACCCAGCGGTTCTTCAGCCAGCGCCGTGGTCGCGCCCACCGTCAGCAGCACGCCTGCCGTCACGTTCAATAGGTGTTTCATCACTGGCCTCCTGGCCGGCCCGGTCGGGCCGCTCTGGGGGTGAGTCTAGTGCATAGCGCTTGGCCATCCCGTGATGGTTTTTTTGCACCGGCCGTCACACCAGAGTCATATACAGCCCTCAGGATGACGGTTTTCAGGGGTACGTCAGCCGTGCAGCGAGGCAGAGCCAGGGACGGACGTCGAGATTCAGAAATGGGGGCTCGGGGCTTGTTGCGCGGTGCTGTGTGCCTGTGGCTGTTGATCTGGCTGCTGCCGGCCTGCGCGGACGTCGCGCCGCCCCAAGCCTGGAACACCTACGACATTTCGGCCCAGGAACTGAGCGGCGCCCTCGAAGCGTTCAGCCGCAGCAGTGGCATGGCGGTGCTGGTGGATCGCCAATTGACGCGCGGTCGGCGTTCGATCGGGGTGCAAGGCCGACTGACCGCCACTCAGGCCTTGAACACCTTGCTCGTCGGCACCGGATTGATGGCGCGTTACGCCCGGGCGGATGCATTCACCTTGCAGGTCGCGCAAGTTGCGCCGGTGCCGTTGCCACCGGGGATTTCGGCCGGTGGCAGCCAGGTCGGCAGTAGTTACGCACTGGCGATTCAATCGGCCATCGAGCGTCGTTTGTGCTCCTCACCCTTGACCCGGCCCGGTGATTACCGCGCGCTGCTGCAAGTGTGGATCGGCCGCGATGGCGCGGTGCAACACAGCCGCCTGGTCACCTCCAGTGGCGATACACAACGTGATGCAGCGCTGGTGGACAGCGTGCAACACCTCAGGATCGAACGGTCGCCGCCCAGCTCATTGCGCCAACCGGTGACCCTGCTTCTCGTACCGAACTTGTCAGGAAAACGCATGGAATGCACACAGCAGCAAGGAGCCTTCGGGGCATGAAAGACAGCGGACAGAGTTCGATGGTCAGGCTGTTTCTGACGTCCTACGACGATTTCAAGGTGCGCCTGCGACGCCGTCTCGGCTCCGAGGACCTGGCCAACGACGTGCTGCACGAAACCTACTTGCGGGTCGACCGCATGGAGACGCCGCCGAATATCGTGCAGCCCAACGCCTACCTCTATCGCATGGCCCTGAACATCGCCGCCGATCGGCGTCAGGCTGATGCTCGTTTGCTCACCGGCAGTGAAGTGGAGGAGCTGTTGCAGATGTCCGACGACGCCCAGGACCCGGCGCGGGTGGTGGGCGGGCAGAAAGAGATCCAGACCCTGCTCAAGGCCCTTTACGAACTGCCGGCGCGGCGGCGCAAAATCTTTATCGCCGCGCGGCTGGAAGAGGCGCCGCACCTGGAAATCTCCCAGCGTTTCGGCATTTCCACGCGCATGGTCGAGAAGGAAATCAAAGCCGCGTTGGGGCACTGCGCGGCACGTCTGGAAAGAAAAGTGATTCAGCGGTTCGGTCCCGGGGCAGGAAAACCGTCTTGAAAGTAGAGAATGAACTAATCCGTGAGTATCCCCGCGCTTGAACATCTTCCGTTTCCCATCGCCTGAGCCTTCACCCGAAGATCGCTTGCACTGCGAAGCCCGGGACTGGCTGATCCTGCTGACCTCCGGCCAAGCCACTGCCGCCGACGCCCGGGCCTTGCGTCAGTGGTGCGCGCAAAGCGCCGAACATGCCCAGGCGTTTGAGCGGGCCAAGGCGTTATGGCACGGCTTGAAACCGGCGGCCGAGGCCTTGCAGGCGCCGCGGCATTTCGGCCGTCGGGCGTTTCTCGGCGGTGCGGTAGCGGCCTCGGCGGCGTTCTTGCTGGTGCGATACAGCGTGCCGGGCGGTTTCTCCGGGATAGGCGCGGATTACATCACTGAAGTCGGCGAACAGCGCCGGTTTGACCTGGGCGACGGCGTCAGCCTCGAACTCAACACCCAGACCCGCGTCAGCCGCCGGACAATGGCCGACGGTGCACAAGGCATCGAGCTGTTGAGCGGCGAAGTCGAAGTGTTGGCGCGGCAGACCACACCGCTGAAAGTCCAGGCCGGGGCCGGTTGGTTGAGTGCCAGCCAGGCGCGTTTCAACCTGCGCAACACCGACCAGAGCGTGTGTGTGACCTGCCTCGACGGCACCTTGCAAGTGGACGTGCAAGGCCAGCGGATTCGCCTGGAATCAGGCCAGCAACTGACCTACACCGCCCAGCAAGTCAGCGCCCCGAAAACCGTCGACACCTCGGCGGTAATCGCCTGGCGTCAGCAAGTGCTGGTGTTCAACGACGCGACGCTGAGCCAGGTGATCGATGAGATCAACCGCTATCGGCCGGGGATGTTGCTGCTGCTCAACGCCGAGTTGGGTAAACGCAAGGTCCAGGCGCGGTTCAGCCTGGACCAACTGGCCGGAGTGGCGTTGTTGATCCGTGATGCGTATGGCGCGACGTGTACGGAATTGCCGGGTGGGGTGGTGGTGCTCAGTTGATTCTGTGCGGACTGAACTGACCCCTTCGCGAGCAAGCTTTGCTCCTACAGAGGTTTTGCGTCATACACAAAATTCTCATCCACCGCAGATCCCCTGTGGGAGCGGGCTTGCTCGCGAAAGCGATGGGCCAGTCACCATCCATCCTGCATGTGAAACCGTCTTCGCGAGCAAGCTTTGCTCCTACGGAGGTTTTGCGTCATACGAATATTTGCGTACACCGCAGATCCCCTGTGGGAGCGGGCTTGCTCGCGAAAGCGGTGGGTCAGTCACCATCCATCCTGAATGTGAAACCATCTTCGCGAGCAAGCTTTGCTCCTACAGGGGCGTGTGTAGCCCAAGCCTGAGATGAAGCTTTCATGACAAAAGTTCGGTAGCACATCGCCAGTCCGGTCATGCCTATGTGACGCGCTTGAGGGGGCCTTCGGGCCACTTTTTTAAGCCGAGGCGGGACGCCGGGAGTGAGGCAATGGGGACTATGGAACGCTACTCGAAAGTGGGCATGCAAGAGCTCGATCAACGCTTGTCGAAGATCGTCGAAGCGGCGCGCAAGAAGCCGGTTTCGGTGTATCGCTACGGCGCGCCGTGGGTCTGGATCGTGTCGCAGGATGACTGGCAGGGCGCTCTGAAAGAGGTGTCCAGCTACATTCCGCCAGGTCATTCCCTGGTGCTGCTGCGCCCACAAATCGATGACCTGCTCGATGACCATCGCGACGTGTTGGCCGGCCTCAACGCCGAGCCCGGCATGCTCATCGCCCCGCAAACAGTCATGCACATCCTGCTGTTGCAGCTGCTGTATTCGGTGCCCAGCGAGCAGCAACTCTACGAGCAGCTCAATTACAACCTGCTGTTCCGCTGGTTCGTCGGCCTGGACCTGAATCAAAAGGTCTGGAGCTTCAACGTGCTCAGTCACGACATCGCCACCCTGCTGAACAACCCGCGGGCGGTGCAACTGATCCAGAAAATCATTGGCGAAGTGTTCTGCGGTGCCTTGCTGCAAATGCCCGAGTTCTCCTTGAACTTCGCGCTGCTGCACACCTGGCTGGGCAAACACGCCGCGACATCGACAGCAAGCAATTGAGTGGGCCAAACGCCGGACAAACGGCGACGGTCATTTCGAATTCAGGGGGTGGTGTGGAGCATCTTTTCAAGACGCGGCTGGCGCTGTGGGGCTGGCTGCTGGTGACGGCGAGCGCGCAACCGGCATGGGCCGAGGACGCCGTGCCGGCCAAATTGGTCGATGTGAACGAGTACTTCGTGCGCGGCAACACCGTGCTCGATGCCCGGGCCATTGAAGAAGCGGTGTATCCGTTTCTCGGCCCGCAAAAAGCCCTGACCGATATCGAAGGCGCCCGCGAGGCCTTGCAAAAGGCCTATCAGGCGCGCGGCTATCAATCGGTATTCGTCGAATTGCCGGAGCAGAAAGTCGAGGACGGCATCGTCTACCTGCACGTCAGCGAAACCAAGGTCGGCCGTGTGCGCGTGGTCGGCGCCAAGCACTATTCGCCACTGGATATCCGCGAAGACGTGTCTGCATTGAAGGAAGGCGAGGTGCCGGATTTCAGCAAGGTCCAGGGCGAACTGGCGCAACTGAACAAGACCCCCGGCCGTCAGGTGATGCCACTTGTGCGTGAAGGCCAGCGCCCCGGGACCATGGACGTGGACTTGCAGGTCGAGGACCAGAGCCCGTGGCAGGCCAGCATCGGCCTGAACAACGACTACAGCGCCGACACCGAGAAGCTGCGCACCGTCACCAGCCTGGGCTACAACAACCTCTGGCAACTGGGGCACAGCATTTCCCTGACCTTCTTCACCGCACCCCAGGACACCGACAACGCCAAGGTCTGGTCCGGCTCCTACACCGCGCCATTGAACGAGCGCTGGAGCGTGCAGTTCTCCGGCTACCAGTCCGACAGCAACGTTGCCACCATCGGCGGCAGCAACGTGTTGGGCAAGGGCCATTCCTACGGCGTGTCGGCGATCTACACGCTGCCGTCCAGCGGCAACTGGTCCAACTCGCTGTCCGCCGGCATCGACTTCAAGGACTTCGACGAGCAACTGACCCTCGGCGGCGAAAGCGACAAGGTGCCGCTCAAATACGCGCCATTCACCTTCGCCTACAACGGCTTTCGCTACACCGAAAGCAGTCAGTTGGGACTCGGCCTGAGCCTGGTGGCCGGCACCCGCAGCCTGTTTGGCTACGGCAGTTCCGACGAAGATTTCGACTACAAGCGCTACCGCGCCAGCCCCAGTTTCGCCGTGCTCAAGGGCGACACCAATTACACCTACACCTTCGCCAGCGACTGGCAGACCGCGAGCAAAGCCGCGTTCCAGTTGGCCTCCGGGCCACTGGTTTCCAACGAGCAATTTTCTGCCGGTGGCGCGACTTCAGTGCGCGGTTACCTGGCCGCTGAACGCACCGGTGATGACGGCGTTTTGCTGAGTCAGGAGCTGCGCACGCCATCGCTGGCCAAGTACCTCGGTCCTTACGTTCAGGAGTGGCGCTTCTATGCCTTCGCCGAAGGCGCCCAGTTGTACCTGCGCGACGAACTGCCTGATCAGGACGCCGATTACGCCTTGGCCAGTGTCGGCCTGGGTACCCGCGCTAGCCTGAGCAAGTGGCTGTCCGGCAGCGTGGATTGGGGCTATCCGCTGCTCGAAGGGCCGAACACGCAAAAACACGATTCGCGCCTGCATTTCAACCTTCAGGCCACATTCTAAAAGGAGCATTTTCATGCAGCGCTTATTCATCGCTTTCTTCATCTGCCTGGGCTTCGTGCTCCCGGCCACCGCCCAGGCCTGGTGGCAGGACGACTGGCACTACCGCAAGCAGATAGCCGTGGACACCACGCCCCAGGGCGCGGCCATCAACGAAGCCCTGGGCCGCACGGCGCTGCTGGTGCGCCTGCACACCGGCAACTTCACCTTCGACGGAGTGAAGGAGGACGGCTCGGATCTGCGCTTCGTCGCTGCCGATGACAAGACCGTGCTCAACCACCAGATCGAAAGCTTCGACCCGTTGATGGGCATGGCGCTGATCTGGGTCGATGTGCCGAAAGTGGAGGGCGGCCAGCGCCAGGACATCTGGATGTACTACGGCAACCAGAAAGCCCCGGCCACCGGTAACGGTCAGTTGACCTTCGATCCGAATTACACCGCTCTCTACCACTTCGACGGCGCCAACGGCACCCCGGCCAAGGACACCACGGCCTACGGCAACACCGCGCAAAGCGCCACCGGCGCGAGCATCGACGGCGTGATCGGCCGCGCCTTGCAGTTCAGCGGCCAACCGTTGCTGCTGCCGGGCAGTCCATCGCTGCAACACAACGCCGGCAGTGCGTTCACCTTCAGTGCCTGGTTGCGCCTGGACCAGGCCAATGGCGAGCAGCTTGTGCTCGCAAGGCGTGAGGGCGCCAACAGCCTGCTGCTGGGGTTGAACCAAGGTATGGCGTTCGTGGAAATCGACGGTCAGCGCGCCGTCTCCACGCAACCGCTGAACCCCGGCCAATGGCAGCACTTGGCACTCACCGCCGAAGGCAGCAAAGTCTCGCTGTACGTCAATGGCCGCGAGATCGCGAGCCTCCCGGTGTCGATGCCGGCGTTCAATTCAGTCATGGCCATCGGCGCCGACCTGTCCGCCAGCGCTTACTTGCCGTTTGCCGGGGCCATGGATGAACTGCGGTTGTCCAAGGTCGCTCGTCCGGCGGCGTTGTTGTTGGCCGATGCCAACTCCCAGGGCGCCGAGTCGAAACTGGTGGCCTACGGCGTCGATGAAGAACAGTCGGGCTACGGCTTCGGCAGCCTCGGTTTCCTGCTCAACGCGGTGCCGCTGGACGCCTGGGTGATCATCGCCGTGCTGGTGCTGATGATGTTCCAGTCGTGGGTGATCATGATCCGCAAGAACCGCATGGTCAGCCGGGTCAGCGCTGCCAACGAAGGCTTTCGTGAGCAGTTCGCCAAGGTCGGCACGCGTCTGGAAATGTTCGCCGACGACCAGGAATTGGCCCAGCGCCTGCAGCATTCGTCGCTGTGGCGTTTGTATCTGGTGGCGGTGAAGGAAATCCGTACTCGCCGGGAGCAGGGCGCCGACACCTCGTCGGTTTCCGCCGCGACCATCGAAGCGATCCGCTGCTCCATGGACGGCGTGCGCACCCGCGAAAACCAGGCCCTCAGCTCGAAACTCTCGACCTTGTCCAACGCCATCGCCGGCGGGCCTTACATCGGCCTGCTCGGCACCGTGCTGGGGATCATGGTGGTGTTTCTCGGCACGGCGATGGCTGGCGACGTCAACATCAACGCCATCGCCCCCGGCATGGCCGCCGCGTTGCTCGCCACGGCCATGGGCCTGTTTGTCGCGATCCCGGCGCTGTTTGGCTACAACCGGCTGATCACCCGCAACAAGGAAGTCAGCGCCGACATGCGGGTGTTCGTCGATGAGTTCATCACTCGCCTGGCGGAGATGCACGGCGAGAGTCAGTTCAGCGAATCGGCCCATCGCCGTGGCAATCACACCAACGCGTCCGTACCGGCCTGAGGAGCAAAAAAAATGGCTTCCGTAAATGCCTCCCATGACGACGAAGACGACGCAGCGGTGGACACCATCAACATCACGCCCCTGGTGGACGTGCTGATGGTGGTGCTGGTGATGTTCATCCTCACCGCCACCGCCCAGGTCTCGGGTATCCAGATCAACCTGCCCAAGGCCAGTGCCTCGGTGTCGTTGTCCGAAGCCAAGACCAAGGCGATTTCGGTCAACGATGGCGGCCAGGTGTTCCTCGATGCCTACCCGGTGACGTTGGCCGAACTCGAAGATCGGCTGCGCATCGAGAAAGCCCTGAGCCCGGACTTCCCGGTGATCGTGCGCGGTGATGCCCAGGTGCAGTACCAGAAAGTCATTGAGGTGCTGGACCTGTTGCGGCGCCTGGAACTGTCCCAGGTCGGTCTCGTCACCGGCAAACCGAGCCAGGGCTGACCATGACCGCACAACAACCCTTCAAGCCGTTGCCGGTGAAAAGGCCGTCGCCCGTGCGCTTCGTCAAGTGGGGCGCCGGGCTGCTGCTCGGTGCCGTCGCGGCGTGGTTCCTGTGGCAATGGGCCAATGACATGAGCGGCATCCGTCGGGAAGCGCCGAAGGTGCCGACGATTATCCCGTTGCCGCCACCGCCACCACCGCCGCCGGAAAAACCGCCCGAGCCCGAGCCACCGGTGGAAGAAAAAATGGTCGAGCCGCAACCGACGCCAGAGCCCGAAGAGGTCAAGCCAGCCGAAGAAGCACCGCCATCCCCGGCGGATGATCTGGCCAACCCGATGCAAATGGACGGCGATGCGCAGTCCGGCAACGACGCCTTCAACATCGGCGCGGGCAAGGGCGGCGGCATGGCTGGGGCCGGCGGCGGTCGTTTGGGCAACGGCACCTACAGCCAGTTTTTGGCCTTCACCTTCCAGCGCTTGCTGCGGGATAACCCGGACCTGCGCAACCTGGCGTTTTCGCTGCAGGCCGACGTGTGGCTGAGCAGCGTCGGCGAAATCACCCGGGTCGAGTTGGTCAAGTCCAGCGGCAAGCCCGAGATCGACACCCAAGTACTCGCGGCCCTGCGCAACGCGCCGCACCTGAGCGAACGGCCACCGGCCTCCATGACTTTACCTGTACGCCTGTCCTTGCAAGGGCGGCGTCCGGGTTAACCGAATTCTTAACAGTTTGCCTAAAGGAGTTGTGTGCAGATGATTTCCAACGTGAATCGATTGTCCCTGGCGGTCGGCATGGTCATTGCGACCCTGGTCGGGCACGCAGCGGCAGCCCCTGCGCCCTCGGAAAACGCCACGATCAATCTGATCCGCTTGCTGGTGGAGCAGGGCATTTTGAAGCAGGACAAGGCCGACGCGCTGATCGCCCAGGCGCAGAACGAAGCGGCCCAGGCCCGGCAGGCGGCGAGTGCGCCAGCGGTGGTGGCGGCCGGTCCCGTCGCGGCACCGGGGGATGTGCGGGTGCAATACGTGCCGGCCGCTGTGCGCGATCAGATCCGTGATCAGGTCAAGGCCGAGGTCATGGCCACCGCCAAGCAAGAGAACTGGGCCCAGCCCAACACATTCCCGGACTGGGTGTCGCGCATCAGCTTCGACGGCGACATTCGCCTGCGGGATGAATCACGCTACTACTCCGGCACCAATAGCAACGAAATCGTCGACTTCGCCAAGCTCAACAACAATGGTCCGTACGACGTAAACCCCAACAGCAGCACCAACCTGCCGCCGTTGCTCAACACCCGGGAAGACCGCGAAAACCTGTTCCGCCTGCGCGCACGGCTGGGCATGAAAGCGGTGCTCGCGCCGGACTGGACCGCCGGCATCCGCATCGCCACCGGTTCCGACAACAACCCGGTGTCGACCACGCAAACCCTGGGCGGCGGCTTCGGCAAGAAAGACATCTGGCTCGATCAGGGTTACCTGACCTGGAAGGCGACGCAGGACGTGACATTGACCGGCGGGCGGATCGCCAATCCGTTTTTCTCCACCGACATGCTGTATTCCAACGACCTGAACTTCGATGGCATCGCGGCGATTTTCGACCACAAGCTCAGCCGCGACTGGGGCGTGTTCGGCACCGTCGGCGCGTTCCCGGTGGAGTACACCAACGACACCAGCACCAGCAATGGCCTGGACAAGGAAGACAGCGACAACAAGTGGCTGTATGGCGCGCAGATCGGCGCCAAATGGGCGATCAACAGCGACAACCGACTCAAGGGTGCCTTGGCCTACTACCGCTTCGACGACATCGAAGGCCAGCGCTCCAGCCCTTGCGAACCCTGGGCCGGCGCGCCGGGTTGCGACAGCGACGGCAGTCGCTCGGCGTTCATGCAGAAGGGCAACAGCGTGTTCCTGTTGCGGGACATCACGCCCAACCCACTCAACCCGGCCACCACGCCACAACCCCAATTCGTTGGCCTGGCCTCGGAGTTCAATCTGCTGGACCTGAACCTGGTGTGGGACGCCGATCTGCCCGAGGACTTCAAGTTACGCAGCCAGGGCAACTACATCCACAACCTCGGTTACGACGAAGGCGACATGCGCAAGCGCTCGGCGGGGCAGATCGTCAACAACCTCGACAGCAGCGGCGGCATCGAAAGTGGCGCCGACGCGTGGATGGTGCAATTCACCCTCGGCAATGCGCTGGAGCTGAAGAAGCAGGGCGACTGGAACTTCTTCGCCGGCTACAAATACATCCAGCCCGATGCCTTGCCGGACGGTTTCAACGATTCGTCGTTCCACCTGGGCGGGACCAACGCCAAGGGCTACTTCCTGGGCGGCAATTACGGCTTGGCCAAGAACGTCTACGCCACCGGCCGCTGGTTGAGTTCCGAAGCGGTGTACGGCGCGCCGTTCGACATCGATGTCTTGCAGCTGGAAATCAACACGCGCTTCTAGGGCGCAGGGAGGGCTTCATGAAATCACTATTTGCGCTGCTGACGCTGGGGCTGTTGATCGCCCAGGGCGCAAGCGCCGAAGGCATGGAAGAGCGTCTGCGCACCCAGTTGCGCAGCACCACCCAGCAACTGCAGGCCCTGCAAAGTCAGCAGGCCCAGGCCAGCGCCGCGCAACTGGCGGCTCAGGGCGAAGCGAAGGCTGCTCAGGCGCAGATCAAGCAATTGACGACCGAACTGACGAAGGCCAAAGGCATGGCCGAGCAACTGGCCGGCCAGCAAAGCAGCCTGCAAAGCCAGGCCCAGGCGCAGGTAGCGGCCAGCAGTGAGCAGATCGGCAAGTTCAAGAAAGCGTACGAGGAGTTGTTGGTCATGGCCCGTGCCAAAGAGGCAGAACGGGCTAAGCTCCAAGCGCAATTGGCTGAACGTGACACGCAAGTGCAGCAATGTTCAGTCAAGAATCAGCAGATGTATGGCGTGGCCAAGGAGATGCTCGCGGCCTACGAAAAAATCGACGTCGCCGAGGTGATGAAGATTCGCCAACCGTTCGCCGGCAGCGCCCGGGTCAAGTTCGAAGAACTGGCCCAGGGCTTTGGCGACGAGCTCTACAAGACGCAATACGACGCGCCCCAAGCGGCGCTCGCTCACTAATCCAAGGATGAACTTCATGACTCAATTGATCAGCCACGTATCGCCGCAATCCCTGACCGACGTGCTGCAAGCCGCCGGTTACCGGGTCAACCAGACCGAACAGAACGGCATCGTGCAACTGCTCAGCGCCAGCCAGGGCATCGGCTACGCCGTGCGTTTCGGCAACGTGGCGCCGGAGGCGGGCAGCTACGTCGACTTCACCTTCAGCTGCGCCTTGCGCGTGCAGGGCGAGTTGCCGGCCGGGCTGGCGGAAATCTGGAATGCCTCGCGCCGCTTTGCCCGGTTGTCGGTGCAGGGCGAGTTCCTGGTGATGGAAATGGACGTGGTGGTGGCCGCCGGTGTCAGCGCCGATCACCTGAAGGGCAACCTGGAGTTGTGGGATCGTTTGCTCCAGGAATTCATCGTCTACCTGCGAGAGTACAGCCAGAACGCGGCGAACTTGCAGGCCCAGGCGCAAACCGCCGAGACCACCGCAGACGAGGTTCCAGCGCTGTGAAAAAGCGAACGGCAATGGTCAGCGCCGGTGCGCTGACCGTGCTGGTGGTGGCTGTCGGGTTGGGCTTGCGACCGGGGAATGACCCGGTCGCCGCTCAACAGCCTGCGCCATCGGCAGTGAAGGTGGACGGGGCGGCGGTGGCGCGGTTGGGCAATCAACAGGTCACGCCGCAGGAGTTGAAGGATTTGCTCGCCACGGTGGCGCCTGAGGTTCGCAAACAATTGCGCGGTAATCGCGGGGCGCTGGAAAGCTGGATTCGTTCGCGTCTGGCCGAGAAGGCCGTGCTTGAACAGGCGGATGCCCAGGGCTGGCGCCAGCGGCCGGAAGTCGAGCAGCAAACCCGAGCGGCGACGGAGCAGATTGTCTTTCGCGACTATTTGCAGTCGGTCAGCCAGGTGCCAGCGGATTATCCCAGTACGGCGCAACTGCAGCAGGCGTATGACGCAGGGAAAGCGGGTTGGGTGACGCCAGCGCTGTATCGGGTGAGTCAGATTTTCCTGGCGGTGAATGATCCGCAGAACCTTGATAGCGTGCGCAAACAGGTCGTGGAACTGAGCAAAAAAGCCCAGGCCGCGCCGGGGGAATTTGCCGCGTTGGCGGGGGCGGGTGGCGTCAGCGATACCGGGCTGCAACCCTTGCAGCAATTGGTGCCCGAGGTGCGAGGCGCGGTGTCGCGGCTCAAGGTTGGCGCCGTCTCCGACCCGGTGCAAAGCGCAGCGGGTTTCCACATCATCAAACTCACCGAGCAACAACCGTCCCGCCTCGCCACCCTCGACGAACTGCGCGAACGCCTGACCTTCGCCCTGCGCGCACAACGCCAGGAACAGATCGCCAAGGCGTACCTGGAAGGCATGCTCAACACCGCGACGTTGAGTATCGATGGCGCGCAGGTGAACAAAGTGCTGGAGGAAAAACTTTAAACGGCCCGACACATCACCCCTGTGGCAGGGCATGGACATTGTGAACAGCGCAGAACCCCATGTGGGAGTGGGCTTGCTCGCGAAGGGGCCAGCACATTCAACATTGATGTTGCCTGACCCACCGCTTTCGCGAGCAAGCCCGCTCCCACAGGGGATTTGTGGCAGGGCACAAAAAAGGTAATCAACACCTATCCAATGCAGGAGCAAGGCTTGCCCGCGAAGAGGTCATCAGATCCAGCGTTGCCTGACCCACCGCTTTCGCGGGCAAGCCTTGCTCCTACAGGGGATATTGCCGGGTCAGTGGGAACGCAATCAAACAAAGATCGACAGGGAGTCATCGATGTCATTCACAGAAACCGCAGGACGCCAGGCCATCACCGAGTATCGTTCACCGCCGCCCACCTCCGAGTCCTGGCTGTCGCTGGCCGCCGGGATTGAGGATGAGGTGGCGCAGTACTTTCTGGTCAGCGCCCGGTGTGGTTGTTTCATGCAGGCGGCGCGCAGTCTGAATGTGCGGGCGACGTTGCTGCGCAAGCAATTGGCGCAACTGGAGGCGCGTTTGCAGCGGTCGTTGTTCAGCTTCCAGGGCAGCGCCCTGACGTTGAGCCGGGAAGGGCAGCAGTTGCACGCGCAGTTGAGCGTCCTGGCCCGCGAACGCCGCTTGCCGGTGGTCGAACAACCTTGCATCCGCCTGGCGGTGGCGGAATCACTGCTGCATGACATCCTCGGCCGCGACCTGATCTCGCTGCTGCGCCGCAACGCCAGCATCCGCCTGGAAATCATCTCCTTGGACAGCGAACTGGCCCTGCAAACCATCAGCGCCGATGTGGTGCTGTGGCTGGCCACCGGGGATAGGCCGCTGCCCGGCCCGACCTTCGCCACCACCGAGCCGCAGCACCTCGCGCAACTGAGCTACCTGCCGCACATTGCCAAACGCTATTCCCGGGTCACGGCCCGGCCGGACAGCGTCGATGACCTGGCGGATTTCATGTTGGTGCAATGGCAGCACGATCTGCAAATCGAGAGTTTCCGGCCCTGGAACAACCTGGTGGAGCAGCGCCTGGCCGGAGTGGTGAAGTTGCAATCCTATGAGCTGATGCTGGACATGATTCGTTGCAGCGCCTGCATCGGCCTGTTGCCCGCCTACATGACCCGCTACGACCGCAGCCTGATTGCCTTGCCGGGGCTGTTCCGCGAACCGATGCAACATCAGGTGTGGCTGGCGGTGAGTGCCGATGCCGATGAAGTGGCCGAGGTGCAGATGCTTGCCCGGTTGATCCGCAACACCTTTGCCGAGCGGCGGGATTGGTTTGAGTTGTAGGGGCAGGGGGTGTGGGCGATGGCGTTCTCAGGGACGCCTTCGCGAGCAGGCCCGCTCCCACAATGGATCTACGGCGTTCACAAAAAACCTGTGGGAGCGGGCTTGCTCGCGAAGGGGCCGTCACATTCAACATTGATGTCGGCTGGCACACCGCTTTCGCGAGCAAGCCCGCTCCCACATGGGTTTTATGTTGTTCACGATTTTCATGTCCAACACCAATCCCCTGTAGGAGCGAAGCTTGCTCGCGAAGGGGCCATCACATTCAGCATTGATGGGACTGACACACCGCTTTCGCGAGCAAGCTTCGCTCCTACAGGGGATGGGTCAGTCCAGTGGGCCCATGACTTGCCGGTATTTCTCGACGCCCTGCGGCGTCTTGCGGGTCAGGCTGATTTCGATGCCCTGGGGATTTTCCTTGCGGTTGCCGCTCAACTTGCGCCAGCCCTTGTCCACCTCCCAGACCCGCAAAGTCGCGTCACTGACGTCTGTCAATACCGCCACCCCCTCCGTTGGCGCGGGCAACGGGTATTGGCTGCGCGTCGGGGCAATTGCCCGGAACAGCACGTCACCCTTGAGCCACCAGCGCACCCGTTGTATACCGCCGCTGCCGTCCGCCGCCGCGCGAATGACATCCAGGCGAAAACCCTTGCCTTCGGTACTGCGTACGGTCAGCGCAGGCGGGGCGTTGACCGGTTCATCCTCGTTGCCCGGCCGCACCGGTTCCGCCAATTCGATGCTGGCGCGCAGGGCGACGTCGCGCTCCAGTTGATTCAGCGCCCGCAGCAGCACTTCGCTCTGTTCGGTGCTGGCCTGCAAATGCGCATCGGCGCGGGTCACGCTGTCGAGCCCGCGCCAGGCAATCAGGCTGACCACCGCCATCAGCATGATCGCGACCATCACTTCGATCAGGGTAAAACCTTGTTGAGCTTTCATTGCACGCTCACCTGGCCAGCCGCGTTGCGTTGCACGGCGATGCTGTTGAGGCCATCAGACAAGGTCAATTGAAGCGGCGGGTTGATCCACTCCGCGTTCAGCACGATTTTTTGCCGCACCTGCATCCCCGGGGTTTCCCAGGGCCGAGGCTTGAGTTGCGGATCATTGCCGAAGTGATCAAACCCCTTGCCGCTGTCATCACGCCGACTGAAACGAAACCCCTTGGCATCCGCCCGCCAGGTAATCGGCCGGCCATCGGCCCGGGCTTCGGCCTGGGCCACTTGCAGCAACTGCGCCACCCGCGCGGCGTCCTTGCGCAGCAAGTGCAGCGGGTCGGGTTTGATGCTCAGGCTGATCGCCGCGCTGGCGATGCCGATGATCACCAGCACCACCATCAACTCAATCAGGGTAAAGCCCTGTTGTCTGAAACCATTCATCCGCTGCGCGCTCCTTTGCGTCGATTTTCATCCTGCACGGTGAAGATGATGAGTGTGTGAAATAAAAACGTGAACATTGCGCTGTAGGCTCGGGGCAGGGACTACAAGGAGATTCAGCCCATGTCATTTATCGAACGCTTCAGCGCGCCGCAGTGGGTGCAATCCATTGCCTTGCTGGCGGCGCTGGCCGGTGTTGTCACCTGGTCGTCGCTGCTGCTGACTTCCGCCGAATCACGCACCCCGGACGCCGCCCCGCAACTGCTCGCAGCCCGCAGTGATAACCCGGCGTTGCAGTGGTTTTCCAACCAACCGGCGGCCGTCGAGATCAAGGTCAGCGGTGTCCTGGCCGGTAGCCGTGGCGCGGTGGCGATCCTCAGCCTCAATGGCGGCGCGCCGCGCAGTTTCCTGGTCGGAGAAAGCGTCAGTCATGGCGTCAAAGTCATCGCCATCGAAGGGAATGCGGTGGTGATCGAGCGGGGCGCGGAGAAGAGCCGCATAGAACTCGGCAAACTCCCCGACTTACCTTTCTTGCCGACACTCACAAAACCCCTGTAGCAGCTGTCGAGCGCAGCGAGGCAGCGTTCGGCGGCGAAGCCGTCGCACACCCGGCGATTGCGGCATATCAGGTACACCGCGTATACCGATTTCACGACGGCTTCGCCGCCGAACGCAGCCTCGCCGGGGCTCGGCAGCTGCTACGCGGTTATTTCGATGCAGGCCGACTCAACAAGGTATCGAGCCGCGCCAACGGCGGCGCCTCGCGGCTGCGATCAAATACCTGCAACCCGACCTGCAACAACCGCCCCTGTTGCGCGCTGCCAATGACCTGTTCGCAGCGCAGCAACAACCGCCCCTGATCGCATTCAACCGCCCGCGCACCCGAGGGCAAGCGCCCCTCAAGGCGCAGCTCGGCGAGGCGACTTTGCGCCGCCAGCAACGCGATCGACCGATCCCGCAGTAACCCGTTGCTCTGGGTCATCAACCCGGCCACGCGCACGGCGGCGGACATCGCCACGGCAATGATCGCCAGCGCCACCAGCACTTCGATCAGGGTAAAACCGGCTTGTCGGGGAGGGCGGCGCATCGGGCACTCGGGCACAGAGAAGAGGGTCGAGGCTAACCCCCCGGGCTTGACCGCTTGACGACCAAAGCTCCCGAGGATTTTCAACGTCACTGACATATCTTCTTGCAACACTGCGCGTCGAATCGAATCAAGCCAGGGAATGACGAGATGGATATCGCGCAGAGCAACGCCCCCAGACACAACCGCCGCCGGTCCCATGGACAGGCCGGTTTCACCCTGATCGAAATCATGGTCGTGGTGGTCATCCTCGGGATTCTCGCCGCCATGGTGGTGCCCAAGGTGCTGGACCGTCCGGACCAGGCCCGGGCCACGGCCGCCAAACAGGACATTGGCGGCTTGATGCAGGCCCTGAAGCTGTATCGCCTCGACCACGGCACCTACCCGAACATGACCCAGGGCCTGAAAGTATTGGTGGAACGTCCCGCCGATGCGAAAAACAGCAACTGGCGTTCGTACCTGGAACGCCTGCCCAACGACCCGTGGGGCCGGCCTTACAACTATCTGAATCCGGGCGCCAATGGCGAAGTCGACATTTTCTCCCTCGGTGCCGACGGCCAGCCTGACGGCGACGGCGTGAATGCCGATATCGGCTCCTGGCAGCTCTAAGGCCGGTCATGAAAACCTATTCGCTGAGAGCGGCGAAGCAGCGCGGCATGGCGATCATCAGCGCCTTGCTGATCGCGGCCGTGGTGGCGGTGATTGCCGGGGGCATGCTCACCCGCCAGACCGTGTTTACCCGCAGCCTCGAAGCCGAACAGGCGCGAGTGCAGGGCGCCTGGGTGCTGAACGGCGGGCTCGAAATCAGCCGCCAGTTGCTCTGGGATGCCCGCCAGCGCGACCCGCTGACCCGGCTGGATCAGCCATGGTCGCAGCCCATCGTGAGTCGCGTGGCGACGCGTACGTTCGACGGTCGCCTGGAAGACGAGCAAGGCAAGTTCAACCTGCGCAACCTGATCGCCAACGAGCGGATCGATGACGAGCAGTTGCGCAATTTTCAGCGTCTGTGTGAGCTGATCGGCGTGAGCTCGACCTTGAGCCAGCGCATCAGCCAACGGGTGATCGCGGCGTATCCGCGATTATTCAATCCAGGACTGGCAGACAACGCCCCGGCCAGCAGCGGCCTCAACAGTGGCCGCAGCACTTCACCGAATGCCGTGCGTAAACCCGAAACCGCCAAGCGCCCGATGTTGCGCAGTGTCGACGATTTGCGCGGTGTCGAGGGTGTGACCGAGGCGCTGCTGGTGAAGATCAGTCCCTTCATCACCATTCTGCCGGCCAACACCTGGCTCAACGGCAACACCGCCAGCGCCCCGGTGTTGGCGGCGTATGTGCCTGGGCTGTCGATCGAGCGTGCCCAGGCCCTGGTTGCCGAACGCGATGGCGGCCAGTGGTTTATCAATCGCGGGGATTTCGTCAATCGCCTGCGCATGCCTGAACTGGAGCTGACGACGATCAAGGTCGGCATCACCAGCGACTGGTTCCGCCTGCGCGGCCAGGCCCGCAGCGAACAAAAACGCGTCAGCCTCGACGCGTTGTTGCGGCGTACCGAGGACCGTTTGCCTCAGGTGATCTGGTCGCGGGTGGGCGTATGAGCCAGTTGCGCGTGGCGTTGCCGCCCCTGGCGCAACTGACGCTCGACAGCGCGGTGACGTTCGTCCGGCTCGACCGCCAGGGCCAGGTTTCTCGCGAGGGCCAGAGCACGCTGCTGCAACTGGGCCAGAGCGGTAAAACCCCGGCGATTACGTGCTTCCTGCATCCCCAGGACAGCCTGCTGGCGAGCATCGATCTGCCGCTGCTGCCCTCGGCAAAAACCGCTGCGGCGGTGCAGTGTGCAGCGCAGTCGCTGATCCTCGGCGCCAGCGAGCAGATGCACATCGCCCATAGCCCTCGGGATGCCCATGGGCGAGTGCATATCGCCTGGTTGTCGCGGCAATGGTTGGGCGAGTTCGGCCAGTTGTTGCGCCTGGCGGGATTGACCCTGCGCGGCGTGTACCCAGCAGCGTATGGGATGCCGGTCAACAGCGCGGGCCTTTACGAAGAACATTTGCTGGTGCGCCACAGCCTGGAACACGCCGTGGTGCATCCGCATTTCGACGAAGCCCTGAGCGATCTGTTGCTGGAAGCCGGCAGCGGTTTGCAATGGCTGGGCGACGCGGCTCCGGATGCTGTCGCTAACCGGTTGCCCGAGGCACAACGCTGGACCGGTCCTTTGCCCGGTTGGGGCTTGCACGCCGGCGTTCAGCAACGCAGCGCCAATCAGCAGGGCTGGGGCAGGGCGGCGGTGTGTTGCGCCGTGGCGCTGGCGGTCTGGACCCTGGGCCTGAACCTGTACGCCGCCCGGGAAGCAGCGCAAGGGCAGCAGCTCAAGGCGCAGATGAATCAACGGGTAAAACAGGCGTTCCCCGAATTGCCGGTGATCCTCAACCCGCTGCAACAGGCCCGTCAGCAACTCGCCGCCCGTCAGGCCAGCGCCGCCACCGACGCGACCCAGCGTTTCGCCAGTCTGGTGTTGCAGGCTGGCAGTGGCATGCCGTTCATGGCCGGCAGTGTGCAGAGCCTGGTGTTCGAAAACGGTGAGCTGCAACTAAGTCTTCTCGACGATGCGCGGCGCAACGCGACCGACAAAACCTGGCAAACCGCACTGACCCAGGCCGGCATCGCCGTCAGCGCTACTGATCAAGGCTGGGCGCTGAGTCCTGCCGCCGAATCCACCGCCAGCGAAGATGAAAAGAGCACCGGAGCCGAAGATGAATAAGCAATCGTTGAGCCTTTTCAGCGCTCGCGCCCGAGTGTTCTGGCAAGCCCTGGCCCTGCGGGAAAAGCGCATGGTCGCAGGCACGGCGCTGGCGCTCGGAGGCCTGTTGACCTGGCTGCTGCTGATTCAGCCACCGCTGAAGAAAATCGATTACTGGCAAGCCGAAACTCCCAAGCTGCGCTCGCAAAACGAAGCGCTGGAACTGCTGCTGCGGGAAGTGGCGACGCCGCCCGCCGGGCAGGGCCTCGAGCAATCCTTACGGCAAACCCTCGACGCCAGTGGCCTCGCTGGGCATTACCAGTTGCAGGCGATGGACGCGGCCTGGCAGTTGACGTTCGAAGAGGCCCCGGCCGATGCGGTGATCGGTTGGCTGCTGGGCAACCCGAGGCAATTTTCTCTGGACGTGATCGAGGCGCGTTTGCAGCGTGCTGGCGCGGCCAGGGTCGATGACACGGCAGGCACCCTGTCGGGAACCGTTCGCATGGATCAGGCGCTGGGCGCTAAGGAAGCTTCATGAAGTGGTCAGGTTCCAACTACGTACGCAAGTCGGCACGCACGGCCGCGCCGTTTCTGCTGCTGGCGCTCGGCGCGTGCAGCACCCCCCCGACGAATCAACCGCCGTTGCTGGTGGACAGTGAGCTCGGCCGGCCCCTGGCCAATACCCGGCAAAGCGGCGATTTGCTGGCGGAACGGCAGCGGGCCCAGGCACAAATCCAGCAGCAGCCACGACCACAGCACAAAGTCACCAACCCCGGCCGCAGTGGCACTTCAAGCCCCAGCAGCACCGTGGCGAGCAATCCCCTGGGCAACCAACCGGTGACGTTGAATTTTGTCGACGCCGACATCCAGGCCGTGGTGCGGGCGTTGTCCCATTCCACCGGGCAGCAGTTTCTGGTGGACCCTCGGGTCAAGGGCAACCTGACCCTGGTGTCCGAAGGCGAGGTGCCGGCGCATCAGGCCTACGACATGTTGCTGGCGGCGTTGCGCATGCAGGGTTTCAGCGTGGTCGATGTCGGCGGCGTGTCCCATGTGGTGCCGGAGGCCGACGCCAAGTTGCTTGGCGGGCCGATCTACAGCCCCGGCAAACCGGCGGGCAACGGCATGCTCACCCGCACCTTTCGCCTGCAATACGAAAACGCGGTGAACCTGATCCCGGTGTTGCGTCCGATCGTCTCGCCGAACAACCCGATCAACGCCTACCCCGGCAACAACACCATCGTCATCACCGACTACGCCGATAACCTGACACGGGTGGCGCAGATCATCCAAGGCATCGACACGCCGAATGCGATCGACACCGATGTGGTGCAGATCCAGAACGGCATCGCCGTGGACATCGCCGGCATGGTTTCGGAGCTGCTGGAACAACCCGGCAACGACCCGACCCAGAAAATCTCGGTGATCGGCGACCCGCGTTCCAACTCCATCATCATTCGTGCCGGCAGCCCGGAGCGCACGGAGCTGGCGCGCAACCTGATCTACAAACTCGACAACGCCCAAAGCAATCCGAGCAACCTGCACGTGGTGTACCTGCGCAACGCCCAGGCGGCCAAACTGGCCCAAGCCCTGCGCGGCTTGCTCACCGGGGAAAGTGACAGCGGCGGCAGCGACTCCGCCCGCTCGGTGCTCAGTGCCATGGGCGGTGGCAACGCCAACGGCGGGCAAAATGGCCAGAGCCAGGGCACCGGCAGCCAGACCTCGACCTCCGGCACCACCAACAGCGGCGGCACGGCTTACGGACAGGGCGCCAGCAATTCGGGTAGCCAAACCGGGGGCCAACAGGCGGACCAGAGCGTCGCCTTCAGTGCCGGCGGCGTGACCATCCAGGCCGACGCCACCACCAACACCTTGCTGATTTCCGCGCCAGACCCGCTGTACCGCAATCTGCGGGAGGTCATCGACATGCTCGACCAGCGCCGCGCCCAAGTGGTGATCGAAAGCCTGATCGTCGAAGTCGGCGAAGACGATGCCAATGAATTCGGCGTGCAGTGGCAGACCGGCAACCTGGCGGGCAACGGTGTGATCGGTGGGGCCAACCTCGGCGGTTCGGGGATCAACGTCAACGGCAAGACCAGCATCGACGTATTGCCCGGCGGCCTGAGCGTGGGCTTTCTCAACGGCACCGTGGACATCCCCGGCATTGGCAAGGTCATGGACCTGAAAGTGTTGGCCCACGCGCTCAAGAGCAAGGGCGGCACCAACGTGCTGTCAACGCCGAACCTGCTGACGCTGGACAACGAAGCGGCGAGCATTTTCGTTGGCCAGACTATCCCGTTTGTCAGCGGCAGCTACGTCACCGGGGGCGGCGGCACCAGCAACAACCCGTTCCAGACCGTGACCCGGGAGGAGGTCGGTTTGAAGCTCAATGTGCGGCCGCAGATTTCCGAGGGCGGCACGGTCAAGCTCGACATTTATCAGGAAGTCAGCAGCATCGACGAGCGCGCCTCCAACAGCGTGACCGCCGCCGGCATTGTCACCAACAAACGGGCAATCGACACCAGCATCCTGCTCGACGACGGGCAGATCATGGTCCTCGGCGGCCTGTTGCAGGACGGCTACAGCCAGAGCAACGACGCGGTGCCGTGGCTGTCGAGCATCCCCGGTCTGGGCGCGCTATTTCGCAACGAACGCCGGGCCACCACCAAGACCAACCTGATGGTGTTCCTGCGCCCCTACATCATCCGCGACAGCGCCGGGGGCCGGGCGATTACCCTCAACCGCTACGACTTCATGCGCCGCGCCCAGGGCGGACTGCAACCGGAACGCAGCTGGGCCATGCCGGACATGCAGGCGCCGCAATTGCCAGCGGCGGCGCAAGGCGTACCGGCGGTGAATGCGCTGCCACGGGCGACGATTCGGGCGGTGCCGATCCAATGAACACACCACTGGTAGCCGCTGGCGAAGCCTGCGTTCGGCTGCGAAGCAGTCGCAAAACCTTCATGTGCGGTGTGACAGATAAACCGCGTTCGCTGGTATTACGGCTGCTTCGCAGCCGAACGCAGCCTCGCAGGCTCGGCAGCTGCTACAGGGGCCGAGCGTCGAGCAGGGAGGAATGGTCATGAGCGCTTTGCCCTACGCCTGGGCCAAAGCCCAACGCATCCTCCTGCGCGATGGCGAGGAGGGCGCCGTGTTGACGGTGTGCCCCTCGACCCCCGGCTGGTCGATCAGCGAAGTCCATCGTCAGTTCGGCCCGGCACGGCTGGAGCGGGTGCGCGATGAAGAACTCGACGGTTTGCTCGCCAGTGCCTACGCCGATACCGGCAGCGCGGCAGCGGTGGTCGGGGCGGCGGAGAACGAGGTCGACCTCGACCGCTTGATGCAGGACATCCCGGAAATCACCGACCTGCTGGACACCCAGGACGGCGCGCCGGTGATCCGCATGATCAACGCGTTGCTCACCCAGGCT
Source organism: Pseudomonas sp. dw_612 (assembly GCF_018449725.1). Taxonomy (GTDB): domain Bacteria; phylum Pseudomonadota; class Gammaproteobacteria; order Pseudomonadales; family Pseudomonadaceae; genus Aquipseudomonas. Next base: position 334,648 of record NZ_JAAVVC010000004.1, on the reverse strand, counting down.
GCGCGGGACGAGGCCAGCGACATCCACATCGAACCCTATGAAAGCCATTCGGTGGTGCGCTACCGGGTCGATGGCACCCTGCGCGACGTGGTGTCGCCGCGCAAGGCGTTGCACGGCGCACTCGTGTCGCGGATCAAGATCATGGCGCAGCTCGACATCGCCGAAAAACGCCTGCCCCAAGACGGGCGCATCGCCTTGCGCGTGGCCGGGCGACCGATTGATATTCGCGTGTCCACGGTGCCCACCGGCCACGGCGAGCGGGTGGTGATGCGTCTTCTGGACAAACAGGCCGGGCGCCTGCAACTGGAAACCCTCGGCATGGATCCGCAGGTGCTGGCCAAGCTCGATACCTTGATCCGCCAGCCCCACGGCATCGTGCTGGTCACCGGCCCCACCGGCAGTGGCAAAACCACCAGCCTCTATGCGGCGCTGGCGCGACTGGATGCCAGCACGAGTAACATCCTTACCGTCGAAGACCCGGTGGAATACGACTTGCCGGGCATCAGCCAGATCCAGGTCAATGCCAAGATTGACATGACCTTCGCCCTGGCATTGCGGGCGATCCTGCGCCAGGACCCGGACATCATCATGATCGGCGAAATCCGCGACCTCGAAACCGCACAGATCGCCGTGCAGGCGTCGCTCACCGGACACCTGGTGCTGGCAACCCTGCACACCAACGACGCGGTGTCGGCGGTCAACCGCTTGATCGACATGGGCGTCGAGCCGTTTCTGCTGGCCTCGTCAATGCTCGGCGTACTCGCGCAACGGCTGGTGCGACGCCTGTGCAACCAGTGCAAACAGGAAGACCCGGCAACCCCGGGCACCTGGCGCCCGGTCGGCTGTACAGCGTGTAACCACACCGGCTACAGCGGCCGCACCGGTATTCATGAATTGTTCTGCATCGACGATGACATCCGCACCCTGATCCATCAGGGTGCGGGTGAACAGGCGTTGCGCACACAGGCGCGCGAGGCGGGCATGTTCAGCATGCGCGAGGACGGCGAGCGTTGGGTGCGCAGCGGGGCCACCGCGCCGGAAGAAATCCTTCGTGTCACACGGGACGCCTGATGAATCGCTACCGTTTCGAAGCCGCCGACGCCACGGGCAAGATCGAGGCCGGGCACCTGGAAGCCGACAGCCAGAGCGCGGCGTTCGGCGTGTTGCGCAGTCGCGGCTTGACCGCGTTGTTGGTGCAGATTGAAAACAACACGCCGGCCGGGTCGGGCGGTGGCCTGTTCAGTGCCAAGCTCTCGGACAACGACCTGGCCTGGGCCACCCGGCAACTGGCGAGCCTGCTCGGCGCCAGCCTGCCACTGGAGGCGGCGTTGAGCGCCACGGTGGAACAAGCGGAAAAAAAACACATCGCCCAGACCCTGAGCGCGGTGCGCGCCGACGTGCGCAGCGGCATGCGCCTGGCTGAAGCCCTGGCGGCGCGGCCCCGGGATTTTCCGGAAATCTACCGCGCGTTGATTGCCGCAGGGGAAGAGTCCGGCGACCTGGCCCAAGTGATGGAACGCCTGGCCGACTACATCGAAGAACGCAACAACCTGCGGGGCAAGATCCTCACGGCGTTTATCTACCCGGGCGTGGTCGGCCTGGTGTCGATCGCCATCGTAATCTTCCTCCTCAGCTATGTCGTACCCCAGGTGGTCAGCGCGTTTTCCCAGGCCCGCCAGGACTTGCCGGGGCTGACCCTGGCGATGCTCAATGCCAGTGACTTCATTCGCGGCTGGGGCTGGTTGTGTTTCAGCGTCATGGCCGGCAGTTTCTGGGGCTGGCGCCTGTACTTGCGCAACCCGGCGGCGCGCTTGAGCTGGCACAGCCGCATCCTGCGCCTGCCGTTGTTCGGGCGCTTTGTGCTGGGGCTGAACACCGCGCGGTTCGCCTCGACCCTGGCGATTCTCGGCGGCGCCGGAGTGCCGTTATTGCGCGCCCTGGAAGCGGCGCGTCAGACCTTGTCCAACGACCGCTTGAGCCTCAGCGTCAGCGACGCCACAGCCAAGGTCCGCGAAGGGGTCAACCTTGCCGCCGCGTTGCGCGTGGAGAAAGTCTTCCCGCCGGTGCTGATCCACCTGATTGCCAGCGGCGAGAAAACCGGCTCGCTGCCACCGATGCTCGAACGCGCTGCGCAAACCCTGTCCCGGGACATCGAACGCCGGGCCATGGGCATGACCGCGTTGCTTGAACCGCTGATGATCGTGGTCATGGGCGGGGTGGTGCTGGTGATCGTGATGGCGGTGTTGTTGCCGATCATCGAGATCAACCAGTTGGTGCAGTAAAAGCTTCGCGGGCAAGCCTCGCTCCTACAAGGGATCGATGGCGCTCACAAATCCTTTGTAGGAGCGAGGCTTGCCCGCGAAGACGCCCTCAAGAACACCATTTCCTACAAACTTTTTTCCCTCCATCGGAACATCACCCGAGCGATCCTCGGGTTCTCCATCCTGTCATGTTCAACGGCAAATCAACCCCTGCAGCCCACCTCCGTCAGATCTCGCGAAAACCCCGCCCCAGACGCCTGGAATCCAGGTGCAAACACCCGAGAATTTCGCCAGAAATCACGCGCTGGCTCCCGAGGTTTTTTCCTTTATCTGTCACTGGAAGCTGCGAACTTCTAACCCATGGCCTCACCCCGGACGACCTTCAAGGCAAGGCGAGGACTTGAGCGCCATGGCGTCATTAACGAGCACATCACCCCCACGTACGAACACGACGAAAGGAGCTTCTTCATGTTTAAGCGCACTATGATCGCAGCCTCGTTGGCTGTTGCCGCACTGGCCTCGGCCCAATCCATGGCCGCTGTTGTCGGTGGCGGTGCAACCCTGCCGGAAAACCTCTACAACGGTACCTCGACCCTGCCACGCCTGTTGCCAACCGACTTCAGCTACACCGGTGTCGGCAGCGGCGCTGGCAAAACGGCTTTCCTGACCAACGCTCCGGGCTCGATCAACCAGCCTGCCGGTACTCCGGTTGATTTCGCCGGTAGCGACTCGGTGTTGACCGCCACTGAACTGGCCAACTACAACGCCGCCAACGGCGCCACCTTCGGCAAGCTGATCCAGGTGCCAGCCGTGGGCACGTCGGTGACCATTCCGTACAAACGTACCGGCGTGACTACCTTGCAATTGACCGGCACACAGCTGTGCAACGTGTTCTCCGGCACCACGACCACTTGGGGCCAATTGCTGGGCACCGCTGACACCACCGCGATCAAAGTGATCTACCGTTCCGGTTCGAGCGGCACCACTGAACTGCTGTCGCGTTTCCTCAACGATTCGTGCCCGGCCAAGTTCAGCGTCAACGGCACTTTCACCACCGCCAACATCGGTGCCGAGCCTGCCAACTGGCAAGCCGTGGCCACCAGCGGCGACGTGGTTACCGCGGTCAACGCTAACGATGGCGCCATCGGCTACGTCAGCCCTGACTACGTCACCACCACCAGCAACGCTGTGGTTGCCCGCGTCAGCAAAAACGCAATGACTGCCGGCGCTGCACCGCTGCCAACCTTCGCCAACGCCCGTACCGCCTTGGGTACTGCTGTCGCGCCAGCCACGGCGACTGACCGTGCCAACCCACTGAAATGGGTACCGACTTTCGGTAGCAACACGGCTGCCGGCGACACTGCCATTCCAACCGCCGCCAACGCTTACCCAATCGTTGGTTACACCAACTTCCTCGTCGGTCAGTGCTACGCCACCGCCGCCGATGCCACCGCTGTGCGCAACTTCTTCAACGACCTGTACACCGGCGCCAAAGCCACCGTCGTGACCCAGCACTCCTTCGTCAGTCTGCCAGCCGCATTCGCTGCCGAAGTCAAGAAAACCTTCCTGGACAACACCTACGCCGACGGCTTGAACATCGCCAACGTCAGCGTCTGCAACGCTGTTGGTCGTCCATAAGGCAAGCGTCTGAAGTCACTTCGCCAAGGATCGGCGAAGGCAATAACGATCGGCAGCGGCCTGTAGGGCGCTGCCGATTTTTGCGTGGTACGGCGCGGCCTTACCCGACCTATATGAACTTTGCATGACAAGCGTTCGGTCCCGACCGACGCCAACCGCCTTATCCCATATCAGCAGCGCCCGCCGTTGCAGCAACCTGTTTCCGAGAATTGCAAAAGGAAGAGTAGTGATGCCTCGCGGTAAAACCACGCCTGATCTGAATGTCCCTGTGCGCTCGCTGGAGCCCCCCTTGTTGCGCTTGAAACCGCTGGCCCAGGCCATCGCGTTGCTGATGATCGCCGGCAGTGCCGAGGCGGCCACGGCCTTCAGTTCCGGTTGGTTCGCCGCCAAGGGCGCGGCCCAGGCCAGTGGTGCCGCACGCCCCGGCGCCCAGGTGCCTGGCGCGCCGCCGCCATTGGCCCAGCAGCAGCGGGTCAATCAGCAATTGCAGCGTTCGCTGGATAATCTGAACAACACCGTGGCGGCGATTGCCGCGCAACAGGCCGCACAAGCGGCGGGGCGCCAGTTCGCCCTGGGGCAACCCCAGAGCATTCCCAACGGCTTGGGTGAGGGCGGGCTCAAGGTCGATGACAACGCGCTGACCAAGGGCTGGATCAACGCCAACGCGCCGCAGCAGACCCAGGCCGACGGCAAGACCACCGTGCGCATCCAGCAGACCGCCGACAAGGCGATCCTCAACTGGGAGACCTTCAACGTTGGCCGCGACACCACGGTCGAATTCGCTCAACAGTCGAACTGGGCGGTGCTCAACCGCGTCAACGATCCCAACGCCCGCGCCAGCGTGATTGCCGGCCAGATCAACGCGCCGGGCACGGTGCTGCTGGTCAACCGCAACGGCATCCTGTTCAGCGGCAGCAGCCAGGTCAACGTGCGTAACCTGGTGGCCGCCGCTGGCAACATCAGCGATGATCAGTTCAGCAAGAACGGTCTGTACGTCGACCAGAATGGCACCCAGCCGACCTTCAGCGAAGCGTTCGGCAAGGTCGAGGTACAACGGGGCGCCGTGCTGCAAACCCTGCCGGCCGCGTCGTCAACGCAGTCCGGCGGCTATGCCTTGTTGCTCGGCAGCGAGGTGCACAACGACGGCTCGATCATCACGCCCAAAGGCCAGGCAACCCTGGCCGCTGGCGACAGCTTTTACATCCGCCGCGGCGCGGGCACCGAGGGCAACCAGCAATCGACCACGCGCGGCAATGAAGTGGCGACCAGCCTCAAGTCGGGCAGCACGGCGGGTACGGTGATCAACAGCGGCTTTATTCAAGCGGCCACCGGCGACATCACCCTGACCGGGCACCAGATCGAGCAAAACGGCGTGCTGCTGGCCAGTACTTCGGTGGACACTCGCGGCACGATTCACCTGCTCAACGCCGCCAGCGATGCTACCGGCAGCGTTACGCTTGGCCAGGGCAGCGTCAGTACGATCCTGCTGGAGCAGGGCGCGTCGGCGCTGGACAGCCAGCGTCAGGCCGCGATCAATAACCTCAACGGCGTGCTGCCGAACAACGCCACCGGGCGCTTCGACAACCTGAGCAAAGTCAGTGATCGCACCGATCAGTCGCGGGTGGAAATCGTCAGCGGCGGCACCGTGGATTTTGCGGGTGGCTCGATCGTGCTGGCCACCGGCGGCCAGGTCGCGGTCAGCGCCGGCAAGCGCAGCCTGGTGCAGGAGGGCACGATCATCGATGTGTCCGGCGCGGTCGGCGTCAAGGTGGCGATGGAAGCCAACAGCATCAAGGTCAACATCCAGGGCAACGAACAGCGCGATGCGTCGGGCAACCGTGACAAGGGCAGCCTCAATAGCACGGACGTGTGGGTCGATGTGCGGGATCTGGTGCACGTGGCCGCCGGGGTCAACGGCTATGCCACGGACCGTTGGTACACCGCCGGTGGCTTGCTGGAAGTCGGCGGTTACCTCGGCACCCGCAACCACAGCGTCGGCGAATGGATGGCCCAGGGTGGCAGCCTGACCTTTACCGGCAATGACCTGGTGACCCGCCAGGGTTCGCAGATCAACCTGTCCGGCGGCACCCTCGATGTGCAGGGCGGCGTGGTCCAGCAGAGCTGGCTCAAGGGTGCCGACGGTCGCTTGTATGAAGTGTCGAAAGCCCCCGGTGATCTGCTCTACACAGGCGTCTACAAGGGCTATGAAAACCACAGCCAGCGTTGGGGCCAGACCGACTATTTCTACAACCCGCTGATCGCGCCCCGTGAGCGTTACGAAAGTGGCTACAGCGTCGGCCGCGATGCCGGGCAACTGGTGGTCGCGACCAACAACGCCGTGCTTGACGGCGAACTGCTGGGCAAGACCTTCCAGGGCGACCGGCAAACCCAGGCGCCCCAGGCCGGGCTCGACGGTTACCAGCAAACCCAGAACAGCGCCGCCCGTGGCGCGCAGTTGATCGTCGGCAGCTACGTGCCGCGCTATCTGCCAAGTACCGGCACTCTGAATAATCAGTTGGGGGCGGTGCTGGACACGGTCAGCTTCAGCGACGAACAGACGCCGCTCGGTGACACCATCGCGCTGGACGACACGGTGGCCGCCGAACGCAAAGGCCACCTGACGTTGAACAGCCGTGTGCTGAATGACTTCGAACTGGGCGCAATCAAAGTCGCCGCCAAGGACCGGATTGTGGTCGATGGCGCGTTGCAGGTGGCCCCTGGTGGCGACATCACCCTGTACGGCCCAAGCATTGATGTGAACGCCGACCTGATGGCGCGCAGCGGCAGCATCCGCGTAGGCAACGTGCTCAATCAACTGAATCTCGACAAGATCGAAGACACGCAACTGAACGCACCGGCCGGCAGCAAAGCCGCGGTCGTCGTGGCCAAAGGCGTGCAACTGGATGCCAGCGGCTTGTGGCGCAATCAATCGTTGAGTGATGTGCAAAGCGACGGCCTGGCCTATCGCAACGGCGGCACGGTGTCGTTGCGCAGCAGTGGCGACGTGCTGTTGCAACAGGACAGCCGGATCGACGTGTCATCGGGCGCAACCTTGCTCAGCAACAATAAATTGCAGGGTGGTCGCGGTGGCGACATCACCCTGGCAGCGAATGCCAACAGCAGCGATTCCACCGGCCGATTGCTGATCGGTGCCGAGCTGCTGGGGTTCGGCGTCGATGGCGCCGGCACCCTGGATATCCAGGCTGGAAAAGTGCAAATCGGCAGCCCGCCAGCGGCTGTGGACGACGGCTCGCTGATCCTGGCTGCGGACTTTTTCAACAAGGGCTTCGGCCAGTATCGGGTAAGCGGCAACCAAGGCCTGACGGTGCTGGCGGACAGTCAGGTGAATGTCACCCGGCCGGTGTATCGCCTGCGCCCGGACGTGCAGGGCAACGACAGTTCCCAGACCGGGCAGTTGCTGGAAGTGTGGACCCCGGAGCTGTATCAGGAAGACCCGATCAAAGGCGTGCTCAGCCAACGGGCGGGCGCGGATTTAAGCCTGAGCGCCGGTACATTGCTGTCGCCATTGAGCGACCGGCCAAACGTCAGCCTGACCATTGAGAAAGGCGCGGTGCTGAACGTCGATCCGGGCCGCGCATTGAGCCTGGCGAGCATCGGCCAATTGACCGTCAACGGCCAGCTCAACGCCTGGGGTGGCTCGGTGAACCTGGGCCAGATCAACCCGGTGACGATCGCCAATGGCCTCGACGAGGCGGCGCACCAACGCTCGATTCGCCTGGGCAGCAGCGGTGTGATCGATGTGTCGGCGCGGGCAGTGACGGCCCTCGATGCCCAGGGCCGGCGTTACGGTCGGGTGGGCGCGGGCGGCAGTATCGTGATTGGCGGCGAGATCAACGCCGATCAGGGCACGGCCAAGGCGCCGGACCTGTTTGTGGTGTTGGAACAGGGTTCGCGGCTGCTGGCTGACGGTGCCCGGGCTGAGCTGGACATTCGTGACCAAGGCCCGCGCTCGATAGCCAGCGCCGGTGGCAAGATTGCCTTGAGTTCCAACAATGGCCTGGTGCTCGACGGCCAGCTCAGCGCGGCATCCGGTGGCGCAGGCGCGGCGGGAGGCAACTTGTCGGTGGCGCTGGAGACCGGGCTGTACCTCAAGCGCACCATCGACGATGGCGTGCGGGTGCCGCGGGAATTGATCCTGTCGCAGCAACCGGGGGCAAGTGCAGACCCGTCGGCGCCGCTGGCCTACGGTCAAGGGCGGCTGGACGTGGCGCGGATCGTCAACGGCGGTTTCGACAACCTGTCATTGCTGAGTAACGGCATCCTGTCCTTTGACGGCGATGTGAACCTGAGCCTGAAACAAAGCCTGAACCTGTACGCGGGCTCTCTGGCCCTGGCGGAAAACGCCGCACTGGACAGCCGTGTGTCGTTGCAGGCGCCCTACCTGCGCCTGGCCGGCGCGACGGCCACCGGCTCGACCACGGGTTCCGATGCGGCTGTGCGCCCGACGGTGCAGGGCGGCCTGTCCACCCGTGACAGTCAGGCGCAATTGCTGTTGAGCGCGAACCTGCTGGATGTGCGCGACAACGTCACGTTCGGCGCCCACGGCACCCTGGAGCAACATCAGGAAACGGGCTTGCTGGTGGACCGTCGAGGCTTTGCCCTCACCACGTTGCGCAGCGAAGGCGACCTGCGCTTGCTCGGTGCTACCGCCCTCAACGTTTCGGGCTTCACCCAACTGCAAAGCAATGCCGACCTCAGCCTGTTGGCGGCGCAACTGTCTCCGGTCACCGGGGCCAAGACGCGGATTCAGACCACTGCCGATTCCACCCTGACTATCGGCCGCACCACTGACAGCCTGCCCGCCGTTCCGTACTCGGCATTCGGCCAATTGAGCCTGGACGCCGGCACCATCAAGCAGGGCGGGGTGATTCGCGCGCCCCTGGGCAACCTGGCGCTCGGGGTCGACACTGCGCTGGTGCAGAACGTCGAGTTGTTGCCCGGCAGCGTGACCTCGGTCAGCGGCGCGGGTCTGTTGATGCCTTATGGCGGCACCGTCGATGGCTTGACGTACCAGTACAACGGCAAGACCGTCGAGCTCAAAGGCGTGGGCGGTGCCGATGCCAACAGTGTGCTCACCGTGGGCATTGGCTTGACCGGCCAGCACATCGACGTGCAGTCGGGCGCGGTCCTGGATTTGTCCGGCGGCGGCGAGTTGACCGGTGCCGGGTTTATCTCCGGGCGCGGCGGTTCCACCGATGCCCGTTACAACCCGTTGGTCCAGAACGGCGTGGATGGGCGGTTCACCTTGCCCGGCCTGGGCACCAACCCGGTGTACGCCATCGTGCCCGGCGATCCATCGGTTTACGCGCCGCTGGCGGGCGAAAGCGGTGTGCGAGATCCGGCGATCGGCCAGCGCATCACCCTCGATGCCGGGGTACCGGGTTTGCCGGCGGGCACCTACACCTTGATGCCGGCCAGTTATGCCTTGCTGCCCGGCGCGTTCCGGGTCGAACTCAACGGCCTGGCCAGCGCCGGCACCCAGGGCAAGAGCCTGGCCCTGCGCAACGGTTCGTGGGCGACCTCGGGCAGCCTGTCGATTGCCAACACCGGAATTCGCGACCCTCTGTCCAGTCAGTGGATCGTGACGTCGGCGGACGTGCTGCGTCGCTATTCGCAATACAACGAAACCGGTTACGCCGCGTTCGCCAAGGCCGACGCCGCGCTCAAGGGCGTGCCACGACCGATGATCGAAGCGGACGGCAAAACCCTGTTGCTCAACTTCACCGGTCCCGGCACCGACACCGACGCTTTTGCCCAGGCTTTCAACTTCAAGGGCCGGGCCAACTTTGCCCCGGTCGGCGAAGGTTTGGGCGGCAGCGTCGGGGTGCTCGCCCTGGGTGGCAGGCTGGAAGTGGTAGCCGCGGGCAACGCTGCCACGCCGGGCTTCAGCGGTGTGTCGATCCTGGACAGTGAACTCAATGCGCTACAGGCACCGCGACTGGCGATCGGTGGATTGCCGAGCGTGCAATACGGCCAGGGCGGCAATCTGGTGCGACTCGACGGGCGGCTCCAGGACCTTTACCTGCGCCAGGGCTCACAGCTCAAGGCAGGCGAAGTGTTCCTGGTGTCGAACGGGCAAGCCAGCGACGGCATCGTGGTCGAACAAGGGGCGGGGATCAATACCTTGGGGCAGGGCAAGGCGCCGTACGATTCACGTTCGGGGTTCATTTACGATCCGGGTAAGAACGGCGTGTTGGCCGTGTCCAACGGCTGGCTCGACATGTTGCCGCCAACCGCCGAGCCTTCGAGCCTGACCGGGCCGAGTCCGGTGCGCATCGGTCTGTGCACCACGTTGACGTGCACCGGCACCACCGAGCTGTATTCCGACGGTTCCATCACCGTGGCCACCGACAACACCTTCAGCCTCGATGACTCGGTGCGTTTCGGTACCCGCAACCTGGTGTTGGCGGTGGGCGGGGTGAACATCGGTTCGGCCCAAGCCCTGGCGGCCGCGCAGCAACGCAACGCCTTGCCCCAGGGCCTGACGCTCAATCAGCAGGTGCTCGATCGCCTGTTGCGGGGCGACACCGCCAAAGGCGCGCCGGCCCTGGAAAACCTGGTGCTGAACGCTCGGGATTCGGTGAACTTCTACGGCACCGCCGAACTCAGCACCCTCGATCAGAACGGCCAGTCGCGCCTGCAACGGCTGGTGCTCGGCACCCCGGCGATTTACGGCGATGGCGCGGCGGGTGATCGAGCGACGATCCGCACCGGCACCCTCGTCTGGAACGGTGCCAGCTCGACGCCGGTGACCCCGATTGCCCACGGCGCAGGCACCGGCAGCGGTGTGCTCGATATTCAGGTCGGCACCCTGGAATTCGGCTATGGGCCGAGCAGCCAGGCGCACAACAACGACAGCCAACGCCTGGCCCTGGGCTTCAATCAGGTCAATCTCACGGCGACCCAGCGCATCACGGCCAACCACACCGGTGGCCTGAAGGTCTATCAATCCCAAGGCGATTACGTGGCGGGAAGCGGCTTTACCTACAGCGGCGGCGACCTGCGGGTCAGCACGCCGCTGTGGACCGGCGAGGCCGGTTCGGTCAATCGTATCCAGGCCGGGGGCGACATCACGGTGTCCGGCATCGCGGGCCTCAACGCTGGCGCCGTGGATGCTTCAGCCCTGGGCGCGGAACTGGCCCTCGACGGCCAAAACGTGCGGCTCGACAGCACCGTGCGCCTGCCCAGCGGTAAGTTGACCCTGACCAGCAGCGGCGACCTGACCCTTGGCGATGCCGCACAAATCGATATGGCCGGTCGCGAGCTGCTGCTCAACGATGTGCGCAAATACAGCTGGGGCGGCGACCTGATCCTCAAGAGCGCAACCGGCAACATCCGCCAGGCCGCCGGGTCAGTCATCGACTTGAGTGCGCGCAATAACGACGCGGGCCAGTTGAGCGCCTATGCCCTGGATGAAACAGCGGGCCTGGTGGACTTGCAGGGGCAGATCCTCGGCAGTGCCAGCGGTGAGTACAACGCTGGCGGCACGCTGGTGCCTTACTTGGCGGGCGGGGTGGATATTCGTGCGCAGAGCGTCGGTGATTTTGCCGCGCTCAACCAGCGCCTGAATCGTGATCAGGTGTTTGGCTCGCGCAGCTTTCAGCTCAAGCGCGGCGATCTGGTGATCGGCAATGAATTGAAGGCCAACCAAATCAATGTCTCGGTGGACAACGGTAGCCTGACGGTGCTCGGCACGGTGGACGCCAGTGGTCGCAAGGTCGGCAGCATTCGTCTGGCGGGCAAGACCGGTTTGACCCTGGCGAGCACCGCGCTGCTGGATGCCCATGGCACGCAATTGCGGGTCGACAGCTACGGCAAGATCATCGATTCGCCGAACCGCGCGTCCATCGAATTGACCGCGCAGGACGGCCCGTTGGTGTTGGCGCAAGGTGCAAGGATCGACCTGCGCCACGGTACCGATGCGCCGCTGGGCAAGGCCGCCGGGCAAAACGATGGGCGCCAGCGCGGCACCCTCGAACTGAATGCCCGACGTCTGGGCGCGGATGACATCGATATCGATGCCCGGGGGCCGCTGATGATTCAGGGCGCGCGGGACATTACCCTCAATGCCGTGCAGCGCTACACCGACGCGCCGATGGGCAGTGGCAACAACGCCGACGGTCGTCCGTATCAGGTGATCGATCAGGCTTACCTCAATGGCAAACACGCCGAAAGCACTGCGTTCATCGACGCCGCGCTGGTCAACACCGCGTTGGTCCATGGCAAGCTCGCCGGGTTGAATAATGCGACCTACGCCGATGCCTTCCACTTGCGTCCGGGCGTGCAGATCGCCAGTGCCACCGCTGACGGCGACATGGTGATTTCCGGTGACGTCGACCTCTCCGGTTACCGCTACGCCAGCCTTAACCCGCACAGTCAGAAAACCGCTGTCTATGGTTCCGGCGAACCGGGCAGCCTGGTGATTCGTGCCGGGGGCAACCTGGATGTGTTCGGTAGCGTCACCGACGGCTTCATGCCCCCGGACGCAGCGGATGCCGAAGGGCGTACCGATGGCAACGGTTGGTTGCTGATTCCGGGCAAGCAACCGTTCGGCGGCGATGTGGTGGTGCCCCGTGGTGGCGTTGAACTGGCCGACGGCACCCAGTACCCGGCGGGCAGCGTGCTCAACTATGACCTGCCGTTCAAGGCCATGACCCTGAACGCCGGCACTCTGTTGCCGAACGCGCTGGTGCTGGATACCCCGCTGAACCTGGCGGCCGGCACCTTGCTCAACGCCGCCGTGCGTGACGCCAATGGCAACCTGTTATACGCCGCCGGGACGATCCTGCCCGAGGCGGTGACATTGCCAGCCGACACACGTTTGGACGCGGGCAGCCGCTTCAACGTGGCGGTTGCCGTGAAGTCCGGTGTCTGGCCCAAAGGTGTGGCGTTGCCGGACGTCGGCCTGGTGCAATCCGGCGCCAATACCTTGCCGATTGGCGGGGTGATCCCGGCCGAAACCGACGTCAAGTTGGCCGAGGGTACTGACCTGATCGAGTTGCGCCCCAGTGTCAACGGGCAACAGGGTCGCAACTGGGCGGTGGCGACGATGCTGCCGGACGGTTCGTTGTCGTGGTCGATGCGCCTGGTGGCGGGGGCCGATACCGAGGCGGCGGACACCCGCAGCACCCGGGTGACGGGCAGCGAAGGGCATCTGCGTCTGGCGGACGGGCATTACATGGCCAAGCGTGTGGTCACCGGGGATGATCCGGGGACCGGCATGGTGTGGGGGCCGGATAACCCGATCGGGATGGAACCGGGTACGCCGGTCGACCCCGCTGATATCGGGTTTTGTGATGTCGCGGGTTGGTGTGAGCCGGCGCCGCCCAAAGTCGTTTGGGTGTGGGGGCCGGATAACCCGATCGGCATGGAGCCGGGCTCGCCGGTCGATCCTGCGGATATCGATGCCGGGCTCTGTGGCATCCCGGATTGGTGCATCGCCATGCCGGTGCCGTCGGAACCCCAGCGCACCACGGTCACGCCAAGTACCCAGCTTTACAGCGTATTGCGCACCGGTACCGGCGACCTCGACTTGCTCAGCGCCGGCGACTTCAATATGCAGTCGCTGTTCGGTATCTACACGGCGGGCACTCAATCGGCGTCCCTCGTCAGCGATGGTCCTGACCCGTATCAGCAAGCCCGTGGGCACGGCGCCGACGGCACGGTATTGGGCGTCGATGCCAGCGCCTACGAACCCTTGACCCAGGGCGCGGCGTATCAGGCCTGGTACCCGGAGCAGGGCGGTAACCTGCGGTTGAATGCTGGCGGACAATTGCGCGGCGACACCCTCGGGCGCATGGCGGAGACCAATGGCGACGTGCGCCAGCAATTGGCATCCGCGGCAGTGGGCAACTGGTTGTGGCGCCAGGGCGATGGTTCGGCGATTCCGACGGCCTGGTGGATCAACTTCGGCACGTTCATCGGGCAGCCAAGCGGCGACCCGGCGCTGGTGGGCTTCACCGGTATTGGTACGCTGGGCGGTGGCAACCTCGACATCCGCGCGGGCGCGGACGCCGGTTTGTTGGGCTACAGCGGTACGCTGAATGGGGCCGACATCCAGCGCAGCCAGGGTGTCACGCTGGCCGTGGGCAGCACCGGCCGGGTGGCCAGTGACGGCAACCTGGTGTTGACCGGTGGCGGCGACATGCAGGTGCACATCGGTGGCCGGCTCAACCCGTCGGAGGCGGCCCGAGCGGCGGCCAACGACAGGACCACTGACCTTAAAGGCACCTTGGTCAACCTGCGCGGGGCCTTGCAACTTCAGGCCGGTGCCGTGGGTGCGCTGGACCTGACCTATGGCAGCGTGAGTTCGCAACAGGAGCCGAAAGAGTCCCGCGCCTATGACGCCTACACGGCGACCCTGGCCAATGCCCAGGGCGGCGTGAGCGTGGTGGCCGGTGATGCCGGCGTGCGCCTGAACAGTCGCGGCGACCTGGTGCTCGATGGCGTCGGTGACCCTGGCCGTCTGGAGATGCGCAACGCCACCGCTTTCACCGACGCGGACGGTGTCGAGCATGACGGTTTTGGCTACAGCGGCTTCTCGTTGTGGACGCCGAACACCGCCATCGATCTGTTCAGTGCGGGCGGCAACCTGACGCCGTTCTTGAAGAGTGAAATCCAGCCAAGCCTGAACACACCCGCCGTGGGTGGACGCATGTTCTACCCGTCGATCCTGCGCGCGGTGGCGGCCAATGGCAGCCTCTATTACGGTGCTTCGGCATCGGGTCGCAGTGGCAACTCATCGGCTTACTCGCTCATGACTGCGCCGTCGGCCAATGCCGAGCTGCAACTGATTGCCGGCGACTCGATCTACGCCGGCGGTTATGCGGTGACGCAATCCGGCGCCGACCCCGCGAGCATGCCCACGCCGTTCAACCCGGCTTTTGCCGGTACGAATGCCTTCGGCACCGTCCTCTATAGCAATCTCAGCGCGGACGTCTACAAAGAAGCCAACGCTTTCTCGTTGTTCACCTTCGGTGCCAACACCTTTACCCAACAGGCGTGGCCGGCTCGCCAACCCGTGCGTTTTTACGCCATCAACGGCGACATCATCGGCTTACGCACCGGTGAAATTCTGCGCTACCCAGGGTCGGGTAACGAAGTGCGCTACGAGGGCAGTGGCCCATTACGGGTCATGGCCGGGCGCGACATCGTTAATGCGGGCACGCCGTTGGCTACCTTCACCGACGTCCCTGCCAGTATCAATGGCCAGTCGTTTGGGCAGTCCACCGGCAACCTGATCGTGCACAGCCGGGCCGATGACATTTCCGTGGTGTCTGCCGGGCGCGATATTCGCCTGAGCACCTTCAACGTCGCCGGGCCGGGTCTGCTGGAAGTCAGCGCCGGGCGCAACCTGTACGGCGCCGGTTCGGGCGTGGGCCAGGTCTATCAGGAAGGCGGGTTTAACAGCATCGGCAACGTCGATGCGCGCTCTGCGGTGAACGAGGGCGGTGCGTCGATTTCGCTGATCGTCGGTGCCGGCGCCCAAGGGCCGAATTATCAAGGCTTGTTGGCGCGGTATCTGGGGCAGGGGGCGATCAAGAACTACAGCACCGACCTGAATCAGTGGCTGCGCGAGCGCTTCGGATTCAAGGGTGACGACACTCAGGCGCAGGCGTACTTCGCGGCACTGCCGGCCGAGCAACAACGGGTGTTCGCCCGCAAGATTTACTTCGCTGAGTTGAAGGCTGGCGGTCGCGAATACAACACCGTCGGCGCCACCCGCAGCGGCAGTTATGTGCGCGGACGCGAGGCGATTGCCGCGTTGTTCCCGGCGAAGGACGTGGCCGGCAATACCATCAACTACGACGGCGACGTCACGCTCTACGGCGGCGCGGGCATTCACACCGATTTTGGTGGCGACATCCAGGTGCTGACCCCGGGTGGGCGGCAGATCTACGGCATCGAAGGCGCGGCGCCTCCGTCCACGGCGGGGGTGATCACCCAAGGCTCCGGCGACATTCAGCTCTACGCCCAGGACAGCATCCTGCTGGGCCAGAGCCGGATCATGACCACGTTTGGCGGTTCGATTTTCGGCTGGTCGGCCCAGGGTGATATCAACGCCGGGCGCGGCTCGAAAACCACTGTGGTGTATACGCCGCCGAAACGCGTCTACGACACGTGGGGCAATGTGACCCTGTCGCCATCGGTACCCAGCACCGGCGCCGGGATCGCGACTTTGAACCCGATCCCGGAAGTGCCGCCGGGGGACATCGACTTGATCGCGCCGCTGGGCACCATCGATGCCGGCGAGGCGGGGATCCGGGTGTCGGGCAACGTCAACATCGCCGCGCTGACCGTGGTCAACGCCGCGAACATCCAGACCCAGGGCAAATCCTCCGGCGTACCGGTGAGTGCATCGGTGAACACCGGGGCCATCACCTCGGCCAGCTCGGCCGCGACCTCAGCCACCCAAGCGGCGGAAGACGTGGCCCGCCAGCAGCAAGCGGCGGCGAGACAGAACCAGGCCTCGGTGTTTACCGTGCAGGTGCTGAGCTTCGGCTCGGAACAACTGGCCCCGTCCCGGGACGGCGCGAGCCTGGCACCCACCAAGGCCTACAACCCCGACAGCCCGGTGCAAGTCCTGGGCGCCGGGGCACTGGACGACCAGGCGCGGCAGCAATTGACCGAGGAGGAGCGGGGGCAGCTGACCTTGTAGAACGGCAGGTACATCCGATTGTGGGAGCGGGCTTGCTCGCGAATACGGTGTGTCAGGCGACATGAATGTTGACTGTCCGGCCGCTTTCGCGAGCAAGCCCGCTCCCACAGTGGTTTGGGGCGGTACACAGCATTTGCGTACACCGCAGACCCCCTTGTGGGAGCGAGGCCGCTCGCGAAAGCGGTAGATCAGTCACCGATGTTGAATGTGAAACCGCATTCGCGAGCAGGCTCGCTCCCACAGGTTGATGGGGGTCTATCAGTCAAAACGCATACGGAATGCTGACCTTCGCCCAGAGCATTTCGCCTTCCGGGCGGTTTTCCACGTCGAACTCCTTGGCCCAGCGGATTTCGGCGCTGGCGTATTTGAGGAAGGTCCAGTGCAGCGCCGGGCCGATGGCGAAGACCTGGCCGCGCACGCCGTCGTTGACGTCTTCGCCGTTGAATTGCACGGTGCGGCCGAACTGTTTGTCGTCGGTGGTTTGCTTGAGGTAGTAGCCGTTGATGCCGAGCATCAGGTCGTCGGTGATCTTGTAGCTGGCGGAATAATCGAAGTGGAAAATCTGCCCCGATTTGTAATCGGTGTCCTTGTTTTTCTCGTTGAAGCTGTACGTCGTCTTCATCGACACCTCGGTGCGCTCCGTCGGCAACCAGGTGAAGGAGAACAGCGGCTTGTAGGTGTAGAAATTGTTGCTGGTGTTGGCCAGGCGATCGGTGCTGTATTCGCCGGTGGGCACGGTGACTTCCACGGCGGCGCCGAGGGTCAGGTTCTTGCCCATGTCCCACAGAATGATCGGCGCAATGGTGGTGTCGCCCATGCCTTCGCGGGTGTCCTGCAAGCCGAATACCGAGATTTCCTGCTTGAGCCAGGGTTGCGCGATGTATCCGGCCAACCGCCCGCCGAAAACGCGCACCGGGCTCAGGTAATCCAGGCGCGGGATCACGGCGGTGGATTCGATTTCGACCTTCGGCACTTTGCCGCCGAGGGAGCTGATGTTGAATTTTGTGGCTTTGTAGTGGTTGTAGTAGATGTTGAACGCCACCATGTTGTCCGGAAGGCTGTCGACCTCCAGCGGCAGCATGAAGAAACCATCGGTGCCGGTGCCGATATTGTCCACGCCGGTTTCGGTGGCCAGGGCCGGTAAATGAACGGCGCAGACGCCGGCCAGGCTGACGGCCAGTCGCAAGCAGAATCTTGTGCGGGTCGGGTTCATGTGTGTGCTCATTATTATTGTTAGGGGCCAACCGCCGGCCGTTGCATAGAAATAAGCGGTTCGGGCCTGGCCGGGCAGGGTATTGGCGGCCACATAGGGGGACTTCTGCGGACAGCCGCCAAACCCTGTGCTAACTTCTTTCGACATAACCGGTAACAAAAATAAGAATTCAGCTTGATCCGGGATGTCCTGCCCCATGCAAATGAAAGTCGTCGATCCTACCTACGAACTGGCGCTCGTCTCGCCATTCCTCCTGCAAACACTGGCCGAAGTCGCCGAACTCAACGGGGTCAATCCCGAGAGCCTGTGCCGTGGGCTGGGCTTTACCCTGGAAGATCTGCAGGACCCGGCGCAGCGCATTTCCTATCGACAAGCCGTGGCGATGATCCAGCGTGCCCTCAAGGTTTTGCCCAATCGCGGGCTCGGTTTGTGGGTTGGCGCACAGAACGTGCTCGGCACCCTCGGTTTGCTCGGGCATGTGTTGTCGCTGTGCAAGACCCTGCGCGATGCGTTCGAACTGGGCATCCGCCATCAGCACACCTCCGGCGGCATTGTGGTGTCGAGCGTGGAAGAGGCGGGGGATCGAGTGTTTGTCGATATCGAATGCCGCTTGCCATTCGCCGATGTGCAGTTGTTCGGGGTGGAGGAGTTTTTCGCCAGCCTGTTGGTGTATGGCCGGGCGTTGGTCGGGGCCGATTTCAAGCCGATGGCCGTGGAATTCGTCCACGCCGCGCCGGATTACGTTGCCGAATACGAGCGATTGCTGGGGCCGGACGTGCGTTTCGGTTGCCTGCAAAACCGCATGGTGATCGCCGCGCATTGGCTGGACGTGCGACTGCCCAATCACCATTCGCTGGCGTTGCGTCAGGCGGTCAAGTTGTTGGAGCTGGAAGCGGCGCAGGTTCACCAGAAAATCGACCTGATTCAAGCCGTGGAGCGGGCGATTGCCCGGGATTTGACGCGGGGCAGCCACATCGAAAAAATTGCCGGCGACCTGAACATGAGCAGCCGTACCTTGCGCCGGCGCCTGACTGAGCATGCCCTGACGTTCGAAACCTTGCTGGAGCAGGTGCGCCAGGCGCGGACGTTGAGTTTGTTGGCCAACCCTGAAATGTCGATTGAGCGGATCACCGAAGAAGTCGGCTACAGCGATGTGCGCAGCTTTCGCCGGGCGTTCAAGCGCTGGACCGGGATGAGCCCGACGGCGTTTCGTAATGATAGCCCGAACATTTCCTCTTCGAACGTGTGAACACCGGACCCTGTGGGAGCGAGCTTGCTCGCGATGGCGGTGTTTCATTCAGCGCAGATGTTGACTGACCCACCGTCATCGCGAGCAAGCTCGCTCCCACAATGGACCGCGTTCAACCCTTTGCATTGCCTGTTTCCTTACCCCTGAACCTCCTGCAACGGTTAAACTCCGCGCTTCTTTCCTAAGGAGTTCATATGAGTTATTACCAGCCGGGCATTCTCGCCACCCCTGTTCCGCCTCAAGCCCGTCATATGTTCTTCGCCCTCGAATCCGCCGCTACGCTGCCGGCCGCGCTCGACAAGTTGATGCAGCTGGTGGACGGGCAGTCGGCGGTGGTCGGTTTCGGTGAATCCCTGGTCAAGGCCCTGCACGGTCAGATCGAAGGCCTGCGGGCGTTCCCGGCCATGACCGGCGTCGGCGTCGACAATCCGTCGACCCAACACGCACTGTGGTGCTGGTTGCACGGCGTGGATCGCGGTGAGTTGCTCAATCGCAGCACCGCCATCGAAGCCGCACTGGCCCCGGCGTTTCGCCTGGTGCAGATGAATGAAACCTTCCGCCACCTCACCGGCCACGACCTGACCGGCTACGAAGATGGCACCGAAAACCCTCACGACGAAGCTGCCGTGGCCGCCGCGTTGGTGGGCGCGGGCGCTGACGGCACGGTCGGTGGCAGCTTCGCCGCGATCCAGCAGTGGCAGCATGATTTGAAAGGCTTCAACGCCATGCCGTCCCATGAAAAGGACAACATCATGGGCCGTCGTTTGAGCGACAACGAAGAACTCGACGACGCGCCGATCTCCGCCCACGTCAAACGCACCGCCCAGGAAAGCTTCGCTCCTGAAGCCTTTGTGGTACGTCGCTCGATGCCGTGGATCGAAGGTGATCGCGCCGGCCTGATGTTCCTCGCATTCGGCTTTTCCCTCGACGCGTTCGAAGCGCAACTGCGGCGCATGAGCGGTCTGGAAGACGGCATTACCGATGGTTTGTATCGCATGAGCCGGCCGATCACTGGCGGCTATTACTGGTGTCCGCCACTGAAGGACGGTCATCTGGACCTGCGCGCATTGCGTATTGGCTAAACCCATCAAGGAGTGAATATGAGCGTGGTGCGCTGGGGCATGATTGGTTGTGGGGATGTCACCGAACGCAAGAGCGGACCGGCCTTCTACAAGGCGCCGGGCTCGGCGCTGGTGGCGGTGATGGGGCGACGGTTGGAGGCGGTGACTGACTATGCCGCGCGCCACGGCATCGCCCGGTTCTACACCGATGCCGAATCGCTGGTCAACGACCCCGAGGTGGACGCGGTGTACATCGCCACGCCACCCGACAGTCACCACGCTTACGCCCTGTTGGTGGCGGCTGCCGGCAAACATTGCTGCGTCGAAAAACCGATGTCGCTGAATGCCGGGCAAAGCCGTGAGATGCAAAAGGTCTTCGCCGAGGCCGGGCTGCACCTGTTCGTTTCCTACTACCGACGTTCGCTGCCGCGCTTCCAGCAAGTGCGGCAATGGCTGGCGGAGGGGCAGATCGGCGAGGTGCGGCACCTGACCTGGACCCTGACCAAGGCGCCTTCCCCAGCGGATTTGGGGGGGACGGATAACTGGCGCACTGACCCGGCGATAGCTGGCGGCGGCTACTTTGCCGATTTGGCCAGCCATGGTTTTGACCTGTTTCAATACCTGCTGGGTGACGTCGTCGAAGTCGCCGGTTTCACCGCGCAGCAGGCCGGGTTGTATGCGGCGGAAGATGCGGTCAGTGCCAGTTGGCGCTTTGCCTCTGGGGCATTGGGCATGGGCTGCTGGAACTTCGTGGCGGACCGGCGTGAGGATCGGGTCGAGGTGATTGGCAGTAAAGGGCGGATCAGTTTTTCGGTGTTCGATGAGCATCCCGTGGTGCTCGAAGCCGAGGAAACCCTCAGTCTGCACATCGACCATCACGAGCACATCCAGTGGCACCACGTGCTGGGCATGAACGCGCATATCCGGGGTGAAGCGCAGCATCCGGCGGTGGCGCAAGAGGCGTTGAAGACCGATTGGGTGATGGACCAGATTCTCAAGCGCACCTGAACCTGTGGGAGCGGGCTTGCTCGCGAATGCTGTGTGTCAGCCAGCATTGATGTTGACTGACACTCCGCTTTCGCGAGCAAGCCCGCTCCCACACTGGATCGCTGCCAGACACAAATACTGCGCCCAGCCCAGACCCCCTGAGGGAGCGAGCCTGCTCGCGAAGGCGTCGGCACCTTCAGCAATGATGTTGGCTGACACTCCGCATTCGCGAGCAGGCTCGCTTCCACAGGGGATGGCACCGCGAATCTAACCTTATGCCTAAACAGTATTTCTCAACCCCCGCATCGCCTCTCTAAGATCACGTCATAACTCGTTATAACAAGTGATCTCCGATGACCGATAACGTTCTATCCCTCAGCAGCGTCCCGTTGCACACCCAGCTCCGCGACGTGTTGCGTGCCCGGATTCTCGACGGTGAATACCCGCAAGACAGCCAGATGCCCTCCGAAAGCGAACTCGGCGCGTTGTTCAAAGTCAGCCGCATCACCGTACGCCAAGCCTTGGGCGACCTGCAAAAAGAAGGGCTGATCTTCAAGATCCACGGCAAGGGCACCTTCGTCGCCAAGCCGAAAACCTTCCAGAACGTCAGTACCCTGCAAGGCCTGGCCGAGTCCATGGCCGGTCGTGGCTACGAGGTGATCAACCGCCTGCGCAGTTTCAAATTCATCGCCGCCGACAAACTGGTCGCCGAGCGCTTGCAAGTCGCCGAAGGCGAAACCGTGGCGCAGATCAAACGCGTCCGGCTGATCAACCGCGAGCCGATTTCCCTGGAAATCACCTACCTGCCCAAAGCCATCGGCGAGCGGCTGGAAAAAGCCGACCTGGTGACCCGCGACATCTTCCTCATCCTCGAAAACGACTGCGGCCTCGCCCTCGGCCACGCCGACCTGGCCATCGACGCGGTGCTGGCCGACAGCGACCTGACCCAGGCGCTGAACGTGGAACCCGGCTCGCCGATCATGCGTATCGAGCGCCTGACCCACGACGCCGATGGCCAGCCTGTGGACTTCGAACACCTTTACTACCGTGGCGATGCCTTCCAGTACCGCTTGCGGATCGATCGGCAAAAAGGGGATCAGGCATGAGTCACGCCTCTGTAACAAGAAGCACTCTGGAACAGGAATACGACATCGTCGTGATCGGCGGCGGCACTGCCGGGCCAATGGCGGCGATCAAGGCCAAGGAACGCAACCGTGATTTGCGCGTGTTGTTGATCGACAAGGCCAACGTCAAGCGCAGCGGCGCGATCAGCATGGGCATGGATGGCCTGAACAACGCGATCATTCCCGGCCACTCGACGCCGGAGCAATACACCAAGGAAATCACCATCGCCAACGACGGCATCGTCAACCAGGCCGCGGTGTATGCCTACGCGACCCACAGCTTCGAAACCATCGAGCAACTCGACCGCTGGGGCGTGAAGTTCGAGAAGGACGAAACCGGCGACTACGCGGTGAAAAAAGTTCACCACATGGGCGCCTACGTGCTGCCGATGCCGGAAGGGCACGACATCAAAAAAGTCCTGTATCGCCAGTTGAAACGGGCGCGGGTCAGCATCACCAATCGCGTGGTGTGCACCCGTTTACTAACGGACGAAGAGGGCGCGGTCAACGGCCTGATGGGCTTCGATTGCCGCACCGCCGACTTTCATGTGATCAAGGCCAAAGCGGTGATCCTCGCCTGCGGTGCCGCCGGGCGCCTGGGCTTGCCGTCCTCGGGCTACTTGATGGGCACCTACGAAAACCCGACCAACGCGGGCGACGGTTATGCCATGGCGTATCACGCCGGGGCGGAACTGGCGAACCTCGAATGCTTCCAGATCAACCCGCTGATCAAGGATTACAACGGCCCGGCCTGCGCCTACGTCACTGGCCCGCTGGGTGGCTACACCGCGAACAACAAGGGCGAGCGTTTTATCGAGTGCGACTACTGGAGCGGCCAGATGATGTGGGAGTTCCACCAGGAACTCGAAAGCGGCAACGGCCCGGTGTTCCTCAAACTCGACCACCTGGCCGAGGAAACCATCCAGAACATCGAAGAGATCCTGCACAGCAACGAACGCCCGAGTCGCGGCCAGTTCCACGCCAATCGCGGCACCGATTACCGCACGCAGATGGTCGAGATGCACATCTCGGAGATCGGATTTTGCAGCGGGCATTCGGCGTCGGGCGTGTGGGTCAACGAACGGGCCGAGACGTCGGTGAAGGGCTTGTACTCGGCGGGGGACATGGCGGCGGTGCCGCATAACTACATGCTTGGCGCGTTCACCTACGGCTGGTTTGCCGGCACCAATGCGGCGGATTTTGTGGCCGGGCGCGAGTTTTCGACGGTGGATACTCAACAGATCGAAACTGAAAAAGCTCGGGTTTATGCACCTCTGGACCGCGAACACGGCCTGCCGCCCGCGCAAGTCGAATACAAGTTGCGACGTTTCGTGAACGACTACCTGCAACCGCCGAAAGTGACCAAAAAGATGCAAATCGGCCTGCAACGCTTCAGCGATATCCAGCGCGACCTCGATCAGATCAAGGCCCACAACCCTCACGAGCTGATGCGAGCGATGGAAGTCAGCATGATCCGCGACTGCGCCGAAATGGCCGCCCGGGCTTCGTTGTTCCGCGCCGAAAGTCGCTGGGGGCTTTACCACTATCGGGTCGATCACCCGCAACGCAACGACAGCGACTGGTTCTGCCACTGCCACCTGAAGAAGGGCGACGACGGCCAGATGACCAGTTTCAAGAAAGCCGTCGAGCCCTACATCATCCCGCTCGACGCCGAAGAAATGCAGGCCTACGACCGGCTGCGGGTCGGCGCGTTTGCGGCCTGAGTATTAAAAAAGAGAGAACCGTGAAATGGCCTATCAACCCCAGGAAATCTTCTTCCGCTCCAACGCGCCGGTCACGGTCGACGAGGAACTTTGCATTGCTCACAAAGGCTGCACCGTGTGCGTCGACGTCTGCCCGATGGACCTGCTGGCGATCAACCCGGCCACGCAAAAGGCCTACATGGCGTTCGACGAATGCTGGTACTGCATGCCGTGCGAAAAGGACTGCCCGACCGGGGCGGTGAAAGTCGAAATCCCTTATTTGCTCCGTTGAAATGCAAGCCAGTGTGGGAGCGGGCTTGCTCGCGAAGAGGCCGGCACAGCTTGCATCTCCATTGACAGACAGGACGCCTTCGCGAGCAAGCCCGCTCCCACAAGGGATCGAGACCCGCCACAAGTTTTGCGAAGAGGCCAGCCCAGACAACAAAAAAGCCATCCGGCCACCCCCGGACGCCAGTTTCAAAACACCCCTCGTTTCCCACCACGCCCTGATCGTGGCGGAGACGAACATCCAATAAATGATTCGAGGGGATACACCCATGTTGCGTGCAGCGTTAGCCGGTCTGGTACTGGCCTCATTCACCCTGTCGGCCTCGGCCGAAACCATCCGCATTGCCATCGGCACCCAGGACACCACCATCAACTGCGCCGCCGGTGGTTTGTTGATCCGTGAACTCGGTCTGCTGGACAAATATCTGCCCCACGACGGCCAGTACAAAGACGCGAAATATGACGTGGAGTGGAAGAACTTCACCAGTGGCGCGCCCCTGACCAACGAGATGGTCGCCGGAAAACTCGATTTCGGCGCCATGGCCGATTTCCCCGGCGCGTTCAACGGCGTGGCGTTCGAAACCGCCGGCAAGCACAGCCTGTTTATCAGTGTGCTGTCGGGCAGCATCAAGGGCAGCGGCAACGGCATCGTGGTGCCGAGCGCATCCGGCGTGCAGTCGTTGGCTGAGCTGAAAGGCAAGACCATTTCCGTGCCGTTCGCTTCGACCGCCCATGGCATGTTGTTGCGTGCGGTGGCGGCTCAAGGCTGGGATCCGTTGAAGGATGTAAACATCATTGCTCAGCCGCCGGAAGTTGCCGGTTCCGCATTGCAGGCCGGCAAAATCGACGCCCACGCCGACTTCGTGCCGTTCGCCGAGCTGTTCCCGAGCCGGGGTTTCGCGCGCAAGATTTATGACGGCGCCCAGGCCAACGCGCCGACGTTCCATGGTGCGCTGGTGGATCAGGCGTACGCGAAGAAGTACCCGGAAATCGTCGTGGCTTACCTGCGGGCGAGCATCGAGGCCAATCAGTTGCTGGCCGCCGAACCGGAGAAATACAGCGAGTTGATCGCCAAGGTGACCGGGGTCGATGCCGAGGTGAATTACCTGTTCCACGGTCCGCTGGGCGTGCAAACCCGTGACCTGAGCTGGAAACCGGAATACCGCCAAGCCGTCGGCACCGCCATCGATACCCTCAAGTTGTTGAAGAAGGCTGATCGTGGTTTGGATCTCAACACCTTCATCGACGACCAATACATCCGCGCCGCATTCAAGGCCTCGAACCTGGACTACACCGCGCAACTGGCCAACTACGGGCAGACACCGCTCAATACGGTGGATGCGGTCAGCGGCAAAGCCATCACCGATGTCAGCCATGTGGCGGAGATTTGGGTGCGCGGCGAGCCGAAAGTCCGGCAGTACGCATCGGCGGAGTCAGCGTTCACCGCGTTGGCCGGGTTGAAGGCCGAAGGCAAAAACATCCGCGCGGTGTATGCCCAGGCGAGTGACAGCGGGATCAAGTTACTGGCGGATCAGGCGTGGTTTGCCAGCGATGCGAAAGGGCGGCTCAGTGCCTTCCTGCTCAAAGGCCAGGCCCAACAATTCGCCACGGCCCAGGGCGGCAAGGTGTTCGACTTCACCGATGCCACTACACAGGCCGTTGCGGTTCGTTAAAGAGCCCTGACACCTGTTACCTGTAGGAGCTGTCGAGTGAAACGAGGCTGCGATCTTTTGATCTTGCTTGTGATCTTCATCAGCACTGAAAAGATCAAGATCAAAAGATCGCAGCCTTCGGCAGCTCCTACAGGGCGATGTGTTCGCCAATTGGAAGTTATGTATGTCCAGACCATATTCACGCTGGCTCCCCCGAGTCGCCTCACTGCTGTTCTGCCTGCTGTTCTGGCAACTCGCCGCAAGTGGGCACTGGAACCTCGGCCTGGTGACTTTCGCCAACGTCCCGACTCCACTGGCCGTCATCCAGGCAGCCTTGGGCCTCGGCGACTCCGGCAAACTCGCTCAGCACCTGGGCAGCAGTCTCAGCCGGGTCTTCGCCGGTTACCTCGCGGCGTTGGTCATCGGCATCGCCCTGGGCCTGGCCATCGGCCGTTCGAAGTGGGCCGAAGATTTGTTGCTGCCACCGTTGGAAGTCCTGCGACCGATCCCCGCCGTGGCATGGATTCCCCTGGCGATCCTGATGTTCCCGTCGTCAGAACTGTCGATGGTCTTCATCACCTTCACCGGCGCGCTATTCCCAATCCTGCTCAACACCATCCACGGCGTCGAAGGCGTCGACCCACGCTTGATCGCCTCGGCCAGAAGCCTCGGAGCAGGGCGCCGCGCAATCCTGCTGGAAGTGATCCTGTCCGGCGCCGCACCAAGCATCATCACCGGCCTCGCCATCGGCATGGGCACCTCGTGGTTCTGCCTGGTCACCGCCGAAATGATCTCCGGCCAGTACGGCATCGGTTATTACACCTGGGAGTCCTACACCATCCAGAACTACGCCGACATCGTTGTCGGCATGTTGCTGATCGGCGTCCTGGGAATGGGCAGCAGCCTGCTGATCAAACGCCTTGGTGGGTTGTTCACGCCTTGGCATCGACCGAAAGGAAAAGCCTGATGAGCGTTTTTCAACACCCGGAAGGGCACATCGATATTCGCGGTTTGTCGATCAGCCTGGGGGAGGGTAATGCCGCGTTTGAAGCCGTCCAGAGCCTCGATTGCCAGATCGAACCCGGGCAGTTCGTGTGCATTCTCGGGCCGTCCGGCTGCGGTAAATCCACCTTGCTCGGTGCCTTGGCCGGGCATCTGCAACCGCGTATTGGCACCCTGAACGTCGATGGCGCACCGGTTTCGGGACCGTCACCGCAACGGGGCATGGTGTTCCAGCATCACACGCTGTTTCCTTGGCGTACGGTGCGCGACAACGTCGCGTTCGGCCTGAAAATGCGCGGCATCGGCAAGACCGAACGCCACCAGGCCGCCGATGAAATCCTCGCCCTGGTGGGCCTCGAAGGCTTCGCCGAGCGTTGGCCGGACCAGCTCTCCGGCGGCATGCAACAACGGGTCGAAATCGCCCGGGTGCTGATCAACCGCCCACGTCTGTTGCTGATGGACGAACCGTTCGGCGCCCTCGATGCGCTGACCCGCCTGAACATGCAGGAACTGCTGCTGGACATCTGGACGCGGATTCGCACCACCGTGGTGTTCGTCACCCATGACATCGACGAGGCGCTGTTCCTCGCCGATCGCCTGTTGGTGATGAGTTCGCGGCCCGGCCGGATCATCGAAGACCTGCGGCTGGATTTCCCTCGACCGCGCACCACGGAACTGGTCACCAGCCACGAATTTTCCCGCTTGAAGCGTCACTGCCTCGAGTTGCTGCGTCACGAGGACGGTCGGCAATTACCGCGCCTGAACCCCCTCGGACTTCCCCTAGAAAACAAACTGCCGCGATTTGCCCTATGACCTCTCTATTCGATACAACCGAAAACGACGACATCCTGGCCCTGCAACCGCGCCTGACCGACGAAGACCCCGGCGTGCGCCGCATTGCCCTGATCGAACTGGCTGACCTTGAAGAACCGGAAGGTTTGCTGTGGCTGGTCAATCGCCTGGCGCAAGACCCGACCGAAGAAGTTCGCGCCGAAGCCGCGCGCCTGCTGGAAGCCTGGGAGGATGAGCCTGTGGTCGAGGCGCTGTGTCAGGCGCTGACCGATCCATCCTTGGCTGTGCAATCCGCCGCCGCGCAAAGTTTGAGTCTGCTGAAAAGCGAAGCGGCGGGCCGGGTGATTTTGCCGTGGACCGGGCATGCCGATATCAGCGTGCGGGTGGCGGCGTTCAGGGCCTTGCGCGAGTTGCGTTTTCCCGATGCGGCTGACGCGGCATTGGTGGCGCTGAAGGACGAAGACGCCAGCGTTCGCCGCGAAGCCGTTGGCGTGCTCGGCTGGCTCAAACAACTCGACGCTTTGCCTGCGTTAGCCCGACTGGCCAGCGACGACCCGGACACCGAAGTCCGCCGCGCCGCCACCGGCGCTCTTGGCCTGGCATCCGACATTCAAGTGTTGCCGGCCCTGCGCCAGGCCTTGCAAGACCACGCCTGGCAAGTGCGCGAAGAAGCCGCGACCACGCTGGGCAAGGTCGGTCACAGCGATGCCGGCCCGGCGCTGGTCGAAGCCCTGAGCGATGACTACTGGCAAGTGCGCCTCCGCGCCACCCGCAGCCTCGGCCGCTTGCGCTATGCCCCGGCCCTGGAAGCACTGATCGAAACCCTCGGCCACCGCATCAGCAACCTGCGCAAGGAAGCGGCCCTGGCCCTCGGTGAATTGAATGACCGAGACGCAGTGGCCGCCCTGCAAGCCGCGCAAGATGACGGTGACCCGGAAGTGCGCAAAGCCGTGCGCATCGCCCTGAGTCAACTGCAATGAACCCGCTCGCCGTCGGTAATTCCCAGAGCAAACAACAACTGCGGCTGAGCTGGCCGGATGGTCGCGAGCAATTGCTCGATCACGCCGAATTGCGCCGCCAATGCCCGTGCTCGCAATGCCGGGCGTTTCGGCTGCAAGGGCTGACGGTGAAGGTGGATTCGCGCATCCGCGTAGTCGAGTTGAATCCCCAAGGCTACGGCCTGCAACTGATCTTCAGCGACGGCCACGAGCGCGGCATCTACCCGTGGCCCTACCTCTGCGGATTGCCTCAAACCCCGTAGGAGCGAGGCTTGCCCGCGAAGGCGGCGTACCTGACACACCGTCTTCGCGGGCAAGCCTTGCTCCTACAAGGGATTTGCGCCGTGCACAGGATTTGTGGATGCCCGAGATCAACATGTGGGAGCGGGCTTGCTCGCGAAAGCGGCGGGTCAGTCAATATCGATGTTGAATGTGAAATTGCCTTCGCGAGCAAGCCCGCTCCCACAGGGGATTTGCGCCGTGCACGGGATTTGTGGGTGCCCGAGATCAACATGTGGGAGCGGGCTTGCTCGCGAAAGCGGTGGGTCAGTCAATTGGGATGTTGAATGGATCTGTGGGGGTCAGAAGGATTTGCTGATGCTCGCCACTACCGTAGCGGTGCACACATCATCAAACCCCCAGTTGCTCGCGCACTGGCTTTGAGAAAGGTCGGTATCGATGTAGCTCAACCCCAGCATCACCCCGGCCAGTTCGTGGCTCAGTTTTACTTCCCATTCGTGGTACGCATCCTCTGCGTGGCCGTTGGACGCGTACAAGTGCGGTTCCTTGAAATCCATTTCACCGTAGCGCAGTTTCAGGCCCAGCCCATAAGGCAATTCGGTTTCGTAGCCGACGTAGGTGTAGAGCGAACTCTGTTTGCTGTCGATCCCCGGCGCATCCGCCGAGTAATAGGCCCCGAGTTTCACCCCGTAAACGCTGAGAATCCCATAGGTCTCGCTCTGATTGAACTGGCCTTCCTTGGGGTAGGCGTATTTCAGGTAACCGAGGTCCAGGCTCACGGCATCGGTCGCCTGCCAGAGCCAACCGGCGTAATAGTCGATTTCCTGCCGGGTCTTCAGGCCGCCGCCGAAATCGACGTTCGAACTCCAGACCCCCGCATACAAACCACTGCTATGGGCCAAGGTAACGCCGGCCTGCACGGCAGGGTCGTTCTGGGTTTGCGAGATGCCACGCGTGCGGTAATCGCTGGCCAGGGTCAAATCCACCAGCACGTTGAAATCGTCATTCAAGGGGATGGCCTGGCTGCTCAACGGCAGCACGCTCAAGGAACCGAGGGCGAACAGGGTGAAAGCTTTCATGGGTGAATGCCTTTGTTTTGATTGTTTTGGGCAGATTTCGGACAAGGCTGCGCCGCACCCCGACGACGGGCGCGGGGCGGGCAGCAAAGGGTTTTTTATAGGGTAGGGGCGTAGACCTGACGACCGGCAAACCAGGTTTGCAGCACTTGGGTGTCGTGCAGCGCTTTGTTATCGACCTTGAACACATCGCGATCCAGCACGATGAAATCCGCCTGCTTGCCGGGGCTCAGCGAACCGATCTGCTGCTCCAGCCCGATGGTGCGCGCGGCATTCAGGGTGTAGGCGTAGAACATCGTTTCCCGGTCCAGACGTTCATCGGCATTCAGCACGCCCAACGGGCCGACGCGGGTGATGGCCTGGGCCATGGCGTTGAATGGATTGGGCGAAGACACCGGCCAGTCACTGGCGCCAGCAATGGTCGCGCCCTGTTTCAGCAGCGAGTGCGCCGGGTATTGATATCGGAAGGCCAGGGCGCTGACGTAGGGCTTGATCATATCCGTGGTGTAATCGTCGGCGCTGGCCCACAGCAGTTGCATGGAGGCGATCACGTTCAGCGGTTTGAATCGCGCAAATTCCTTCGGGTTGACCATTTGCAGGTGCGTGATCGAATGGGTCACGCCGCTCTGGCGATCCTTGCGCGCCTGCTCGATGCCGTTCAGGGATTCACGCACCGCGCGGTCGCCGATGGCGTGGATATGCACCAGCCAGCCGCGTTTGTCGATGGCGCTGACCAGTTCGCCGAAATGCTTGGGATCGATCAGCAACTCGCCCGGTTTGTGCGAGTTGGTGTATGGATCGATCATCGCCGCGCTCTGGGCCGGAAACTCGATCACGCCATCGGCGAAGATCTTGATCCCGGGCAAGGTCAGGTTCGGGATGCCCTGGAACTGCTGGCGGACCTTGTCCAGGGTATCGAGATCGGCCGGTACACTTTTCGGATTGGCCACCAGCAGTGCGGCGACGTGTACCGTCATGTCGCCACTCTCGGACAACGCTTTATAGGCCGGCAACACACCGACGGTTTTTTCCGTGGGCTTGAGGGCGAAGACCGGCTCGCCGGGTGCGGCATTGGCGGCCGGGTCCATCCACGCGGTGATGCCGAGGCTGTTGTTGTAGCGCACGGCGGATTGCGCGGCTTTGAGCATGTCGGCGGCGCTCGGCACCGGCATTTTCGAGGCGACCCGGTCCCAACCCGCGTCCACCAGAAAACCGTTGGGTGTGCCATCGGCGCGTTTGCCGATCGTGTCTTTCTCTGCATCCGGCAAGCTTTTCAGCAGCGCGGTATCAATGCCCGCGCGTTCCAGCATCACGTTGTTGGCCCACGCGGTGTGGTGGTCGCTGCCGGTGAACACCACGGGCACCTTGGCCCATTCGCCGCTGTTGAATGTTTTACCCAAGGCTTCGGCTTGTGCCCAATACGCCGAGCTCATGCCGGCCACGCTCAACACATCGCCATGTTTGGCCTTGCCGTCGTCACGCCAGCCGCGCAGGCGTTTTTCCAGTTCGTCGAGGCTGACCACCTCGTCTTCCATATTGGCCGAGACCATTTCCAGGCCACCGAAAATCGCATGGGAATGGCTGTCGATCAGGCCGGGCATCAGGGTTTTGCCGCCGAGGTCGACGACACGGGTGCCGGACTCGATCAAGGCTTTGATCTGCGCATCCGTGCCGACTTTCAGCACCTTGCCGTTTTCTACCGCCAGGGCCTGCACCTTCGGTTGGGCGCGGTCGGCGGTGAAAATCTTGCCATTGAGCAGCACCAGATCGGTGGCGGCCATGGCTTCCATCGAGGCAAAACTAACAGCGGCTATCAACAGATTCGGGATGAATCTTTTCATTGAATGTTTCCTTGTTATTGCGTCTGATGGCCAGATTAGTGGCTGCCTGCACTCAGCAGAACGCCTGCCTCACGAAAAACGTTTTTGCCGGAATGGAAAAAGCATGGACAAGTTGGGTGCATTGAAAATGTTCGTGGTCACCGCGCAACTGGGCAGTTTCAGTCGCGCCGCCGAGCAACTGGGCAAGACCCCGTCGGCGCTGACCAAAGCGGTCAATCACCTCGAAGCCGAACTCGGCGCACGATTATTCGAGCGCAGCACCCGACGGATTTTGCTGACGGAAGTCGGGCGGCTGTATCTGGAAACCGCACGTCAGGTGTTGCAGCGACTTGAGGAGGCCGGCGAGGAAGTCGAGCAGATGCAACATGGCCTGCGCGGCAGCCTGAAAATCACTGCGCCGCTGGCGTATGGGCAGGCGTTTCTTGATCAGGTGTGCGGTGGTTTCCTGGAGCAATACCCGCAGATCAACCTGCAAGTGGATTTGTGCGACGAGTTCGTCAATCTGCTGGAAAGCGGCTACGATCTGGCCCTGCGCGAGGGGCATGACGACTTGCCGGGGCTGATTGCCCGGGTCGTCGGCAGCAATCGCCTGGCGTTGTGCGGCAGTCCGGCCTATCTGGCGCGCAAGGGCTTGCCGGTGACGCCGCAAACCCTCGATCAGCACGAATGGCTGTTGTATCGCCATCCGTTGCTCAGCCGCGAATTCTGGTGGGCCGAGCGCGATGGCCAGCGCCTGAGCCTGCCGCAACCCCGGTCGCCACGGCTGCGCAGCGACAATTACGATTTGCTGCTGGCCAATGCCCTGGCCGGACGCGGTTTGCTGCACACGCCATTGTGGAGCGCCGCGCCGTACATCGCCGACGGACGGCTGGTGCGGCTGATGGCCGACTACGACATCGACCCGGACAGCTTCGGTGCGCACATTCTGGCGGTGTACCCGAGCCATCGGCGGGCCACGGCCAAGGTCGTGGCGTTTATCGATTACATCGCAGAGTTTCTGGCGGCCCGTGGATTGGGTGATGGCTGCGCTCGTCACTGACTTGGTTTCTCCGTACGTGACTGCGATCTTTTGGTCTGGCCTGGATTCCCTGTACGTGACTGCGATCTTTTTGGCCTGACTTGGATTCCCTGTAGGGGCTGACGAGTGAAACGAGGCTGCGATCTTTTGATTTTGATTTTTTAAGATCAAAAGATCGCAGCCTCGTTTCACTCGTCAGCTCCTACACAGCTCCTACGCGGTGCCTACACAGCGTTTACCGGATTGACGGTTGTTGCCAGAAAAACGCCAAAAGAGTACAAATGTACTCCATGACGACTCTCACTCCCCGCCGTACCGCCATCCTGACTTTTATCCGTGATCGAATCGCGGAGCACGGTCAGTCCCCGAGCCTCGCTGAAATCAGCGAGGCGTTTGGTTTCGCCTCCCGCAGCGTGGCGCGCAAGCATGTGCTGGCGCTGACCGAAGCCGGTTTTATCGAGGTCAACCCGCATCAGGCCCGGGGCATTCGCTTGCTCGGGCAACCGGCGCGGCTCGAGTTGCTGGATATTCCAGTACTCGGCCGGGTGGCGGCGGGCGCGCCGATTGGTGCGGATGCCGAGGTGCACAGCCGTTTGCTGTTCGACCCGTCGATCTTCTCCCGGGTGCCGGACTACCTGCTGCGGGTCCAGGGCGATTCGATGATCGAGGACGGTATTCTCGACGGCGACCTGGTGGGCGTGCACCGCAACCCCGAGGCACTCAACGGCCAGATCGTGGTGGCGCGGCTCGACGGCGAAGTCACCATCAAGCGTTTCGAACGGGTCGGCGATACCGTGCGGCTGCTGCCGCGTAACCCGGCCTATAAGCCGATCATTGTCGAAGCCGATCAGGACCTGGCCATCGAAGGGGTGTTTTGCGGTCTGGTGAGGCAAGGGTGATGGGCGCCGTCGTTGCGTTGGATACGCTGTTCAATGGCGGCCAGGTCTGGAAGGGCCGGCCTGCGCCCCCGGCCGTCAGCCCGCAACCCACCGGGCATGCCGCGCTGGATGCGGCGTTGCCCACCGGGGGCTGGCCGGAAGCGGCGCTGAGCGAAATCCTCCTGGCCGGGCAGGGCGTCGGCGAATTGCAACTGGTGTGGCCGGCCCTGGCGCGGCTGTCGGCGGCGGGCGAGCGTATCGTGCTGATCGCGCCGCCGTACGTGCCGTATCCCCAGGCCTGGCAGAACGCCGGGGTCGATCTGCGCCAGTTGTCGATCATCCAGGCCAGCGAACGCGATGCGTTGTGGGCGGCGGAACAATGCCTGCGTTCGGGCAGTTGCGGCGCGGTGCTGTGTTGGCCGCACAAGGCCGATGACCGCGCATTGCGACGCTTGCAGGTGGCGGCGGAAACCGGCTCGACCCTGGCGTTTGCCTATCGCTCGCTGGCCGAGACGGTCAATCCTTCGCCGGCCGCCCTGCGCATAGCCATCGACGCCCGGCCTGCGCAGTTGCGGGTCTTGAAGTGCCGGGGCGGATTGGCGCGTACGGCGCCGATTGCCTTTGCCATGGGACATTGAGGTTGCCATGCGCTGGGTGTGCATTCTGTTCCCGCAATTGGCGCTGGACGCGGTACTGCGTCAGCGCCCCGACCCCGATGAGCCGTTGGCGCTGCTGACCGGCCCGGCCCAGCGCCGGGTGTTACAAGCGGTCAACGGTTCGGCGCGAGCGCTTGGCTTGCGCCCCGGCCAATCCATGACCGCAGCCCAGGCCTTGACCAAAGGCTTTGCCACCGCCGAGTACGATTCCGCCGAAATCGAACACTGGCAACAGTTTCTCGCAGCCTGGGCCTATGGCTTCAGCTCCCAGGTCAGCGTGCATTACCCGCGCGCGGTGGTGTTTGAAATCGAATCGAGCCTGGGCCTGTTCGGCGCCTGGCCGCAGTTCGAAGCGAGGTTGCGCCGCGAACTCACCGGGCTGGGCTTTCGCCATCGGATCGTTGCCGCGCCCAACCCGGTGGCGGCGCGGGTGCTGGCCAATGTGTATGACGGTCTGGTGGTGCCGGATGATCAGGCTTTGCACTATCACCTGGGGCAGTTGCCCATCGACCGGATCGCCCTCGAACCTTCGGTGTCCACGGCGCTGACGCGCATGGGCCTGCGCACCTTGAGCCAGGTGCAGGCGCTGCCCCGGCATACCCTGGCCCGGCGTTTTGAAGCCCAGGTGCTCAAGCATCTGGACGCCTTGCTCGGTTTACGTCATCTGGCCCTGGCGTTCTACCTGCCACCGGATCGCTTCGATGTGCGTATCGAGCTCAACTTCGACGTGCAATCCCATCAGGCACTGCTGTTTCCATTGCGCCGGTTGACCGGTGACCTGTCGGCGTTCCTCTGCGGCCGGGACAGCGGTGTGCAGCGTTTCGACCTGCATCTGGAGCACGCCGGGTTGCCGGACAGCGTGATCAAGGTCGGGCTGCTCAGCGCCGAGCGCGATCCGGCGATGCTCTTCGAACTGGCCCGGGGCCGGTTGGAACAGGTGCAGGTCGAGGCCCCGGTGCGCGGTTTTCGCTTGCGCGCCGAAGACCTGCCGAGCTTCGTGCCCCAGCGCCAGGAACTGTTCGACGACCGCCCGCAGCAGTCCTTACCCTGGGAGCAGTTGCGCGAACGCTTGCGCGCCCGGCTGGGGGACGAGGCGGTGCAGGGTTTGCGTTTCCAGGCCGATCATCGCCCTGAGTGCGCCTGGCAGACCAGTGTCGACAGCCAGTTCTGCGGCGGATTGCCGGGCGTGCAACGGCCGGGCTGGCTGCTGACCGAACCGCTGGCGGTGCACGAAGCTTCCACGCGGATTCTCATGGGGCCGGAACGCATCGAGTCCGGTTGGTGGGACGGCGCCGATGTGCGCCGGGATTACTACCTGATCCAGACCCGTTCCGGCCAACAGGGCTGGGCCTATCGGGCGGTGGGTGAGGACGGCCCCTTGTGGCTGCAGGGTTGGTTCGCATGAACGTCGAATATGCCGAGCTGCATTGCCTGTCGAATTTCAGTTTCCAGCGTGGGGCTTCCAGCGCGCTGGAGTTGTTTCAACGGGCGAAACACCAGGGTTATCAGGCCCTGGCGATCACCGATGAATGCACCCTGGCCGGCATTGTTCGGGCCTGGCAGGCGGCCAAGTCGGTCGAGCTGCCGCTGATCATTGGCAGCGAGATCCGTATCGAGGACGGGCCGAAACTGGTGCTGTTGGTGGAAGACCTCGAGGGTTATCAGGCGCTGTGCCGGTTGATTACCCGCGCGCGCCGCCGTGTGCAAAAGGGCCAGTATCAAGTGCTGCGGGAGGACTTCAACGAACCCTTGCCGGGGTTGCTGGCGTTGTGGGTGCCGGACGCGGTCGATGATGTTGAGAACGGCCTCTGGCTCAAGCAGACGTTTGCCGAACGCCTGTGGCTGACGGTCCAGTTGCATTGTGGGCAGGACGATAGCCGACGATTAAACGCATTGCTGGCGCTGGCCAGGGAACTGCGAATCCCGGCAGTGGCCAGCGGCGATGTGCACATGCACGCCCGTGGCCGACGGGCGTTGCAGGACACCATGACCGCGATCCGTTATCACGTGCCGGTGGCCGCGGCCGGCTTGCGTTTGCATCCCAATGGCGAGCGGCACCTGCGCTGCCTCGACGTTGTAGGCGAAACCTATCCGCGAGCCTTGCTCGACGAAACGCTGGTCATCGCCCGGCGTTGCACCTTCGATCTCGGTCAGTTGCGTTATCAATATCCTCGGGAGCTGGTGCCGGAAGGGCATACCGCCACGTCCTGGCTGCGTCATTTGACCGAAGAGGGCATCCAGTGGCGCTGGCCAAAAGCGCCGAAACCCGCAGTGCTGACGCAGATCGACACAGAGTTGAAGCTGATCGCCGAGCTGGGCTACGAAAGCTATTTCCTGACGGTCCACGACATTGTGCGTTTCGCCCGCGAGCAAAAAATTCTTTGTCAGGGCCGGGGTTCGGCGGCCAACTCAGCGGTGTGTTTTGCCTTGGGTATCACGGAAATCGACCCGGATCGCACGACGTTGCTGTTCGAACGTTTCCTCTCCAAGGAACGCAACGAGCCGCCGGACATTGACGTGGATTTCGAACACGAGCGCCGTGAAGAAGTCTTGCAGTACGTGTTCCAGCGTTATGGCCGCACCCGCGCCGCGCTGACGGCGGTAGTCAGCACGTACCATGCGGCCGGCGCGGTGCGTGATGTGGCCAAGGCCTTGGGCCTGCCGCCGGATCAGGTCAATGCCCTGGCCGATTGCTGTGGCCACTGGAGCGACAAGACTCCGCCGGTCGAGCGCCTGCTGGAAGGCGGGTTCGACCCCGAGAGTCCGGTGTTGCACCGGGTCTTGAGCCTGACCGGGCAATTGATCGGTTTTCCTCGGCATCTGTCCCAGCACCCCGGCGGCTTTGTGATTTCCGAGCAGCCGCTGGACAATCTGGTGCCGGTGGAAAACGCGGCGATGGCCGAGCGCACCATTATTCAGTGGGACAAGGATGACCTCGACGCGGTCGGGCTGCTCAAGGTCGATATCCTCGCGCTGGGCATGCTCAGCGCGATTCGCCGCTGTTTCGATCTGCTGCGCCGTCACCGAGGCCGTGACCTGAGCCTGGCGACGATCCCGTCCGAAGACGCGGCCACCTACGACATGATTTGCCAGGCGGATACCATCGGCGTGTTCCAGATCGAATCCCGGGCACAAATGTCGATGCTGCCCCGGCTCAAGCCCCGCAAGTTCTATGATCTGGTGATTGAGGTGGCCATCGTTCGCCCCGGCCCTATTCAGGGCGGCATGGTGCACCCCTATCTACGGCGCCGAAACAAGGAAGAGCTCGAAAGCTATCCCTCCGAAGAGTTGAGGGAGGTGTTGCAACGCACGCTCGGTGTGCCGCTGTTCCAGGAACAAGTGATGCAGATTGCCATTGTCGCCGCCAGTTACAGCCCTGGCGAAGCTGATCAGTTGCGCCGTTCCATGGCCGCGTGGAAACGCCATGGCGGACTTGAGCCGCATAGGGATCGTCTCGCGGCCGGCATGAAAAAAAAGGGCTACACGGAGGAATTCGCCGCACAGATCTTCGAACAGATCAAGGGCTTCGGCAGCTACGGCTTCCCGGAATCCCACGCCGCCAGTTTCGCTTTGCTGACCTACGCCAGTTGCTGGCTCAAATGCCACGAACCGGCCGCGTTCGCCTGTGCGCTGATCAACAGCTGGCCCATGGGTTTCTACAGCCCGGACCAGATTCTGCAGGACGCGCGTCGGCATCATTTGCAGATTCGCCCGGTGGATGTGCGCGCCAGTGACTGGGATTGCAGCCTGGAGCCGATCAACGGGGCGCAACCGGCGATTCGCATGGGCTTGCGGATGATCAAGGGCTTTCGCGAGGACGATGCCCGGCGTATCGAAGCCGCACGTTCGAGGGGCGTATTTGCCGACATCGCCGACCTCGGCGAACGGGCGCAGCTTGACGCCCGCGCCCAGGAGCAACTGGCCGATGCCGGGGCCTTGCGCGGGTTGGCCGGCGATCGCCATCGGGCGCGCTGGGAAGTGGCGGGGGTACAGAAGCAGCTCGGGTTGTTCGCCGGGTTGCCGCGTCAGGAAGAACCTGAGGTGTGTTTGCCCAAACCCTCCGTGGGCGAAGACCTGCAGGCCGATTACGCGACCGTCGGCACCACCCTCGGCCCGCATCCGTTGGCGCTGTTGCGTGCCGAATTGAAAGCCCGGCGTTGCCGCAGTTCGAAGGAGTTGCTCGACGTCGAGCACGGCCGGCCCGTCAGCGTCGCCGGTCTGGTGACCGGCCGCCAACGACCCGGCACCGCCAGCGGTGTAACCTTCGTCACCCTCGAGGACGAGTTCGGCAACCTCAACGTCGTGGTCTGGCGCGACCTGGCCGAACGGCAGCGCCAGGTCCTGGTCGGCTCGCAACTGCTCAAGGTCGACGGACGCTGGGAAAGGGAAGGCGAGGTGCGGCATTTGATTGCCGGGCGTTTGAGTGATTTGAGCTTTTTGCTGGATGGCATTAGCGTGCGTAGCCGGGATTTCCGTTGAGCCTCGCCACCCTTGTGGGAGCGGGCTTGCTCGCGAAGGGGCCATTACATTCAACATCACTGTTGGCTGACACATCGCCTTCGCGAGCAAGCCCGCTCCCACAGAGGAAAGCCAGAATCAGCTATACCTCTATGAAACCATTGGCATCCGCAGTGCTCGAAACAAACGGGCGCCATTACAGGACACAGAGTCAGTCAATGCAGTTTCTATCAGATAGCCACGGATGTGCCGGCTGGACTGGCGAAATGGCCGGACGTATTCGCGCGTTCGACTGGAGCCTGACCGAGCTTGGCCACATC
Organism: Pseudomonas sp. dw_612; assembly: GCF_018449725.1. Classification (GTDB taxonomy): domain Bacteria; phylum Pseudomonadota; class Gammaproteobacteria; order Pseudomonadales; family Pseudomonadaceae; genus Aquipseudomonas. The sequence continues at coordinate 295,514 of NZ_JAAVVC010000004.1, read as the reverse complement.
GACGACTGGCCCCGCAGCCTGTGCAGTACGGTGCAGTTGATGCTCGCTTCGCCGCTGCCGATGGTGATGCTCTGGGGACGGGCGGGCTACATGATTTACAACGACGCCTACTCGGTCTTCGCCGGCGGCCGCCATCCCTATCTGCTGGGTTCTCCGGTGGAACTGGGCTGGCCGGAAGTCGCCGACTTCAACCGCCATGTGGTCGATACCTGCCTGGCCGGTGGCACGTTGTCCTTTCACAATAAAGAGCTGGTGCTGCTACGCGATGGCATCCCGGAAGACGTCTGGCTGGATCTTTATTACAGCCCGGTCGCCGATGATGACGGGCGCCCGGCCGGGGTCATGGCGATGGTGGTCGAAACCACCGACCATGTGATTTCCGAACGCCGCCGCCAGGAAGCCGAGAACGCCTACCGCGCCGACAACGAACGGGTACGCCTGGCGCTCAATGCCGGGGCGTTGCTCGGCTCGTTCGTCTGGGACATCGAGGCCAATGTGCTGTCCGGGGACGAACGTTTCGCCCGCACCTTTTCCTACCCCGCGAGCCACGACTTGGCCGATCTGCCCACTGATATCGCCGAATCGCGGATTCACCCCGACGACTTCGACTGGGTTCAGGAACAAGTCAATCAATCGGTGAAAACCGGCGCGCCCTATAACGCCGAGTACCGCGTCTTGCGCCCCGACGGCACCTATCTATGGGTGCTGGCCAGCGGCTGCTGCGAGTTCAATGAACAGGGCAAACCGTTACGCTTCCCCGGCGTGTTGATCGACATCCACGAACGCAAAATCGCCGAAGAATCCTTGCTCAAATTCACCCGCAACCTGGAACAACGGGTAGCCGATGAAGTCGATGCGCGGCTGGCGGCGGAGGAACAATTGCGCCAGGCACAGAAGCTCGAAGCCATCGGCGGCCTCACTGGCGGTGTGGCCCATGACTTCAACAACCTGCTGCAAGTGATCGCCGGCAACCTGCATTTGCTGGCCCGGCATGAACCGGACAACGCCAACGTGCAGCGCCGGGTGAGTGCCTCGATTGCTGCCGTGGAGCGCGGGGCCAAGCTGTCGTCGCAACTGCTCGCGTTTGCCCGACGCCAGCCACTGTCGCCAGACGTTTGCGAACCCCGGCAGATCTTCGACGGCCTCGGGGAGTTGCTGCAACGGGCGCTGGGAGAAACCATTCAGATCAACGTGGCCGTGGCCGACGATGCCTGGCGTATTCACGTGGATCGCAATCAACTGGAAAACGCCATCCTCAACCTGGCGATCAATGCCCGCGACGCCATGAAGGGCGAGGGCACCATTGGCCTGAGCGCCGAGAACATCGTCCTGGACCAGCGGTTTTGCGCTGGCAAAGACATCGTCGCTGGCGATTACCTTCGTGTCACGGTGACCGACGCCGGCGCCGGTATGGCGCCCGAGGTGCTGGCCCAGGCGTTCGAACCATTTTTCACCACCAAGGCCGACGGCCACGGCACGGGGCTTGGCTTGAGCATGGTGTTCGGGTTCGTCAAGCAGAGTGGCGGGCATATCGAGATGTCCAGCGTGGTCGGCGAGGGCACGCGGGTGCAGCTGTATTTTCCGCGCAGTCTGCGACCGTTGCCCAATGAAACACCGTTGCCGGGCCCCCAGCAACGGGGCGGGAATGAAACCATTCTGGTGGTCGAGGATAACGAAGCGGTGCGCGCCTCGGCGGTGGAATTGTTGCGTGAAGAGGGCTATCAGGTGCTGACCGCCGCCAACGGCGACACGGCCATGCAGATGTTGCTGGAGGGCGTGGCCGTGGACATGATCTTCACCGATGTGGTCATGCCCGGCCTGATTAAAAGCTCGGACCTCGCGGCCTGGGCCAAGGTGCAGAATCCGCCGGTGGCGGTGCTGTTTACCTCCGGCCACACCCGAGACATTATTTCGCGCAATCACCAGTTGAGCCCGGATACGCATTTGCTCAGCAAACCGTACGGGCCTGAGGCGCTGACCCGGATGGTGCGCATGGTTCTCAATGGCTGACACAATAGCTCTTGTAGGAGCAAGGCTTGCCCGCGATAGCGATCTCAAAGACGCCATCGCGGGCAAGCCTTGTTCCTACAGGTAGTGTGTCCATTCCAAATATGCATCTTGAATTAAGGCTGGCCCATGACTTCAAACCGCACCTCCAACCCTCCCTCCGGCATGGTCAGGGTGCGCGGCGCCCGGGAACACAACCTCAAGAACGTCGATGTGGACATCCCCCGGGATGCCCTGGTGGTGTTCACCGGCGTGTCCGGTTCGGGCAAGTCTTCGTTAGCGTTTTCGACGCTCTACGCCGAAGCGCAACGACGCTATTTCGAATCCGTGGCGCCGTATGCCCGACGCCTGATCGATCAGGTCGGGGTGCCGGATGTCGACTCCATAGAAGGCCTGCCGCCGGCGGTGGCCCTGCAACAGCAACGGGGCACGCCGAGCACGCGCTCTTCAGTGGGCAGCGTAACGACGCTGTCGAGCCTGATCCGCATGCTCTATTCCCGGGCCGGCAGTTATCCGCCGGGGCAAGTGATGCTGTACGCCGAGGACTTTTCACCGAACACACCGCAAGGGGCCTGCGCGGAATGCCATGGCCTGGGGCGTGTCTATGAAGTGACCGAAGCACTGATGGTCCCAGACCCGAACCTGACCATCCGCCAACGGGCCGTCGCTTCGTGGCCGCTGGCCTGGCAGGGGCAGAATCTGCGGGACATCCTGGTGACCATGGGCATCGACGTCGACATTCCCTGGCGCAAACTGCCGAAAAAACAACGCGACTGGATTCTCTTCACCGAAGAAACCCCCACCGTGCCGGTGTACGCCGGGCTGACCCCGGAAGAAACCAGAGTCGCGCTCCAGCGCAAAATGGAACCGAGTTACCAAGGCACCTTCACCGGCGCCCGGCGCTACATCCTGCATACCTTCAGCCAATCCCAAAGCGCATTGATGAAGAAGCGAGTTTCGCAATTCATGCTCGGCAGCCCGTGCCCGTTGTGCGACGGCAAACGGCTCAAGCGCGAAGCGTTGTCGGTGACCTTTGCCGGTTACGACATCGGCGAGTTGTCGCAGATGCCGTTGCTGCAAGTGGCCGAAGTGCTGCGGCCCGTGGCGGCGCACAGTTACCTCGAACAACCGGATCAACCCGGCGAAGTGCTGACCCATGAGCAAACTCGCGAGGCCCGTGAACAGCGGGTTGCCCACGGCGCCAGTGGTCACACCAATGCGCCGGACGTGCGTCACACGCCGAACCTGTCCGTGGAGAAACGCCTGGCCGCGCAGCGCATCGCCCAGGACTTGCTGGAGCGGGTCAGCACCCTGACCGATCTCGGCCTCGGTTACCTGGCCCTGGAGCGCAGCACGCCAACCCTGTCGTCCGGCGAGTTGCAGCGTCTGCGTTTGGCGACGCAATTGGGCTCGCAATTGTTCGGCGTGATCTACGTGCTGGATGAACCGTCCGCTGGCCTGCACCCGGCGGATGGCGAAGCGTTGTTCGAAGCGCTGCAACGCCTGAAAGCGGCGGGCAACACCTTGTTTGTGGTCGAGCACGATCTGGAAACCATGCGCCGCGCGGACTGGCTGATCGACGTCGGTCCGGCGGCGGGCGAGCACGGCGGGCACATTCTTTACAGCGGTCATCCTTCAGGGCTGGAGCACATCAGCGATTCCCAGACCCGCGCCTACCTGTTCGCCGAGCAGGTCACCGCCACCCGCGCGGTTCGCAAGGCGAAGGACTGGCTGAAGCTGGAAGGCATCACCCGCAATAACCTGAACAACCTCAGCGCCGAGTTTCCCTTGGGCTGTTTTACGGCGGTGACTGGCGTGTCAGGTTCCGGCAAGTCGAGCCTGGTCAGCCAGGCGTTGCTGGAATTGGTGGGCGCGCATTTGGGTCGACCAACCACGGCCGCCGAGCCTGAAGAATTGAGCCTGGAAGACGACGCGCCGCAAGTCAGCGGCGGTCAGGTCACGGCGGGGCTGGAGTCGATCAAGCGTCTGGTGCAAGTCGATCAGAAACCCATCGGCCGCACGCCGCGCTCGAACCTCGCGACCTACACCGGGCTGTTCGACAACGTGCGCAAACTGTTCGCCGCCACCCCCGAAGCGCAGGCTGAGGGCTACGATGCGGGGCAGTTTTCCTTCAACGTCGCCAAGGGTCGCTGCCCGACCTGCGAAGGCGAAGGCTTTGTCAGCGTCGAGTTGCTGTTTATGCCGAGCGTCTATGCGCCATGTCCGACCTGCCACGGCGCGCGCTACAACCCGCAAACCCTGGCCATCACCTGGCAGGGCCTGAGCATCGCCCAGGTGTTGCAGTTGACGGTGGACGATGCGGTCTCGGTGTTTGCCGAGCAACCGGGGATTCGCCGTTCCCTGGAAGTGCTGCGGGATATCGGACTGGGTTACTTGCGACTGGGCCAACCGGCGACCGAATTGTCTGGCGGCGAAGCCCAGCGGATCAAGCTGGCCACCGAACTGCAACGCAACCAGCGCGGCGCAACCCTGTATGTGCTCGACGAACCGACCACCGGGTTGCATCCGCGGGATGTGGATCGGTTGCTGGAGCAGTTGAATAACCTGGTGACGGCGGGGCACACGGTGATTGTGGTCGAGCATGAAATGCGTGTGGTCGCGCAGAGTGACTGGGTGATCGACATCGGGCCGGGGGCAGGGGATCAGGGCGGCAGGATCGTGGTGGCGGGTACACCGCAGCAAGTCGCCAAAAACAAGAAGAGCCGGACGGCGCCGTTTTTGGCCAGGGTGTTGGTTTGAGATAGCGGTGTCAGGGCGGGCCTCTTCGCGAGCAAGCCCGCTCCCACATGGGGTCCCAGGTTGTACACAAAAAGTGTGTTCACAGCCAATCCCCTGTGGGAGCGGGCTTGCTCGCGAAGGGGCCATCAGCCTCAACATCAATGTCTTCAGATAGACCGCCATCGCGAGCAAGCTCGCTCCCACAGGGGTGCATTCCAAATGTGGGAGCGAGCTTGCTCGCGATTCGGTCTGTCAGGCGCCGTCGAGGCTGCGCCGGACCTTATCCAGCAATTCACTGATCTGAAACGGCTTGACCAGCATGTCCATGCCTTCGCCCAGGAACGCTTGGCGATTCAGCGCATTTTCCGCGTAGCCAGTCATGAACAGGATCGGCAAGCCTTCGCGCCAGCCCCGGGCCACGTCCGCCAATTCCCGCCCGCTCATGCGCGGCAGGCCGACGTCGGTGAGCATCAGGTTGATCGACGGATCGTTCTGCAACCGTTCCAGCGCCGTTTCGATGTCTTCCACCTGGGTGCAGCGATAACCGGCGTCCACCAACACTTCGGCGACGAACATGCGCACCGAAGGCATGTCTTCGACAATCAGCACATGCTCGCCCGAGCCCTGGGAATCCACCGCCTCTTCTACCATTTCGGCCGCCATCGCCTCGGCGCTGGCCGGGAGCATGATGGTCACTTCAGTGCCGCGCCGGGCCACGCTGCGGATGTGCGCGTCACCGCCGGACTGACGGGCGAAGCCGTAGATGGTCGACAGCCCCAGCCCGGTGCCTTGGCCCAGCGGTTTGGTGGTGAAGAACGGGTCGAATACCTTGTCGATCACGCTGTGGTCGATGCCGGTGCCGTCATCGCGCACCGCCAGGGCGATATAGGCGCCATCCGCCATATTGGGATCGCCGTGGGAATAGGCGGCATAGGTGCTGACCCAGATATTGCCGCCTTGGGGCAACGCATCCCGGGCGTTGATCACCAGGTTGAGCACCGCGCTTTCCAACTGGATCGGATCGACCAAAGCGATGGCCGGCTTAGAGGTCAGTTCCAGTTTCAAGGCAATGCGTTCGCCGATGGTGCGTACCAGCAATTCTTCAAGCGAACGGATGTTCTCGTTGATGTCCACCGGCCGGGTATCCAGCGGCTGCTGACGGGCAAACGCCAGCAGGCGATGGGTCAGGGACGCGGCGCTCATGGCCGAGCTCAACGCGGCTTCGGCGTAGAACTGAACCTTGTCGGTGCGCCCGTCGGATACCCGCTTCTGGATCAGCTCCAGGCTGGTGATGATGCCCGTCAGCAAATTATTGAAGTCATGGGCAATGCCCCCGGTGAGCTTTCCCAGCGCGTCCATTTTCTGCACCTGCAGCAACTGCGCTTCGGTGCGCACCCGTTCGGCGACTTCCTTGGCCAGTTGCGTGGTGGCGTCGTCGAGCCGGGCCAGGTGCGAGCGTTCGCGGTGGCGATGCTCGGTGACATCTTCGACGAACACCAGGCTCAATTCCGGGGTTCGATAGGGCGAGATCTGCCACTCGGTTTCCCGCACCTGGCCTTCGACGCGCATGCTCAGCGTGCCTTTCCAGCGCTCGCCGTAGGCCAGGCGCAAGCGCAGCTCATCAATCACCGCGCCTTGATCGTCGGCAAAACATTCGCGCAGGCTGTCCGGGTCGAGGTTGTCCTGAATCAATTGGGCGAAGGCGTGATTGCATTCATGGACTTTCAACGTCTCATCCATCACCGCGATGGGCGCCGAGACGTTGGTGAAAATCTCGCGGAACCGCGCCTCGCTCTCGCGCAAGGCATTTTCGGTGTCGCGCACCCGCAGCAGCGTGCGCAGGGTCGCCAGCAGCACGTCCGGGTCCACGGGGTGGATCAGGTAAGCGTCGGCGCCGGCATCGAGGCCGGTGATGATGTCGCCGGTCTGGATTGAAGCCGCTGACACATGAATCACCGGCAGCAGGGCGGTGGCCGCGTCGGCGCGCAGTTTACGCACGATGTCGAAGCCGCTCATGTCCGGCAGGTTGACGTCGAGGATCAGTGCATCGATCCGTTCGCTGTCGATCAGCGCCAGGCCGTCGCTGCCGGTGCCGGCTTCGAGGATATCGTAGCCGTGGCGTTCCAGGCGCCGGCGCAGGGCGTAGCGGGTGGCGACGTTGTCATCGACGATCAACAAACGGATGTCACGTTTCATCGGCGGGCTCCACGGCAATGGCCAGCGGGATGATCACGAAAAAGGTTGAACCGGCGCCCGGCGTGCTTTGCACCCCGACTTCACCCCCCAGCAGCTCGGCGAAGCGTTTGCACAGGGACAGACCGAGCCCGGTGCCGCGCAGGCGTTTCTGCAGCGGCGAATCGACTTGGGAGAAGTCCTCGAACAATGCGCCATGTAGCTCCGGGGCGATACCTATTCCGGTGTCGCTGACGGCGAAGCGCACGTGATCGCGGTTTTCCAGACGTGCCGAGACCCGCACTTCACCGCGGGTGGTGAACTTCAGCGAGTTGGAAATGAAGTTGCGCAGGATCTGCGCGAGTTTCTTGTCGTCGGTGAACAGCCGTGGAATACCGACCGGCTCTTCGAAGATCAGGTCCACGGCGCTGCCATCGACAATCGGCCGGAACATGCCGCGCAGGGCGGCGAACAGGTCGAACATGTCGAACCAGGCCGGGGAGATGGTGATGCGTCCGGCCTCGATTTTCGCCAGGTCGAGCAGGTCGTCGACCATATCGCTCAATTCCCGCGCGGCACCGCTGACAAACGCCACTTGCTTGTGCTGCTCGGGGCTCAGAGGGCCGTCGAGTTCATCGCTCAGCAGCCCGGTAATGCTCAGGATCGAGCCCAGCGGCGTGCGGAACTCATGACTCATGTACGACAGGAAACGGCTTTTCAGGTCCGAGGCCTGGCGCAGTTGCTCGGCTTGTTCATCGAGTTCGGCGTACAGCGCCAGCACGCCCTGGTTGGTTTCATCGAGTTCGTCGCGCAGGGCGCTGGCTTCGTTCTGCAATTGCGCGATCAGCATCGACTGTTCGTCGGGCGTCAGGTTGGGTGACTCAGCCATGGGCGGCCTCCAGAGCAACGACCAATACCGTTACATCGTCCCGCCCGCGACAGAAATCGCGGTGCAGCACGGCGGCAATCACGGCGGGATGACGGTGCACCAGGCCGGGGTAATCTTGCAGGTTCCAACGGGACTGCAGGCCGTCGCTGTACATGATCAACAGGTGTCCATTCACTTGAGCATAGTCAAAGGGTTGCGCCTTCCGGTATTGGCCGCCGACGATGCCGGGGTGGGAGGCCAGGCCACGGGATTTGTCCGGGCCGATCAGGCTGGCGCCAATGTTGCCGATACCGGTGAACTTCAAGGCATCGCCGTTGAATTGCGCGAAGGCCACGGCGCCGCCCCGGGTGCCGGTCATGGCTTGATGCATGTCTTCGAGCAGCAGCGTCGGCGAGGCAAACGGCGCCAGAGCAAAGGTTTTCTCACCGGCGCGGGCGGCGCGTTCGGCTTCTTCACCGTGGCCGAGGCCGTCGATCACCAGGGCGCTGATGCAGTTGCCGTCAAACGCCAGATGCCAGACATCCCCGCACGCCGGGTCGTCGTGCAATGAATGCTGGCTGACGCCGATGCGTCGATCCGGCGCTTTGTCGCTACGCGGGTATAACCGGGTCAGCAGCACGGCGCCACGGTGATCGGCATACACATCGAACACTTCAGTCTGGCGCGACACCGCGCCGAGCCCGATGCCCTGGGTGCCGCCGGTAGAAAAGCCATCGGTCAGGCACGCTTGCAAGTCGAAGCCTGCGGCGCGGTCCACCGCGAGGATTTCGATCCCGAAGCCTGACGGGCGAGGCAAGGTCCGCAGGTGCAGTTCACCCCGGATCGCATGCTTGAGCACGTTGCTCGCCAGTTCGGTGACCACCAGGGCGACACGCCCGGCATCGGTGGCGTCGAAGCCGTGTTTCTCCGCCAGTTGTTGCGCGGTGCGCCGGGCGTGCCCGATCTGGCTGCTGTCCTCGATCGGCAGGACCAGCGTCAGCGTGCCGCCAATGTTCATGTCCATCGGGTGATCGTTATGCGAGTGCCTTTGCCAGGCTCGGTTTCCAGCTCGAACTCTTCCACCAGGCGCTTGGCCCCGGTCAGGCCCAGACCCAGGCCGCTGCCGGAAGTCCAGCCATCGGTCATCGCCAATTTGATATCGGGGATGCCCGGCCCTTCGTCACGGAACACCAGGCGCAACCCGGTGCGAGCGTTCTCATCGAGGATCTGCCAATCCATGTCGCCGCCACCGCCGTAGACCATGGTGTTGCGCGCCAGCTCGCTGACGGCGGTCACCAGTTTGGTCAGGTCGATCAGGCGCATGCCACATTCCTGCGCGAGTTTGCGCGCGGTCTGGCGGGCCAGCACCACGTCCTGTTCGATTTGAATCGGTTGGCTGCCGCTGCTGAGCACGGTCATTGTTCGCGTACTCGGGCCTGCAGCAGTTTCATCCCGCGCTCGACGTTCAACGCCGTGCTGACGCCGGGCAGGGTCAGGCCCAGTTCGACCAAAGTAATCGCCACGGCCGGTTGCATGCCGACCAACACGGTCTGGGCGTCCATGATTCTGGACAGGCCGGAAATGGTCCCGATCATCCGGCCGATGAACGAGTCGACCATGTCCAGCGCGGAGATATCGATCAGCACGCCTCGGGCCGAGGTTCTGCTGATGCGCTCGGACAAGTCGTCTTGCAGCGTGAGGGCGAGTTGGTCATGCATGTCGACCTGGATGGTCACCAGCAGGAAGTCGCCCATTTGCAAAATCGGAATACGCTCCATCGGCTTATACCGCCTTGCTGACGGTCAATCCCAAACGGGTCAGGGCCAGTTTCAGGGCATCGGCCAGGTTGGCCTTGGTGACCACGCCTTGCAGGTCCAGGCCCAGGTGCACGATGGTCTGGGCGATCTGCGGACGCACGCCGCTGATGATGCAATCGGCGCCCATCAGGCGAATGGCGGTCACGGTCTTGAGCAGGTGTTGCGCCACCAGGGTGTCGACGGTCGGCACACCGGTGATGTCGATAATGGCGATTTCCGAACCGGTGTCGACGATCCGTTGCAGCAGCGATTCCATCACCACTTGGGTGCGTTGCGAGTCGAGGGTGCCGATCATCGGCAGCGCCAGCACGCCATCCCAGAGCTTGACCACCGGGGTCGACAGTTCCAGCAGTTCTTCCTGCTGGCGCTTGATCACCGCTTCACGGGACTTCTGGAAGGTGCGGATGGTGTGCATGCCCAGGGCGTCGAGCAGCTCGGAGATTTCCCAGAGTTGTTCGGCGAGCAGCGCTGGATCTTCGCGATAGTGAGCTTGCAGCAAGGTAAACAGCGGGCCTTTGAGGGCGAAGATGAAACTGGCGGTCTGTTGCGAGTCCTGGCCCAGTTGGGCACGGCTCTGGGACAGTTTTTCCAGGAACTGGCGAATCTCGTCCCAGCCCGGAGCGGCGACGTTCTGGCCGTTGCCTTGGTCCAGCCCGGAAATGATCAGGTGAAGGAAGTCCGACGTCTGTTGCTTGAGGTCGAGTTCCTTGATGTTGCGCGTGGCACCACTGGCCTCGAGGCTGCTCGTCCATTCGGCGAGCAGTGGCGTCTGGTTATTTTTGATCGCTTCGAGTGTGTTGCGTTGCAGTGCCGCCATGTGCCTTGACTCCCTGAAAATGATAGTCCGATTCCGTGAAAATGGATCGGCGCAACTCAGTGACATTTGCCGTGCGAAATAGTTGTTCGCTGACGACAGGATTTTTCATCCTTGAGGGACAACTCTAGTAGGCGCTGCCGAAGGCTGCGATTTTTTGATCTTGATCCCGCAAACGCATTTGTAGGAGCAAGGCTTGCCCGCGATGGCGATCTCAAGGGCGCTATCGCGGGCAAGCCTTGCTCCTACAGGGATTGCGTTTTTTCATGGGATTGAACGTTGCATCGCAGATGGCTTCGAATCTTCAAGGCCCGACTGTTTCAGCCGCGCACATGCACTGACGAACGAGGTACCTATGAAAAATGAATCAATGAGCCAGCAGCAGGATCAGACGGTCGATCGCAATGACCCGGCGATCGACCCGCAGACGCCGGGAGAAGGTGACAGCAAAACCCCTGAACCGGACAGTGCCAACAACGCCGTCGACCAGAAAAACCGCCACACCGACAATGACAACGAGTTCAGCCCGGGCTTCAAGCCGAAGCCTGACCGGGCAACGCCTGGTGAGGAAACCGATGCGGATATCGACACTGACGGGGGCTAGGCGTCTGGCACAAAACAACTGTGGGAGCGGGCTTGCTCGCGAAAGCGGTGGATCAGTCAAAGTGGATGTCGACTGGTCCACCGCTTTCGCGAGCAAGCCCGCTCCCACATGGGTTTTGTGTGTTATTTGCTCGGGTGAGCCGCTTGCAGTTCTTTCGCCGCTTCCAGGTGCTTTTGCAGCGCCGGCAGCATTTTCTGCGCGAAGCCTTTTAGCTCCGTGGCACCCGGTTTTTTGTCGTCGGTCACCGTGTCCGCTTCTTTCTTGAACAGGGCAATGGTGTCTTCGTGGGCCTTCACCTGATTATTGGCGTAGGCCGCATCGAAGGATTCATCGCGCAGGTCGAGGATTTTCGCCTTGGCCTGCTTCACCAGCGTCGTGCTGTCCGGCACCTCGATGTCATGCTTTTTCGCCAGTGCCGCCAGCTCTTCGTTGGCCTTGGTGTGGTCGGTGATCATCATGTTGGCGAACGACTTGATGTCCGCCGATGAGCTTTTTTCCAGGGCCAGTTTGCTGGTTTCGACCTCAGCGATACCGCCTGCGGCAGCGTTATCGACAAAGTCATTGGAAGTGGCCGCGAACGCGGTGCCCAGGCTGGTGCTCAGGGCAACGGCCAGGGCGAGGTGGCGCAGGGTAAATCCGTCCATTGGTTATTCTCCACACGAGTTTTATAAGCGATCGAGGTGATCGTTATTCAATGGAGGCGGGCGCTCGACGAAAGGTTTGATCGCAAATGCAAATGGACGACGAACGGGCACCGCTGGTCTGACAGGAGGTCGACAGAACCGGGTAACCGAGGCCATTCTGATGGTTGGTGAACGCAATTGATCGCGTTTGCTGCCGATTAACAAACGGAGGTGTTCCATGCCGGTGCCACACGATCTTTACCAGGACCTGAAAGTTTCAAAGGAAGATATCCAGCAAAAACGCACCAAGGATCCATTATTGGATTCACTGATCAACAAGTATTCACAAGCGGACGCCGAGGTGGTCAAGGCTGAAACCGCCAAAACGGATGCACCCAGCGATGATGCCCTGAAAAAGCTCAAGGAACAGCGCTTGCTGGTCAAGGACAAGATCGTCAAACAACTCCAGGCGTCGTCCTGAGTCACCGACGACCGGTGACTGAAAAATTGGAACGGCGATAAAGACCGGCACCTCGAACGTACAGAGTCTGACCATCCAATGACTCGCTGAGAGGTGCCTTTAATGACACAGCCCCGATTCTCCAACGAAAAGTTCCCGAGCGAAGAGCAGGGCGGGTATGACCCGATCCCGACGCATCCTGAGCCGTTGAGTCCGCAGCACAATACTGTTGAGCCTGAAGAACCGGATGTCGACGGGGTTCCGGATGATGAGAAGGGTAAGCCTTCCGAGCGGCGTGACGAGTTGAAACCCTAAGATCAAAAGATCGCAGCCTTCGGCAGCTCCTACAGGGTATTGCGAACACCCGTAGGAGCTGCCGAAGGCTGCGATCTTTTGATTTTGATCTTCAGTGCAACGCCTTTTCCAACGGCAACCGCACCATGTGCTGCTCTTTCAACGAGCCGAAATACAGCCAGTCTCCATATTCGCGAACGGTGGTGATCGGCGAGTAATTGCCGCTGCCGGCATCCTGCAAATTGGCGATCACCTTGCCGTCCAGATCCAGGCCCAGCGCGAACGCGCGTTTCTCCACCGGTTTGGGCAGGACCATCAACGCCCGCACGATCATTTTGCGTACGAACGGGTGCTGCGCCGTGGCATCGAGCAATTGATTGCGCGGGGCATACAGCGCCACCCAAAACCGGTCGCGGCCATTGAAGGCCAGGTTGTCCGGCAGCCCCGGCAGGTTGTCGACGAAGACGTCATGGGTCCCGGCTTTCGGCCCGGTTAGCCAAAAACGGCTGATCCGATAAGCGCCGGTTTCGTTGACCAGCACAAAGGCATCGTCCGGCCCGAGGGTCACACCGTTGGCGAACTCCAGTTTGTCCAGCAGCGTGGTGGTCTTGCCGGTCTGGAAGTCATAGCGCAGCAAACGACCGTCGCCGCCGTGCTCGATGATCGCCTCGCCATCCTTGCCGTAACCCCAACGACTCGACGCATCGCTGAAGTAGGCGTAGTGCCCGGGTTTGTCGATCACCACGTCATCGGTAAAACCGAACGGCACGCCATTCGCCGCGGTGGTCAATGGAATCACCCGACCTTGGGCATCAAGGGACAGCAAACCCTTGACCCCGTCCGCAATCACTAGCAAACCGTTGGGGTGCCGGGCCAGTCCCAAAGGCCGGCCACCGGTATCGGTCAGCACTTTGCTGACCTTGCCGTCGAGGCTGCTGCGAAGCACCCGGCCATCATGCAGGCCGGTGATCAGCGTGTCGTTTTCCAGCAGCAAGGCTTCGGGCCCGTCGATGTCCGACGCACCGACGCGCTCCACGTCCTTGAGCCGCTGATTCTCGGCATACACGCCGCTGGTCAGGGATGGCGCCGGTGGCGGTGTCCAGGCCACCGGTTGCACCTTGTTCGGCATCAACAGCAAAAACGCAGCAATGACGACAATCAGCAACAGCAGAACCCTGAAAACGGCTCTCACGCGCTCACTCCTGCGGGGGCCAGGTGCCGTTGCGCCATGTCGCGCAACGCCCGCATCGACGCCGCCGATTCATGCTCGATCCGTCGTTTGAGCAACAGTTGATTGGCAATGCGCATGCCCAAACCGCTGAACCGATACTCCAGGGTGCGAACAAACCGGGTGCCGTCACCCAGTGCCTCGCATTCGTAAGTCACCACCAGCGACAACCCATGATCGCCGCGAGCCTGGGCACTCCAGCGCCGCCCTGGCAGGTACTCCTCGACCTCCCAACTCAAGTGCCCGTCACGCCCGCCCGCGCGGATGTCCTCCTCGAAGCGCGACCCGGCATGCAGCGGGCCAGCCTGGCCATCGACCTTGAGCGACGACGGATGCCACTCCGGCCAACGGGTCACGGTGCTGGCGTAGGCGAGCACGGCAATCGGGTTACCGGCAATCTCGATCTGATGTTGCATGCGGGTCATGGGCGTTCTCGTCGGGTGCGGGTTGGCGTGCTCCGGTTCCCAGTACAGGGTGCCGAACAGGTAATCCATCAGCGGAAACACGATATTGAAGTTGCGCTCCTGCATCAGTTCGCGGCGGTGGTGCAGTTCGTGCAGGCGCCGCATCTGACGAATCCACGGCAAGCGTGTAATCGGGTTGCGCGGCGGTAAGTGTTCGCAGGCGTGGAACACCTCATAGGTCAGGTAACCCAGGACCATGCAGCCACCGAACAACCCGGCGACGTTGGCGTTGACCTGTGAAAACAGCCACCACAGCGGCAGGGTGATGACCAGCGTGTGCAACACAATGAGCCAGGCCGGAAACAGAATCACCCGCCAGTCCCGGGCGCTGTCGTAGGTCATGTGGCCGGGGGTGAAAAAGCTGTGATGGTCGCCGGCATGCCGGGTATAGAACATCCGCGCGAAGCTTTTCTTGTGATGCCCGAGGTGCCGATGCACCACGTACACGCCGAAGTTGAAGAACAACAGCGTCAGCGGCACCGCCAGCCATTCCAGCGGCTGGACTTGCTGCACGGTGCGCCAGAATCCGCCGATGGCGAGGATGCCGAACAGCAGCACAAACGCGCCGTGCAGCCATGGGTTGTAGCGCCGATGAATATCGGCGCGATAACGGGTGCGAAATGCCTGGGTGGTCTGCCTCACTGCGCTCACCTGTGATTATTGTTATCACAGCAGATTAGCCGATCCCGTCGCGCAGGCCCGGCGAACCTTGAGGGCACAAGCGCCACTTGATGGACTCAGCCCAACGGGTTCCAGCGCTGGGACCAGTCATCGTCGGTCTTGATCACGCCCCGCAGCAGGTCGAACGCCTGTTGCAGGGTCGCCGAATCCCGGTCGCGGGAGTAAACCAGGTAGGTCGGGTAACTGAACTCCGGGGCCTTGGACACGGCTTCGAGCACGCCGCTTTCCAGGTAACTTTGAACCACCCGAGTGCGGAAATAACCGCTGCCGCCGTGTTCCAGCAGGTACTGCAAGGCCAGTGGGCCGAGGTTGAAACTCAAGGCTGCCTTGGCTTTTTCCGGCAGGGCCGCATCGTGTTGGCGACGGAAGTCCGGGCCCCAGTCGATGTACACGTACGGGTCGGGTTGGCCGGCCAGGCGCACGAGGATCAGTTTTTCTTCCAGCACTTGCTCGACTTGCAGGCGCGGCCAGTATTCGGGCTGGTAGACCAGCGCGGCGTCGAGCACCCCCAGTTCCAGTTGGCGCAGCAGGTTTTCGCCGTCGCGGATTTCCATGCGCAGGGCGTGGCTGGGGATCTTCTCCCGCAACTCGGCGGCCCAACTCAGCATTAGCGGGTTGCACAGACTGACTTCGCCGCCGATGTGCAACACGTCGCGGTAGCCTTCGGGCAACGGCAGGTCGCGGCGGGCGGCTTCCCAGGTTTGCACCAGTTGATTGGCGTAGACCACAAACGCCTCGCCGTTCGGCGTCAGGCGTGCGCCGGCGCGGTTGCGCACGAACAGCGTGCTGCCCAATTGGCTTTCGAGTTTCTGCACCCGCGCGGTGATCGCGGTCTGGGTGACGTGGAGTTTTTCCGCCGCGGCGGCGAGGCTGCCGTGACGGACGATTTCCAGGAAGGTGCGGGCGAGGTCGATGTCCATGGGGCGGCCGGAGTCAGAGGTGCCTGCATTGTAAGAGCCGCGAGGGCCTTCGCCTATCTCGAAGCGTGCCTTTGTAGCAGCTGTCGAGCACCGCGAGGCAGCGTTCGGCGGCGAAGCCGTCGTCAAACCGAAGCACGCGGTCTAGCTGAAACACCGCGATGGCTGATTTTGCGACGGCTTCGCCGCCGAACGCTGCCTCGCGGTGCTCGACAGCTGCTACGGGAAGTTTTAGGTAATTCCAACGTGTCAGAGTTTTCACGTTCTACCCAATTCCCGCGCACTACACTGCAACCGTCTCCCGCCCCAACGGACCACCCCATGCCGGCAAAACCCGTCACCAACATTCTCGACACCCCTGAAGGCCAGCGCCTGGCCGGCAGCGAGGCTCAAGACTGGCGCGAGTGGGGGCCTTATTTGAGCGAGCGGCAGTGGGGCACGGTGCGTGAGGATTACAGCTGCGACGGCGACGCCTGGCGTTATTTCCCCCACGAACATGCACGCAGCCGCGCCTATCGCTGGGGGGAGGATGGCCTCGCCGGGTTCTCCGACAAGGCCCAGCACTGGTGCCTGGGACTGGGCTTGTGGAACGAGCGCGACCCGATTCTCAAGGAGCGTCTGTTCGGCCTGAACAACAGCGAAGGCAATCACGGTGAAGACGTCAAGGAGCTGTATTTCTTCGTCGACGGCGTGCCGAGCCATGCCTACATGCGCATGCTCTACAAATACCCGCAGGCCGGGTTTCCCTACGCCGATCTGGTGGCCGAAAACGCCCGTCGGGGCCTGGCCGAGACCGAGTACGAAATCCTCGACAGCGGTGTGTTCGACGACAATTGCTATTTCGACGTGACCGTGGAATACGCCAAGCACACTGCCGACGATATTTTCATGCGCGTCACCGTGCACAACCGCGCCGATCAGCCGGCACGTTTGCAAGTCTTGCCGCAACTGTGGGCGCGCAATACCTGGAGCTGGGTGGTCGATGGGCAGAAACCAAACCTGAGCCTGAATGGCGATCAGATCCTGGCCCAACATCCGCAAGTGCCGGACCGACAAGTGACCGCCTGGGGCGAGGCCGATTGCGAATGGCTGTTCTGCGAAAACCAGAGCAACTTTCCCAAACTCGACGGTGTGCCGGCGGAGGGGCCGTTCAAGGACGGTATCAATGACTTTATCGTCGATGGCGCCACTGAGGCGGTGCGGCATGACCGCGGCACGAAAGTCGCCGCGCATTTCATCCTGAACTTCGACGCCGGCCAAACCCGCAGCGTGTTCCTGCGCTTTGCCCCGGCCGGTTCGCCGCAGATTAACGCTCGCACCTTGTTCGAACGCCGCCGCGCCGAAGCCGATGGTTTCTACGCCGCACTGCAAACCGACATCAAGGACGCCGACGCGCGCAATGTGCAGCGCCAGGCCCTGGCCGGGTTGCTTTGGTCGAAACAGCTCTACTATTTCGACGTCAACCAGTGGCTCGACGGCGATCCGGCGCAACCCGCGCCGCCGCCCGAGCGCACACACATTCGCAACACCCATTGGCGGCACCTGTCGAATTTCGACATTGTCTCGATGCCCGACACTTGGGAATACCCGTGGTATGCCTCGTGGGATCTGGGCTTTCAAGCGGTGGCGTTTGCGCTGATCGATCCGGGGTTCGCCAAGCATCAATTGTTGCTGCTGGTCAAAGACCGTTTCATGCACCCCAACGGCCAGTTGCCGGCCTACGAATGGCGCTTCGACGACGCCAATCCGCCGGTGCACGCCTGGGCCTGCTGGCGCGTGTATCAGCAGGACAAGGCGCTGACCGGGGCAGGGGACATGGACTTCCTCGAACGGATCTTCCACAAGTTGCTGCTGAATTTTTCCTGGTGGGTCAACCGCAAGGACGCCGAGGGTCGCAACCTGTTCCAGGGTGGTTTTCTTGGGCTGGACAACATCGCGCTGTTCGACCGCTCGGCGATTCTGCCGCCCGGTTATCAACTCGATCAGGCCGACGGCACGGCGTGGGTCGCCGCGTATGCCCTGGACCTGATGCGCATCGCTTTGGAACTGGCCAAACGCAACAGCGTGTACGTCGACATCGCGGTGAAGTTTTTCGAACACTTCCTCTACATCGCCGGGGCGATCAATAAAATCGACTCCGACGCTGAAGGCTTGTGGGACGAGCAGGATCAGTTTTTCTACGACGTGTTGCACCGTCCCGACGGGGTAAACGAACCGCTGCGCTTGCGCTCGATCGTCGGTCTGATGCCGCTGTTTGCCGTGCAGGTTCTGGAGCAGCACGAACACGAAGGCCTGCCCGGCTTGCGCGAGCGCTTGCTCGGGTTTATGCGCCATCGCCCGGACCTGGCCAGTCTGGTGTCACGCTGGACGGAACCTGGCGAAGGCAATCGTATGTTGCTGGCGCTGTTGCGCGGTGAACGGACCAAGGACTTGCTCAAGCGCATGCTCGACGAGGGCGAGTTTCTGTCAACCTTCGGCATTCGCTCCTTGTCCAAGGCCTTCGCTGAACAACCCTTCGGCATCCGCATCAACGGCGACAGCCTGTGCGCCCATTACGAACCGGCGGAATCCGAATCGCGGCTGTACGGCGGCAACTCTAACTGGCGCGGGCCGGTGTGGATGCCGATCAACTACATGCTGATCGAATCCTTGCGCGAGTTTCACCGTTACTACGACCAGAACTTCTCGGTGGAATACCCGACGGGGTCGGGGTTTCTCGCTTCGTTGGAAGAGGTGGCGGACAGCTTGAGTCAGCGGCTGACCAGGCTGTTCCTGCGGGATGAAGAGGGCAATCGGCCGTCGATGGCGGGGTATGCACAGTTACAGGCCGACCCGGCGAGTCGCGACCTGGTGTTGTTCCATGAGTATTTCCATGGCGAGACCGGGCGTGGGTTGGGGGCCAGTCATCAGACGGGGTGGACGGCGTTGGTGGCGCTGCTTTTACAGCCCTGAATCCGCGTTATCGTTCTTCGCGAGCAAGCCCGCTCCCACATTGGATCTGTGGCATTCACAAATCCCTTGTGGGAACGGGCTTGCTCGCGAAGAGGCCATCACAAGCGCCGAAAAATCACTCGGCTAACTCAACCTCCTGAGCCCACTGCGCCACCAACCTCCGCGGCGTCCCACACACCGTGCGCTTCGACACAAAATTCCGGCACTTCTCGGCAAACTGCTTCCTGTTCTGCACCATGTCCAAATGCATTTCCTCCAATTCCGCGTTCCGGCAATGCTGCATCAACTGCGTATCGCCGCGCCCCTTGCGCTCGCGAATCGCCGCATACGCCGGATCGTTCAACGCCCCATTGGCCCGCTGCAACAACCACAAACCAAACTCATCCGGGCAACGCGGGCCAATCTCCTGGAGCATGCCCAGTTGCAACGCCTGGGTCGCGCTGACCGGCAGGCATTCTTCAGTGAGTTTTTCCGCCATGGCCCGGCCCACCGCGCGAGGCAGGCTGTAGGTCCAGTATTCGGAGCCGTACAAACCCATGGTTTTGTAGTGTGGGTTGAGCACGATTTCGGCGCGAGCGAAGACGATGTCGGCGGCCAGCGCCAGCATCACACCGCCGGCTCCGGCGCTGCCGGTCAGGCCGCTGATCACCAGTTGCCGGGCAGTCAGCAGTTCCTCGCAGACGTCATCGATGGCCTGAATATTCGCCCAGGCTTCCAGCCCCGGTACCTCGGCAGCTTGAATCACATTCAAATGCACGCCATTGGAAAAACTGCCGCGTCCGCCCTTGATCAGCAAAACCTGGGTGTCCCGAGCTTTGGCCCAACGCAAGGCGTCCACCAGCCGTTGGCACTGCTCGGTGCTCATGGCGCCGTTGTAGAACTCGAAGGTCAGCTCGCCGACCTGCCCGGATTCGCGGTAGCTGATCGGTTGATAGGACTCGGTGTTGAACGGGTGGGACGCAATCGACCAGGCGAGGGTGGGCACTTCGCGCAGTTGTTGCGCGAGCACGTGCCGGGCCGGGCGTTTGAAGGTTTCTTCGCCGGGCAACGGTTTGCGCCGCAACGAACCGATCCACAGGCTGTGATCACCGGTCGCCACCAGCACCGCGTCGTCGTGCACCGCCAGAATCTCCCCCGGCGTACCGCTGCGGGAATCCAGATGCGCGTCATACACGTAGTACTGACCGCCCGCCAGACTGGCCAGCACCCCCGGCTGACCGTCGGCCGCGTCGATGCTGCGTTTGATAAAGCGTGAGCAGTCATGCCAACTGAACGTGCGGTCGGCCTGTTTCATGTTCGGCTGTAAGCGGCCCAGCACCTGGCGCTGGCTGTAATCCACCGGCACTGGTACGAAACCGTTGATGAATTTTTCCACGACCTCGCGGATGCAACGAATCGCCGCGTCGCTGACCCGCCCGTTGTACAGCTCGGATTTGCGCAGGCCTTGGGGCAGGTTGAACTCGCACGTGGCCCAGACCGGCCCGGCGTCCATTTCTTCCACCGCTTGCAACGCGGTGACGCCCCAGCGTTCCAGTTCGTGGGTGATGGCCCAGTCCAGGGCGCTGGCGCCGCGATCACCGACGATGCCCGGGTGGATGATCACCACCGGGCGCCGGGTGTTGCTCCATAGCTGTTGCGACACCCGGTCCTTGAGGAACGGGCAGATCACCAGGTCGGCGCCGCTATGTTCGATTTGCTCGCACACCGCGCCTTCGTCGGTAAACAGCACCACGCTGGGACTGTGCCCGGCCTGACGCAATTCGAGCCAGGCCCGTTGGGTCAGGCCGTTGAAGGCGGATGACAGCAGAATGATCTTCAGTGAACGCATGAGTGCCTCTTCCTTGAAAATGTTCAGCCGTGGGCTCGTAGTGAGCCGTCCCTGGCTTTCGATGGAAGGGCGATAGTAGAGAGTGCGGGGAGGCGGGCTACTGACGGGGATCAAACATTGACAGAACAAAGCAGGACTCGTGTGGGAGCGGGCTTGCTCGCGAAAGCGGTGTGTCAGTCAACATTTGCATCGACTGACCTGACGCTTTCGCGAGCAAGCCCGCTCCCACAGGGGGGATTATGAATGTCAGTGAAACCGGTGTTCAGAAAGCAAAACAGGAGCACCCAAACGCGCCCCAGAATCCCTGGAAGTCGCTGACCGGCGCTGCCGACAACCGCGCCCGTTCATGGCTATGGGCATGCACCGCACACGCCCCGACGCACTGGTGAACCTGCGCCGTCAGCGGCGCCAGCGGTTGCCAGTGCCCTGGCACTTTGGTCACGGGCGACCACTCGGGCACCACCGGGATCGGTGGCGGTGACAGTTTTTCAAACTCGACGCTGCCGTAGACGATCTTGCCATCGACGATGGTCAGCACCGATTCGATCCACTTGATCGCTTCGTCCTCGATGTGAAAGTAGTCCGCTGACAGCGCAATCAAGTCCGCCAGTTGCCCGACCTTGATCTGGCCTTTCTTGCCTTGCTCGGAGGAGAACCAGGCGCTGCCGTGGGTGAACAGCTCCAGCGCCGTGTCGCGGCTAAGGCCTTGCGGGTACAGTTCCAGACCACCGACGGTGCGGCCGCTGACCAGCCAATACATGGAGGTCCAAGGGTTGTAGCTGGAGACCCGCGTAGCGTCGGTGCCGGCGCCGACCGGAATGCCCTCGGCCAGCATGCGGGCGATCGGCGGGGTGTGTTCGGCGGCTTTGGCGCCGTAGCGATCGACAAAGTACTCACCCTGAAACGCCATCCGGTCCTGAATCGCAATGCCGCCGCCGAGGGCTTTGACGCGCTCGATATTCTGCGGGGTGATGGTTTCGGCGTGGTCGAAAAACCATGGCAAACCATCGAACGGAATGTCGCGATTGACCTTCTCGAACACGTCGAGCATGCGGCTGATGGATTCGTTGTAGGTCGCGTGCAGGCGGAACGGCCAGCGCTGTTCGACGAGGTGGCGCACCACCGGTTCCAGTTCCTGCTCCATGGTTTGCGGCAGGTCCGGGCGCGGCTCGAGGAAGTCTTCGAAATCCGCTGCCGAAAACACCAGCATTTCCCCGGCGCCGTTGTGGCGCAGGAAGTCGTCGCCTTGACCGTAATGGGAGGTGTTGGTCCAGTTCTTGAAGTCGGTGAGTTCTTCCTTGGGTTTCTGGGTGAACAGGTTGTAGGCAATGCGCACTGTGAGTTGCTGGTCTTTGGCCAATTGCTGGATGACTTGGTAATCGTCGGGGTAATTCTGATAGCCACCGCCAGCATCGATGGCGCTGGTCAGGCCGAGACGATTGAGTTCGCGCATAAACTGGCGGGTCGAGTTGACCTGATATTCCAGCGGCAACTTCGGCCCCTTGGCCAACGTCGAGTAGAGAATCATCGCATTGGGCCGTGCGATGAGCATGCCGGTCGGGTCGCCGTTCGAATCGCGGACGATTTCTCCGCCGGGTGGGTTCGGCGTGTCACGGGTGTAGCCGACCACTTTCAGCGCGGCGCGGTTGAGCAGGGCGCGGTCGTAGAGGTGCAGGACGAACACCGGGGTATCCGGCGCAGCCTTGTTCAATTCTTCAATCGTGGGCAGGCGTTTTTCGGCGAACTGGAATTCGTTCCAGCCACCCACCACTCGGACCCATTGCGGCGTCGGTGTGCGGTCCGCCTGGTCCTTGAGCATGCGCAAGGCATCGACCAGTGACGGCACGCCTTCCCAGCGTAGTTCAAGGTTGTAATTGAGGCCGCCGCGAATCAGGTGCAGGTGCGAGTCGTTGAGGCCGGGGATCACCGTGCGTCCGTGCAGGTCGATGATCTGCGTGCCGGGACCTTGCAGGGCCATGGCCTGGGCGTCGCTGCCGACCACCACGAAGCGTCCGTCCTTGATCGCCACCGCGCTGGCCTGGGGTTTCTTGCGGTCAACGGTGTGCAAGCGACCGTTGTACAGAATCAGATCGGCCGGGGCATCGGGCATGGTTTTACTCCCTGCGAAAAGTGGGCTGACCCAGGCACCGACGGCACCTGCCGAAAGGCCTTGCAGTACACGGCGGCGGTTGAATCCGTCGTGGTCGTCAGGTGGGCTCAT
This sequence comes from Pseudomonas sp. dw_612, assembly GCF_018449725.1. Taxonomy (GTDB): domain Bacteria; phylum Pseudomonadota; class Gammaproteobacteria; order Pseudomonadales; family Pseudomonadaceae; genus Aquipseudomonas. Next base: position 272,825 of record NZ_JAAVVC010000004.1, on the reverse strand, counting down.
GGCAGCGTTCTCCGCTCGGTGGTTCATCAAAGAACAGCCGATGTCTGACGCATGCGGCCAGAAGGAATATAGACCGCAAAACCGATTCCCGACGCCCAGACGCACGAATCCCGCCATATAGACGGGATTCGCTTGCAGCCAGAGAGGCTCCCCGATCAGGGAGCCGTCATCTTACGAAGGGAACAGCTCGGACAGTTTCATCGCCAGCATCATGTCGCCTTCAGCGCGCAGTTTACCGCCCATGAACGCCTGCATGCCGTCGGTCGAACCGTCGACGATGCCTTCCAGGGTTTCGCCGTCCATCACCAGCGTGACCTGGGCGTCCGGGTTTTCGCCTTCTTGCAGCTCGCAGGTGCTGTCTTTGACGATCAGCGAGAAGTTCTTGGTGTCGTCGATGCGGAAACCGAAGACCAGGTCCAGACCGGCAGCGGCGGCTGGGTTGAACTTGGCTTTCATTGCTTGTACGGCATCAGCTACGGAGGTCATGGTTTGATCCTTTCTTGGGTAATTAGAGCTGGGTGATTACAGCCAGGGTCACAATAGTCCGGACTCAGCGAAACGTGATGAGTTCCGGGGCCTTCAGCAGTTGCAGGTGCGCATGACTGTTGAAGGAAGCCAGAGCCACCTCGCGACCACGGAACTTCAGTTGGTTGAGCGAGGTGTTGACGATTTGCCAGTTGAGCTCAAAGGCCTGCCGGGCAGGCATTTGCGTAATGAGATGGAGCAGGGCGGTGATGGTGCCGCCGGAGGTGAACACGGCGATTTTCTGCGTGTTGTCGGCCTGCTCCAGAATGCGATGCAGACCGGCCTGTACGCGCTCGACAAAGCCCAGCCAACTTTCCAGTCCCGGCGTGTCATAGGTGCCGGCCAGCCAGCGTTCGATGATCAGGGCGAAGATGCGCTGGAACTCGGCGCGGTTTTGCGCGGCGTTGCGCAGGATGTCCAGGGCGTGCGGCTCGTCGTCGAGCATGGCCGGGAGCAAGGCGCGGATCACCGCGTCGGCGTCGAATTCGTTGAAGGCGGAATCGGTTTCCAGGGTCGGCACCGGCAGGCCCACGGCGGCGTACTGTTCCAGTGCGCTATTGGCTGTATGTTGCTGGCGACGCAGGTCCCCCGAGAGGCAGCGATCGAAGCTGACACCCAGCTCAGCGAGGTGCTGGCCGAGGATTTCTGCCTGGCGGACACCGGTCGGCGACAGGACGTCATAGTCGTCTGCACCAAAGGAGGCCTGGCCATGTCGAATCAAGTAGATGCTGCCCACGTCCGCGTCATCCCGGTACGTTGAAGGTTTGGCGAGGTTATGAGGATGACCGTGAGCTGTCAATGAAAAAACATACGCTTGTTTGAAATGCCCGTTACAGGCCTGTTTCCAGAGGTTTCATGGCTGGCCCCAAAGGCGGGGCATGGGTATGCTGGAGTCATTCCGCGCAAGTGTTTCAGCCGCGCATCAGTATTAAAGGAGTCCTGTGTGGAGTTTTTTGCCGAGTACGCCAGTTTCCTGGCCAAGACCGTGACACTGGTGATCGCCATTCTGGTGGTCCTGGCCAGTTTCGCGGCATTGCGCAGCAAGGGTCGGCGCAAGTCAGCCGGTCAGTTGCAGGTCAGCAAACTCAATGATTTCTACAAAGGGCTGCGCGAACGCCTGGAGCAATCCCTGCTCGACAAGGATCAGCTCAAGGCCCTGCGCAAGTCCCAGTCCAAAACCGAAAAAAAACAGAAGAAGAAACCCGAAGCCAAGGCCCGGGTGTTCGTGCTGGATTTCGATGGCGATATCAAGGCGTCCGCCACTGAAAGCCTGCGCCACGAGATCACCGCACTGCTGACCCTCGCCACGCCCAAGGACGAAGTGGTCCTGCGCCTGGAAAGCGGCGGTGGCATGGTCCACAGCTATGGCCTGGCGTCGTCGCAACTGGCGCGTATCCGTGACGCCGGCGTGCCGCTGACCGTGTGCATCGACAAGGTCGCCGCCAGCGGTGGCTACATGATGGCGTGCATCGGCGAGAAAATTATCAGCGCTCCGTTCGCCATTCTCGGCTCCATCGGCGTGGTGGCGCAGTTGCCCAACGTCAATCGCCTGCTGAAAAAGCACGACATCGACTTCGAAGTGCTGACCGCCGGCGAGTACAAGCGCACTCTGACCGTGTTTGGCGAAAACACCGAGAAGGGCCGCGAGAAGTTCCAGGAAGACCTGGACATCACCCACGCGCTGTTCAAGAACTTCGTGTCGCGCTATCGCCCGCAACTGGCCATCAATGAAGTGGCCACCGGCGAGATCTGGCTCGGTATCGCCGCGCTGGATAAACAACTGGTGGACGAACTGAAGACCAGCGACGAATACCTGTCCGAGCGGGCCAAGAGTGCCGAGTTGTTCCACTTGCGCTACGCCGAACGCAAAAGCCTTCAGGAACGGGTCGGCCTGGCCGCCAGCGGTTCCATCGACCGCGTGTTGTTGAGCTGGTGGAGTCGCCTGACTCAACAACGCTTCTGGTAAACCCGACATGAGCCCGGCCACTGAGTGGCCGGGTTTTTTTATGGGCGCCGTTCGGTAGTTTAAGTCGCGGGTCGATGGTGTGGCACAAACAATTAATGAGTGGGCGGTATATAAATATTGTTGGAACTTGAATTGTTGATGTGTTGGCAAAGGTTGTTATCGGTTATTAGCGCTTTTAATTGAAGTGGCTACCGATAGACTCAGTGCCTCTTATCAGTCGCAAGGGTTCACTGGATATGTCGTCAACTTCAACTGCTAATACAACCCTGGATATGACGCCTGAAGAACAAGGGGTTTTTTTCGACTTTTTCAAGCGTAAGGAACTTCCACGCTGGTTGTTACAGGCTGCCGCACCAACGCGCAACGCGCTGCATGCCAGCCTGGTTGCCAGCCATCACTCCCGTGCTGAAGTCTGCAATGCAATGGCCGGGCTGAAAGGCCCGGAAAAGTTCTGCGCCCCTCTATTAGTCAAAGCCATGTCTGATCAGTTGGGAGAACCCCTGGATATAAGAGGTGTTGTTTTTCAACATGTTCGTTCCACTTCAAGTTTGCTTGGGCTAAGGAAAAAACTCACGTTACCCATCGACAGGGATTTACTGGTCGCCGCCTGTGAAAACTTTGAAAGCAGTGAAACACTGGCCAGTAACCAACATGAAAGTTCCTTGATTTACCAACCGGAACGAGTAAATGGAAGAGGCAATAAAGTACTGGCAATCCAGCCCCATGAGTTTGCTCAACTGTGTCGCAAGCTGGATTTGGGCAAGCAATACCAGACGTATCTCGAGAGCGTATTCCAACCTTACGCCACGATCGGCGAGGTTCGAAAAAAATGCGCGGCCCACTCCTTGCGTCAACTCGATGTCGATCGGCACACGGGGTTAATGAAAGGGCACATTGGCGAGGCGGTTTTCCAGATGCTTGGAGAGCTCCTGGAAAACAAGCCGTCGATCAAGCTCGGGCAACAGACCATTGTTCTTAAACGCCTGGAGTTGATGGGACATGCCCTGCATGGCGCCATGCTGATCGTCGCGGCCAACGGTGGGGAGTACGCCGACAACCCTTGCGTGTTGTATTTGCCTGGCGATCCGGACGAACCCTTGAGGGAGTACCCGACCTTCAGGCGATTTGAATCCGGTTTTAGCCAACGACTGCGCTCGGATGGGTTCCAGTCGTTTATCACGGGGTTTATTACGCTGGTGGATCGCGCAGGCTTTCAAGCCATGCTCAAAACCCGTTTGCTCAGGCCGACTAACGGCTGGCTGCTCCCATCCAGCACCGCCTACATCCCCGTGACCGCCGTCACGGTCAATGCCGATCTGTTCACCGAACTCTATCGCCAGCGCGTGATTCGGGTGATGTCGGATGCGCGGCAACTGGTAGTGCCGACCGATGACGAAGACGAGAAAACCCGCGTTGCCCGACTGGAGGGTTACAAGGAGTTGGGTCTCGATATTACGTTGTTCGCCGCCTCGTTCATCCCGGTGATCGGTGAGGTCATGATGGCGGTCGCTGCGGCCCAGCTATTGCTGGGGGTTTACCACGGAATAGAGAGTTGGGCCGCCGGGGAGCAGGAGCAGGCCACGGATTATTTTTTCGACACACTGGAGAATCTCATCGTCACGGCTGCGCTGTCCGCCGGCGCGAGAGCAATGAAAGCATCCTTCCTGAAAGTCCGGGGCTCGAGCTTTGTTGAAACCTTGCGGCAGATCAGGCTGGCCGGTGACGAGGAACGCTTGTGGAAACCGGATTTGCTGCCCTATCGCCAGGACATGACGCTGCCGGCCTGGCTCAAGCCCGACGAAAGAGGGCTGCGCTGGATCAATAATCAGGCGTATCTGGCGATGGGCAAACATGTGTATGCCGTTCGACCGCAGCCAGACAGCGGGTTATGGGAGGTTCATATGCCATCGGCCCGGGAAGGTTACTCGCCGAAGCTCGAAACCAACGATGCGGGTGCATGGCGCCACGATTCCGAGCTGCCCCAGGAGTGGAATCGACTGCAATTATTCCGGCGCATGGGTTACTCGGAGCAGGATATTGCGGATACCAGGGCGCTACAGATTCTTTCGGTCAGTGCCGTCAATGAGTTCGTTTTGCGTCGAGCGTTGATTGATCGCATAAATCCTCCTGCGCTGTTGGTCGATACCGTTCGACGTTTCGCGACCGATCAATCGGTGAGTCAGTTTATCGAACAGTTGCAGGGCGTAACGTCTGCGGCCCTGGCCGATGCCAACCTACAGTTTCGGCTGTTGATGACGTTGAAAAAATGGCCCGCACAGGTCAGCCTCAAGGTCGTCGATGTCGTCGGCCAGACGCTTGAGGCGTTCACTCACGTGGATGCCATCGCGTCGAAAACAACCATCACCCTGACCCAGGCCCAAGTTCAAGAGGGGGGCTTCCATTCGCGCTTGCTGGCAGGGCTCAGTGCTGGCGAAAGGGAACACCTGCTGGGGGCTGCGACCACGGTAGCTGACAAGCAGGTCGAGGCGTTGGTGGGGCTGCTGGCTCAACAGGCTGATCGCAAACGGTTGGAGCTGTTCAACTGGATTTACCAGCGCGGCGTGTCTGCCGATGCCAGCCGTTCCACGCCTTTGCGTAATGAATTTCCCGACCTGCCCAACAGCGTCCTCGATGAACTGGTCCACTACGCCGAAACCAGTGAATGGGATGAGCTGGATGACGGGAAAGTGCCATTGCGTCTTGCCGAAGAAGCGCGTCGATTCCAGCAGGTGGTGCGCATCACTCGGGCCTATGAAGGACTGTACCTGAGCGCTGCCGGCGGGATCGACACCGACCGGTTGGTGTTCAGTGCCCTCCAGCATCTGCCCGGATGGAAAAGCGACATTTATCTTCGTGTGCTGGAGTGGTCATTCCCCACCGAAGAATTTGCCAGCATGGGGTCGGACAATGCCTCGCAAAAACTGCTGATCAGCGCCCATTCTGATCGCTACGAGGCCATGAACGAGGATTACGACGTCCTCAGCTATCTGCCGGGGCGCACCCGCGAGCATTATTTCCAGGCGCTCTGGGAAGGGTTGACGCCTGGACGTCGAGAGGCGTTGGGTGTGACGACTGATGAGCGTGGGGTGGCGCTCAGGGAAAAGATCAGCGCAAAGGCGCTGGAGCGCCACGCAATGGCCGGAGAGACCTTGGGTATCCCTTTCACTCGCGCAGGCTATGTCTCGCCCATGCGTTTGGCTGACCCGTTGCTGGGCGGTGCTGTTAATGCAACGCCGTCCAAACCCGTGACACCGCCGGTCAGGTCTCGCGCATTGATCCATCGGGCTCAAGAGCTTTACCCCACTCAATCAGGGGAGCAGATCAATCTGTTACTGGCAGGGTTGGGACACGTCGAGGTACTGGCCGCCAGAACGCTGGAGAACCTCAGGCTCGAGTTCCTGAAAATCATCGAAGTGCTGCAAAGCTGGGTCGGGCGCGAAACCTGGTATCACGCGCCGGACGGGCAGCGCCTCAAAGTCTCGACGCTCGCCAAAAACCGGATCGCCGGGGAAATCATCCGTTGCTGGCGCAAAGAGACCCCGAGCACGCTGACCCTCGACGGCAGGCTGTATGAGCTGACGTTGTCGCCGCTGCAAGTGGGGGACATGCCCGTGATCACGGGCGATTTCAGCCATGTCGGCACGCTGGTCATGGATCGCATCGGCAGCAGCGCCGGGCTGAACAGCTTTCTGCACAACTTCAAACAACTGCGACACCTGTCTATGGCCGGCAATCAGCAAACCCGGCTGGCGCAGGCTATTGGCAACATGTCCCGTCTCGAAACCCTGGACCTGAGTGACAACCAGATTCAGCTAACGCACGCTTCAGTCGATCAACTGGCGGGATTGACCCGCCTCAAGAGCCTGAACCTGCGCAATAATCCGACCCTGGGCCAGACGCCCAATGTCGCGCAAATGGTGCAACTCGAGCGACTGGACCTGTGTAATACCAAGATCAGTCAGTGGCCTGAAGGGGCGAGCGGGCTGAACCACTTGCGTGTCCTGGACCTGCGTTACAACCGTATCAGCAAGATCCCCGAAGACGTGTTTGCCGCTGCGGGCCGGTTGAACAGAGGCACCGATATCGCCGGCAATCCATTGACCCCCGAGACGCAGCGGCAGGTGGCGGCTTATCAGTTGACCGCCGAAATCAGTCTCGGCCTGATGATGACGGGGCAATCCCTGGAGCTGGCGGAAGCGGTGGCGGACATGAGCATGAGTTCGACCTGGCTGACCGGCGTCACCAGCGAGGAGGCGGTGCGAAAGCGTTTGTTATGGAGTGCGTTGCTGGCCTACCCGGAAGGTCAGCCGTTCTTTTCGCTGCTGACGCGGCTGCGCTATACCGCGGATTTCCGCATGGTCTATCGCTCGTTGAGCCTGCGGGTCTGGGACGTGGTGTCGGCGGCGGCCGAAGACGATGCGCTGCGTCGAACGCTGTTCCGCATGGCCAGCACCGGCCGCAGCAGTGCCGACGGGATTTCACTGTTGTTCAGCGACTTGCATGTACGGGTGTTGTGCTACCGGGCCATGAACGCCGCCAGAACCGGGATCAATGCGCTGGAAGGTGAGCTGGCCATGTTGCTGCGCGGGCTGTTCCGGTTGCAGGAAGTCGAGCGGTATGCGCTGAGAAACATTCTCTCGCGCCGCCGAACCGGCCCGTTGACCGGCGAACATGCCATGGAGATCAGCCTGGCCTTTCGGGTGGGCCTGGCCGAACGCCTGAATCTGCCCGCGCAGCCCCGGGAGATGAACAATCGCCTGAATGTGGATGTGATTCCACCGACCCTCGATTGGGTATACGCCGAGGTGGTGAAGGCCGAGCATTCAACGCTGTTGACCGATTGGATCACCGATCAGGAGTTTTGGACCGAATACCTGGAAAGTACGCATCGCGAACACTTTTCCGAAATCCTCATCAACGCCGCGCGCGCCTTTGCGCAACTTGACGGCCAACTGCATTACACCCGAGAGCAGTTCAACCAAAGCATGAACGCCATCGTCACCAACTACGCCAATGAGCGCACCACGTTGATCAGGCAGTTCACGACGCAAGCGTTGCAACGTCACCCGGGCCTTGAACTGCCGGTGGTTGCCGGATAACGCAGACGATAGCGAACCCATAAACGGAGCCTGATCAATGCAAGGATTGCACATGAACACGGTTGAAAAACGCAGCACGCAAACCGGGATTTCCAGCCTGGCGCTGGACGCTGTCCTGCCCATGACTGTTACGCAGTACGCGGCAAAATTGATCCGCCAGCGCTGGGGCGACGAGCCTTCGAAGGCGCTGTTGGTGGACCTCAATTACGATTTTTATGGCTACCCGGCCGTCGGCAACGTTCATTTGGGCCGGGTCAATACCTCGCAACCGCTGGTTCAAGCCTTGCTCGATAATTACCAGACCGTGGGCGCCGGGCGATTCGGCGAGACTGCCTTTGGTTTGTACACGCCGCCGGTGGTGGGGCCTGCGGTGCGTGTTGTCAGCATTGATGAATCGATCAACCCCGGCGGCGGCTTTCGCGACTACGAAGGCATCTACCGCCGGACAACGCCCCAAGCCTACGGGCCGCAGACGCAATTGGCGCTGCAACCCGCCGAATTCAAGCGCTGGGTCTGGGAACTGGAATTCAAGGACCTGTACAGCGCTTATGTGCGGGCGGCGTGGCCCAGCGACGAGACCATGCTCGGTGCCGCAGCCTATCCGCTGCGCACGGCGGTCAAAGCCGCTTTTGTCATGGCGGCCTGGTTGCAGCGGCAGGAAAACAGCTTGAGCGAAGCAGGGCTCGGTCTGGCGCTGCGCGCCGCTGGGCTAGAAGGACACCAGGCATGGGCGCAATTGACGGTCGAGCAAATGCAGGTGCGAGCGCCGATTGCGCCCTCCGTGGAAGCGGCGCGGCTGCTGATCTATCGCTACACCTCCAGCGATATCTGGAGTTTCAAGGACCGGGCCAGCGGCCGGATTGTGCTGTACGTGCCGGGGAACTCCTCGCCGTTCCATGAGTTTGCCGATCTCCACGCCTTGCACGAATGGCTGGTCGATATCGGTCGGGACAGCCGCCGGCGTCAGGCGTTGGCTGCGCATTTTGCCGAGGATGATCGCGAGGACGGCACCTTTCATGCCGGCGTACTGACCGCACTGGAGGGCATGGCCACCTATCCTCGGCAATACCAGATGAAAAAGGGTCATGGCTTCTTCAACAACGACGGTTACTGGGCGGCGGCGGATTACATTGCTCTGCAAGCGCCAGAGCACGCGACAGATCCGTTTGCTGATTGGGTGCAGGGCATGAAGCAAGCGGCCGAGGCCAGCATCGAGCGTATTCGGGACAATGCCCAGGTCAATCGGGACAACCTGAGTGCCGTGGTCGAGCCGATCGCCCAATGGATCGAGAAGTTCGCTCCGCTGGCCCTGTTCGTTCCCGGCGGTGAGGGCTTGCTGGCCCTCGCCGGGCTGATCGATGCCGGTTACGGATTGGCGCAAGCGGTGGAGGGCAAGACCTCCGAGGAACGATCGGCCGGGGTGACCCGCACGGTCTTCGGTTTGCTCAATGCGCTGCCGATTGCCATGACGGGCGCGGTGGCGAAGACCGAAGAGAGCGCAGTGGCGGACACGCTTCGAGTGCCGGAGCAGCGCGTCGTGCCCGAGGTGATCGATACTCCGGGGGGCGTTTCGGCACCGTCGATGGCCCTCGGCGAGCGCCTGCGCCTGCTGCGTGGTCTGGGGCCTGCGGTCGAGTCCTTCAGCGATGAGGTGTTGAGTCAGATCGGTCGTGTCAGCGATATCGACAATAACCTGCTGGCCCAGATGCAGACCGGACGTCGTCCGCCGACACCAATCCTGGCGGACACGCTCATGCGCTTTCGCATCGACCAGGAAGTGCGGCAGGACGCCGGGCTGTTCGCGCAACGCTACGCGGCTCTTCAGCACTCGGAAAATGCGTGGGTAAAGCTGTTCCAGCAGCACTATCCCGGCCTGCCAAAAAGCGCCATCGAACAGATACTCGACCGCGCCGGCGTGGACATCGAGGCGCCGCATTCCCTGACTGACGCCAAGCGCGTACTGAGCCAATTGAGCGCCAAGGCCACGCAGTATGAGCTGCATGTCCGCTTGAGCCGGGCCTATGAAGGTTTGTATCTGTCCTCGGTCGAACAGGCCGACAGTGATGTGCTGGCCTTGCATTCGCTGGCGCGGCTACCGGGATGGCCGCCACTTGCGCGCCTTGAAGTCGTTGACGGCGCCTCGGGCGATGCGCCAGTGCTGGACAGCATCGGTCCGCGCGGCGGCCGCACGCGTCAGATCATCAAGCACGGTTCGCGCTATCAGGTTAACCCGCCGTTCATGGGCCAGACCGTGGACTTCCCGACCGCACTGCTGGAAGCGCTGCCAGCCGAACAACGCGCGGCGCTGGGTCTGCGTCTGGACAGTGCGCTTGAGGATTTGCGCTTGAAATTACGGGACGGCGCCTTACCCCGCGCTGAGCTGGAAACGGGTTTGCGTCGGATGGATGCGGGCATGCCCTTCGAGAGCAACGGTTTGCGCGGCGGCGGCTTTCCGCAGACGCCCCAAGGCGAGGCGCTGTCCCTGGATATCATGAAGCTGCAACTGCAAGAAATTTACCCAGGCATGCCGTCGCAAGAGGCCGAGATGCTCCTGCAAGGCTGGGGCGCCAGCGCGCAGTTCCGATTGGCGAGCCTCAATCTGCAGTTGCAGCAGTTACGCATCAATCTGGTGGAATGGATCGAACAGGCCGACGCCGATGCCGAAGACATGGACATCGATTTGCTCGAGCCGGGTCAGGAGCAAGCCCGGGGCTTGGACCCGGCCGACATCCAAGAGGAAAACGACCAACGTGTCGGCGATGCGGCGGAGTATGAACGCCGTACCCGAATCGAACTGGCGACGGAACTGGAAGCCCTGTGGCAGAAGCGGGGGGCGTCGGCCAATCGTGTGTATGCCGACGGCCAATTTGTCGGCTTTCGCCTCGATCTGGACCACGAGGAGTTTCACCGCTTGCCCAGTCTCAACGTCAAGTTGCTGGATGTCGTGGAGTTGTCAGCCTCGAATTTGGACCTGGGTCGGCCTGAGACCTTGTCGGGATTTCTGGAGTGTTTCCCCAACCTGCGCGCGCTGGACCTGGAGGCGACCGATTTGCGGATCCCGCAGCCGGACGGCGGGTTCAGCGCTGGTCTGCCTGACGCTGTGAGGCAACTGACCGGGCTCACCCGCCTGAACCTCAAGGGCACCCATTTGAGGTTCACCGAGCCAACGGCCGGGAGCCTGAGCCAACTGAGTCGCCTCGCAGAACTCGACCTGAGCGACAACCCGCTGGGCGTGCCGCCGCTGGTGTTGCAGATGCCGGCCTTACGGCGGTTGAACCTGCGGGCCAGCGGCATTCGTGTCTGCCCGGTGGGTGTCCTCGATCACCCGTACTTGCAGCGTCTTGATCTGCGGGACAACCTGATCAACCGGGTGCCCGACGCGATCAGAAAGCAGTCCGTGGCCCCGGATATTCTGTGGCTGGCGGGCAACCCGTTGAGCGATGAGGACTCGTTGCGCTGGGTGATGACCCATCGGCAGCAGTCTGGGATCAACGTCTGGATGGGGCCGCTGAACCGCGATATGAACCGGCCGCAGGCCTGGTTGGCCGGGCTTTCGCCGCAGGAGGCTGGCGTGCGGATCGAGCGTTGGGATCGGCTGCTGACGAAGGTCGGCAGCGAGCGCTTTTTCGACACGCTGGAGGCCATGCGGCGCACGGCTGACTTTCAAGTGGACTACGTGCCGCTGCAACAACGGATATGGCGGATGGTGGACGCCATGGACGCGTCACCGACGCTGCCTCAGCGCCTGTTTTTGGAGGCGCAATGGGCGCCCGTTAGTCGGGATGACCCATTTACCAGCCTGGCCAGGCTGGAAGAGCGCATCACGGCGTATCAGGCCTCGGTGCCGGGGCAGTAGGTTTGCGGCAGGCGAAAAAAAACCTTGGGTCCCGGCGCAATGCCAGGGCCCAAGGCCTTTTAGCCATCAGCGGCGACGGAACAACGGCAGCGGTTCGTCAGTGGCGGCTTGGTACGTCACCGAGAAATCCTTGAGGCTTTCAAGGGCTTCGTACGGGTCTTTGTCGGCGCGCAACGCAAAAGCGTCGAAACCGCAACGGCGCAGGTAGAACAACTGATCGCGCAGCACATCGCCAATCGCCCGCAGTTCGCCTTTGAAACCATAACGGTCCCGCAGCAGACGGGCGTTGGAGTAGTTGCGGCCATCGGTGAACGCCGGGAAGTTCAGGGCGATGACCTGGAAGTTCTCCACGTCGTCACCGATTTCCTCGGCTTCTTCATCGGCGTCCAGCCACACACCCAGGCCGCCATCGCGGGCCTTGAGCATACGGCCGTGTTCGCGCCACAGCGCCAGCGGCACGATCAGGTCGTCGCAGTTGCTGATCTCGTCGATGTTGAAATCCTTGGGCAGCAAGTGCCAGGTTTCGTCGACGACTTCGTTGTTCTTAATGATTCGCTGCATAGACGCGCTCCTTGAAGAGGTCGATGCCAATACGCTGATAGGTGTCGATGAAGCGTTCGTCTTCGTGACGTTGTTCGATGTACACGTTGATCAGCTTCTCGATCACATCAGGCATGGCTTCCTGGGCGAAGGACGGGCCGAGGATCTTGCCCAGGCTGGCGTCACGGCTGGCGCTGCCGCCGAGGGAAACCTGGTAGAACTCTTCGCCTTTCTTGTCCACCCCGAGGATGCCGATGTGGCCGACGTGGTGGTGACCGCAGGCGTTCATGCAACCGGAGATGTTCAGGTCCAGCTCGCCGATGTCGAACAGGTAGTCCAGGTTGTCGAAACGACGCTGGATCGATTCGGCAATCGGGATCGACTTGGCGTTGGCCAGGGAGCAGAAATCGCCGCCAGGGCAGCAGATGATGTCGGTCAGCAAGCCAATGTTCGGCGTGGCGAAACCTTGCTCGCGCAATTCGCCCCACATCGCGAACAGTTGCGACTGTTCAACGTCGGCCAGAATGATGTTCTGCTCGTGGGAGGTGCGCAGTTGACCGAAGCTGTAACGCTCGGCCAGATCGGCCACGGCGTCGAGCTGCTTGTCGGTGATGTCGCCCGGTGCAACACCGGTCGGCTTCAGGGACAGGGTCACGGCCACATAACCCGGCTTCTTGTGGGCCAGGGTGTTGCGGGTGCGCCAGCGGGCGAAGCCCGGGTGTTCTTTGTCGAGCGCGGCCAGTTCGGCAGCCTGGTTGTCCAGTGCCTTGTAGTCCGGGTCGACGAAGTGCTTGGCCACGCGATGCACTTCGGCCTCGGTCAGCGTGGTCTGGCCACCGCGAAGGTGTTCCATTTCCGCATCGACTTTTTGCGCGAAGACTTCAGGGGTCAAGGCTTTGACGAGGATCTTGATCCGTGCCTTGTACTTGTTGTCGCGACGGCCGTAGCGGTTGTAGACCCGCAGGATGGCGTCGAGGTAGCTCAACAGTTCCTGCCATGGCAGGAACTCATTGATGAACGCACCCACCACCGGCGTACGGCCGAGGCCACCACCGACCAGCACACGGAAACCCAGTTCGCCAGCGGCGTTGTGCACCGGCTCAAGACCGATGTCATGGACTTCAATGGCCGCACGGTCGGAGGTCGAACCGTTGATGGCGATCTTGAATTTGCGCGGCAGGTAGGCGAATTCCGGGTGGAAAGTGGTCCACTGACGGACGATTTCGCACCACGGACGCGGGTCGATCAACTCGTCGGCAGCGACGCCGGCGAACTGGTCGGTGGTGACGTTGCGCAGGCAGTTGCCGCTGGTCTGGATCGCGTGCATCTGCACGGTGGCCAGTTCGGCAAGGATGTCTGGAATGTCTTCCAGTGCCGGCCAGTTGAACTGCACGTTCTGCCGGGTACTGATGTGGGCATAGCCCTTGTCGTAGTCACGGGCAATCCTGGCCATCATTCGCGTCTGGCGCGAAGTCAGTTGGCCGTAAGGCACCGCCACCCGCAACATCGGGGCGAAACGCTGGATATAAAGGCCATTTTGCAGGCGCAGGGGGCGGAATTCTTCTTCGCTCAGCTCGCCTGCCAGATAGCGTCGGGTCTGATCACGGAACTGCTTGACGCGGTCCTCGATGATCCGCTGATCGTACTCGTCGTATACGTACATATAAGTCCTGTTCTCAGGCTTGGGCCGGTCGGTTCCAGTTGCGTTTTTCGCTTGCTGAAGTCTCCGATACTGCCTCGGCAATTCTGCGCGCACGGCCGCGCACTCCCTACGGAGCCGGGGCAAGATACCAGTTTGCAGTTATGCGCAAAAGTGATGTTTGAGTATATGTAAAGAACCAAAACGACTAACGAGAACCGTTATTACTAAACCCCTATTTGTGGTGAGGGCAATCGTCGTCTTTACTGTGGTCGAGTCTTTATGCAATCACCGATAAAACCGACAAGAGGCGATGCAATGAGCAACCCTACCAAAGCAAGGAAAAACGATAGTACCGTTGACGCTTGGGCGATTTTGTTCCTGATTATCCTGGTCGTAGGAACCGCCGTTTTCTGGGTCAGCCACCAATAGCGACCCCGTCCGGGCCCGGTTCCGACGATTGTCGGACAAAAACCGGAATAAACCCCGTTTTTCGGGCGTTCGCTGGCTATAATGCGCGGCGAATTTCCGGGGCTCGGACGATTAATGTTGAAGTTTCTGTGTGGTGTGCTGCTGACGCTTGGCTCGGTCCTCGGACCCTGCGCCCAAGCGGCATCGGTGCTGTTCCTGAATCCGGGAAGTAACACCGAAGCCTTCTGGATCAGCTATTCGCAATTCATGCAGGCAGCGGCCAAGGATTTGGGCATGGACCTGCGGATTCTCTATTCCCAGCGCATGCCCGAATTGACCATCGCCCAGGCCCGCACAGCGTTGCAGGGGCCGGATCGTCCGGACTATCTGGTGTTCGCCAACGAACAATACGTCGCTCCGCAAATCCTGCGCCTGGCCCAGGGTAGCGGGGTGAAGCTGTTCATGGTCAACGCATCGCTCACCGACAATCAATTGAGCCTGCTGGGTGAGCGCCCGGATCGCTTGGGCAGCCTGGTGCCCAACGACGAGGAGGGCGGCTACTTGATGCTCAAGGAACTGATCCGTCAGCATCCACCCGCGACCCCCGGCCAACCCATCGAGTTACTGGCGTTTTCCGGCCTGAAGATCACGCCTTCGGCGCAGCTTCGGGAAAAAGGTATGCTGCGGGCCTTGGCCGAACACCCGGAAGTGCGCCTGCGCCAACTGGTGTACAGCGGCTGGACCCGTGAACGGGCTTATGAGCAGGCGAGAATGCTGTTTCACCGTTATCCGAAAGTGTCGCTGGTGTGGTCAGCCAATGACGAGATGGCGTTCGGCGCCATGCAGGCGTATGCGGAGATGGGCGGCACGCCGGGCAAGGATGGCTTGTTCAGCGCCTTCAATACCTCACCCGCCGCGTTGAAGGCCGTGGTTGATGGCCGCTTGAGTGTGTTGTTGGGCGGGCATTTCACCCTGGGTGGCTGGGCGATGGTGGAGTTGCATGACATTGATCAGGGCGTGGAGCTGAACCAGTACGGTGGCCGTGACCGGCAGATTCCGTTGCTGCAACTGATCGACAAGGCCCAGGCCCGGCGGATGCTGGCCATGGGCGATTCGCCGGACTTCGGCGTGGACTTCCGGCATTTGTCGGCCAAGGGGCGGCCGACGTCCTATCGTTACCCGTTCAGCCTGCAAACGTTGATGCGCTGATCGCGCTCAAACCCCGGCCAAGGCCAGCACCAGTTTCACGATGCCAAACAGCGTCAGCACGAAGATTGCCGTGAACAAAACCCCCAGAATCACGAAATGACTCGGCTTGCCGTGGGTAAAGTCGCGAGCGCGATTCTTCCCGCTCTGCACCCCGAACGCCGCCGCGACCACGCTGTGCAACATTTGCCATAAAGTGGGCGGCTTGTTGTCGACCGGATCGTCCATAAATCCCTCGTCATATTGGTGTGAGCCGTAAGCATAGCCAATCACCACGAAACCTGTAGGAGCAAGGCTTGCCCGCGAGGGGGCCATCCCAATCAACATCATCGTTGACTGACACACCGTCATCGCGGGCAAGCCTTGCCCCTACAGTTGATCGGTGTTGAACCGGGGGTTTATGAACGCCCCAAAACCCCTGTGGGAGCAAGGCTTGCTCGCGAAGGGGGCATCACATTCAACACATTCGCTGACGGTTACACCGCTTTCGCGAGCAAGCTCGCTCCCACACTGGTTCGGGGTGGAACCGGGTATTTGTGATCGACCACAAAACAACTGTGGGAGCGGGCTTGCCCGCGAAGAGGCCATCACATTCAACATCTTCGTTGACTGTCACACCGCATTCGCGGGCAAGCCTCGCTCTTACAGGAGATTTTTTTTAGTTGTCGTAACCGAGGTTCGGCGCCAGCCACCGCTCGGTCACGCTCAGTTCCTGGCCTTTGCGCGAGGTGTAGCTCTGCACCTGGTCTTTGTCGATCTTGCCCACGGCGAAGTATTGCGCCTGCGGGTGGGCGAAGTACCAGCCACTGACCGCCGCGGCCGGGAACATCGCGTAGTGCTCGGTGAGGAACACGCCGCTGCGGCCAGCCTGCATTTCGCTGGCTTCGGGGTCGAGCAGGGCGAACAGCGTGCCTTTCTCGGTGTGGTCCGGGCAGGCTGGGTAGCCGGGGGCAGGGCGGATGCCGGTGTATTGCTCTTTGATCAACGCTTCGTTATCCAGCGTTTCATCCTTGGCGTAACCCCAGTGCTCTTTCCGCACTTGCTGGTGCAGCCACTCGGCGCAGGCCTCGGCCAAACGGTCGGCCAGGGCCTTGACCATGATCGAGTTGTAATCGTCGCCCGCGTCTTGATAAGCCTTGGCGACTTCTTCCGCGCCGATGCCAGCGGTGGTGATGAACCCCCCCACGTAGTCGGTGATTTCACTGTCTTTCGGCGCGACGAAATCGGCGAGGGAGAAGTTTGGCTTGCCGTCGGTCTTGATGATCTGCTGACGCAGGTGATGCAACTTGGCAATCGGCTTGCCGTCATCGCCATAGACTTCGATGTCATCCTCGCGCACCTGGTTGGCCGGCCAGAAGCCGAACACCGCCCGGGCGCTGATGAGTTTCTCGTCGATCAGCTTGGCGAGCATTTCCTGGGCATCGGCGTACAGCGAGGTAGCGGCTTCACCCACCACTTCATCCGTCAGGATGCGCGGGAATTTGCCGGCCAGGTCCCAGGAGATAAAGAACGGCGTCCAGTCGATGTATTCGGCCAGGACTTTCAAGTCGATATTGTCCAGCACGCGAGAACCGGTAAACGTCGGCTTGACCGGCGCGTAAGTGCTCCAATCAAACTGCGGCTTCTTGGCGATGGACGCCGGGTAGCTCAGGCGTTCGGTGCGGGCGCTGCGGTTGGCGGTGCGCTCGCGGACTTCGATGTATTCCAGGCGCGTCTTCTCGATGAACGCCGGCTTCAATTCCTTGGACAGCAACTGCGTCGCCACGCCCACGGCACGGGAAGCGTCGGTAACGTAGATCACTGCGTCATTGCTGTACTTCGGCTCGATCTTCACCGCCGTGTGCGCTTTCGACGTGGTCGCGCCACCAATCATCAGCGGCAGGTGGAAGTCCTGGCGCTGCATCTCGCGGGCCACGTGGACCATTTCATCCAGCGACGGCGTGATCAAACCGGACAGGCCAATGATGTCGCACTTCTGCTCCTTGGCCACCTGGAGGATCTTCTCCGCCGGCACCATCACGCCGAGGTCGACGATGTCGTAGCCGTTACAGCCCAGCACCACGCCGACGATGTTCTTGCCGATGTCGTGCACGTCACCTTTAACGGTGGCCATCAGGATCTTGCCCTTGGCTTCCGGTTTGTCGCCTTTTTCCAGTTCGATGAACGGGATCAAGTGGGCCACGGCCTGCTTCATTACGCGGGCGGATTTCACCACTTGCGGCAGGAACATTTTGCCGGCGCCGAACAGGTCGCCGACGATGTTCATGCCGGACATCAGCGGGCCTTCGATCACCTCGATAGGCCGGGTAAACGACTGCCGGGATTCTTCGGTGTCTTCGACAATGTGCGTGGTGATGCCTTTGACCAGCGCATGTTCCAGGCGCTTGTTGACGGGCCAGCCGCGCCACTCTTCGGTCTCGGCTTCCTTGACGCTGCCGTCGCCCTTGTACTTGTCGGCGATGGCGAGGAGGGCGTCGGTGCCTTCCGGGGTGCGGTTGAGCACCACGTCTTCCACGGCGTCGCGCAGTTCGGCCGGGATCTGATCGTAGATTTCCAGTTGACCGGCGTTGACGATGCCCATGGTCAGGCCGTTGCGGATCGCATACAGCAGGAACACCGAGTGAATCGCCTCGCGCACCGGGTTGTTGCCACGGAACGAGAACGAGACGTTGGACACGCCGCCGGAAGTCAGGGCATACGGCAGCTCGTCGCGGATGTAGGCGCAGGCGTTGATGAAGTCCACGGCGTAGTTGTTGTGTTCTTCGATGCCGGTGGCGATGGCGAAGATGTTCGGGTCGAAGATGATGTCTTCCGGCGGGAAGCCGACTTCGTTGACCAGAATGTCGTAGGAGCGCTTGCAGATTTCTTTCTTGCGCTTTTCGGTGTCGGCCTGGCCAGCTTCGTCGAACGCCATCACCACCACCGCAGCGCCGTAGCGTTTGCACAGTTTGGCGTGATGAATGAACTGCTCGACGCCTTCCTTCATGCTGATCGAGTTGACGATGCCCTTGCCCTGAATGCATTTCAGGCCAGCTTCGATCACTTCCCACTTGGAGGAGTCGATCATGATCGGGACGCGGGAGATGTCCGGTTCGCCGGCAATCAGATTGAGGAAGGTCACCATGGCCTTCTTCGAATCGAGCATCCCTTCGTCCATGTTGATGTCGATCACCTGGGCGCCGGCTTCAACCTGTTGCAGGGCGACTTCCAGGGCTTCGGTGTAGTTGTCTTCACGGATCAGGCGGGCAAATTTGGCCGAACCGGTGATGTTGGTCCGCTCGCCGACGTTGATGAACAACGAGTTGCGGTCGATGGTGAACGGTTCCAGGCCCGACAGGCGGCAAGCCTTCGGAATCTCCGGAATCACCCGCGGGGCGTAACCGGCCACGGCTTTGGCGATGGCTTCGATGTGCCCCGGGGTGGTGCCGCAGCAACCGCCGACAATGTTGAGGAAGCCGCTTTGGGCGAATTCTTCGATGACCTTGGCGGTTTCCGCCGGCAGTTCGTCGTACTCGCCGAATTCGTTCGGCAGGCCGGCGTTCGGGTGCGCGGAAACGTGGGTGCTGGCCTTGTTCGACAACTCTTCCAGGTACGGACGCAACTCGCTGGCGCCGAGGGCGCAGTTCAGGCCGACCGAAATCGGCTTGGCGTGGGCCACGGAGTTCCAGAACGCTTCGGTGGTCTGGCCCGACAGCGTCCGGCCAGAGGCGTCAGTGATAGTGCCGGAGATCATGATCGGCAACTCGGTGCCCAACTCTTCGAACACCCCTTGCACGGCGAAGATCGCGGCTTTGGCGTTTAAAGTGTCGAAAATGGTTTCGATCAGGATCAGGTCGGCGCCGCCTTCGATCAGGCCTTTGGTGGCCTCGGTGTAGTTTTCCACCAGTTCATCGAAGGTCACGTTGCGGTAGCCGGGGTTGTTCACGTCCGGCGACAGCGAGCAGGTGCGGCTGGTCGGGCCCAGCACGCCGGCGACGAAGCGCGGCTTGTCCGGGTTCTCGAGGGTTTTCGCATCGGCAACCTTGCGCGCCAGGCGAGCGCCTTCTACGTTCAGTTCGTAAGCCAGTTCTTCCATACCGTAGTCGGCCATGGAAATCCGGGTGGCGTTGAAGGTGTTGGTTTCCAGAATGTCGGCGCCGGCATCCAGGTAGGCTTTCTCGATGCCACCAATCACGTCCGGACGGGTCAGTATCAGCAGGTCGTTGTTACCCTTGACGTCGCTCGGCCAGTCGGCGAAGCGTTTGCCACGGTAATCCTGTTCTTCGAGCTTGTAGCTCTGGATCATCGTGCCCATGCCGCCGTCGAGAATCAGGATGCGCTCTTTGAGGGCGTGCTTGAGAGCTTGAAGGCGAACACTGCGATCGGACATTTGGACTACTCGGAAAGACCATGACGAAGGGCTGGGATAATAGCAAACCTGCGCGCTTTTAGCGCATGCCAAGGTTTTGCATGAATATCGCTCATGTTGGTGGCGACGGCAGACCGGTAGAATCGCGACGTTTTTTCATGATCGGGACCAGGGACATGTCGTATCGCGTCGTCAGCGTTGTTTTGCTGTTTCTAAGCTGGGGCGCCGTTGCGCAGGAACCGGCCATTTCCTACACCCGTGACATTCAACCGATCTTCACCGAAAAGTGCGTCGCCTGCCACGCCTGCTACGACTCCGCCTGTCAGCTCAATCTGGGCAGTGGCGAAGGCGCGGCGCGGGGCGCGACCAAGACGCCGGTCTACGACGGCGAACGCAGTGTGGCCGCTGCGCCGACCCGCTTGTTCTATGACGCGTTCGGCAAACGCGCCTGGCAGCACAAGGACTTCTATTCGGTGCTCGACGCCCAGGGCAGTCAGGCGGCGTTGATGGCGCGGATGCTCGAACTCGGCCACAAAACCCCGCTGACGCCCAACGCCAAGCTACCGGAAGACATCGTGCTGGGCCTGAACCGGGAAAACATGTGCGCGATGCCGGCAGAGTTCGATGGTTATGCCGGCGCCCACCCGAAAGAAGGCATGCCGCTCGCGGTGACTGGCCTGACCGATCAGCAATACCAGACGTTGCAGCGCTGGCTCGCGTCCGGTGCGCCGATTGATGAACAAGGCCTGGTGCCTTCTGCGCAGGAAGCCTTGCAGGTGGTGCAATGGGAAAACCTGCTCAATGCCAGCGGCTCTCGCGGCAGCCTGGTGGGACGTTGGCTGTTCGAACACTGGTTCCTGGCGCACATCTATTTCAAGGATGGCGAACCGGGGCATTTCTTTCAGTGGGTGCGCTCGCGCACGCCGACCGGCCAGCCGATTGACCTGATCAACACCCGCCGTCCGAATGATGATCCGGGCACTCAGGTGTATTACCGGTTGTGGCCGGTGCAGGGCGTGATCGTGCAAAAGACGCATATCACCTATCCCCTCAGCGCGGCAAAGTTGGCCCGGGTCAAAAGCCTGTTCTTCAGCGGTAACTGGCAGGTCAACGCTTTGCCGGGTTATGGCCCGGAACGGCGGGCCAATCCGTTTACCACTTTCGAAGCGATCCCGGCCCAGGCGCGCTATCAGTTCATGCTCGATAACGCCGAATACTTTGTGCGCACCTTTATTCGCGGCCCGGTGTGCCGTGGGCAGATCGCGACGGACGTGATTCGCGACAACTTCTGGGCGCTGTTCCAGGCCCCGGAACATGACCTGTACATCACCGACCCGAACTATCGCGGCCAGGCCACGCCACTGTTGGCGATGCCGGGGCAGAACGATGATGTGGGCAGCGTCCTGAGCCTGTGGCACGACTACCGCAACAAACGCAACGAATACGAAGCCCTGCGCCGGGACAGCTACGCCGACGCGCCCGCGCCGAGCTGGTCGACGTTGTGGGCCGGAAATGACAACGCCTTGCTGACGATTTTCCGCCACTTCGACAGCGCCTCGGTAAATAAAGGCCTGATCGGAGATGTGCCGCAAACCATGTGGCTGTTCGACTTTCCGCTGCTGGAGCGCACCTATTATCAGTTGGCGGTCAACTTCGACGTGTTCGGCAACGTCTCCCACCAGGCCCAGACACGGCTGTATTTCGACCTGATCCGCAACGGTGCCGAGCAGAACTTCCTGCGCTTGATGCCGGCCGATTCCCGGGATGGTTACCTTGACGATTGGTACCAGAGCGGCGGCAAGTTCAAGATGTGGCTGGATTACGAAGCCATCGACAACGACAAGCCAACGGCGCTGAAACTCGACGAAAAAGACCCGAAACGCGACTTTGCGCTGCAGTTGCTGACCCGTTATGGCGACCTCAACGCCAAGCCTGACCCGATCAACCGCTGCGACGGCGCGTACTGCTCGCGACCGAATATTGATCCAGCGTTGCAGAATGCCGAGCAGGCCTTGAGTCGCCTGACCTCAAGGCCGGCAGCCGGGTTGAAAGTCATCGACCAGTTGCCCGAAGCGACGATGCTGCGCATCGAAACGGCCAGCGGCAAACGCGAGATCTACAGCCTGCTGCGCAACCGCGCCCACAGCAACGTGGCGTTCCTGCTCGGTGAATCCCTGCGCTACCAGCCAGGGCTCGACACCTTGACCATCTATCCGGGTGTGCTCAGCAGCTATCCCAACTTCATGTTCAACATCCCGGCCGAGCAAGTGCCGGCGTTTGTGGACGCCATGGAAAACGCCAAGGACGCCAATCGCTTCGAGAAGATTGTTGAGCGTTGGGGGATTCGACGTAGTCATCCGCAGTTCTGGTTTTACTTCCATGACCTGAGTACTTACGTCCACGAAACCGACCCGGTGGAAGAGGGGGTGTTGGACATGAATCGGTACGAGAATCTTTGATCGACTTTTGAATCGCAGCTGCTGTCCCAATCCAGAGACACCACAAAACCCTGTGGGAGCGAGCTTGCTCGCGATAGCTATCTGACAGTCAACAAATGAGGTGACTGACAGGCCGCCATCGCGAGCAAGCTCGCTCCCACAGGGGATCTCTGGTGATTTGGGGAGATGCGATCAGGAGGGCCATCCATGTTGATTTCAGTACAAGCCCTGCGCGCCATCGCGGCCTGGGCGGTGGTCTGCCACCATTTCATGCAGATTTTCTTCGACTTTCAGGCCCGCGGCCCGGTGGGCCAGGCGTTTATCGACAAGGGCGCCGTGGGCGTCGATATCTTCTTCGTCATCAGCGGCCTGGTGATCTTCCTCTCCACCGAAGGCAAATCCCTGCCGCCAGCGCGGTTCCTGTTGTATCGACTGTTTCGGATCGTCCCGGCGTACTGGCTGTACACCGTGCTGATGGCGCTGGTGGTGGTGTTTGCCCGGCCGGTATTGCCGGATCAGACGGTCGACTGGTCGCATTTCCTGCTGTCGTTGTTATTTATTCCTACGCAGAACCCTGGCGGATATGGGATTTATCCGACACTCAACGTCGGCTGGACGTTGAACTACGAGATGCTGTTTTACCTGCTGTTCGGCTGGGCGCTGTTGTTCCGCTTGCACTTCAGGCTGTTGATCGTCGCAGCGCTACTGTTCGCGGTGTGCCAGGCCTGGACCGGTTATGGCTGGGTCAGCGAGTTCTACCGTTCAGACATCGTGTATGAGTTCCTGCTGGGGATCGCCATCGGCATGCTTTACCGGCGGGGCTGGATCAAACCGGGGTTGTGGCTGCCGTTGCTGGGGATCGGCGGTGCGTTATTGGCGATTTATCACTGGGCGCCGGAGCCGCGATTTCTGACGTGGGGCTTACCGAGCGCGGTGCTAGTGATGGCGTGCATTGCGCTGGAACGTTATTTCGAGAGCAACCGGGTGTTTGAGCTGCTGGGCAACTGTTCCTACTCGGTGTACCTGATGCATGTGCTGGTGCTGTCCGCCGGTGGATTTGTCGCACAGCGCTATGGCGTGAATCCCTACGTGATGTTCGTTGTTTGCGCGGCGACTATCGGTCTGGCGTCGTGGGCAAGTTACGAATGGGTGGAAAAACGCAGCTATCGGTGGCTTAAAGCCAGGATTGACGGCGAAACGGTCGCTCAACCGGCGCTGGCGCTTTCCCGACAAAAATACTAGGACTTTGTGTGGCGCGATGATTGGCGTAAACTGCGCCCAAGCCTGCGAGGAGTTTCCATGACCGCTATTACCATCACTGACGCCGCCCACGATTATCTGGCTGATCTGCTCTCCAAGCAGAACACCCCAGGCATCGGCATCCGCGTCTTCATCACCCAGCCTGGCACCCAGTACGCCGAAACCTGCATTGCTTACTGCAAGCCGGGCGAAGAAAAACCTGAAGACACCGCGTTGGGGCTCAAAAGCTTCACCGCGTACATCGATTCGTTCAGCGAAGCGTTCCTGGACGATGCGGTAGTCGACTACGCCACCGACCGCATGGGCGGGCAACTGACCATCAAGGCGCCAAACGCCAAAGTCCCGATGGTCAACGCTGACAGCCCGGTCAACGAGCGCATCAACTACTACCTGCAAACCGAGATCAACCCGGGGCTCGCGAGCCACGGCGGTCAGGTCAGCCTGATCGATGTGGTCGAAGACGGCATCGCCGTGCTCAAGTTCGGCGGCGGTTGCCAGGGCTGCGGCCAGGCAGACGTCACCTTGCGCGA
Organism: Pseudomonas sp. dw_612; assembly: GCF_018449725.1. Taxonomy (GTDB): domain Bacteria; phylum Pseudomonadota; class Gammaproteobacteria; order Pseudomonadales; family Pseudomonadaceae; genus Aquipseudomonas. Next base: position 249,007 of record NZ_JAAVVC010000004.1, on the reverse strand, counting down.
AGGCATCGAGCGCACCTTGCTCGAGCGCATTCCCGAGCTCAAGGGGGTTCGCGACGTGACCGACCACACGCAGAAAGAAAACGCCTACTACTAAGGTGTTCGTCTGCTGAAAGAAAAAACGGCGCCCCGTGAGCGCCGTTTTTTATGGGTGATCGCTTCACCCCTGTAGGAGCTGCCGAAGGCTGCGATCTTTTGACTTTGATTTAAAAAAACAAGATCAAAAGATCGCAGCCTTCGGCAGCTCCTACAGGGACCGCATTATGGTCTGTAAAGATGCGCATGCCCGGCACGGTAGAGCGACGACTCACTAAACTGATCACTCCCCAGCACCCGACCCACGAGAATCAACGCTGTACGCCGAAACCCCTTGGCTTCAACCTTCGCGGCAATGTCCTCAAGCGTCCCGACTACCCAATCCTGATCCGGCCACGTCGCCCGGTGAATCACTGCGATCGGGCAGTCCGCGCCGTAATGCGGTAGCAATTGCGCCAGGATCTTCTCCAGATGATTGACCCCCAGATGAATCGCCATGGTCGCCCCATGTTGCGCCAGGCTACCCAGTTCTTCACCGGCCGGCATTGCCGTTTTATCGGCGTAGCGGGTCAGAATCACGCTTTGCGAGATATCCGGTAACGTCAGTTCGGCCCCCAGCAGCGCCGCACAAGCGGCGGTAGCGGTCACGCCGGGGATGATTTCAAAGGCAATGCCAAGCTCACGCAGGTAACGAATCTGCTCGCCAATCGCGCCATACAAACTCGGATCACCAGAATGCACCCGCGCCACATCCTGGCCGTTGGCGTGGGCGGTCTTGATCAGGTCGATGATCTGTTCCAGGTGCAACTCGGCGCTGTTGACTACCGTTTCCGCCTGGTGGCCTTCCAGCACGGCGGCGGGCACCAGGGAGCCTGCGTAGATGATCACCGGGCAACTGCGGATCAGCCGTTGGCCCTTGACGGTGATCAGTTCCGGGTCGCCGGGACCTGCGCCAATGAAGTAGACGGTCATCGTCGGTTCCTGTGCAAAAAAGCTATCAAAAAAGGGCTTGGGCAATGCTTCAGATGAAGATTGCTCATGATCGAGGCGGGGATTATCGGGGTTTTCAGGCGGCGCTGGCCAATGCGAGGGTGGCCTGGGCGTATTTTTGTCGGGAAATCAGCAGCTTTGCCGGTGCCTGGGCCAAATGTTCCGCCAGGGCTAGTGCGGCGCTTTCCGCAACGCCGTAGCAGCCAGTGCGTTCAAACGCGATCTGCGACTGGTGGCTGAGTTGCAGTTGATAACCGGCCAGTTGCTCGCTGCTGAAATACATCACCTCCAGCCCCAGTTGCGCGGCCAGCTCAATCAGGCCCGGCTCATCACGCTTCTGGTCGATGCTGGCCAGGGCCTTGATCTGCCGAAGTTCGATGTGGTGCGCCTGCAATGCCTGATCGAGCAGTGCCCGCAATGTGCTGGCAGGGCAGCCGCGCTGGCAGCCCAGGCCGACCACTAGCGTCGGCGCTGTGCTGGTATCGGTCATGCGTGGTATTGGCCATCGCTTTTGCGGCGGAACAACCAGGCGCTGATCAGGCCCAGGGCCAGCCAGAACACCACGTTGGTCAACTGCGAAGCGATTTTGAACTGAGATTCCAGGGCTTCCGGGGCCAGCATCGAGTGGACTTCCGGTTGCGGCGCGCCAATCACATGCGGAACCGCCAGAATCGCTACGCCGAGGATCTTCATCAGCCAGTGACGGCTAAACACGATCAGCGCGATGCCGACAGCGGTCGACGCGGCGGTGCCGATCCACCAGATCTGCCGTTGCGCCAGATCGGCCGCCGCAGTGCCTGGCAATTCAGGCGGCAGGCCGAGGGTCGGCGCCAACACGAAGGTCGCATAACCGGCCAGACCCCAGAGCAGGCCCTGAGCGGTTTTGGTCGGCGCGCGCAGGGTGTAAAGGCCGGCGAGCATCAAGGCGAAACCAACGGCGACCACCAGGTTGCCGCCCGTGGTGGACAGCACGCGTTGCCAGCCGTCTTCCGGCTCCCAGGCTTCGGCGTCGTGGGTGTGCGCGGCCATGGCGCCTTCGGTGTGCTCGTGAGCGACAACGGCGGCAGGCTCGGATTTTTCATAGGTTTCCGCCTGAAGAATCAGCGGGGCGACCCAGAAACTTTGCAGCAGGGTCAGCAGCAGGGCGGCCAGCAGCCCCGTGAAACCTGCGGTTTGCGCGATACGCTTGATCATGTCGGCAGGTCTCAATGGCACGGGAACGCGGAGCTGTGACGGGTATCGTGCGCGGCATTGTGCACCGCTTCGATGTGCGAGAAACCGGCGAAGTACACCAGGCACGCACCCAGGATCGACGCGCAAACGGCGGCGGTCAGGCGTTGGCTCAGGGTTGTGGTGCTGCTGGCGGTGTTGCTGTGGTCGGTGCTGCTGATGATCGACATGGCGCTTCCCTCTGGTCTGTCAGCGGGTGAATTGAGCGCATGCAAACCCCTGCGAGCGTGCGCAGAGGTTCAAACAGCGCCCGCCCACCGCGGGTTTGTTATTCAGTGATCGTAGTGGTCACTTTGTGTTGCGGGCCGGTCTCCGGGCTCACGAGGGGGGAGGGCTTGCGCCTTGACCTGCAAGAATCACCTTCCCATGCCTAACTGCCGGCACAGTGGATCTGATTCTTCGCTCGCTTACCGTTGCGGGGGCAGCACCGGACTGACATGACTTTAGAGTAAAGCACATGATTCACCGGTTTCCCGTTTCACCCTGTGAAGGGCACCCGTAACAAGGCGTGTAGGAGAGCATGGGCGGGGCAGGGGAGTCAATTGGCAGGGGTTCTCAGTTGGAAGCCGAGGTGTGGCCATCGCGGGCAAGCCTTGCTCCTACAGACGTCGGCCTCCTGTAGGAGCAAGGCTTGCCCGCGATGGCGTCCTGATGGCCGCCACAAGACATTGACCCGCCCCCAACCGATGCGTAGCCTTGCGCTTTCGAGGTTCTTCGGCGTTTGCCGAAGCTAAGAAGGGAACGCGGTCGATGCCGCGGCTGCCCCCGCAACTGTGAACGGTGATGTTCGCTGCCACGCCACTGCAAACCCCTCCAAAAGGTTCGCGGGAAGGCGCAGCGAATGCCAGGCCCGCAAGGCCGGCGCACTGAAAGCCAGGAGACCTGCCTCGAAACGAATTCTCACTACAACCGGGCGGGGTGATCCGGTGGCGAAATCTTCCGCGCGCAGATTGCAGCGGTCGTCGTCCCGTATGCCCGCCACCTTGCCAAAGGGCATCCGATGAAAACACTGGCCAAACTCCCCGTCACCATCGTCACCGGCTTCCTCGGCTCGGGCAAAACCACGTTGCTGCGCCATATGCTCGACAACGCCCAAGGTCGGCGCATTGCGGTAATCGTCAACGAATTCGGCGAGCTGGGCATCGACGGCGAAATCCTCAAACAGTGCTCCATCGGCTGCACCGAAGAAGAAGCCAACGGCCGTGTCTATGAACTGGCCAACGGCTGCCTGTGCTGCACCGTCCAGGAAGAGTTCTTCCCGGTGATGCGCGAATTGGTCGCCCGTCGCGGTGACCTCGACCATATCCTGATCGAAACCTCGGGCCTGGCGCTGCCAAAACCCCTGGTGCAAGCCTTCCAGTGGCCGGAAATCCGCAGCGCCTGCACCGTTGACGCGGTGATCACCGTTGTCGACAGTCCGGCCGTGGCCGCCGGCACCTTCGCTGCATTCCCGGATCAGGTCGACGCCCAGCGCAAACTTGACCCGAACCTGGACCATGAGTCGCCGCTGCACGAATTGTTCGCCGACCAACTGGCCAGCGCCGACCTGGTGATCCTGAACAAGGCCGACTTGATCAGCCCGGAAGACCTGGCCCGCGTGCGCCTGGAAGTCGCCGAAGAACTGCCGCCAGCGGTGAAAGTCATCGAAGCCAGCAGCGGCCGCGTGCCCCTGGACGTGTTGATCGGCCTCGGCGCCGGTTCCGAAGAACACATCGACAGCCGTCACAGCCATCACGATCATCACCATGAAGGTGAAGACGGCCATCACGATGAGCATGACCACGACGCATTCGATTCCATTTCCATCGAACTGCCGCAAGCCGACGAAAGCCTGCTGATGGACGCGTTGACCCAACTGGTGGTCAAGCACGGCATTCTGCGGGTCAAAGGTTTTGCCGCGATCCCGAACAAACCGATGCGCCTGCTGATCCAGGGCGTGGGCACGCGTTTCGACAAGCATTTCGACCGTCAGTGGGGCGCCGATGAAGCGCGCACCACGCGTCTGGTGCTGATCGGCCAGGAACTGGACGCTGTGCAACTCGAAGCGCAACTGCGCGCCGCGCTCAGCGTTTAAGCCATGCACCTGCTCAGGACCCAGCCCGGCGGTTTCGTGTCGGATGACAACATTGCCGACCTTGGACAAACCCCCGCCGAACTGGTGATCCTGTGCAGCGGCGATTCCAGCCTCGCGCTGCTCGCCGAAGCCGCGCAGCAACTGCCCGACGACTACCCGAGCGTGCGCCTGGCCAACCCGATGCAGGTGCAGAACCACGCGTCGGTGGATTTGTACGTCGATGAAGTGCTGCGTCACGCCAAAGTCATTCTTATCTCGCTGCACGGCGGCATCGCCTATTGGCGCTATGGCGTCGAGCGCTTGGTCGAACTGTCCGAGCGCGGCGTGCAACTGATCCTGGTGCCCGGCGATGACCGTTCGGACCCGGAACTCAGTGACCTGAGCACCGTGGGCGCCGAAGACCGTGACCGACTCTGGCAGTTTTTGCGTCAGGGCGGCATGGGCAATGCTCTGGATTTCTTCCGTTGTCTGGCCAATCGCTGGCTGGCTCGCGACTACGCCTGGGCCGAGCCGCAAACCCTGCCGCGCACTGCGATTTACCACCCGCATAAAAGTCCCGCCGCACTGACGGATTGGCAAGCCGATTGGCAGGCCGATCAACCGGTGGCGGCGGTGTTGTTCTATCGCTCGCATTTGCAGGCGGCGAACACCGGTTTTATTGATGTGTTCTGCCAGCGTTTACAGGCGGCGGGGTTGAACCCGTTGCCGATTGCGCTGGCCAGTTTGAAAGAGCCCGGCTGCCTGACGGTGGTTGAGGACTTGTTGGATGAAGTCGAAGCGGCGGTGATTCTCAACACCACCGGGTTCGCCCAATCCAGCCCCGAAGCGCCGCACTTGCGACCGTTTCGCCGCAATATCCCGGTGATCCAGGCGATTTGCGCCCAGGACAACGAGCCTGGCTGGCGCGCCAGCGAACAGGGCCTTGGCCCGCGCGACTTGGCGATGCACATCGCGCTGCCGGAACTCGACGGACGTATTATCAGCCGGCCGATCAGCTTCAAGGACCTGGCCTGGCGCAGCGAGCGCAGTCAGTCCGACGTGGTCTGCTACCGCCCACAACCGGAGCGCATGGACTTCGTCGCGGAACTGGCGCGACGCTGGATCGATCTGGCGCGGGTGCCCAACGGCGAGAAACGTATCGCGCTGATCCTCGCCAACTACCCGACGCGCGACGGTCGCATCGGCAACGGCGTTGGCCTCGACACCCCGGCGGCAGCGCTGAATATCCTGCGTGCGTTGCATCAGGAAGGTTATCCGCTGCCCACCGAGTTGCCGGACAGCGGCACCGCCTTGATCCAGCAATTGCTCGGCGGCGTCAGTAACGACCTCGACACCCTCGACCAGCGCCCGTGCATGCAAAGCCTGGAGCTGGACGCCTACGAACTGATGTTCAACGCGCTGCCAGAGGCCAATCGCCAAGCGGTGCTGGAACGCTGGGGCCCGCCGCAAAACGATCCGATGTTCCGTGGCGGGCGGATGATGATCGCCGGTCTGCGCTTCGGCCTGACCTTTGTCGGCATCCAGCCGGCCCGGGGTTATCAGGTTGATCCGAGTGCCGTTTATCACGATCCCGATCTGGTGCCGCCTCACGGCTATCTGGCGTTCTACTTTTGGCTGCGCAACACCTACGGCGCCCACGGCGTGATCCACGTCGGCAAGCACGGCAACCTCGAATGGCTGCCGGGCAAGGGCGTCGGGCTGTCGGAAAACTGCTGGCCGGATGCGCTGCTCGGGCCGCTGCCGAATATCTACCCATTTATCGTCAACGACCCGGGCGAGGGCGCCCAGGCCAAGCGCCGGACCCAGGCAGTGATCATCGATCACCTGATGCCGCCGCTGACCCGCGCCGAAACCTATGGACCGCTACGCAATCTCGAGTTGTTGGCGGACGAGTATTACGAAGCGCAACTGCTCGATCCGCGCCGCGCCCGGGAGTTGCAACGCGACATCCTGCAACTGGTGCGCGACACCCACATCGACCGCGAACTGCAACTGGACGAAAAGCTCGACAGCGATGCCGATGCGGCGATCTGGCTGCCGCGCCTGGACACCTATCTGTGTGATTTGAAGGAATCGCAGATTCGCGATGGCCTGCACATCTTTGGCGAATCGCCGGCCGGGCGCTTGCGTATTGATACGTTGCTGGCGTTGCTGCGGATTCCTCGGGGCGATGGACGCGGCGCTCAGTCGAGTTTGCTGCGGGCGTTAGCCAAGGCGTTTGCGCTGGGCTTTGATCCTCTGGATTGTGAGTTGGCCGAACCGTGGATCGGGCCGCGTCCCGATGCGCTGCAATTGATCAGCGATGAAGTGTGGCGCACGGCGGGGGATGCCCGTGAGCGTCTGGAGCTGTTCGCTGCGCAACTGATTTCGCAGACGTTGAGTCCAAACCCCGAACCCTGTGGGAGCGGGCTTGCTCGCGAATCGGTCAACCATTCAACATCAATGGTGACTGACCCACCGCTTTCGCGAGCAAGCCCGCTCCCACAGGGACCGAGTTGGGCAGAGGTGTACGCCATTCTCGATAATCTGTGCGAAGTGGTTGCGCCAAGACTGGACGCCTGCGGCCCCGCCGAAATGCGCGGTTTGCTCGACGCCCTCAGCGGCCGCTTCGTCCCGGCCGGCCCCAGCGGCGCACCGAGTCGCGGTCGCCTCGACGTACTGCCCACCGGGCGCAATTTCTATTCGGTGGACGTGCGCAACCTGCCGACCACCACCGCGTGGCGCATCGGTTTCCAGTCGGCCAACCTGATTCTCGAACGACACTTGCAGGACCACGGCGACCACCTGCGCCAACTCGGCCTGTCGGTCTGGGGCACGGCGACCATGCGCACCGGCGGTGACGACATCGCCCAGGCTATGGCGCTGATGGGCGTGCGTCCGGTGTGGGCCACCGGCAGTCAGCGGGTTGATGATTTCGAAATCCTGCCGATCAGCTTGCTCGACCGTCCGCGAGTGGACGTGACCTTGCGTGTGTCCGGGTTCTTCCGCGATGCGTTTGCCAACCTGATTCGGCTGTTTGACGCCGCCGTGCAAGCGGTCGCCGAACTGGATGAACCGGACGATCTCAACCCGCTGGCGGCCAAGGTGCGTGCTGAGCGTGAAGCTTTGCTGGCCAGCGGTCTGGATGAAGAGGCGGCGCGACGTCAGGCAGGCTGGCGCATTTTCGGGGCCAAACCCGGTGCCTACGGCGCAGGTGTGCAGGGTGCTATCGACGGTCGCCTGTGGCAAAGCCGCGAGGACCTGGCCGAGGTGTATTTGAACTGGGGCGGTTACGCTTACGGCGGTTCCGATGAAGGCACCGCCGCCCGTGAGCAGTTCGCCCAGCGCCTGAGCCAGGTGCAAGCGGTGCTGCAGAACCAGGACAACCGCGAGCACGACTTGCTCGATTCCAACGACTACTACCAATTCCAGGGCGGTATGCTCGCCGCCGTGGAAAGCCTCAGCGGTGAAGCGGCGGCCAGTTATCACGGCGATCACAGCCAGCCGGACCTGCCGAAAATCCGCACGTTGAAGGAAGAGTTGAACCGAGTGATACGTTCCCGGGCGGCGAATCCGAAGTGGATCGACGGCGTGAAGCGCCACGGCTATAAAGGTGCGTTTGAATTGGCGGCCACGGTGGATAACCTGTTTGCCTTTGATGCGACCACGCAGTTGATCGACGATCACCAATACGCGTTGCTGGCGGACGCCTATTTGCTCGACCCGGCGACGCGGGAGTTTGTCCGCGAGCACAATCCCCATGCCTTGCGCGATATGACGGAGCGGATGCTGGAAGCGCAGCAGCGGGGGATGTGGAAGGAGCCGGGCGAGTATCGCGAGGCGCTGGAGAATTTGTTGCTGGATATAGAGGAAGAGGGTTGATCACCTCAAGAGCCACCCCTCACCCCAACCCTCTCCCCAAGGGGGAGAGGGGGAAAGGGAGCCGATCTTCATGCTTTTCAAATCCGGAGTTCGACTCGATTTCTCAGGTCGATGTAGCTCGCAAGACACCTCGGTCAGTCCCCTCTCCCCAAGGGGGAGAGGGGGAAAGGGAGCCGATCTCCATGCTTTTCAGATCCTGAGTTCGACTCGATTATTCAGGTCGATGTAGCTCGCAAGACACCTCGGTCAGTCCCCTCTACCCTTTGGGGAGAGGGTTAGGGTGAGGGGTGGTTCTACCTGACACGCCACAATCATCAATAACACCGAAAACCCAAGACCACGAACAGAGACAACTTCAATGACCGACACCCCCCATTTCCCGCTCTCCGCCGTGGTCGGCGCCGATGACTTGAAACTCGCTCTGTACCTCACCGCCATCGACCCGAAAATCGGCGGCGTGCTGATCGAAGGCCCGCGGGGCATGGCCAAGTCGACCCTGGCCCGGGGCCTCGCGGACCTGCTCGCCAGCGGTCAATTCGTCACTTTGCCCCTGGGCGCCACTGAAGAACGCCTGGTTGGCACCCTCGACCTCGACGCCGCCCTGAGCGAAGGACGCGCGCAGTTTTCCCCCGGCGTGCTGGCCAAAGCTGACGGCGGCGTGCTGTACGTCGATGAAGTCAACTTGTTGCCTGATCACCTGGTCGACCTGTTGCTCGACGTGGCCGCCAGCGGCACCAACCTGATCGAGCGCGATGGGATTTCCCATCGGCATTCGGCGAAGTTTGTGCTGATCGGCACCATGAACCCGGAAGAGGGTGAACTGCGCCCGCAATTGCTCGACCGCTTCGGCCTAAACGTCGCCCTCAGCGGTCACACCGCACCCGCCGAGCGCGGTCAGATTATTCGGCGACGGCTGGATTTCGACAGCGATCCCCAAGGCTTCTGCGTTGAGTGGGAAAGTCAGCAACACGCATTGCGCGAACGTTGTCAGCAGGCGCGCAGTCTGTTGGCGAGCATTCCCCTGGATGACGCCACGCTCGCGCAGATCACCGAACGCTGCTTTGCCGCCGGCGTCGATGGCTTGCGCGCCGATCTGGTCTGGCTGCGTGCTGCCCGCGCCCATGCGGCGTGGCGTGGTGCGAAGGCGATTGCCGAGGAAGATATCGACGCGGTGGCCGAATTCGCCTTGCGCCATCGCCGCCGCGAGCAGTCACCCCCGGCGCCGCAACACAGTCAGCCGCCGTCGACCCAACAGTCCAACCCCAGCGAAGGCCAGGGCCAGTGGGGCGAAATGCCCGCCCAGGCGTTGCCGGTCGGCGCGCGACGTGAAGTGCCGAGCTGGCCAAAAAAGCCCTAGGCATTCGCCCTCGATCTGACGCGGGGGCGAATGCCAGACCCCGTGCCGGACGCTTGGACAATGGCCGACAAGGCAAACGCCGCGCAGCACCGCAAGGCTCGATCAACTGGCCGGGTACGTTGCTCAACGGGCGCCCGCGTTTGCATGAAGATCTGTTGTTTCACCTGCGCACCCGTTCGGCCCACGAACTGTGGCTGGTGATCGTCGACGCCTCGGCCTCGACCCAGCGGCATCAGGCGTTGAGCGATGCCAAAGGCTTGCTCGCGCAACTGTTCGATGACGCGTATCGGCAACGGGCGCGTCTGGCCTTGCTGACCGCCAGCGGCAATGCACCGAAGTGGCAAGTGCAAGGTCTGAAGGCGTCCAGCGGTCTGCGCACCTGGCTTGATGGCTTGGGCGCCAGCGGCGGCACGCCGATGCTGGCGGCGCTGCATGAGGCAGGGCAGTGGTTGGCCGCGCGGCAGAAGCGTTTTCCGGCGGAGCAGCAGCGCTTGTTGCTGGTGACCGACGGGCGGTTGAAAGAATGGCCGGGGTTGCCGGTGCTGGGGTGTCCGGGGTTGTTGATTGATATTGAGCGCGGGCCGATTCGGCTGGGGCGGGCTAAGGTGTTGGCTACTGAGTTACAGGCAGACTATCGGCATATCGATGAGCTGATTTCAGGCTGAAAGTTGTGTTGTCCGGGTTGGCCTCTTCGCGAGCAAGCCCGCTCCCACAGGGAATTTTCGGTGTGAAAGAGGTCCAGTGTGGGAGCGGGCTTGCTCGCGAATGCAGCGACGCGGTTTCGGATCATCAAGGCAAATCCGCATCACTGCCCTATGCTCAGCAAGCCAACCCCTCACAGGAGTGACCCATGCGCGTTCTAGCCGCCAACCCTCAGGACGATTTCCGCGTCAAAGCCTACGCCGGCACCAACGGCGTGCTGTTGGCCATGGACCTGGCCGAACCCCGTCGCAAAGGCCTGCTCGGGTTTGCCATCGAAAAACAGTCAGGCAGCAAACCCTGGCTGTTCCTGTTCAACAGCCTGACCTTCCCCGGCAAGGTCCACACCTTCGCGCAATACCACGCGACCCCGAGCGATATCGCGCCGCTGCAGAAGTTTCGCTGGGCCGATTACGCGGTCAATCCCGGGACGACCATGCATTACCGGATCCACCTGGCTTACGGCACACCCGATGCGCCGCAACTGGGGGAGTTTCTGGAGCTGACGATCACCTCCGACGACGGCCATCCCACCCACCAGAGCGTGATCTTCAACCGCGCCGTGGCGGCGAGCCAGGCGTTCCAGCGCAAGTTTCCCGACCTCGATGCGCAGATTAGCGCCAATCGCAATCTGCCCATCGAAGCCTGGCCGATAGCGGCGCAGCAATGGCTGGAAAATGGTTTGCTCGGGCGCTTGCTGGGGTTTATCCAGCGTGCGACGGACGATCAATGGGCGCTGGATATCGCGATTTACGAGTATCAATTGCAGTCGATCGTTGACGAGGTGAACGCCGCGTTCGCCCGTGGGGTCAAGGTGCGGGTGTTGTATCACGCACAACCGAACGATGAAGACACCACGATGAACGAGGCCAGCCTGGAAAAAATCCCGGCGGCGAACAAGCGCGGGCGGGTCACTCACAATATCTTCCACGACAAATTCATTGTCCTGAGCAAACTGGAGGGCGGCGAGCACCGACCGCAAGCGGTGCTTTGCGGCAGCACCAACTTCACGCCGAACGGTGTTTACCGTCAGGCCAACGTGGTGCATGTGCTCGACGATGCGCGGGTCGGCGCCAGTTACCTGCAAACCTTCGAAGAGGTGTGGGCGAACCCGGCGGACGTCGGTGCGACGCGTACCTGGCTGACCAAAAACAACCCAATGGACCCGACGCAGCCACTGTTCGCCGGATTTTCACCGCGCACCGGCCAGGGCGACTTGCACGAGTTCGTCGAGATCATCAATGGCGCGAAAAAGGACATCCTGTTCGTGACTGCGTTTGCCCTGCCCAACGACATCCTCAACGCGTTGCTCGGTCAGCCCCACGACGACATCCTGCGTTACGGCCTGCAAAACACCGTCAGCCGCATCACCGGTTTCCATGCCGACCGCACCGCCGAATTCGCCGCCACGGCGCTGCTCAATACCGGGCTGGAAGGCTGGCTCAAGGAAAACATGAAAGGCCAGAAGGGCAACCTGCTGGTGCACACCAAAGCCGTCGTCACCGACTTCACCACCGATACGCCGACGATCATCAGCGGCAGCCACAACCTCAGCGCGGCGGCCAGTAATGGCAATGATGAGAACTACCTGGTGATTCGGGGTGATACGGATCTGGCGGACCGATACGGGTTGGAGTTGTTGCGGTTTTATGAGCATTACCGGTTTCGCTATTTTGCGAAGAAACTGGCGTTGAAAGAGGTGCAGCCGTTGGCGGCGGATGACCGTTGGACCAATGATTACTATGTGGCGGGGGATTTGCGGGAGTTGTCGCGGCTGCGATTCTCGGGCCGATAAAAATCCCCTTGTGGGAGCGGGCTTGCTCGCGAAAGCGGTGGGTCAGTTGACATAAGTCCTGACTGCCACGACGCCTTCGCGAGCAAGCCCGCTCCCACAGGGGATCTTCGCAAGTCTTAGCGAAACCAGTTGGTCCGCGCCAACTCGATCACTTCATCCCCACGCCCACTCATCACCGCTTTAAGCATGTACAGACTGAACCCCTTGGCCTGTTCCAGCTTGATGGTCGGCGGCATCGCCAGTTCCTGAGTCGCGGTGATCACGTCCACCAACACCGGCCCGTCATGGGCCAGCGCCCGGCGCAGCGCCGGTTCCAGGTTTTCCGATTCTTCAACCCGAATCCCGAGAATGCCCATGGCATTCGCCATTGCCGCAAAGTCCGGGTTGTGCAAATCAGTGCCGGTATCGAGCAATCCGCTGGACTTCATTTCCATGGCGACAAAACCCAACGAGGCGTTGTCGTAGACGATGATTTTCACCGGTAACTTCAGCTGCGCCAGGGAAATGAAATCCCCCATCAACATGCTGAAACCGCCATCGCCCGACAATGAAATGACCTGCCGATCGGGGAACGTTGCCTGGGCACCGATGGCCTGGGGCATGGCGTTGGCCATCGAGCCGTGGTTGAACGAGCCCAGCAACCGGCGCTTGCCGTTCATTTTCAAATAGCGCGCCGCCCACACCGTTGGCGTGCCGACGTCGGCGGTGAAGATCGCATCTTCATCGGCCAGTTCGCTGAGCAGTCGGGTGAGGTATTGCGGGTGAATCGGTCGGCCCGGCGCGGAAGGCTTGGCGAGGTCATCGAGGCCTTGGCGCGCCTTCTCATAATGCTTGAGCGACGACTCCAGAAAGCTCCGGTCGCCCCGATACGGTAGGCGCGGCAGCAGCGCGGCGAGGGTTTCGCCGACGTCGGCGGCGATGCCCAGGTCCAGCGTGGTGCGGCGGCCCAAGGCCTCGGGGTTGTGGTCGATCTGAATGATGGTGGCGTCGGTGGGGTAGAACTGCCGATACGGGAAGTCGGTGCCGAGCAGCACCAAGGTGTCGCAGTTGAGCATCGCGTGATAACCGGAGCTGAAGCCGATCAGCCCGGTCATGCCGACGTCGAACGGGTTGTCCCATTCCACGTGTTCCTTGCCGCGCAACGCATGCACCACCGGGGCGCCGAGGGCATCGGCCAGCGCCACCACTTGATCATGTGCCCCGGCGCAACCGGCGCCGCACATTAGCGTCACGGCTTTGCTTTGGCTCAGCAGCTCCACCAGGCGATCCAGATCCTGAGGCGCGGGCAGGGTGCGCGGCTGGGAAAGAGTCGGCCAGGGTTTGAGGTTGTCTTCGACTTCCTGCAACGCCACGTCGCCGGGAATCACCACCACCGCGACGCCGCGATTGAGGATCGCACTGCGCATCGCCCGGTGCAGCACCTGCGGCATCTGCGCCGGGTTGCTGACCAGTTCGACGAAGTGGCTGCACTCCTTGAATAGTTCTTGCGGATGGGTTTCCTGAAAGTAGTTGAGGCCGACTTCGGACGAAGGAATCTGCGCCGCAATCGCCAGCACCGGCACATGGTTGCGGTGGCAGTCGAACAGCCCGTTGATCAGGTGCAGATTGCCCGGCCCGCAACTGCCGGCACACACCGCCAGTTCCCCGGTGACCGCCGCTTCTGCCCCGGCGGCAAACGCCGCGACTTCTTCGTGGCGCACGTGCATCCACTCAATGCTGTCCATGGTGCGCAACGCTTCGGTCAGGCCGTTGAGGCTATCGCCGGTCAGGCCCCAGATGCGTTTGACGCCGGCCTGTTCAAGGGTGGTTGCCAGTTGCTGGGCAATGGTGATTTTCGCCATGGGGTGCTCCAGTGATCGATGAGTTGTCCTCGGGATAGAAAAAGGGACAACTCAACGGCTGGCATGACTCAACCCGATCTGCGATTACTTGCTATACAACACAACGTAACAGCTACCGAGTTCGCGTCCGCCCGTAGCAGCTGCCGAGGCACGAGGCTGCGTTCGGCTGCGAAGCAGTCGTGAGATCAGACCGCGCGGTGTTTCAGGAATACCGCGTGCCCAGGTTTTACGACTGCTTCGCAGCCGAACGCAGCCTCGTGCCTCGGCAGCTGCTACGGGGTTCAGGTGTTCATGGCTTGTTTGTATTGGCGGGTGCGCTTGGCGATGTACACCTGATCGCGGATCAATGCCCAGAGCGCCGACACCTGCGGCCGAGGCTGGTGTCCGCGACTCATCCGATGCAACTGGAATTTCACCACCGCCATGGTCGCCAGCGCCGCCAGGGGTTTGCGCTTCCAGAGAATCGGTGGCAATTGCGGATGGGTGTTCTTGCCCTCGCGCCAGTGTTTGACCAGGTGCGGCTCTACCGCCATCGCAGTGCCGATCCCGGCCATGGCGATGCCGCTGTCGAGCACCTGTTCGACGATCGCCAAACGACGGATGCCGCCGGTGACCATCACGGGCATGCGCGCGACACTGGCCAGTTCACCGGCCATTTCCAGAAAGTAGGCTTCCCGCGCCAGCGTCCGACCGTCCCGGGCTTCGCCTTGCATGGCCGGGGCTTCGTAGCTGCCCCCGGACAATTCGAGCAAGTCGATTGGCTGCTCGTTGAGCCACTGGATCACTTGCCTTGCATCGTCGGCATCAAAGCCACCGCGCTGGAAATCCGCCGAGTTGAGCTTCACCGAAACACAGAAGTGCGGCGACACTGCGTTGCGTACGGCGCTGACCACATTGAGCAGCAGGCGCGCACGATTTGCCAGGGAGCCGCCCCATTGATCGGTGCGGCGATTGGTCAGCGGCGACAAAAACTGGCTGAGCAAATAGCCGTGGGCCGCGTGAATCTGTACCCCGGTAAACCCGGCCTTTTCCGCCAGGGCCGCGCTGCTGGCAAAGCGCTGGATCACCTCATTGATATCGCTTTCGGACATCGGTTTAGGCTCGGCGAACATTTTCGAGAACCCGCCCAGGTCCAGCGCCACCGCCGATGGCGCCAAGGCTTGCTGGCCGAGATTGGCCATGGTCTGACGACCCGGATGGTTGAGCTGCACCCAGAACTGCGCGCCACCGGCCCGGCCAACCGTCGCCCACTGGCGAAAACGCTCAAGATGCCGCTCATCCTCCAGCACCACGCCGCCGGGGCCGGTCATGGCGCGCCGGTCGATCATCACGTTACCGGTCAGCAACAACCCGGCTTCGCCCTCGGCCCAGGCTTGATACAAACGCAACAGGGCATCCGAAGGCGCCTGTTGCCGGTCCGCGAGGTTTTCTTCCATCGCGGCTTTGGCAATGCGATTGCCGAGGGTCTGGCCGTTGGGCAAATTCAACGTTTGGAAGGGCGACATGACTTGACTCCTCATCAGTAATGCGTGGAGGCTAAGCTTAAAGTTAACTTTAATGTCAAGCAGGCAAATGAGGTTGGGATGAAGATTGGTGAATTGGCGGAGTTAAGTGGGTTCAATCCATCGCGCATTCGGTTTTACGAGGCCCAGGGACTGATCCAGAAAGTCGAACGTCGGGCCAATGGTTACCGGCATTACCCCGAGCAGGTGTTGCAGACGCTGTACCTGATCCAGTGCGCCCAACAGGCCGGTTTCAGCCTCGAAGAATTGAAGCTGTTGATGCCGGACGCGGCGACCGGTGAGTTCAAGCACGACGAGCTGCTGGCGGGCCTGACGCGCAAAGTCGAGCAGATCGAAGAAATGCAGCAACACCTGGCGCAGAGCAAGGCGAAGCTGCTGGCGGTGATCGACGACATCCAGGCGAAGCCCGAAGGCATGGCCTGCGATGCCAATGCCGAGCGGGTGTTGGCGTCGTTCAAGCAGCGGCGCTGATCGCCGCATGCGGTGATTGATAGGCCCCTTCGCGAGCAAGCCCGCTCCCACAGTGGATTTGCGTCGTACAAAGTTTCCGCGCTCACCGCAAATCCCCTGTGGGAGCGGGCTTGCTCGCGAAAGCGGAGTGTCAGGCACCATCAATGTTGAATGTGAAACCGCCTTCGCGAGCAGGCTCGCTCCCACATGAATGGGCGTCGAACACAGATGCCGTGTTCACCGAAGATCCCCTGTAGGAGCGAGCTTGCTCGCGATGAGGCTCTCACAGCCAACATCAATCTCGGCGATTAAACTTGCGCCCGAATCCGCCGCCCCAACACATCCATCACATCACACCCATCGCGCAACAACATCGCCGCCGCGTTGGCCAATTGCTGCACGTCAGCTCCTTCGGCTCGTGTGATATCCAGACTGGCCAGGCTTTCCATCATCTGCGTCACCGCCAGAAACCGCGTGGCGGCGTTGCTGTGCAAAACATCCAACGGCGCCTGGGTGGCCACCAATAACACCGGAATGTCGCACTCATTGTTGGTCATCGGCATGTGCGCATTCATGCTTCACCACCCGCTTGCGCGGCATGCATGCCGTCGATGGAGGCCTGGAGCAATGAACGCGCAGTGCCGAGCATTTGCTTGCTGGCCCAACGCAACGTCGCGATGTGTTCCGGGCGGGTGGCCTGAGGGGCTTGATGGGCGAGGGCTTCGGCGCAGCTGAGGTAGACGGAAGCGTGTTCCAGGGCGTCGAGCAGGGGGATGCCGGGTTGTACGGCGAAGAGGTAATGGTCGACGTGGTCGCAGGGGGCGAAGGGGGTGGATTTTGTGGTTGGGTTTTTCACTGTTGTGGCTCCTTGATGGTGGAGCCGCCACGATTCGCTGCTAAACGAAAAGGTGGCGACTGTACGCGGGTTAGCAGACCAGGGATCAAGGAACCCGGCGCACCGAAGTGCCCCACGCACAGCCGCCATAACGCAGACCAACTGACGAAAAAATAGTCGTTGGTCGACAGGCTGAACTAGTGCGCCTTGATATTTACCGAGCTGCTAAACCCGATCGCTGATTGGTCAGCGACCGGGAAACGATAAAACCCAGGCCCGAGGCGCACAAGCCGGCGGATTCTGGCGTAGCTGTAGGCTACGACGCAAGGATGTGTAGGGCGAGAGCGTGTCTGGAGATGTCGAATTAAACATTCATGTTTATTGTTGTAGGACAGGTGTCTCCGATAGAGGGCTTGAGGGATTTGGAATCGGATTACGCATCAACGTCCCCACCACCAACGCCCCCAGCAGCGCCAACAACCCCGCGACCAACAGCAACAAACTGAACCCACCAACGAATGCCTGCCGAGCCAACGGTTCGACCACGTTACGCGCAGTGTCCGGCAGCAGTCCCAGCGCCGCCGTCATGTCCCCGGCCACCACCCGCGAGGCGATACCGCGCGTCTGATCCACCCATTGCCCCGACAGGCTGTCACGCAGCAACAACTCGGTGTGACTGGCCAGCAACGCGCCGTACACGCCGATGGCCAGCATGATCGCGCTGAAGCGCATGGTGGTGCTCATGCCCGAGGCCATGCCGGCGCGGTCCCGTGGCACGCAAGCCATGATGTTTTTCTGGGTGTCGCCATTCAGTAGCCCGGCGCCGGCGCCCGTGACGGCAATCGCCAGGGCGAAGGGCAGGTAGCCACCGCTGGTGACCGCCCACGCGCTGAGCAAATTGCCGCAGCCGACCAGGGTCAACCCGGCGGCCATCAGCGTGGCGGGGGCAAACCGGCTCGCCAGTCGTGCGCCGATGCGCGGGCAGATCAGCATCGTCAGGGCAAACGGCAACATCCCCAACCCCGAGGCGATGGCCGAGAAACCGAGGCCGTTTTGCAGGTAGAACGGCAGCAACGTCATCATCACCTGGGCGCAACCGGCGTAAGCGAACATTCCCAACAGTGCGCCGATAAAACGCGGATGCTTGAACAATTGCAGATCGACCATGGGCCGCTGCTGCATACGCTCGATCACCACAAACAACCCCAGCAACAGAGCACCACCGATCAGTCGGGCGTAGGTGAGTGGATTGCTCCAGCCGATGCGGTTGGCTTCGATCAGGCCCCAGATCAGGCACAACAGACTCGCACTGAAGGCCAGGCTGCCCCACGGATCGAGGCGAGCGGACTGGGTGTCCCGGGATTCCGGCACGTTGCGCCAGACCATCGCCATCAGCAGCAAACCGACTGGCAAGTTGAGATAGAAAATCCAGCGCCAGCCAATGTACTCGGTGATCAACCCACCCAGCGTCGGCGCAGCAGTCATCGCCACACCCATGCACGCGCCCCAGAACGCCCAGGCCTTGGCGCGTTCCACTTCATCGTGAAAGGCATGGCCAATCGAGGCCAACGCCGAGGTCAGCAGCAACGCTGCGCCAACACCCTTGACCGCCCGTGCAATGTCGAGAAACAACGCCGTCGGCGCCGCACCGCAACCGAGGGAGGCGAGGATGAAAATCCCCAGGCCCCAGAGCAGGGTTTTCTGCCGGCCAAAGCGGTCGGCGAGGCTGCCCGCCGGCAGCAACAACGCGGCGAAGGCCAGCATGTAGGCGCTGACCACCCACTCGATGTCGGCAAAATTGGCACCCAGGTCCCGGGCGATGGTCGGCAGGGTAACGGCGACAATATTGGTGTCGAGGACAATTAGCGAACACACCCCGGAGGCGGTCAGCAGTGTCAGGCGTGGGCTGACCCGGTTCATAAGGTGATTGCCTTTTGAGTAAGGTGTTTGACGGACATGGTTTCGGCTCTCTACTGTGGCTGCACCGAAAGCTTATCCCGGTCGATGTCAGGCTTTGTTAGCTGGCAGTCGAGACTTCATTACCTTTGAGCTAATCCACTGATGGATATACGCCATTTTCGCTACTTTCTGGCCGTTGCCCGGCAGCGCAATTTCACCCGCGCCGCCGAACAACTGGGCATTGCACCGCCAACCTTGAGCCGGCAGATCCAGGACATGGAAACCGAACTGGGCACCCGGTTGTTCCTGCGTCAGCAACGGGAAGTCAGCCTGACCGAGGCCGGCGCCGCGCTGGTGATCGAGGCCGAAGCCACGGTGCGCCAATTCGAATTCGCCCAACGCAACGCCCAGCGCGCCGGGCGTGGCGATATCGGTCATATCGAACTGGGTTACGTGGCCTCGGCGGTGTATTCGGGGTTGTTGCAAAAACAGGTGCAAGCCTTCAGCCGCGAGTGCCCGGACGTCAGCCTGAATGTACGGGAAAGTCCGATGGCGGCGTTGCCGGGCCTGGTGATCGAGGGCCGGTTCGATATCGGTTATGTCCGCTCGCCCATGACCTTGCCCGATGGATTGGAAGCGATCCGGCTCGATGCGGAAGGCTTCGTACTGGCCGTATCCAGCGAGTCCTGGCTGTGCCGCCTGCCGAAGATCAACCCGGCGCATTTGCAAAACGAAACCTTCATCCTGCCGGAGCAAATCAACGGCACCTTGCAAGTCGCGGCCCAGGGCGGATTCGCGCCGAAGCTGGGGGCGCAGCCGGGCGGGTTGGTGGCGGTGATTGCCTTGGTGTCACTGGGGCAGGGCGTGGCGGTGGTGCCTGAATCGGTGGTTGGGCATGTCGGGTTGCCGGGTGTGGTGTATCGGGCAATTGAAGCGTGTGAGGCGAGCTCGTGGTTGTCGATGGTTTATCGGCGGTTTGAGAAGTCGCGGGCGGTGGTCAGGTATATCGAGCGGGTCAGGAAGATTTAAGAGCAAAAGCTTCGCGAGCAAGCCCGCTCCCACAGGGGATCTTCAGCGTTCACAAATCCCCTGTGGGAGCGGGCTTGCTCGCGAAGGCGTCCTCCCAAACAACGCTTTTACAGATCTTGTAATAATTTCCCACTGTAGGAAAAGTCTCCGCCACCTGTACGCTCCAAGTCCTTTTTCCTTTCAGGACCTGCATGAACACCCTCTCGGAGCCTCCCAGTCAGCCTTCCATTTCGCGCATTCGCGCAACTCTGACGCGCGCCAAGCACCCGGTTTTCCGACCTCTGTCTCTCCCTGTCATCGAAGCCCCACGGCCCCCGCGCCGCGCCTTGCCGTGTACGGCATTCTGAATTCGCTGAAGAGATCGAGACATTTTTATGGAATGGATAGCTGACCCCGCCGCGTGGCTGGGCCTGTTGACGTTGATTGTGCTGGAGCTGGTGCTGGGCATCGACAACCTGGTGTTTATCGCGATCCTCGCGGACAAGTTGCCGCCGCATCAGCGTGACCGTGCGCGGATCATCGGTTTGTCCCTGGCGCTGCTGATGCGCCTGGGCTTGCTGGCGAGTATTTCCTGGTTGGTGACCCTGACCCAGCCGCTGTTCGAGGTGTTCGACAAGAGCTTCTCCGGGCGTGACTTGATCATGCTGTTCGGCGGTGTGTTCTTGTTGTTCAAGGCCACTATGGAGTTGCATGAACGCCTTGAAGGCCATGTTGGCCAGCGCGCGGGCAATGCGGCGTATGCGCTGTTCTGGCCGATCGTGGCGCAGATTGTGGTGCTTGACGCGGTGTTCTCCCTGGACGCGGTGATTACCGCCGTAGGCATGGTCGACGAACTGGAGGTGATGATGATCGCGGTGATCATTTCCATCGGGCTGATGATCGTTGCGAGCAAGCCGCTGACCCGATTCGTCAACGAACACCCGACGGTGATCATGCTGTGCCTGGGCTTCCTGATGATGATCGGTTTCGCCCTGACCGCCGAAGGCCTGGGGTTCCACATTCCCAAGGGCTACCTGTACGCGGCCATCGGTTTCTCGATCCTGATCGAAGTGTTCAACCAGATCGCCCGTGCCCGACGCAAGCGCTCGGCGCAGGGCTTGCGGCCGATGCGCGAGCGTACGGCTCACGCGGTGTTGCGTTTGCTGGGTGGCCGCACGTTGGCGGTGGAAGAGGTCGGCGAGGAGATTGCCGACTTGCTGGACAACGGTGAAGCGCCCAGTGAAGTGCTGTTCGACCGCCGTGAGCGGGTGATGATCAGTGGCGTGCTGCAACTGGCCGAGCGGCCGATTCGTACCTTGATGACGGTGCGAGCTGACGTCGATCACATCGATCTGGCCGACGATCCCGAAACCATTCGTACACGCCTGATGCACTCGTCCTACTCGCGCTTACCGCTGATACGCGATGGCGCGGTGGATGAACCCTTGGGTTTCGTGCACAAAAAGGAACTGTTGAAGGATTACCTGGCCGGCAATGAGCCAGACCTCGAAGAGCTGGCGCGCACGACCATCAACTTGCTCGACAGCTACTCGATCCTCAATGCCCTGGAACAGATGCGCCAAGCCTCGACCCACATTGCCTTTGTGGTCAATGAATTCGGTGATTTCGTCGGCGTGCTGACCATGACCGACATTCTCGAATCCATTGCCGGCGAACTGCCGGATGCCAGCGAAATCGAAGGCCCGGACGTGGTTGAAGAGCAGGGCGGGTTTATGGTCAGCGGCGCGTTGAACCTGGCGCGGGTGCGACAGCTGACCGGTTTCAGTGCCGAGCCTACCGAGGATTACCAGACGTTGGCCGGCTGGGTGATGAGTGTGCTGGATCGGTTGCCGATCGTTGGCGACAGCCATGAACGGGATGGCTGGACGATGACCGTGATGGGCGTTGAAGAGCGGCGGGTGGTGCGGGTGTTGCTCAAGCGTGTCGACTAGTGATTTGTGCTGGATTCAAGGGCCCCTTCGCGAGCAAGCCCGCTCCCACATTTTGTTCGAGGTTGACCACGAAGCCTGTGGTCGCCGACAAACCCTGTGGGAGCGGGCTTGCTCGCGAAGGCGATCCACCCGATACCAAATATCTCAAACCCTGGCCCGAATTCGCGCCCGAGGCACCATACACAGCCCACGCAACGCCCGCCGCAACCAAGCCAAATCATGCCCCGGTTTCCGAGCCACCTGCCGGGGCTTCACCTTGCCCACATGCGCCGCAAAATCCGCCGCCAGCGTCTGCGCAGTCCCAATCCCTTTAAGCTTCTTCAGCAATTTCCCATCCTGGTAAAACAACACCGTCGGCGTGCCGGTTACGTTCGGATGCCGGGGCGATTCGCTGGTATTCAACATATAAATGTCCGCCCGATGCCGATATGCCTCGGCAATCGCCCGAAATATCGGCCCGGCCTCTTCACAGGCAGGACAGTGCTGATTGCCAAAGTACAGGATCACCGGGCGCCAGGTTTTCAAGGCTTTGCGGTAGGTCGGCGCCAATGCCGTTTGCGAGGTGGTCGAGTTCATCGAAGTCTCCTTTTCACAACGATCATCGAAGATTTGTCGACGTTAAAGGAGGGTGTGGATGGGGTCTACTGTCAGAAATTACAGGTGGGAGTCACTCCGTTCTGCATAACATCGTTGTGCCACATTTTGAATCGTCGCGTTTCAAATGTGGTGCAAGTACCCGCCTACTGTGGCCCCCGGTAGCGCTCGCTCCCCCGTGCGTTTGGTAACGCTTTTCCCCCGCCAACACGCATCCCTCTGATTCAAAACACATTTCAATCTCTCCAACATCATCCTTGCATCCTGTGGCACACTTTCTGCTGTCTATTCCGTTGTTACACACTCATATCCGGTATAACGGAATACACAACACTCTGGAGTGCTTGCCATGCATCGCCGACCTTCCTTGTTCAAAGCGTGTGTTTTTATCCTCGCGGCTTCGGCCGCTGCCATGGGTGTTGCCCAGGCGGCGGACAGCAAGCTCGATAGCGTGCTGGCCCGTGGCAAATTGATCGTGGGTACAGGCAGTACCAACGCGCCATGGCATTTCCAGGGAGCGGACGGCAAGTTGCAGGGGTTTGATATTGATATCGGGCACATGATTGCCAAGGGTCTGTTCAATGACCCGAGCAAGGTCGAGTACGTGGTGCAGTCGTCCGATGCGCGGATTCCGAACCTGTTGACGGACAAGGTCGATATCAGCTGTCAGTTCATCACCGTGACGGCCAGCCGTGCGCAGCAAGTGGCCTTCACCCTGCCGTACTACCGCGAAGGCGTCGGCCTGTTGCTGCCAGCCAACAGCAAATACAAGGAAATCGAAGACCTGAAAGCTGCCGGCGACAGCGTGACCGTGGCGGTGCTGCAGAACGTGTATGCCGAAGAGCTGGTGCATCAGGCACTGCCGAAAGCCAAGGTTGATCAGTACGACAGCGTTGATTTGATGTATCAGGCCGTGAACTCCGGCCGTGCCGACAGCGCCGCCACCGATCAGTCCTCGGTCAAATACCTGATGGTGCAGAACCCTGGCCGCTATCGCAGCCCGGCTTACGCCTGGAGCCCGCAAACCTACGCCTGTGCCGTTAAACGTGGCGATCAGGATTGGCTGAACTTCGTCAACACCGTGTTGCATGAAGCCATGACCGGCGTTGAGTTCCCGGCCTACGCGGCGTCCTTCAAGCAGTGGTTCGGTGTCGATCTGCCTACCCCAGCCATCGGTTTCCCCGTCGAATTCAAATGAAAACTGCTGCGCTCAGAAATACTGCGTTGAAAACAGACTCGAAATGCTCATTGGCTAAAGCCAACTCCGCTTTCTCGCCTGTTTTCGCCTTGTCTTTCTTTCGCTCGCGACGTTTCCATCTCTTGAATGATGAGCGGGGCGGCTATAGAGCGCCCCGTTCAAGGTACTGCTGACCATGAACTATCAGTTGAACTTTGCCGCCGTGTGGCGCGATTTCGACACCTTGCTGGCAGGGCTCGGTCTGGGCCTGGAGCTGGCGCTGGTGTCGATCGCCATCGGCTGCGTGATCGGCCTGATGATGGCGTTTGCTTTGTTATCCAAGCATCGCGCGTTGCGGGTGCTGGCGTCGGTGTACGTGACGGTGATCCGTAACACGCCGATTCTGGTGTTGATTCTGTTGATCTACTTCGCCTTGCCGAGCCTGGGCATTCGCCTGGACAAGATCCCTTCGTTCATCGTCACCCTGTCGCTGTATGCCGGGGCGTACCTGACCGAAGTGTTCCGTGGCGGGCTGTTGAGCATTCCCAAGGGCCAGCGCGAAGCAGGGCTGGCGATCGGGCTTGGCGAGTGGCAGGTCAAAGCCTACGTCACCGTGCCGGTGATGCTGCGCAACGTGCTGCCGGCGCTGTCGAACAACTTCATTTCGCTGTTCAAGGACACTTCGCTGGCGGCCGCGATTGCGGTGCCGGAGCTGACCTATTACGCGCGCAAGATCAATGTCGAGAGCTACCGGGTGATTGAAACCTGGATGGTGACCACAGGGCTCTATGTTGCGGCTTGTTACCTCATTGCCATGATGCTGCG
Organism: Pseudomonas sp. dw_612; assembly: GCF_018449725.1. GTDB lineage: Bacteria > Pseudomonadota > Gammaproteobacteria > Pseudomonadales > Pseudomonadaceae > Aquipseudomonas. Next base: position 224,864 of record NZ_JAAVVC010000004.1, on the reverse strand, counting down.
ATACCTCGAACAGCGTCTGGCGATCCGCCGATAGGAGCCTCCCATGTACGAATCCCCGAGTTGGTTGCATGAGCTATGGGTGGCGCGGGAAGTCTTGTGGCAAGGCTTTCTGACCAGTGTCCAGTGCTCGGCGCTGGCGATTTTGCTCGGCACCTTGATCGGCATCGTCGCCGGGCTGGTGCTGACCTACGGCAATGTCTGGATGCGCGCACCGTTTCGTTTCTACGTTGACCTGATCCGTGGCACGCCGGTGTTTGTGCTGGTGCTGGCCTGCTTTTATATGGCGCCGGCGCTGGGCTGGCAGATCAGCGCGTTTCAGGCCGGGGCCTTGGGGCTGACGCTGTTCTGCGGCTCCCACGTCGCCGAGATCGTGCGCGGCGCGCTGCAAGCGTTGCCACGCGGGCAGATGGAAGCGAGCAAGGCGATCGGCCTGACGTTTTATCAATCCCTGGGCTACGTGTTGCTGCCCCAGGCGTTGCGGCAGATCCTGCCGACCTGGGTCAACTCGTCCACCGAAATCGTCAAGGCGTCGACCTTACTCTCGGTGATCGGCGTGGCGGAGTTGCTGCTCAGCACGCAGCAGATCATCGCCCGGACCTTCATGACCCTGGAGTTCTACCTGTTCGCCGGGTTCCTCTTTTTCGTCATCAACTACGCCATCGAATTACTCGGCCGGCACATTGAAAAGCGGGTGGCTTTGCCATGACTCAGACTTCTGTTGCACCCAACGGCCAGGCCCTGCTGGACATTCGCGGCCTGCACAAACAATACGGCAAGCTCGAAGTGCTCAAGGGCGTCGACCTGACCATGCAGCGCGGCAACGTGGTCACGCTGATCGGCTCCAGCGGCTCGGGCAAGACCACGCTGCTGCGTTGCGTGAACATGCTCGAAGAATTCCAGGGCGGGCAGATCCTGCTCGACGGCGAATCCATCGGTTATGACGAGGTCAACGGCAAACGCGTGCGCCACGCCGAAAAAGTCATCGCCCGTCATCGCGCGATGACCGGCATGGCGTTCCAGCAGTTCAACCTGTTTCCGCACCTGACCGCGTTGCAAAACGTCACCCTCGGTTTGCTTAAGGTCAAAAAGCTGCACAAGGACGAAGCCGTGGCCCTCGCCGAAAAATGGCTGGAGCGCGTCGGCCTGTATGAACGCCGCGATCACTACCCCGGCCAGTTATCCGGTGGCCAGCAACAGCGCGTGGCGATTGCCCGGGCGATTGCGATGAACCCGAGCCTGATGCTGTTCGACGAAGTCACCTCGGCCCTCGACCCGGAACTGGTCGGTGAAGTGCTGAACGTGATCAAGGGCCTGGCCGATGAAGGCATGACCATGTTGCTGGTGACCCACGAAATGCGGTTTGCCTTCGAAGTCTCGGACAAGATCGTGTTTATGAATCAGGGGCGGATCGAAGAGCAGGGGCCGCCCAAGGAATTGTTTGAACACCCGAAATCGCCGCGTTTGGCAGAATTTCTCAAGAACACCCGTTTCTGATTTTTTAAAAGAATTTTTAAGCAGGAGAAACACTCATGAGCATTACTCGTTACGGCACCGGCAGCACCGCCGCTGGCGGTCAGCCTCGTCCTTTCGCCCGCGCCGTTGAAGCCGATGGCTGGCTGCACGTGTCCGGGCAGGTGCCGGCGCTGGACGGCGAGATCATCACTGGCGGTATCGTCGAACAGACCCGCCAGACCATGAAGAACCTGATCGCGATTCTCGAAGAGGCCGGTTATGGCCTGGAAGACGTGGTGCGTGCTGGCGTGTGGCTGGAGGATCCGCGGGATTTCACGAGTTTCAACAAGGTCTTCTCCGAGTACTTCAAACCCGAACACGCCCCGGCCCGAGCCTGCGTGCAGGCGAACATGATGGTCGATTGCAAGGTTGAGATTGACTGCGTGGCGTACAAGAAAAAGGCTTGAGATGTGGGGCGGTCTTGAGGGCCACCCCTCACCCTAACCCTCTCCCCAGAGGGGAGAGGGGACTGATTTGTATCGATGCCAATGTTGATGTCAGACAGAAATTCCCGCATCGATACGGTCAGGCTCCCTCTCCCCCTTGGGGAGAGGGCGGGGGGTGAGGGGTGGATCTGACTGACATCAACACTGCGGCCCGTTACTATCCCGGCGACTTTGAATGGGAACCTGAAGAAATGACCGAAGACACCATCAAGCGCCGGGCTCGCGGTCTGGACCGGGCGTTCGATATCCTCGATTTCCTCAAGGAAATCGGCCAGCCCCTGCGCCCAAACGAAATCGCCAGTGGCATCGGCAGCCCGAAATCCACGGTCTACGAACTGGTGGCCTCGCTGCTGGAACGCCGCATCCTCGAACCCGTGGGTAAGGATGGCCACGTCTACCTGGGCCGTCAGCTTTACTTTCTCGGGCAGGCGCATTTGCGTCATTTTGACCTGACCCGCGAGGCCGATCACGCCTTGCAGGAAATCGTCAGCCAGACCCGCGAAACCGCGCAGATGTGTTTGCTCAACGGGCGCAAGTACACCGTGGCGCTGATGAAAGAGGGCGAACGGCATTTCCGCATTTCCTCGGACATTGGCGAAAACGCGCCGATTCCCTGGACCGCGTCCGGGCGCCTGCTGCTGTCGCACTTGAGCGACCAGGCGATCGTCGACCTGATCGACCACGACGATTTCATCCTGCCCAACGGCGAACGCCTGCCGCTGGAGGTGTTTCTCCAGGAAATCCGCCAGGCCGGTATCGATGGGTTTTTCTCCTTCGATAGCGTCGCCGACACCTTCACCCATTGCTTCGCCGCCCCGGTCAAAGACCCCAGTGGCATCGCTATTGCGACCCTGTGCATCGTCGCCCCAAGGGCGGATGCCAAGAACAATTACAACGACTATCGTCGGGTACTGATCGACAGCGCCAACAACCTGGCCCGACGTATCAACGAATAACAGCGGCTGCCTGCGGCCGCGAATGTAAGGAGTTCGAACATGTCTTCTGCCGAGTCCACTGCTGCCGTAGATAAAGGCTTTGCGCAAACCGGCGCGCACCTGGTGCGCGACGTCAGCCTGCCGGCGCTGGTATTGCACCGTGAAGCGCTGGAACACAACATCCGCTGGATGCAGGCATTCGTCAGCAACAGCGGCGCAGAGCTGGCGCCCCACGGCAAAACCAGCATGACCCCGGCGCTGTTTCGTCGCCAACTGGACGCCGGCGCCTGGGGCATCACCCTGGCCAGCGCCACCCAGACCCGCGCGGCCTATGCCCACGGCGTGCGTCGCGTGTTGATGGCCAACCAATTGGTCGGCACGCCGAACATGGCGTTGATCGCTGATCTGCTGGCGGACCCGACTTTCGACTTCCATTGCATGGTCGATCACCCGGACAACGTCGCCGATCTTGGTGCCTACTTCGCCTCCCGTGGCGTGCGTTTGAACGTGATGATCGAGTACGGCGTGGTCGGCGGCCGTTGCGGTTGCCGCACCGAAGCCGAAGTGGTGGCGCTGGCCCAGGCTATCTCTGCGCAACCGGCGCTGGCACTGACCGGCATCGAAGGTTACGAAGGCGTGATTCACGGTGACCACGCGGTCAGCGGCATCCGTGAGTTCGCCGCGTCTTTGGTGCGCCTGGCCGTGCAGTTGCAGGACAGCGGGGCGTTCGCGACTCCCAAGCCGATCATCACCGCGTCGGGTTCGGCCTGGTACGACTTGATCGCCGAATCCTTCGAAGCGCAGAACGCTGGCGGACGTTTCCTCAGCGTGCTGCGTCCCGGCAGCTACGTGGCCCACGACCACGGTATCTACAAAGAAGCGCAATGCTGCGTACTCGACCGTCGCAGCGATCTGCACGAAGGCCTGCTCCCGGCGCTGGAAGTCTGGGCGCACGTGCAGTCGTTGCCGGAGCCGGGCTTTGCGGTGATCGCCCTCGGCAAACGCGATGTGGCGTATGACGCCGGTTTGCCGGTGCCGTTGTTGCGTTACAAGGCCGGTGTGATTCCGGCTGTTGGCGACGATGTCAGTGCCTGCAAAGTGACGGCGGTGATGGACCAGCATGCGTTCATGACCGTGGCGCCGGGGGTTGAATTGCGGATCGGCGACATCATTTCGTTCGGCACTTCGCATCCGTGCCTGACGTTCGATAAATGGCGCACGGGATGTCTGGTGGATGAGCGGTTGCAGGTGATTGAAACCATGGAGACCTGTTTCTAAGGCTTGAGACCGAGGCGCGGCCTTCGCGAGCAAGCCCGCTCCCACAGGGGACCGCATTCCAAAATGTGGGAGCGGGCTTGCTCGCGAAGAGGCCCGTCCAGCCACCACCGAACCACCAGAGACTCAACAATGAACACCATCAACACCCTCGGCCCCAACACCCCGCGCATCGCCCTGATCGGCGAGTGCATGATCGAGTTGCAGCAACGGCCCGACGGCAGCCTGCAACAAAGCTTCGGCGGCGACACCCTGAACACGGCGGTCTACCTGTCCCGGGAACTGGGGGGCGGCGCCACGGTGGATTACGTCACGGCGCTGGGCGATGACAGCTTCAGCGACGCCATGTGCCAGAGCTGGGCGGCGGAGAACATTGGCCTGGAGATGGTCCAGCGCTTGCCCGGTCGCTTGCCGGGTTTGTATTGCATCCAGACTGACGCCGCCGGCGAACGACGCTTTCTCTACTGGCGCAACGAAGCGGCGGTGCGCAGTTGCTTCACCACCCCGGCCGCCGCACCGATTCTGGCGGCGTTGCCAGATTACGACGTGCTGTATTTCAGCGGCATCACCTTGGCGGTGCTGGGCGAGCAAGGTCGGGGGAAGTTATTGGAAACCCTGATCGAAGCCCGGCAGCGCGATGCGCGCATCGTCTTCGACAACAACTATCGACCGCGTTTGTGGGCGTCGCTTGAGGAGGCTCGGGCGGCGTATCGCAGTGTGTTGCCGTACGTGGACCTGGCGCTGCTGACCGTTGATGACGAACAGGCGCTGTTTCATTTTGCCGACAGCGACGCGGTGTTTGAGGCTTACGAGCAGATCGGCACGCCGGAAGTGGTGCTCAAGCGCGGTGCCGAGGCTTGCTTGATTCGCTGCGACGGTGAGTCATTCGAAGTGCCGGCGCAGAAGGTCGAGCGCGTGGTGGACACCACGGCGGCGGGGGATTCGTTCAGTGCGGCGTATCTGGCCAGTCGGCTCAAGGGTGGGAGCCCGGTTGAGGCAGCCGAGGCGGGGCATCGGATGGCGAGTCGGGTGATTCAGGTGCCGGGGGCGCTGATCCCGAGGTAAGCGGAGATTGGCCGCTTGCTGCGCAATCGGTTCGCGAGCAAGCCCGCTCCCACATCGAAATGCGATCTCCTGTGGGAGCGGGCTTGCTCGCGAAGGGGCCCTAAAGCCAACCGATCAATCCCGATAAAACACCTGCACCAGGTGATACCCGAACTTGCTCTTGATCGGCCCATGCACCACCCGCAGCGGTTTTTTGAAGATCACTGCATCGATCACCCCGACCATCTGCCCCGGCCGCACTTCACCCAAATCGCCGCCGCGCTTGCCGGACGGGCAGGTGGAGTACTTTTTGGCCAGCACATCGAAGGCTTCGCCCTTGGCGATGCGTTGTTTGAGCTGTTCGGCTTCTTCCGAAGTTTTCACCAGAATATGGCGGGCTTGAGCTTTCATTGAGGCAGACCTTGTAACGGTGGTGGCTATGTTGGGGCGAGCAGGGGCGCGGGATTATGCCCTAACTCACTCCGGTTGGCCGATCATCGTGCGAATCTTGTTGGCCAGCAGGTCGATGGAAAACGGTTTGGCTACCATGTCCATGCCTTCCTCCAGGAAGCCCTGCCGTTCGGCGGCTTTCTCCGCGTAACCGGTCATGAACAGTACTTTCAGGTCCGGCCGGTGCTGCCGGGCGATTTCCGCCAGTTGCCGGCCGTTCATCCCCGGCAGCCCGACATCCGTCACGAGCAAATCCACACGAAGATCGGATTCAAGCAAGGGCAGGGCGGCCCGGGCGTCTTCCGCTTCGTGGGCGTGATAACCCAGCTCATTGAGCAAGTCGAGCACCAGCATGCGCACCGCCGGATCGTCCTCCACCAGCACCACGGTTTCCCCGGCAATCGCCGAGGGGGCTTCGCCGGTGACCGGCATCAAGGTGTCCTGCGCCGCGCCGAGGTGCAGGCGCGGCAAGTACAGACGCACGCAAGTGCCCTGGCCGGGCACGCTGTCGAGGCTGACATGGCCGCCCGACTGCTGGGCAAAACCGTAGATCATCGACAACCCCAGGCCCGTGCCCTGGCCGATGGGTTTGGTGGTGAAGAATGGATCGAAGGCCTTGGCCAGCACCGACGCGGTCATGCCGGTGCCATTGTCGCTGACGGCGATCATCAGATAGTCCCCGGCCTTGACCGACTCCAGGCTGGTGAGGTCGCTGCCGTCGAGGTAAACGTTGGCGGTTTCGATCAGCAACCGGCCACCATCGGGCATCGCGTCCCGGGCGTTGATCACCAGGTTGAGCAACGCGTTTTCCAGTTGACTGACGTCGGTGCTGACCGGCCAGACCTCGTTGGCCAGTTGCAGCTTGAGCTCGATAGGGTCGCCCTTGGTGCGGCTGAGCAAGTCTTCCAGGGAATGAATCAGGTCATTGGCATTCAGCGGTTTGCGGTCCAGCGACTGACGCCGGGAGAACGCCAGCAGGCGATGGGTCAGGGCGGCCGCGCGGTTGGCCGAGGACACCGCCGCTTCAGTGAAACGGCCGATCTCGGCGGTGCGCCCGTCGGCGATGTAGCGCTGCATCAGGTCGAGGCTGCCGATGATGCCGGTGAGCATGTTGTTGAAGTCATGGGCGATGCCGCCGGTGAGCTGGCCGACCGCTTCCATTTTTTGCGCGTGTCTTAATGCGTCTTCAGCGCGCTCGCGCTCGAACATCTCGTTTTGCAGGCGCTGATTGGCTTCGGCCAATTGCTGGGTGCGGGCGATCACCCGTTCCTCAAGGGTTTCATTGAGGTTGCGCAGGGCTTCTTCGGTCTGTTTGCGCTCGGTTTCATCGATCACAAAGATGTAGAAACCGTTCACCGCGCCGTCCGCACCGTGGCGCGGCAGGTAGTTCATCAGGGCGCTGCGGATGCTGCCGTCACGGTGCGCGGCATCGATGCTGAACGAACAGGGTCGGCCTGCCAGCGCCTCGGCAATGTGCTCGGCGCGCAGGACGTAGGCTTCTTCGCCAAGCACTTCACGGATGGTTCTGCCGAACAGTTCCTGGGGCGTGAGGCCGTACCAGTCGAGGTACGCGGCGTTGTTCAGGCGAAAGCGTTCCTCGCGGTCGACATAGCTGATCAGGATCGGCATCGCGTTGATGATCAACTGCAACTCAGTCTGGCTCTGGCGCAGGGCCTGTTCGGTGAGTTTGCGTTCGGTCAGGTCGAGGGCGGCGCCGAGGAAACGCACCGGCCGGCCATGGTGATCCTTGTAGCAACGGCCCCGGGCAAACACCCAGCGCAATTGGCCGTCGGGTTGCAGCAGGCGGTATTCCTCGGCGTATTCGGTGCCGTGGGTGATGCAGTGCTTGATGCTGCGGGCCACCATGCCGCGATCTTCCGGGTGCACGCCGTGCAGGTATTCGCTGATGGGCAACTGGTTGGCCATCGCCGGATCAACGCCGTGCAGCTGCGCAAAGTGGGCGTCGGCGATGAAGCGGTCTTCGCCAATGTCCCAGTCCCAGGTGCCGACCGCGTCGGTGGCGGCCAGGGCCAGTTGCAAGCGTTGTTCGGTTTCGTGTTGGGCCTTGAGGCTGGCGGCGGAGCGCTGTTCGAGTTCGAGGGCGATGCGTCGTCGCTCGTTGGTTTCGATGGCCGTGACCAGGATCCCGGCCACTTCGGTGTTTTCATCGCGGATCGGGCTGTAGGTCAAATCCAGCCAGAAGTCAGAATCGCGCCCATCGCGCTGTAGGGTAAAACGCTGTTCGCTGTAGGTCCGCACCTGGCCTTGTAGGACGGCGCTGTAGATCGGGTCGGTAAATTCTTTTAATTCCGGCCAGATCAGGTGTGTCGGCTGTCCGAAAGCGTGCGGATGCTTGCTGCCCGATAGCAGGGCGAAGCCGTCGTTGTAGATCTGCGTGAGCTGCGGGCCCCACAGCAGGAGCATGGGCATCGGCGAATGAATCACGATGTCCACCGCGGTGCGCAGGCTCTGCGGCCAGGTACTGGCGGCGCCCAAGGGGCTGCGGCTCCAGTCCAGTCGGGCGATCAGGGCCTGGGCATCGCTGCCGGTCGGTGATGCGTTCATCAAGATGTCCTGCACGTCAGTCGGTGTGGCTACGTCTACTATCCTTGCAAGGCGGTAGACGCTGGATGGTCCGATGGGTCACGGGGTTCGGGCCATATCTGTTCATTGAATGCTTCGCGGGTGCTTTTTGCCATGGAAATCGATTTATTGTTGCGGCAACTGGCCAGCCAGGAGGGCTCCGATCTTTACCTCTCCACCGGTGCGCCGCCCAGTGCGCGGTTCGATGGGGTGCTCAAACCCTTGTCCGATCAACGGTTCCAACCGGGGGAGATCGCCGCCATCGCCGAGTCCATCATGGACGCCGAACAGCGACTGGAGTTCGATCGGGAACTGGAAATGAACCTGGCCATTTCTTTGACCGGTGTCGGGCGCTTTCGGATCAATCTGTTTAAACAGCGCAATGACGTGTCGATCGTCGCGCGCAACATCAAGCTCGACATCCCGCGTTTCGAAGACCTGAACCTGCCGCCGGTGCTGCTCGAAACCGTGATGCTCAAGCAAGGCCTGATGCTGTTCGTCGGCGCCACCGACTCGGGCAAATCCACATCCCTGGCGGCGCTGATCGATTACCGCAACCGCCACAGCAGCGGCCATATCATCACCATCGAAGACCCGGTGGAATATATCCATCGCCACAAAAAGTCGATCATCAACCAGCGGGAAGTCGGCGTCGATACCCGCAGTTTTCACGCCGCGTTGAAAAATACCCTGCGCCAGGCGCCGGATGTGGTGCTGATCGGCGAAATTCGCGACCGCGAAACCATGGAGCACGCGCTGTCGTTTGCCGATACCGGCCATCTGGTGATCTCCACCCTGCATGCCCACAACGCCAATCAGGCGCTGGACCGCATCATCAATTTCTTCCCGCAGGAGCGCCGCGAGCAGTTGCTGCATGATTTGGGCAACAACCTCAAAGCGTTCGTTTCCCAACGCCTGGTGCGCACCCTCGATGGTCAACGCCGGGCGGCCGTGGAGGTGATGCTGGGGACGCCGACCATTGCCGACCTGATCCGGCGTAATGAATTCGATGAACTCAAGGGGATCATGGAGAAGTCGGTGGAGCTGGGGATGCAGACGTTTGATGGGGCGCTGTATGCATTGGTGGTGGAGGGGGCGATCAGCGAGGACGAGGCGTTGAAGCATGCGGACTCGGTGAACAACTTGCGGTTGCGGTTGAAGTTGCATGCTGATGCATCGCCCAATCCCCAACCGCCGCCCGGCGAATGGGGCCTCATGGATTGACCCAAATCCCCCTGTAGGAGCTGCCGAAGGCTGCGATCTTTTGATTTTGCTTTTTTAGATCAAAGTCAAAAGATCGCAGCCTTCGGCAGCTCCTACAGGGGATTGGGCTTCAGTCTTGGAGCTCAGGGCGATTGCGAAACTGTTCCAGCGCCTCAGGATTGGCCAGCGCATCGGTGTTTTTTACCGGCTGCCCATGCACCACGTTCCGCACCGCCAACTCCACAACCTTGCCGCTGATGGTTCTTGGAATGTCCGTCACCGCGAGGATTTTCGCCGGCACATGCCGGGGCGTGGTGTTGGCGCGGATGACTTGGCGAATCTGCTGTTGCAGCGTTTCATCGAGGGTGATGCCGTCCTTGAGGCGTACAAACAGCACCACTCGCACGTCATCCTGCCATTGCTGACCGATGGCCACGCTGTCCAGCACTTGAGGCACTTTCTCGACCTGGCGGTAGATCTCCGCCGTACCGATACGCACGCCGCCGGGGTTGAGCACGGCGTCGGAGCGGCCGTGAATCAGCATCCCGCCGTGGGGCAGTTGTTCGGCGTAGTCGCCCTGGGCCCAGACGCCGGGGAACTGGCTGAAATACGAGGCGCGGAGTTTTTGCCCCGTCGGGTCGTTCCATAAACCGATGGGCATCGCCGGAAAGTGTCGGGTGCAGACCAGCTCACCTTTTTCGCCGATTACCGGTTGGCCGGCGTCGTTCCAGACCTCGACCGCCATGCCCAGGCTCTTGCCCTGGATTTCGCCACGGCGCACCGGTTGCAGCGGATTGCCGACCACGAAGCACGACACGATGTCGGTGCCGCCGGACATCGAGGCCAGACACACGTCCGGTTTGAAGTCGCGATAAACGAAATCGTAACTCTGCGGCGACAGCGCCGAGCCGGTGCACAGCAGGGTTTTCAGGCTGCCCAGGTCGTGGCTGTGTCGAGGTTTCAGGCTGTTGCTTTCCAGGGTCGCGAGGAACTTGGGGCTGGTGCCGAAGACGTTGATACGTTCGTCGTCGATCAGGTCGATCAAACGCTCGGGGCCGGGATGAAACGGCGAGCCGTCGTACAACACCACGGCGCTGCCGACCGCCAGGGCCGAGACCAGCCAGTTCCACATCATCCAGCCGCAAGTGGTGTAGTAGAACAAGCGGCCGCCGGGGCCGAGATCGCAATGCAGGCCGTGTTCCTTGGCGTGTTGCAGCAACACGCCGCCGGCGCTGTGGATGATGCATTTCGGCACGCCGGTGGTGCCGCTGGAGTAGAGGATGTACAGCGGATGGGCGAACGGCACGGGGACGAAATCCGGTTCGCCGCCCATGTCGTAGAAATCATCCCACAGCGTCACGTTGGCCTGGGTGTGGAAGTCTTCCCGGTGCGCGTGTGGCCGGGCGTAAGGCACGACGATCAATTGCTGCAAGGACGGCAGGCGTTCGAGGATTTCGTTGACCTTGGCGGTTTGGTTGATGTCCTTGCCAGCGTAGCGATAACCGGCGCAGGTGATCAGGACTTTGGGCTCGATCTGGCCGAACCGGTCGATGACGCCTTGGGTGCCGAAGTCCGGCGAAGAGCAGGACCAGATCGCCCCGAGACTGGTGGTGCCGAGCATTGCCACCAGGGTTTGCCAGGTGTTGGGCATGCACGCCGCCACCCGGTCGCCGAGGCCGACGCCCGCGGCTTTCAAACTGTTCTGAAACCCGGCGACATGGTTGGCCAGTTCGGCCCAGGTCAGTTGTTCGCGCTGACCGTTTTCAGCGATGGCGACCACCGCCACGGCATCATCGCGACGCCGCAGCAGGTGTTCGGCGAAGTTCAGGGTTGCGCCGGGGAACCACTCGGCGCTGGGCATCTGCGGGCCTTCACGCAGCACCGCGTCGGGTTGGTCGTGGAAGCGGAGATCGAAGAAGTCGACAATCGCCTGCCAGAACGCTTCCCGCTGCTCGATCGACCATTGGTGCAGCGCGGGGTAGTCGTCGAGCTTGAGGTGATGGCGCTGATTGATGAAGTGCCGAAAGGCCTCCATGCGGGTCTTGCCGATGCGTTCGGTGCTGGGTTGCCAGAGGATGTCGGACATGGCTTGCCTCTTGTTCTGTCTTCAGGCCCATTCGCGAGCAGGCTCGCTCCCACATTGACATGCGATCCACTGTGGGAGCGAGCCTGCTCGCGAAGAACGATAACTCGGTCTGTCGGCGGATTACTGCGCCAACCACCCACCATCAATATTCCACGCCGCGCCACGCACCTGGCTGCCGGCCTCGCTGCACAAAAACAACACCAGTTCCCCCAGTTGCGGCGGCGTCACGAATTCCAGGGACGGCTGTTTCTCCGCCAACAAATCATGCTGCGCCTGCTGCGGGTCGATGCCGGTGGCCGCGCGATCGTCGATCTGCTTCTGCACCAGCGGCGTCAACACCCAGCCTGGGCAGATTGCATTGCACGTGACTTGGGTGGTCGCGGTTTCCAGCCCTACCACTTTGGTCAACCCGATCACCCCATGCTTGGCCGCGACGTAAGCGGCCTTGCCCACCGAACCGACCTGGCCATGCACCGAGGCAATGTTGATGATCCGCCCCCAGTTCTTGGCGCGCATACGCGGCAGGCACAGACGCGTGCTGTGGAACACCGAAGACAGGTTGATCGCAATGATCGAATCCCAGCGTTCCAGCGGAAAGTCTTCCACCGCCGCCACATGCTGAATCCCGGCGTTGTTCACCAGAATGTCCACGCCACCGAACTCACGCTCGGCGTAGGCGATCATCTCGGCGATCTGTTCCGCGTTGCTGACATCGGCCGGGTGATGTCCGACCTTGCCGCCAAACTGTTGCACTTCGGCAATCACCTTGGATACATCGCCAAAACCATTGAGGACTACGTTGGCGCCGGCCTTGGCCAGGCTGAGGGCAATGCCCAGGCCGATGCCGCTGGTGGAGCCGGTGACCAATGCGGTCTTGCCTGTAAGAGTCGTCATGAATACCTCACACAATGCCAGTGGCGTAGAAAGTACCGATCACCACAAAAACCGCCAGGGTCTTGATCAGCGTAATACAGAAAATGTCTTTGTAGGCTTCGCGGTGCGTCAGGCCGGTGACTGCGAGCAGGGTAATCACCGCGCCGTTGTGTGGCAGGGTGTCCATGCCGCCGCTGGCCATCGCGGCTACCCGGTGCAGCACTTCCAGCGGAATATTGGCGGCGTGGGCCGCCGCGATGAAGTCATTGGCCATCGCCGCCAGCGCAATGCTCATGCCGCCCGACGCGGAACCGGTGATGCCGGCCAGCAGGGTCACGGTAATTGCTTCGTTGACCAGCGGGTTGGGAATGCTTTTCAGCCAGTCGGCCAGGACCAGGAAGCCTGGCAAAGAGGCGATCACCGCACCAAAGCCATATTCCGACGCGGTGTTCATCGCCGCCAGCAAGGCGCCGCTGACCGCACTTTTACTGCCTTCGGCCAGTTTGCTTTTGATCGCGCGGAAGCCGAACGCCAGCACCATAAGGATGCCGACCAGCAGCGCCGCTTGAACCGCCCAGATTGCCGTGAGCTTGGCGATTTCGGTGGTCACCGGCGTGGCCATGCCCGGCAGCGAGAGGCTGTGGGTCTTGCCGTACCACAGTGGAATCCACTGGGTGAACAGCAGGTTCATGATGCCCACCGCCAATAGCGGCGACAGCGCGATCCATGGATTGGGCAGCTTGATGTCTTCGGCGGTTTCCGGCTCGTTGCGCAGTTCGGTGCCATAACCTTCCCCGGCGCGCTGGGCCTTGTTGCGTTGGCGCTGCAGGAACAGCATGCCGGCGCAGAACACGAAAATCGTGCCGATCAGCCCGAGCCATGGCGCCGCCCAGGCGGTGGTGTTGAAGAAGGTGCTGGGGATGATGTTCTGGATTTGCGGGGTGCCGGGCAGGGCGTCCATGGTGAAGGAAAATGCGCCGAGGGCGATGGTCGCCGGGATCAGGCGTTTCGGGATATTGCTTTGGCGGAACATTTCGGCGGCAAACGGATAAACCGCAAACACCACCACAAACAGCGACACGCCGCCGTAGGTGAGCAGGGCGCAGACCAGCACGATCACCAGCATCGCCTGGCGGGTGCCCAGCAGCTTGATCGCGGCCGCGACAATGGAACGGGAGAAGCCTGATAACTCAATCAGCTTGCCGAACACTGCGCCGAGCAGGAACACCGGGAAATACAGTTTGATGAAGCCGACCATTTTCTCCATGAATACCCCGGTGAAGGCGGGGGCGACGGCGGAAGGGTCGGTAAGCAGGACAGCACCGAGGGCGGCAATCGGGGCGAAGAGGATAACGCTATAGCCACGGTAAGCAGCCAGCATCAGCAGCGCGAGAGCTGCCAAGGCAATGATCACACTCATGGGAGTGTCTCCTGGGATTGTTATTTTTGTAGGGTGGATCTTTTGTGGGAGAGGGCTTTAGCGGGAATCGTGCCAGATGGTTAACTTGTTGAAATATAAGGAAATTTTGTTTTTGTTGGACGGTGTTTTTGGTTTTTTGTCTCTGTTTTGAGATTGGTGGCGATTGGACTGACGCCTTCGCGGGCAAGCCTCGCTCCTACAGGGGGAGGTGTCGTTCGCGGATAGCTCGTACGCCTTGTACCTGTAGGAGCGAGGCTTGCCCGCGAAGAGGCCATATCTACCGATAGAGATTAATATCTCTTTATGGAGACTCTGCAATCCCCAACGCCACCATCTTCTTATACAAAGTCGACCGTCCGAGCCCCAGCCGCGCTGCTGCCTCAATCACCTTGCCCCCGCATTGCGCGAGGGCAGACTCAATCAACTGCCGGTCAAACCGCTCCCGAGCTTGACTGAATGTCTCATGATCCACCGATTCAATCGTCTGATGGGGCTCCCGCTCAACCGGCGTAAACGTGCCAATCGCCGCGCGAATGTCCGCCGGGTTCAACATCAAGTCATCACTGAGCAGCGCCGCGCGCTCCAGCACGTTGCGCAGTTCGCGAATGTTCCCCGGCCAGGCGTGTTGGCCGAGTAGCGCCAGGGCTTCGCGGTTCAATTCGTGCTGACTGCGCAGCTCTTCAAGGATCGCCTCGCTGAGGGCCGGGATATCGTCGAGCCGGTCGCGTAGCGGTGGAACCTGTATCGGCAGGACGTTGAGGCGGTAGTACAGGTCCGCGCGAAACTCGCCACGTTTGATCGCCGCTTCCAGGTCCGTGGAGGTGGCGGCAATCACCCGCACATCGCTCTGGATCACCTCATTGGAGCCCACCGGTTCGAACTCCTTTTCCTGCAACACCCGCAGCAACTTGCTTTGCAGGGGCAGGGGCATGTCGCCGATCTCATCGAGAAACAGCGTGCCACCCTGGGCAATCTGCAACTTGCCGACCCGGCCTTTGCGATCCGCGCCGGTAAACGCGCCGGGCGCGGTGCCGAAGAACTCCGCTTCCAGCAATGACTCGGGAATCGCCGCACTGTTGATGCTGACAAACGCCTTGTGCGCCCGGGGCGAAGCACCATGGATCGCCTGGGCCAATAGTTCTTTGCCGGTGCCTGTTTCACCGAGCAGCAGGACCGGGGATTCGGCACTCGCGCTGCGTCGGGCCCGGCGTTTGACTTCCAGGCTGGCAGCGCTGGTGCCGATGAAGTGGGCGAAGTTGTACTTGGTCTGCCGCGCGCGCAGCAGGGAACGGGTCGAGGCCAGTTCTTCCTGCATGCTCAGGTAGCGCTTGAGCATCGGCGAAAGGCTGTGCAATTCATCGAACAGGGCAAAACCGATGGCGCCAATCACCGCGCCGGCGTCGTCATGAATCGGCAGGCGCATCACCACCAGCGGTTCCTTGGGCGTGTCCTGCATATCCAGCAGGATCGGCCGGCCGGTGCGTACCACTTCGCGCAGCAGACTGCCGGGGATCACGCTTTCACAGGCCTTGCCGATCGCGACTTGCGCCGATTCCAGGCCGAAGCGCCGGGCGTAGCGTTCGTTCATCCAGACGATATTGGCGTCACGGTCGACAATCACCGTGCCTTCGCTCGACTGCTCGATGATCTCGAACAACGAACGGATCGCCAGCATGCGAACGCGCTGGTAGTCCTTGAGGCTTTCGGTGGTGTTCATGTGGGTTATGTCCGGAATGTGTGTTGTCTGTCAGGGCCCTTTCGCGGGCAAGCCTCGGTTCAAAGGCCTACGCCGGATGCGCCGCCGCCAACAGCTCCTTGGTATACGGATGCTGCGGCGAGTCAAACACGTCGTGGCTCGCACCGCTTTCCACCACTTTGCCGTCCTTGATCACGATCATGTCATGGGCCAGGGCGCGCACCACCGCCAGATCATGGCTGATAAACAGGTAGGTCAGGCCGTGTTTTTCCTGGAGATCCCGGAGCAGGGCGACCACTTGTTTTTGCACGGTGCGGTCCAGGGCCGAGGTCGGTTCGTCCAGCAGAATCAGCGCCGGCTTGAGCACCAGGGCCCGGGCGATGGCTATACGCTGTCGCTGGCCGCCGGAAAATTCATGGGGATAACGGTGACGGCTTTGCGGGTCGAGGCCGACTTCGACCAGTGCTCGAATCACTTCAGCCTTGCATTCCTCGGCGGTCAACTGGCTATGAACTTCAAGGCCCTCGCTGATGATCTGCGCCACGGACATGCGTGGGCTCAGGCTGCCGAAGGGGTCCTGGAACACCACCTGCATTTTCTTGCGCCACGGTCGTAGTTGCTTTTGCGTCAGACCGTCCAGCGCTTCGCCCTGAAAGCGAATGCTGCCTTCGGAGTCGAGCAAGCGCAGGATCGCCTGACCCAAGGTGGACTTGCCCGAGCCGGACTCACCAACGATGCCCAGCGTCTTGCCACGCTGGACATTCAGGCTGATGCCATCCACCGCATGCAAGTACGTCTTGCGCTGGAACAGACCGCCGCCAAGGGCGAACTTGACCTGCAGGTTGTCGACTTCCAGCACCTTCTCGCGTTCGTCCCGGGGCAGGGCTTCGCCGTCCGGCTCGGCGTTCAGCAGCACGCAGCTGTAAGGATGCTTCGGCTCGGTGAACAACGTCTCGCAAGGGGCCTGCTCGACGATTTCCCCGGCCTTCATCACGCACACACGCTGGGCAATGCTGCGCACCAGATTCAGGTCATGACTGATCAGCAACAGCGACATGCCGAGCCGTTGTTGCAGGGACTTGAGCAGCAACAAGATCTTGCGCTGCACCGTCACGTCCAGCGCGGTGGTCGGTTCGTCGGCGATCAGCAACTCCGGTTCACAAGCCAGGGCCATGGCGATCATCACCCGTTGCCGCTGACCACCGGACAATTGATGCGGGTAAGCCTTGAGCCGTTCCTTGGGTTTCTTGATGCCCACCAGTTCCAGCAGTTCGAGAATTCGCGCCTGTGCGGCTTTGCCCGCGAGCCCTTTATGGATCAGCAGGGTTTCGCCGATCTGTTTTTCAATGCTGTGCAGCGGATTCAGCGAGGTCATCGGTTCCTGGAAGATCATCGCGATCCGGTTGCCGCGCAACTGACGCAACACCTTCGCATCGGCACCGACCAGCTCCTGACCGTGATAACGAATGCTGCCACGGGTTTCAGTGCCTTCTTCGGGCAGCAATTGCAGTATCGAGTGCGCCGTCACCGATTTGCCCGAGCCCGATTCGCCGACCAGTGCCAGGCATTCGCCGGGACGGATGTCCAGGCACAGGTTGCGCACCACGGTCTGGCCGCTGAAGGCCACGCTGAGGTCACGGATTTCGATCAGGTTGTCACTCATATCAATGGTCCGCTTCATGAACGTGGGTCAAAGGCATCGCGCAACGCCTCGCCGATGAACACCAGTAAAGAAAGAATCAGCGCCAGGGTGAAAAACGCCGTCAACCCCAGCCACGGCGCTTGCAGGTTTTGCTTGCCCTGACCGATCAATTCACCCAGGGATGCACTGCCGGCCGGCATGCCGAAGCCGAGGAAGTCCAGGGCGGTGAGGGTGGAAATCGCCCCGGTCAGGATAAATGGCAGATAACTCAAGGTCGCATTCATGGCATTCGGCAGGATGTGACGGACGATCACTTTACGGTCGCTCAGGCCAAGGGCTCGGGCGGCCTTGACGTATTCCAGGTTGCGTCCACGCAGGAATTCGGCGCGCACCACGTCCACCAGGGCCAGCCAGGAAAACAGCGCCATGATTCCCAGCAACCACCAGAAATTCGGCTCGACGAAGCCCGACAGAATGATCAGCAGGTAGAGCACCGGCAGCCCCGACCAGACTTCCAGCAAACGCTGGCCGAGCAAGTCAACCCAGCCACCGTAATAGCCTTGCAGCGCGCCGGCGGCAATGCCTATCAACGCACTGACGAAGGTCAGCATCAAGGCAAACAGAATCGACACCCGTGCGCCGAAAATGACGCGGGCCAGCACATCTCGCGACTGGTCGTCGGTGCCCAACCAGTTGACCTTCGACGGCGGGCTCGGCGCCGGTTTGTTCAGGTCGTAATTGGGGGTGTCGTCGCTGAACGGGATCGGCGGGAACAGCAACCAGCCGCCATCCTTCTTGATCAGCTTCTGCACATAGTCGCTGCGGTAATCGGCCTGGAACGGTAGTTGTCCGCCAAACTCCTGCTCGGTATGGCGCTTGAACGCCGGGAAGTACAGCGAGCCTTCGTAACTGACGATCAAAGGCTTGTCGTTGGCGATCAGTTCGCCGCCGAGGGTCAAAAGGAACAACCCGATAAACAGCCACAGCGACCACCAACCCCGGCGGTTTTTCTTGAAGCGTGCGAAGCGGCGACGGCCCAGCGGCGAAAGCTTGAACATCAGGCATTCCTCGCGGCGAAGTCGATACGCGGGTCGACGAGGGTGTAGCAGAGGTCGCCGACCAGTTTTATCAGGAGCCCGAACAAAGTGAAGATGAACAGCGAGCCGAACACCACTGGATAGTCCCGTGACACGGCGGCTTCGTAACTCATGCGACCGAGACCATCGAGGGAGAAGATCACCTCGATCAACAAGGAACCGGCGAAGAACACGCTGATGAAAGCCTGGGGAATCCCCGACACCACCAGCAACATCGCGTTGCGAAACACATGGCCGTACAGCACCCGGCGCTCGCTCAAGCCTTTGGCTCGGGCCGTGACCACGTATTGGCGGGTGATTTCATTGAGGAAGGAATTTTTGGTCAGGATGGTCAGGGTGGCGAATCCGCCAATCACCAGCGCGGTGACTGGCAATACCAAGTGCCAGAAGTAATCGGCGATTTTGCCCACGGTCGACAGCGACTCGAAGTTGTCCGACACCAGCCCGCGCACCGGGAACCAGTTCAGCGACGTGCCACCGGCAAACACCACGATCAGGAACATCGCGAACAGGAACGCCGGCATGGCGTAACCGATGATGATGGCGGTGCTGCTCCAGATATCGAAGTGACTGCCGTGATGCACCGCTTTGCGAATGCCCAAGGGGATCGACACCAGGTAAGTGATCAGCGTCGCCCAGAGCCCGAGGGAAATGGTCACCGGCATTTTTTCCAGGATCAGGTCGGTGACCGTGGCGCCGCGGAAGAAACTCTTGCCGAAGTCCAGCCGCGCGTAGCTTTTAAGCATCAGCCACAGGCGTTCCGGCGCCGGTTTATCGAAGCCGTATTGTTTTTCGATCTCTTTGATCAGTTGCGGGTCGAGGCCACGGCTGGCCCGGGAACTGCCGTGCATCGTCTCACCGGAACTGACGCCGACCGTGGCGCCGCCGATGCCTTGCAGGTGCGCGATTGCCTGTTCCACCGGACCGCCGGGCGCTGCCTGCACAATGACGAAGTTGACCAGCAGAATGATCACCAGCGTCGGAATGATCAGCAGCAAACGCCGCAGTATGTAAGCCCACATCAGCGCGGCCCTCCGGATTTGCCGCGCTTGATCAGTTCGGCGGTCATCTGTTCATTGGTCAGGGGCGTGGAACTCACTTCCCACCAACTTTCGATGGCTTCGTCATTGCTCGCTTGCACATTGGGAATACCGAAACGGTTCCACCACACAGTCGAACTGCCAGGTGGGTAGTAGTTGGGAATCCAGTAGTAGTTCCATTGCAGCACCCGGTCCAGGGCATGGGCGTAGCGCAGCATATCGGCTTGGGTGTTCGCGCGGATCAGACCGTTGATCAGCGTATCGACTGCCGGGTTCTTCAGCGCCATGTAATTGTTGGCGCCGGGATCGTTGGCCGACGCCGAGCCGAAGTAGTTGATCAACTCGCCGCCAGGAGACGTGGTCACCGGATAGCCGGTGATGACCATGTCATAGTCCCGAGACATCAGGCGGTTGACGTACTGGGACGAGTCGATGCGCCGGATATTGAGGTCGATGCCGATCTGCTTCAACGTGCGTTTATAAGGCAGCAGCAATCGGTCAATGCCGTTCTGGCTGGTGAGGAAGGTAAAGCTCAGCGGCTCACCCTGGGCATTCACCAGTTGGTCGCCGTCGGGTTTCCAGCCGGCCTGTTCGAGCAGGTCCAGGGCTTGCAACTGCTTGTCGCGGATGACACCACTGCCATCGGTCTTGGGTGCTTCAAAGACCTGGGTGAAAACTTCGTCGGGGACCTGCCCGCGAAGCGGTTCAAGAATCGCCCGTTCCGCCGCATCCGGAAGCTTGCGCGCGGCGAGGTCAGTGTTGGAAAAGAAGCTCTGCTGGCGGATGTACAGGTCGCGCATCATCTGCCGGTTGCTCCATTCGAAATCCCAGAGCATGGCGAGGGCCTGGCGCACACGACGGTCCTGGAACATCGGGTTTTGCAGGTTGAAGACGAAGCCCTGGGCCGTTTGCGGTGCGTCGGTGGCCAGGTGCGCCTTTCGCAGGCGACCGTCGCTCAGGGCCGGGCTTTCGTAGCCGATGGAGTAACCCGTGGCGGAGAACTCACGGTTGTAGTCGTAGGCGCCTCCGCGCAATACCTGGCGGGCAACGTCGGTATCGCCGAAGTACTCGATGCTGAAATGATCGAAATTGTAGAGGCCACGGCTGACCGGCAGGTCCTTGCCCCACCAGTCGGCATTGCGTTCGAAGGTGATGCTGCGCCCGGAATCGACCTTGCTGACCCTGTACGGGCCGCTGCCCAGTGGTGGTTCATAACCGCCGCCGCTGGCGAAGTCGCGGGTCTTCCACCAGTGCTCGGGGAATACCGGCAAGGTCGCGATGTCCAGGGGCAAAGTGCGGTTTTCATTGCTCTTGAAGTCGAACCGGATGGTCAGGGGCGACTCGACTTCAGTGCCTTTGACATCAGCGAACTGGGTGCGATAACGCAGGCTGCCCTGGGTCATCAGCAGGTCAAAGGTGTAGCGCACGTCCTCGGCGGTGATCGGCTTGCCATCGGCAAAACGCGCCTTGGGGTTCAGGAAGAAGCGCAGGGTCAGACCGTCGTCAGACCGTTCCATCTTCTCCGCGACCAGGCCGTACACCGTATACGGTTCATCCAGCGAACGCTGGGCCAGGGGCGAATAAAGCAGGCCGTCGATCTGGTTAACGCCGATGCCCTTGTCGATGTAGGGCAGGACATGGTCGAAATGCCCGATCTCGATGGCCGAGCGCCGCATCGTGCCGCCCTTGGGGGCTTGCGGGTTGGTGTAGGCGAAATGACTGAAGCCAGCGGGATATTTCGCCGGTTCGCCATACACGGTCAACGCGTGTTGCGGTGCTGCATTCACACCTGCGGCGCTCAACAGCAGGGCCACGGCAGTGAATATCAAAGTGGGGAAAAGCAGTCGCATTGTCAGCCTTAGAGCCGGGTGATCGATAAGCACAATTTGTACGCTAGCGGCGCGTCACTCGCCAGCCGAATCACGTAACCAAATACACAACGGCCCACCAAAAGGCGGGCCGTTGTATTGAACGTTCACACGTCAGATCAGTCCTGACGGCTGGTCACTTCCAGCAGGTGATAACCGAACTGGGTCTTGACCGGGCCTTGCACGACATTGATTGGTGCGCTGAAGACCACGGTGTCGAATTCCTTGACCATCTGGCCTGGACCGAACGAACCCAGATCCCCGCCCTGACGGCTGGACGGGCAAGTGGAGTTGGCCTTTGCAACTTCGGCGAAATCAGCGCCGCCCTCGATCTGGGCCTTGAGTTCGTTGCACTTGGCTTCGCTGGCAACAAGGATGTGACGGGCAGTGGCTTTAGCCATGGGAAAATTCTCCATTCAATGTTCAGTAAAGTGGTGAGCCTACCGGATTCAGTGGCCTATTTCTTCTCAAAGTTCCATCCGGAGCCGGTCGGGCCATGGCGGATCCGTATAAAGGAAAGGTTTACAGGCCGGCATTTCTCAAGCGCTCGGCGTGCACTACGTACAAGTCAATCGGGTTCACACCTTTGCGGCCACGCCCGGTCGCCTGGCTGAGGCTGTCCATGTGGTCCATTGGGTAGTCGGAGCGGATCACTTTGCCCAGATGGGAGCT
This sequence comes from Pseudomonas sp. dw_612, assembly GCF_018449725.1. GTDB lineage: Bacteria > Pseudomonadota > Gammaproteobacteria > Pseudomonadales > Pseudomonadaceae > Aquipseudomonas. The sequence continues at coordinate 203,022 of NZ_JAAVVC010000004.1, read as the reverse complement.
GTATCGACCGACCAACCCGTCGTTTTGCCCGGCCTCGGTAATGAAATACTCGGAGAAGGCCCGGCAAAAGGCGTGTGTCGGGTCGAGGGCACCGAGCCCTTCATTGAGAAGGGTCCCTTGCAGGGTGCCGCTCCAGGAGTAATACCGCACCCCATTGACCAGCTCTCGACCCTTGCCGCCCCAGTTTTTTGGCAGACCTTGAGGGTACTTGTCGTTGAAAGCGCCAACGCCTTCGGTCGTCAGGGCGTTGAGTGCGGCAATTGCGTTTTGCGGCAAGTGAAGATTGCCGCTGAGCAGCGACAGGAAATCAGCAAACAGCGTCGCGACCTTTCTGGCCACATGCTCTGGTAAACGCCCCGGTGTCAGGGCCTTTCGCAGAAAATCTGCCAGTTCCGAGCCGTGATTCGGGCCGCTGACGGACGTCACCGACGCGACCCGCTGCGGCGCGACGGCGGCGGCGTATCGTGCGGCCAGTGCGCCCTGACTGTGACCGATCAGGTTGACCTGGCGGGCGCCGGTGCCTTCCAGTACCCGTTCAATCTGGGTCAACAACTGATCGCCGCGCACTTCATTGCTATGGGTAGCTGAAAGGTGGGGAACGAAGACTCTGGCCCCATGACTTCTAAGGGACTGCTTGACGTCATGGAACAGTTCATATTTGCCGATGCGGTCGAAGCCGAAGAGCCCATGTACCAACAAGATTGGGTGTTGAGTTGTTGCATTCCGTTGCATGATCGTGCCTTTTTCGCAGAAGTTCGTGGATGTGAGCAGGGGTCCACTCTAAAACACTCCCGTAGGCAGGCGATGTATGAAAAAGCCGCTGTATTCGAAGGAAAGCGGTATAGAAAAGGTATGAAAATTCGGATCTGGGCGAAGCTTCTGTCGGAACATATCGACATCTTTTTATGCGCTCAAGAGCAATTCCCACCAATGGCCTACTTCATTGGCAGCATTTGCCCGGCCCATCTGACGTGATCACCTGACATCGCTGGGCAGCGCGACAGGTTTAAATAGGCCTTGTTCGACGCCGACCTGCGGGACGGCCCATATTTCCAAGGAATGGAGTAAGTGAATGAGCACATATGAAGTCGATGCAGGAGCAATTTCGCTAGCGGCTCCGCAGTTGGCGCAGGCGGATAACGCCGTTCTCGATCCGGCCTGCCAAAAAGCGGTGGTCAAGGTCTTGCCTTATCCGGGCATGGCGAGCGGAGACAGGCTGGTGCTGCACTGGTCGGGGCTCGACGATGAGGGGCAGGTCTATCTGCACGAGGTTTCGCGTTTTGTCAGCGAGGGCCAGGTGGGCAAGGAGGTTATCTTTATCGTCGCCAGCACTCACATCGGCGTGTTGGACGGTGGTTCGCTGGAGCTCTACTACACACTCACCAGCCGTTCTTTGCCCGAGTCCGTACAGTCTCGACGTCTGCAGTTGAATGTGGGTGATACCCAACCGTCGCCGTTGCCGTTGATTGTGAATGATGCCGTGGGCGGGGCGCTGGACCCGGACCGGGTGATCGAGGGCGCGAGCATAACGATTCGACCCTATGCCAGGATGGCGGCGGGTGACCGGGTGGAGCTGTTCTGGGAAGGCGCTACACCAGAAACAAGTTTCAATGACCGGTTGAGTATCGAAGCCTTTGCAGTGGGGCACGAGCTTTCGTTCTGGGTGAATCCCGAGTTCATTGCGCCTGACCTCGGGTCATCGGTGACGATCACGTATTGCATCGAGCGGCATGGGCAGGCGCCGCTTTATTCGGAGCCGACGCGATTGTCCATCGGACCTTTGGAGCGCGCGCCGCTGCTGGCCCCCGTCATACTGGAGGCTGATGAAGGCTGGCTGGATCTGCAGGACTCGATTGATGGTGTCACCGTCGTGATTGATGATGCCCGGACCGAGGAGGGGGAGTTGGTGTACCTGAGGTGCGACGGCATCAACTTCAGTCATCGGGATGAGCGGGACATATCCCGGGAGATGGCGGGTGAGCCACTGGTGTTTGTTGTGCCTTACCGGTTCTGGAGAGAGCACCAGGATTCGACGGTTCGTGTCAGTTATTCGGTTGAACGACTGGATGACGTGAGTCAGCTGTCGGATGTGGCACTGGTGCAGGTGCAAGGGTAAGTCGTTTCGAGGCCTTCCAGTCTTCGGCTGAAGACTGGAAGGTCGTTGGTCATGCCGGCTGCTGTGCGCGGTGCTGAGTTCGAAGTCGCTCAGTTGCCTTGCGCAGTAACTGTTCGGTCCCGCTCCAACCGAGGCAGCCATCCGTTACCGATACCCCGTACTGCAGGGATGAACTCAACGGCTGGCAGCCCTCGAACAGGTGACTTTCGATCATCATGCCGATCAGCGAGTGATCGCCTTGCAGGCGTTGCTCAAGCACGTCGTTGAACACGGCTGGTTGACGCAACGGGTCTTTACCGCTGTTGGCGTGACTGCAATCGACCATGATCCGTGCCGGGATCTTCAGTTCGGTCAGGTCGTGATTAATCCGTGCGACGCTGTCGCGGTCGTAGTTTGGCCCGTGATGCCCGCCGCGCAATACCAGATGGGTATCCGGATTGCCCGGTGTCTGGATGATTGCAGGATGGCCCTGGCTATCGACGCCGAAATGTCGATGGGGGTGAGCCGCCGAGCGCATGGCATCGCTGGCAACGGTGACGCCGCCATCGGTGCCGTTCTTGAAGCCCACTGGCATGTTCAGGCCACTGGCCATTTCCCGGTGGATTTGCGATTCGGTGGTGCGCGCACCGATGGCGACCCAACTGAGCAAGTCATCGAAGTAACCGGCCGCCATCGGTTGCAGCAGTTCGGTGGCAATCGGCAAGCCGAGGCGGAGCATTTCACGCATCAGTTCCCGAGACAGGGTCAGGCCACCGGCCATGTCATCGCTTCCGTCGAGTTGCGGGTCGTAGGCCAGGCCTTTCCAGCCAATGGTGGTGCGGGGCTTCTCGACGTAGGCGCGCATGACCAGAAGCATTTCATCGCTGACTTCAGCGGACAGGCGGGCAAGGTTGGCGGCGTATTCGAGGGCAGACTTGGGATCATGAATGGAGCAGGGGCCGACGATGACCAGCAGACGGGAGTCTTCACCGTTGAGGATCGCGCGTACCGCGTGGCGGTGGGCGGCGACTTGCTGGGTCAGCGCGTTGCTCAGTGGCAATTGCTGCTTGAGTTGCAATGAGCTGGGCAGACGCAGGGTCAGCGCTTCATTGGCCGGGCTCAAGGTGGACAGTGGCAAAGCAGAGACGGACGAGTTCATATTCAGGCTTCCTGGGCTGGCAGCGGGTTCATTCCCGCGTACTCGGCCCTACTGGGGTGTTCGACAATTGGCCGGATTGGCTGCGTGTGTGTGCTTGCCACCTGTGGGTGACCGATCGGAGGTGGCAGGCTGTCCCGAGCGGAGGCTGGTAAATCGCCAGGCGGTAAAACTGTCGTGACGGTAATAAGTGGCGTAGTTCATTGCGTGAATCCTCAGTTGTCTGGTGTCGCTAAAAATGTTGGGGCTGAAAAAACAAAACCCCCGGTCGGGAAGCCGACCGGGGGTTGAGAATTCTCTGGTGGCGACCCGTTTAAAGTGGGCGCCGTGTGGGTATCAGGCGCGCCAGTGGCTAAACCAATACCCAAAATAAAAGCTGACCGGAGCGCAAACGTCATTCGCCCGGGCAGCCGCCACCGAGCGCAGGGCGCTGACGGTACGAAGCTTTGAGAGGGCGTTGAACATGGTCTGTCTCCGATGAATGCGCCGAGCTTACTAGAGGGCGGTAGGCGGGTTCAATCAGAAAATGCTATCGGGCATCAATGGCGTTTTCTATCGCTTGAGTACCTGAAGGGGTGTGACACACTCGGCGCTTCGCTAACAACAGTGACCATTTCGGAGCGTTGATGCTGTTCGAATTACGTCAGGCGACATCCCTGGATCTGAATTTCGCTCGGGACCTGACCTGTCAAAACATGCTGTCCTATTACATTCAGTACGAACTGCCTTGGCTGGATGAAGCTTTCGACGTGGCTTGGGCGGGGCGCGAAAACTGGCTGATCATGCAAGGCGACGTGCCTGTGGGTTATGTCAGTCTGAGTCGGGATGCCAGGGCCTTGTACATCCGCGAGCTGCACGTAGCTGCAGCCTTTCAGGGGCAGGGCGCCGGTTCCTGGGTGATCGATCAGGTATGGGCCATGGCCCGGGCGGAACGACGACCTGCTTTGCGCCTCACCGTCTTCAAAAATAATCCGGCGCAGGCGCTGTATCGGCGAAGGGGGCTGGAGGTGGTCGGCGAAGACGAGTGTTTCCTGAGAATGCAGCGTGAAATCGATATCCCTCATCGCTGAAACACGCGGGGGGCAAGCGTTGAAAGATGAATTGAAACTTTTTATATGACGCTTGCCGCTAGGTCTGTCAGTTGCTTTTTGCTAAGGTGTTCGGCAACCCAATACGACCATATCGCGAGGTGTCTGCTTGATTAGGGTGCTAGTAGTCGATGACCATGATCTCGTTCGTACAGGCATTACACGAATGCTGGCTGACATCGATGGCCTGCAAGTAGTCGGCCAGGCCGAGTCAGGGGAGGAATCCCTGCTCAAGGCGCGTGAGTTGAAGCCCGATGTGGTTCTGATGGACGTCAAGATGCCCGGGATCGGCGGTCTTGAAGCCACGCGAAAATTGCTGCGCAGTCATCCCGACATCAAGGTTGTCGCGGTCACTGTGTGCGAGGAGGATCCGTTTCCTACACGGCTGTTGCAGGCCGGGGCGGCGGGTTATCTGACCAAGGGCGCAGGTTTGCCGGAGATGGTCCAGGCCATTCGTTTGGTATTTGCCGGGCAACGCTACATCAGCCCGCAGATTGCCCAGCAACTGGCGATCAAGTCGTTCCAGCCGACCAATGATTCTCCTTTTGACGCCTTGTCGGAGCGCGAGATCCAGATCGCCTTGATGATTGTCGGCTGTCAGAAGGTCCAGATCATTTCCGACAAACTTTGCCTGTCGCCGAAAACCGTGAATACCTACCGTTACCGCATTTTCGAGAAGCTTTCGATCAGCAGCGATGTCGAGCTGACACTGTTGGCGGTTCGTCACGGCATGGTTGATGCCAATCTCTGAAAATGACTGAAGTCTTCGATCCGAGTGCATTTCTGTCGACAGTGAGCGGACGCCCCGGCGTCTATCGCATGTTCGACAGCGACGCGCGCCTGCTTTACGTCGGCAAGGCCAAGAATCTCAAGAAACGCCTGGCAAGCTACTTCCGCAAAACCGGTCTGGCGCCCAAGACCGCCGCGCTGGTGGGACGTATCGCTCAGGTCGAAACCACGATCACGGCCAACGAAACCGAAGCCCTGTTGCTTGAGCAGACGCTGATCAAGGAATGGCGTCCGCCCTATAACATTCTGCTACGCGACGACAAATCCTATCCTTATGTCTTCCTCTCGGACGGCCAGTTTCCACGCCTGAGCATCCACCGCGGCGCAAAAAAGGCCAAGGGCAAGTATTTCGGGCCTTATCCAAGCGCGGGCGCCATTCGCGAAAGCCTGAGCCTGCTGCAAAAGACCTTTTTTGTTCGTCAGTGCGAAGACAGTTATTACAAGAACCGCACGCGGCCTTGCCTGCAATACCAGATCAAGCGCTGCAAGGCGCCGTGCGTCGGGCTGGTAGAGCCGCAGGTGTATGCCGAGGACGTGCGCCATTCGGTGATGTTCCTCGACGGGCGCAGCAATGCGCTGACGGATGAACTGTCTGCCGGGATGGAAGAGGCGGCGATCAACCTCGAGTTTGAACGTGCGGCCGAGCTGCGCGACCAGATTTCCTTGCTGCGTCGGGTCCAGGACCAGCAAAGCATGGAAGGCGGGACGGGCGACATCGATGTGATCGCCGCGTTCGTCAATCCGGGCGGCGCCTGTGTCCACCTGATCAGCGTGCGTGGCGGCCGGGTACTGGGCAGCAAGAACTTCTTCCCGCAAGTGGGGATTGAAGAGGACGTTTCCGAAGTCATGGCGGCGTTTTTGGGTCAGTACTTCATCAGCAGTCCCGAACGGGATTTGCCGAGTGAGCTGATCGTCAATGTGGTTCACGACGATTTCCCGGTGCTGATCGAGGCCATCCACGAGCTGCGCGGTCGCGAATTGTCCATCAGTCATCGGGTTCGCGGTACGCGCGCACGCTGGCAGCAGTTGGCGGTCACCAATGCCGAGCATGCGCTGGGCGCGCGGTTGGCCAATCGTCAGCACGTCGCAGCGCGTTTCGATGCGCTGGCCGAAGTGCTGAACCTGGATGAGCCACCTCAGCGTCTCGAGTGTTACGACATCAGTCACTCCAGCGGCGAGGCCACCGTGGCGTCCTGCGTGGTGTTCGGTCCGGAAGGCCCGATCAAGTCGGACTACCGTCGCTATAACATCGAGGGTGTGACGCCGGGCGATGATTATGCCGCGATGCATCAGGCCCTGACCCGTCGTTTCAGCAAGCTTAAGGACGGCGAGGGCAAGTTGCCGGACATCCTGTTGGTGGACGGCGGCAAAGGGCAGCTCTCCATGGCCCGGGACGTACTCAATGAGCTGGCGGTGCCTGACCTCATTTTGTTGGGCGTGGCCAAGGGCGCGACGCGCAAGGCCGGTTTTGAAACCTTGTACCTGAATGACGCAGCACACGAATTCACGTTGCGCGGTGATTCCCCCGCGTTGCATTTGATCCAGCAGATCCGCGACGAAGCCCACCGTTTCGCCATTACCGGGCACCGGGCACGGCGGGGCAAAACCCGCCGCACGTCCACGCTTGAGGGGGTTGCGGGCGTCGGGCCGACACGTCGGCGCGATTTGTTGAAACATTTTGGTGGATTGCAGGAGCTGTCTCGTGCCAGCATCGAAGAGATCGCCAAAGCACCCGGGATCAGTAAAAAGCTCGCTGAGTCGATTTATGCAAATCTACACAGCGAGTAGAATGCCAACTCACCTCGTAGCCAGTTGTGCCGATGAATATCCCTAATCTGATTACCGTTCTACGCGTCCTGCTCATCCCGATCTTCATTTTACTGTTCTACCTGCCTTACCAATGGAGCTACCTGGCCTCCAGTTCGGTCTTCGCATTCGCCGCTGCCACTGACTGGCTCGACGGATACCTGGCTCGCCGTCTGGAACAAAGCACACCATTTGGAGCTTTCCTCGATCCAGTGGCCGACAAGTTGATGGTCGCCGTCGCACTGGTGTTGCTGGTGCAAGAACACGGCAACCTGTGGCTCACGCTGCCGGCCGCGGTCATTATTGGTCGCGAGATCGTCGTCTCTGCGTTGCGAGAGTGGATGGCCGAACTCGGCGCCCGCGCTCATGTCGCTGTGTCGAACCTGGGTAAATGGAAAACCGCCGCGCAGATGCTCGCACTGGTGATACTGCTGGCCAATCCGTCGGACTTCACGTTCTGGGTTCTGGTGGGTTACGCCTTGTTGCTGGTGTCCGCCGGTCTGACATTGTGGTCCATGGTCCAATATCTGCGGGCTGCGTGGCCACATCTGAAGACCGACGTAGAAAAGAAATAAAACTTTTTTGAATCAAAGGGTTGACGGGGCTTCTGGATTCTATAGAATGCGCCACACCAAGACGCGGGAATAGCTCAGTTGGTAGAGCACGACCTTGCCAAGGTCGGGGTCGCGAGTTCGAGTCTCGTTTCCCGCTCCAAGCATTAAAAAATGGATCTCTGAAAAGAGGTCCATTTTTTTCGTCCAAAGAAAAGTCTTTCTTTGATTTTTGCCGCGCCCACCCTGGAAAACACTCAGAACCAGCCCCAAGATGCTACAAGCAATCCAGGTGTCTAAAGATCTAATACGATGACCTTGGCTTCCGTGCGGTCGCCATCCCGTATTTTCCTGGTGTTTTGCAAATCTTCGCGCTGCCAGCCTCCGCCCAACGCTTTGAATGTGGCCACTGCGGCGCGAACCGATTCAGTCTGTGCCTGGGCTCTACCATCAGATGCGGCTAGCTTCGCCGATGCGAGCATTCGATGCCGCCAGTCGGCGCTCAGCGACGATCAAGTCTGGACGCCGACGCAGTAGATCGGCCGGAGAGCCTGTGTCGGCGATACTTGGCACATCAGGGATGCGCGCTGACTTAATCAATTGCGCGCTGTAAGTACCCGGCGGTTTGCCTAACATGACATCCAGCGCATTCATCGCAGCTGCAAGGCCAGCCTGCAGTACCGGCACGGTGGCCTGTGCTTGATTCAGCGACCCTTGGGTCTGGTTCAACTGTAGTTCAGCAGCTAATCCTTTTGCGTGCAGGTGCTCGATGGTGGTGAGCAATTGTTGTCGCGTGTCTACTTGTTTTCGGGCAATTTCCAGGCGTGCTTGCAGGCCACGGATGCTGATGTAAAGGTCTGCAGTCTGCGCTACCACCGCGAGGCGTGTGGCAACCGCTCCGGCTTGGGAGGCCTGATAGTCGAAGAAGGCTGCCTCTTTGCCTCGGCGTAGTCCGCCAAATACGTCCACAATCCTTTTGTCTGACCGCATTGCCTCAACGGTAGGCGAAGGGAGCGCTGTTGCGTGCCCGGGTTTTGCCGACGGCCTTGTAAAAGTGCCGTGCAGGTGAGCGTCAGTTGGTGACCAGCAGTTCCGGGCCGAGGTAGTTGTTGATATGGTCGATATCGTCGTCGCCCAGACTGCCCACCGAAGAGGCCAGGCGCAGGCGCGACATCAGGTAGCGCAACTTGGCTTCGACCAGATCGTGGCGCGCAACGAAGAGCAGCTCTTCGGCATTGAGGACGTCCGAGTTGGTGCTGGTGCCACCTTCCTTGAAGCCTTTACGAGTCGAAGTCAGTGAGCGCTCGTTGGACTCCACGGCCCTCTCCAGCGCGTGAATACGTGTGGCGCCGCTCTCTACGCCACGATACTCGCGGGTGGTGCCGGAGATGACTTCCTGGCGCGTGGCGTCGAGTTCGTCCAAGGCCTTATAGCTATTGGCACTCGCCTGGCGTGTCAACGCGCTGGTGCCGCCACCGTTGTACAACGGAAAGTTTACTTCCAGCCCGATTGAGCCGTAGTGGTTGCGTTGATTCAGCTCGGAAATTGATTGGCTGTCGCCCGCGGTGTAACCGGCAACGAAATCCAGTGTTGGCCAGTGGCCGGCCCTGGCGCGCTTTACTTCTTCTTCGGCGAGGTCGCTGCTATGACGGCGCGCATGGATCAGCGGGCTGTCGGTCTGGGCTTTGACCAGCCAGTCTTGCAGGTTGCTCGGTAGCAGCGGTGGCGTATCGAAGCTCGGACGCAAGGTGGTCAGCGATTCGGGGGTTTCTCCGATGTATTCCTCAAGCTTGCGGCGCGCATTGACCAGGTTGTCCTGCGCTTCGATCAGCTCAACCGCGGCGAGGTCGCGGCGAGCGGCCGACTCGTCGATGTCGGTGACCGTGCCGGCCCCCAACTCCATGCGCCGTTTCGCCGAAGCGAGCTGCTCGTCGAAGGCGTTCAGTTTGGACTTGGCAAGGGTGATGGTTTCGCTGGCCAGGAGCACGTCGAAATAGCTTTCAGCCAGGCGCACCGCGGCGTCCTGACTCTTGGCATCGAACACCGCGACGCTGTAGTCGGCACGCTGCTTGCCTTGGCGGTACTCGGACATCTTCTGTTTGTTGAACAGCGGCTGGCGCAGGCGCACGTTAGCGCCCTTGGAGGTGTAGTCGAGATCCCTTTCGACGCCGCTCTGGCGTTGGGCGCCATTGACCTTGTTGTCGTAGGCCGAGGCATTGATTTGCGGTAGCAGGCCGGCCATGCCGATGGCGCGGTTTTCCACACCGGCCTCCTTTTCATGCACAGCGGCGCGATAGACGGGGCCTTGATACTGCAACAGATCCCAGGCTTGTTTGAGGTCCATGGCGCTGACCGGGAGGGACAGCGCCAGCAGGCAGAAGAACAGGCAATGACGGTCCATTTCATTGTTCCTTGAAGGAGCTGTCAACACGCTCAAGCATGGGTTTGAGAAGATAGCTCAGCATGTTGCGCTCACCCGTCTTGATGGTGACGCTGGCGGGCATACCCGGACGAATGTGATTGCTGCCAAGAAGGCTCATGCCATCGGGCGTGACCTCTACTTGAGCCAGATAGAACGGTTGCTTGCTTTCCTCGTCGAGCAGGCGGTCGGCGGAGACGGTCTTCACGCGGCCTGGAATGTTGGGCGTCCGGGCATGGTTGAAGGCCGGGAAGGCGATGTCCACGGCCAGGCCGGGAACCATCTTGTCGATGGCCTGCACGGGAATCATGGCGTCGACCTGCAGCGGTTCGTTGTCCGGAACGATTTCCATGATCTTGAAGCCGGGCTGAATGATCCCGCCGATGGTCGCAATGCTCAGGGACTGGACCATGCCATCGATGGGCGATCGAATCACCGTGTGGGTCACTTCATAGTCCAGCGCACGCAAGCGGTCGGCCAAGGTGGTATTTTCCTTGGCGGTGTCGGTGAGCTGCGATTCGACTTCCTTCAGGTAATCGTGCTGGCGCTGCAGGATGCGCAGCTTGATTTCGGTGGACTGGCTGCGCACGCGAGCGATGTTGTTGAGGTTCTCGGCCTGGCCGGCGGAGAGGTCGGCATTGCTGCGTTCCAGCTCAAGCAGACGGTTGCGCGGGACATAGCCTTCGGCCGCCAGCATGCGGGTGCCTTTCAGTTCCTGGTTGAGGAAGTTGATCTGCGAGGCGCGGGCGCCATAGACCTGTTGCAGTCCCTTGAACTGCACCGCCGACGCCGCGAGGTTTTCCTGCAGGATGCTGATTTCGCCAGCGAGGCCGGCACGCCGGGTGTCCAGCAGGCGTTGTTGCAGATCCATGGCGGCCAGCAGGCGGTAGTCATTCCCGAAGCGCTTGAGCAATTCGGGATCGTAGTTCACCACATCGCGGCCGTCACGTTCCGCTTCCAGGCGGTTTTCCACCGTTTTGCTGACGATGTACTGGGCGCTGACCGCACCCTGTTCGGCCGCGGCACGCAGCGAGTCGAGGCGGACCACCTCCTGGCCTTTTTTCACTGCATCGCCTTCGCGAACAAGAATAGCCTCCACGGTGCCGCCGCTCAGATGCTGCACGGCTTTGCGATTGCTGGTGATTTTGACCGTGCCTGTCGCGACCACGCCGGCATCCAGCGGCGCCAGCCAGGACCACAGGAGGAAACCACCGAAGCCAGCGAGCATCAGCAGCATGCCCCAGCGCACGGGTTTCCCGACGTCCAGATCCACTACGTTTCTGGGGTCGGTGAGAATCATGTCGGTGTGTTGGCTCATTTGCATGATCGTTTACTCCCGTGCTTTGACGGAGGCGAGCGGAGTTGACGTGCCGGCAGGCATCACACTGGCCTTGCGCAGCGCTGCGAATACTTCGTCGCGAGTGCCGAGCATCTGCACGCCACCGTCGCGCAGCATCAGCACCTTATCGACGGCGCAGAGCACATTGGGACGGTGGGAAATCAGAATGACGGTGGCGCCGCGGTTTTTGAGTTGCGCCAACGCATCGACCAAGGCCTTTTCACCGACGTCATCGAGGTTGGCGTTCGGTTCATCCAGCACAATCAGATTGGGTTCTCCATACAGCGCGCGGGCCAAGGCGATGCGTTGTTTCTGGCCTCCGGAAAGCGGGCTGCCATCGGTGCCCAGACGGGTCTCATAACCCTGCGCCAAACGCAGGATCATCTCGTGAACCCCTGTCGTCCTGGCGGCGCGGATGACCGCATCGCTGTCCACTTCGCCAAAACGCGCAATGTTGTCGGCGATGGTGCCCTCGAACAGCTCCACGTCCTGTGGCAGGTAACCGAGCCAGGGGCCCAGTTCACCCTTGTTCCAGGTGAATATGTCCGCGCCGTCCAGGCGTACCTTGCCGGCCTGCGCCGGCCAGACGCCAACCAACAGGCGGGCGAGGGTGGATTTGCCCGAGGCGGATGGACCGATAATGCCAAGGCTTTCTCCGGGGGAAAGGTTCAAGCTCACCCCACGCACAATCGTGTTGCCGGTGCCGGGGGCGCCGGCATACACGTTCTCCACTGCCAACATGCCCAGCGGCCGCTGCAGCGACATGCTCGGTGGCCGGCGCGGATAGTCGTTCAGCATCTCGTTCAACCGTCCCCAGGCCGAACGGCAGCCAAGAAGCTGCTTCCACGACGCGATGACCTGTTCCACCGGGCCCAGCGCGCGACCGGTGAGGATCGAGCAAGCAATCATCATCCCGGGGGTGATCTTGCCTTCGATCGCCAGCAGCGCGCCGGCGCCGAGGATCAGCGACTGTAAAGTGATACGCACGAAGCGCCCGGTGCTGCTGATCAGGGCGGCACGATCGGAGGCCAGGGTCTGCATTTCCAGTATGCGCAAATGGCTTTGGTACCAGCGCTTGCCGATCGACGGCAGCATGCCCATGGCCTCGATGACCTCGGCGTTGCGCAGGTTGTTGTTGGCGTAGCTGGCGGAGGAGAGGGCGGCCTGATTGGCTTCGGCCAGCGGCTTTTGTGTCGCCTTCTCGGTGAGATAAGCCAGACCCACCAGAATCAGTGAGCCGATCAGTGTGACCAGGCCGAGCAGCGGATGGATCAGATAGGCGACCACCAGGTAGATCGGGGTCCATGGCGCATCAAAGAAAGCGAACAGGCCATTGCCGGTGAGGAACTGTCGCACCTGCGCGAGATCCTGCAGGGCCTGGGCCGGATTACCACCGGCGCGGCTCAGATTGCGCTCGAACGCTGCGGTGAAAATGCGTCGATTTAGGTCCATGTCGAGGCAGTTGCCGACCCGGATCAGCACGCGGGTGCGGAACATTTCCAGCGTGGCCATCAGCAAGAACAGGCCTATCACCAGAATGGTCAACATCGTCAACGTTGTGACGTTGCGGCTGACCAAGGCCCGATCATAGACCTGCAGCATATAGACGGCTGGCGTCAACATCATGACGTTGATGACGCCACTGAACCCTGCCAGCGAATAAAAGCTGCGGCGCAGGCGAAAAATCGCGTCAGCCAGTTCGGATCGGGTGCTCGAGAGCTTGTGCATTTGATAGTCCCTCACCGAAAAAGCCGGTTGTGCTTGCGGCAAAAAAACAGCAGCAAATGTTATGGAAAACCATAGATGTAGTTGCGAATGCTTATCGTGGACACAAGCGATAGCGTTCTTGAAAAAGTTCCATAAGTTTTTATGTTCACATGCAGCAGCGTAGGTGGCGTTTGTCTCTCTAGCGATACAGCTTGAAATAACATTTCGCTCTAGAAGTTCATCTGAATCTATATATCTCGTTTAATAACAGTAAGTTGTCGTGTCAAATGCTGAATGTAATTTTTTACGTCGTAATATTGACAGCGCATGGCTATGCAACTTTAGTCATGTGCAAGGGCGCCCGTCTGAAGCCTGCCATCGCTTCGAAAGTGCAAGGCACGGTGGTCCTGAAGGAGCACGGCATGTCGATCATTTCGTTCTGTAGCACCGCGACGGAGCTGTTCAGGAAGTTCGCTTCGACTTCCCGATTCCATGGCCCACCAGTGGCCCGGAATCGCTCTGCCTAATCGCTTAGCGATCTTTCATTTCGCGAATTCCAGGCGCGCATTTCCGGGCGCAGGGGAACGGCTTTGCCTCACCCACGCCTGCTCTCGCCAAACAACCGAACCAACGAACTGCGCAAGCCAGCACCTGACTGGGCGTGGGAGGGTTTCATCGTCCCGTGCCTTTCTCACAATTAGATCGAGGACACCGCAATGGCCAATTTCAACAAGTCGGACCTGGAATTCATCCTCAAGCAAATCTTCATCGCAGAAGCGCATGCCGACGGCGCCAGCCTCAGTGATTTGCTACCCAACAGTCAGGTGCCCTTCGGCCTGCGCACCGTCGATGGCAGCGACAACAACCTGGTCGCCGGGCAAAGCGAGTTTGGCGCCGCGGACAATTCCTTTCTGCGCCTGCTTGATGCCCAGTATCGAGCGGCCTATGCCGCGTCAGGGACGGTGGTCGACCCGCAGCCACGGATTATCAGTAACCTGATTGTCGACCAGACCGCCAACAACCCGGCCGCAGTCGCGGCGAATGGCGGTGCAGACCCGGTGATCAGCCCCGGTCTGGATGGCGTGTTCGGCACGGCCGACGACAAGGAAGTGTTCTTCATCCCCAACGTGTCGGCGGACGCCGGTCTGACCGCCGGCTTCAACTCGTGGATGACCTTCTTCGGCCAGTTCTTCGACCACGGCCTCGACCTGGTCACCAAGAGCAGTACCGACATCGTATTTATTCCGCTGCAGCCAGACGATCCGTTGTTCGTACCGGGTAGCCCGACCAACTTCATGGTGCTGTCACGTGCAGTGCATACAGCCGGCGCGGACGGAATTCTCGGCACTAGCGATGATGGCCAGCCCAACACCACCTCGCCGTTCGTGGACCAAAGCCAGACTTACAGTTCGCACCCCTCGCATCAGGTGTTCCTGCGCGAGTATGTCCTCAACGCGGCCGGTGACCCTGTTGCAACGGGACGCTTGATTACCAACCGCGATCTCGGCGCCGACGGCAAGTTCGGCACGGCCGACGATGGCGACGGCGAAAATGGCGGCATGGCGACCTGGGCAGTGGTCAAGGCCCAGGCCCGTGACATTCTCGGTATCAACCTGACCGACGCCGATGTGCATAGCGTGCCGCTGCTGGCAACCGATGCGTATGGCAACTTCATCCGGGGTTCGAGCGGCATGCCGCAGGTGGTAATGCGCGTCAGTAACGGTGCTGACGGGATCGCCGGGACAGCAGATGACGTCACGCAACTGGTCGAAGGCAACCGGGATGCTCCGATCAGCCTGGCCAGTGCCGTGAGCACCGGGCATGGCTTTCTCGATGACATCGCCCACAATGCTGCGCCGGTAGTCGTCGGCGGGGTTCTGCAGGCGGATGCTGACACTGATATAGGTAATGCGCAGCCGGTTGGCGCAGGTGGCAACAACCTGACCTACGACAACGAACTGCTCGACGCGCACTACATTGCCGGCGACGGTCGGGTGAACGAGAACATCGGCCTGACGACCGTGCACCATGTGTTCCACTCTGAACACAACCGCCTGGTCCAGCAAACCAAGGACACCCTCCTTGCCGCCGGCGATCTGGCCTTCCTGAATGAGTGGCTGGTGGACGACGTGGCCGCGATACCGACTACACCCGCCGAGATCGCGGCGTTGGTGTGGGACGGCGAACGCCTGTTCCAGGCCGCCAAGTTCGGCACCGAGATGCAGTACCAGCACCTGGTGTTCGAGGAGTTCGCGCGGACCATTCAGCCGCAGATCGATGAATTCCTTGCCCCCAACGGGTATGACACTTCGATCAACCCGGCCATCCTCGCCGAGTTTGCCCACGTGGTGTACCGCTTCGGTCACTCGATGTTGACCGAGACCGTGGATCGCTTCGACCCCGAATTCAATCCGCTCCTCACTGACCCGAACAATCCGGACTCCCAAATGGGGCTGATCGCGGCCTTCCTCAACCCGCTGGCGTTCGCCGGCAGCGGGGCGACTGCGGACGAAGCGGCAGGGGCGATCATTCGCGGTGTGACCCGCCAACTCGGCAACGAGATCGACGAGTTCGTCACGCAAGCGTTGCGCAACAATCTGCTCGGTCTACCGCTCGATTTGCCGGCCCTGAACCTGGCGCGTGGTCGCGACACTGGTATCCCCACGTTGAATGAAGCGCGCCGTGAGATGTACGCATCAACCGGCGACAGCCAGCTCAAGCCGTACATCAGTTGGGCTGACTTTGCGGACCACCTCAAGCACCCCGAGTCGTTGGTCAACTTCATCGCGGCCTATGGCACGCATGACACGATTACGGCGGCGACCACACTGGCAGACAAGCGCGCTGCGGCCTTGGCGCTGGTATTCGGCGGTGCCGGTTCACCGGCTGACCGCCTGGACTTTCTCAACAGCACCAATGCCTATGCCAACGTAACCCTGGCCGGCAAGGATGGGCTGCCGGGGACTGCCGACGACGTGATGGGTGTGACGATCACGGGTCTCGACGACATCGACTTCTGGGTCGGTGGCCTCGCCGAGCAGAAAATGCCGTTCGGCGGCATGCTCGGCTCGACGTTCAACTTCGTGTTTGAAACCCAGCTGGAGGCGTTGCAGAACGGCGACCGCTTCTACTACCTGTCGCGTACCGCGGGCCTGAACTTCGGCACCGAGTTGGAGAACAACTCCTTTGCCAAGTTGATCATGCTCAACACCGATGTCACCCACCTGTCGAACACCGTGTTCCTGACGCCGACGTTCACCCTCGAAGTGAATCAGGCCAATCAGTTCACTAACCTTGGCGCGGACGGCAGCGCCGATCCAACGGGCGGCCTCATGATCAACGGCGTGGAAATCGTGCCGCTGGTGATCCGCGACAACCCCAACACCGTGGGTGCGGACAGTAATTATCTGCAATACACCGGTGAAGACCATGTCGTACTCGGCGGCACCGCCGGCGATGACATCATCGTCTCCGGTGAGGGCGATGACACCCTTTACGGCGACGGCGGCAACGACCGCCTTGAAGGGGGCGCCGGCAATGATGCGGTACTGGGCGGCGCGGGCGATGACATCATCACTGATTCGTTCGGCGACAACCGTCTGGAAGGTAATGCCGGTAACGACGTGATCGTGGCCGGTAGCATGGGTGTTGCAGGCAACCTGATCCTGGGGGGCGATGGCCAGGACTTCATCATCACCACCGAAGACATCAGCACCACCTTTGGCGGTCAGGGCGACGATTTCATCCTCGGCGCCAAGACCAACCTGCCAGCTACCGGCAACGAAGGTGATGACTGGATCGAGAAGGGCACCCAGGACGGCGCGCCTGGCGATAACGCTTCGGCGTTGCTCAATGACGATGTGATCGGCAACGACATCTTTGTTGGTGGTGGTGGCTTCGACGAAATGATCGGCGAGGGTGGCGATGACATCTTTGTCGGCAGCGATGCCCAGGACAACATGGACGGCATGTCCGGTTTCGACTGGGTGACCTACAAAAATGACAAGATCGGCGTGACCGTTGACCTGAGCATGGCCGAGCTGGCGCAGCCACACGGCAATGCGCCAAACCAGAACACCGGTGTGTTCAATCCGGTCGGCGCCTCGCCGGCCTCGATTCTCGACCGTTTTGCCGAGGTCGAAGGCTTGTCCGGTTCGAAATTCGCCGATGTGCTCATTGGCGATAATGTTGATGCGGACACTATCATCAACCACGGTGGTACCACGGGCAGTGCCCTGACCAATGTGGCGTTGATTCGCGGACTGGAGCAGTTTCTGTCCGATGCCGGTTTGCCAACCACCGGCTTTGCCACTGGCAACATCATCCTCGGTGGCAATGGCAGTGACCTGATTGAAGGCCGCGGGGGCGATGATCTGATCGATGGCGACAAATGGATCAACGTCAGAATTGCAGTCTATGCTCCCGGCGACGTCAACCATACCGGCCCTGAGATCGCCAGCTTCGACAGCATGGTCGATATGATTCCGTTCATGCTGGACCGCACGTATAACCCGGGACAGCTCAAGGCCGTGCGGGAAATCCTGCCCGGCACCTCGACGGGCGGGTCGGCCTTTGACACCGCCATTTTCTCCGGACTCCAGTCTGAGTATGTGGTGACGCAGGACACACGCGGCACCGCCAATGTGGCGGACGATGTCTGGACGGTGACCGATACTGAAGTGGGGCGCGACGGCACCGATACCTTGCTGCATATCGAACGCCTGCAGTTCGCCGATACCCAGCGGGTGCTAGTGCCGGGGCTTAATGCGCAACCGACGGGCAGGCCGACCGTCGCAGATGGCAACGGCGGCGAGATAACGGTGGGCGACACACTGACCGTGAGCATGGCCGGTGTGCGCGATACCAACAACATCGCGGTGGGTAACCTGCAGGGTTTCGTCAACAACGCCTCGGTGTCCTACTATTGGCAATTCGAAGCCGACCCTGGCACCGGCGTGTTCGAAGACATCATCCTCCTGCCTGCGGGTGACCTGGGGTTCCAGAGTGCCGACGGCACCACGTTCAAGGTCTCCCCGGATCTTGCCGGGCTGGTATTGCGGGTCAAGGCGATCTACCAGGATGGTCATGGCACGACTGAAGTGGTGTTCTCACAGCCGACTGACGTGGTGGTTCCTGGCGAGCCGGTCGTACCGACGGCGCAGGCACCGGTAGTCGATGCCACCGCGGGTGGCGCGGGGCTGCACATGGTCCGCTCCGACCTCAACTTCATTCTTGATCAGATCAAGATTGCCGAGGCAGACGCGGGCGGTCAGGACATCCTCTCGCTGATCCCGAATATCCGCGCGCCGTTGGGCCTGCGTGCGGTCGATGGTTCGAACAATAACCTGATGAACCTCAACGGTATTAACAACACCGAATTTGGTGCCGCGGATAACACCTTCCCGCGCTTGAGCGATCCAGTCTTCAATCCGGCGGAAGGTGCACCTGCCGGGTTCTTTGGCCCCGGCTCGCCGGCCACTCCGGGATCGTCGTACCAGCAGACCAGCGGCTCAGTGTTTGACTCGCAGCCGCGCACCATCAGTAATCTGATCGTCGACCAGACGTCGAACAACCCGGCAGCTTATGCCACGGCTTACGACGTGGGCGCGGACGGTGTGCTCAACTTCGGCACGGTGGATAACGACGACGTGCTCAAGGATGGCGTACGGATTGTCGCCAGCCCCGGCATGGATGGTCAGTTCGGTACTGACGACGACCACGATGTGTACCTGTTCGAGAACACCACGGCGGATGCGGGATTGTCCGCGCCGTTCAACGCCTGGATGACCTTCTTCGGGCAGTTCTTCGATCACGGTCTGGACCTGGTGACCAAAGGTGGTTCGGGCACCATCTTCATCCCGCTGCAACCGGATGATCCGCTGTATGTGCCAGGCGGCCACGCAAACTTCATGGTGCTGACCCGCGCGACCAACCAGCCAGGGGCGGATGGCGTTCTCGGCACGGCCGACGACATCCATGAACACACCAACACCACGACGCCGTTCGTGGACCAAAACCAGACCTACAGCTCGCACCCATCGCACCAGGTGTTCCTGCGCGGTTATGAGTTGACCGACAACGGCCCCATCGCGACCGGCAGGCTGATCACTAACCGTGACCTGGGGGCGGATGGCAAATACGGTACCGCGGACGACAGCGAAATCGGTGGTATGGCGACCTGGAAAGTGGTCAAGGCGCAGGCCAACGACATTTTGGGTATCCACCTTACCGATGCCGACGTCGAAAACGCCCCACTGTTGGCGACTGACGCCTATGGCAATTTCATCAAGGGGCCGAACGGCTTCCCGATGGTTGTGATGAAGGGCGCTGACGGTCTTGGTGGCACGGCTGATGACGTGCTTGTCGAAGGCAATCCGCTTTCGCCCATTAGCCTGACCAATGCTGTGCGCACTGGTCACCAGTTCCTCGTCGACATTGCCCACAATGCAGCGCCGGTGTTCAGCGGTGGCGTGCTCGTGCCTGACGCGGATACCGACGTTGGCAACGCAGTGCCGTTCAATCCGCAGACCGGGGCCAACCTGGCCTACGACAACGAACTCCTGGATGCGCATTACATCGCTGGCGACGGCCGGGTCAACGAGAACATCGGCCTGACCGCGGTGCATGCGATCTTCCACTCCGAGCACAATCGGCTGGTCGCGCAGACCAAGGACACCGTGCTCGATTCGGGTGACGTGGCCTTCCTCAACGAGTGGTTGCTCACGCCGGTAAGCGGGTTGCCAGCCAACCAGGCTGAGATCGATGCGCTGCTGTGGAATGGCGAGCGCTTGTTCCAGGCTGCCAAGTTCGGCACCGAGATGCAGTATCAGCACCTGGTGTTCGAGGAGTTTGCCCGGACCATCCAGCCCAGGGTCGACCTGTTCTTCGCACCGACCCAGGTCTATGACGTTGACCTCGATGCCTCGATCGTCGCCGAGTTCGCCCACACCGTGTACCGGTTTGGCCACTCGATGCTGACCGAGACTGTCGATCGCTTCGACGTCGATTTCAACGTGGTCGGCGATCCGAACAGTGCTGGTCCTGATCAGCAACTCGGCCTGATCGCGGCGTTCCTCAACCCGTTGGCGTACGCCGCCAGTGGTGTAACGCCCGAGGATGCGACCAGTGCGATCGTGCGTGGGATGACTCGGCAAGCCGGTAACGAAATCGACGAGTTCGTCACCGAGGCGCTGCGCAACAACCTGCTCGGCCTGCCGCTCGACCTGCCGGCGATGAACATCGCCCGTGGCCGCGACGTCGGGATTCCTTCGCTCAATGCGGTCCGCCGCGAGATCTACAGCCAAACCGGTGATACCCAACTCACGCCTTACATCAGCTGGGTCGACCTGGTGCAGCACCTTAAACATCCAGAGTCGTTGATCAACTTCATCGCGGCCTATGGCACCCACGACACGATCACGGCGGCGACCACGCTGGAAGGCAAACGCGCCGCAGCCCTGGCGCTGGTATTGGGTGGTCCTGATGCGCCGGCTGACCGCTTGGATTTCCTCAACGGCACCGGTACCTGGGCCAATGTAACGCTGGCCGGCAAGGATGGGTTGCTGGGGACTGCCGACGATCTGAAGGGAGTGACGGTCACGGGGGTCGATGCCATCGACCTCTGGATCGGCGGCCTGGCCGAAGAGAAAACGCCGTTCGGCGGCATGCTCGGCTCGACGTTCAACTTCGTGTTCGAGAATCAGCTGGAAAAACTGCAGGACGGTGACCGCTTCTATTACCTGGAGCGTACCGCTGGCCTGTCGATGAACGCCGAACTGGAAAGCAACTCGTTCGCCAAGCTGATCATGGCCAACACTTCGGCCACGCACTTGCCGGGCCTGGTGTTCTCGGACCCTGGGTTCTATCTGGAAGTGGACAAGACCAAGCAGTACAACGATGGCCTGGGCAACGCCGATCCGCTTGGCGAGAACGGCGAGCAGGTGGTGTTCCGCGACAACCCGCTGACCGCGGGGCCGGACACCAACTACATCCGGTACTCGGGTGGAGAGCACATCGTGCTGGGCGGCACCAACGGCGCAGACATCCTCATTTCGAGTGAAGGTGATGACACGGTCTGGGGTGACGGCGGCAACGATCGCATTGAAGGCGGTTATGGCAACGACCAACTGCGCGGTGGAACCGGTGACGACATCATTACCGACCTCGGCGGCGACGATAACATTCAGGGCGGCGACGGCAACGACGTGTTGCACGGTGGCAACGGCGTCAACCTGATCATTGGCGGGTTCGGCAATGACTTCATCGTGACCGGTGAGGACGCTTCCGAGGCCATCGGTGGCCAGGGCAATGACTTCATCCTGGGCAGCAAAGCCAACGAACAGGACATGGGTAACGAAGGCAACGACTGGATCGAGAAGGGCACTTCGGACGGTGCACCTGGCGACAACTTCGACCCGGCTGGCAATGACCCGGTGATCGGCCACGATGTGTTCATCGGCGGTAACGAGAACGATAAGTTCAACGGCGAAGGCGGCGACGACATCATGGTCGGCAGTCTCGGCCTGGGTGACCGCTATATCGGCGGCTCCGGCTATGACTGGGCAACCTTCAAGGGGCTCGCCCAGGGCGTGACCATTGATTTCACCGACCGCTTTTTCGATGTTCCGCCGATGCCGGGTTCGGGTGCTTCGGCGCTGGTGCGGTTCGACATCATGGAAGGTCTGTCGGGTTCATCTCACGGTGACTTCCTGCGCGGTGATAACGAAGATGCCACATCGCTGCCCACTGCGGGCGCAACCGGCAGCGTGCTGACTAACATCAACCTGATCAACGGCCTGGCGGATCTGCTGCCAGCCGGAGCGACGTTCTTCGACGGCGGCAACATCATCCTCGGTGGTAGCGGCAGCGACCTGATCGAAGGTCGCGGTGGTGACGACATCATCGACGGTGACAAGTGGCTGAATGTACGCATCAGCGTACGGGCGAACGCTGATGGCACTGGCCCGGAAATCGCCTCGTTCGACAGCATGGAACCGATGGTGCCGTTTATGCTGAACGGTACTTACAACCCGGGCCAGTTGGTCATCGTGCGGGAGATTCTGACCGGCGATAACAGTTTCGACACCGCGTTGTACTCCGGTAATTTTGGGGAATACGGCATCGAGATCGATGGCGACACGGTCATCGTGACCGATTCGGTGGCAGGGCGTGATGGCGTCGATCGCCTGACGGGGATCGAGCGTCTGCAGTTCGCTGACGTTGCGCTGTCGTCCGGAGTCGGCACCGCTCAAAACAACGACCCATTGGGTCATCTGGCAATCCTCGATGCTGCTACGGGTGTGCGTGACGATACGCCTGTTGCCGGCCAGTTGCTGCGCGTCAGTGATTCGGCGGTACACGACGCGGACAACCAAAGCGTGGTCAACCCGACCGGTACGGTGACCGGCGCGGTGGCTTACTACTGGCAGGTCGAAAACATTGCCGGCTCGGGCATCTATGAAGACATCACCACCCTCGCCGCTGGCGAGGCAACGCGGGCGACAGGCACCACCTTCCGGGTGGGAGCCGATGAGGCGGGACTGAACATCCGCGTCCGTGCGGTGTATCAGGATACCAAGGGCACGCTGGAGATCGTCGACTCGTCCGGGAACAGTACACCGACCGAAGGGCCGACCATTACCGGCCTTGCCGTACAGAACCAGGTGTTGACCGCTGACCCGTCGAGCATCATCGACCTCGATGGCCTGAGCAGCAATCCGCAGTTCACCTACCAGTGGCAGGCGAACGACGGGCTTGGCTTCGTCAACATCGCCGGCGCTACCGGTGGCACGTTCGCGCTTGGCCAGGCTCAGGTCGACCAGGAAGTGCGCGTGGTGATCGGTTACGTGGATGCCTTCGGTGTGGCCGAAAGCGTTTCGTCCAACATCGTGGGGCCGGTGGACAACGTCAACGATGCACCGACTGCAGGGCCGACCGTAACCGGACTTGCAGTGCAGAACCAGGTGTTGACTGCTAACCCGGCGAGCATCATCGACATTGATGGCCTCAACAATCCGCAGTTCACCTACCAATGGCAGGCGAACAACGGGCCTGGCTTCGTCAACATCGCCGGCGCTACCGGTAGCACGTTCGCGCTTGGCCAGGCTCAGGTCGGCCAGGCAGTGCGCGTGGTGGTCGGTTACGTGGATGACTTCGGTGCGGCCGAAAGCGTTTCATCCAACATCCTGGGGCCGGTGGCCAACGTCAACGATGCACCGACAGGTGTGTTGCTGATCAGCGATACGACACCGGATCAAGGGCAGGTGCTGACCGCGCTGACGGGTGGGATTGCCGATCGGGATGGGCTAGGCTCCTTCAGCTTCCAGTGGCAGCAAGGTACCGGCGCGTCCTTCACTAACATCAACGGCGCGACGGCTGCGACCTTCACCCCTGGTGCGGCGCAGGTCAATCTGCAACTGCGAGTGATCGTGCGCTACACCGATGGCTTCGGCGCGCTGGAGTCGGTGACCTCTGCGGCGACGGCGGCGGTTGTGATACAGGGCGTGGTACTGCTGGGCAATGCTTTGGCGAACACCCTCACCGGCACCGCGGGTAACGATGTGCTGTCTGGCCTGGGCGGGAACGATACGCTGAATGGCCTCGCCGGTATCGACCAGTTGTTTGGCGGCACTGGCAACGACATCCTCAACGGCGGAGACAACGACGACGTCCTCAATGGCGAGGACGGCAACGACACCCTCAACGGTGGGCTCGGCGCGGATGCCATGAACGGCGGTGCCGGCAACGATACGTTTGTGGTCGACAACGTCGCAGACCTTGTCACCGAGGTGCTGGGCGGTGGTACCGATCTGGTGCAAACCAGTCTGACGAACTACCTGCTCGGTGCCAACGTCGAGAACCTGACCTATACGGGCGCCGCTAACTTCACCGGTACCGGTAACGCGCTGGCCAACACCATCACCGGCGGGGTGGGTAACGACCTCCTCAATGGCGGTGCGGGTGCTGACCGGATGGTGGGGGGCGCTGGCAACGATACCTACGTTGTCGATGCAGCCGCAGACGTGGTGGTCGAGGTGGCGGGTGGCGGTACGGACACCGTGCAGACTTCGCTGGCCAGCTACACGCTGGGCGCTAATGTCGAAAATCTGACCTACACCGGAGCCGGCAACTTCGTCGGCATCGGCAACGGGTTGAACAACTCCATCACCGGCGGGGTGGGTAATGACACCCTCAATGGTGGCGACGGCAACGACATCCTCACCGGCAATAGCGGCAACGACACACTGAATGGCGACGCCGGTAACGACCAACTGTTCGGTGGCCTTGGCACGGATACCCTGAACGGTGGCACTGGCGACGACAGCCTCGATGGCGGTGACGGGGCGGATGTCTTGAATGGTGGAGCAGGCAACGACACGCTGCTCGGTGGTGACGCAAACGACACATTGTTGGGTGGTATCGGCAATGACTTTATCGATGGCGGTATTGGCAACAATACGGTCACTGGCGGTGCCGGCAACGACGTGATGGTTGCCAGCAGTGGCAACGATATCTTCATGTTCGCAGCGGGCTTCGGGGCCGATCAGATCATCGGCTTCGATGCCAACGCGGTGGGAGGCCAGGACCGGCTCGACATTTCCGCGTTCGGCGTCACTGCTGCGACCTTTGCCGGCATCGTCATCATCACCGATATCGGTGCGGATACCCTGATCAGCTCCGCAGGACCTGAGTCCATCCGCCTGGTCGGTGTGGCCGATGCAACAACCGTCACTGCCGCAGATTTCATTCTCGCCACTTGAGGTCCTGATCAGTACGGTCGCAGACGCGTGAAAGCGGAGGGGAGGGCATGGATGCCCTCCCTTTTTTTCTTTAAAAAACTGGCTGTTTGTTGAGCTGAAAATGGGTACTTACTGCCGAGAAGAATCGTCAACGCTCTGGAAGTATCAGGTGTTGGATCTAGAGCAGCAGGCAACGATCCAAATTGGCTGAATGCGATCTTCGACGGTTTATCAGCGAATGATTCTTAACTGCTGAACAAGCTGAAAAGACTCCATGCGGCCCCGATCGAAAAAATGAAAAGAGTCAGTGCCAACGTGAGGATTAGCGGTTCGATGCGCATGAAAGTGACTCCTCAAAAGGGCAAGTAATGCACGCACTGAGAGTGCCCCAGGAAAGTTGTTTTTCCAGTGGCAGCAACTTCAAACTCCCAATTAATGCGCTAGTGAACTCACAGCATTCTCTATGCCAAAAAATTCAATAGCTTATAATTCCCCGCCAGTGGGGGCGCTGGATTCTGTGTCCAGTTTTCCATCAAAAAAGTTGAAATTGGATATGGGTAATACAACCCATTTATGGGGGATTTATTTCAACGTGGGTATAACAATATTACAGGTGACTTTAGTTGGGTATTGGGGGTTGTTTCTGCCGGCCGTTTAAATGGGTTTCCTGAAAACGGGTGTGAACTTTACCCGTTAACGGGTGACATCCCCCAGTTGTTTTCCCCGGTCACGGCAAGTGATGCTGATAACACGTTAGTTTGTTCAGTATTAATACTTTCTTAAAAAAGGCTACAAGTCTGGCGAGGTACTTGCACAACCCCCATTACCCCTTCACAACTTCGAGGCGGCTGGTGATGGACACAAAAGCGCGGCACCCCTGCAAGTGGTTCGGCCTGTTGACGCCTCTGAGCGTCCTACTGACAATGACGCTGGGCACAGCGACTCTGCGTGCCAGCCCCATCGATGACGAGCGACAGCCAGAACCTTCCGACCCCTCGGCTTACCACGATGAACCGGCTGACAAAGCAGGAGCCTTGAACGCCATTTTGACCATGCCCCCGGCTAACCTCGATTCCTTCGACTTGCCGGCGGGCGTCAAAGGCAGCAAAAGCACCACACGCCAGGAAAACATCCTGCCGCCGGCGGTGCAGACCAGTTTCAATTACCCTACCAACGGAAAACCCAGCCCACTGTACGGGGCTCTGCCGTTCACTCAGCAACTGGTGCTGTTCGAAGAATTCGGCCCGGAAAAACTCGACCCCACCACCCCGGCGGCGCCATTGCCGTTTCCGCCGGCGGCCATTGGCCCGCTGCCGCAACAAGATCCCACCAGCGCCGCTCGTAGCGCCCCGTCGAGTGCGGCGCTCGACGCTTTCATGCGTCAACCGGGCTTGACCCCGTTCCCGAACCAGTACTCCAACGTGGTCGACCGTAACCCGTGGCAGAAGCAGATCGAATTTTTTCTCAACCGCCGTATCGGTTCGTCGGCTGAAGGCCGTCCGCCAGGAAAAGGCTGGTCGCACCAGCGCTGGAACGAGTTTTACCCGCAAGTGGCCTACAAAACCGTGCAAACCGGCGCACGGTTGAATACCGGTGGGCGTGATAGTCGTCAGATGCACGGCTATGCCTTGGGCGAGTTTGGCCCCGGCGGCCTCTATCACAACGTGGCTGGCGTACCGGCGACCGATGGCACCGCCAAGGGCGTCAGTCCGCGTTTCCACCCGAAAATGCCGATACAGAATCACAACTCGGTGTGGACCTTCGACGGCACTGTGCCGCCCAAATTGCTGATGGTGCGTTACGGGCAACCCGTGTTGATGCGCCACTACAATGGCTTGCCGATCGACCCGTCGGCCAACATGGGTTTTGGCCTGCACACCATCACCACCCACGAACACAACGGTCATGCACCGGCGGAAAGCGACGGTTATGCCAATGCGTTTTTCTTCCCGGGGCAATTTTACGACTATCGCTGGCCGATCCAGTTGGCCGGTTACGACAGCATCAACACCAAGGCTGAAGACCCGCGTGCAGCATTTCCATGCTCGCCGGGCGAAACCCTGTGGACCAACGACCTCACCCCCAGCCGCAAGACCTGCAACAACGGCACGATCAAGATCCGCGGTGACTGGCGCGAAACCATGAGCACTCACTGGTTCCACGACCACATGCTCGATTTCACCGCGCAGAACGTCTACAAGGGCAACGCGGCAATGATGAATTACTACAGCGCCCTGGACCGCGGCAACGAATCGGTAAACGACGGCGTCAATCTGCGTTTCCCCAGCGGCAGCGCCTTGCCGTGGGGTAATCGCGACTACGACGTCAACCTGCTGTTTGCAGACAAGGCGTGGGATAAGAACGGCCAACTATGGTTTAACCCGTTCAATACCGACGGCTTCCTCGGTGATCAGGTGCTGGTCAACTGGCAGTGGAAACCGAGTCTGGATGTGCGTGCCCGCAGCTATCGGTTCCGCATGCTCAATGGCTCAGTGTCGCGCTACTTCAAACTGGCTCTGGTGCGCGAGATCAAGGGCACTGGCGGGGAGTTTCAAGGGCCCGCCGGGTCGGGCGTGTCGTTTGCCCGCGTGCCGTTCCACATGATTGCCAACGACGGCAACATCATGGAACACAGCGTACCGTTCGACGGCAGCATGGACCTGGATGCCGACGGCGATAAACAGAACCACAACGCGATCCTGCCAACCATGGGCATCGCCGAGCGTTTCGACATCATCGTCAACTTCGCGAAAAACGGGATCAAACCGGGGGACAAGCTGTTCTTCGTCAACCTGCTGGTGCACGAAGACGGCAAGGGCCCGGAAGAGCCCGCCTCCCTGGCTGACGTGCTGTCCGAGAAATACCGGGCGATCCTCAAGCAAACCAGCAAGGGGCCGAAGTGGGAGGACGGTGATCCAGCGGTAGGCAAGGTGTTGCAGTTCAACGTCAAGGCGTACACCGGCCAGGACCTGGCCATGGACCCGGCTGCTTATGAACCAGCCAAACCGGGCAAGGCTGAAGGCCTGGTGATGATCCCGCTGAAAATCCATCGCGACAACGCCGCCGATAAGGCGCTGCTGGCTCAAGCCCGTCACCGCACATACACATTCGGCCGTTCCGACGGCACCGATGAAGCACCGTGGACGGTCAAGACCGATGGCGGGTTCGGTTTCAGCATGGACCCACGGCGTTTGAACACCTCGACCCAACTGGCCAGTGGCCCCACCGATGCCGGTGTTACCGGTTTCGGCACCCTGGAGGTGTGGAACATCAAGCTCGGCGGCGAGGGCTGGAGCCACCCGGTGCATGTGCATTTCGAGGAGGGGATCATCCTCAGTCGCGGTGGTAAGGTCCCACCGGAATGGGAAAAATGGGCACGCAAGGACGTGTACCGCATCGGCCCGGAAAAGGATGGCCTGGACAACGTCGAAATAGCGATCAGCTTCCGCGAATTCGCCGGGACGTACATGGAGCACTGTCACAACACTCAGCATGAGGACAACTCGATGCTGCTGCGCTGGGACATTGAGAAACCCGGGCAATTCCAGTTAATGCCGACACCGCTGCCGAGTTGGGACGGGGTGCGTTACGTGAACTCCGCTGCGCTGCCAACCTTCCGCACTGGCGACGGCTACGGCCTTAAAGCGGTGGTCAAACCATGAACTGCGAGGGAGCCGACATGAAAATGCATATGCCGCGCTCCCGCGCCCTGGGACTGCACTATTTCCGAACTCCTTGCTGACCGATCGGGAGGTCGGCAGGTGCGTTTCTTCAAGGGCCACAACCTGAGCCTGATCGTCGGCAAACAGGCCACGGGCGCTGGATGAAAGCTTTGTCTGCCGATCTGCCGCGCATTGAAGTCATCCACGAACTGATCTGTACCTGTGGTTGCCGCAAGCATGTGATCAGTGAATAAACCAGCGAGCGGTTGGATATCGTCAGTTGAGAGGGACCAAGCGCTGGTAGTTTCTTTCTTCTTGGTTAAGTAAGCCGGACGTGCGCAACGGTGAATGAACTTGGCGAGCGGTCGGCACAGACTGTGCGCCAACCACCGATCCATCTGCTGATACGGGCCCGGAAACGGGCTCAGGCCTCATCCTTTGAGCACTCGACAACCGTCTCTTCCGTTTCGGGAATGACAGGCCACCCATTGATGACTGACTGCAGGATCTGTTCGGACAACTCAGGGTTGTCCAGCGCTCTGGCAATCAGGATTGCACCCGCTATGGAAGACAGGATGCGCAGTGATTCCTGGTACTTCGCGTCTTGGTCTTCCCCCTCGATCAGCGCCATCAACGTTCCGATCAAACGCTCGACGCCTTGGGTGAAGGACTTGCTGACAGTTCCCCCCGTCCGGGCCACATCGGCGCCTAGCGCGGGGATGGGGCAGCCTTTGGACCAGTTATCCAGATGCGCTTGCGTCAGGTAGCCCTTGATCAGTTCGGGAATGGATTTGGCGTTTTGCCAGTCCTGGATATTGGACTCGAACGTCCGGCTGACGGCCTCTGAGGCCAGTTGTTCCTTGCCGCCCGGAAACTGTCCGTAGAAGCCGCCATGGGTCAGGCCCACCGAACGCGACAGTTCAGCAATGCCGATGCCGTCGATACCTTTCTCCCGATACAGCCGCGACGCGGCCGCAAGAATGGCTTCTTTGTTCGCGGCGGCCTGGTCTTTCGTGACTTTCATGAGACTGCTCCTGTGGCCAGTTCGGCGTTGCTTGGGAAAAGCTTTGCTGAGAGGCTGGTAATGATTATGTTCGTAATATAAAGTCGCTGCAATGGCTTTGCCCGTATCGGCGCAAGTCTGGGGGATCCCGAGCTTGTGGCTCAAGTCGAAAATCTCTACGTGGACCGGACTCATGAAACGTAATGATCTGCGCAGTATCGATCTGAATCTGTTGGTGGTGTTCGAGACGCTCATCCAGGAGCGCAATCTCACCCGCGCGGCCAAGCAATTATCGCTGGGACAACCTGCGGTCAGTGCGGCGCTGGTGCGTTTGCGAAAGCTGTTCAACGACCCTTTGTTCGAGCGCATCGGTCGCAGGATGGTGCCCACCGAGCGGGCATTGAATGCGGCGCAGACGCTGGGGCCGGCGCTGGATTGCGTTTGCACGGTGCTCACGGATACCAGGGTTTAAACGAGTCAATCCCTTTTTTTGCCCTTAAACATGACGCATATCATTAATGATGATAGCCAACTTCACTCCGATCAATTCGTCGCGACCTCGCGCGAGGCTGAGAATCCGGAAATTCCTAAACCGTCTGGCGGACACTACCCCCATGGAACAGTCACTCAAACCTTTGCGTTATCCCCTTGCTGCGTTGGCGCTGGTGGTGCTTACCGCCTGTGAACGTTCACCTACTGCCGCCCAGGCGCCGGGTGCGCCGCACGTTACCGTGGCCAAAGTGCTTGAGCAGCCCATTACCGAATGGGACGAAGTCACCGCTCGCCTGGAAGCCCCGGAAACCGTAGAAGTTCGTCCACGGGTAACCGGGCAGATTGATCGCGTAGCCTTTACTGACGGCGCGCTGGTGAAGAAGGGCGATTTGCTGTTCCAGATTGACCCACGTCCTTTTGAACACGAAGTGCATCGCATCGAAGCGCAGCTGCAACAGGCGCGCGCCACCCTGGTCCGCACCGGCAACGAAGCGCAGCGCGGCCAACGGCTGTTGAGCAGTAACGCGATTTCCGCCGAACTGGCCGACACCCGAACCACCACCGCGCAGGAAGCCAGGGCCGGTGTCGATGCCATTCAGGCGCAGTTGGACCTTGCCCGCTTGAACCTGAGTTTCACCCGCGTCACTGCGCCGATCACCGGCCGTGTCAGCCGGGCGGAAATCACTGCCGGCAACATCGTGACCGCCGACACCACAGCGCTGACCAGCGTGGTTTCCACCGACAAGGTCTACGCCTATTTCGATGCGGACGAACGCATGTTCCTCAAATACAGCCAACTATCCCGCCAGGGGCTGCGCGGTCAATCCACGCCGGTGTACATGGGGTTGTCGAACGAGGAGGGCAACAGTCACCTCGGGCAGATGAACTTTGTCGACAATCAGGTCAACCCGAAGACCGGCACTATCCGTGGTCGCGCGGTGTTCGATAACGCTGACGGCCAGTACACCCCCGGTCTGTATGCGCGGTTGAAACTGGTGGGCAGCGCCGCCTATCCCGGCCTGCTGATCAAGGACGAAGCGGTGGGCACCGACCTCGGCAAAAAATTCGTGCTGGTGGTCGACCAGGACAACAAAGCCGTTTATCGCAGCGTCGACCTCGGGCCGAAGCTCGAAGGCTTGCGCATCGTGCGCAGCGGCCTGCAAAAAGAGGATCGTATCGTCATCAACGGCTTGCAGCGTGTGCGTCCCGGCGCGGTGATCAGCCCTGAGGATGCGCCGATGGCCAGTCCCGAAGTCGTGGCGATCCTGACGCAAAAACGTCAGGCCATCGAAGCCTCCAATCCACCTGTTTCCGCACAATCACCTGCACTGGTGAAAGCCGATTCAGCCGCTGCGCCTCGCGGATAAGGAGCACCGACATGAAGTTCTCCCAGTTCTTTATCACGCGCCCGATCTTCGCGG
This sequence comes from Pseudomonas sp. dw_612, assembly GCF_018449725.1. Classification (GTDB taxonomy): domain Bacteria; phylum Pseudomonadota; class Gammaproteobacteria; order Pseudomonadales; family Pseudomonadaceae; genus Aquipseudomonas. The sequence continues at coordinate 171,756 of NZ_JAAVVC010000004.1, read as the reverse complement.
CAGTGCTGTCGCTGCTGATCCTGATTGCCGGCGCCATTTCGCTGTTCCAGTTACCGATCAGCGAATACCCGGAAGTGGTTCCACCTACCGTGGTCGTTCAAGCCAACTATCCCGGCGCCAACCCGAAAGTCATCGGCGAAACCGTGGCCGCCCCCTTGGAGCAAGCCATCACCGGCGTCGAGAACATGTTGTACATGTCCTCGCAATCCACGGCGGACGGCCGACTCACTCTCACCGTGACATTCGCTTTGGGCACCGATCTGGACAACGCCCAGGTTCAGGTGCAGAACCGTGTGACCCGCACCGAACCCAAGCTGCCCGAGGAAGTGACGCGTATCGGTATCACCGTCGACAAGGCCTCTCCGGAATTGACACTGCTGGTGCATTTGGTGTCGCCGGACAAGCGCTACGACATGCTCTACCTGTCCAACTATGCGATCCTCAACGTCAAGGATGAGCTGTCGCGCCTGGACGGTATCGGTGACGTGAAGATGTTCGGTATTGGCGACTATTCGCTGCGTATCTGGCTCGATCCGAACAAGACCGCTTCGCGCAATCTGACCGCGACCGACGTGGTCAATGCAGTGCGCGAACAGAATCGTCAGGTCGCCGCCGGGCAACTGGGTTCGCCGCCAGCGCCGAATGCCACGAGCTTCCAGATGTCGATCAACTCCCAAGGGCGGTTGGTCAGCGAAGAAGAGTTCGAGAACGTCATTATCCGCAGCGGTCCGGACGGCGAAATCACGCGCCTGAAAGACATCGCCCGGGTCGAACTGGGGTCCAATCAATACGCCTTGCGCGCCTTGCTCAACAACGAGGAAGCGGTGGCAATGCCGATCTTCCAGCGCCCCGGCTCGAATGCGATCGACATCTCCAACCAGGTGCGGGCGAAGATGGCGGAGCTGAAGAAAAGCTTCCCGGAAGGCATGGACTACGAGATCGTTTATGACCCGACGATCTTCGTGCGCAGCTCGATCGAGGCGGTGGTCCACACCTTGTTCGAAGCACTGATCCTCGTGGTGCTGGTGGTGATCCTGTTCCTGCAAACCTGGCGCGCCTCGATCATTCCGCTGGTCGCGGTGCCGGTGTCGCTGATCGGTACATTTGCCGTGATGCACCTGTTCGGGTTCTCGTTGAATGCGCTGTCGCTGTTCGGCCTGGTTCTGGCGATCGGGATCGTGGTCGATGATGCGATCGTGGTGGTGGAGAACGTCGAACGCAACATCGAGTCGGGACTTGAACCGGTCGAGGCGACCAAAAAAGCCATGGGCGAGGTGACCGGTCCGATCATCGCCACGGCGCTGGTGCTGTGTGCGGTATTCGTGCCCGCCGCGTTTATCTCGGGCCTGACCGGGCAGTTTTACAAACAGTTCGCGTTGACCATTGCCATCTCCACCGTGATCTCGGCGTTCAACTCGTTGACCCTGTCGCCGGCATTGGCCGCTGTGTTGCTCAAGGCCCACGGTGCGCCGAAGGACCGTTTCTCCAAAGTGCTGGATCGCCTGTTGGGCGGCTGGCTGTTCAAACCCTTCAACCGCTTCTTCGATAAGGCCAGCCATGGCTACGTGATTGCCGTGGCCAAAGTCATTCGTGGCAGCAGCGTGGCGTTGCTGGTTTATGCCGGCCTGATCGCGATGACGTACCTGGGTTTCAGCACCACGCCCACCGGTTTTGTACCGACCCAGGACAAAAAGTACTTGGTGACCTTCGCCCAATTGCCGGATGCCGCCAGCCTGGATCGCACCGAAAACGTGATTCGCCGTATGAGCACCATCGCCATGAACGAGCCGGGCTTCGACAGCGCCGTGGCGTTCCCGGGCCTGTCGATCAATGGCTTTACCAACAGCCCGAATGCCGGCATCGCCTTTATCGGCTTGCGGCCGTTCGATGAACGCAAGGATCCGAGCCTGTCCGCCGGGGCGATTTCCGCTTCTCTGAACGCCAAATTTGGCGGCATCCAGGACGCCTACATCGCGGTGTTCCCGCCGCCGCCGGTGCAAGGCCTGGGCACCATCGGTGGGTTCCGCTTGCAGATCGAAGACCGGGGCAACCTGGGTTACGACGAGCTGTACAAAGAGACCATGAACATCATCGGCAAGAGCCGCACTGTTCCGGAACTGGCCAACCTGTTCACCAGCTACACGGTCAACGTGCCACAGGTCGAAGCCGCCATTGACCGTGAAAAAGCCAAGACCCACGGCGTGGCGATCAACGACATTTTCGACACATTGCAGGTGTACCTCGGTTCGCTCTACGCCAACGACTTCAACCGTTTCGGGCGGACCTATCAGGTCAACGTGCAGGCCGAACAGCAATTCCGTCAGGAGCCGGAGCAGATTGGCCAGTTGAAAGTGCGCAATGACCACGGGGAAATGATTCCGCTGGCCACCTTCGTCAAGATCAGCCCGACGTCCGGACCTGACCGCGTCTCGCACTACAACGGTTTTGTCACCGCGGAAATCAACGGCAGCGCAGCGCCCGGCTACAGCTCCGGCCAAGCGCAGGCGGCGATTGAAAAGCTGCTCAAAGAAGAGCTGCCCAATGGCATGACCTACGAGTGGACCGACCTGACCTACCAACAGATTCTGTCCGGTAACACCGCGTTGCTGGTGTTCCCGCTCTGCGTGCTGTTGGCGTTCCTGGTCCTGGCGGCGCTGTATGAGAGCTGGAGTTTGCCATTGGCGGTGATCCTGATCGTGCCGATGACCCTGCTGTCGGCGATTGCCGGGGTGATCATTTCCAAGGGCGACAACAACATCTTTACCCAGATCGGTTTGATCGTGCTGGTCGGCCTGGCGTGCAAGAACGCGATCCTGATCGTCGAGTTCGCCAAGGACAAGCAGGAGCAGGGCATGTCGCCGCTGGACGCGGTGCTGGACGCCTGCCGCATGCGGCTGCGGCCGATTCTGATGACCTCGTTCGCCTTCATCATGGGTGTGATCCCGCTGGTAACGTCCAGCGGTGCCGGTTCGGAAATGCGCCGGGCGATGGGGGTCGCGGTGTTCTCCGGGATGCTCGGCGTGACCTTCTTCGGGTTGCTGCTGACGCCTGTGTTCTTTGTTCTGATCCGTCGTTCCATCGAGCGCAAAAACGCGCGCAAAAGCACCGAGCTTCACCCGGCAAACGCATTGAATCCGGAGGCACGTTAATGAACACCCTGAAGCTCTTTTTACCCAGCCTGTTGGTCGTTGCGCTCGCCGCTTGTACCGTTGGCCCAGACTACAAAACCCCCGACACCGCGCCGGCCACTCTCGTGTCGGTACAAAGCGGTCACTACGATCAATCGCGTTTTGAAACGGTGTGGTGGCAGCAATTTGATGACCCCACGCTCAACCAGTTGGTGAGCAAATCCCTGGAAGGCAACCGCGATCTGCGCGTCGCGTTTGCCCGCTGGAAAGCGGCCCGGGCGATTCGTGATGACGTCAGCAACGACAATTTGCCGGTGGTCACCAGCCGCGTTAGCAGCCAACAAGGAAAGGGACAAGTGCCCGGCCAGACCGAGAGCCGGGTCAATCAGGAACGCTACGATCTGGGGCTGGACATGGCCTGGGAAGTCGATCTGTTTGGCCGCATCCAACGCCAATTGGAATCCAGCGACGCCCAGGAAGACGCCGCCGCAGCGGACTTGTATCAGCTTCGCGTGACCATGATTGCCGAGTTGGTCGACGCCTATGGGCAGCTACGAGGTGCGCAACTGCGGGAAAAAATTGCCTTGGCCAACCTGAAGAATCAGCAGGACTCGCGCACGGTGACGGTCAGCCTGCGCGACGCCGGCGTGGGTAATGAGCTCGACGTGGTGCGTGCCGATGCACGTTTGGCGGCGGTAGAAGCCACGGTACCGCAACTGCAAGCGGAGCAGGTGCGGCAGAAAAACCGCATCGCCACGCTGTTGGGTGAGCGCCCGAATGCCTTGAGTGTTTCGTTGAGTCCCGCTGAGTTGCCGGCCATCGCCAAAGCGCTGCCGATCGGCGATCCCGCCGAACTGCTGCGCCGGCGCCCCGATGTGCTCGCCGCCGAGCGCAGGCTGGCGTCCGCCACGGCTGAAATCGGCGTGGCCACTGCCGACTTGTTCCCGCGCGTGAGCCTGAGTGGTTTCCTTGGTTTCACGGCGGGCCGTGGTTCGCAGATCGGTTCCAGCGCAGCCAGAGCTTGGGCTCTGGGCCCAAGCATTACCTGGGCGGCATTTGACCTGGGCAGCGTGCGGGCGCGTATCCGGGGGGCCGACGCCAATGCCGAAGGCGCCCTGGCGACCTATGAGCAACAAGTGCTGCTGGCGCTGGAAGAGTCTGAAAACGCCTTCAGCGACTATGGCAAACGCCAACAGCGTTTGTTGTCGTTGATCAAGCAGAGTGAGTCGAGCCGTGCCGCCGCCGACCTCGCCGCGATCCAGTACAAGGAAGGGACCGTGGATTATCTGGTGTTGCTGGATGCGCAGCGCGAGCGGCTCAACGCCGAAGATGCCCAGGCACTGGGTGAAACCGACCAGTACCGTGGCATTGTCGCGATCTATAAAGCGTTGGGTGGCGGCTGGGATAGCAGCGGAGGTCGGGTCGCGGGGATTAATTGATAGCCCCGCGCGCAGATATCAGAGCAGGCTCCACGACACCCCGAGATACACGCCCAAACCTTCGCCCGGCGTAGAGCGTGCCGCGTCCTGGCCTTTGTCGTCGTAGCCTGGCGTCACGGTCGCGGCGTAGTACTTGTTGGTCAGGTTGCGCAGGTCCATCCAGGTCTGCCAGTCGCCCTTGGGCGCGTTGTAACCCAGGGTCGCGCCGAACAGGGCGTAAGGGTCGGCGTCGTAACTGTTGGCGTAATCCACCGCCACCTTGGACACTAACTGCGTGTTGAGCGCAGCGAAGAAACCTTGGGGCCAGTCGTAGCGCAGTTCGCCTTGGTAGTAGTGCATCGGCAGGCCCGGCAAGCGGTTGTCGCCGAAGCGGTCATCGTCACGGTAGTGGAAGTCGCTGAAGGTATAGCTTTGGCGCAGGCTCAACTGGCCGCCATCGTCCCGCGACCATAGATTGCTCTGCAGGCTGGCTTCCACACCTTGATGCACGGTGGGGCTGGCGTTGAGTTCGTAAGGCGTGGTGGCGTTGGCATCCGGCAGCACCGAGAGCAATTCGTGGCGCACCTGGGCGTAGTACCAGGCCAGGCTCCATTGCCCCATCGCACTGTCGCCACGGCCGCCGAGTTCCAGGGTGGTGGCGGTCTGGTTTTGCAGCGTGACCGGATCGCGTTGGGCACCTGTGGCGGCACCGCTGCCGGCCGGGAATCGAATGTTGGAGCTGTAGATCAGCGACCAAGGGTGTGGCGCTTCGACCGAGCGACTGAGGTTGCCGAACAGTTGCAGGTCCGGCGTCAGCTGGTAGCGCAAGCCGAGGCGCGGGGCATAGTCCCAGTCGTTCTGGCTGGTTTTGCCACCATCTTGCGGGTAGGTCACGGCGCTTTCGCGGCGGGTGTAGATAGCGGCGAGGCCGGTGGTCAGCCACAGGTCGTCGGCGATTTCCAGGTCATTGCCCACATGCAGGACAGTGTCCGAACCCTGATAAGTGAAGTTGCGAATGTGCGTGCCCGGCGCGTAGCCGGCGGTGTTGCCGGTGGGAATGCGCACCAGCTCACTGGCACCGTCATTCGGCAGGTGTTTGGTCACGCGCAACCCCACAGTGCTGCGGCTTTCCAGGCCCCAGAGGGTGTCGCGACGTTTATAGTCGAACGTGCCGCTGACATCCGTGTAGGCGACCTTCAGCCGGTTCGGCCCTTCGCGCAAGTCCATCGGATAGTCGTGGTAGACGAGGCCGGTCTGGATGCTCGAATCGTCATCGATGTAGTAAGTCGTCTTGTTGCCGAAGAACGTGCTGCCGGGCTGCTCACGGCGGTCGTCCCGTGACACATAAGCGGGGTTGGCGGCGCGTGGGTCGTGCTCGATGGAGTGCTTGGTCACCCGCCCGGCGAGATCATTGTCAGTCTGGCGATAGCGCAAGTAGAAGCGCGTTTCCAGGTTTGGGTTGAAGCGATAACCGAAGTTGGCGATCACGCCCTGGCTCTCGCTGGCGGTGTGATCCTGGTAGCCATCGGCGTTCGCGTCGGTCATGGACACGTAATAGTCGAAGTCGCCCAGCACTTGCCCGGAGCTGACCTGGCGCTGCTGATAACCGTGGCTGCCCATGGCGTAGCGCACCTGCAACTTCGGTGCGTCGTAGCCGGTGTGGCTGACGTAATCGATGGCCCCGCCCAAGGCCAGGGCGCCGCGGTCGAAACCGTTGGCGCCGCGCAGTACTTCAACATGGTCGAGCCACAGCGGTTCAAGCAATTCATAGGGCGTGCCGCCGGGGCCGGTCAGGGGCAGACCGTCGAGCATGGCGTACAACCCCGAAGCATGGGCGCCCGGTGCACGGTTGATGCCCGAGCCCCGAATCGAAATCTTCACCCCTTCATTCCCCGCCGACTGGGCATAAACGCCTGGCTGATAAGCCAACACGTCCTGGTTGCTGGCCACGCGGCCTTGCAATGGACGCCGCAGGTCAACCACATTGGTGCCGCCGGGGACTTGGGCGAGCCGGATTTTGGCATCCTCAACCGACGCGTCTTCACCGCTGCGATCCTCCGCCCCGATCAGCACCTGTCCAAGCTCCAGACCTTCGGCTTCGGCCATCGCCGGACAAACAAGGGCCAGGCCCAGTAGCGCGGCGGGCAGGGATTTGGGCGAGGGCATGGGGAAACTCCAGACGTGCAGGAACGGGCAGTGAAGAACTGCGACGTAGGGAAGAACGAAGGAAACACATGGCGATTTTGTTTTTTGGCCAAATAAACAGGCGTTCAGCCGCCGGAGGTGTTCCCGTTGGTGGTTGTCCGGCGCCCACGCCAACGGTTGCACAGATTTTGCAACAGTACGGAGAGGGGGGCGGTAATTCCGTTAATTCCTGGCGGCAGACCCTGGGCAAGCCGAGCGGCCTCCCTCATCATTTTCGACGGATAACTGCGTAATTTCGCCCCATGCTCTCTTGCTCCCTCACTGAGTGATTCCCTCTATGCACACGGTGTTACCTGATACTCCTGGCTATTTTTTTGGTGTCTCGGTTGTCGACTTGGGCAAACGTCTGCGCAAAAACGAGTTGACCTCGGTGCAGCTGACTCAGGCGGCATTGGACAGCATTGGCCGGCTCAATCCACTGCTTAATGCCTTTGTTCACGTCAACCGAGAAGGTGCGTTGGCTCAGGCTCGCCAGGCCGACCAAGCGCTTGCGTCAGGTGCCGACGCCGGTCCGCTGCACGGTATTCCGGTGGCGATCAAGGACAATATCGACACGTTCGACATGCCGACCACTTACGGCTCGGCCCATTTCGCCAAGCACCGTCCGCCGATAGATGCTCGATGCGTTGCGCGTTTACGCGAGGCCGGTGCCGTTATTCTGGGCAAGACCCTGACTCATGAATTCGCTTATGGCCCCACCGGGGATCGCTCGTTGCAGGGCGCCGCTCACAACCCGTGGAATCTTCAATGCATGACCGGCGGCTCCAGCGCTGGCAGCGCGGCAGCCGTGGCGGCGGGGCTTGTGCCGTTAGCGGTTGGCACTGATACCGGCGGCTCAATCCGGATTCCGTCAGCCCTGTGCGGCACGGTCGGGTTCAAGCCCAGTTTCGATGCGGTGTCGGTTGAGGGCGTGTTCGCGCTTTCAAGCAGTCTCGATCATGTGGGGCCCATCGCCAACCATGTCGAGGATGCGGCGTTGCTGTTTCAGGTACTGAGCGGTCAGGCGCCAATGCCTTCTGGTCAAGTGAGATCGGCTTTGCGCCTGGGCTGGATCGACGGCCATGCCTTTTGTGGTGTAGATCCACGCATTGAGTCACAGGTAAGGCGTATCGCCGGTGAGCGCTTTGCCCAAGAGCTCAAGCCCGTCAACGGATTTGAACAGCTCGTTCCAGACTTGCGCGCAACGCTGATCGCGCTGCAGCGTGCAGAGGCTTATGCCGTACATGCTGAGCGAATGAAAGAGCATCCTGGACTGTTTGAGCAAGAGGTAAGAGAGCGCCTCGAACTGTCGGCGCAGGTACGCGGCTGGGAGTACGTTCGTGCGTTACAAACGCAGCTAACGCTTAAGCGGCGTATGGCTGAGCTGTTCGAGCATTACGATTTGTTGGTCATGCCGACCCTGCCAGTCACCGCGCCGCTATTGGACCAACGAGAAATCGAGATTGCCGGTCAGTCTATAACCGTACGCGATGCGTTACTGAGTCTGACAAGCGCTTGGAACGTCACCGGCCTGCCGGCGATCAGCATTCCAGCCGGTAGAGTGGCCGGGCTTCCTGTAGGTCTGCAAGTGATAGCGCCGGCGCAACAGGATGCCTGGTTGCTGGGCGTAGTGGCCTGAGGTGATGGGGGTGGCCCACCTGATCCGGGTGGGCGCCCCGGATGCTGTCTTTTTTGCACCGACCTGAAGCGCTTCGTGCCAGATTTGCGCAAATCTGGCACAGATTTATTCCTTTGAATCTCATTCAAGCCACTTGAATCATCATGTTTTGGCGTTGGCATGTTTCATGCCTTTGTATTTGTATTCAAGTTACTTGAATATAAATCTCGTCGATTCAAGTGGAGGCAACACCGATGAAACGTCACGCACTCAAAGCACTGTCCCTGTCGCTGGTCACCTTGTTCGTAGCCTCCATGGCCCACGCGGACGATTTGTTGCAGCGGGTTAAAGAGAAGAAGGAGATTATCGTTGCCACCGAGGCGCGTTTTGCGCCTTTTGAATCAGTAGAAAATGGCAAGATCGTCGGTTACGGCGTTGACCTCATGCACTATGTCCTCGACGCCGATCTGCCTGGCGTGACGGTGCGCCAGTTGGACCTGCCGTTCCAGGGCATCCTCCCGGGCCTGGACACTCGCAAGTTCGATTTCGTGGTGACCTCAGTGACGGCGAACAAGGCGCGCTACGACCAGTTTGCCTTTACCTTGCCGATTGCCGAGTCCACCGTCGCGCTGCTCAAGCGTGCCGACGCCAACGACATCAAGTCACTGTCAGACCTCAATGGCAAGGTCGTCGGCTCACAGGCCGGTTCCGGTCAGTTGGCGGTGCTGCAAGCCTTCGATGCCAAGCTCAAGGCCCAAGGGCAGGCGGGAATCAAACGCATCAAGGAGTACGTTGGTTTCGATGAGGCTTACGCCGACCTGGCCGCTGGTCGACTCGATGGTGTGGCGCAGTCGTTGTCCAATCTTGGGCCTCTGATGAAGTCCCGCCCGGGTGTGTTCGCGACACTGCCGGATATGGTCGGCCCGACCACTTATTTCGGTTGGGTCGGTCGTAAAGACGCTGACAGTACCAGCCTGGTGAAACTGTTCAGCGACGGCATCGCGCGCGCCAACGCTGACGGAACCCTGAAGAAACTGCAGGAAAAATGGTTCGGTTTCACCATGGCCCTGCCGACCGATGCCATGCCCGTTCCGACCATCTGAGTGGCGTGTCGATGAACGACTTCAGTACACGCTTCGCGCTTTACTGGCCCGCTTTGCTTGATGGTGCGCTGACCACGTTGTGGTTGTGTGCCGTCGGCATGGCCCTGGGTTTTGTCATCGGGGTGCTGATTCACCTGATCAGCAACAGCCACAGCCGCACGGCGGTGGCGTTTGCCAGCGTCTATGTCAGCTTCTTCCGTGGCACGCCGATGCTCGCGCAACTACTGCTGTTGTTCTATCTGCCGTCGGCGTTGAACGTGGACGTGCCGCCGTTGATGGCTGCTGTGCTGGCGCTGGCATTGAACACGGCGGCTTACCAGTCACAGATTCTGCGCAGTGGCTTTGCGGCGATTCCCAAAGGGCAGCTTGAGGCCGCTTCGGTGTTTTCCATTGGTAAATGGAAAACCCTGATGCACATCCAGTTACCGCAGGTGTTGCGCCTGACATCGCCTGCGCTGATCAGCGAGCTGATTGATGTGATCAAGGTGTCCGCGGTGGTGTCGGTCATCTCAATCACCGACCTGATGCGGGTCAGTCAACAACTGGTGTCTCAGACCTACCGTCCGCTGGAAGTTTATGGGGTCGCCGCCTTGTTTTATCTGGCGCTGACCAGCCTGCTCAGCGTGCTGGGCCGGATGCTCGAACGCCGTTGGCAGGAGCGTGCCTGATGCAAGAACTCATGACGTATCTGCCGGATTTCGGTGAGGCATTGTTGGTGACGCTGGGGCTCAGTCTTACCGCTGCGTTGTTTGGACTGGTGTTGGGATTCTGGCTGAACGCCTTGCGTCTGGCAGTGCCGCTTTTTTCCGGATTTTATCGGCTGTACATCTGGCTGATTCGTGGCACGCCGTTCCTGGCCCAATTGGCGGTTGTCTATTTCGGCTTGCCGGTTTTAGGCCTGCGGCTGGAAGCGGTCGAGGCCAGCATTCTTTCACTGGGGCTGTACAGCGCGGCCTATTTTGCCGAGCTGTTTCGCTCTGCCTGGGCCAGCGTGCCCAAGGGGCAAATTGAAGCTGCGCGGGTCCATGGCGTGTCCGCGCGTCAAGCGTTCTGGCACATCCAGGCGCCCCAGGCATTCGCCTTCGCGCTGCCATTGTTGGGCAATCAGGTGATGCTGACCATCAAGGAAAGCGCGGTCACTTCAATCATAACGGTGCCCGAGTTGACCATGACTGCCGGGCGGATCGTTTCCACCACTTTTTCCTACGTCGTGCCTTACGCCCTGTTGGTGCTGAGCTATTGGTTGCTGACCTCTTTGGTTGCAATCCTGGCCGAGTACCTGGGACGACGTGCGACGCGTTATCTGCGAGGTTGATGCCATGAGCACGTTACCCCTCCTTCAACTGCACGGCGTCGGCAAATCCTACGGTGCCAACTGTGTGCTTAAAGGTTTTGAGCTGTCGGTGCAGGCGGGCGAGATTGTCTCGCTGATCGGCCCCTCAGGCTCCGGCAAAACCACCGCGTTGCGTTGTATGAACTTCCTCGAAACCTATGACGAGGGTGAGATCTGGATTGACGGCCAGTTGCTCGGCTACAGCGGTCCGGGCCGCAGCGCCAGGGATCGTGACAGCGAAGCCACGATTGACGAGGTCCGCAAGCCGCTGGCGATGGTGTTTCAGCAATTCAACCTGTGGCCGCACATGACCGTGCGCGAGAACGTCATGGCTCCGCTGGTGTTGGGCAAGCGCATGAGCAAGGCCGAGACTCGGACGTTGGCCGATGCCGCACTGGCGCGTGTCGGTCTGACCGCCAAGGCTGATGCTTATCCGGCGCGCTTGTCCGGCGGTCAACAACAACGGGTTGGCATTGCCCGCGCCCTGGCGGTCAAGCCGCGTCTGATGTTGCTGGATGAGCCGACATCGGCGCTCGATCCCGAGTTGGTTGAGGAGGTGCTGCAGGTGATTCGCAGCCTGGCCGATGACGGCATGACCATGGTGATGGTCACCCATGAAATGAGTTTTGCAGCGCAAATTTCCAATCAGGTGGTGTTCATGGAGGCGGGACAGATCGTCGAGACCGGCCCGCCCTTGTCGCTGTTCCAGACACCCAAGACCGAACGCCTGCAACGCTTTCTCACGCCGTGGTTCAACCGCAGCCTCATGCCTCGCACGCAGGTCACGCCATGATTGAACAACGTGTTCTCGACGCAGTATCTGCCGAACGTCTGCATGACTTGCTCGACAACCTGGCGCGCTTCGGGCCGGGAGAGCGTGGCGGGATGAATCGTCAGGCGCTGTCTGAAGAAGATTTTCAGGCGCGTGCCTGGCTGATCGATAAGGCGCGACAGCTTGGATGCCAGGTCTGGACCGACGGTTGCGCCAATCTTTTCATTCGTCGCGAGGGCAGGGAGGACCTGCCCCCTGTGATGACTGGCAGCCATATCGATACTCAGCCTACCGGTGGGCGTCTGGATGGCTGCTATGGCGTGATGGCTGGAATGGAGTGTCTTTACTCGCTGGAAGAGGCGGGTATTCGCACTCTTCGCCCGATTGAAGTGGTGGTCTGGACCAATGAGGAGGGCAGTCGTTTCAGCCCCGGCGCCATGGGGTCCAGCGCTTATGTTGAACCGGCGCGGCTGGAGGCTTACCGAAGCCATCGTGACGCCGCCGGGATTTCGCTGGGCGAAGCGCTGGACCTTCATTCGCGACGTTTCGCTGATCTGCCATTGCGCGCCAGGATTGACGCTCATGCGTTTGTGGAACTTCACATCGAGCAAGGCCCGGTGCTTGAGCAAGCGGGCATTCCATTAGGCGTGGTCGTCGGTATCCAAGGTGTGCGCTGGTATCAGGTGGTTTGCAGCGGTGCGTCGGCCCACGCGGGGACCACACCGATGTCCATGCGCCGTGACGCGATGCTGCTCGCCATCGAAACCGTCCAACGCATCGATGCCTTGGCGAACCTGATTGCCGGTGACGAAAAACGCCTGACTTTCGGGCGTTGGAACGTGTCGCCCAACGTCATCAATACCATTGCCAACGAAGCCACGTTCAGTATCGATTTTCGCCATGCCGACCCTGCGGTGCTGGCGGCTTTTGATGACGGGATTGCGGCCTGCCTGCCGGCGGATGCCCAGTTGCAACGCTTGTTTAGCCACGCGTCGACCGAGTTCTGTCCGGCAGTGGTTGCGGTACTGGAACAGGCCTGTGACGCCACTGGCCTGCAACGGTTGTCGATCCGTTCCGGCGCCTTCCACGACGCGATGTACCTCGCCGGTCATTGCCCGACCGGCATGCTGTTTGTCCCCAGCCGTGACGGTATCAGTCACAACCCATTGGAATTCACTGAACCCGCGCAGTTGGAAGCAGGTACCCGGGCGCTTGCCTGGGCCCTGGTTTCACTCGCAGAACAACCGTAAACGAAGGAGTTACCATGACCAACATCACCCACGCCCATGACTATCCGGCCTGCTGCCATCCTGACAATGGCTCTTCCCTGGGCGTCAACGCCACCCTCAACGAGCCGATTTCTGTAGACGGTACCCCGGTGCTCGGCGAGCTCTACACCGTGCCGGCCCGCAGCGGTCGTGCGGTTCGTGTGAAGGCCGGTCAAATCATCAGGATCGTCAACACGCACGGTACTCAAGTCTGCGATACCTGGCTGTTCAATGCGCAGGACATGAGTGAGTTTCTCTCCATGGAACACGCCCGTGCCCACTGCAACAGCATTATTCCGAACGTCGGCGATGAGCTTTACAGCAACCGTCGCCGTAGCATTGGCACACTGCTGACCGATACCTCGCCGGGCATCCACGACACGCTGATGGCCGCCTGCGATCTGTATCGCTACACCAATCTTGGCGTTGAGGGCTACCACGACAGTTGCGCCGATAACATGCGCATGGCATTGCAAGCCATCGGCCTGCGTTCACGCGAAGTACCGCAGCCGTATAATTTGTGGATGAACATCCCAGTCAAGCCGGATTACAGTGTCGAATGGCTGCCGCCAGTGTCCGAGGCCGGTGACTACGTCGAGATCCGTGCCGATATCGATGTGGTGGTGGTAATGTCCGCCTGCCCACAGGACATCGTGCCGATCAACAACCTGAATCCGGTTGAGGTCCATTTCTCGGTTCACGGCTGATCGTTGTCGCGTCAGTGGACGACAGGCATCCGCGCGACCTAGGATACCTGTCGTCACGCTTGCTTATATTTTCCATGAGGGACGCATGTCCAAACCCAGCAATACACCCGCCAAGGCGTTGCATACCAACGGCCTGCCGAGCCTCGGTGTCCGTCTGCGTCACGCGCGCAAGGTCGTGGGCCTGACGTTGAAACAGGTCGCCGAGGCCGCCAGTTGTTCCGAAAGCCTGATATCCAAACTGGAGAACGACGCGGCTTCACCGTCGCTGGCCATGTTGCACCGTTTGGCCCAGGCACTGGGCAGCAACGTGTCCGAACTGACGTCCGAAGACTGGGGCTCGGAAGAGCCTGTACTGCGTGCCGGATCACGCCAGGTCAACCGCTTCGCCAAGGGTGGCAAATCTGGCTACATCGATCTTGAGCGCGTAACCCATCCGCAGAAAGGCAGCTTGCTGCAGGGTGATATCCATATTGTTGCGCCGGGCATGGTCAGCGAGATGATCGAGCATGTCGGTGAAGAGATGGGCTATGTGATCGACGGTAGCCTCGAACTGACCTTGGGTGAGATGACCTACACACTGAACGCGGGCGACTCATTTCACTTTCCCAGCAATGTGCCCCATGGTTATCGCAATACCACCCGCGAGATCGTGCGGATTTTGTGGATCAACACACCGGCCACGTTCTGATCCCCAGTCTGCGGTTCAACGGCCTGGAGGACACGGGAAAAGGGCCAAGCCGTTCGAGTTTTTCTGAGGCTTCGGCCTCTTTTTTGTGCCCGGCAAATAACCCAAGACGATCCGGCACCCACCCATTTGGAGTATGGCGCCGCTATGCAATCGGCTGAATGATCGGCATGACAACAATTCGAGAAGGAAGCGTTCATGCCGATTTCAAAACCAGCCGTTTTGACCCCTGCCGAGCAGGCGGAACTGACCCGCGCGGACAAGGCGCATTACATGCACGGCTATCACGTGTTCGATGACCACGCGGAGCAGGGTGCCCTGAACATTGTGGCCGGCGAAGGCGCGTACATCTACGACGCCGATGGCAATCGATTCCTCGATGCGGTCGGCGGCATGTGGTGCACCAACATTGGCCTGGGCCGTGCAGAAATGGCCGACGCCATCGCCGATCAGGTTCGTCAACTGGCCTATTCAAATCCGTTCTCCGATATGGCCAATACCGTTGCCATTCGCCTGTGCGAGAAACTGGCCAGCCTGGCGCCGGGTGATCTGGACCACGTATTTCTGACTACCGGTGGTTCGACGGCGGTGGACACCAGTTACCGGTTGATTCAGTACTATCAGAACTGCCGGGGCAAGCCTGAGAAAAAGCATGTGATCGCGCGGCATGGCGCCTATCACGGCTCCACGTGCCTGACGATGTCGATCGGCAACAAAGCCGCGGATCGGGTCCCCGAATTCGATTATGCCCACGATAAAATCCATCACGTTTCCAGCCCCAATCCCTATCGGGCGCCGGAGGGCATGGACGAAGCGCAACTGCTGGAGTTCCTGGTGGGCGAGTTTGAGGACAAGATCCTGAGTATCGGCGCGGACAAGGTCGCCGCGTTCTACGCCGAGCCGATCATGGGCTCCGGCGGTGTGATCATTCCACCGGAGGGGTATTTGCTGCGGATGTGGGAGGTCTGCCAGAAGTACGACATTCTGTTTGTCGCGGATGAAGTGGTGACCTCGTTTGGTCGCTTGGGCAAGTTCTTTTCCTCCCTCGATGTGTTCGGTGTGCAACCCGACATCATCACCACCGCCAAAGGCCTGACGTCGGCATACCTGCCACTGGGCGCCTGCATCTTTTCCCAACGCATCTGGGATGTGATCAGCGAGCCGGGCCAGGGACGCTGTTTCACTCACGGTTTTACTTACAGCGGCCATCCGGTGTGCTGCACGGCCGCGCTGAAGAACATCGAAATCATCGAGCGGGAAAACCTGCTGGCCCATGTCGATGAGGTGGGTGAGTACTTTGAGCGGCGGCTGAAGACCCTGGAAGGCTTGCCGCTAGTGGGGGACGTGCGCTGCAAGAAATTGATGGCCTGTGTGGAGTTCGTCGAAGACAAACGCACGAAAAAACTGTTCCCGGAGGCCTTGAACATTGGCGAGAAAATCCATCTGCGCGCCCAGTACAAAGGCTTACTGGTGCGGCCGATCGTGCACCTCAACGTGATGTCGCCACCGTTGACGATCAGCCACGCGCAAGTCGACGAGATCGTCGAGACGCTGCGCGAATGCATCCTCGAAGTCGCCGTGGAGCTTCAATGCAGCGGTGATTACGCCGGGCAATGAAGCGCCGTTTCGCACCTTTGCGCGGGGAGGGGGCAATCGCTAGACTGGCCGGCATGAACTCATCGGCTCCCCCTCATTCGATCACCCTGGCCCTGCATGCCCTGCACCAATGGCATGTGGAACTTGAGCGCGCGTTCCAGCATGGCGCCGAGCCCGACGCGCTGCGCCATCTAGTGGTGGCGTTGACCGCGCTGGCGCCGGTCGAGTCAGTGATGATCAGCCTGGAACGCAAGGACTGTCCGCCCAGGTTGCTCTATCAGCACGGCATTCCCGAGCAGCACCTCGACGCGATCCTCAATCGCTACTTTTCGGTGGGCTATCTGCTCGATCCGTTTTGCCTGGCGGTGGACGGCGGTCTGGCCCAAGGCTTTTATTCGCTGGCCGAGATTGCCCCAGACGACTTTTTCGACAGCGAGTATTACAAGACCTATTACCTGAATCTGGGCTGCACCGAAGACAGCTATTACATCGTCAACCTGGACGACCACAGCAAGATTTCCGTCAGCCTGTTCCAGGGCATGGGCGCCAGTTGCCTGAGCGTCGACCAGTTGGATGTGCTGCGGGCCGTCGAGCCGATGGTGCGGTTGTTCATCCGCCAGTGCGGCTACATTGACCAGCAACGGGATTCAATCATGGCATCCGCCTCGCCGGATGCGTCAACGGTGGTCAACCAGCGTATTCAAGTCGCGATGCAACAGTTCGGCTGCGACGTGTTGACCGAGCGCGAGCGAGAGAGTGCGCACATGGTCCTGCGCGGGCACTCGATCAAATCCACCGCGCGGGAAATGGGTATCTCCCCCGAAACCGTGCGCATGCACCGGAAAAACCTGTACTTGAAGCTGGGCATCAACTCGCAGTCGGAGTTGTTTGCGCAGTTTATCGAGTGGTTACAGAAAGCCTGACGTTGCTTCAGCAACCCCATCTTGTCGGCACCTCAGTGCACCTACCCATTTGGAGTATGGTGCCGACCCCTCAATGGCTAAATAGTAAAGGCGCACGCTTCCTTCAGAAGAAAAACACCAAAAGGTGAATAGAAATGCGAACTGCGCTAGCCATCCTTTCCAGTCTGTTGCTTTTCCCTGTGTGCTCGGCGATTCATGCGGCGGAGGCGGATGACACGCTGCGCATTTACAACTGGTCGGATTACATCGGCGAACACACCCTGGCGGATTTCCAGAAGGCCACCGGCATCAAAGTCATCTACGACACCTTTGATGGCTACGAGACGGTCCAGGCCAAACTGCTGACCGGCCACTCCGGTTATGACCTGGTCATGCTGAACGCTTCGCTGGTTCCGCCCTTGATCAAGGCGAACGTATTCCAGCCGCTGGACAAAAAACAGTTGCCGGGCTGGAGCAACCTGAACCCGGAGATTGTGCAAAAGTTGCAGGCTTACGATCCGGGCCTGATCTATTCAGCGCCTTACACGTGGGGCAGTAACGGGGTGACGTACAACGTCGATATGATCAAGGCGCGAATGCCCGATGCGCCGCTCGGATCATTGGCCATGCTCTTCGACCCAAAAGTGGTTTCGCGCTTCGCCGATTGCGGCGTCACTTTGCTCGACGCTCCCACCGAAGTCCTTCCGCTGGTTCTGCAATACCTTGGCCGCGACCCGCAAAGTGCTTCTGCCGACGACCTTAAAGCCGCGCAGGACGTGCTGTTGGCGGTCCGCCCGTACATCAAGAAGTTTGACTCGGTGAGTTACCTCAACAGTTTGCCCAACGGCGACACCTGTCTGGCCATGACCTGGTCGGGGGATGCCGCCACTGCCCAGGCGCGGGCGAAAGAAGCGGGGCTCAAGACCAACTTGGCGTATTTCGTGCCCAAGGAAGGTTCGCTGATCTGGTTCGACGACCTGTACATCCCGAAAGATTCCACGCATGCCGCCAACGCGCACAAGTTCATCGAGTTCCTGTTGCAGCCGCAGAACATGGCCGACGTCACTAACCTGATTCACTACGCCAACAGCAACTCGGCGGCGACCGCGTTAGTCGATGCCGATGTGCTGGCCACGGCGGCGATCTACCCGGATGACGCGACACGCCAGCGCCTGTTCACGCAAAAGACCCACGACGCCCAAGGTATGCGGGCCATGACCCGGGTGTGGAACAACGTGAAAACCGGCAAGTAAGACAGGCTCGCTCTAACGATGGATCAGGCAGGGAGTTGTTCGAAGATGTAACAACTTCCACCGTCGCCATCCTCTGTTTCTTGAAAAACCAGAAATTAATCAATGAATTAAGTCCTGTAGCGTGTGTTACAGGGCCTTTTGGCACGGGATTGCCGCCTTACTGAACACTTGTTTAGTATCGGCAGCAATTCAACTCCCGCAACTCAAAAACAATAAGACGAGGGCCTTTCATGACTTCTCATTCGACACTGCTGAGCCGGGTAGAAAACGGCATCGCCTGGGTCACGCTCAATCGCCCCGAACAACGCAACGCATTGGATATTCCGACCCTCAAGGCATTGATCGGCCTGCTCGACGAGCACGATGCCAACCCCGACGTCCGGGTGCTGGTGTTGACCGGTTCTGGCAAAGGCTTCTGCGCCGGCGCCGACGTGGCCGAATGGGCCGATGCCGAAAGCCGCGGCATCCTGGAAAGCTATGGCTGGACCGAGACGGCCCACACCTTGATGAACCGCCTCCACGGTTTCAGCAAACCGACCATCGCCGCCATCAACGGCATCGCTGTCGGCGCCGGGATGGATTTGACCCTGACCTGCGATTTTCGCCTGGCCGCCCAATCGGCGCGGTTCAAGGCCGGCTACACCAGTCTGGCCTACTCGCCGGATGCGGGCGCGAGTTGGCATTTGCCGCGCTTGATCGGCGCCGAACAGGCCAAGCGTCTGCTGTTCCTCGACGAAATCTGGAGTGCCGATCGTGCGCTGGCCACCGGGTTGGTGAGCGAAATCTGTGCCGATGATCAGTTGCTCGGCAGCGCTGCCGAACTGGGCGCGCGACTGGCCAGCGGCCCGACGTTCGCCTTCAAACAGACCAAAGTGCTGATACGCGACGGCGCCCAGCGCAGCCTCGCCGAACAGCTTGAAGCCGAACAGGCCGCTGGTTTGCTCTGCGGTCGCAGCCACGACGGCGCCGAAGCCCTCAAGGCTGCCGTGGAAAAACGCACGCCTCACTTTATCGGCCGCTAATCCAACAGCAGAGACGTACAGCCATGAATTTCCAACTGACTCAAGAGCAGGACATGCTGGTGGAAGCGGTGCGGCGTTTTGTCGAGAAAGAGCTGCTGCCCCACGAAGAAACTGTCGACCGCGCTGATGCCGTGCCGCCGGAACTGGCCGCGCAGATTCGCGCCAAAGCGCTCGCCGCAGGCTTCTATGCCTTCAACATGCCGGAAGAGGTCGGCGGTGGTGGCCTCGATTACCTGTCCCAGGCGCTGGTCGAGCGTGAGCTGTCCAAGGTGTCGTGGGCGCTGCACGTGTTCGTCGCGCGTCCGTCGAAGATCCTCATGGCCTGCACCGGCTCGCAGGTCGAGGACTATCTGTTGCCCTGCGTGCGCGGCGAAAAGGTCGACTGTTTTGCCCTGACGGAACCGGGCGCCGGCTCCGACGCCAACGCGATCAAGACCCGCGCCGTGCGTGACGGCGATGACTTCGTGATCAACGGCAGCAAGCATTTCATCAGCCACGCCGGGCATGCCGACTTCGCGATTGTGTTCGCGGTCACCGACACCTATGAGCACAACGGCCGCCAGCGCAACGCGGTGACGTCGTTCCTGGTGGATCGCGATACGCCGGGAATGACTATCCGCCGTGGTCCGAAATGCGTGAGCAATCGCGGTTATCACACCAGCGAGATCTTCTTCGACGATTGCCGCGTACCAGCCTCCAAAGTGCTGGGTGAAGTCGGCAAAGGTTGGGACGTGGCCAACGCCTGGCTCACCGCCGGCCGGGTGATGGTGGCCGCCAACTGTGTCGGTCAGGCCCAGCGTGCGCTGGATGTGTCGCTGCAATGGGCGGCGGATCGCAAGCAGTTCGGCCACGCCATCGGCACGTATCAGGGCATTTCGTTCAAGTTGGCGGACATGGCGACCGAAATCCGCGCCGCTGAACTGCTGGCGTTGCACGCGGCGTGGAAAATGGACCAGGGCACCATGACCGACGGCGAGGCCGGCATGGCCAAGCTGTTTGCCAGCGAAGTACTGGGCCGCGCTGCCGATGAGGCGGTGCAGATTTTCGGCGGCATGGGCCTGATGGACGAGGGGCCGGTGGAGCGGATCTGGCGCAACGCGCGGATCGAGCGGATCTGGGAAGGCACGTCGGAGATCCAGCGCCACATCATTTCCCGCGAGCTGCTGCGGCCGCTGCTGCGCTGATGGGTCAAGGAGAATCCCATGTCAATCAGAGACAATCTCAAGCGCATGCTGGCCCCGCGTCATTTGGCGTTCGTCGGTGGGCGCAGCATGGCGCGGGCGTACAAACGCTGCGCTGACGGTGGCTTTCAGGGGCAGATGTGGCTGGTCAATCCGCAGCACGAGAGCCTTGAGGGCATTCCGTGCGTGGCGTCGATTGCCGATTTGCCTTGCGGGCCGGATGCGGTGTTTATCGCCACCAATCGCGAACTGACACTGAGTTGCGTTGCCGACCTCGCGGCCAAGGGCGCCGGTGGGGCGATCTGTTATGCCTCCGGTTTCGCTGAAACCGGCGAGGAAGGGCTGGCCATGCAGGCGCAACTGTTGCGAGCCGCCGGCGACATGGCGCTGCTCGGGCCGAACTGCTACGGCTTGCTCGACTACCTGCACAGCGCTGCGTTGTGGCCGGTGGCCCATGGCGGTAAAGCCGTTGAGAAGGGCGTCGCGATCCTGACCCAGAGCGGCAATTTTGCCTACAACCTGAGCATGAGCGATCGATCGCTGCCATTGGCCTATATGGCCTCGGTGGGCAATCAGGCGCAGTTGGGCGTGGCCGAATTGATGGACGTGCTGCTCGACGAACCGCGCGTGACGGCCATCGGTTTGCACCTTGAAGGGCTGAAGAACGTCCCCGGTTTTGCCCGCGCCGCGCACAAGGCACTGGAGAAAGGCATTCCGGTGATCGCCCTGAAAACCGGCGTGTCGCAGATCGGTGCCGAACTGGCGTTGAGTCACACCAGTTCCCTGGCCGGTTCCGATGCGCTGTACGACAGCCTGTTCGAGCGTCTCGGTGTGATCCGGGTCAGCGGGCCGGTGAGTTTTGTCGAAACCCTCAAGGCTGCGGCGTGCGGTCGTTTGCCAGCCGGCCCGAGCCTGACGGCGCTGGCCTGTTCCGGTGGTGACGCAGGATTCATCGCCGACTACGCCGAACGCAACGGCCTGACCCTGCCCAAGTTTGACGACAGTCAGCGCGCCGCACTGGCGCAGGTCTTGCCGAGCTACGCCAATCTGGTCAATCCGCTGGACTTCACCACGGCGATCTGGGGCGATCGCGATGCGCTGGGAAACATGCTCGACAACGTGTTGCGCACGCCTTCGGATGCGGCATTGCTGGTGCTGGATTACCCGGCCGAATCCACCGGTGAACGCAAGGAATGCGACTTGCTGCTGGAGTTGTTTTGCGAACGACTGGAGCGGCATGGCAAGACTGGCGTGGTGGCGTCGGCGTTCCCCGAGTTGCTCCCGGCCAGTGCCCGTGATCGGCTGCATGCCCGTGGCGTGGCAGCACTGCAGGGCATCGAAGATGGATTGGCGGCGTGGGGGCGGATCGCTCGCTATCAGACGCGCCGTCAGGTGTTGCTGGCCAAGGGTGAATCGGTGCTGGCGCCGATCTGTCCGGTTGCATTGGTTTCTGAAGGACTGCTGTTGGATGAGTGGCAATCCAAACAGGCGTTGCGTGCGTTTGGCCTGCCCTTGCCGGAAGCGCGTTTGTGCAGTCCCGAACAGGCGCTGGACGAGGCCAGCAACCTCGGTTACCCCTTGGTCCTCAAAGTGGTCAGCGCCGACCTGCCGCACAAAACCGAAGCCGGCGGCGTCGCGCTCAACCTGAAAGACCCAACAGCGTTGAAGTCAGCGCTGGAAACCATGCGCGGCAATCTCGCAAAGCATGTGCCGGGTCTGGTATTCGATCAGGTGTTGCTCGAACGCATGGCACCGCCGCCCTTGGCTGAGTTGATCGTCGGGATCAAACGCGAAACCGGCTTCGGCCTGGCGCTGGTGATCGGCGCTGGCGGCATTTTGGTCGAGCTGCTCAAGGACAGTCGCAGCCTGTTGCTGCCGACCACCGACCAGGCCATCCACGATGCGCTGCTGAGCCTGCGCTGTGCACCATTGCTCACGGGTTTTCGCGGCGGGCCGGCGGTGGATATGCCGGCGTTGGTCCGGGCGATTCGTGCGGTGGCGGATTACGCCGGCGAGAACGCCGACCGCTTGCTGGAGCTGGATGTGAACCCTTTGCTGGTCAATGCCCAGGGCGCCGTGGCGGTGGATGCACTGATCCGCCTCGCCTGAAACACTGACCAAATCACCGATTGCATAAGGCTGCCCAAATGAATGTTCTGATTCTTCACGCCCATCCCGAACCGCAATCCTTTACCAGCGCTTTGCGCGATCAGGCTGTGCAGACCCTGCACGCTCAGGGTCACGAGGTTCAGGTTTCCGACCTCTACGCCATGCACTGGAACCCGGTCGCCAGCGCCGAGGATTTCTCTGATCGGGACAACCCCGAGTATCTGGTCTACGCCCTCGAACAGCGCCTGGGCGTCAAGACCAAGAGCCTGGCCCCGGACATCCAGCAGGAACTGGACAAGTTGCTCTGGGCCGATCTGCTGATCCTCAATTTCCCGATCTATTGGTTCTCCATGCCAGCGATCCTCAAGGGCTGGATCGACCGGGTATTGGTCTCCGGCGTCTGTTACGGCGGCAAGCGTTTCTATGATCAGGGCGGGCTGGCGGGCAAGAAAGCGCTGGTCACCGTAACCCTCGGCGGGCGCGAGCACATGTTCGGCGAAGACGCGATTCACGGCCCTCTGGAGGATATGTTGCGACCGCTGCTGCGCGGCACGTTGGCGTATGTCGGCCTCGACGTGTTGCCGCCGTTTGTGGCGTGGCATGTGCCTTACATCAGCGCCGATGCGCGCGGACAGTTTCTGCTTGATTACCAACAGCGGCTGGCACATTTGGACCAAGATGCGCCGCTGGTCTTCCCGCGCCTGGCGCAGTTTGACGAGGTGCTGTATCCGATCCGCTGACGCTTTTAAGAGAGGGCAGGAGCACCATGGCCGAGGAAGCGCGTTTTTTGCGAATGGACCCCGAATTGCGCAAGGCCAATCTGGTGGCGGCGACACTGACGTGCCTGAAAAAGTACGGTTTTGTCGGCACCTCGATCCGCAAGATTTGCGCGCAGGCCGGGGTGTCGGTGGGCTTGATCAGTCATCACTACGCCGGCAAGGATGAACTGGTCGCCGATGCCTATCTGCACATCACCGGGCAGGTGATGAAGTTGTTGCGCGAATCCGTGGCCGCCTCGGGCAACGGTGCGCGACGGCATCTGTCGGCGTTTTTCGAAGCGTCGTTTTCCTCGCGCATGCTTGATCCCGAACTGCTCGAAGCCTGGCTGGCGTTCTGGGGCGCGGTGAAAACCGCCGATGCGATCAATCGCGCCCACGATCATTCCTATGGCGAGTATCGGACCATCATGGGCGAAGCCTTGACGTTGTTGGCCCAAGAGGAGGGCTGGGAAGGTTTCGACAGCAGTCTGGCGGCCATCGGCTTGAGTGCGTTGCTGGATGGTTTGTGGCTGGAATGCGGGCTCAATCCCAGCACGTTTACCCCGGCCCAGGGCGTGCTGATTTGTGAGGCCTGGGTCGATGGCCTGCAAATGGGCGGGTTTCGGCGTTTCATCGCGCAATGATCTCGGCTTGTTGATCAACTGTTCAGCAGTCGCTACAGTGCAGGTCTTCGCGCTTCGTAAAATTCCAAAAAAATCGGCCGTTCGCGGCACGAACAGGAGCCAGGTCATGAAGCTGATGCCATGCGTACTGGTGGTGAGTGAAGAGCCGCTGTTGCGGGAATCGTTGCAGGGTTTTTTGGACAGGGAAGGGTATGAGGTCCACTGTGCCGACAGCGCCGATCAGGCCGATGCGTGCCTTGAGCGTTTCCCGGTAGGGTTGGTGTTGCTGGACGTGCATTTGCCGGGCAGCAAAGCCCTGGCCCTGACTCGCCAATGGCGCGAGCGTTCGGAGGTCGGGATTATCCTGATGGGGGACGATGACGTCGAACGTCTCGCGGGCCTGGAATGCGGCGCCGATGATTACCTGACCCAACCCCTGGCCCCTGCCGAATTGCTTACCCGCGCCCGCAACCTGCTGCGGCGCGTGCACCACGCTCAATTGCTCGTACAACCTGCGGTGCAACCCGACGCGCACCTCAAGCGTTTCGCCGACTGGACCCTGGACACCGACCGCCGCCGACTCAAGTCCTGTGACGGTCACGAAACCCTGCTCAGCCATGGCGAGTTCCAGTTGCTCAATGTGTTCATGCGCAACAGCGGCCACACCTTGAGCCGCGACCAGTTGATGGACCAGTTGCGCAACCGCGAATGGCTGCCCAACGATCGCTCCATTGATGTGCTGGTGGGGCGACTTCGCCGCAAGCTGCATGACGACCCGGCCGAGCCGGAATTGATCATCACCATTCACGGTGCCGGCTATCTGTTTACCGCTGGTGCCTCGCTGGCGGCCTGAGTATTCAGGAATGTTCGAAGATGTAACATCTGTCAGCCGGCTATCCATTCTGGCTGAATAAAGGCGTTTAAAAACAAATAATTAATTGATCTTTGTGATGTGTTTTCGCAGATAAGTAAACGCTTGCCTCTCTGTTGAACGAGTGTTTAGTATCAACACCATCCTTCATCACTTCAAAACAATAAAACGAGGGCTGGCATGAGCTTTCAATCGACTCCGCAACCTGTTTCTCCAAGTCTCACCGGCGGCCAGGCATTGGTGCGTCTGCTGGCCAATTACGGCGTCGACACCGTGTTCGGTATCCCGGGCGTGCACACACTGGAGCTCTATCGCGGCCTGCCTGGCAGCGGCATTCGTCACGTGTTGACCCGCCACGAGCAGGGCGCCGGTTTCATGGCTGACGGCTATGCCCGGGTCAGCGGCAAACCGGGCGTGTGCTTCATCATCACCGGCCCCGGCGTCACCAACGCGGCGACCGCTATCGGCCAGGCCTATGCGGACTCGATTCCAATGCTGGTGATCTCCAGCGTTAACCACACCGCCAGCCTCGGCAAAGGCTGGGGCAGCCTGCATGAAACCCAGGATCAACGGGCAATCACCGCGCCCATCACCGCGTTTTCGGCGGTGGCCCTGAACACTGACGATTTGCCTGAGCTGATTGCCCGCGCCTTTGCCGTGTTCGACAGCGAGCGGCCACGCCCCGTGCATATTTCGGTGCCGCTGGATGTGCTGGCCGGGGCGATCAGCCGAGACTGGAGCGCCGAGGTGGTGCGTCGGCCCGGGCGCGGTCTGCCTGAGGTTGGTGCGCTGGATGAGGCGGCCAAGCGTCTGCAACAGGCCAGGCGTCCAATGATCATTGCGGGTGGCGGAGCATTGGCGGCGGGGGCCGAGTTGCAGGCCTTGAGCGAACGTCTTGCCGCGCCGCTGTTCACCAGTGTCGCCGGCAAAGGCCTGCTGGCGCCGGATGCGCCGCTGAATG
This sequence comes from Pseudomonas sp. dw_612, assembly GCF_018449725.1. GTDB lineage: Bacteria > Pseudomonadota > Gammaproteobacteria > Pseudomonadales > Pseudomonadaceae > Aquipseudomonas. Next base: position 146,264 of record NZ_JAAVVC010000004.1, on the reverse strand, counting down.
CCGGTTCCAGCCTCTGCGTGCAACCCGGTTGGGACTTGATCGCGCAAGCGGACGTGGTGCTGGCCGTCGGTACGGAAATGGCCGACACCGATTACTGGCGCGAGCGCCTGCCGCTGAGCGGTGACGTGATCCGGGTCGATATCGATCCACGCAAGTTCAACGATTTCTATCCTTGCGCCGTTGCGTTGCGCGGCGATGCCCGGCAAACCCTCGGGGCCTTGCTGGCACGCGTGCCTGACGAGGCCCGCGATGCTCATGAAGCGGTCACGGCGGTGAGCGCTTTGAAAGCGGCCATCCGCAGTGGCCACGGTGAGTTGCAGTCGATCCATCAACAGATTCTGGATCGCATCGCCGCCGCGATGCCCGCCGACACCGTCATCAGCACTGACATGACCCAACTGGCCTACACCGGCAACTACGCGTTCGCCAGCCAGGGTATCCGCAGTTGGCTGCATCCCACCGGCTACGGCACCCTGGGTTATGGCTTGCCGGCGGGTATCGGTGCGAAATTCGGCGCGCCGCAGCGACCCGGCCTGGTGCTGGTGGGGGACGGCGGTTTTCTTTACACCGCGCAGGAGCTGGCCACCGCCGTCGAGGAACTGGACAGCCCGCTGGTGGTACTGCTCTGGAACAACGACGCCCTGGGGCAGATTCGCGACGACATGCTCAGTCTGGACATCGAGCCGGTGGGTGTATTGCCGCGTAATCCGGATTTCCCGCTGTTGGCCAAAGCCTTCGGTTGCACGGTGCACGAGCCGCAAAGTCTCGATGAGCTGGAGCGCGATCTGCGCCGCGGTTTTGCCCATGCCGGCGTGAGCTTTATCGAACTCAAACACGCCTGCGCGTGCCGATAAACCCAAGAAAATTTCCGTAGTAGAAAACGGCTCGACTGTCGTGAAAACGACCTGTTTACGCTGAACGCGCACCACCGTGAGTTTTCTGTTGAACGACTGTTCAGCGTCGGCTATGTTGGCTCCACCACCCCCGGTTGGTTGCGGGCTTGCGTTTCTTCCCTTCGAACGAGGCACTGGCATGCGGTTTTCACCCTTTGTTGAGCGGATTTCAGGCGATGGCGTTGCCGCTTGGGATATTCACAATGCAGCGTTCGAAGCCCGGCGCCGTGGCGAAGACGTGATCATCCTCAGTGTCGGCGACCCGGATTTCCCCACCCCGGATTTCATCACCGACGCCGCAATCCACGCCTTGCGTGAAGGCGACACCCACTACACCGAAATCGCCGGCCGCCAGGCCTTGCGCGAAGCCATCGCCACCCGCTACAGCGGCTTGTTCGACCGTGAAGTGAATGCGTCCAACGTGATCATCGTTGCCGGGGCACAGAACGCGTTATTCGCCACCTCGATGTGCCTGCTCAATGTCGGCGATGAAGTGATTGCGCTGGACCCGATGTATGTCACCTACGAGGCGACGCTCAAGGCCTCAGGTGCGACGCTGGTCCGCGTGCCGTGCTCGGCGGACGCAGGTTTCCGCCTCGACGCCGCCGTCCTCGCCAAGGCGATCACCCCGAAGACCCGGGCGATTTTCTTCTCCAATCCCAACAACCCAACCGGCGTGGTGCTCAGCCGCGAAGAGCTGCAAGGCATCGCCGACCTCGTCATCGCCCATGACCTGTGGGTCGTGGTGGACGAGGTCTACGAAAGCCTGACGTTCGAACGCGAACACCTGAGCCTGGCGTCATTGCCGGGCATGGCCGAGCGTTGTGTGGTGATCGGCAGCCTGTCGAAATCCCACGCGATGACCGGCTGGCGCACCGGCTGGATCGTCGCTGATGAAACGATGGTCGCCCATGCGGAAAACCTGGTGTTGAGCATGCTCTACGGCTTGCCGGGTTTTGTCATGGAAGCGGCGCTCAAAGCGGTGGAATCCCACGACGAAGTCACCCAAGGCATGCGCGAAATCTATCGCCATCGCCGGGATCTGGTGGTGGCCGGTCTGTCGGATTGCCCGGGCATTTCAGTGCTCAATCCCGACGCCGGCATGTTTGTTCTGGTGGATGTGCGTGACACCGGGCTGACTTCATTGGAATTCGCCTGGCGTCTGCTTCGCGAAGCAAAGGTTTCGGTATTGGATGCCGCTGCATTCGGTGAGCCGGCCCAAGGCTTTGTGCGACTCTCATTCACGCTGGGCGAAGAACGACTGGCCCAGGCCTGCCAGCGCATTCGCGACTTTGTCCTGGTGCTCAAAGGCGAAGCGCCTCGGCCGGTGATCGCCCGTGTCACCAGCGCTGCAACGGCTGAGCCGGTTGCGGCCCGGACCATGATCGAAGTCGATCAACTGCACAAACGCTTCGGCAATATCGAGGTGCTCAAGGGCGTTTCATTGACCGCCCGTGAAGGCGACGTGATTTCCCTGATCGGCGCCAGCGGCTCGGGCAAAAGTACCTTGCTGCGCTGCATCAACATGCTCGAAGTGCCGGACCAGGGGCGCATTTTGGTGGACGGCGAAAGCATTCACCTGAACTTCGATCGTCCCGGCGCGCCGCTGGTGTCGGATGCCAAGCAACTGGTGCGAATTCGTTCGAGCCTGGGCATGGTGTTCCAGAACTTCAACCTCTGGCCCCATCGCACGGTGCTGGAAAACCTCATCGAAGCGCCGACCCAGGTCCTGCGTGAAAGCCGTGCCGAAGCCACTGAACGGGCCGAAGCCTTGCTGGAACGCGTGGGGCTTGCGGCCAAGCGCAACGAGTACCCGGCGTTTCTCTCCGGGGGACAGCAGCAACGGGTGGCCATCGCCCGCGCCCTGGCCATGCGCCCCAAAGTCATGCTGTTCGATGAACCCACCTCGGCACTCGACCCGGAACTGGTCGGCGAAGTGCTGCGGGTGATCCGCTCCCTCGCGGAAGAAGGCCGGACCATGATCCTGGTGACCCATGAGATGGCTTTTGCTCGCGATGTGTCTTCCAAAGTCGCCTATTTGCATCAAGGGCTGATTGAAGAAACCGGTTCGCCGGATGAAGTGTTTGTACACCCACGCAGCGAACGTTGCCGGCAGTTCGTCAACGCTCATCAGACTCGCTAACGCATCATAAAAAGACGGGGAAAAATCATGGGAAATCGACGTTTGGCAAACTGGTTGACCGGCGTGGCGTGCGTCATGCTGACCGGCATGAGCGCGGCGCAAGCCCAACCGATCCGGTTCGCGGTCGCGGCAGAACCTTATCCGCCGTACACCGAGAAACAGGCCAACGGTGAATGGAAGGGCTTTGAAGTCGACCTGATTCACAAGCTGTGCAGCGAAATGAAAGCGGAGTGCGAAATCAAGGAAGTGGCGTGGGACGGGATCATTCCGTCGCTGCTGGCGAAAAAGATCGATGTGATTTTCTCCTCCATGTCGGTGACCGAAGAACGGGAAAAACAGATCGCGTTCAGCAAGGCCTACTACGACTCGGTGATTGCGATTGTCGGTCCGAAAGACGCTTCGGTGAAAAAGTACCCGGATGACCTCAAGGGCAAAACCATCGGCGTGCAGAACTCGACGGTGAGCGCGAGTTTCCTGAAGACCTACTACGAAAAAATTGCCGACGTTAAGTACTACGACACTCAGGACTCGGCCAACGCCGACCTGATTGCCGGTCGCATCGACTTGATGATGGCGGACGGCACGGCCATGGCGGCCTTCGTCAAGACCCCCGATGCCAAGGACCTGGCGTACCTCGGCCCGGTGCCTTATGACCCGATCTTCGGCAAAGGCGTGGGCGCCGGTCTGCGCAAGGACGACACCGAGCTCAAGGCCAAACTCGACAAGGCCATCACCTCCTTGCTGGCCAGCAAGGACTACGACGACCTCTCCGAGCATTACTTCGGCACCAGCGTGAAACCTGCGTTCTGACGCCACATAGAACCTGTGGGAGCGGGCTTGCTCGCGAAGGCGGCTTTTCATTCAGCAATGATGTCGGCTGACCCACCGCCTTCGCGAGCAAGCCCGCTCCCACAGGGGATGTCTTGTTTTCAAGGTCGCTGACTGGAGAATGAAATGCCAGCAATGTTCGAGTTGATCAATTTCAGCGAAACCGGGTGGGGCGGTGCGCTGCTCAAAGGGCTGTGGATGACCCTGCAGATTTCGGCCGGGGCCTTTGTGCTCGGGCTGGCCATCGGGCTGGTCGTGGCCTGCCTCAAGCTCAATGCGCCGAAACCGATTGCGACGCTCATGCGCGGCTACACCACGTTATTCCGCGCGGTGCCGGAGTTGTTGCTGATCCTGCTGCTGTACTACGTCGGCTCCATGCTGCTCAACTCGCTGATGACCCAGTTGGGTTACGGCGTGGTGAATGTCAGCGGACCGCTGGCGGCGATCGTGGTGTTGGGGCTGGTGCAGGGCGCGTATGCCTCGGAGATTTTCCGCGCGGCGATCCAGGCGATTCCGTTCGGCCAGATCGAAGCGGCGCGGGCGTTCGGCCTGAGCGGGTTCGGCCTGTTCCGGCGCGTCACGTTGCCGATCATGGCGCCCTTCGCGATGGCGGGGATGGCGAACCTGTGGATCAACCTGATCAAGGACAGCGCATTGATCAGCGTGGTCGGCACCAACGAGCTGTTGTACACCGCCAAGCAAGGCGCGGGTTCCACGCGTCATTATCTGTTGTTCTACCTCACGGCCGCGGCGATGTATTACGCGGTGACGTTAGTGTCCAACTACCTGTCGGGACGGCTTGAGCGACGCATTCGTCGCTGGATGCCTTTGGCTGAGTGATTGAAATGATTCCAGCGTGGATAGTTGAATACGCAGCGCTGTTGGGCCGAGGGTTGCAAACGACCGTTACCCTGCTGTTGCTGTCCAGTGTGTTCGGTTTCTTGTTGGCCATCCTGGTGGCGCTGGCGCGGATCTCCAGATACAAGGTGATCGCCAAGGCCAGCCTGTTCTATACCAGCGTGTTTCGCGGCACGCCGTTGTTGATCCAGATTTACATCTTCTATTACGGACTCGGCAGCCTGTTTGCGCAGTTTCCGCTGATTCGCGGCAGCTTTCTCTGGCCCTACCTGCGTGACGGCTACTGGTACATCGTGTTTGCCCTGGTGCTGTCGATGGGTGCCTATGTCGGCGAAGTGATTCGCGGTGGCCTGCTGGCGGTGCCACGGGGTGAAATGGAAGCCGCGTCGGCGTTCGGCATGACCTCGCGCCAATCCCTGTTGCGAGTGCGTTTGCCCCGGGCGATGCGCTTGTTGTTGCCGACCCTGGCCGGTGAAACCGTGATGTTGCTGAAGTCCACGGCGCTGGCCTCGACCATTGCGGTGATCGATTTGCTGGGCGCCGCCAACGTGGTCCGGGCGCAAACCCTGCAAGTCTATGAGCCGTTGCTGCTGGTGGCGGGGGTGTATGTGTGCCTGACCTTCCTGATCGAGGCGCTGTTTGCCTTCGTCGAGCGACGCGGGACGCCCGTGCGCAGGTCGGTGTAATGAGTTCGCCAACAATCGTCGACCGCTCGCTGCAAGGCATTGGCCTGTGCACCCTGGGCTACGCGTTCCTGGCGCTGCAAGACGCCGGCATCAAGTGGCTGGTGGCCGGCTATTCGGTGGTCACCATCCTGTTCTGGCGCAGCCTGGTGGTGGTCGTGGCGTGTTTGCTGGCGGGGCGCCTGCGGCTGGTGCAGCGGGCCTGGCGTTCGCCGAGTCGGCGTTTGTTGGTGGTGCGCGGTTTGTTGTCGATCGTGGCGTGGCTGCTGTATTACACCGCCGCGCGGGACCTGACCCTTGCCGAGATGACCACGCTGTATTTTTCGGCACCGATCATGGTCACGGTGCTGGCGGCGATGATCCTCAAGGAACGCGCCAGTGGCTGGCAGTGGTTCAGTCTGATCCTCGGTTTTGTCGGGGTGATCATCGCCTGCCGCCCGAGCCATATCGCCGATCCGCTGCCGATCATCCTCACGCTGCTGGCGGCGATGTGCTGGGCGTTCACCTACATCCAGTTGCGGCAGGTCGACGACCAGACCTCGGTGCTGGAACAGATGCTGATCACCAACGTGGTGTTTGTCATTTGCATGATGGTGGCGCTGCCCTGGACCCACACCCCGGCGCCGACTCCCGCTTGGCTGGGCATGCTCGCGGCCGGGTTAGTGGGCGGTATCGGTCAGTTCCTGTTGTTCGCCAGTTTTCAGCGGGCGACCGCGACCTTGCTGGCGCCTTTCGAGTACACCGGGCTGATCTGGGCGTTCGCGCTTTCCAACCTGATCTGGGGCACGCTGATGGACGTGTCACTGATGATCGGTGCCGGGCTGATCGCGGTCAGCGGCACCCTGGCCATGATCTTCGGGCGCCACGCTTCCCAGGACGTCGTCGGTGCTGAATGCTCCGTGACGCAACCCCTTTATCCAGCAACGACAGATGTGGAGGCCGTTGGCGGGGCTGAAGGTTTCGGGGTTCAGGCACCACTCGATCCAGAGTCCGTCGAGCATCGCCGATAAGCCAATAGCCGCCAGGCGCGTGTCGTGGATCACGAAACCCTCGCTGGCCGCCAGATCGTCCAGCAGTTGGCGCAACAGATCGAGGTAGGCGCGGTAGCTTTTTTCGTGGGTCTGGCTGACGTGTTCCGAGTGCCGGATCAGGCTCCAGAACACCACCCAGACCCCAAGCAACTGCGGGTCCATGACCCGTGGCGAAAACGAGCCGACGAGGAAGGTGTCCATTTTTTCGGCGGGTGTATTGGCCTGCTGGACTTCCACGAGCAGGGCGCTAGTCAGCTCGCTGGCGAGGGTCTGGTAGGTGTCGGCGATCAGCACATCAATGCTGCCGAAATGGTGATTGAGCAAGCCGACGGACACCCCGGCCTCGGTCGCGATACGGCGCACGGAAATACCGGCGTGGCCGTCGCGGGCCAGGCAACGCAGGGTGGCGGCAATCAGTAGTTCGCGGCGCGCGTCGGCTTCAACGCGACGGAATTTTGGAGCGTCGGTGGTCACAAGCGAATCCTTGGGTGCAGTGCCTGGTTGGCGAGCTTAGTTGAACGTGCGTTCAGGTTCCAGCGTCGGCGACGGCAATCCAGGGTTTTTTAACGATCAACACGGGAGGACAAACGGATGGCGCAGGATATTTCGTTCAATGTTCGCAACAACAACGGCGACCCGGTACGGGTCGGTGCCTGGCGTTTTCAGGGCGATGGCAGCGGGCCGACTGTGCATTTGCAGGCCGGCGTGCATGCCGATGAAATCGCCGGAATGCTGGTGCTGCACCTGTTGATGCAGCGTCTAAAAGTCGCCGAGGCCGAGGGCCGGCTCAAAAGCCGGGTGACGGTGGTGCCGCAGGCCAATCCCCTGGGCATCGGGCAGTTTCGCCAAGGGCGGATTCTCGGGCGTTTTCACGACGCCACCGGACATAACTTCAACCGCTCGTTTGATCTGTCGGCAGCGCTGGAGCGACCTTCGACCAACGTCCAGGAATGGCAAAAAAGCCTGGTACAACTGGCGGCCACGGCAGACGTGATGCTGGATTTGCACACTGATGACGAGGCCTTGCCATACCTCTACGTGCACCGCAGTTTCTGGCCCCGTGGCCGCGAATTGGCGGCGGCGATGAAAATGGACGTGGCGATCATCTGGGATGACGGCGGCGACGGTTCCTTCGAGGAAACCATCATTGCGCCCTGGCTGCGCGATGGCGTCACCGAGCAGAAAATGGCGGCGACCCTGGAGTTGCGCGGGCAGGGCGATGTCAGCGATCACTTCGCCGAGCAGGATGCACAAGGCTTGTACGCCTGGCTGTGCGTGATCGGCGCCATCGACGAGGCCACGACGCCCATTGACTGGCCCGTCGAAGCCATGCAAATGAGCCACATGGAAACCCACCTCGCGCCGCAGCCCGGGGTGCTGATTTTCGAAAAGGAACTGGGCGATGTCGTCGAGGCAGGGCAACGCTTTGCGCGGATCCTCCAGCGCCCCGGCGATCCTTCTTCCGAAGTGGTGTTGTACGCCGAACAGGCAGGGCGAATGGTGACGCGCTATCGGGATCGGCTGGTGTCGCAAGGCATGGTCGTCGCCAAATTCACCGGCAGCCGGGAATCGCGGCATTGGAGCGGCGGGTTGCTGGATCCAAATTGAGGCCGGACCCCGAGCGCATACAAGCGCCGCTCGAAGGCTTTACGGCGGTGCTTTCCGTCCGATGGCGTTGCGGGAATGAAGGAAATATCTGAAAGATATTTTTCACTTTTGTAACTTTTTGTTTGCTTCACCGCCAAAATCCATGGTTATTATCCGGCGGCGCACCAGGCCAAAAGCCTGGCGCCAAAGGATTGCCATGTGTCCACAGACCCGGCAATCGCAGCCGATCGGGTCCACCCTAGCGCTGTCACCCCTGCGCAGGCCGTTCCCCGTCGTTGACCCTCAAACGAAAGGTGAGGTTTCAAGTGGTCAAGCGGTATGCATTCGTCGGTGTAGTGGGCAGGGCGACCGAAGTCGCCGATGTCCCCGTCAGATCCCCAGCTGTTTGCGATACACGCCTTGCAGCGCTGTTCGCCAGCCAACTCCCCCGCAACTCCCTGCGCGCCACGGCGTCCGCCCATGACGTGAGTCCGCGAGCACGCGCCGCGCCATCCCCCTGATTTCGCATGATCGACCCGGCACGCAGTGTCGGGCCTGACTGGCGGGTGATGAACGTCCCAGCCAACACACAAAAATAATGTAGTCATGGACGGTAGCCTGATGTTCGACAAATCTTCCTCGCGTGGGACGACCTCCGCGCAGCCCAACGCTTTACCCGAAAATCCATCCACCCCTTCGACACTGACCGGACCGCTCGCCTACTGGCGCGACCGGCTGGCCGATGCCCCGACGTTGCTGGAGTTGCCCACTGATCGGCCACGGCCGGCGGTGCAGGGCGATCAAACCGCTTCGCACGCGCTGACACTGGATGCAACGATAACCCAGGGCCTCAAGGCCCTGAGTGTGAGTCACGGCAACAGCCTGTTCATGACCTTGCTCGCCGGTTGGGCCGTGGTGCTGGCGCGGTTGTCCGGTCAGCATGAGGTGATGATCGGTGCGCGCACTGGAGATCTCGACAACACGCGGCCACTGCGCCTGTCGCTGGCGGAGGCGCCCACTACGCGCCAACTGCTCGGTCACACCCGCGAGGTAATGCTCGGCGCCGAGGAACATCAGGACCTGTCGTTCGAACAATTGCTCGCGCTGCTCAAGCCTGAACAAAGCCCGGCTTATCATCCGCTGATCCAGGTGCTGTTCGCCTGGGAACACGCGCAATTACCACGGCTTGCAGGGTTCGACCTGACGCTGGTCCTGAGCGAAACCGAAGGGTGTATCAGCGGCCATCTGCAGTACGCCTCGGCGCTGTTCGATGCCGCGACCATCGAACGTTTTGCCGGTTACCTGAACACGGTTTTGCAGCAGATGCTCGCGCAGCCCGACGTTTCGGTGATGGCCCTGGAGATGCTCGGCGACGCCGAACGCCAGTGCCTGCTGCGCGAGTGGAACAGCGCCGTGCAACCGTTCGACGCCAACCAATACGTCCACGGTTTGTTCGAAGCCCAGGTCCAGCGCAACCCCGACGCCATCGCCGCACGTTTGCACGATGACGTCTTGAGCTACCACGACCTCAACACCCAGGCCAATCGTCTTGCCCATCACCTGCGTAGCCTCGGCGTCGGGCCGGACGTGCGCGTCGGGCTGTGCCTGAAGCGTTCGCTGGACATGCTGGTCGGCGTACTGGCCGTGCTCAAGGCCGGCGGCGCTTATGTGCCGCTGGACCCGGCCTATCCGCCGGCTCGCCTGGCGCACATGCTCGCCGACAGCGCTCCCGCCGTGGTGCTGAGCCACGGCCCGGCCACGGTGAGCCTTGAGCATTCGACGGTGCTGGACATCACCGACACCCGCCCATGGGCAGCGCAGTCGCCGGACAATCCCGACCCGCTTGCCGTCGGGCTGACACCTCGACATCTGGCGTACGTGATCTACACCTCGGGCTCCACCGGCACCCCGAAAGGCGTGATGGTCGAGCACCGTGGTCTGATCGCCGTGAGTGCGGCCTGGGAAAAACTCTACGCCTTGGGCGCGCCCCTCAATCACCTGCAAATGGCCGGTTTTTCCTTCGACGTGTTCAGCGCCGACCTGATCCGAGCGCTGGGCTTTGGCGGCACGTTGGTGATGTGCCCACGTGAAGCACTGATGGACCCGCCAACGCTGTATCGCCTGCTGAGCGAGGCGCCCATCGGTTTTGCCGACTTCGTGCCGGCGGTGCTTAATCCGTTGCTGGCCTGGGTCGAAGAAAGCGGCCACGACCTGTCGTTCATGCGCACCGTGGTTTGCGGCTCGGACATCTGGACCGCCCACAGCGCCCGGCAATTGCGCCGGCTGTGTGGCGAACGGACGCAGATTGTCCAGGCCTATGGCGTCACCGAAGCGAGCATCGACAGCACCTGTTTTGAATACAACGCCGCCCGCGTGGCCGACGGCGTGTTGCCCATCGGCCGGGCGCTGGCCAACACGCGGATTTACCTGCTCGACGCCTTGGGCGCGCCGGTGCCCGTGGGTGTCGCGGGCGAGTTGCACATCGGTGGCGTTGGCGTGGCCCGGGGTTACCTGAACCTGCCGCAACTGACCGCTGAACGTTTTATCGACAACCCGTTTGTGGCGGGTGAGCGCCTGTACCGCAGTGGTGACATGGCGCGCTATCGGCCCGACGGGAATCTGGAGTTCCTCGGACGCAATGACTACCAGGCCAAGCTGCGCGGCCTGCGTCTGGAACTGGGGGAAATCGAAGCGCGGCTGGCGGACATCGCCGGGGTGCGTGAAAGCCTGGTGCTGTTGCGTCAGGATGCGGCCGGTGAATCGCGACTGGTCGCCTATTACTGCGAAAGCAAAGATGCTTCACTGAGCCCGCGTTCACTGCGCGAGCAGTTGCACGTCAGCCTGCCGGATTACATGGTGCCCACGGCGTTCGTGCGTCTGGATGCACTGCCGCTGACGGCCAACGGCAAGCTCGATCGCAGCGCGTTGCCGGCGCCCGGCGTCGAGGCTTTCGATCAACGTGACTATGAGCCGCCGCGCACAGAACTGGAAACCGCACTGGCCAACATCTGGGCCGAGGTGCTCGGCGTCGAGCGCGTCGGGCGTCAGGATCAGTTCTTTGCCCTCGGCGGTCACTCGTTGCTGGTGATGCGCGTACTGGCTCAAGTTCGGCACCAACTTGGCCTGGAAGTGGCGCCTTCGGCGCTGTTCGCCGCGCCAGTGCTCGAACAGTTCGCCGAACGCCTGAAACTCAACCAGGACAAGGCTCGCGTGGCGATAGCGGCTGTTGAGCGGTCGGGCGCGCAAACGTTGTCGTCTGCCCAGCAACGCCTGTGGTTCCTCGCGCAAATGGAGGGTGGCAACGCGGCGTATCACATGCCATTGAACCTGCGCCTGCGCGGTCCGTTGCAGGTCGCCGCCCTGGAACGCAGCTTCAATCAACTGGTGGCGCGTCATGAAGCGCTGCGCACCACGTTCATCACCGTCGAAGGGGAAGGGCGGCAACTGGTCGCGCCGCTTTGGCAGTTCATCAAACTGTCGGCGATCGACCTGCAAGGTCACCCCGAGGCACGTCTTGCACAGTTGATCGAGGAAGAGGGCGCCAAGCCGTTCGACCTGACCCATGGGCCGTTGATGCGCGTCAGCCTGCTGCGGCTGGCGGACGACGATCACGTGCTGCTACTGACCCAGCACCACATCATCTCCGATGGCTGGTCGATGGGCGTGCTCACCCGTGAACTGGGCCTGTTGTACGAAGCCGCGATCCACGATCGCGCCGATCCACTGCCGCCACTGCCCGTGCAATACGTGGATTACGCCGTGTGGCAACGGCAGTGGTTGACCGGTGATGTGCTGGCCGGCCAGAGCCGCTACTGGCGCGAGAACCTCGGCGGCGCGCCGGTGCTGCTGGAACTGCCGGCCGATCACAAGCGCCCGCCGGTGCAGGATTACCTCGGCGGTTTTGTGCCGCTGGTGTTCGACCCGGCGTTGACCGCGCAGTTGAAAGCCTTGTGCATGCAGCAGGGCACCACGCTGTTCATGACCTTGCTCGCGGCCTGGTCGCTGGTGCTGTCGCGCCTGTCCGGGCAACCCGACGTGGTGATCGGTGTGCCGTCGGCCAACCGCACCCAACAGGAACTGGAAGGGCTGATCGGTTTCTTCGTCAACACCTTGGCGTTGCGCATGACCCGCTCGGGCTCGCCGTCCGTGGCGCAATGGCTGCAACAGGCACGCCGCGTGGCGCTGGGTGCCCAGGAACATCAGGACCTGCCGTTCGAGCAAGTCGTCGAATTGCTCAACCCGCCCCGCAGCCTGGCTCACAGTCCGTTGTTCCAGGTGCTGTTTGCCTGGGAGCAGGATCAGGACTCAGACCTGATGTTGTCCGGCCTTGAAGTGAGCCCGGTCGAGAGCCATCAGCACGTGGCCAAATTCGATCTGCAACTGGCGCTGCACGAGCGTGACGGGCAGATTGTCGGTGGCCTGGAATACGCCTCGGGCCTGTTCGAGCCGGGGACGGTGGCGCAGTTCGGCGAGTACCTGCGTCGGGTGCTCACCCAGATGGTCGAAAACCCCGAACAGCCGTTGACCACGGTTGATTTGCTCAGCGCGGAACAGCATCAACAGATCGTCCACGAATGGAATCGCACCGAGCGCGACACTTCGGCCATGCCCGATTGTGTGGCGCGGTTTGAAGCCGTGGCCCGGCAAACGCCTGGCGCGGTGGCGTTGCTCGCGAATGGTCGGTCACTGAGTTATGGCGAACTGAATCAGGCGGCCAATCGCCTGGCGCATTACCTGATCAAACAGGGCGTGCGTCCCGAGCATCGAGTCGGGCTGTGCCTGGAACGCTCGCCGGAGATGGTCATCGGTTTGCTGGCGATCCTCAAGGCAGGCGCGGCGTATGTGCCGTTCGATCCGGCGTACCCGAGCGAGCGTCTGGCCTTTATGTTCAGCGACGCCGCACCTGCTTTGGTGCTGACTCAGTCAGCGTTGCGCGAGGTGGTCATCCACGACCTGACGATCTGCTGCATGGACACCGATGCGCAGCAATGGGCGCACTGTCCGGGCACTGATCCGCAGGTCACCGTCAGCCCCGACAATCTGGGCTACGTGCTTTACACCTCCGGTTCGACCGGGCGCCCGAAAGGCGTGGCGCACAACCGCCGCGCGCTGGATAACCTGATCGCCTGGCAGCTCGATCAAGCGACGACTCCCGGCCGGGTGCTGCAATTCGCCTCGCTGAACTTCGATGTCTCGTTCCAGGAAATCTGCAGCACCTTGTGTTCGGGTGGCAGCCTGTTGCTGATGACCGAAGACAGTCGCAAAGACCTCGCTGCGTTGCGTCCGACCCTGGTGGCCGAAGGCGTGCAGCGCGCGTACCTGCCGTTTGCCGTGTTGCAGCAACTGGCCGGCCTGACCGCGTCCGACGCGCCGATGCCGGCCGGTGGCTGCGAGGTCATCACCGCCGGTGAAGCCCTGCAAATCAACGATGAACTGCGCGGGTTTGTGCGCGGTCTCGGCGGGTCGCACTTGCACAACCAGTACGGTCCGACCGAAACCCATGTGGTCAGCCAGTTCCGCCTCGCGTGCAGTGAGGCGGAACACTGGCCGGATGCGCCGCCGATTGGCCGCCCGATCGCCAATGCGCGGTTGTACGTGCTGGACGTCGACATGAACCCGGTGCCCGTCGGTGTGGCGGGGGAGTTGTACATCGCCGGCACCTGCCTGGCCCGAGGCTACCTGAACCGTCCGGACCTGACCGCCGAACGTTTTGTGCCGGACCCGTTCAGCGCCAAACCCGGCGCGCGCATGTACCGCAGCGGTGACCTGGCGAAGTTCCACGCCGACGGCAACGTGCAGTACCTGGGACGGATCGACCAGCAAGTCAAATTGCGTGGCTTCCGTATCGAGCTCGGCGAAATCGACAGCCTGCTGCAACAGCAACCCGGTGTGCAGGAAGCCGCGGTGCTGCTGCGTGAAGACGTGCCGGGGGACAAACGCCTGGTGGCCTACGTGGTCGGCCCGGCGTCCGGCGAAACCCTGCGCACCGAGCTGCAACGGCATTTGCCGGAGCACATGATTCCGAGTGCCTGGGTGTCGCTGGCGCAGTTGCCCTTGACCCGCAACGGCAAGCTCGATCGCCAGGCGTTGCCCGCACCGGAACGCAACGCCGGGGCGACTTACGTGGCCCCGCGCGACGTCACCGAGCGACAAATGGCCGAGATCTGGGCCGAAGTGCTCAAGTGCGAGCGAGTCGGGATTCACGACAACTTTTTCGAACTCGGTGGGCACTCGCTGCTGGCGACACGGATGATCTACGCGATCAATCAGCGCATGGGCGCGCAACTGTCCCTGAGCAGCCTGTTCAAGACCCCGGTGCTGATGGATTTGGCGGCGCAAGTGCAGGCCGGGCGCAGCGATGACGTGCAAATCGTGCCGGCCTTTCTTGAGATCGAGGCGGATCGCGATGCCCGGCATCAGCCGTTCCCCCTGACCGATATCCAGCAAGCGTACTGGTTCGGTCGCGAAGCCACGGTCAGCCTTGGCGGCGTCAGTGCCCACGGCTACGAAGAGCTGCGCATTCCCGATTTCGATGCAAGTCGCTTCGAGTTGGCGCTGAACCGCATGATCCAGCGCCATGACATGCTGCGCGTGGTGTTTCTCAGCGACGGTACGCAACAGGTGCTGGAGCAGGTGCCGACGTACTGCATGCCCCGCAGCGATTTGCGTGGCGTGCCCGCCGAGTTCGCGCAACAGACGTTGCAAGCCACCCGCGAGCGCCAGTCCCACCAAGTGCTGGATGCCAGTCGCTGGCCGCTGTTCGAGTTCAGCCTGTCATTGCTCGATGACGGCCTCACCCATTTGCACATCAGCCTCGATGCGCTGATCGTCGATGCCGCGAGTACGCAGATTCTCGCCCGCGAGCTGATGGCGTTTTATGTCGATCCGAACCTGGCCCTGACGGAGCCGGGCCTGACGTTCCGCGACTACGTATTGGCCGAACACCAACTGCGCAGCGGCACGCGCTATGAACAGGCCCTGAGTTACTGGCGCGAACGGGTCACCACCCTGGCGCCGGCGCCGGACCTGCCGCTGGTGCGCCAACCAGACAGCATTGCCAACCCGCACTTCACCCGCCGCGACCGCGACATGCCGGCGGCGCAATGGGCGCGACTCAAAGCCGTGGCCAAACAGTTCGCGGTCACGCCGTCGGTGATGCTCTTGACCGCGTTCAGCGAAGTGCTGGCGCTGTGGAGCCGACAACCGCGCTTTACCCTGAGTCTGCCGTTGTTCAACCGCTTGCCGTTGCACCCGGATGTCGACGAAATCATCGGCGACTTCACTTCCCTTGTGCTGCTGGAAGTCAACATCGCCGGGGCCATGAGCTTCACCGATAAGGCCCGGGCGGTGCAGGCGCAGTTGTGGCAAGACATCGATCACTCGGTGGTCAGCGGCGTGCGGGTGCTGCGGGAATTGTCCCAGGCCCGGGGCGTGCAGCAGACGGCCATGCCGATCGTATTCAACAGCACCTTGTCCGAGGCCGCGCCGGAACTGGCGGAGTTCAACCTGGCGGACGCGTTGAACGCCAGGCACATGCACAGCATCACCCAGACCCCGCAGGTATGGCTCGACCACACCTTGCTGGAGCTGGAAGGACGCTTGCTGTTCAACTGGGACAGCATCGACGAGTTGTTCCCGCAAGGCATGATCGAAGCGATGTTCGTCGCCTATAACGCGCTGCTCGATCGCTTGCTGGAACCGGCGGCATGGGACGCGAGCACACCGCAACTGTTGCCGTTGGCGCGCCTGCCGGCACCCCTCGATACTCAAGAAGCGTTGCCATTGATGCACGAACTGTTCGAGCGTCAGGCCCTCATCACGCCGGACGCTGTGGCGGTGATCGCTGCACAGCGGCAACTCAGCTACGGGCAATTGCGCACGGAGGCGCGGTCCCTGGGGGCGCTGCTTCAGGCCGAGGGCGTGATGCCTAATCGGCTGGTCGCAGTGATGATGGAACGCGGCTGGGAACAAGTGGTGGCGACCCTGGCGATTCTGTACGCCGGTGGCGCTTATCTGCCGATTGACCCGACGCTGCCGGCGGAGCGGGTGCGGCATATTCTTGAACGCGCCGAAGTCAGCCTGGTGCTGACTCAACCATCTCTGCTCGGCGTGGTCGAGTGGCCTGTGCAGGTCAGCGCCATCGCTGTGACCGATGACGTCTTGCCCGAACACGCGCCGCTGCAACCGGTCAACGTCGCACCGACCGATCTGGCCTACGTGATCTACACCTCCGGCTCCACCGGCATGCCCAAAGGCGTGGTCATCGACCACCGGGGCGCGGTCAACACTTTGCTCGACATCAACCGACGCTTCACCGTCGGCCCGGCCGACCGTGTGTTGGCAATCTCGTCCCTGAGTTTCGACCTCTCGGTCTATGACTTCTTCGGCACCCTGGCGGTGGGCGCGGCGGTGGTGGTGCTTGAGCCGCAACTGGCCCTCGATCCGGCGCACTGGCGGGATTTGATCGAACGCCACCGGGTGAGCCTGTGGAACTCGGTGCCGGCCCTGCTCGGCATGTTGCTCGAATATGTGGAGGGCGCGGGCGGCACGTTGCCCACCAGCCTGCGGGTGGCGATGCTGTCCGGCGACTGGATTCCCCTGACCCTGCCGCAACGGCTGTGGGCGTTGCAGCCGTCGGCGCTACTGTTCAGCCTCGGCGGGGCGACCGAAGCCTCGATCTGGTCGATCTGTTACCCGGTGCAGCACGTCGATCCGGCGTGGCGCAGCATTCCCTACGGCAAGGCCCTCGATCACCAGCGTTTCTACGTGCTGGACGAAGCGCTGCAAGTGCGCCCGACCTGGGTCGCGGGACAGCTGTACATCGGCGGGATCGGCCTGGCCCAGGGTTACTGGCGCGATGAAAAGCTCAGCGCGGGCAGTTTCTTCCCGCACCCGCTGACCGGCGAGCGCCTGTACCGCACCGGCGACCTCGGACGTGTGTTGCCAGACGGCAACATCGAATTCCTCGGCCGCGAAGACAATCAGGTCAAGGTCCAGGGTTATCGCATCGAGTTGGGCGAGATCGAAGCGGCGCTCAATCGCCACCCCGGCGTGCAAGGGGCCGTGGTGCAAATCCTCGGCAGCACATTGGGAGAAAAACGCCTGGCCGGCTATGTGCTCAAGGCCGATCCGGCGTTGCAGGCCAGCGACTTCGCCCAGTACCTGGCGGACAAACTGCCGGCGTACATGGTGCCGTCGTCGTTTACGTTTGTGGAGGCCTGGCCGTTGTCCTCCAACGGCAAAGTCGACAAGAAACGCCTGCCGGAACCGTCGCAGGAACAGGCGTCCGGCCCGGCGCTGGAAGTGGAAGGCGCGCAGGAACAGCGTCTGGTGTCGATTGTGCAGGGCGTGCTCAAGCGCGATGCCATTGCTGGCAACGCCAACCTGCTGAACCTCGGAGCCACCTCGATCGACATCGTGCGCATCAGCAATGCGCTGTCCAGTGAGCTGCGCTTTCGGCCGCATGTGGCACAACTTTTGGCGCAACCGACGTTGCTGCACCTGATCGGCATGTACCGCCAGAGCCTGGCGCGCCAGGAACTCGTCAGCAACGCCCAGCAGCGAGGGAGCAACCCCGAGGAGGTCATCGAAGACCCGCACCAACGTGCGCAATTCAAGGCTGACCAGCGCGGGCGCCGCCGTTTTGGCCGGGACTTGCCGGCCGTCGCGCTGACGCTGCCGCAAACCCCGGCGTTCGCCCAACGCTTCAGCGACTACCGCTCGGTGCGTCAGTACGGCGCGCAACCGATCGAGACCCGCGCCTTTGCCGAACTCTTAGCGGCACTAGCCCAGGGCCAACTCGACGGCGAGGTGAAATACCAGTTTCCGTCGGCGGGTGGCTTGTACCCGATCCAGGCGTACCTGTACGTCAAGCCGGACCGGGTGCTCGGCGTACCCGCTGGTGCGTACTACTACGACCCGCGCCAGCACCAATTGCTGGCCCTCGCCAACACGCTGCTCGACCCGGACACCTACGACTACTTCGTCAACCGCCCGGTGTACGAGAACGCCGCGTTCTCGCTGTTTTTCATCGCCGACATGGCCGCGATCCGCCCGCTGTACGGCGAACGCAGTCGCGACTTCTGCCACATCGAAGTCGGCGCCATGGCGCAATTGCTGAGCATGACCGCCGTCGAGCAAGGCCTGGGCCTCTGCGGCGTGGGTTCCATCGAGGAGGCGCAACTGCCGGCGCTGTTCGACCTGGGGCCGAGCCATCAATTGATCTATTCGATGGTCGGTGGCCTGCGTACCACGGATGAGCAGCACCACGCACAGGTCGAGGCCTTTGCCCCCGACCAGCCCGGTGACGACAGCGACATGGAGGAGATTGAAGTATGAACGCCTATCAATTGCTGGAGCTGTTCGCGCGTCATGCCGTGGTCCTCGAAGTGGACGGCGACAAACTGCGCTGCAAGGCGCCCCGTGGTTTTCTCACTGAAGAAATGTTGCAGGCGCTGAAGCTGCACAAGCTTGAATTGATCGGGTTGCTCGGTGGCCATGACGCCGGGGCGATTCCATTGAGGGCTGGCGCTGAAGCGCACTCGCCACTGTCGTTTTCACAACGGCAACTGTGGTTTCTCGATCAACTGGAACCGGGCAATGCCTTCTACAACGTGCCCTCGGCGGTGACCCTCAAGGGATCGCTCGATGTGCCGCTGCTGGAACGGGCGTTGAACGAACTGATCCAGCGCCACGAAATCCTGCGCACGACGTTTTGCAGCGTGGAGGGCGAACCGCGTCAAGTGGTGCACCCGGCGATGTCGCTGGCACTGAATGTAACCGATCTGCGAGAAATGCCAGCCGCCGAGCGCGAACAGCAGGTCCGGGCGGCAGTCGATCACGATGCCCGGGCGCCGTTCGGCCTGGCCACCGGTCCGCTGTTGCGGGCCGCGTTGTTGCGCCTGGCCGACGACGAATACCTGTGGCTGTACAGCGTGCACCACATCATCGCTGATGGCTGGTCGATGGGCGTGATCCTGCATGAAGTCGCCACGTTGTATGGCGATTACCGGCGCGGCGAACCGTCGAGCCTGGCACCCTTGCCGGTGCAATACGCCGATTACGCCTGCTGGCAACAGCAACGTCTCGGTGGTGACGCGTTAACCCCGCAACTCGATTACTGGCGGCGCACCCTGGCCGATGCGCCGGCGCTGTCGAGCGTGCCCACCGACCGGCCGCGACCGCTGGTGCAGCGTTACGCCGGGGCCACCTTCAGTTCATCCCTCGACGGCAACACCCTGCGCGAACTGAACGCCTTGGCCCGGCAAACCCAGGGCACGTTGTTCAATGTGTTGCTGGGGGCGCTGGCCGTGTTGCTGTGGCGGCACAGCGGTCAGCAGGACTTGTGCATCGGTACGCCGTTCGCCAACCGCAGCAGCCCGGAAATCGAGCCGCTGATCGGTCACTTCGTCAACACGCTGGTGATCCGTCAACATTTGGATTCGCAGCAAACGTTTGCCGAATTGCTGCGTGAAGTGCGCGGGCAGATGCTCGATGTGCACGCGCATCAGGACGTGCCGTTCGACCGAGTGGTCGAGGCGGTCAACCCGCCGCGTGATACCGGTCATTCGCCGTTGTTCCAGGTGATGATGGTGTTGCAGAACACTCCCGGTGGCGCGGTGCAAATGCCCGGTCTGGACCTTTCGCCCTACAGCACCAGCAGCGCCACGGCCAAGTTCGACCTGGCGTTTGAGTGGGTCGAACGGGAAGGGCGCCTGAACCTGCTGGTGGAATACAACACCGACCTGTTCGACGTCATGACCATCGAACGTTTAAGCGGTCATTACCGGCACCTGCTCGAACAGATTGCCCTGGACCCCAAGCAACCGATGGGTGGGTTGTCGCTGTTGGCCGAGGCCGAGCGCGAACACATCCTGGTGGACTGGAACCGTTCCGCGCCGCTGACGCAAGCGGTCGATTGCGTGCACCGCTTGTTCGAAGCGCAAGTCGCGCGCCATCCTCAGGCCTGTGCGGTGGCGTTCGAGACCGAAACCCTGAGCTACGGCGAATTGAATGCCCAGGCCAATCGTCTGGCGGCGTATTTGCGCAGCCTCGGCGTTGGCCCTGACGTGCGCGTGGCGGTGTGCCTCGAACGTTCGCTGGAATTGCCGGTGGCCTTGTTGGCGGTGCTCAAGGCCGGTGGCGCTTATGTGCCGCTGGACCCGAATTACCCGATCGGGCGCCTGAGCCATATGCTCAGCGACAGCACCCCGGCGGTGCTGCTGACCCTCGGTTCGGCGCACGCAATTTTGCGCCAGGCGCAGCAAGGTTCCACCTGGGAAGCGCCGGTGCTCGACCTTCAGGCTGACGCCACACGCTGGGCCGGGCTGTCGCCGGACAATCCCGATCCGCGCAGCGTCGGTCTGACCCCCGATCACCTGGCTTATGTGATTTACACCTCGGGCACCACCGGGTTGCCCAAGGGCGCGATGGTCGCCCATCGCGGCCTGAGCAATCTGCTGCTGTGGTGTTCGCAGGTCTGCGGTGAAACCGGGGTGATGCTGCACAAGATTCCCTTCGGTTTCGACGCCTCGGCCTGGGAGACCTTCTGGCCGCTGGCCACGGGCGGGCGTTTGGTGGTGGCGCGTCCCGGCGGTCATCTGGAGCCGGGTTACATGGCGAAGGTGGTGCGCGAGCAGCGGGTCACGGCGTTGGTGTTTGTGCCGGCCATGCTGCAACTGTTTCTTGAGGTCGACGAAGTCAGCCTCTGCACCGAACTGACTGACGTCTTCAGCGGCGGTGGCGAGCTGTCGCCCGCCCTGGCCCGGCGTTTTCAGGAACGGCTGCCCCATGCCCGCTTGCATAACGTCTATGGCCCGACGGAAACGACGGTGATCAACAGCGTCTGGACCCTGGAGCCCGGCGCCGAGGTGCCGGCCCTGCAAGTGCCGATTGGCCGACCCATCGCCAACAACCGTTTCTACGTGCTGGATGAGCGCGATGCGCCCGTGCCGGTGGGCGTCACCGGGCAATTGCACATCGGCGGTGTCGGCGTGGCGCGCGGTTATCTGGGACTGGCACAACTCACGGCCGAGCGCTTTATCGATAACCCGTTCGTGCCCGGTGACCGGTTGTATCGCAGTGGCGATCTGGCGCGCTATCGCCCGGACGGTCAGCTGGAATTTCTCGGCCGCAACGACTTCCAGGTCAAGTTGCGCGGCGTGCGTCTGGAACTGGGCGAGATCGAGGCACGCCTGGAAGCGTGCGCCGACATCCGCGCCGCCGTGGTGCTGATGGTCGGCGACACGGCGCAGAACCAGCGGCTGGTGGCCTGCTGCGCGGTGATGGAGACGCCGGATGAGTCAGCGGTGCACGCGCACCTGGCGGCGACGCTGCCAAGCGCGGTGTTGCCCAGCGCTTACCTGTGGCTCGACACGCTGCCGCTGACTGCCAATGGAAAAGTCGATCGCGTGGCCCTGACGACGCTGGCCGATCAAGACTTGGCCAATCGTCAGGTCAACCTCAGCAGCCCTCGGGACCACATCGAACTGACCCTGTACCAAATCTGGAAAGGTTTGTTGCTGGCGACCCAGATTGGCATTCGCGACAACTTTTTCAATGTCGGCGGGACGTCCATCGCGGCGATCAAAATGGCCCACCAGATCGGTCAGGCGTTCTGCGTCGAGGTGCCGGTGCGCGTGGTGCTCGGCTACCCGACCATCGAAGCCCTGGGCGGCTGGTTGCGCGCCGGGGCCAGTCCGGCAGCGGTGCAAAGCAACCTGATCGAATTCCGTCGCGGGGCGGGCCAGCGCAATGTGGTGTGCATTCACCCGGCGGGGGGCACCGCATTTTGTTACCTGTCCCTGGCCAAGGTGTTGCCGGAGGCGGTCGGCGTCTACGGCGTGCAGTCGCCGGGGTTGAATCCTGGGGAAGCCACCGAGCCGACGGTCGAAGCCATGGCCGAGGCCTATTTGCGCCTGATCGAACCGCTGATGACGCAGCCGCTGGTGCTCACCGGGCTATCGTTCGGTGGTCTGGTGGCCTATGAAATGGCCCGACGTTTGACGGCGGCCGGGCATCGTCACGTAACGGTGGTGCTGCTCGATACCCAAGGCTCGGATGATCCGAGTTTCCGCCAGCAGATCGGCACCGTGGACATGGCCGAGTTCCGCGACAAACTGGTGCGCTTCAATGGCATGTACCCCGGCATCGAAGACGCGCAGGTCGAGCGCTATTTCCACCTGTACAACCACAATCGCCTGGCGATGGCCGGCTACGAATGCGAACCGCGCGCCGGTCGCGTGGTACTGATTCAGGCCCGGGAAGGTTTCAGTCGCCAGCAGTTGCATGAGCTGCGAGGTTTCTGGCGGCGGCGGGCCGGCGACGGCTATCTGGCGAAACTGGTGAACGGCGGTCACTGGGACATGCTCGAAACCGCTGAAGTGCACCGGGTCTCGCAGACCCTCAAGCAGGAGCTGCAGCGCTTCGACGCGCAGGAGGCGAAATGATGAATTCGCAGAAGCCACAGATGCTCACATTGCTCGCTCAATTTGCCGGGCAAGTGCGGCGCGATCCCGAAGCCTTGGCGGTCATCGATCAGCAGGTGCAGCTGACTTACGCCGAACTGACCAGTGCCAGCGAGCGCATCGCCCAGGGCTTAAAGGCGCGCGGCGTACAACCGGGCCAGTCAGTGGCGCTGTGCATGCCGCGTTGCTGGCAATGGCTCGCGACGATACTCGGTGCGCTGAAAGTCGGCGCCGTGCTGGTGCCGCTGGACCGGGCCAGCCCGGTCCAGCGCCGGGACCTGATGCTCGCCGATGCCGGTTGCGTGGGGCTAATCACCCTGGATGATGCGTGGACCCCGATTCCGTCGCTGTGGCAGACCAGCGTCGAGGCGCTGCTCGATCATCCGGATCACCCGCCGCAACCCTTGGTTGAGACCTTTGCCGAAATCAGTTTCCTGTTTTACACCTCAGGCACCACCGGCACACCGAAAGCGGTGGAAGTCGGCGAACAGGGCCTGCTGCGCCTGACGCAAACCGAAGGTTACATCGAGATTCGTCCGGCGGACCGTTTTGCCTGCCTGTCGAATCCGGCTTTCGATGCCTGCAGTTTCGAACTGTGGGCACCGCTGCTGAATGGCGGTTGCTGCGTGATGATCGCCGATCACGACCTGCTGGACGCACAACATCTGGCTCGGGTATTGGAGGAACAGCGGGTCGATAACTTGTTCATGACCGTTTCGCTGTTCAACACCTTGAGCGCGGAGTGTCCCGGGTGTTTCGCCAGCCTGCGTCAGGTGCTGATTGGTGGCGAGCAAATCAGCGCTGCGGCGGTACGCGCCTGGTACCGGGCCAATCCCGACAGTCAGTGCCAGATATTCAATGTCTACGGCCCGACCGAATGCACCACATTTGCGTTGTGTTATCCGATTGCCCGGGACTTCAGCGGCCTCTCGGTGCCGATCGGCCGGCCATTACCGGACACCGGTGTGCGGGTACTGGATGAGCAACAACGCCCGGTGGCGAGCGGTGAAGTCGGCGAGCTGTACCTGAGTGGCAGTGGCGTCGCCCGTGGCTACCGCAACCGTGCCGAAGACACTGCCCGCAGTTTTGTGCGCCTGCCCGAACTCGACGCCGGCGCCCAAGTGCATTACCGGACCGGAGATCGGGTGCGAGTCAACGCCGAAGGGCTGATCGAGTACATCGGACGGGTTGATCGCCAGGTGAAAGTTCGAGGTTTTCGCATCGAACCGGGGGAAGTGGAGCTGCAGATTCTGGAGCATCCGCAAGTGGCGCAGGCGTATGTCTGCACCCGACGCCTGGCCGCCGAAGATCATCAGTTGCTGGCGTTTATCGTGCCGCGCGAGGGTTTGGATTATTTGGAATTCGACGCCCATTTGCGGGCTCGACTGGCGTCCTACATGCGCCCGCACCAGTTGTTTTTGCTGGAACGCCTGCCGTTGACCGCCAACGGCAAGATCGACCGCGACAGCTTGCTCGCACAGCCGTTGACGCCGTGGCGGCCGGCAGTCGAGCTGCATGATGGTGATGTTTCGCCGGCCCTGGATTGGTTGCTGGCGCAGGTTCGTTCGCTGTTGGGGCAACCAGCCCTCAATGCGCATGACGACTGGCTCGGCAGTGGCGGCGATTCGCTCAAGGCCATGCGCCTGCGTTCGGAGATTCGCACGCACTGGCAGCGCGAGATCGCCATCGCCACGTTGCTCAATGAACCATTCTCGGTATTGGCCGAGCAGCTAAGCGCTGAGCAGGTCGACGCGCCGGTCTATCCTCCCGCGCCGCCCATCGGCAACGCACGACGTCTGCCGGCCACCGCCGAACAACGCCGCTTGTGGCTGATGCAGCAACGCACACCCACCTCGACGGCCTATAACGTGCCACTGATTTTGCACTTGGCGGCCGGTGTCGACGTGCCCGCATTGGCGCAGGCCGTGGAGCAACTGGTGACGCGTCATCCGGGATTGCGCACGGCGTTTGTGTCTGGCGCTGATGGTCTCGATCAAGTGATTGCCGAGCAAGGTCCGGTTTGCCGCACGTTCGAACCGGGGCATTTTGCCGAAGACACCTGGCAAGCCTTCGCGGCGCTGGTGTTCGGTACGCCGTTCGACCTGGCCACACCGACGCTGTTCCAGGCCTGGGTGCTGCCCTTCGCCGATGGCAGTTGCCGGTTGTTGCTGAACCTGCACCACATCATTGTTGATGGCTGGTCGATGAACCTGTTGTTCGACGACCTGACGCAACTGTATGAAGACGCCGTGCACGGTCGCATCAGCCCCGAACCGACGCCACGGCTCACCACCCTTGAGTTTGGCCTGTGGCAGGGCCAATGGAGCGTTGACCCGCATTATCGCGACCAGCGCCGGGCCCTGGCGCAATTGCACCGCCAGCAGGAAGCGCCGTCACCTGCGCTGCTGCCAACCCGCGCCGTCAGCCCGGACGCCAGGCTGTATCGCCAGCCCTTGGGCGATCTGCGCAGCGCCGTCCTTGAGGGGTTTTGCAGCCAGCAACGCCTGACCCGTTTCGAAGTGCTGTTCAGTGTCTTCACCTGGAGCCTGTACGCTCTGGCCGGGTGTAAACGGCCACGGATCGCCAGCCCGGTCTCGAACCGGCCGCTGGCGGAATTCGAAGCGACACTCGGCATGTTTGCCAACACCGTGCTGATCCCGACCGCCGTCGACAATGCCCTGGCGCTGGGCGAGCAATTGCGTCGCCAGACCGCCACCGTGCGCCAAGTGCTGGCGTTGCAGGACGTGGCCCTGGCGGATCTGGTGGAAGACCTGCGGCTGTCGTCGAGCACTTCGTTGTTCGATTTCATGTTCGTGCTGGAAAACACCGATTACGCCTCCCTGGCCGGTTCAAGCTTGCAGGCAACGCTGGAGTTCAGCGAACCGTTGCAGGGCAAATGCCCCTTAACCTTGCTGGTGGTGGGCGCTGAATGTTGGTGGGAGTATCAGGGCAGCTACTTCGATGAAGCGCAGATCCGGGCGATCAACGAGCTGTTCTGCCGTGGTCTCGACCTGCTGCTGGACACCCCGGCGGCAACCCTCGACGATCTGCTCAATCCTTATCGCCGCCTCCTGCCACCGGCCAGCGAAGGCAGCAGCGGCACCGCGCCGTTCACTACCGTGGCAGACTGGTTCGAGCATCAGGTCCATTGCACGCCGAATGCCACCGCACTGGTCGCCGGCTCGCAGCGCCTGAGTTATGCCGAGTTGAATGCGCTGGCCGACACCTTGGCGCTGACCTTGCTGGCGCGCCATCCGCTGCCGACCGAGGACCACACGCCACGGCATGTGGTGCTGTTTCTGGAAGCGTCGGTCGAGCACATTGTTGCCTTGCTGGCCCTGGCCAAACTCAACCTGACCGCCGTGCCGCTCGATCCCGGTTATCCGCTGGCCGTGCAACGCCAGGTTTTGGAACAGGCGCAACCCCATTGCCTGTTGTTCAGCACTGCGACCGAGGCGGCGCTGGAAAACCTGGATGCCACGCGCTTTGCCCGGCATCGGGTTGACCTGAACGCCGATGCCCGAGCGTTTTCACGCCCGCGTCATGCCGGCGAACGGGCGTTGTACACGCTGTTTACCTCCGGCTCCACCGGCACGCCCAAAGGTGTGCAAGTGCCGGATCGCACCCTGTGCAACCTGCTGCAATGGCAGCGCACCGAGGGCCAGTTGCCGGCGAAATCGGTGACCTTGCAGTTTTCCATGTTGTCGTTCGACGTGTCGTTTCAGGAGATCTTCGGCACCCTGTGCGGCGGTGGCACCTATCACCTGATCACGCCGCGCTGGCGCCAGGACGCCCAGGCGTTGTTGGCGTATCTGCTGGAGGCGCGGATCGAGCGCCTGTTCCTGCCATGCGTGGCGTTGCAGCATCTGGCGCAAACCGCCGTCACCCAAGGTGTGTACCCGCCGGCGCTGCGCGAAGTGGTCACGGCCGGGGAGCAACTGCTTTGCACCGATGCGCTGAAAACCTGGTTCAGCGGTTTGCCGTTGGCCACGTTGTTCAATCACTACGGCCCGACGGAAACCCACGTGGTCAGCGCTTATCGCTTGCCGGCAACGGCCCGTGACTGGCCGTTGCGCGCACCGATCGGCCACGCGGTCAGCAATGCCCGATTGCTGTTGGTGGACGAGCACGACCGCCCGGTGCCGAACGGCAGCCGTGGCTACCTGCTGGTGGCGGGGCCGATGATTTCCCGCTGCTATCTCGCCGACCCGACGCTGAACGCGACGCGGTTTATCGAACAGCCCCAAGCCGAGGGTCAAGCGCGGTTGTTCTACCGCACCGGCGACCTGGCCTGGGCCGATCCCCAAGGCTGCCTGCATTATCTGGGGCGGGATGACCAGCAGATCAAACTCAGCGGCCATCGCCTTGAATTGGGGCAGATTGAAGCGGCGCTAATGCAGGTTCCGCAAGTGATCAACGCGGTGGTGACGGCCCAGGCCGATCCGCCGAGCCTGATCGCGTACCTGCAATTGGACGGCGAGCCGGCGACGGCACAGACGCTGGATCGTCAGGTCGCCCGGCAACTGCCGGCCCACGTGCGCATTGACGAGTACCGACGGATTGACGCCTGGCCACGCACGCCCAGCGGCAAAATCGACCGCAAGGCCTTGAGCGGGTTGGGCGAGGCGTTGGAGCGCCGTCGTTCGACAGCTCCGGCCATTGCGCTGAGCGCGCTGGAGCAGCAACTGAGCGCGCTGTTCAGCGCCGTCATCGGCCGGGACATCGAGCCCGATCAAACCTTCTTCGAAGCGGGCGCCACCAGCCTCGGCTTGATGCGCCTGCACGCCCGTTACAACCAGGAATTGCCCCACAGCGTGGCGATGGCTGATCTGTTCGAGCAAGTGACGGTGCGGCGGTTGGCAGCGCATTTGTCCAGTGCGCCATCGACGCCGACCGAGCGGGTGCGCCACGCCGATGTCGGCCAGCAACCCATGGCAATCATCGGCATGGCGGTCAACGTCGCCGGGGCGCCAAACCTCGATGAGTTCTGGGCGATGGTTCAGGGCGGCGGGTTGGGCATCGAGCATTTTCCGGCGGCGGAAGGGCGCGTGGGCGCGCGCAGTCAACTGGCCGGAATGCTGGATTTCGACCCCGAGTATTTCGGCATCAGTCGCCAGGAAGCGCGGTTGATGGACCCGCAACAACGGCATCTGCTGATGGCTTGCGTGCAGGCGTTGCAACACGCGGCGATCACGCCGTCCGCCGATGGCCCGCGTATCGGCCTGATTGCCAGTTGTGGCGAAACCACCTACTTCCAGCAGATGTTGCGCGAGAGTGCCGACGGTGATTTACCGGACGGTTTCCAGATGGCGTTGCACCACGACAAGGACTTCCTGGCGACCAAAGCCGCTTACCACCTCGACCTCACCGGCCCGGCCATGAGCGTGCAAGCGGCGTGCGGCAGTTCGCTGATCGGCGTGCACCTGGCCAGCGCCATGCTGCGCCAGGGTGACAGTGATGTGATGCTGGCCGCCGGTGTGCTGATCGACCCGACCCTGACCGAGGGTTACCGCCATCGCTCGCAGCACATCTTTTCCAGTGATGGCCTGTGCCGACCGTTCAGCGACGACGCGAGCGGCACCATCGGCGCCAGTGGTTATGGTGTGGTGGTGCTCAAACCCCTGGCCCGGGCCCGCGCCGATGGCGACCGGATCTATGCGCTGGTCGAAGCCTCGGCGCTGAACAACGATGGCCGCGACAAGATGAGCTACACCGCACCTTCGGTGGCCGGGCAGAGCGCGGTGATTCGCGAAGCGTTGTCCAAGGCTGGGTTGACCGGCGCGGACATTGGCTACATCGAAGCCCACGGCACCGGCACCTTGCTCGGTGACCCGATCGAGGTCGCGGCGTTGAGCAAGGCGTTCGGTGATGCCCCGGCAGGCCACTGCGCGTTGGCGTCGGTGAAAAGCCAGATCGGCCATTTGGGGGCAGCGGCCGGGGTGGTCGGGTTGATTCGCGCCAGCCTCGCGGTGTTCCATGGCGTGGTGCCGCCGAACCTCGGTTTTGGTCGGATCAATCCGCAAATCGACCTGGCGCATTCGCCGTTTTACATCCCGACCACGTCGCGGCCATGGCCTGAAGGTCGGCGGCGTCTGGCGGGGGTCAGCAGTTTTGGCATTGGCGGCACCAATGCCCATGTGATTGTCGGCGCCGCGCAGCAGGATGAAGTCGTGGCTGAGGACACGTTGCCGCTGCTGATGCTCTCGGCCCACAGCCGTTCGGCGTTGCTGCGGGATATCGCGGCCATTGAAGCGTATGTGAACGCTTTTCCCGAGCGTCACACGGCGCTGCTGCGTCACTTGCAATCCGGTCGCCGTCAATTGCGCTGGCGTTTTGCGATGGCGTACCGGGTGGGTGACGTGTTGAACACGTCGTCGATCAAGGAAGTGATCGCTTCCGGCGTGCGGCTGGAGGCTCACGAACATTCAACTCAGGCGCTGATGGACGCGTGGTACGCCGGTGCAACCCTCGACTGGCCACGACGCGCGGCGCCACCGCCGTGGGATCTGCCGCCGTCGTCCTTCGATCTGGAGACGTTCCGCTTCCAGACTGCGGCGGTGGCCGAGCCCGAAACGACGCTGGCGATTGAGCGACAACCGTTGGCCGACTGGTTCTACCAACGGCAGTGGCTGCGCGTCCGACGCCTGGACACAATGGCTGTGACTGCCCGGCGTGAAACCCTGGTGGTCTGCAGCAACGAGGCGCCTGACGCGATGTTGCTGGAGGGTCTGAATGGCATCTATCAGCGGGTGATTCAGGTGCGCGCGGGCAACGGCTTCAAGCGAATCGGCCCGGACCGCTTCGAGCTTGATCCGCTGGACGTCCCGGCCATGAGCCGTTTGCTCGATGAACTGGCCGTGCCCGCGCTGGGTGAACTGGATTGGCTGCATGCCTTGCCGTTGTCGGTGACTGGCCCGGTCAATGAGCAGAGCCTGGCGGCGGCGCAGTGGGCCGGTCTGGACACGGTCAGCGCCTTGATGCAGGCCTGGGGACAAACCCCACGGACGATGAGGTTGCGGCTGTGGCTGATGTCGTCGCAGGCGTGTCCGGTGGACGGCGAAGTGGCGCGTCCCGAACTGGCGGCGCTGGCCGGCATTACCGAAGTGGTGCCCCAGGAATACCCGGTGCAGTGTCACTGGCTGGATTGGCCGTCGTCCCGAGTGGCTGCGCTGGAACTGGCGACGTTACTGGCCGACCCGGCGGCATTGCCACGGCGCATGGCGGTGCGCGGCGGTTACCTGTGGCAGCCACGGTTGGTGGCCAGCCCGTTGCCGGCCACGGTGTCGCTGTCGAACAGGCTGCCCATGGACGGCACGTTCCTGGTGCTGGGCGGCACGGGCGGTATCGGTCGCACGTTGGCCGAGCACTTGTTGCAGGCGCCACTACGGCGGGTGGTCGTGCTCTCGCGTGGCGGTGAATTGCCGGCGGCATTGGCGGCGTATGGCGCGCGGGTTGACTGCGTCCAGGCCGACATCGCCGACCTGGCCAACTGGCCCATCGCGCTCGACCGACTGGCCCAGCGTTATGGTCGTTTTGCCGGGGTGATTCACGCCGCCGGTGTCGGTGCGGGCAGTCTGATTCGCCAGCGTGACGCCCGCCAATTGGGCGAGGCGATGGCGGCCAAAACCCGGGGCATGCTCGCGGTCGAGGCCTTGATCGCCGAGATGAAGCCTGGATTTGTGCTGTATTGCTCGTCGATGTCGGCATTGTTCGGCGGTGCCGGGCACCTGGATTACTCCGCCGCCAGCGCGGTACTGGACGGCTTCGCCCATTACCGCCCGGACGCCACCCGCGATTGCGTGCGCCTGGGCATCAACTGGGACATCTGGCGCGACATCGGCATGGCCACCACCAGCGGCGCTGGCGATGCCGCGCATCAGGAACACTTGACGGTCGGTTTGTCGGCGCAAGAGGGCTGTCGGGTATTCGACCTGGCCATGGCGACCCAACTGCCGCAACTGCTGATCTCGACCACCGGTATCGACAGCGCACGGCGTTTTTATCCGGTGCGTCATGGGGCTGTGAGTGCGCCGGTCAATGTGCCAGACGTGTTGGATTTGCATCGCCATCTGCACGACTGTCTGTGCAAATGGCTGGGCGTCACCACCCTCGAAGACGACGATTCGCTGTACGAGCTTGGGGCGGATTCCCTGACGTTGCTGGACCTGATCGATGAACTGCAAGCAGCGACGGGCGAAGTGTTCCAGCTCTCGCAATTCAGTCACAAGGTCAGCCTGCAAGAAATCCTTGCGCTGGTGGATGCGGCGGCGGTGTGTATGACGACCACCGCGCCAGATACCTGGGCCGATGCGGTGCAGATTGATCAATGGCATGCGGGGGCCGGCCGTAAGTGGCTGTACCTGATCCACCCGGTGGGCGGCGATGTGCAGGCCTATCGGGAGCTGGTGTCGGCGCTGCATCCGGATCTGGGCGTATGTGTGATCGCCGATCCGGCGTTGCGCTTGCCGGATTTGCCGAACATCAGCCTCGCCGAGCGCGCCGCCTTTTACCTGAAGGCGGTGCAGGCTCGGGAGCCTGACGGCGGTGCATGGCGTCTGGCCGGTTGGTCGTTCGGCGCCTGGGTGGCGCAGTCGATGTGCAGCCTGGCGCAGGCATCCGGATTCAGGCAACCGCTGCTGTACCTGATCGACCCGCCGGCGCCAGATGCCGGGGCGGAACTGGCGAGCATTGATGATCAGGCCATCGAACAGGTGTTCCAGCGCGAGTTTGCCCAGCGTTGGCCCGACGCCGTCGGCCGGGCAATGCCTGAAGAGCGGCAGGTCTATTTGCAGCGCCTGACCCGTTGCTGCAACCACAACATCGCGAGTATGACGGCGTTCCAGCCACCCGCGCTGCCGACCACGTCCGTCCGTATGTTCATCGCGGCCCACGCCAATCCCTATGGCGTGGGCACAGCCTGGAACACCGAAGACCTGAAACACACCTGGCAGGGATTGCTCCCGCGATTGCTGAGCTGGCAACTGCTGGACACCGATCACTACGGCATCGTCGCGGGCCAGTGGGCGCGAGTGCTCGCTGACATCATCAATACCGATTCGCAACCCGAGGAGGGCGAACAGCATGAGTGAAACCAACCCGCATTTCGAGGTGGTCCGCAACGAGGAAGGCCAGTACGCCCTGTGGCCGGTGGGCAAGCCGATGGCCAATGGTTGGACTGAGGTGGGGCAGCGCGGGGAGCGGCAGGTTTGCCTGGATTACGTTGCTGAACACTGGACTGATATGCGGCCACGGTCGCTTCAGGACGTGTCAGCTCAAGATTGAACACAGCCCCCTGTGGGAGCGAGCTTGCTCGCGATAGCGGTCATGCATTCAACTTAAGTATTGGCTGGACTGACGCTATCGCGAGCAAGCTCGCTCCCACAGGGTTTGGTGATCGGACATACAAATAATAAGGTGAGGGAACATGGATCAATTGGCATTGAAGGCTATCGAGCGCATCGCCGGGCAATCCCGGGCACCCTACAACAGCATCACGGTGGATCGTCTGACACCGATCATCGGCGCCGAGGTCAGCGGGGTCGACCTGTCGCAACCGTTGAGCGAAGAACAGCTCGCCGAGGTGCGCCGGGCCTTCCTGGAGAATCATGTCCTGGTGTTCCGCGACCAGCACCTGACCGTGGATCAGCACAAAGCCTTCGGCCGATTGTTCGGTGAACTGCGGGCGCTGCCGGTGGAGGACATCGATGGCGATGACCCGGAACTGGTGGTGATCCGCGCCAACGCGCAATCACGGTTCGTCGCCGGGGAAACCTGGCACACCGACGGCACGGCGGACCTGGAACCGTCCATGGGCTCGATGCTGTATGTCAAGGAAACCCCGGCCATCGGCACGGGCGGCGATACGCTGTTCGCCAACATGCACCTGGCGATTGAAATGCTGTCGCCGACGCTGCAGCAGTTCCTGGGCGAATTGACCGCGATCCATGATGGCGAGATTCCGTGGAAAGGCTTCACGCCACCGGCCAATCTGCCCAAGACCGAACACCCGGTGGTGGTTCGCCACCCGGAAACCGGGCGCAAGACGCTGTTCGTCAATTCCGGGTTTACCTCGCACATCGTCCAGTTGTCCGGCGGCGAGAGTCAGATGCTGTTGAACATGCTGTTCGATCTGATCGCACGGGAACCGATCCTCAGCTGCCGCGTGCGCTGGGCGCCCAACACCCTGGTGTTCTGGGACAACCGCTGCACCCAGCATCACGCGGTCTGGGACTATTTTCCGCACTCGCGCTACGGCGAACGCGTGACCATCCTGGGCAAACAACCCAAGTCTTGAAAACCACACAATCCCCTGTGGGAGCGGGCTTGCTCGCGAAGGCGGTGTATCAGTCGACATTAATAGCGTCTGGCACACCGCCTTCGCGAGCAAGCCCGCTCCCACAAGGGGCAAATTTCACACCGTGGAGGTGGCTGGCACGACCTCAGGCTGACCAACCCGCAACACCCGATACCCCAACAACCCGATCGGAATACAGGCCAGCGCCAACCCCCAGAACAACACCGCACCACCAAAATGGGCAATCACCACCGCGCCCAGCAACGGCGCCAAGGCCGAACCCAACCCCGCCAGCATCGAGATGCCGATAAAACTGCCGCGCATGCCCGGTGGCGCGAGGCGATCGATGAGGGTCCCGAACAGCGGCATCACAATGATCTCGGCAAACGTGGCGAAGACCACCGCGGACAGCCAGCCGGCCCACCACGCTCCGGTATTCAACGCAATGATCGCGTGCGCGACCATCAGGCAACCCAGCGCCATCAGGTAGGCGGTCTTGTCGGCCAGCGCGATCAGCCAACTCATCAGGAACAGGTGCACCACCAGCACCACGGCGGCGTTGGTGAAACTCATCATGGCGATGATGTGGTTGATGTCGTCGACGCTCAATTGCAGCAGGTAGAAGGTCAGCGGTTCATCGATTTGCGCGTAGACCAGCACCAGGAAAAAATTGGCGACGATGATCGACAGGAACAACTTGCTGCCGAGGATGGCGCGGAAAATCTCCCGCAGTGGTGGGGAAGCGGTTTTCGTCAGGTGCGGGTTGCGCAACTGTGCGCGGGCAGCATTGAGAATGGTCAGCGTCAGCACCGCGTAGACGCACACGGCAATCGCAAACACGCCATCGCTCTGGTGGTTGGCAAACCACAGGCCGATCAACGGGCCGGTCGCCGCCGCGCAATTGACCACGTAATAACGGATATGGAACAGGAACGTGCGCTGGGCATCATCGACCGCCGTGTCACTCAACAGCATACGCAGCAGCGGCTCGAGAATGCTCTGGGACAACGCCATGCCGATGATCGCCACGAAGTAGCTGGTTTGCCCCGGCAGCAGGCCCATCAGCAGGTAACAACTGGCACACAGCGCGCAGCCGAACAGCATCAAGTTGCGCGAGTTGAAGCGAT
Organism: Pseudomonas sp. dw_612; assembly: GCF_018449725.1. Lineage (GTDB taxonomy): Bacteria > Pseudomonadota > Gammaproteobacteria > Pseudomonadales > Pseudomonadaceae > Aquipseudomonas. The sequence goes on along the minus strand of NZ_JAAVVC010000004.1, from coordinate 112,355 downwards.
CACCCAGCAGGCCGCTGAGCGGTGACAAGGCAATCGATATCAACGCACCGAGGGCCAGTTGCGCGCCAATCTCGGTGATCGGCGTACCGAAGCGCTTGTTCATCGCCACGGCAATGAATGGCCAGATCATGAAAGAAGCGACGCGGGCCAACCCGATCCCGAACAACAGCCAACGGGTCGGATGGGGAAGGGCACGCAGGGAGGCCACGGTGCTCGGGCGTTGACTCATCAGGTGAGCCGGCGCTGATAGATCAAGTCGTCAAACCATTGATCACCAATCTGATAGGCCTGGGGCACGCGGCGGTCAAACACGAAACCGCATTTTTCCAAAACCTTGCACGAAGCAATGTTGCCATCGGTGACGGTCGACTCCAGGGAGTCGAGACCGATGGCGATGGCATAGTCGATGATCGCGCGCCGGGACTCGGTGCCGAAGCCCTTACCCTGAAATTCCGGCAGCAGCAGGGTGCCGACTTCAGCGTGACCCGGCGACAGAATGCGAAAGCCGCTGACCCCCAGTTCCTGCTCGCTGGCCTTGTCGATCACCACCAGGCATAACCAATGATCAGACTGCGGCGTCCACTCTGGAAGCCGGTGATCGAAGCCTTTGCGAATCTGTTCCTCGGCAATCTCGCCGAACACGAATTGCATGGTCTGGGGTTCGGAATGCAGCCTGAGAAACAGTGGCCAGTCAGACTCGACCATGGTCCGGAAATACAGCAGCTCGGTGTGTAACGCCAGCATCCAATGCTCCTTGCGCAATCGATAAGGGACAGGCTTTTTTACGCGGGGCGCCTGCAAAGATCAATGCAAAGGTGAAACAACCGCGAGGTGCTTTACCCGGCGTTGAACAGCGCGGTTTGCATCGCCTGTGGTGCTTGTCCGAAGGCCCGCAAAAACGCCTGACGCATGCGTTCGCGATCGCCGAATCCGGTCGCCCTGGCGATGACTTCAATGGGATGGCGGCCGGTTTCCATCATGATCCGCGCCGCTTCCACCCGCAGGCTTTCGATGGCCTTGGCGGGTGTTTTCCCGGTTTCTTCTCTGAACAAACGACTGAACTGGCGAGGGCTGAGTCGCGCCACGGCGGCGAGCGCTTCGACAGACAGATCATCGGTCAGATTCTCCCGTGCGTAGGCCATCGCCAACTGCACGCGATCAGACTTGGGGTCCAGTTCCAGCAGTGCAGACAGTTGAGATTGTTCGCTGCCACGGCGCTGATAGATCACCAGTTTGCGCGAGATCCGCCGCGCCAGGTCGCTGCCCAAATCGTTCTCGACCATGGCCAGCGTCAAGTCCAGCGCGGCGCTCATTCCCGCGCCTGTCCACACCTGGCCGTCCACCACGAACAGCTTGTTTTCCTCAAGGCGAATGTCCGGGTAGCGCTTCTGGAAGGCCGGCGCGTGAAGCCAGTGCGTGGTGGCGCGTTTGCCAGTCAGTAAACCGGCTTCAGCCAGCACAAAGATGCCGGTGCACAGCGAGACCACCCGCCGCGATTGCGCGGAGGCGGCCCTGACGAATTCGAGCAGGCTGGTGTCCGGCAACTGGAATTCAAGGTAGCCGCTGACAATCAGGGTGTCGTAACCCTCAGCACGGATCGGCGTACTGTTCACCGAAAAGCCCTGGGAGGACATGACGGCGCCGCCGGTTTCCGACACGAGATGAAATTCGTAGGCCGGTTCATCGTGCAGCAGGTTTGCACATTCGAATACCGAGCCTACGGACAGGCTCAGCGGTTGAAAGTTTGGATAAACCACCAGTGCAACGCTGTGCATTCCATCTCTCCAGGGGGCGACAAGTCGGTGATTGTCGGGGTTGGTCCGGCAAACGGCAACTGACATCGTGACGGCCATGTCCGAAATCCTTGCGGATTTGACATTGTGCAACTTTTACCCGGCTCCTAACATTCAACTCAACGAGCTAGACGACTGGTCTACTCAGACAGTTGGATATGAAGATGAACGTCAGTAACAGTGTAAGGCAGCATATTCTTGATACCGCACAACTGATTGTGAGTCATAAAGGTTTTACTGCAGTGGGTTTGAATGAAGTGCTTCAGGCCGCCGATGTTCCCAAAGGCTCGTTTTATCATTACTTTGGTTCAAAAGATGCGTTCGGTGTGGCACTGCTGGATAACTTTTTTGAAAGTTATTTGAACGAAGTGCGGCAGATTTTTCAGGAGCCGAATGCGTCGGAACACCAGAAGTTATTGCGGTATTGGCAGTGCTGGGTCGACAACCAGACCCAGCAAACAGATGCCGGCAAGTGCCTGGCCGTCAAACTCGGGGCCGAGGTGGCGGATCTTTCCGAACCCATGCGGCTCGCCCTGGATCGCGGCACGTCGCAGATCATCAACGTGCTGGCGGCCGCGCTGGATCGCGGCATTAAAGATGGATCACTGACGATTGATGAAGCTCCCGAGTGCATGGCGCTGCGCTTGTACGCGTTGTGGCTGGGGGCGAGTGTCATGGCAAAGATAACCCTTACAACCGTTGCATTCGATGAAGCCATGCTGATGACGCGAACGTTGTTGGGATGCGCTGACAAACACTGATACCCACACCCTCCGAGGAAGCAGACATGAAAGTATTAATGGTATTGACCTCCCACGATCAACTGGGCAACACCGGCAAGAAAACCGGTTTCTGGCTCGAAGAGTTCGCCGCGCCGTACTACGCGTTTACCGACGCGGGTGCTCAAGTGGTGCTGGCGTCGCCGGCCGGCGGGCAACCACCGCTGGACCCGAAAAGTGATCAGTCCGAGTTCCAGACCGAATACACCGAGCGCTTCAAGGCCGACCCGGCGGCGCAGCAGGCCTTGGCGTCTACCGTAACCCTGGATTCGGTTTCGCAGGCGGATTTCGACACGGTGTTTTACCCAGGTGGTCACGGTCCGCTGTGGGATCTGGCGGAATCGAGCACTTCGATTGCGTTGATCGAAGCCTTTGAGCGCGCCGGCAAACCCATCGGCTTCGTATGCCATGCGCCGGGCGCGCTGCGTCACGTCAAGGCTGCCAGCGGTGAACCGCTGATCAAGAACCGCCGCGTCACCGGTTTCACCAATTCGGAAGAGGCCGGCGTCGGTCTGACTGAAGTGGTGCCGTTTCTCATCGAAGACGAATTCAAGGCACTCGGCGCCCGGTATGAAAAGGGCAGTGACTGGGCGTCGTTTATTGTCGAAGACGGTCTGTTGGTCACCGGGCAGAATCCGGCAAGTTCCGAGGCAGTTGCAAAAGCACTGCTCAAGTTGCTGGCGTGATTTAATCCGCTAACGCTTACCTTTCTAAAGTTTATAAGTCGCGTGCTGACGATTCGTTGGCATGTCGGCCAACTATTGCCTGAAAAGTTAATACTTTGGAGTTGATGTCATGAATAACGTGTCGCGTAGCATTGCGCCGGCCCATTTATTTAACGGAACTTATTATCTGAGTATCGCTGGCGAACTTGTCGAGTCAAAGGACTCATTCGCTGTAATCAATCCGGCAACAGGCCAAGTACTGGCTAACGCGCCGGCCGCAACTTCCGAACAACTTGATCAGGCCGTGGCGGCGGCCAAATCTGCGTTCAAGAGCTGGTCGCTGCTCAGTTATGACGAACGCCAGAACTACCTGAATGCCTATGCTGACGCCCTGGAAGTTCACCGCGATGAACTGGCCCGTTTGCTGACGTTGGAGCAGGGTAAACCGCTCAAAAGCGGAGCCGAGCCGGAAGTCGACCAGTCGATTTCCTGGATTCGCCAGATTGCCGCCCGACGCATTCCGGTCGAAATCCTCGAAGACACTGACAGCCACATTGTCGAACTGCACCACACACCGCTGGGTGTGGTCGGCGCGATTACACCGTGGAATTTCCCGGTGCTGCTGGCGCTGTGGAAGGTCGCTCCGGCGTTGCTCACCGGCAACACCATGGTGATCAAGCCATCGCCGTTCACGCCGCTGACCACATTGCGCTTCGGGCAAATTGCGCAATCGGTCTTCCCGCCGGGCGTGCTGTCGATTGTCTCCGGCGGCAACGAACTCGGGCCGCAAATGACGGCTCATCCGGACATCGCCAAGATCAGCTTCACCGGCTCGACGCAAACCGGCAAGCATGTGATCCGCTCGGCTGCCGGCACCGTCAAGCGCCTGACCCTGGAAATGGGCGGCAACGACGCCGCCATCGTCCTGCCCGATGCCGACTGGGAATCCGCGATTCCCCCGCTGTTCTGGGGCGCGGTTGGCAACTCGGGACAATGGTGCGTGGGCATCAAGCGCCTGTACATCCATCGGTCTTTCCATGAGGAGTTCGTCGCGGCATTCGTCGAGTACGCCCGCCGGCAGAAGCTCGGCGACGGCCTCGATCCGGACGTTACGATTGGCCCGATGCAAAACAAGATGCAGTACGACAAGGTCCGCACCTTCCTCGACGACATCAAGGCCAACGGTCAGAAAATCGTGCTGGGCGGTGAGGTGGACGAGGCGCGGCCGGGTTATTTTATTCCCGTCACCGTGGTGGACAACCCGCCGGAGAACTCGAAGATCGTCCAGGAAGAACAGTTTGGCCCGATCGTGCCGATCATCGTGTATGACGAGGTGGACGATGTGATCGAACGCGCCAACGACAGCCCGTTCGGCTTGGGCGGCTCCGTGTGGGGACGCGATACCCGGCTGGCCGTGGCGGTGGCGAATCGTCTGGAAACCGGCATGGTGTGGGTCAACGAAATACACACCCAAGGCGTGGACATTCCGTTCGGCGGCCACAAACAGTCCGGTGTGGGCACCGAGGGTGGGCATGAAGGTCGCCTGCTGTTCACCAACCCTAAAACGCTGTTGATCAAGAAGTAAGTCGGCAGCCGTTCCCGATGGCATCAATGAAAAATCCCGGAGACATTCATGTGTCCGGGATTTTTTCAGATTCTCGTCAAAATGAGCCGCAAGCGGGGCCACAAATGGATGACATTGCTTGAACTCATGGCGCCAGCGGCCGAATCGCGTAAACCCGATCCGGCCGCCGAACTGATCAGCTAAGCCAAATCATCCGCCTGGTGCCGCTCAGGCACTTGGCTCGCCTCATCGCCCCACGTGCGGTTGACGCGCTGCCCACGAATGACCGCCGGCCGATTCGCAATGTCCTCCGCCCAGCGCTGCACGTGGGTGTATTCGTGGGCCGAAAGAAACTCGGCCGCCGAGTACACGTTGCCCCGCACCAGTTGGCCGTACCAGGGCCAGACCGCGATATCGGCGATGGTGTAAGTGTCACCGGCCAGATAAGGGCTTTCGGCCAGTCGGCGATCGAGCACATCCAACTGACGCTTGGCCTCCATGGTGAAGCGGTTGATCGGGTACTCAAGCTTCTCTGGCGCATAGGCGTAGAAATGCCCGAAACCGCCGCCCAAGTAAGGCGCTGAGCCCATCTGCCAGAACAGCCAGTTCAAGGTTTCGGTGCGTCCTGCCAGATCGGTGGGGAGGAAGGCGCCGAACTTTTCCGCCAGATACAGCAGGATCGAACCGGACTCGAAGACGCGGAGCGCCGGCTCCACGCTGCGATCCAGCAACGCCGGGATTTTCGAGTTGGGGTTGATCTCGACAAAGCCGCTGGAGAACTGGTCACCCTCATTGATGCGGATCAGCCAGGCGTCGTATTCGGCTTCGCTGTGCCCGAGTGCCAGCAGTTCTTCAAGCAGGATGGTGACCTTTACGCCGTTGGGTGTGGCCAGCGAATAAAGCTGCAACGGATGCTTGCCGACGGGCAATGTTTTTTCATGGGTCGGCCCGGCGGTCGGGCGGTTGATGCTGGCGAATTGTCCGCCGGACGCGGCATTATTTTTCCAGACTTTGGGAGGAACGTAGGACGCTTTGCTCATGAGACGAACCTTATGGGTTGCGGGCTGTGATCACGAGAACCGCGGATGGACAGTTCTCGTCGCGAACAGGCTTTTTTACGCGGCACCTCTGCAAAGATCAACGCAGTGGTCGAAAGAACGCCCGGATATCCTCAGCCAATAACTGCGGTTGCTCCATCGCGGCAAAGTGGCCGCCCTTGGGCATGGCTGTCCAGCGCTGCACGTTGAAACAGCGCTCGACCCAACTGCGCGGCGGCATCGGCAATTCGGCGGGAAACAACGCCACTCCGGTAGGCGGCTGCACCCGTTCCCCGGCGGCAAAGGCCAGCGGACGGGCGCGACCTTCGACATACGGCCGCAGCGACGAACCGATGCTGCCGGTAAACCAGTAAACGCTGATGTTGGTCAGCAACGCGTCGAGGGCCACGGCGTGTTGCAGATCGCCCGAACCATCGGTCCACGCCTGGAATTTTTCGACCATCCATGCCGCCAATCCGGCGGGCGAGTCGTTGAGGCCGATGGCGAGTGATTGCGGCTTGGTGCCGTGGACTTTGGCGTAGGCGCCCTCGGCATCGGCAAAGGCTGCGCCGCGATCGAGAAAGGCTTGTTCTTCGCTGGAGATCGCTGGTTGGTCCGGGCCCAGCGGTGGACGATAGGAACCGGGCACGTAGTTCAGATGAATCCCTGTAACCTGCTCGGGGAAACGCCGTCCCAGCCAGGTCGACACCCCGGCGCCCAGATCGCCGCCTTGAGTGCCAAAACGTTCATACCCCAAACCAGCCATCAACGCCGCCCACAGTCCGGCCACTTCATAGGGCCCGACGCCCTTATGCTTCGGCGCAGGGGAGAAGGCGTAACCCGGCAGCGAGGGCACGACCACATGGAAGGCATCCGCCGCGTCGCCGCCATGGCTGGCCGGGTCTGCGAGCAATGGGATCAGGCGCTGCATTTCCACAAATGAACCCGGCCAGCCGTGGGTCAGGATCAACGGCAGCGGCGCCGGGCCCGTGCCGGGTTGATGCACGAAATGCACCGTTTGCTCGCCGATGTGGGCGAGGTATTGCGGCAGTTGATTGAGCTGCGCTTCCTGGGCACGCCAGTCAAAATCATCGGCCCAGTGCGCGAGCAACGACTGCAAAAAACCAAGGTCCGTGCCCTCGCTCCAGCCCTGGCCTTCGATGGCGTTCAGCCAACGGGTACGCCGCAAACGGTGGTGCAAATCGGCGATGGCATCGTCGGGGATGGCGATCTTGAACGGCTGCAGTTGCATAGAGCGTTCTCTTTCCTGGCGGGGGAGTAAGGCAGCTCGTAACTTACGCCAATTCCGAAAATCCTGTTGGCCGATGCAGGTGTCTCGGCCCTTCAAGGCGTTGCACGTCATTCAATCGTGGTCCGGCTTATGCCTTTGCTTATTCTATAAAGATATTTAAATATTTATTTAATATCGTTTTAGAGTATATCGCCGGTCAACTGGATCCAATATAAATTCGATTGATGACCGCCACCGTCCGCCGCACGGATCGCTCGTCTGAGTTCCAGGCTTTTAGCCATGGATTTAGAGCAATAGGGAGCGGTATGGGGAGCTACACACGACACCTTCTGTCCACGGCAATCATCTCGGCCAACGTGCTGAGTGCGGCAGTCTGGAGCACCGGCGCATTCGCCGAAGAGACCATTAAAGACGACACCACGCAAACCCGGCTCGACACGGTGATCGTCACCGGTACACGGGCCCAGGAACGCACGGCCAGCGCCTCGCTTTCACCCATCGATGTGATTTCCGGCGACAGTCTGCGCAGTTCCGGTTCCAACGAACTGGGCACGGTGCTGGCAAGGCTGATCCCGTCGATCAACTTCCCTCGGCCCAGCCTGGTGGATGGCGCCGAACTGACCCGACCGGCGCAATTGCGCGGATTGTCACCGGACCAGGTTCTGGTGCTGGTGAACGGCAAACGCCGTCATACCTCGGCGTTCGTCAACCTTGGCGGCGCAGTCGGGCGAGGCTCGGCGCCGGCGGATCTGAACGCGATACCGCTGTCGGCCATCGACCACATCGAAGTACTGCGCGACGGCGCTTCAGCGCGCTATGGTTCGGACGCCATCGCCGGAGTCATCAACATCATCCTGAAAAACGCCGACCATGGCGGCTCGATATCGACCAAGTACGGCGAATACAAAAAGGGCGACGGGATTCAGCGCCAGGTTGCCGGCAATAGCGGTTTCGCGCTGGGGGCCAACGGTTTTCTGAACCTGTCCGCCGAAGGCGCGAACAATGATTACACCGATCGCGCCGGTGACGACTTTCGTACCGCCAGTATCGGTTCCACTACCTACGGCCAGCATGTCTTTCGCCAGGGCGAGCCGGAAACGGAGGAGGGCAAGTTTCAGTTCAACGCCGAGTACAGTTTCAACGATGTCGCCGAGCTCTATACCTTTGGCGGCTACAGCAAGCGTCGGGGCGAAACCGCGGCGTTTTATCGCGCCAGCAATGCCTCGAACAACAACCCGGCGATCTACCCGAACGGTTACCTGCCGTTGATCAACGGCGTGCTGGAAGACACCAGCCTGGTGGTGGGCTTGCGCGGTGAGTTGATCAACGACTGGCACTACGACTTGTCGGCCAACTACGGCAAGAATTCGTATGAGTTGGGCACCAAAACCATCAACACGTCACTGGGCCTGGCCACTCCGCACTCGTTCGACAACGGTACGTTGACCAACGACCAGAAACAACTGAGCCTGGACCTGTCCCGGGAATTCAGCCTCGGCTGGTTGCCGTATCCGGTGTCGGTGGCTTTCGGTGCCGAGTACTTGCATCAAGGCTATCAGATCGAGGCAGGGCAGCCTGAGTCCTACTACCAGACCGGCAGTTCCGGGTTGGGTGGTTTCCGCGACTCGGATGCGGGGAGTTCGTCCCGGCACAACATCGCCCAATACCTGGATCTGGAAACCAACTTCACCGAGAAACTGGCGGTGTCGGCGGCGGTGCGTCACGAGGACTACAGCGACTTCGGCTCCAATGTCAGTGGCTCACTCTCGGCGCGCTACGATTTCACGCCCCAGGTCGCGTTGCGCGGCAGTGTCTCCACCGGGTTCCGCGCGCCGTCGCTGGCGCAGCAGAACTTCGCGTTCACTTCGTCGCAGTTGATCGGCAACACGATTCAGGAGGCCGGCACCTTCCCGGCCAACAGCCAGGTGGCCAAGCTGTTGGGCGCGGAGGATCTGGAGGCCGAGAAGTCACGCAACTACAGCCTCGGACTGGTGCTCGAACCGCTGGATAACCTGACGGTGACCGCCGATGTGTACCGCATCGATATCCGTGACCGGGTGTCGCTGTCCTCCAACCTGGTGCTGAACAACGCTGCGATCAATTACCTCAAGGATAACGGCGTCGGCAACATCAACTACACCAGCGCGCGGTACTTCACCAATGCCACCGACACCAGCACCGATGGGGTGGATCTGGTGGCCAACTATCGCTATCAACTGGATAACGGGGTCCGCTGGAACAGCACCGTGGGCTATAACTACAACCACACCAAAGTCACCGATGTGAAAGCCAATCCGGCGATTCTCGATCAACTCGGGGTCAACCTGGTGCGCGTCGATCGGCGCGAGCGCATTGGGTTGTTGGGCGACACCACGCCGCAGCACAAGCTGAGCCTGGCGAACGACTTCAACTATGGCAACTGGGCGCTGCATTCCAATCTGGTGCGGTATGGCGAGTTCACCAGTTACCAGGCGGACAAGATCAACGATCAGACTTTCAGTGCCGCGTGGCTGTTGGACCTGGCCGTCGATTACAAACTCAAGAACTGGCTGTTCACCCTGGGGGGCGACAACGTCACCGACAAGTACCCGGAGAAGGTCAACGCGTACGCTTCCAGCGGCGGCAATCTGGCGTACAGCACCTTTTCGCCTTACGGCTACAGCGGGGCGTTTTACTACGGCAAGGTTACTTATAACTGGTAGTCGGAGAGGGGGCACAAGCGGTCGTTCTAACGGCCGCTTGTGGATTTGAACACGCCGCTGAGGACGAAGGCGTAGCGTTCCGGCCGTATGAAAAACGTGGTGCGGTCGCAGCAGCGACCGTCGGCGAAATAAGAGGTGCGCTCCATGACCAGCAGCGCTGCGCCGCGTTTGACGTGGAGGGCGCTGGCCAGGCTTTTGTCGGCTTCCTGGGCACGGATCGCCAGGTCGGCGCGGGTGACTGCCAGGCCGGTGATCGACTCCAGGATGGAGTAGATCGGTTGATGCTCGACCTCAGTCCAGACCACGCTGGCCAGTTCGGCCGGTAGATGACTGCGGCCCAGGGCGATGGGTTCGTCATCGACGAAGTGCAGTCGCTCCAGCAGCAGGCAATCGTCCGCTGCTTCAAACAAACCCCGCAAGGCTTCCGGAACGGGCTGCAGCGTATGGCTGATCACCTGCATGCTCGGTTTGAGCCCTTGCAACAGCAAGGCTTCATGAAAACTGCGCAACGCGTCCAAGCCATGCCGAACCTGTTTCGCCGCCACGAACGTGCCTTTGCCTTGCTTGCGCTCCACCACGCCGTCGTCACTGAGCTTGCCCACCGCGAGGCGCACCGTGACGCGGCTCACCCCAAAGCGTTGGCCCAATTCGGCTTCCGACGGCAGTTTGCCGGTGGGCTCGAAGTCACCGCGCTGAATCTCTTCCAGCAATCGATGGGCGATCTGTTCGTAGAGCGAGGTGGTGCTGTCGCGAAGAATGGACGTGGACACGGTCGGCTTCCAGGGGCCTTGGAGTGGGGCGATGTGCCTTCACTTCTAAGGTTATAAAAATAGGTTATTGGGACAACTTGTATTAATACGTATTATGTCAGGCATCCCCATTGTAAACGACCTGACGACACTTGCCATGCCCGAATCCTTGCCTTACGCACCGCAGCAAGCCGATGCCCTGACGGTCGATGACATCAATTTCAGCTACCCCAACGGACATCGGGTGTTCAGCGCTTTCAGCCTGAACGCGAAACCCGGCGAATTTGTCGCGATCCTCGGGCCATCGGGTTGCGGGAAAACCACCTTGCTGAATTTGTTGTCGGGTTTTCAGCAACCCCAGAGCGGTCAGATCACGATTAACCAGACTGCGGTGCGTCCGGAGCGATCGGAGTTGGGCTATGTGTTTCAGGCGCCGCAGCTGTTTCCCTGGTTGAGTGCGCTGGAAAACGTGCGTTTCGGCCTGCGGATGACAGCGCAACTCAGCGAAGCACAACAGCGTGCGCAAGCCTTGCAGTACCTGCGTCTGGTCGGTCTGGAGAATGCGGCGCATCGACTGCCGCATCAGCTGTCTGGCGGCATGCAGCAGCGGGTTTCCCTGGCCAGGACTTTGGCACTGGAGCCTGGCGTGTTGCTGATGGACGAGCCCTTCGCCGCGCTGGATGCCATCAGTCGCAACAGCATGAATGAAGAGACCTTGCGTATCTGGGCCGAGCTGGGCCAGACGGTGCTGTTCATTACCCACGATATCGACGAAGCGGTGTTCCTGGCGGATCGGGTCATCGTGCTCAACATCGCCCCGGGCGGTATCCATAGCGAATTGAATATTCATCTGCCGCGCCCGCGCTCCAACCTGAAAACCCGCCGCTTGCCGGCCTTCCTCGATTACCGCAATGAGCTGATGGAGCGCATTTCCCACGTCATGGAAGTGTCCGAAGCCGTCGCTAACCCAACCCGTCAACCCGAGTTAACCGCATGATCAAACGTTCGCTGCTTGCCCTTTCCTTGTCTGTTGCCGCCCTGGCAAGCAGCCCATTTGCCGTGGCCACCGAGGAAAAACCCCTGCGTGTGGGTTATGTCTTCGCCATGGCCAACGCCCCGGCGCTGATCGCCGACAAACAGGGTTACTACCGCGAGGAAGGCTTGAATGTCGATCTCAAGGCCCTGGGCGATGGCCCGGTTATCCAGCAGGCGCTGGCCGCCAATGAGCTGGATGTGGCCTATGTCGGCACCCCGCCGGTGTACCAATGGTTTTCCCGAGGGCTGCAAAGCCGGATTCTGGCCAAGGTCAATTACGGTCAGGCGGCAGTGATTGTCGATGCCAAAAATCCGATCAGCAGTCTGGATCAACTCAAGGGCAAAAAACTTGCCGGGGTCAAGAAGGGCAGCGGCATGGACGTGCTGCTGCGCGGCTATGTCCTGAAAGAAAAGGCCGGGCTCGATCCCGACAAGGACCTGGACATCATCGACATGCCCCCCGGCAACATGAACGCGGCGCTGGAGCGCGGCATTGTCGACGCGGCGTTTTCCTGGGAACCCTTTGTCAGCCAGTCATTGCTGCGCGGGTCGAGCCGGATTCTGCTCGACGTCAACCAGGCGCTACCGAATTACCCATGGTACGTGGTGATCGCGCTGCCCAAAACCTTGCAGGAGCGCCCGGACGATGTGGTCAAGCTGTTGCGTGCGCACCGCAAGGCCATCGCGTTCCTCAACGAGCATCCCGATGAGTCGAATCGCATCATCGCCGAGGTGTTCAAGCTTGAAGCGGTACAAGACCCGGATGGCAAGACCATTGCCCCGGAAACCATCGTCGCCCAGGCACGGACACGACTGGGCTGGTCAGCCGACTTGCAGGGGTCGGACCTTCAATTTATTCAGCGCCTGATGAATTACTCCCACGACCTGGGCTTTATCGACACCACGCTCAAGACCGAGCAGATCGTGGATACCTCCTACCTGGAAAAAGCCTCGCGCTAAGTCTGAGCCTGTCATGTCCTTGCCAAAACCGAATTGGGGATGGGCTTCGCTGCCATTCCTGCTGTTGATCTGGATCGCCCTGGCCAGCCGTTTTCCCACTTACATCCTGCCGCAGCCTTGGGATGTGGCGCGCGAAGCCGTGCGCTGGCTCAGCGACAGTTCGCTGTGGCAGCACCTCAGGGCAAGTGTCCTGGAAGAGGTCGGCGGCTTCTGCGCGGCGGTGCTTGTTGCGATTGTGCTGGGCACGGCCGGTGGCTTGTCTTCACGTTTTCGAGATTTCATCTCGCCGCTCAACAGCCTGTTCATGGCGATCCCGCCGATCGCCTGGGCACCGCTGATCATGATCATTTTCGGCCTGGGTTATGTCTCCATCGTGCTGGTGATTTTCATCGCTGCAGTGTTTCCCATGGCGGTGACCCTCCAGGAAGGCGTGCAGAGCATTCGCGGCGGTGAAGTCCGCGCGGCACGCACCTTGGGTGCCAATGCCTGGCAACTGCTGGCCCACGTTTATCTACCCGCTTCATTGCCCTTTGTGACGGCGGCCTTGCGCATCGGTTTCAGCCAGGGGTGGCGGGCTTTGGTCGCTGCGGAAATGATCGGCGCGTCCCAGGGCATTGGCTGGATGGTGTCCACGGGCGGGCAGATCGGCAACAGCAGCCAGGTGCTGCTGGGCATTGTGCTGATCGGCCTGATTGCCTGGCTGATGGAGAGTTTTGTGTTCCGGCGCATCGAGCGTCACTACCAGAAATGGCGCGTCCAGTAGCAGCTGTCGAGCAACGCGAGGCAGCGTCCGGCGGCGAAGCCGTCGCAAAATCAGCCTATGCGGTGTGTCAGGCAGACCGCGTATGCAGGGTTTACGACGGCTGCGCCGCCGGACGCTGCCTCGCGGTGCTCGACAGCTGCTACAGGGCGTGTTTTGAAGCCTTTTCATCCACTGCACGAGGTGTCATGTGAGTAACGTTTTCGATCCCCGCGAAGCCGGGCATTACATCGCCCCCCAAGGCCTCTACGAACGCAACAAGAAACGCCCGTTCCTCGGTAGCATCGACTGTGATCGAGACACGCTGATTGCCGGGCAATGGGATGAAATCACCCTGGTCTACGAGGTCGGCGGCAGCGGTCTGGCGGACGGTGCCTGGCTGAAACTGGCCTTCAAGTTCTACTCCGACTGGGCCTTGTTCCAGACCTCGAATCCGGCCGGTCCCAACTACGTCAGCGCCGAGTATCAGGCCGGTGAATTAGTCCCCGGCCAGAGCCAGGCCACCGTGCAGCATTTGAAAGTGCGCTTCGACCAGAAGGGCCACGAACGGCCATTCCAGAAAGCGATCATCATCGACATCATCGACGGTTACCTGAATCCGGGCGACAAAATCACCATTCGTTTGGGCGACCGTCGCCAGGGCGGCGCGGGGACGCGGGTGCAGAGTTTCGTCGAGAAAGACTTCCGCTTCCGGTTGTTCATCGATCCGCTGGGCAGCTCGAAATTTGCCGAGGTGCCGGGCGATCCGTTGCTGAATATCGTGCCGGGGCCGGCGCAGAGCGTGCAGCTGATTGTGCCGCGTCTGGTCAGCGCCGGTGAGGCGTTCGATGTGCTGCTGCGGGTGGACGATGCCTGGGGCAACACCTGCCGCAACTTGCCGCTCACCGGCGTCCTGACTCTCGTTGATCCTGAAGGCGGCGAGCGCCAGCAACCGTTCACTTTGGCGAATGAAGGTTGGGCGACGGCGCGGCTCGAGGGTTTTGATCTCGGCGCGGTGGGGGAATGGCGATTGTCGGCCGAGGTGGAGACGCCAGGCGTGCGTGGCGCCCAGGCTTTCGTCAACGTCGACCCGGCGGGCACGGCATTGCGTCCGCTGTACGCCGACTTGCATGTGCATTCCGATGACACCGTGGGCACCAATGACACGCTGTACAACCTCAGCTACGGCCGTGATGTTGCCGGCCTCGATGTCCTCGGCTACACCGCCAACGACTTCAACATCACCGAGCAGCGCTGGGATCAGGCGGTGAAACTGATCCACGAACTCAACGAACCGGGTCGATTCGTCTGCTATCCCGGCACGGAATGGTGCGGCAACTCCTGCGCCGGCGGCGACCGCAATGTGGTGTTCCTGCATGACCGCAAGCCCGAATTCCCCTTCGACAATCAAGGACGGCTGGTGCGCTCCTTCGAATGGAACGAGTTCACCGCCGGCACCATCAAACCGGGCGCCTGGCCGGTGGACGAGTTATACGCCGCCTATGCGAAAGACCCGGAAGGTCACCTGATGATGCCCCATGTCGGCGGGCGCCGCTGCAACCTAGACTGGCATCACCCGGAGCTGGAGCGCTTGATCGAAGTCGGCTCGGCGTGGGGGCAATTCCATTGGGTCTACGCCGAAGCCCTGCAGCGTGGCTATCGGGTGGGCGCGGCTGCAAACAGCGATGAACACCAGGGCCGTTGCGGCGGCGGGGTGCCGGCCACGGCGGTGTTCGGTTCTCGTGGCGGGTTGACCGGTGTGGTTGCCGACGGCTTCGACCGCGCCAGTGTCGGCAAGGCACTGCGTGCCCGGCGCACCTTTGCCACCACCGGTGAGCGTTCGTTTGCCAGCCTGCGTCAGGGCGGGCATTTTATGGGCGAGGTGTTCACGGCGGATTCGACGGCCACGCTGGACTATCGATTGCTGGGCGAGGCGGGCTGGGAGCAGGTCGATCTGTTCGATGGCGAGACGCTGATCTGGTCGCGCAACCTGCACCAGGAACTGGGTTTTTCCGCCCAACGCATTCGTCTGCGCCTGGGCGGCGCGCGGATCAAGGACCGCTATCGCGGCGCCTATTGGACCGGCGAGATTCGGGTGACCGGGGCGGTGATCAATGGCTTTCGCGCCTTGGGCCTCGACCACCCGGAGCAAACCGTGTGGCGCCAGGACGCGACGTCGCTGGCGTTCCGTACCGACACCAATGGCGACACCGACAGCATCGAAATCGACCTGTCGCAACTGGCCGGTGCGAGGTTGCAGATCCGCAGCCGCATCGACAACTACATCAAGGTCGGCGACCCGTCCGAACCGCAACCCAACGTGCATGCGCCGACGGTGTTGATCGAGTTGTCCGGCGAAGCATTGCTGGCGCAATCCCAAGTGGTCGAAGAGTTGCCGGGGGCCGAGCTGAAAGTCTCCCTGGAAAGGACTACCGCTGCGCCGCTGCCTCGCGAGCTGCAAGGGAAGATCGAACTGGCGCAACTCAATCTGCAACCGGGCCGCGAGCATCCGTTGTTCATCTGTGCGCGTCAGCGGGATCAGTCTCGTGTCTGGACGTCGGCGTTGTTCCTGACGCTGGCCTGAGGGCGCAGCCCAGGCGTGCGCCTGGCCAGCATCCTGGAGGCGGGCGCACGCTGAGCAACTCAAGGGCACGTTGAAACGGGAATAACCTTAGAGTTATATGATTCTTTCATAATCTCTCGTCATTAATATAATCGCTGTTGCCTTCGGTTTCGGCCTTCGTGCCTCGCTGGAGGCAACACCGCTGACTCGGTTTTCCCTCTTCAGCCTCGCCGACCCCACCCATTCCAGGGCCTTTCATGACGTTGAAAAAACTCATCATCGCCACCAGCCTGTTGTTCGCCGCAGCGGGGGCTCATGCCCAACAAGCCATCGATATCAGCTACCAGCGTTCCTCGACCTTGTGGATTTTGCTCAAGCAAAACGGCCAATTGGAAGAGCGCCTGAAACCCTTGGGCTTCACCGTCAACTGGCATGAATTCAGCACCGGCCTGCTCAGTTCCCTGAACGCGGGCAGCGTCGACTTGCATGCCGACGTCGCCGACGCCTTTGCGCTGTTCACCCAGGCCGCCGATGCGCCGCTGACCTATTACGCCCGGGAAAATCCATCTTCCGGCGCCCAGGCCATCATCGTTCAGGACAATTCACCGATCCATAGCGTCGCCGACCTGAAGGGCAAGACTGTTGCCGTTTCCAAAGGCTCGGGCAGCAACTTCCTGTTGATTTCCGCGTTGAAACAAGCCGGTTTGACCCTCGCCGACATCACCCCGCGTTACCTCGAAGCACCGGACGGCGGGGCGGCATTCGCCAATGGCAGTGTGGATGCCTGGGCGATCTGGGACCCGTTCCTGGCGACCCAACAACTCGATCATCACGTGCGCGTGCTGGCCGATGGCAAGGACGGGGTGGCCAATTACAACCGCTTCTACCTGGCGACGACCACGTTCGCCAACGCGCACCCGGACGTGTTGCAAGTCACTTTCGATACCCTTCGTGAAACCGGGCAGTGGGTCAAAACGCATCCGCAAGAGGCGGCTAAAATACTGGGCCCGCTGTGGGGCAACATTCCACCCGCGACGGTCGAGCTGGCCAACACCCGCCGCAGCTACGACATCGTCCCGGTCAAGGTAGATGAACTGGCCGAGCAACAACGAATTGCCGATACCTATTACGCCGCGAAGCTGACGCCCAAGCCGCTGAAGGTTTCCGATATCGCTGTCTGGACGCCGAAGGCGAAGTAAGGGAGCGCTGCCATGAGTCGCCAAATTCACCTGTCTGCCTTTTTGCTGACGGGACCGGTCATCCACAGTCATTCGGTGTGGCGTCATCCGGAAACCGTCGGCAACTACCTCGATCCCGAGTACTACGCGCGCGTCGCCAAGGTCGTGGAAGAAGGGTTGTTCGACTTTCTGTTTTTCGCCGATCGCCTGGCGGTCGGTGACCAGATGGGCGGTTCCCGGGATCTGGCCCTGCGTTATGGCGCCCAGGACGCGACACGTCTGGACCCGTTGCCGATCCTGTCGTACCTGGTGGGGCAGACCCGCAAACTGGGTCTCGGTGCCACGCGCTCCACGACCTATTACGAACCCGCGCACATCGCCCGGGAGTTCGCCACCCTGGATCACCTGTCCAAGGGCCGGGCGGCGTGGAATATCGTGACGTCCATGAACGACAGCGAAGGGCGGTTGTTCGGCAAGGACAAGCACCTGGAGCATGATTTGCGTTACGACCGCGCCGACGAGTTCGTCGAAGTGGCGTTGAAGCTGTGGCGCAGTTGGGGGCCGGACGCGCTCAAACTGGACCGCGAAAGCGGGGTGCTGGCCGACCCGGCAAAAATCCAGTCGGTGCAGCACCAGGGCGAGTGGTTCAAGGTCGAAGGACCGTTGAATATTCCGCGCACGCCCCAGGGCCGACCGGTGTTGATCCAGGCGGGCTCGTCCGGTCGCGGTCGGCGTTTCGGGGCGCGTTGGGCCGAGGCGATCTTCACCATCCATCCGCACCTGAACGCCATGCGCGCGTTCCGCGATGACGTGCGCGCGCAGGTCGTGCAACAGGGGCGCGAGGCCGACAGCTGCAAAGTGCTGACGGCGGTCATGCCGTTCATTGGCGGCACCGAAGCCGAAGCGCGGGCCAAGCGCGATCGCCACAATGCCCTGGCACGTCCTGAATTGGGTCTGGTCACGCTGGCGTCGCAACTGAATGTCGACTTGTCACCGTTTCCGTTATCGGCGACGCTGGCCGAGATCGCCCAATCGCCGCTGATCCATCCTGCCGCCGCCGAAAAGCTGTTGATGCAAGGCGCGGATACCACGCTGGAGCAACTGGGGCGGATTTTCGCCAGCAGCGTGCGCGTCCCGCAACTGGTGGGCACCGGCGCGCAAATCGCTGATCAACTGGCCGAGTTGTTCCTGGGCGAAGGCTGCGACGGTTTTGTGATTTCGCCGGGTTACCTGCCGGGTTCGTTCAGCGAATTCGTCGAAAGCGTGATTCCGCATCTGCAACGCAAAGGCCTGTTCCGCCGCGCTTACGAGGGCTCGACCTTGCGTGAGCATTTGGGGCTTGGCGAATTGAAGGATTGAGCACCTCTCTATTTGAATGAAGATCCAATGTGGGAGCGGGCTTGCTCGCGAAGGCGGCTTGCCGGTCAACATTGATGTCGACTGACACTCTGCCTTCGCGAGCAAGCCCGCTCCCACATTCCGAACGAGGTTGATCGCACCATGAGTTTCACTTCGTTGCATTGGGGCGCGTACCGCCCTCAGGTTGTCGATGGAAAACTGGAGGCCATGGTCCCGGTGGAATGGGACACGGATCCGTCGCCCATCGGAGCGTCGATTCCTGAAGCCATTACCTCGCCAACGCGAATTATGCGGCCTGCGGTGCGTCGCAGTTATCTCGCCGAACCTGGCGCGCATCCCGAGCTAAGGGGGCAGGAACCCTTCGTCGAAGTGTCATGGGACGTCGCGCTGGACCTGGTCGCCAAAGAGCTGAAACGGGTCAAGGCCGAGCATGGCAATCAGGCTATTTTCGGCGGCAGCTATGGCTGGGGCAGTGCCGGGCGTTTCCATCATGCGCAAAGTCAGTTGCACCGCTTCCTCAATCTGTTCGGTGGCTATGTGTTCAGCATGGACAGCTACAGCCTGGGCGCCGGGCGGGTGCTGATGCCGCACATCGTCGGCAACATGGATTGGCTGCTGGCGGCGCATACGTCATGGAAGAACCTGGCGCAGCATTGTGAATTGTTCGTCGCCTTCGGTGGTTTGCCGGCGAAAAACGCCCAGACCAGCCCCGGTGGTGCCAGCGAACACCTGTTGACCCGTGCGCTGGACGCCATGTCCGAGGCCGGCGTGCAATTCGTCAATATCAGTCCGTTGCGCGACGATCTGATCGGGCCGGAAAAAAATCAATGGCTGCCGGTTCGCCCCGGCAGTGACACCGCGCTGATGCTGGCTTTGGCCTACGTACTGGTCAGCGAAGGGTTGCACAACGAGGCCTTCGTTCAGCGCTACACCGTGGGCTACAAGCGCTTTCGCGAATACCTGCTCGGTTATATCGACGGCCAGCCCAAAGACCCGCTGTGGGCGCAAGCGCTGACAGACATTCCAGCGCAGCAAATCAGCGAACTGGCCCGGCGCATGGCCAGTCAACGCACCCTGATCAACATTGCCTATTCCCTGCAACGTTCGGTGCACGGCGAGCAACCGTTCTGGATGACCGTGACCCTGGCCGCGCTGCTCGGGCAGATCGGTTTGCCGGGAGGCGGCTTCGGCCTCGGTTATGGCTGCATGAACAACACCGGCAGCGGTCGCAAGGCGTTTTCCGGGCCGCGCTTTTCCCAAGGGGTCAATCCGGTCAGGGACTTCATTCCGGTGGCGCGGGTGACCGACATGTTGCTCAATCCGGGCGCACCGTTCGACTACAACGGCAAACAGATGCAGTACCCGGATATCCGTCTGGTCTATTGGGCGGGTGGCAATATCTTCCACCACCATCAAGACCTGAACCGTTTGCTGGAAGCCTGGAAACGTCCGCAAACCATCGTTGTTCATGAGCAGTTCTGGACGGCCCAGGCCAAGTACGCGGACATCGTGCTGCCGGCCACCACGGCCCTGGAACGCAACGATATCGGCAGTTCCGCCTCGGACCGCTTCATGATCGCAATGCAGCAGGCGATCAAACCGGTGGGTGAATCACGGGATGACTACTCGATTCTGGCCCAGGTCGCCGAACGCCTGGGGTTCGGCGAAACCTTCACCGAGGGGCGTGATGCCGAGGCGTGGCTGCGTTTTACCTATGACGAATCTCGGGGCAGGGCGCAGGAACACGGGATTGAACTGCCGGATTACGACACGTTCTGGCGAGACGGCCTGTTCGAAATCGCCTACCCCGAAACCGATACGGTATTGCTCAAGGCCTTCCGCGAAGACCCGGACGCCCATCCGTTGCCAACGCCGTCGGGGCGGATCGAAATTTTTTCCGAGCGCATCGCAAGCTTTGGCTACGCCGATTGTCCGGGGCATCCGGTATGGCTGGACAAACCGCTGGAGCGGTTTCCGTTGCAACTGCTGTCCAACCAACCGAAAACCCGCCTGCACAGTCAATACGATCACGGCGCCTACAGCCGCTCTTCGAAAATCCGTGAGCGTGAACCGTTGACCCTCAACCCCGTGGATGCCAGCGCCAGAGGTCTTGTCGATGGCGATGTGGTCAAGGTGTTCAACGAGCGCGGCGCCTTTCTGGCCGGGGTGATTGTCTCCGACGGAATCCGCCCGGGTGTGGTGCAAATCGCCACCGGGGCCTGGTTCGATCCGTGTGTGCCCGGCGAGCGAAACAGCCTGGATAAACACGGCAACCCGAACATGATTACCGCGGATATTGGCGCTTCAAAGCTGTCCCAGGGCTGCGCCGCACAAACCGCCTCGGTGGAGATTGTGAAGTGGGATCAGGCGTTGCCTGCCGTCACGGCTTTCGAGCCACCGTTGATGGTTTGAAGGTACAAGCCACGGCCCGTGAGGGGTGTGGCTTTATATGCAATAGTTAAATATATAAAAATAATATGATCATTGTTTTTCATAATTAGGATAGATCAACAAAGCATTTCACAAGCGTATTCCCAACGCCTAAGGTCGAGCTTCAACGGCCAGCAGAGCTGCCATCTCCGGGGGAATATCCAGATGTCCACTTCATCACGACAACTCAAATTCGGCGCCATTCTCACCGGCGTCGGTACCGCTCAGAATGAATGGCTGCACCCGGAGATTCCCGGTGATGCGAGCATTGATATCGACTGGTATCGCCAGCAGGCGCAACAAGCCGAGGCGGCGAAATTCGACTTGATCTTCATCGTCGACAGCCCGTACATCACCCCGGATTCGGCCCCGCATTTTCTCAATCGCCTGGAACCGCTGACGTTGTTGTCCGCCGTCGCGGGGGCGACGTCGAAGATTGGACTGGTCGCCACACTGACGACGTCCTATACCGAACCGTTCAACGTGGCCCGCCAATTTGCTTCGCTGGACCTGATCAGCGGCGGTCGCGCCGGCTGGAATGTGGTGACCACCGGGCTTGAAGGCGCCGCAGGGAATTTCGGGCGCGAGCAGCACATCGATCATACCGAGCGCTATCGTCGGGCCGGTGAGCATCTGCACGTGGTGCAAGGGTTGTGGGACTCCTACGAAGACGACGCCTTCGTGCGCGACAAGCAGAGCGGGGTGTTTCTCGATCCGCAACGCCAGCACCGTCTCGATCACCAGGGCGAGTTCTTTTCCGTAACTGGGCCGTTGAACATCGCACGATCTCCCCAGGGCCAACCGGTGATTTTCCAGGCCGGGATTTCCGAGTCCGGGCGCAACCTGGCGGCGAACGTTGCTGAAGGGATCTTCGCTGGCGTGGACAATTTCGAGGATGCTCGTGCCTACTATCAAGACATCAAACAACGCACCGCTGCTGCCGGCCGCAACCCCGATCATGTGACGATTCTGCCGGGCATCGCGCCGATCATTGCCGACACCGACGAGCAGGCCCAGGCCATCGACCGCGAACGCCACGGTGAGCTGGATCTGAACAAGGCGCTGGTGCAACTGGGGCGGCCGTTCAACTATCACGATTTCTCCCAATACCCGCTCGACGAACCCTTCCCGGATCTGGGTGATCTGGGCAGCAACGGTTATCGCGGGCATGCCGAACACATCAAGCACGTTGCCCGCGAACAAGGGCTGACCCTGCGTCAGGCAGCCTTGCGCTTTGCCGCACCGTTTTCGAATTTTGTCGGTTCGCCGAAAACCGTCGCCGACGAGATCGAGCGCTGGTTTGTCGAAGGGGCGGTCGATGGGTTCAACATCCGTGTCGGTGCGCCGGGGGAATTCGCCCGATTCACCGACGAAGTCCTGCCATTGCTGCGTGAGCGCGGCCTGTTCCGCAGTGAGTACAGTCACAGCACGTTACGTGGGCATCTGGGGTTGCCGGTGCCGGTCAATCGCCATAGCGCCGCCCGTGCCGCGCAAGCTGTTACTGTCAGTGAACCTTTACAAGCAGTGGGTGCATAAATGTCTTCATCGTTGAACAGCCGCTACCGACACGGCGAGTGGCCGCAAGGCGCGCCGTGGAATGACATCATCGAGTCACTGTTGCAGCACACCAGTGTGCGCAGCTACCTGGACAAGCCGCTGCCGGAAGGCACGTTGCACACGTTAGTGGCGGCCGCGCAATCGGCGGCCACCTCGTCCAACCTGCAAGCCTGGAGCCTGCTGGCGATCGAGGACCCGGCCCGCAAGGCGCGCCTGGCCGAGCTGGCCGGCAACCAGGCGCATATCCGTCAGGCACCGCTGTTTCTGGTGTGGCTGGCGGACCTGTCGCGCATTGACCGCCAGGCTCAACGGCAGGACATCGAGCTGGGCGCGCCGGCCTATCTCGACAGCCTGTTGGTCAGCAGCATCGATGCGGCACTGGCGGCGCAAAATGCCGTGGTGGCGTTGGAATCCCTGGGTTTGGGCAGCGTGTACATCGGTGCATTGCGCAACAATCTGGCGGCGGTCATCGACGAGTTGCAGTTGCCACCGCTGGTGTTCCCCGTTTTTGGCCTGTGCGTCGGTTATGCCGATCCGACGCGCCCGGCCGCCGTCAAACCGCGTCTGCCGCAACAGGTCGTGCTGCACCGCGAAACGTACGGACAGCCAGTGGAGCAGCAGTTGGTCGACGACTATGATCAGCACATTGCAGCGTTCTATCGGGAGCAGGGGCTCAGCACGCCGAGTTGGTCGCAGCAGGCCGTCGAACGTCTACGCAGCATCCACACGTTGAATGGGCGTGAACACATCAGCGCCGTACTCAAGGGGCAGCGTTTCGAGCAGAAATGACGATTGGCGAGCACGTCAGTCAGCGTAAGGCGCCGCTGGCGCCGCCTCGATCGCGGTTTACCATAGGTTTTGCGTATGTTTTTGTTCCGTTAATAGGAATATACCTATCAAGATTCCCCTGTGAAGCTGGAGCCTCTCTCACAACAGGGGCTCACCCCATGACACCCTCCAATCCGCTTCAGCGCCTGGCTGAACTCGATACCAATACCGTCTCCGATGCACTGGATTTTTTTCAGCTTCCGGGCGCTGCCGTGGGGATCAGGCCGTTATGGAACTGCCCCAAGATCGTGGGCCGGGCCAGCACGGTGAAGATCGCCCCGAAAACTCAAAGTGCCCCGGCCGTGCACATGATTTCCCCGGTGATTGATGCAATCCGCAGCGACGATCGAGTCTTGGTGATCGCGGGTGGCATCGAGGGGGTTTCCTGTTGGGGAGACATCATCGCCAACGCCGCTGTCGCGAAAAAAATCCGTGGAACGGTGATTGACGGGTTCAGCCGGGATATCGATGGCAGCGAATCCATCGGATACCCGGTCTATGGCCGCGGTGTGACCATGGTCAGCGCGCGTAACCGGGTGGTGCAGGTCGACGCTGGCGTGACCATCAGCGTGGCGGGTATCAGCGTGTCGGAGGACGACTACGTCATTGCCGACCAGTGCGGAACGGTGTTCATCCCGGCGGCACACATCGAAAAAGTCCTGAACCTGGGGGAGCGTATCGCCAAGCGTGAAGCGGGCATGGTGGCGGCTATCCGTAGCGGACGCTCGGTGGCCGATGTGATGCACGACACCCACTTCGAAGCGATTGCCGTGGAGTCTGCTCAATGAACACCGAAGATCAGCAACTCGTGGCCCTGTTTGAAGGGCTGGATACGCCAGGCGTCTCGGATGCCATGGATAAACTGGGACTTCCAGGTCAATGCCTGGGCGTCATGGCCCTGGATAATTACCCGACGGTGACGGTCGGGCCTGCCTTCACGGTCCAGTACGTTGCCGCCGGTGTTCCGCCAGGTACGGTGGGTGATTTCATCGAGGACGTTAGCCCGGGTGATGTGGTGGTGATTGCCAACCAGGGCAGGACGGATTGCACGGTCTGGGGCGACATCATGACCCAGTACGCCGGAGCGCGAGGCATCGCCGCCACTGTGATTGATGGCGTATGTCGCGACGTGAACAAAGCCCTTGGCGATGGCTACCCGCTGTTTACCAAGGGGCGCTACATGCGCACCGGCAAGGACCGGGTCGAGGTGGCTGGGGTCAATAAACCGGTGTCCATCGGCGGCGCGCGTGTCTGCGCCAGGGATATCGTGGTTGCCGACGCCAACGGCGTCGTCGTGGTGCCACGGGCTCGCGCGGCCGAAGTCGCTGGGCGTGCCCGGCAAATCGAAGCGGTGGAAAGCGAAATACGTGCGCTGATCAGCCAGGGCAAAACGCTCAAGCAAGCCCGGGCGGCGTTGGGTTACCACACCTTGCAGAGGAAGGAACAATGAGCCCGATCATGCAGGCGCGCCTGAAGGTACTCGGCTCGTCGACCCTTTACGAAGCGTCCCGGTTGCCCTGCGCGGTGGACCCCGCCATCCGGCCCGTCTGGGACGGGGCTTTTATCGCGGCACCGGCTTACCCGTTGGAATGTGCACCGGGTGACAACCTGTCCATCCACATTGCTTTGGAACGGGTGCCACGGGGCAGCGTCCTGGTGGTATCGACCGGCAATCACCTGGCAGGTTATTGGGGCGAAGTGCTGACGGTGGCCGCCGAGGCCGCTGGCGTCGTAGGGCTGGTGATAGATGGTGGGGTTCGTGATATCGCCGCGCTGGTCTCCCGGAAGTTCCCGGTTTTCGCTCGCGGCATCTCCATGAAAGGTACCGTGAAAGCCAGTTCGCCCTCGGTCGGGCAGCCCTTCAACTTCAACGGAGCCCAGGTGGCGGTCGGCGACCTTGTGGTGGCCGATGACGATGGCGTGCTCATCATTGCGCAGGGCTCGATTGCGCAGACCCTGGCCGAAGCTGAGGCGCGGGCGGCAAAAGAAGCGCAAATGATGATCGCGCTGAGTCAGGGGCGCTCGACGTTGGAACTGATGAATCTGACACGTTGGAGGGCCAGCCATGAATCGTGATATCCAGCGGCTCAATGTTCGACTTGCGCAAGCGCAGCCGTCCGCCACTTACCGCATCATGGATCGGGTGGCCGCGCGCCGGGCCGAAGGGGCGCACATCATCTCCTTGTGTGCGGGCGAGCCGGATTTCGATACGCCAACGCATGTGTGCCAGGCCGGCATCGAAGCCATACAAAACGGCCATACACGTTACACGCAAGTGGCGGGCGTTCGTGCGCTGCGCGAAGCGGTAGCCGCCAAGTTTCGCAACGAGAACGGCCTGAACGTCGGTTGGCAGGACACGATCATCTGCAATGGCGGCAAACAAGTCATCTACAACGCCTTGGCGGCGACCCTCAATCAAGGGGATGAAGTGATTGTCCCGGCGCCTTATTGGGTCAGTTACCCGGAAATGGTTGAATTGTGCGGAGGTACGTCAAAGATCCTCGTGTGCAGCAGTGACGATGACTTCAAACTTTCACCGGCGGCGCTGAACGATGCGATCAATGACAACACCCGCTGGTTGATTCTGAACTCGCCGTCCAATCCCACCGGCGCCGTTTACAGCCAGGACGAGTTAAGAGGGTTGGCACAGGTTCTATTGGCCCACCCTCATGTGCTGGTGCTCGCGGATGACATTTATGAACACCTGTTGTTCGACGGGCAGGTTTTCCATACGTTGGCGCAAGTCGAACCCGCACTCGCGCCACGGATCCTGACCATGAACGGTGTGTCCAAGGCCTATGCCATGACCGGCTGGCGCATCGGTTTTGCAACGGGGCCACGCTGGTTACTGGAGGCCATGGAAAAGCTCCAAGGCCAGCAAACCTCAGGCGCCAGTGCCATCTCGCAACAAGCCGCGATCGCCGCGTTGACCGGGCCACAAGACTTCATCGTCCGATCCCGTGGGGTATTCGCAAAGCGACGGGATTGGGTGGTTGCGCACCTGAATGACACGCCAGGTCTGGAGTGCCTGAACCCGTCCGGGGCGTTTTATGCCTTCGCTTCATGCGCCGGACTGTTGGGGCTGACCACGCCCGCCGGGACGTTGCTCAATACGGATGAGGACGTGGCCCTGGCCTTGCTCGATGAGGCCAGTGTGGCCGTCGTGCAGGGCAGCGCGTTTGGCCTTGCTCCGTATATCCGGATTGCCTACGCCCTGGATGACGACTCGTTGCGGCGAGCGTGCGAAGCCATCCGCCAGTTTTGCTTATCGCTGAGTCCTGGAACCATCGAGCGGTTGATGGTGCCGAGGCGGGAAGATTCTTGAGCTACCTGAATGAAGTGTTCGCTGATTTCAGGAGGGTATCGGTTTAAGCTGCGCTGAACTATGGATTAATCATGATCAATTTCCGTCTGATCCGTCACCTCTGGTTGTTCCTGGCCGTTGCCGAAGAGCAGAATTTCGGCCGCGCCGCCAAGCGTCTGGGGATGTCCCAACCGCCGCTGAGCGAGCAGATTCAGGTGCTGGAACAAGCGCTCAAGGTCAAGCTCTTCGAGCGCTCGCGGCGCGGAGCGAAATTGACTCCGGTGGGCGCGGCGATTTTGCCGGCGGTGCGCAAATTCGCCGAGCAACTCGAACGCTTGGAACTGGCCGTGGAAGAGGCGGTGGCGGGGCAGTCGGGAATGCTCACCATCGGCGCCATCTCCACGGCGATGTTTGACGTGTTGCCGGGGTTGATCGAGCAACTCAAACACGACTATCCGCACCTGACCGTCTCCGTGCGGGAAATCGACAGCGTCGAGGCCGTGCCGGCCCTGGAGTCCGGGGATATTGACCTGGCTTTCGCCCGACTGGACGGTGATCTGGGGGCTTCGATCAAGTCGTTGCCGCTGCTGGAGGCGCGCCTGGTGGTGGCGCTGCCCAGTGATCATCCCTTGGCGACGCGCTCGCGGATCAGCCTGTCGAGCCTCGCCAACGAGACGTTGGTGATGTTTTCCAGAAAGGTCAGCCCGGTCTATTTCGACAATTTGATCGCGACCTGTCGGGCCAGCGGTTTTTCCCCTCGGGTGCTGCACGAAGTGCGTTCCGTCGCCTCACAAATCGCCTTTGTCAGCTATGGGCAGGGCATCGCGCTGGTGCCGGCGTCGTTGAAAAAACTCGCTCCGGACAATGTTGTGTTTCGACCGCTCAGCCAGAAGCTCAACGTGGTGACGACGGCGGTGGCCTGGAATGCGGATCGGCCCAACCCGCTCATCGAGGAGGTCATTGCCCGGTTCCGTGAAAAGGCATGACACGGGCCGCGTGATGATACGTTTGGCGTATGAAAGCGTTAGCCGATCAGTCATTTACACAGCGCTCAATCTCCTTGAAATTGCGCAGGCTACCGACTACTGAAGCGGTGGCAGTCTTTTCGCTCAAGGAGTCATTCCCGTGGTTTCATCCGACACGTTCATTCACACGCAACTCCCTCTCACCGTAGAAGGGGTCCAGCTGAACGTCGCCGCCCTTCACCGCGATGGCGTCCTGGCGCCGATTGTGTTCCTGCATGGCTTTGGTTCGACCAAAGAGGACTATGCCGACATCGTGCAGCAGGCAGCGTTCGCCGGTCATCCGTTCCTGGCCTACGATGCACCGGGTTGCGGCGAAACCCGGTGCAGCGACCTTTCAAGCATCTCCATCCCGTTCTTGATGCAGACCGCGTTGCAAGTACTGGAGCATTTCGATATCGAGCGCTTTCATCTGGTCGGCCACTCCATGGGCGGACTCACCGCGTTGATGCTCGCCCATCGGTTCCCGGAGCGGGTCCTCAGTTTTGTCGACATCGAGGGCAATATTGCCCCCGAAGACTGCTTCCTCAGCCGTCAGATCGATGACTATCCGAGCGATGATCCGGAGGTCTTTTTCACGGCTTTCATCGAACGTGCCCGGCAGGCCCCGGCGTACGCCAGTGCGCTCTATTCGGCGAGTTTGCGGCATAAGGTGCGTGCCGGGGCGGTGCGGGGGATTTTCCGCTCGATGGTCGAGCTCTCCGACAACGCCGACCTGATGGGCAAGTTTCTCGGTTTGAAATGCCCGCGCCTGTTCATGTACGGCGAACAGAACGCGTCGCTGTCCTATCTGTCGCATATCGCGAGCCAGGGTGTGCGGTTGGCGCCCATTCCGGCCTGTGGGCACTTCCCCATGTATTCCAACCCGCTCGAGATGTGGCGGCAGATCGCCGATTTCCAGGCTTCGGCAGGTGGTGCTCAAAAACGATCGAGCCTGTAGGGTTCGATAGCCGGAAGCGCAGGGGCGGTGTGAGTGGTCCCGGGCGCAGCGATTCGAGCGATCAGCTCGGCAGTGATGGCCGCCTGAGTCAGCCCCAAGTGCTGATGACCAAAGGCGAGCAACACCTTGCCATCGCACACCCGGTCGATGACCGGTAGCGAGTCCGGCAAAGATGGGCGAAACCCCATCCACGGCGTGGCGGCCTCCGCGTTCAGGTCCCGGCTAAACAGGCCCTGGCTCAGGCGGTGCAACTGCCAGGCGCGCTCCATGCTTGGGGGACGCTCGAGTCCGGCGAATTCGACGGTGCCGGCCAATCTCAGGCCATCGGTCATCGGCGTCATGATGAACTTGCGTTCCAGCGAGGTCACGGCGAACGGTAACCGGCCATGCTCATGGGGCAACATCAGGTGATAGCCGCGTTCGGTGTCCAGCGGGACTTTCTTGCCGGTCAGCGCGGCGGTGAGCTTCGCCGAATGGGCGCCGCAGGCGATCAGGACCTGGCGGGCAGTCAGTCGGCCCTGGTCGGTGATCAGCGAAATGCCGTGTTCGTGCACCTGTCCGCCCTGGACGTATTGTTTGAGGAATTGCACGCCGCTGGTTTTGGCGGCATGCACCAGCTCGCAGACGACGCGAAAGGGGTCGAGAACATGCCCCGTACTCGGAAAGAACAATCCACCCTGGAGATGCTCGCTCAGTTGCGGCGCCGCTTCGCGGACATCCTTGGCCTGCCAGACATCGACCGGCACTGCTTGCTGGCGCATCCGGGCGTGTACCGCTTCGATTGCCCGACGCGATTCGGCGCGCTCGAACACCAGCAACGATCCATCTTCCCTCATCAAATCAGCGCAACCGATGCCCTCCAGCAACCGCCGCCAGGCGCCGAAGCTGCTCTCGTTGAGCGCGCGCAGGCCGGCCACGGTGCGTTGGAACGGCGCCGGGCGCAGGTTCAATAACAGCCGGGTGAACCAGGGCAGGGCGCGGGGCAGGTATTTCCAGTCCAGGCGCAGCGGGCCCATCGGGTCCATGAGCATGGCGGGGAGGCGTCTGATAATCGACAGGTCCGCGATGGGGAAGACCTGCTCGGTCGCCAGGTGCCCGGCATTGCCGAATGAGGCGCCGTGCCCCGGCTCCTGCTGGTCGACAACGATGACGCGCAATCCCTGACGCGCCAGTCTGAGCGCGCAGGCGACGCCGATGATGCCGGCGCCGACGACCGCAATGTCGGGAGGCTCGGTGGCGTGCTCAGACATCGTTCTGCTCGGCCGACCAGTGTTCGTACCACTGGCGGAACAGCGCGTACTGGTGCTCGGCGTATCGGCGCTGGGCGTCGCTGAGAACATCGGTTTCGTTGAAATGCAGGGCGTATTCCTGGTCACCGTTGAGCACCATCAGGTGCTTGTAATAGAGCACCAGGTCACAGCCTTCATCGAACGACGACAGGACGGCCAGCGCAGATTCCAGCTCCCGGGCCAGGCGTCGGGCCTTGGCGTCGCCGTTGGCCGCGTGCTTGCTCAAAGCCACCAGTTGCAGCACTTCCCGGGGCAGTGCGTTGCCGATGCCGGTGATGGCGCCGGTGGCGTTGCAGTTGACGAAACCGTGGACCACTTGCGTATCGACACCCACCATCAGGCTGACGTTATCGTCCTGGGAAGTGATGTTTTCGGCAGCGTAGCGCAGGTCGGCGGCGCCACCGAATTCCTTGAAGCCGATCAGGTTCGGGTGTTCGCGGCGCAGTTCGAAGAACAGGTCGGCGCGGGTGGCGAAGCCGTAGTAAGGGCTGTTGTAGATCACCGCAGGCAGTTTCGGCGCGGCGTTCAGAATGGCGGCGAAGTGGGCTTTCTGCGCGGTGGCCGAGGCGCCGCGAGACAGGACGCGCGGGATCACCATCAAGCCGTGGGCGCCGACTTTTGCGGCATGGGCCGCGTGAGAAATCGCCTCGCGACTGTTGACGGCACCGGTGCCGACGATGGTCGGGACACCCGCAGCGACCAGACGCGCCACGCCTTCCTGGCGTTCGGCTTCGGTCAGCAGCGGCCAGTCGCCCATGGAGCCGCAGTACACGACCGCGCTCATGCCGATATCGATCAATTCGCGACCCTTGGCCACCAACTTGTCAAAGTCCGGTTTGCGCCCGGCCGTGCATGGGGTCATCAGCGCCGGGATGCAGCCAGTGAAAATGTTATCGCTCATGGTGATCACTCCAGATTTATGGATAGGGCGCGGTGGCTTAAATGCCCCAGGCAAAAGGATCCTGCTCGTCGATCAGCAGCGTGCAATCAGCCGTCATGAACGCCTGGCCGGTGATGAACGGGCGGACACGTTCGCCTTCCCATTCGTAGCTGCCAATGAACTGGCTGGCGGTGATGCTGGCCTGAATCCAGGTTTCACCGGCGGCCAGTTTTCCATCCGCTGCCAGGCACGCGATTTTGGCGCTGGTGCCGGTGCCGCAGGGCGAGCGGTCGTAGGCTTTGCCGGGGCACATGACGAAGTTGCGGCTGTCGGCTTGATCGTCATCGGCAAACAGCTCGACATGGTCGATGAGCGCGCCGTCTTCACCGTGGATGCCTTGGGCTTCCAGGGCCTTGAGCATGGCCCAGGTGAACCCGGTCAGGGCTTCGACGTTGTCGAGTTGCAACACCTGGCCGTGATCGGAGACCAGGAAAAACCAGTTGCCGCCCCAGGCGATGTCGCCGTACACGCGGCCGTGCCCCGGCACGTCGACCGGCACCTGTTGGCGGTGGCGATAGGCGGGCACGTTACGCAGGGTCACCGTGCCGTCCTCATGCAGCGTGGCGCTGACCGGGCCGACCGGCGTGTCGATTTTGTGCACGCCGGGGTTGATATGTCCCAGGTAATGCAGCGAATTGACCAGGCCGATGGTGCCGTGGCCGCACATGCCGAGGTAGCCGGCATTGTTGAAGAAGATCACGCCGCAGGTGGCATCCGGCGACACCGGTTCGCAATACAGCGCGCCGACCAATACATCATTGCCGCGCGGCTCCAACAGGCAGGCACGACGCCAATGGTCATGCTGGTCGCGCAGGGCGTCGCGTTTCTCGACCATGGTCTGGCCGGGCAATCGGGGGAAGCCTTTGATCACCAGGCGCGTCGGTTCGCCGCCGGTATGGGAGTCAATCACATGAACCAGTTTCATAAACCTATCCTTTAGAGGTGCGCATGCAATGGCCGTAGCCTGGACTTCCCTGCACCCCGGCGATTGATGTTTTCAGTGGGTGCGCATGACGAAATCAGCACAATGCGCGAGTACTCGACACGGCTCCCGCAACGGGGCAATCTCACTTCGAATATTGAGAGGGCGAGACTGATGATGCAGAACGCGTTGGCGATGCTGTGCGAGGGCAGCGACGCGAGTCGTCCTGAAACCATCGAAGCGTTACTGGCGGGCGTGGCGCCGCTGTTGCCGATGCTGGACGTCATTCCCAATGCGACGATTTTTATCAAGGACGTCCAGGCGCGCTATGTCATGGCCAACCTGACGCTGGTTCAGCGCTGTAGCTTGAAACAGCTGCAAGCCTTGCTCGGGAAAACCAGCGCCGAGGTGTTTCCAGCACAATTGGGGCCGGGTTATACCGAACAGGATCGACGTGTTCTGGAGCAAGGTTTGGTCCTGGAGGATCAGTTGGAACTGCACCTGTACGGCAGTCGTGAACCGGGCTGGTGCCTGACGCACAAGCGGCCGCTGTATAACCGTCACGGCGTAATCATCGGCCTGGCGGGGATTTCGGTTGATCTGCAATCGACCAGCGATACGCACCCGGCCTACCAGCGTCTGGCGGCGGTAGACGACCACATTCGCGCGCACTTCAATCGGCGCGTCACCTTGGCTGAACTGACGCGGATCGCCGGCATTTCGGTTGCGCAATTGGAAAGGTACTGCAAGCGTGTGTTCCACCTGACGCCACGGCAGATGATTCAAAAGATTCGTCTGGAACATGCGCATCGACTGCTGCATACCGAGATTCCCATCACCGACGTCGCGTTGCAGTGCGGCTATACCGACCACAGCGCGTTCACTCGTCAGTTCAAGGCATTGACCGGGTTTACCCCGCGCCAGTATCGGCAGGCCACCGGACATTGAATGGACCCGCCAGAACGGCGGGTCCGAAAGGGATCACAATTTCGGCAACTGCCCGACACGCCCCATCATCTCGGTCACGATCTGCAGGTCCAGCAGGAACTGATCGACAGTCTTGAACTCGTTGTCAGTGTGGCCGGTGTACTTGACCTCTGGCCGCGCCAGGCCGAATTGCACGCCGTTGGGCAGTTCATGCACCGACGTGGCACCGGCGGAGCTGCCGTACTTGTGTTCCATGCCCAGGTTTTCCGTGGACACGGCCAGCAACGCCTTGACCCATTCACCCTCGGGGTTGCGGTACATCGGCTCGGCGATCGAGTAGTCGAAGGTCGCCGCGACGTGGGTTTTCTTGCTCCAGGCGCCAATCTTGTCCGCGATTTTCGCCTTGAGCGTTTCCGGAGACTCGCCCTTCGGCACGCGCAGGTTGACCGCGAGCTTGAGGGTCTGCTCATCCAGCCCGACGAAGGTCAACGAAG
Organism: Pseudomonas sp. dw_612; assembly: GCF_018449725.1. GTDB lineage: Bacteria > Pseudomonadota > Gammaproteobacteria > Pseudomonadales > Pseudomonadaceae > Aquipseudomonas. The sequence goes on along the minus strand of NZ_JAAVVC010000004.1, from coordinate 79,327 downwards.
TGGTCAGCGGCCCCATGAACGCATCGGAGAAGCCGACACCCAATTTGCCTCCCAGGTAATCCAGGCCCCAGTTGTCGGCGGCGTAGCGGGCGGCGTCGGTAATGTGGTTGTGCTTGAGCGCAACCTTACCGTCGAGGCTGTGGATGAAGACCAGCATCCGGGCGACCGGGTTGACGCCGGACTCGGGCTCGGAGGAGTGCGCGGACACGCCGGTGACCGCCAACTTGACGTCTTTGCCGTCGACCTTGGCGCTCACCTCGAAGTTGCCGCCATTGCGCGTGGCGTACTCAGTCCCGGCCTTTTGCAGGCTGGCCGCCAATTCGGCGGGTTTATCCGTCACCAGCACGGCAACCGACGCGGAAGGAATCTGGTTGGTGGCCTTGCCGCCGGTCAGCGAGATGATTTCAGCGCCTTTGCCTTCACCTTTACGGACCGGGAAGTTGCCCATCACGGTGCCGTAGCCTTTCTCGGCGATCACCACCGGGTAGCCGCCATCCAGCGCCAGGTTGTAGTTGGGTGTCGGGTTGTGTTCGAAGTAATAAGGAATGGCGTCGCCGGTGGTTTCTTCGGTGGTGTCCACCAGCAGCTTGAAATTTCGCGCCAGCGGCAGTTTCTCTTCCTTGATGACCTTCATCGCGTACATCGCCACCACGATGCCATTCTTGTCATCCTCGGTGCCCCGGCCATACATGCGGTCACCGATCAGGGTGACCTTGAACGGGTCGAGTTTGGTGCCGTCCTTCAGGACCCAGTTCTCCGGCGTTACCGGCACCACATCGGCATGGGCGTGAATGCCCACGACTTCATCACCACTGCCTTCCAGGGAGATTTCATAGACACGGTTGTCGATGTTGCGGAAGTTCAGGTTGAACGCCTGGGCCAGGGTCTTGATCTTGTCGGCGATCTTGATGAATTCAGGATTGTCGTGCTGGGCGACGCCGGCCACTTGGAAGGTCGGGATTTCCACCAGTTCGCGCAGGGTTTCGGTAGCGGCGCTGCCGTATTTCACCCGCGCATAAATCCCCAGCAGGCGATTGATTTCGTTTTGCTGGTCTGCGGACAGGGTCTTGTTGTCGAGGAAGGCACTGATGGCTGGGCCGAGGTTGGCGGTTTTCGCCAGGTCGCTCTTGGCCACGCTGCCCAGGAACTGCCGGAAATCCGTGACCGGGGCGGCACTGAAGGTCTTGAGGATGATCGCGCTTTGTTGCGCACTGATGTTGGCCTGCGCTGCGGTGGTAAACGCCGAAAGGCTGGCCAGAATCAAAGTGGTCGCGGCCAGGTGCTTGAGTGAAAATTCCATTGCTGGGGACATTCCTTTGCAGATTGGTAGGTATGAAATATCTGATCATTGCGTCAGAAAGGTTCACAAACTAACACCACGACGCGGCGATAGGGGAGCCCCTGAAGTGGGATCTGTCGCACAGAACTGCAAAAGCGGCGCACAAACGAAAAAGCCTCATCAGCAGGTTCTAAGGTTATTCCTGTCCTGTGGGGTGGAGGTTTCTGCTTATTTTTCGGTGCGCTCTCGTCATTGTGTGAGCAGGCTAGAAAGCGTCCAATCATGACGCAACAACACATATACGCACTTCCGAAAGACCTGGCGCACTTGTTTAAACACAAGGCCAGCGTCTCTTCTAATAATAAGATTTTGGATGCGACGATGAAAACACACGTGGCGAGCGGCTGTTCCTTAAATACCCTACCTTTACTTTGCGCATTAACGGTAAGTGCTCCAGCATTTGCCGTGAATTTCAATATTGGTGAAATAGAAGGGCGTTTTGATTCTTCTCTGTCAATCGGGTCAAGTTGGGCTTTGCGTAATCCAGACTCACATTTGATTGGCGTCAATAATGGCGGTAAAGGTTCGGCGTCGACCGGGGACGATGGTCGGTTGAATTTCAAGAAACACGAAACCTTCTCCAAGATATTCAAGGGTGTACATGACCTGGAATTGAAGTACCAGGATGTAGGCGTGTTTGTTCGCGGTAAATACTGGTACGACTTTGAGTTGAAAGACGAAAACCGGCGTTTTCGGGACATCGACGACGCTGGCCGCAAAGAAGGCGCCAAATCGTCCGGCGCGCAGCTCCTGGATGCGTTTGCTTATTACAACTACGTGATCAGTGATCTGCCCGGGTCTTTCCGTGCGGGCAAGCAAGTCGTCAACTGGGGCGAAAGCACCTTTATCCCGGGCGGGATCAACGTGATCAACCCCATCGATGTGGCTGCGATCCGCCGTCCGGGGTCGGAGGTCAAGGAAGCGCTGCTGCCGGTCAACATGCTCTACCTGTCGCAAGCGCTGACGGATGACCTGGGGTTTGAGACGTTCTACCAGTTGGACTGGGAGCAGACGGTCGTGGATAACTGCGGCACGTTCTTCGGCAGTGACATTCTGGCCGATGGCTGCAACTTTGCCACGGTCGGCCCTAACCTCACGACCAACGCCAGTGCGGTCAGAGGCCTGACCCCGCTGGGCATCGGGCTCGATAAACAGGGCATCATCCTGCCGCGCGGCGACGACAGAGATGCGCGTAACGGTGGCCAGTGGGGCGCGGCCATGCGCTATATGTTCGAACCGCTGGACACGGAGTTTGGCGCGTACTTCGTCAACTACCACAGTCGCAGCCCTTACCTCAGTTCGCAAACCAGTGCCCATGCCACCGACCTGGGGTTCGCCCCGCAGTTGTGTGCGAATCTGGGAATCGCCGCTAATTCCGCTGGTTGTGGCACTGCGGTGGCAGGCCTGGCGCCGGCGTATCGTTTCGGGACGGCTAACTACTTTATCGAGTACCCGGAAGATATTCAGATGTACGGGTTGAGTTTTGCCACCACGTTGCCGACGGGGACGGCGTTGTCCGGTGAGATCAGCTACCGACCGAACTTGCCGCTGCAGTTAAATACCGTTGATCTGCTGCAAGCCACCATCGGCGCCGCAGCGCAATCGCCAATCCTTTCCAGTGGCGACATGACGGTTGGCAACTCGACTGACATGACCGGCTACAAGCGCAAGGACGTGACGCAGATGCAAGTCACGGCCGTGCACTTCGTTGACCAGGTACTGGGGGCCAGTCGCCTGTCGTTGGTTGGCGAAGTTGGCGCGGTCTACGTGGCCGGGTTGGAAGGCAACGGCGGCGTGCGTTACGGTCGCGACAACGTCTATGGCCTGGGTCAAATCTATCCGGACAACAGCAAGTGTTCGAATGCACAGCCGAAGTTCTGTAATAACGACGGGTTTGTGACCACGACTTCATGGGGTTATCGCGGTCGCGCCTCACTGGATTATCCAAGCGCTATTGCCGGGATAAACCTGCAACCCAGTATTTCCTGGTCCCATGACGTCAAGGGTTATGCGCCGTCGCAAAGTGCCGGTTTCAACGAGGGCAGTAAAGCTATCAGCCTTGGATTGACCGCTGATTATAAAAATACTTACACGGCGACCCTCAACTACACCGACTTTTTTGGTGGCACTTACAACGCACAAATTGATCGTGACTTTGTCGCCCTGAGTATGGGTGTGAACTTCTAGTTATAAAAATAAAGTCTGCCAAGAGGTTTATATGAACGTTATTGCTTATTCAATAGGTGTCTCCGCGCTCGGCCTGTGTTTGGCCAGTGGTCATGCATTGTCTGCTGTTTCGGAAGTTGAAGCGGCCAGGTTGGGTAAAGACCTGACGCCGGTCGGCGCTGAAAAAGCCGCGAATGCCGGCGGCAGCATTCCGGCGTGGACCGGCGGCCTGCCGAAAAATGCCGGGGCGGTGGATGCCAAAGGTTTTCTGGCCGATCCCTTTCCGCAGGAGAAACCGCTGTTCACCATCACCGCGAAGACCCTGGACAAGTACAAGAAGAATCTGACGCCCGGACAGCTTGCATTGTTCGCGCGCTACCCTGACAGCTACACGATGCCGGTCTTCACCACGCATCGAACCGCGAACTTGCCGGACGATGTGTTGGCGGCTATTCGTCAAAATGCGTTGAAGGCCAATCTTGTTGAAGACGGTAATGGTCTGGACGGTTTCAGCACCGCCATTCCTTTCCCGATTCCGCATACGGGCCTGGAAGTGATCTGGAACCACTTGACGCGTTATCGGGGAGAGGGCGTTTCGCGTTTGATTACCCAAGTCACTCCACAAACCGATGGTTCGTATTCCCTGGTGCGCTTCAAGGATCAGATGACTTTCTCGCGAGGGCTGAATGATTTTGATCCGGTCAAACAATCGAACCTGTTGTTTTTCTTCAAGCAGGAAGTCATATCGCCGACACGTTTATCCGGATCGGTTGTCCTGGTTCACGAAACGCTGAATCAGGTAAAAGAGCCGCGCATGGCCTGGGTGTATAACGCCGGGCAGCGTCGGGTGCGGCGTGCTCCGCAGATTGCCTATGACGGCCCGGGTAGTGCCTCCGATGGCACCCGCACCTCGGACAACTTTGACTTGTATAACGGTTCCCCGGATCGATACGACTGGAAGCTTGAAGGGAAAAAAGAGGTGTACATCCCTTACAACAGTTATCGCCTGGACTCACCGAAATTGAAGTATGACGACGTGGTCAAGGCCGGCCATATCAATCAGGACCTGACACGCTACGAGTTGCATCGGGTATGGCATGTCGTGGCCACCCTTAAACCGGGCGCCCGGCATATTTATTCCAAACGCGATTTCTACATCGACGAGGACACCTGGCAGGCCGCGACAGTCGACCACTATGACGGCCGCGGTACGTTGTGGCGTGTGGCCGAAGGGCATCCGCAGTTTTACTACAACCAGCAGATTCCGTGGTTGACCGTGGAAACACTTTACGATTTGATCTCCGGGCGCTATCTGGCCCTCGGGTTCAAGAACGAAGAGAGCCAGGCTTATGACTTTGCGTTCAAGGCCAACAACATTGACTACACCCCGACAGCGCTTAGACAGTCTGGCGTTCGTTAAGTAAACGGTCCCGCGGTAGTCGAAAAATCCCGGGCAGGGTTCTCTGCCCGGGATCAGTCAATGCGCCGATAATCCCCAGGTGTCACACCCGTCCATCCTTTAAACGCGCGGATAAAAGCACCCGGTTCAGTGAAGCCGACTTTGATCGCGATCTCATTGATGGGCAGGTTGCGTTGCGTCAGATGGAAGATGGCGAAGTCGCGGCGGATGGTGTCCTTGATCGTCTGGTAGGGCGTGCCTTCCTGGGCCAATTTACGTCGCAGGGTTTGTGGCGCCATGTTGAACTCGCTGGCCACTATCGTGAAATCAGGAAAACCTTCTTCCATTCGGCTTTCGATCATCAGGCGGATTCGCGTGCTGTAGCTGTCATCATTTTCCAGCTTCATCAGCATATCGATGGGCGTTCTATGGAAGTATTCCTTCAGCGCGCTCTCGGACTGGATCACCGGTAACTGAAGATACTTTTTATGAAAGGCCAGGCTGTTGACGGGTTCCGAGAAACTTTGGTCGCCGGGAAACAGGAATTTATATTCGTCGACATGGGGCGGTGGCGGGTATTTAAACGTGCTGTGCCCCAACAGAATATATTTGCCCACGAGCCAACTGAAAAAGCGGTGCCAGACAATCATCAGGAATTCGGAAAATAAATGGTGGGGGTCGAGTTCCGGATTGTTGAACGTAAAGATCAAGCGAACTTCATCGCCGTCTTTTAACAGTTCTATCTGGTAGTTATTTTCGATGGTTCGATAGAAACGGGTGGCAATTTTCAATGCCATTTCCAGATTAGGCTCATGCAGCGCCAGTTTACCCATCAGGTACAACGTGCCGATTTTACAAGGGGTCAGGGTAAAACCCAGATATTCGTCTTGAAGGGCTTCCCAGGTCTTTTGCACCACTCGGGCCAACTTGTCCACGCCAATGCGGGCTTGAGGACTGTGCAGCAACTCTTCGGAAATATCGGTTTCACGCAGCAGGTCGGCGGTATCGAGACCTTTGGCAGCCACTTGCCCCAGTAAAACGGACAGGTAGTGATTGCTGGCAGTGTATTTTTTCATTGCGCTCCCGATGGGCCGGCTCATTGTGCGGAAATGTTCATTTCACTGTTGCTTTAGGGCATTGTTCTACGAGGTGGATAAAAATTAGTATCGATGTGTCGGTTGCACGAAGTCAATGCATATCAATGATTTAACCGGTTTAGCAAGATCAGAAACATCAATGTGTGAATGTACCTTTTATGTGGTCTATCGCTGATATTAGTCTGGAAAGCTTCTATTCTCTGTTAGCCCGGCGCAAGGCGTGTTAATACCCAATAATTATAAAAAGAGGCTCCCATGTACCTGTTCCAGTCGATCAAACGCAACGCGCAAGTCACTCCCAACCATATCGCTACAGTGGACGGCGTTCGGCGGCAAACATGGGCAGAACTCCACACGCGCGTGGCCAGGTTTGCTGGTGCGTTGCTCGCTTCAGGCGGGCAGGCGGGGGACCGGGTGGCGATTCTGGCGCTGAACTCGGATCGTTACTTTGAATTGTGTTTTGCGGTGCCATGGGCCAATCGCGTGGTGGTGCCTTTGAATACGCGCTGGTCCGTCAAGGAAAACGTCTATTCCCTGCGCGATTGCGGGGCGACGGTGCTGGTGGTCGATGAGGCATTCAAAGGCATTGCCCATGAGATTTTTCATCAGGTGGATAGCCTCGAAACCCTTATCTACATGGGGGGCGGGGACACGCCTGAGGGCATGCTGAATTATGAAACGTTGCTCGACGCCGCGGAGCCGGTCGAGGCGTCCCAGGCCAATTACGCTGACCTTGCCGGGATCTTCTACACCGGCGGCACGACGGGTTTTCCGAAAGGTGTGATGTTGTCCCATCAGAACCTGTGGAGCAGCGCCATATCGGTCATGGCGGGGATTTCGGTGAATGAACCCGGCACCGTCTATCTGCACGCCGCGCCCATGTTCCATCTGGCCGATCTGGCATTTTCGATTGCCAATTCGATTGCCGGGTCGACCCATGTGTTTGTTCCGGCCTTTGAGCCTGGAAACGTGCTCTCGACCATTGCCGAGCACAACGTCACGGACGTGTTGCTGGTGCCGACCATGATCTCGATGTTGTTGAGCCATCCCGCACTGGCCAATGCCGATGTTTCGTCCCTGCGCAAGATGGTCTACGGCGCCTCGCCAATGCCGGAAGGCACTTTACTGCGAGCCATCGAGGGTTTCGCGAATGTGGATTTCTACCAGGCTTACGGGCAAACCGAACTGGGGCCCATCGCGACTATTTTGAAGCCGCAATACCACGTCATCGAAGGGCCGAATGCACGCCGATTAAGGTCTGCGGGGCAGGCCGCCTATTGCGTAGAGTTGAAAATCGTCGGCGATAAAGGCGAAGCGCTGGCGGAGGGTGGCATCGGTGAAGTGGCGGTACGCGGCCCCAATACCATGCTCGGCTACTGGAACAGCCCAGAGCAGACCAGGACTGCGTTGGTTGATGGTTGGGTCATGACCGGCGACGCCGGTTATCTGGATGACGAAGGTTTTCTGTTTCTGGTGGACCGGGTCAAGGACATGATCGTCTCCGGTGGCGAGAATGTGTTCTCCGCTGAAGTGGAAAGTGCCATTTCCAAGCATCCGGCCATACACGAAGTGGTTGTCATCGGCATTCCCAGCGAACAATGGGGCGAGTCGGTGCATGCCATTGTTCGTTTGCGTGAATCAGCCGGTACAACGGAACAGGAAGTCATCGACCATTGCCGACAATACATTGCCGGTTATAAGTGTCCGCGCAGTGTCGTGTTTCGTGAAGAACCTTTCCCGATGACCGGGGCTGGAAAATTACGAAAAGTAGAGTTGCGCGAAGTGTATTGGCGTGATCGCCAGCGTGCGATCAATTAATTAATAGCGTTGGATAAACCTGTCGCAACGATGGGTTATCCAGAAACTTCAAGCGGCACCCAAGCGCGTTATTGTTAATTTAGTTGGTCTATGTCGGCATTGTTTGCCGACAAGACCGCCGGCAAAGTACATCCAGTTACCTATCAATAAGAACAATCAAGGCACTCCTAAATGAATCAGATACGATTTGACGGGCGAGTTGTAGTTGTGACTGGCGCGGGCAACGGTTTAGGCCGCGCTTATGCGTTGGAGTTTGCCCGCCGTGGCGCACAAGTTGTGGTCAATGACTTGGGCGGCAGTGGTCACGGCGAAGGACAAAGTGCTACGGCCGCTGATCTGGTGGTCGCGCAAATCCGCAGCGCCGGTGGTCAAGCGGTAGCCAACTATGACTCGGTGGAGTTCGGCGAAAGAATTATCGAGACCGCGCTGGATAACTACAGCCGGGTGGACGTTGTCATTAACAACGCCGGTATCTTGCGCGATTCCAGTTTTGCCAAGATGACCGATACCGATTGGCAGTTGATTTACCGCGTGCATGTGGACGGCGCTTATAAAGTGACTAAAGCCGCTTGGGCAAGCATGCGCGAGCAGGGTTTTGGCCGGATCATTTTTACAACGTCTGCTGCCGGGCTCTACGGCAACTTCGGCCAGGCCAACTACAGCTCGGCCAAATCCGCGTTGCTGGGCCTGGGTCGCACCCTGGCCATTGAAGGCGCGCGCAACAACATCTACTCCAACGTTATTGCGCCGATTGCCGGTTCCCGTTTGACCGAGACAATTTGGCCCGAAGAAGTGCTCAAGGCGACCAGCCCGGATTATGTCGTGCCGTTGGCGATCAAGTTGTGCGCCGAAGACAGCACCGAAAACGGTGGTGTGTTTGAAGTCGGCGCCAGTTGGTTCGCGAAAGTCCGCACCGAGCGTAGTAAAGGCGTGGCCTTCGGTATCGAGCACGCCGTCAGTGCCGAACAAGTTGCCGAGCGCTGGAGTGATATCTGTGACTTCGGTGAGTCCGAGCCGGCGGAAGATGTTTTGAGCACCTTCAACGCCGTTGGCCGTATGGTCGGCATCGACTTGTTGGCCACTAAAAAGTAACCCACCCGCAAGAGGAAACAGAGATGTCCAATGTTCGGATTGCCGGTGTGGGGATGGTCAAGTTTTGTAAACCAGGCACCCAGGAACCGTACCGGGTCATGGCTACCAAAGCGGTGCAAGCCGCCCTGGAAGATGCCGGTATCGACTACCGATTAGTGCAACAGGCGTATGCCAGTTATGTCTACGGCGACAGCACCTGCGGGCAACATGCCTTGTATGGCGTCGGCATGAGCGGCATCCCGATTATCAACGTCAATAACAACTGCTCCTCGGGTTCGACGGCCCTGTTTCTGGCGCGCCAGGCTGTAGCGAGCGGCGCTGTCGAGTGTGCGTTGGCGGTGGGTTTCGAGGAGATGCAGCCGGGCGCATTGGGTTCGGTCTGGAATGACCGTGAGTCGCCGTTCGATCCGATGGTGCAACGTCTGAATGAAGTCGCCGATGCGCCCGAGGGGCCTTTGGCGTTGCGGATGTTCGGCTCGGCGGGAACGGCGTATATCGAGAAATACAGCGCCAACCCTGACATCTTTGCCCGCGTCTCGGCCAAGACCCGCAGCCATGCGATCAAGAATCCGTTCTCGATGTTCACCACACCACTGACCGTGGCAGAAGTGATGGCAGCGCCGATTATCTACAAACCCTATTTGACCCGCCTGATGGCATGTCCGCCGAGCTGTGGCGCGGCAGCGGTCATCGTCTGCAGCGAAGCATTTGCGCGCAAACACGGCAGCGCTGGCGGCGTGGAAATCATCGGGCAATCGATGGTCACCGACCTGCAGGACAGTTGGACCGATCCGATCAACCTGATCGGCGCAAAAATGACCCGCAAAGCCGCGCAGCAGGTTTACGAAGAGGCCGGCCTGGGTCCTGAAGCGGCCCAAGTGGTGGAATTGCACGACTGCTTCACCACCAACGAAGTCATTACCTACGAAGGCTTGGGCCTGTGTGACGAAGGGCAGGCCGAGCAGTTCATTCATGACGGCGACAACACCTACGGCGGGCGCTACGTGGTCAATCCATCCGGCGGGCTGATGTCCAAGGGGCACCCCTTGGGCGCGACCGGCCTGGCCCAATGCACCGAACTGGTCTGGCATCTGCGCGGCACGGCCGGCGCGCGTCAGGTCGAAGGGGCGCGAGTGGCCTTGCAGCACAACCTGGGCCTGGGCGGAGCGGCAGTCGTCACGATGTACCGCAGCGTTTAGCCCTGCGCAGTCCAATAACAAAAAAGGAAGATCGCCATGTTGGATCGCACCAAGATCGGCACCGAATTCAAGCCGTTCGTTGTCTCCGTTGAAAAGGGTCGGCTGGCGTTTTTCGTCAAAGCCATTGGCGAGCGCAATCGCATCTATCTGGATGCGCCGAGTGCCCAGGCCGCCGGTTATCGCTCGATCCCCGCGCCGCCCACCTATGCGTCAGTGCTGGACATGGACGGTGAGAGTGATCTGCCGCCCGAAGTGCAAGCGTTGCAACTGGAGGTCGGCCGCATTCTTCATGGCAGCCAGTCCTTTGAATACTTCGAGCCGATTTACGCCGGGGATGAAATCACCGTCGCGCGCAAAATCATCGATATGTACGACAAAAAGGACGGCGCCCTGGAGTTTGTGGTGACGGAGAGCACCTACACCAATCAAAACGGCAAGTTGGTCGCCAAGGCCCAGTGCAACCTGGTTTATCGCAATTAAGGAGGGATGTCTTTCATGTCGAATATTCAAGTGGGCAGTGCAATAACGCCCTTGCAGTTGCCGCCGGTTTCTCGCCACACGTTGGCCCTGTACTGCGGCGCTTCGGGCGACCATAACCCGATCCATGTCGATTCCGACTTCGCGGTAAAAGCCGGCATGCCCGATGTGTTTGCCCACGGCATGTTGTCCATGGCTTACCTCGGACGCATGCTGACGGACTGGCAGCCGCAGTCGAAATTGCGCACGTTCACCAGCCGTTTCGTCGCGATCACCCACGTGCATGACGTGATTACGTGCACGGGCACGGTGGTCGAGTTGTTTGAAGAGCAGGGCGTGCAACTGGCGCGCCTGAGCATTGCCGCCACGACCGCCAACGGCACTCAGACGTTACTCGGTGAAGCCGTAGTGACGCTTTAACCTGCCGGTCGATAAATTCGCCATCTCTCCAGCGGATGGCGCACAACAATAAGAGGCAAGTCATGGGCATCGAGACGGATAAACCGGAACTGCAATTGTTCCGCCACAATGTGCGGCGCTTTGTACAAAACGAAGTTGTTCCCCACTACGAACAGTGGGAAAAAGCCGGCATCGTCCCGCGCGACTTCTGGAACAAGTTAGGACGCACCGGGCTCTTGTGCGTCGATATTCCCGAAGACTACGACGGTGCCGGCGCGACGTTTGAATTTTCCATGGTGGTGTCGCAAGAACTGGGCCTGGCCGGTTGCTCCGCGTTGGCCGGAAGCCTGGCGGTGCACTCCGACATTGCGGCGCATTACATTCTCAACGTCGGCACCGAACAGCAGAAAATCACCTACTTGCCGAAGATGGTCACGGGCGAGCGCATCGGCGCCATCGCGATGACCGAACCCGGTGCAGGCTCCGACTTGCAGGGCATCCGCACCAGTGCGAAGCCGGACGGCGATCACTACGTCATCAACGGCTCCAAGACCTTTATCACCAACGGCCAGCATTGCGATTTTGTGATCGTGGTCGCCAGGACCAATCCGGACGTGGCCGGCGCCAAGGGGCTGTCACTATTTATCGTCGACAGCGACAGTCCGGGGTTTGAGCGCGGGCGCAATCTGGACAAGATCGGCTGCCATTCTGCGGACACCTCCGAGCTGTTTTTCCAGGATGTTCGAGTGCCCGCCACGGCCATGTTGGGCGAGTTAAACAAAGGATTCGTGGTGTTGGCGAATGAGCTGCAACGCGAACGAGTGAGCCTGGCGACCATGGCGGTGGCGGCTGCCGAGGGCGCACTGGCGCTGACCGTGGACTACGTCAAGGAACGAAAAGTGTTCGGCGGACCGCTCGCGGAACTGCAGAACACCCGTTTCAAACTGGCGGAAATGCACACCGACATGCGCGTGCACAAAGCCTTCGTCAACGAGTGCCGCGAGCGCTTCGAAGCAGGGACGCTGGACGTCGCGTCGGTGAGCATGGCCAAGCTGGCCTGCACCGAAATGCAGGGGCGGGTGGTCGACGGTTGCCTGCAACTGTTTGGCGGCTATGGCTACATGAGCGAATACCCGATTTCCCGGGCTTACGTGGATGCGCGGGTGCAGCGGATTTATGGCGGCGCTTCCGAGATCATGAAAGAGATCATTGCCCGGGAGGTGTTGAAGTAACAAAAGCGCTCATCGGCGTTCAGCCTGGGTGAGCGCTTCAACACGTCTAAGCTCATTCCATAACAGTATTTATATTAATTTTTATAGATCATTATCCTCTAAGCAGATCGGCGCCTCTGAAGTCCAGAATTGTGCTGTTCACGCCTATTTGCTCAGGAATCCATACCAATGAAAACGCTTAAACGGGCGAGATATCTCATCTCGGCTTTGGGGCTCGCTGTACTTTCTTTGAATGCTCATAGCGCCGAACTGACCATTGGCTACATCAATGGCATCGACCCCATCAAACGCGCGATTGCGGATGGGGAATATGAAAAGGGCATCGGCGAGAAAATCGACTGGCGCAAGTTCGACGCCGGCCCGGCCGTTCTGGCGGCCATGGCCTCCGGGGATGTGCAGATCGGCAACCTGGGTTCAAGCCCGCTGGCTGCTGCGGCGTCGCGCAACATGCCGCTCGTTGCGTTCATTGTCAGCGCGCAGATTCGCAGTTCCGAAGCGTTGGTCGTGCGCGATGGCAGTGGCATAAAAACACCTGAAGACCTGCTCGGAAAAACCATCGCGGTGCCGTTTGTTTCGACTTCGCATTACAGCCTGCTCGGCGCGCTGAAGCACTGGAACCTGGACCCGCGCAAGGTCAACATCGTCAACCTGACGCCGGCGCAGATCACCGCCGCCTGGGCGCGTGGCGACATCGACGGTGCCTTTACCTGGTCGCCTGCGCTGGGTGAAATTCGCAAGACCGGCAAGATCCTGACCGACGCGGCTGAAGTGTCAAACTGGGGCGCCCCGACCTTTGAAGTGTGGGTGGCACGCAAGGATTTCGCGGAGAAGAACCCGAAGGTCGTGGCCGATTTTGCCAAAGTCAGCCTGGCGGCGATTGCCGACTACTCGGCGCACAAAAAAGACTGGACCGTCACCTCTGAACCGGTGAAAAGCATTGCCCGGCTCACCGGCGCGAATGCGGCGGATATTCCTGAACTGCTCGATGGCTCCTATTTCCCCACGGCCTCGGAACAAAAGACCGCGCAATTTCTCGCCGGCGGCACCGCGAGCGAAATCGGCAAAACCGCCGAGTTTCTGAAAGAGCAGGGGAAAATCGAAAAGGTCTTGCCTGACTACTCTGCCTTCGTCAGTGACAAGTTTATCGGGGAGTAATCATGAGCCTTACTCTTCGCCCCCTCGGCCCCACGATCGGTGCCGAGGTTGAAGGTCTGGACATGCGCCGGCCGTTGAGCGATGAACAGCATCACTGGGTCGAGCAGGCGTTGCTGCAGCATCAGGTGTTGTTCTTTCGCAACCAGACGATAACGGCCGCCGAACACGTGGCGTTTGCCGCGCGCTTCGGCGATTTGCACCGGCATCCCATTTATCCGCATGTCGAGCAACATCCGGAGCTGTTGTTGATCGACACCGCCGTCACCGACGTGCGGGACAATGCCATCTGGCACACCGACGTGACCTTCCTCGCCGAGCCGGCGATGGGCTCGGTGCTGGCGGCCCGGCACGTGCCTGCTTACGGTGGCGATACGTTGTGGGCCAATGGCGTGGCCGCTTTCGAGGCGTTGTCTGCGCCGCTCAAACAGCTGCTTGATGGCCTGACTGCGACTCATGAACTGACCAAGTCGTTTCCCACCGAGCGCTTTGGCAGCACGCCCGAAGCGCTGCAACGCTACGAAAAAGCCCGGAAGGATCATCCGCCGCTGTCCCATCCGGTGGTCAGGACGCATCCCGCAACGGGCCGTAAGGCACTGTTCGTCAATGAAGGCTTCACCACGCGCATTAATGAACTGGAAGCGAAGGAAAGTGACGCGCTATTGGCCTTGTTGTTCAGCCATGTGAGCCGCCCCGAATTCACGGTTCGCTGGCAGTGGAAAGCCAATGACGTGGCCTTTTGGGATAACCGGATCACCCAGCATTACGCCATCGATGACTACCGCCCAAACAGGCGAGTCATGCACCGGGCGACTATTTTGGGGGACGCGCCGTTTTGAGGTCGGCATCATCAAAAAGGTTTGTTGATGACCAGAAAAACGATGGCGGACGTCATGGCCAGCAGGCTCGGGAACACCAGGCGCAGGTTGGAGGAGGGGGCTTCAGTCGGGCATTCCAGGCGTCGCCGCAGCGCGCCCGATAGCCAGCCATGCATCGCTGACAGCGCCAGGACGAAGGCCAGCTTGAGGATCAACCAGTGCTCGCCGGTCCAGCCGCCGAGCGTGGCGATGGTCAGGCCGCTCAGCCAGGTGAGGGCCATCGCCGGTACGGTCATGCCGCGACACCATCGACGCAGCATTCGCAGCCGCGTCAGTTCCAAAGGTAATACCGGCCCGGACATGTTGCGACCCGCGAGCAGCAACAACGACTGCAGGAACATGCCGCTCAACCAGAAGATGACCGCGCAAACGTGCAGGGACTTGATCAACAGATAAGTCATGACGCTGCTCGCTCAACGGAAGCGGCCTGGGCATGCAGCTTTTTTGCCTGTTTGCGAAAGTACTGTGCGGCAAAAAAACCACCCAGCGGTATCAGCGCCGAACCTAGCGCCCGGGCCAGATCGCTTCGCTTCCATTTTTCGCTTTCCGCTGCGGTGATCACCAGCCAGCAATAAAGCAAAAACACCAGGCCATGCAACGGACCGATGATCTGCACCGCTGCGGGCCAATTGAAGACGTGCTTGAGCGGAACAGCGATGCCAAGCAGCACGACCAGCGTGGTGCCTTCCAGAATGGCGGCGTAGCGCAACTGTCGCAGGGTGCCAAGGGACCGTGAAGTCAGGTCATTCGTCATGGGTAGGTTTCTCCAAAGCGGAGCCTGAGTATGTCGACCTTGTGCCACCTCGCCAATTGGCTAAAATGCCACTCATCGACGGATTCAAGCCAAGTGAATAATCATCATGTCGCTACAGCCCAAACCCCATAAAGTTGCCATTCTCGCGTTTCATGGCGTGGTTTCGTTCGACCTGACCCTGCCGATTGAAATGTTCGAGCGCGTTCGCCTTGGCGCCGGGCAACGCGCTTACAACGTGATGGTCTGCGCGCAGTCGCGGGTGGTCAGAACGGAACACTTCGACCTTCAGGTGAAGTGGGATTTGAGCGACCTGATCCACGCCGATACGGTTATCGTGCCTGGCCTGGTTGATACCACGTCACCCGTGCCGCAGGCACTTTCAGACGCACTGAACGCGGCGGCAGCAGCGGGGGCGAGGATCGCATCGGTGTGTACCGGGGCGTTCATCCTGGCCGCCAGTGGCTTGCTCGACGGATTAAGCGCAACGACCCATTGGTTGGCGGCGCCCGCACTCGCTGCGCGATATCCCGCCATTACGGTCGATCCGAATGTACTGTTTATCGATAACGGGCAAGTGCTGACGTCGGCGGGCGCATCTGCCGGTCTGGATTTGTGCCTGCACATGATCAGGAAGGACCATGGCGCCGTGGTGGCTGCGGCCACGGCCCGGCTCGCGGTGATGCCACTGGAACGGGCGGGCGGACAGGCGCAGTTCATCGTTCATGAACCCATCGAATCAACCGGGACGTTGCACCCGTTGCAGCAGTGGATCGAGCAACAACTGGACAAGCCGTTGACCCTGGAGCAAATGGCCGCCAAGGCCTCGATCAGCACCCGAACCCTCAGCCGGCGCTTTCGCGAACAACTCGGTGTTACGCCCTTGCAGTGGCTATTGCACGCACGGGTCCGGCGAGCGCAATGCATTCTTGAGACCACCGAAATGTCTGTTGAACAGGTCGCGTTAAAGGCCGGATTCGGTTCGCCAACCTCCCTGCGGGAGCACTTTCGACGCGTGGTTGGAACGAGCCCGCAGGCGTACCGCAATGCATTCTCCGACGCGCTATCGCGAAAGGGCGGGCGGTAACCGCCGTGTCTTGAACCGTCTCCTATACTGTTTCGCGTCACAGGTTCAACGCAGTTCCTGAACACCGTTGAGCTTCCCTACGAACTCACAGTAAGGAGAACGAACATGGCAATCCGTATTGGCGACGAAGCACCGGACTTTACCGTCGAAAGCACCGAAGGCACGCTGCATTTCCATGAGTGGATCGGCGACAAGTGGGCGATTCTGTTCTCGCACCCCAAGGACTTCACCCCGGTGTGCACCACTGAGCTCGGCTACATGGCCGGGCTCAAACCGGAGTTCGATAAACGCAACACCAAGGTCGTCGGGCTCAGCGTCGACCCTGTCAGCAACCATGCGAGCTGGGCGAAAGATATCGAAGAAACCCAGGGCCACGCCGTCAATTACCCCATGATCGGCGACGAAAACCTGGTGGTGGCCAAGCTCTACGACATGATTCATCCGAACGCCAGCGGCGGCAATCGGACCGCCGTGGACAACGCCACCGTGCGTTCGGTGTTCATCATCGGCCCGGACAAAAAGGTCAAGGCGATGCTGATCTACCCGATGAGCGCCGGGCGCAATTTCGATGAAGTGCTGCGTCTGCTCGATGCCCTGCAATTGAACGCCAAACACACCGTCGCCACCCCGGTGAACTGGCGTCCGGGTGAAGACGTGATCATTCCGACTTCAGTCTCCGATGAAGACGCCCGGAAGAAATACCCGGACGGCTTCAGGACGGTGAAACCTTACCTGCGCACGGTGGCGCAACCGAAGTAAATCACCTGTTTGTGGTCATGGGTTGGACACCGGTAGCGCCGGGAGCGATGTTCTGTCTCCCGGCGCTTGCTGTTCACTGCCAGAGTCGCCCGCCAGCTCCAACGGAATCTCCAGGGTAAACACCGCGCCCCGTTCCGGTCCTTCACTGTGTACATGCAAGCGTCCGTTCATTTCCACCGCCGCGAGGGCGCAACTGTGCAGGCCAAAACCATGGCCTTCCTTGCGGGTGGTGAAGCCATGATTGAAGATGCGCGACAGGTTTTCGGCGGCGACGCCTTCGCCCTGATCCTTGACGCTGAAGCGCAACGTTGAGCGGTCGATGACGCTGACGCTCAAGGTCATTTCCCGTTGCTGCTCGGTGACCCTGGACATCGCATATTTGGCGTTGCTGATCAGGTTGATCAGGATCAGCAGCAACCGGTGCTTGTCGCCAATGATGGTTGGAACGTCGTGGTAGTCCTTGACCACCGTTACATGGTGACGGCTCAGGGCGCCGGAGTTCATCCGCAAGGCGTCCTCAAACAGATTGATGACGTTCAGCGGCTCGACTACCCGGGCCGCGCCGGCATAGGCCTGCTGGGTGGAAACGATGTCCTTGATGTGATCGATACTCTTGGTCAGTTGCGACAGTTCATCGACGATGCCCGATTGCTCGACAGCGATGGAATCCACCAGTTGATTGAAGTAAAGCGGCAGAAGTTTGCCTTTCTCATCGAGGGTGATGAATTGCCCCAGGTCTTCGGCATGATCGTTGATCATTTTCACCGCTTTACCCAGGCCTAAGGTTTTGCTGGTCGACAAGCGATGGGCAATGACATCGGCGGAGACGTTAACGCTGTTCAACACATTGCCTACGTTGTGCAGCACATTGGTGGCGATCTCGGCCATGCCGGCCATTCGTGCGGCATCCACCAGTTCGCGCTCGGCCTCGATCAGTTCCCGTGTGCGTTCTTCGACGCGTTGCTCAAGACGCTCGTTGGCAGTTTGCAGTTCATTGTTGATGTTGTTGATCACGGTATAACTGCGAATCAAACGACCGGCCAGGTACACCAGCAGGAATGCCATGAGGCTGGCGCAAATGGCCAGGTAGATATGGTATTGGCGGTCCTGGGCTTCCGTTCGCCGCTGGGTTTCGTTCAATAACTCATTGATGCTGTCCAGTTGCTGCGCGACGGGAATGACATTAATGCGGTCGAGCAGGTCATTCACGATGGGTTGTTCCCGGACGATGGTGTTCACGTGAGTGGCATAGGTATTAAAAGGTGCCTGGCGCTCGGGAGGGAGTTGGCTCATGTACTGGTTGAGGATGGCCAGTTGATTGTCGATTTCCTTGGCATTGTCCCTGGAGCTATATAAGGCGTATTCGAGGGTGGTCAGCGTCAGATTCAGAATATTCCAGGAGTTGGCCAGGTATTCCAGTTGTTGTTTATCAGTGATCTCTTTCAATAAGTCTTGAACGGTGTCTTCTACATCGGGCAGGGCATCAAGGGCGGCGCGCAGTGCGGCGTTGTGCTGCTTGAACTGATCAACCAGTAGCGTCTTGTTTTGTACGGCGTTCAAATAACCCTGTCGGCGATCATTCCATAAGTTGGACAGTGGGCCTGAGTTGTTCAATTTGTCCAATTGATCCCAACGGTTAGCTGATTGCGCAGGGGCTCCCAGTTGCAAACTACTGTTGATGCCGATTTTTGCCCTCAGGATTTTCACCGCCCAATTGGCATCCAGTTGTTTGAGTTGACGCACAAAGTCTCGGGATTCGAAATAAGTGGCCGTGTCATAGGTGTAAGACTTGATAAGAAGGAATATCAGCGCCGCAAAAATACTCAGTGTTATGGCGGTCAGGGTGGTCCATTTATAACGGCTGCTGATTTGCATAATGTTTTTCTACTCCCTGAAAACACAAAATTCCTACATCATGCAAAGGCCAACGTAGCAGATTCTAGTCGTGCACCGGGAAACTGCTTGTGGCGACACTAAAAAGCCCCGATGCCTTAAAGGTATCGGGGCTTTTTATTTCCTCAAGGTAATGAAGATCCCTATGTGGGAGCGGGCTTGCTCGCGAAGGCGTCGTGTCAGTCGACACTAATATCAGCTGACACACCGCCTTCGCGAGCAAGCCCGCTCCCACAGGGTGTTTGCAGTGGGTTCAGGCGCTGGGCTTGAACGACAGGATGTCGAGGTTCTTTTTACGAAAACTGCTCTGCGGAGTCAGGCGGAAATACCATTCCCGCAGCCAGCAAGCGAGTTTCGATTCGGCCTGTTCGATACCGCTCATAAACCGTGCAGCCTTCACCACCCCGTTGGCGCGCGGGTGCCGGAAGGCCTGGTACTGCGCCAGCGCTGCATTCAGGTCAGACGTTTGTGTCAGGTAGTGCGCGAGCACCACCGCATCCTCAATCGCCTGCGCCGCACCCTGGCCGAGACTCGGCAACATCGGATGCGCCGCATCGCCCAACAGCACCACGTGGCCGTCGCAGAATTGCTCCACCGGGTCGCGGTCCCGGGCGTGCATTTTCAGAATGACGCTTTCGGGCGTGGCTTCGATCGCCGCGACAACTTCCGGCGCCCAGCCGCTATAAGCGTCGAGCACCTCCTGTTTGCTGATGCTCAACGCGGCATCCGCCGCGTTGGCGTGGTTGCAGGTGCCCCACCAATACGCTTGGCCGTCGCCCACATCGCAGAGCCCGAAGCGTTTGCCGCGACCCCAGTAATGCGCCACGTAGCCTTCGCTCATCACCGGGTGGCTGAAGGGCGCGACCGCCAGCCAGGCGATGTAGCCGCTGGGGCGGGTCGGCGTGTCGCCGAGCATCTGCTGGCGAATCACCGAATTCAAACCGTCAGCGCCAATCAGCAGATCTGCGTGCCGGGTGCTGCCGTCTTCAAACGAAACCTGCACGCCCTCCGGTCGACTGGCATAACCCACGCAACGCAATCCGGTGGTCAGGCTGTCCGGCGCCAATTGTTGCGCCAAGGCCCGCAGCAGAAGAGGGCGCTGGATATTCACGCTCGGGTGACCCAGTTGTTCGCCGATCTCGTGGATCGGCATGCGGGTGATGGGATCGCCATTCTGCGTCTTGAAATAAAACTGTTTGATCACCTGGCCCGCGTGTTCCACCGGGACATGGGCACCGATGGAATGCAGCGCCGCCATGGCGTTGGCCATGACCGACAAACCGCTGCCGCCGGTGCGCAGGGTCTCGGCCGCTTCGAAGACCTCGACCTGCCAACCCGCCCGTTGCAGCGCGATGGCGGCGGTGAGTCCGCCGATGCCGGCGCCTGCCACGATGGCTTTCTTGAGTGCTGTCATACCGTTTCACCTGTATCGAGCCCGGCATCACCGGGCGTGGAATGGAGACCGTCGGTGACGGCTATGCGAATGCAGCAACGGTGTCGGCGCTTCTGACCCGCGCCGTATCGATGCGCGACTTGATGACTTCACCGACCCTGCGGATATGCGGCTCGCGCATCATGGTCAGATGGTCGCCCTCGACGGCGATGCGCTCCACGTGTGGCGCCACCGTGCGCCAGCCGCGATACGGGTCGCGGAATGCCGTGCCGACCAGTTCATGCGGGGCTTGCAGCACATCGGGCAACTCGACGTCCGCCGCGAACAGCGTCAGTGGCAAATCCAGGGGCGGGAAGCGGTAATCCAGCAGCGACTGCCAGTTGGCATGAAACACCCGGTACAGCTGATCCAGCGTCTGCAAGGTGATGCTCCGGTCGAAAATGCCCTGGGCCACGCCGTGCTGCTTGATCGCTTCGAACGCTTGCAGGTCGCTCAGCGCAGCGAAGTCGAGGGCGTGGTAGGCGTAATCTTTCTGGCCATCGCCGCTGAGCAGTTCCCACATAAACCAGTTCATGAACTCGCTGCGTTCAATCTGCACCTCGCCCTGGCTGATGCGCACGATGGTGTCGAGCAAAAACACGTTGTGCAGACGCCGCCCGCGCCGCTTCAACTCGCTGGCCAGTTCATACGCAACGACACCTCCATAGGACCAGCCGCCAATGTTCAACGGACCGGTTGGTGCGACCTGTTCAATGGCATCGGCGTAGTGCATGGCCTGGGCCTGCACCGATTGCAACGGCGCGCGGCTGTCCCACGTGCCCGGTGCTTGCAGGGCGTACAACTGAACCCGGTCCTTGAGCACTTGTGCCAATGCGGCATAACACAGCACGTGCCCACCGATGGGATGCACCAGGAACAACGTCGGCACACGCTTGGCGTTTTTGAAATCCACCAGCGCCCCGGTTTGTCCGTGGCCGGCCTCGCTCTGCTGCAATACCTGGGCAAATTCGGCGATGGTCGGGGCCTGGATAAAGTCGGACAACGACGGCTCGCAGCCTTGGTGCCGGGCCAGCATCGCAATCAAGCGCACAGCCTTGAGCGAGTTGCCGCCCAGCTCGAAGAAGTTGTCATGAACGCTGATGTCTTCCAGCTCCAGGGTTTCTTGCCAATAGGCCTGCAACAAGTCTTCCCAGGTATTGCGCGGCGCGGTAAACGGCCGCTGCAACGTGGTTTGCACGTCGACCTTTTGCAAGCGTTGGCGATCGATCTTGCCGGTCGGGCCCAGGGGTAACTTGCCGATGCTGACCAGGGTGCTGGGTAGCATGTAATCGGGCAGGGTCAGGCGCATTTCGGCCTTGAGGCGATCCAGGTCCAGCTCGCGCCCCGGCATCACCTGAACGAAACCGACCAGATTGCGGCTGCCATCCGAGGCCTGCTTGTCGATCACCGCCACTTGCTGAATGTCCGCTCCGAACTGAGGGGAGCCAAGCATGGCCACTTCGATCTCGCCCAGCTCGACGCGATAGCCGCGAATCTTCACCTGCGCATCGCTGCGACCCTGATAGATCAGGTCGCCCCCAGGCAGGTAAAACCCGATGTCGCCGGTCTCGTATAACCGGCGGCTTTCACCCTCCAACTGACGATAGACAAAGCGTTCGGCCGTCAGGTCCGGTTGGTTCCAGTAACCGTTGGCCAGGCACAGGCCTTCGATAAACAAGTCACCGCTGACCCCGACCGGACAGGCATTGCCCGTGGTGTCCAGCACATGCATGCGCACGCCATCAATCGGCACGCCAATCGGCGGCATGTTCGGCCAATCGGCGCTGGCGCCTTCAAGTCGCAGGCTGGTGACCACATGGGCTTCGGTCGGGCCGTAATGGTTTTCCACCCGACAATCGTCGAGGCCATCGATCAGGTGACGGATTTCCGCGGTGATTTTCAGTTGCTCGCCCGCCACATTGATCTGGCGCAGCGAGGCCGGGCGGATACCGAGTTGCATCGCGACCTCGGCCAGGCCCTGGAAAGCAACGTAGGGCAGGAACAGCCGATTGATGTCCTGGGCGCCGATAAATTTCAGCAACCGGATGAAGTCATAACGCAGCGCTTCATCGATCATCACCAGTTCCGCGCCGCTCGACAGGGTCGAGAGGATTTCCTGGAACGAGACATCGAACGAAATCGGCGAGTATTGCAGTGTCTTCAGCGGCAGGTTCGTGGCGTCCTGCTGACGGGTTTGCCAGCGGATCATATTGCCCAACGCGTGATGCGGCATGGCCACGCCTTTTGGCCGCCCGGTGGAACCCGAGGTGTAAAGCAAGTACGCGTTATCGTCGCCGGCAATCTCGGCGGCGATCGAGGCAACTCGCTGATGACAGCGCGCCAGGTTGCCGTCGAACTCGGCGACCACGCCGTCCCAATGCCGCCGCTCAACCTGGCTGGCCAGGGTCGCCACCAGATTGGTCGAGCCATCGCCGGACAGCACCAGACGCGGCTGTGAATCATCGAGGATCAGTCGGATGCGGTCCTGCGGGTAACTCAGGTCAATCGGCACATATGCGGCACCGGCCTGGATCACACCGAGCAGCGCGATGATCAGTTCTGGCGAGCGCGGCATCATGATTGCCACCCGATCGCCCGGCCCTATGCCACGCTGGTGCAACCAACTCGCCAGTTGCGCGCTGCGGTCCGCGAGTTGTCGGTAGGACAGTCGCGTCTCGCCAAAGCTCACGGCGATCTGCTGGTCATGACGGGCGAAGCTGTCCAGCAACAAGGTCGAGAGGTTTCCGTGGGTCGCTGGCAACCTGTGTTCGATGCGCGGCATCCAGTCCGGTATGCGCGGCGGCGCGTCGGGGTTGGCAATCATCAGTTCCAGGGTGCGCAGCATGTAATCGGCGTAGACCTCGACCTGACTGGTGGCCACCCGTGCGGTGCAGTAGTCGGTTTTCAGCATCAGCGAGCCGTTGGACGGATGCCGGCCCGCCGTGGTCAGCAAGTCATAGTTGCTGGCTTCGGTGGTTTCCCAACCGGTGAGGATTTCTTTCCCCGGCGCCAGCAGGTCGTTGAGCACATAGAAATCCACGTAGTTGAACACCACGTTCAGGGCCACATCGGTTTCCCGGTGAATCAACGCGAACGGGTAGCGCCGATGGGCAAATACCTGTTGCTCCTGGCGCATCAGACCGCGAATCACGTCGAGCCAATCAGTGCCAAGGGTGCTGAAGCGCACGGGCAGGGAATTGAGGAACAACCCCAGCACCTGGGCGCTGTCGGCAAATTCCGGGCGACCATGGCTGATCACGCCGCACAACACTTCTTGCTGATTGGACACGATGGCCTGGGCAAACCCGTGGGCCGCCAGTAACACGGCGCGCAAGGGCAGGTCCTGGTCGCGGCAGAACGCTTCGAGCCGGGCCACGTCGGCGGCGGGCATTTCCCGGTAAGCCGAGCGGTGCGGTGTCGGGTCCGGGGCCACCGCGTGGGTCCAACTGGTCATGGACGCGGCGGGGGCGTCGTGCAGGTATTCGCGCCAGAACTGACGGTGAGCCTCGTTGGCCATGGCTTCCTGTTCGAGGACGATAAAGTCGGCGGGGCTGGTGGTCAGGGCTGGCAGCGTGGCGGTCGAGGTGTAGAGCGTGATCAAGTCGCGCATCAGGGTCGCGACACTCCAGCCATCGAGAATCGCGTGATGGAAGCTGAACACCAGATCGATGTCATCCGCGCCGACGGCCACGCCGAACTGGTACAGCGGCGCCTGATGCCAATCCTCACGGTGACGTTTGCGTTCCTCGATGTAGCTGGCAACTGCCTGTTCGCGATCATCCGGGCGGGGTGAAACGATGAGCTGCACGGGCGATTCCACCACCGCATGCACCCGCGCCATTGGCGCTTCGGTGTGGCCGACATCGAACGACATGCGCAACGCCGGGTGCCGCTGGATCAAGGCACGAACGGCCCGGTCCCAAGCCACGGCGTCCCATTTCAGGCGCAGGCGATAGCGGAAGATGTCGTGATAGATCGCTGAGTCCGGGTGCATCATCGAGTGGTAGATCATCCCGACTTGCAGTTGCGACGCGGCAAACACGTCATCGAATTCCCCCGCGCTGGCCAAGCGGATGGCTTCCGGCACCTGGGCAAACGGCGCCACATGCGCCAAGGGGGCAAGGTGGGTAGAGGTGCCGCCCTGGGCTTCGACGCTTTCGGCCAGTTGCGCGATGCTCGGGTGCTGGTAAATCTGCGCCAGCGTCAGGGCAATCCCTTGCTCGCGGGCCTTGACCTGCAAGTGGATGACTTTCAGGGAATCGCCGCCGAGCATGAAATAGTTGTCGTGGATGCCCAGCTCTGAGCGCTTGAGGTTGTCCTTCCAGAGTTCGGCCAACGTCTGTTCCAACGCTGAACGCGGCGCCGTTGCGTCGCGGCTGCCCAAGGTTTCATCGGGTTCGGGCAGGGCCTTGCGGTCGAGCTTGCCGTTGGCGTTCAACGGGAATTGGTCGAGCTGGATCAGATGCCGGGGCACCATGTAGTCGGGGACTTGCTGGTGCAAAGCTTGCTGCAATGCCGTTGCTGAAAGCTCAAAACCGGGTGCGGCTACAAAGTAGGCACAGAGCCAGGCATCGCCTTCGGCCTCTTGATGGGCAATCACCACCGCTTCCTTGACGCCTTCGTACGCCATCAGCCGTGATTCGATCTCGCCCAGTTCAATGCGCAGGCCCCGAATTTTTACCTGGAAATCATTACGGCCCAGGTATTCGAGGCTGCCATCCGGCAACCAACGGCCCAGATCGCCAGTCTTGTACAGGCGCGCCTGGGGATCAGTCTGGAACGGATCACGAATAAACCGTTCCGCCGTCAGCTCGGGGCGATTCAAGTAGCCCCGCGCGACACCGATGCCACCGATGTGCAGCTCGCCGGCGACGCCCGGCGGCAGCGGTTGCAGGTTTGCGTCGAGGACATGCAGTTGCGTGTTGGCGATGGGCAGGCCGATCGGCACGATGCCGTTGTGCACGTCGGACCGGCAATGCCAGGCCGTAACGTCGATGGCCGCTTCGGTCGGACCGTAGAGGTTGTGCAACTGCACCTGTGGCAGACGTTCGAAAAAACGCTCCTGCAAGGCATACGGCAACGCTTCGCCACTGCACAGCACCTGCTTGAGTGCCGGCAAACGCTGTGGATCGGCCTGGTCGAGAAACACCTGCAACATCGACGGCACGAAATGCAGCAGCGTGATGCCGGCGCTGGCCATGATGTCCATCAAATAGCCGGGATCCTGATGCCCGCCGGGCGCCGCCACCACCAGTTGCGCACCGCTGAGCAGCGGCAGGAAAAACTCCCAGACCGACACGTCGAAACTGAACGGGGTCTTCTGCAGGATGATGCTGTGCTCATCGACGCCGTAAGCATCGCGAGCCCAGAGCAGGCGGTTGACGACGCCGTCATGCTGGTTCATCACGCCTTTGGGCAGGCCGGTGGAGCCTGAGGTGTAAATCACATAGGCGAGGTGTTGCGGCGTGAGCCCGAGGACGGGGTTTTCAATCGGTTGCCGAGCCAGGCGTTCGTGGTCGGTGTCGAGACACAACACCGGCACCGTCACGGCAGGCAGGTGGGTCAGCAAGGCACGGGTGGTGAGTAGGGCGACGGGGGCGCTGTCGCTGAGCATGTGGCTCAAGCGGTCGGCGGGATAGCCCGGGTCCAGCGGCACATAGGCGGCCCCGGCTTTGAGAATGCCCAGCAGACCCACGACCATTTCCAGGCTGCGCTCTACGCAGATGGCAATGCGGTCGTCCGGACGGATCCCGGTTTCCAGCAACGCGTGAGCCAGTTGATTGGCCTGGCGGTTCAGTGCGTCGTAGGTCAGCGATTGGTGCTCGAAGCGTACGGCAATCGCGTCCGGGCGAGCCGCAACCTGGGCCTCGATGAGTTGATGCAGCAGCGGCTTTTTCGGGTAATCAACCTCGGTGCGATTCCATTCGTCCAACAGAACGCGTTCTGCGGCCGGCATCAGCTCCAGGGCACTCACCGGCACCTCGAAATCATCCGCCACACTGTGCAGGATGCGCATAAAACGCTGTTGCAGCGCCTCGATCTGCGGCGCGTCAAAGTACGCTTCGTTGTAGATGAAATGCATCCACACATCATCGTCCGGCCCGGCCTCACGCACGTGCATGGCCAAGGGATTCTGTTCATAGCCGTTGCTGAGTTTGACCGGGTGCGCGAGGGTCGAGTCGTACCACGTGTCCTGGTCCTGCTCGAAGGACACCACCAAATCGAACAACTGCCAGCGGCCGATATTCTGCAACCCGAGTTCACGGTTCAGCTCACTCAACGGGTAACGCTGATAGCGGTAATCCTGTTTGAGCGTCAGGGCAATTTTGCTCACCAACTCGCTGAACGCCAGGTCCGTGCCGAGGCTCAGACGCACCGGGCTCATGCCGACGAACAAACCGACCGTGGCCTTGTGCGCGGCGTTGGCGCGGTTGAGGATCGGCAGGCCGATCACGATCTCATCGCGTTGGGCAACCCGGGCAAAGTAGCTGTATAGCGCGCCGAGCATCACATGGAAAATCGTCCCTTGGCCGCTTGCCTTCGCCAATTCGCCGAGGCGATTGTAAAGCGCACGGGGCAAGCGCCAGGTGTGGTTCTGGCTCGGCGTCAGGCGTTGCCCGACACGGCTTTCAGGGCGGGGCGCGAGCAGCGGTTCAGGCAACGTGCGGTATTTTTCCAGCCAGTATTGGCGTTGACGCTGGAGCGCCGCCGAGGCCTTGTCACTGCTGTGTTGTTCGAGATAGGCCTGATAACTCGGCGCCGGCAGCATCGGTGCCGTTGCGGAGTACGCCTCGCTGATGGCCTTGCCGATCATGGCAAAGGACCAGCCGTCGACGATCAGGTGATGGCAATTGAAGAAAAAGTAGTACAGGTCTTCGCGCACCTTGAGCAGTTCGGTGCGATACAGCAAGCCGTCGTCAAAGGAAAACGGCGTTTGCAGGTTTTCTTCCAGCAGCGCCAGGGCGGCAGCCTCGGGGTTGGCCTGTGCGGAGACATCGATCAAGGAATACGCGGCGCTGACCGACGCCAGGAATCGTTGGCGCGGCAGCGGATGATCCACCGAACCCGGCACCAGTTGCGTGCGCAGCGCGTCGTGGCGACTGACCACTTGGTCGATCGCGTGCTGCATCCGGGTGGCATCCACCGCGCCGTTGATCCGGGCATAACCGCCGATGTTGTACAGCGGTGAGTCTTCGTGCAGCCGCTGGTCCAGCCAGATATCCAGTTGCGGGGCCGTCAGCGGGTAAAGCAGGTCACCCAAAACGGGCTTGGCCTGAGTCATAAAGTTCTCCGTGGGCCGGGCCCAAAAACTGATGAAAAGCGTGACGACCGAGGCTTCGCGCAGGCGTGGCGAAGCAACGGAGGTCAGGAGTCCGTTGCTGGGATTAGCGGTTAAGGTGTGTGTGGCGAAACCCGACTACGCGACGCGGGACGTCTTCAAGCGAGCCCGTGCCAGTGCCTCGATCTGTAGCGCGGCCGCTTCACTGGCGCTATCGCCGCTGGGAATCAACGCACGATAGTGAGCGCAATTGGCGTGCACTTCAGGGCTGGTCAACACCGTGTCCAGTGCCTTGGCCAGCGCTTCACCGGAGGCCGGAGGCAATAAGCTCACGCCGCAACCCAGACGCTCCATCCGTGCAGCGTTGTCGAACTGGTCATGGGCAAACGGCGTCGCGACTTGCGGTACGCCGGCGGCCATCGCCAGGGCCGTGGTGCCGACGCCACCGTGGTGCACCAGTGCGGCGGTGTTGGCCAGGATGCGGCTCATCGGCACGTAGCGGCGCACCAGGATTTGCCCTGGGGCGGCCATTGCCGGGTCCACCGGTTGCCGGGTCAGGAACACCCCGCGACGGTTGACCGCTTTCAGCGCGGCAACAGCAGCGGCGAAATATTCTTCCCCATTGACCTGGGTCGAACCCGGGGTAAACACCACCGGTGATTCTTCACTGAGAAAGTCGTCCAGTTCGCTGTCGCGTTGCTGGAATCCGGATTCGTCGAACAGTGGAAAACCGGTCAATACGGTCTGGCGCGGCCAGTCCGATGCGACCTTGGCGAACCACTGCGGGAACAAGCCCAATACCCCGTCGGGTGAGCAGATCCATTCGCTGATAATTCGCTTGGTCGGTGGCAATCCCAGCTCGCGGCGAAAGCGATTGAGTTCCGGTTTCATCAGTCCGTCCAGAAAGGCCCGCTCGACCAAACGCAGCACCAGGCGTTTCACCGGGGAAGGTACAAAGGCTGGCAGGTTGGTGCCCGGCGGATGCACCGAAGGCGAGGCGGCCGACCAGAAGCCGAACGGCGAGACTTGCGCGGTGATCAGCGGAATGCCGTGTTTTTCCTGGAGCAGACGGGCCGAAAATGCCCACAGGGAACCGAGCATCACCGTCTCGTCATCACACGCCGCCTCCAGCATCCGGTACTGCTCGCGCAACGTACTGGCGACGCTTTTCCAGAGAGTGGGGAGCGAGGTTCGGGTGCGCCACAATGCCGGGTCAGCCATGACCGCCTCATATTCTTCGGCGGTGCCCAGCGGTAAAAAGGTGAAGCCGCAGCGCTCGATGAGCGGGGCGAACGCGGCACTGGCGCAAAACGTTATGCGGTGGCCCCGTGCGGCGAGCGCGCGGCCGATACCGACAAAAGGATGAACGTCACCGGCGGAGCCGATGGCCGTAATGATCACATGCATAAGAATCCGTCCTGTTGAGTGATCTGGTGGTTGCGGCTCAGGCCGGTGCGGCGATCAGATCGCGTGCCGCGTAGAAGCCCAACACCGTGCGTTTTTTCTCCCGGTATTCACAAGGCACCAACGGCGTGCCCGGCAGGTCGGAAGTGAAGGAAGGGTGTTTGACAATCATCTTTCTGCCGCCCGCGCGTAAGCGGACGTATTCACCCGGTTCGAATGTGTTCATTTTCATTGCCCTCACAATGCAACATTCAAGCGTTCGGCCCAGCCTCCGCCCAGCGCCTTGTACAGCCCGACCTCGGAGGTCAGCTGTGCGAGCCGGTCGGTGATCAGCGTTTGCTGGGCACTGAACAGGGAGCGTTGTGCGTCGAGAAAGGTCAGGTTGTTGTCGACACCAATGCGATAACGACGCTCGGCCAACCGGTAGTAATCCTGGTTCGCCTGCACGAGATCGCGTTGCGCGGTCAGTTGTTCGCTGTAGGTCTTGCGTGCCGCGAGGCCGTCGGAGACTTCCTGAAACGCGGTCTGGATTGACTTCTCATACTGCGAAACGCGGATGTCTTTCTGGATTTTCGAGTAATCGAGGCTCGCCCGCAGACTGCCGGCATTGAAAATCGGCAAGTTGATTTGCGGCTGGAACAGCCAACTGCCGGACCCACCCTTGAACAGCCCGGACAGTTGCGAGCTGGAGGTCCCGGCGTTGGCCGTCAGGGTAATGCTGGGGAAGAACGCGGCACGGGCGGCGCCGATGTCGGCATTCGCGGACTTGAGCAGGTATTCCGCTTGCAGAATATCGGGGCGCCGTTGCAACAGGTCCGACGGCAGCCCGGCCGGGACTTCGGTGAGCAGGTTTGACGCCAATGGAAGTGCCGGCAGATTGTCCGGCACCGATGTACCGACCAGCAGGGTCAGGCCATTCATGTCCTGCGCCACCTGCCGTTGAAACTTCGCCAGATTGGCGCGGGCCCCTTCGACGGTGGTCCGGGCCTGGCTGACATCCAGCGCAGACGCCACGCCAACCGCATTGCTGCGCGTGGTCAGGCGCAGGCTTTCTTCATAGGATTTGAGGGTGTCTTGCGTCAGGACCAGCAACTCCTGATCCGCACGCCAGGTCAGGTAGGCCGTGGCCACATTGGCGACCAGGCTCAGTTGCGTGCTGCGTTGGGCCTCTTCGCTGGACAGGTAAACCTGCATGGCTTCCTGGCTGAGGCTGCGGATGCGGCCAAACAGGTCCAGTTCATAAGCGCTGATGCCCAAGCCTGCCGAGTAGGAACCGCTGGTAACGGCCTCGCCGGTGGACGACAGATCACCCGGAGTGCGCTGGCGCGTACCGGAACCGCTGGCGGAAACCGCCGGGTACAAGTCTGCACGCTGAATCTGGTATTGCGCCCGATACGCCTCGACGTTCAATGCCGCTACGCGCAGGTCGCGGTTGTTGCTCAAGGCGCTCTGGATCAACTGCTGCAACGCCGGATCGCGAAACTGATCGCGCCAGCCTTGTTCGGCAGCGGAGCCGTTGGCGGCCTGGGTCGGCGCATAGGCAGGGCTTTGCGGGTACTGCTGGGCGATCGGCGCGGCCGGCCGCTGGTAGTCCGGTATTAACGAACAACCGCCGAGAACAAACGCAACGGCCGCCAGGGACATCGGGGACTTGCTCATTGACCAGCCTCGCTGGGGATTGGGCGCTTTCTTTATTCGAAGCCTGCGATGTCAGGTCACAGGCTGTGACGGAGCGGGAAGGGGCGCTACGCCCCGATCATCCATTTGGCCAATCCGTGCCGACCGCTCACGCCGAGTTTGGCCGCGGCACGCTTGAGGTAGGTTTCGACGGAGCTGTTCTTGACGCAGAGTTTTTCCGCCATTTCGGGCACGGTCCCGCCGGTCAGCAGCCCCAGGCACACCTCTTTTTCCCGTGCCGACAGGGCCACGTCGCAGAGCATCAGCCGTTCGTTGAAATCCCGTTGCAGCGGTGTCTGCTCAAAGGCCACGACGGGCCGGGTCATCGGGTTCGCGACCTTGCGGACGCTGACCTGGCGACTGATCCGCGCATGCCGCTCAACCAGTGGCAACAGCGTTTCCGAGAGGTTTTTCAGAAACGATAATTCGCTCAGGGAAAAGTCACGGTCCAGCAAGGGGCGGTGCAACGAGATCACACAACGTCGATTGCCCTTGCCTGAAACGAGGCTGCATTGATGGGTCGCGCTGCTGAGTTGATAACCCCTGGCGTCCATCATCGGTGCGTTCATGTGAATCAGGATGGAATCGTCCACTTCAAGAATCCGTTGCATGAGTGGGTGTTCGTCTCGTTGCCGGGGGGTAATGGAACAAGGGAGGGAGGGCGACGCAATGTCCTCTGGGAGGCCTGCGGTGCCAAGGGATTGAATGTCGATGACGCTTCCCTGGCTGTCGTCTGTTGTCCACTCGCTGAGTTCCACCAGACTGACGGAAACCGATGTTCCGATCAGTTGATGCATATTCGCAACGAAGTGTTCATGCCCTACGCTTGAAATCAGTTTCCCTAGTTCGAAATAGATATGCGGATTCTCTATATTTCGTACGCTACTGATTCGATTCATAAGCCTGCATACCAAAATCGCTGGCTGACCTGGTTTCCGACCGCCCGGTCGAAAATAACCCTGCCCCCATGTCAAATTTCCACCGTTGCGTTTCATTGATTTAGTGCACGACTAAATCGATTCAGCGTGGGTGAATTATTAAAACCTACAGGTTTATAGGTGTATGTAGGGGGATACAGGGACAGGCATGTCACAAAATTGGCGTCAATAAGCATAGATTTCGGCCTCCGTGCCGACGTAAACATTTGTTCGAAACTAGCGTTTGTAAGAAGGATAAGCATTTGAAAGGTAGAACCTTTTATTCAGTACGCAAGTGGTCGGGATCAAATAGGTGCCAAATGGCCATCATTTGTGGTGTGTAGGGCAATTTTGTAGGACAAAGCCGACCAACGGTCTGTTTGTTGGTCGGCTTTCAACACCCTGTTAGTCGGAATCCCCCTTCAGCGTGTAGGAAATTGCCTTGCCAAGCGCATTGACATACGGCGCACGCACCAGGGAGTGGTGCGTGCCGGGTAGCGGCGTGATAGTTACGCGTTCACCCTGCAAGGCGCGCCAGCCCAATGTCGGGTCGGATCGCTCCTGCTGGAGCGCGGTGAACAGCGAAACCGTCACCGGCAGCTCCGGGCTGACATAGGCACCCACGGCCAGCCGTGTCGCGTAGGCGACCGCCAGATGGGTGCGCAGCATTCCGGCGTCGATTCCCTGGCTCAACTCCTCCGGCAGCAAGCCATGGGTCGTGCACAGTGCAAGCATCGGCCCGATCTCGGCGTTCGCCGCCAGCGGTGTCAGTTGATTGAACAACGCGGCGTCCATGTCTTCGGGCAGCCAGGACATCAGGAACTGCGCTTCCGTCAGCACCTCGCGTTCCTCGGCGCCGACATGGGCGGAGGTGTCGATGATGCCGATGAATTCGACCTGCTCGCCGCTGGCGATGACCTGACGGGCCATCTCATAAGCGATCAAGCCACCGGCCGACCAACCCGCGAACCGGTACGGTCCCTGGGCTTGCACTTCGCGAATCGCCGCCAGATAGCGCGACGCGATGGCCGGGATCGTTCTCAATGGAACTTCACCCGCCACAAACCCCGTCGCCGCCAGACCATAGACCGGCACCTCGGGATCGAGGCTCGGCGCCAGGTCCCGGGCATAGCCGACCTCACCGCCGAGCGGATGCACCAGAAACAATGGCCGCTGGGAGCCACCACGGCGGATCGGCACCAGGTTATTGCGCGACGCCGGTCGTGATTGCGTGTCAAGGGTCCGGGCGAAGCCGGCGATGGTCGGTTCGACAAACAGGTCACGCACCGCGATGGGCTTGCCCAACACCTTGCGCAGTCGCGAAGTCATCTGCACCGCCATCAGCGAAATGCCGCCGAGCCTGAAGAAGTCGTCGTGGCGACTGACCTGCTCAAGTTTCAGCAACTCCAGCCAGATCTTCGCGATGGCCAACTCGGTGTCACCTTGGGGCGCCTCGAAGGGCCGTTCCTGCACCTCAAGCGACTCCGGGGTCGATTCGGACCGAACCAGCGCCGGCAGCGCATCGAGCAGCGCGCTCACGGGTTGTCGGGCGTCGGTGACCAGGGTGTCCAGCACCTGGACAAACAGCGCGATGATGTTCTCCACCGTGGCGGTATCGAACAGATCGCTGGCGTATTGCAGGCTGCCGGTGATGGTCTCGACGTCATCGATCAGCGACAGGGACAAGTCGAACTGCGTGGTGGTGTGCGCGCTGTCCACCGATTGCACCGTCAGGTCCGGCAATTGCAGCGGTGCCGGTGGTGTGTTGTTCAAGCTCAGCATCACCTGGAACAACGGGCTGTGGCTCATGCTCCGGGTCGGTTGCAACGTGCTCACGACTTGCTCGAAAGGCAGGTCCTGATGACTGAAAGCGGCGAGGGTCAGGCCCTTGATACGGGTCAGCAAATCGCCAACGCTGGCCTCGCGTTGCGTGGTGACCCGCAGCGCCAGGGTGTTGGCGAAGAAGCCAATCAAGCCTTCCAGTTCGGTGCGCGGTCGGTTGGCCACCGGCGTACCGACCACCACATCGGCCTGGCCACTCAAGTGTGTCATCAGCGTGGACCAACCCGCCAGCAGCGTCATGAACAGGGTCGAGCCCTGGGCCTGACTGAAGGCGCGCAATCGGGTGCTGAGGGCCGGCGGCAACACGCAATCGATGATGCCACCGGCATAGCTTTGAACGGCGGGGCGCGGACGATCCAGCGGCAGGTTCAACAGGCTCGGTGCGCCGTCCAGATGGCTGCGCCAGAAGTCGGTTTGCGCCTGCAAGGCCGGGCCGTTCAGCCACTGGCGTTGCCACACTGCGTAGTCGGCGTATTGCAGCGGCAGGGCCGGCAGTGGATCTTTCAAGCCCTGGCTGAACGCGGTGTAGAGCACGGTCAGTTCATGGGCGAGCACGCTGTTGGACCAACCGTCCGAGACGATGTGATGCAGCGTCACCAGCAGCACGTGCTCCTCGTCGTCGAGCCGGACCAGATGACCCCGTACCAACGGGCCGCTGCTCAGGTCGAACAACTCGGACGCGTTGGCATCGCCGAACCGGGCGAGTGTCGCGGTGCGTTGTTCAGTGGCGAGTTCACGCAGGTCCTGTTCCAGCAGATGGAAGCGTTGGTCAGCCGGGGAGATCTTCTGCACCGGTTCACCGTCGATCAGCTCGAACGTGGTGCGCAAGGTTTCGTGACGCGCCACCAGACGATCCAGTGCCTGGCGCAAGGCTGGTGTGTGCAGCACGCCGTTCAGGCGCAGGGCCAGCGGCAAGTGATACGCCGCGCCCGCTGCGTGATCGAGATGATCGAGGAACCACAGGCGTTGTTGCGAGAAGGACAGCGGCAGCCGGCCTTTGCGGTTGGCCAGCGGAATCGGCTGCGCTTCGGTCGGCACGGCGGCGTTGACCAGCGCGGCGAGGCCACGCACGGTCGGGGCGTCGAACAACTCACGCAGGGTCAGTCGCGCACCGAGTTTTCGGCGCAGCCGCGAGAGCAGTTGTACCGCCAGCAGCGAGTGCCCGCCGAGCTCAAGGAAACCGTCGTGACGCCCGACCTGATCCAGGTGCAACAGGTTCTCCCAGATAGCGGCAATGGCGATTTCGGTTTCACCTTGCGGCGCTTCATAGACACGGCTGGCCAGCGAGTCCTGACCCGGTGCGGGCAGGGCGCGACGGTCGAGTTTGCCGTTGGACGTGAGGGGCAGGGCGTCGAGTTGCACGAAGGCACTGGGCACCATGTACTCGGGCAGGTTTTTCAGCAGCTCGGCGCGCAGTTGTTCGGTGCTCACCGCGTCACCACACAGGTAGGCGACCAGGCGTTTGCCGTCCTCGGGATTGTCTTCCCGGGCAATCACCACCACTTCACGCACGCCGGGGCAGGCGAGCAGGGCGTTTTCGATCTCGCCCAGTTCGATGCGGAAACCACGGATCTTCACCTGGAAATCGTTGCGCCCCAGGTATTCCAGGGTGCCGTCGGCCTGCCAGCGGCCGAGGTCGCCGGTCTTATAGAGGCGAGCTTGTGGAAGGCTGGAGAACGGATCGGCAATAAAACGCTCCGCGCTCATCTCTGGACGGTTGAGGTAACCGCGAGCCACGCCGGCGCCGCCGATATGCAGTTCACCGGCCACACCCAACGGCGTCGGTTGCCCGTGCGCATCCAGCACATGCACTTGGACATTGGCGAAGGGGCGGCCAATGCTCGGTTTTTCGCCGAGGTCGCGAATCAGGTCGATGGTTGCATCCACCGTGGCCTCGGTCGGGCCGTACATGTTGTAGAAGCGGATGCTCTGGCAGTCGCGCAACTTGCTCCACATCGCCGCGTTGATCGCCTCACCGCCGAGCAACACGCTCACCGGCTGGTAGCTGCTGCGTTCCAGCAGACCGGCGTTGAGCAGACCGTCGAGTTGCGAAGGCGTCGAGTCGAAGGCGTGCACCCGGTGCTGTTCGAGGAAGTCGAGCAACTCGTGGCCGCTGCCACGTATCTGTTGCGGGATGATCACCAATTTGTGGCCGGAAAACAGCTGCGAAATGCCCTTGATCGACATGTCGAAGTAGAACCCGGCGTTCAGCGCCACCGTGGCGTATTCCGGGCAATGCTGGTGGGTGGTGCGTTGCAGCACTTGCCAGAAGTTATGCACCGAACGGTGCTCGACCATCACGCCTTTGGACTGCCCGGTGGAACCGGAGGTGTAGATCACGTAGGCCAGGTGATCCGGGGTCAACCCTGTGATCATCGGGTCGAGGTCGAAGGCCGGATCATCGGCAGCCAGCAGCGATTCGCGCTCATCAAGCAACAACAGTGGCAGGTCACCGACCGGCATCTGCGCGGCCATGGCCTGCTGAGTGAGGACGGCGAGCGGGGCACTGTCGCCGAGCATAAACGCCATGCGTTCAACCGGATGCGCCGGGTCAATCGGGACGTAGGCACCGCCTGCCTTGAGCACACCGAGCAAGCCGACAATCATCTCCAGACTGCGCTCGGCACACAGCGCTACACGCTGATCCGGTTGCAGCCCGAGGGCAATCAGGTGTCGGGCCAGATGGTTGGCGCGGCGGTTGAGCTGGGCGTAGGTGAGTTGCTGGTCCTCATGCACCAGCGCAATCGCCTGCGGCCGAGCACGCACCTGGGCTTCGAACAACGTGTGGATCGGCTGGGCCGGGGTGAATTCGGTGGCGGTGGTATTGAAGCCATCAAGCAGTTGCTGACGCTCAGCCGCCGGCAGCACGTCAAGGGTATTGGCCGGTTGCGCCGGATTGCGCTCCAGCGCCTCGACCAGTGCCGTCACCGCATGGGCCAGGTAAGCCGCAATCCGCTGCGGATCAATCCCGCCAATCGACTGTGCGGTCAGCGAGAACCCGGTTTCTTCGGCCGCTACGGCAATTTCAATCGGGTAATTGGTGCGTGTTTCGGAAGCCAGAAACGCCACGCCTTGCCAGTCGTCCATTTCATCGACGATCTCGCCGGACGCCGTGACCATGTCGCCATGGCGGCAGTTGAGAATCACGGTAAACAGCGGCAACGCCGAATCCACGCCGCTGCAACGCTGGGCCAGGGCGAGTGACGCTTGTTCGTGGGTCAGCAATTCGCTGAGTTGCTGATAAGCATCCTGCACGATGGCGCTGACGCTACTGTCCTGCAGGCGAATGCGCATCGGCAACGTGTTGATGAACATGCCCAGCGCATGATCAGCGCCGGTGGTGCCTTGGGAACGACCGGACAACACCGTGCCGAAAATCGCATCGTCGCGGCCACTGGTCGCCGCGACCACCAGACCCCATGCCGCGTGGAACAGCACCGACGTTGGCACCCCTTGAGTCCGCGCCGTGCGGTGGATCGCGGCGTTGACCTCATCACTCAGGTGTTCAATCGCCCGGGTGACACTCGCGCCATTGCCACGCACATCCAACACCCCGTAAGGCGCAGTGGTTTCGTCGACATCCGCCAGCAAGCGACGGAAGTAGCTTTCGTGTTCCTCCTGGGAAATCGCCGCCGCCTGGGCGATGAAATTGCGGTACGGCTGGGACGGCGGCAGGCTGTCACCGCGCCCGGCGAGGATGCTTTGGATCTCCAGCATGATCAGGCGCAGAGTCACGTTGTCGCTGATCAGGTGATGATCGAGCAGCGCCAGCAGCCATTGCTCACGGACCGGATCGTAAGTCACATACGCCGCAATCAACGGCGCGACCTGCAAGTCCAGGCGCAGATGGTGGGTGTCGGTTTTATCGCGCAGCATCAGCAACGCGTCTTCGCCGTCCGTGCTTTCAAGGGTGATCACTGGCAGTGGCGCATGCCGATGCACGATTTGCACCGGTTGCGGCAGGCCGGACCAGCGCAAGGCACTGCGCAGGATATCGTGGCGGTCGATCACCACTTGCACCGCCGCGAGGAAGTCGTCGAGCAGGCTGCGCTGATCGAACAGCATCACCGAGCGCATCAAATACGCATCGCCTTCCGCCAGCAGCAAGTGGTGGAACAGAATCCCTTCCTGCAACGAGGACAAGGGGTAAATGTCCTGCACGTTACTGGCACCACCGGGCACATCGGCGACGATCTGATCGATCTCCGCTTGGCTCAGGGTCAGCAGCGGCAGCATCGACGGGTCGATGGCGCTGCAATCATCAGGAATCAGGTTTGGCGGCACCACGAATGCGGCGCTGCGTTCACCGGCCAGCACCTGGGCCATGGCCCGCAGCGTCGGGGCCGAGAACACGGTGCGTACATCCAGCAGCAACCCGGATTGGCGCAAGCGTTCGATCAGGCTGATGACCAGGAACGAATGCCCACCCAGTTCGAAGAAGTGGTCATCACGACCCACCTGTTCAACCCCGAGCAATTCCTGCCAGGCACTGGCCAGTGCCGTTTCAATCGCGCCTTTCGGCGCTTCATATTCACGGCTCACCAGTGACGACAGGCCCGGCGCCGGCAAGGCGCCGCGATCCAGTTTGCCGTTGGTGGTCAGCGGCCAGGCATGCAGGGTGACGAAAGCGCTGGGGATCATGTGCTCGGCCAGCACACCGGCCAATTGCGTGCGCAACGCCGCCGATTCCGGCGCCGCGTCATCCTCGGCAATCAGGTAGGCCACCAGGCGCTTGTCGCCGGGAGCATCTTCACGAACCGTGACCACGGCTTCGCGCACGCCGGGGCAGGCGATCAGTTGGGCTTCGATCTCGCCGAGTTCGATGCGGAAACCACGGATCTTGATCTGCGAATCGTTGCGGCCGATATAGACAATGCCGCCATCCGCGCGATACCGCGCGACGTCGCCGGTGCGATAGAGGCGTTGCGGCCCGTAAGGATCGGCGATGAAACGTTCGGCATTCAGCTCCGGACGGTTCAGGTAATTGCGCGCCACGCCGGCGCCGCCAATGTAGATCTCGCCATGCACACCGACAGGCACCGGTTGCTGGTACTCATCGAGAATGCGCAGGCACAGGTCCGGCAACGCGGTGCCGATCAGGCTCGGCGCACCGGTATCGATTTCGGCCTGGGTCACCGCATGGTAAGTGGCGTGCACGGTGATCTCGGTGATCCCGTACATGTTCACCAGTCGCGTTTGCGTCAGCGGCGTGCGCGCGATCCATGGGCGCAGGCTGATAAAGTCCAGCGCCTCGCCACCAAAGATCACCTCGCGCAACCCATGCACCTGGGCGCTGCGGCCACTGGCGTCGATGAACTGGCGGAACGCACTCGGCGTCTGGTTCAGCACCGTCACGTTGTGGCGACAGACCAAACCGTAGAACTCATCGGCGGAGCGGGCCACGTCGGTCGGCACGATCACCAGTTTGCCGCCATAACTCAACGCGCCCCAGATTTCCCAGACCGAGAAGTCAAAGGCAAACGAGTGGAACAGCGTCCAGACGTCATCGCGATTGAAGTGGAACAGTTCGCGGGTGGTATCGAACAGGCGCGCGACATTGCCATGTTCGACCAGCACGCCTTTGGGCAAACCGGTGGAACCGGACGTATAGATGACATACGCCAGATGCTGCGGCAGCGTATCGACCACGGGATTGATATCGAACGACGCATCCGACAGTGAATATTCGTCGCTCTGGGCATTCAACAGTACCACCCGGATATCCAGCGCCGGTAGCACGTCGAGGCAATCTGGCTGCGCGAGCAACACCACCGGTGCGCTGTCGCTCAGCAGATAGTTGAGGCGTTCGGCCGGATAGGCCGGGTCCAGCGGCACATAAGCGGCGCCGGCCTTGAGCACACCGAGCACGGCACAGACCATTTCCAGCCCACGCCCGCTGAGAATCGCCACCCGATCATCGGCTTTCACCCCCAGCGCCAGCAACTGCGCGGCGATGCGGTTGGCACGACGATTCAGCTTGCGGTAGCTCATGTGCACGTCGCCAAACACCAGGGCAACGTTCTCGGGATGGGTGGCGGCGAACTGCTCGAAACGCTGATGAATCAGCAGCCCCGGCGCACGCACCTGCAACGGCGCTCGCACTGCCGGTGAAGCCTGGCTTTGCGCCGGACTCAGCAACGGCAAGGCACGCACCGGTAGTTCGGCGTTGTCGAGCATGGCCCCGAGCAGGATCTGGAAGTGCTGGGCGAAACGCTCGACCGTCGAGCGATCGAACAGGTCGGTGGCGAACTCGATCACACCGCTCAACTCGCCCCCTTCATCGGCGAGGGTCAGCATCAGGTCGAATTGCGAGGTCTCCCGGGCTTGCGCCAGGGCCGTCAGGGTCAGACCCGGCAACGCGAGTTCGCCGCCATCCGGGGTGTTGTTCAGCGACAACGCCACTTGGCACAGCGGGTTATGGCTTAGCGAACGCGGCGGTTGCAAGGCGTCGATGACTTGCTCGAACGGAATGTCCTGGTGCTCGTGGGACGCGAGGGTGGTTTCCTTGATCTGCGCCAGCAACTGCGCCACGGTCGGGTTGTCTTGCAGACGCACGCGCAAGGCGAGGGTGTTGACGAAGAAACCGATCAGCGCTTCGACGTCGGTGTTGCCGCGATTGGCAGTCGGCACGCCGATCACCACGTCCGGCTCGTTGCCCAGTCGCGCCAGCACCACCGACCACGCGGTCAGCAGGGCCATAAACAGCGTGACATCGTGTTCGCGGCAGAACTGCTCCAGGCGTTCGCGCAGTTGCGGCGCAATCACCACCGGCACGTCGCTGCCACGATAGCTTTGCATCGCCGGGCGCGGACGTTCGGTGGGCAGGGACAGCAAGGTCGGTGCGCCGCTGAGGTGCTCGCGCCAGAAGTCGACCTGTTTGCTCAAGCGCTCGCCGCTCAGGCAACGGCGTTGCCAGGCTGCGTAATCGGCGTACTGGATCGCCAGGGGCGGTAGCGGGTTCGGTTGTTGTTGGCTGAACGCGCGATAGAGCGCCGCGAACTCCTTGACCAGCACGCCAATCGACCAGCCGTCGGAGATGATGTGGTGCTGGGTGATCAGCAGGATGTATTCGTCATCGGCCAGGCGCAGCAGGCGACCGCGAATCAGCGGCCCTTTGTGCAAGTCGAATGGTGCGCTGGCTTCGCTGTTACTCAGGCGTGCCGCTGTCAGGCTGGCTTCATCGTAAGGCAAGGCACGCAAGTCTTGTTCGGTAAGGGTAAAGCCGGACTCCGGCGCGGCAATGCGTTGTACCGGTTGCTCGCCCACCCGTTCAAACGTGGTACGCAAACTCTCGTGACGCGCCACCAGTTGATCGAGCGCTGCTTTGAGCGCGGACAGGTCGAGTTCGCCGCGCAACAACAACGACGCCGGCATGTGGTAAGCGGTGCTCGCATTCGGGTCGAGCTGATCGAGGAACCACAGCCGTTGTTGCGAAAAGGACAGCACCAGCGGCGCGTCCCGGTCGACGACGGTGATGGCGTCGGGCTGGGCCGATTCAAGGGATCCGACACTTTTCGCCAGCTCCGCCACCGTTGGATGGCTGAACAGTTCCCGCAGCTTCAATTCGCCGCCCAGGGTCTGGCGGACCCGGGAAACCAATTGCGCCGCCAGCAGCGAATGCCCGCCCAGTTCAAAGAAACCGTCGCGACGACCGACGCGCTCCAGCCCCAGCAGCTCCTGGAAAATCAACGCCAGAGCTTGCTCGGTCGGACCTTCCGGCGCCTCGTAGCTGCGCTCGGACATGGCATCCAGATCCGGCTCCGGCAACGCGTTCTGATCCAGTTTGCCGTTGGCGGTCAGTGGGTATGCCGCCAGGCTGACGAATGCGCTGGGGATCATGTAGTCCGGCAGGGTCGCACCAAGTTGCAGGCGCAACGCAGCGATTTCCAGCACCACGCCGGGTTGCGGGATCAGGTAGGCGATCAAGCGTTTGCTGCCGGTTTTATCGTCACTGGCCAGCACGCGGACTTCAAACACGCCGTCGCAGGCCTGGAGTTTCGCTTCGATTTCACCCAGTTCAATGCGGAAACCGCGAATCTTGACTTGGGCGTCCATGCGCCCCAGGTGCACGATTTCGCCATTGCCCAGCAACTTGCCCAGGTCGCCGGAGCGGTACAGTCGCTCACGCGGGCGGAAGGGATCGACGATAAAGCGTTCGGCGGTCAGCTCGGGACGGTTCAGGTAACCGCGGCCGACACCCTGGCCGCCGACGCAGATTTCCCCCGGCACGCCGACCGGCATCAGGCGTTGTTGTGCGTCCATGATGTAGGTCACGGTGGTCGGAATCGGCCGCCCGACATTGGAAATGCCCTCGGCGATGTCCGCCGCTTCGAGGTGTTTGTAGGTCACGTGCACGCAGGTTTCGGTGATGCCGTACATGTTGATCAGCGCCACATGCGGGAACGCCCGGTGGAAGGCATCGAGCCTGGCCGGTTCAAGGCTTTCGCCGCCGAGAATCACGTAACGCAGCTTCGCCAAGGTGACATCAGGGCGGGACGTTGCGACCCCGCTCAACTGATGGAACGCCGACGGCGTCTGGTTGAGCACGGTGATCCCGTCGCTTTCGATAAAGGCCAGGAAGTCCAGCGGATCACGGCGCAGGGCTTCGGGGACGAGGCTCAGGCGGGCGCCGTGCAGCAGCGCGCCAAACATCTCCCAGACCGAAAAGTCGAACGCGTTGGAATGAAACAACGACCAGACATCGTCCGCGTTGAAATGGAACGGCGTGCGGCTGTTGTGCAGCAGGCGAATGACATTGCGGTGCTCCAGCAACGCGCCTTTCGGCTGCCCGGTGGAGCCCGAGGTGTAGATGACGTAACACAGATGATCGGGGGCGTTGACGTTGGACAGGTTCACCGAAGCGCGATGGACCTCGGGTGTCGATTGGCTGCTCAAGGGCTTGGGGTCGAACACTTCGATACCCAGTTCGCCCAGTTCGGCGGCCATGTTCGCCAGGGCAATCGACTTGCGCGCGCCGCTGTCTTGCAGCACGTAGGCGATGCGGTCCGAAGGTGACGTTGGATCGATGGGCACATAGGCCGCGCCGGATTTGAGCACGGCGAGGGTGGCGACGATCATGTCCAGTGAGCGTTCCAGCAGAATCGCGACGAGATCCTGCGGCACCACACCGGCAGCCCGCAGACGACGGGCCAGTTGATTGGATTGTTCGTTGAGCGCGCGGTAGGTCAGGCTTTCCGAGCCCATGCTCACCGCGATGCTTTGCGGCGTGCGACGGGCCTGTTCTTCGAACATTTGATGCAGGGTGGTTTCTTCCGGATAGGCAGCTTCCGTGTCGTTCCAGTCCAGCGCCTGCTGGTGCTTTTCGCGGGTATCGAGCAATGGCACCTCATCGACCCGCTGAGCGCTGTCGTCGGCGAAGGCTTCGAGCAGGCGCACGTAGTGCCGCATCATTTGCTCGATAAAGGCTTCGTCGAACATCTGTGCGTTATAGGTCAGGCGGCCCATCCATTGCTGTTCACCGGCCTCGATCAACAGATGCAGGTCGTTCTTGCCATAGCCGAGGTTGGTTTCCAGCGTCTGTACCGTCAGGCCGGCGACGGCTTCCGAGGCTGTGGCGGCCTGTTCGAAGTTGAACAACACATCGAACAGCGCGGTGCGGCTCATGTCCTTGTCAGGATTGAGCGCGAGCACCAGCTGATCGAACGGCAGGTAGCGATGGCGCAGGGCTTGGGCCTGGGTGCTGGCGACCTGTTCAAGCAAGGCCTGCAAAGTGGTGTGGTTGTCGCAGGTGTTACGCAGCACCGACAAGTTGCCGATCGGCCCGACCAGTTCTTTGACGGCCAGGTCTTCGCGGCAGGTAGCGGTGGTGCCGATCACCAGTTCGTCGTGCCCGGCATAGCGGCGCAACAGTGCGGTGAAAGCGCTGAGGGCCAGGGTATTGGCGCCGACGCCGGCCTGTTCGGCGGCAGCATTCAAGCGATTGACTAGTTTTTTGTCGATAAGGAACGGATGTGTCGCTTCGGCGTAGGTGTGCACCGCGTTACGCGGACGGTTCAGCGGCAGCTCCATCGCTTGCAGCTTGCCACGCAACTGATAAGCCCAGAACGAACGCAAGGTTTCGCTGACCGCGGCCGGGAACTGGCGCTGCCACGCGGCGAAGTCGCGGTAGTGCACGCTCAGTTCAGGCAATCGGGCAGGGCGGTCGTCGCAAGCGGCGGCGTACAGCTCCAGCAGATCGCGGCGGATCACTTGCATCGACGCGCGGTCCGCCAGCAAGTGGTGAACGGCAATCGCCAGTATGGCGTCCTGGCTGTCGCTCTGTATCAGCGTCGCACGGACCAGGCTGCCGCCGTCCATTTGCAACGGATGGCGCGTGGATTCCAGTGCCCGCGCGGCCAATTGTTCCGGCAGTGCTTGCACCAGCGTCAGCGGCAACACGGCCTCGCCGTCGAAACGCTGCCAGGCACTGGCGCCATCGGACACCACCCGGCAACGCAGGATGTCATGCCGGGCCAGCAGCCCGTCGAGGGCGGTTTGCAGGGCCGGCTGATTGATCTCGCCACGCAGTTCCAGCAGCAGCGGAATGTTGTGGTAGATCGGGTTGGCGTCGTACAGATAACCGGATTCGAAGGTGTCGACGAACCAGATGCGCTCCTGGTGGAACGACAACGGCGTGCGCGATGCTTCGGGCTGCGGCTGCACCGCCGGGAGGTTAAGTTCAGGGTCGAGGTCGAGCGCGCCGATGCGGGTTTGCGGTGCGTCGGTGAAGTAGCTCAATACCCGCTCGAAACGCTGGGCGATGCGCTCGATGGTCGCGGCGTCAAACAGCGCCGTCGAATACGACAAACTGCACGATAGACAGTCACCGGCGTCATCGATGTGCAGCGACAAATCGTGCTGCGTCTGGTCCTTGCGCGAAGGCAGGAACTCCAGGGTCAGGCCCGGCAGGCTGAGGGTTTCGGCGTCGTTGCCGGCGTTGGTGTAGAGCATGGTCTGGAACACCGGGCTGTGACGGGTGCTGCGCGGTGGCTTGAGCACTTCGACCACCTGTTCGAACGGCGTGTCCTGATAGACCGACGATTCGAGCATCAGCGTGCGCACTTGCAGCAACACCTCGTCGAGCGTCGGGTTGGCGTGCAGCTTGACCCGCAGCGCCAGGGTGTTGACGAAGAAGCCGATCAGCGATTGCACGTCCTGCCGGTCACGGTTGGCCGCGACGGTGCCGATCACCAGATCCTGCTGGCCGCTGATGCGCACCAACAGCACGGCCCAGGCCGCCATCAAGGTCATGAACGGGGTGGCCGCACGGGCCTGGGCGAAGCGGGTGATGGCGCTGGACAAGTCTGCGGGCAGGTTGAAACTCAAGGTCGCACCGCGATAATCCTGCAGCGCCGGGCGTGGGCGGTCGGTGGGCACCGTCAGCAAGGCCGGCGCACCCGCCAGGTGACTGCGCCAGAACTCGACGTTCTTGGCCAGACGTTCACCGTCGAGATGACGCCGCT
This sequence comes from Pseudomonas sp. dw_612, assembly GCF_018449725.1. Classification (GTDB taxonomy): domain Bacteria; phylum Pseudomonadota; class Gammaproteobacteria; order Pseudomonadales; family Pseudomonadaceae; genus Aquipseudomonas. Next base: position 34,576 of record NZ_JAAVVC010000004.1, on the reverse strand, counting down.
GCCACGCGGCATAGTCGGCGTATTGAATCGACAGCGGCGGCAACGGGTCCGGCTGCTGTTGAGCGAAAGCCTGGTACAGCGTGGCGAATTCCTTGACCAGCACCTCGATCGACCAACCGTCGGAGATGATGTGGTGCTGGGTGATCAGCAAGCGGTATTCGTTATCGGCCAGACGCAACAGGCGACCACGAATCAACGGGCCGTTCAGCAGATCGAACGGCGCGGCTGCCTCGGCATCGCTGATGCGCTCGGCACTGCGGGCGGCTTCTTCGGCGGGCAAGTCGCGCAGGTCTTGTTCGATCAGGCTAAAGCCGCAATCCGGGCTGGCGATTACTTGCACCGGATCATCGCCCAATCGTTCAAACGTGGTGCGCAGGCTTTCATGCCGGGCGACGAGGCGGTCCAGGGAGGCCTTGAGCGCGACCAGGTCCAGCGAGCCACGCAAGCGCAGCGCCGCCGGTATGTGATACGCCGTGCTGGCGGTCGGATCGAGCTGGTCGAGGAACCACAACCGTTGCTGCGAGAAAGACAGGGCCAGGGGCGCGGCGCGGTCGGCGAGGCTGATCGTGTCCGGTGTCTCGGCGATCCGTGCCGCACCGCGTTGCTGGAGAAGACGCAGCAGAGCGGCACGTTTGAGCTGTTCCAGACTATCGTTTTGGTTGTTCACTTTAAGCATCCTTGGAGACGATCGCGAGCAAGTCGCTTTCTGATAACGAAGCCAGTTCCCGCTCGAGATCGAGCAGCACTTCTGACTCGTACAGCGCCAGTTGCAGGGTCGTGATGAGGTCGGCCAATTCACGCAACGATGCGTGTTCGAACAACGCCTTGAGCGTGACGTCGACGCCGAAGTGTTCCCGGGCCCGCAGGGTCAGTTGCACCGCGATCAGGGAATGGCCGCCCAGCTCGAAGAACTGGTCGTTGCGGCCGATGCGCTCGATGCCGAGCAGGTCGCTCCACAGCGCCGCGAGTTTCTGTTCGGTTTCGCCTTTCGGTGCTTCGTAGTGCAGCGCTTCGGCGGCTTCCAGCCACGGCGCGGGCAGGTTGCGGCGGTCGAGCTTGCCGTTGGCGGTCAGCGGCAGCACGTCGAGGACGATAAAGGCGTCCGGGACCAGAGGTTCCGGCAGGCGAGTGAGAAGATCGACGCGCAGCTGATCGGTGGCGGCCGGTTCGCCGCACAGGTAAGCGACCAGACGTTGACTGCCCGATGCATCCTTGATGGCCATGACCACCGCTTCGCTGACGCCTTTGCAGGCGAGCAGGGCGGCTTCTATTTCATCGGCCTCGATCCGCACACCGCCGATGGTGAACTGGTCGTCCAGGCTGCCGACGATTTCAAGGGTACCGTCCGCCAGCCAGCGACCGAGGTCACCGGACTGGTACAGGCGCGCTTGCGGATCAGTGCTGAACGGGTGGCTGACAAAGCGTTTTGTGCCCAGGTTTTGCGCACCGCCGACATGGATTTCACCGGTGACACCGATCGGCGCCAACTGCCCGGACGGGTCCAGCACATACAGCCGTGGATCGCTGATGGATAAGCTGTGTTGTGCCAGCCACTGGTCATCAGGTTTTTTCTGACTGAATTCGACCAACAAGCGGTCGCGTTCCTGGGCTGGCAACAGATCCAGTTGCGTAAGCAACACGTCCGGCGTGTGCGCCAGTGCCTGGGTCAGTTGCTCCAAGGCCCGTTGCATCATGTCGCAGATGCGCTGCGGGTTGACGCTCGGCGAGCACTGCACGGTCAGGCCCAGGTCGTGCTGGTAATCGTTGACCGATACCGTCAGCGGATAGTTGTCGCGCTCGGCCTCGGAGAGGATGCGGGCACCGGGCCATTGGGTTGGCGCGGCGTCATCCTCGAGTTGATGGCGATAGTTGAACAAGCTGCTGAACAGCGGCAGCGAGGCAGGCACTGCGCTGCAACGCTGGGCGAGGGCGAGCGAGGCCTGTTCGTGGGAGAGCAGTTCGCTGAGGTCGCGGTGCGTCTCGGCGACGAGTGCATTGGCGCCATGCCCGGCCAGGTTCACCCGCACCGGCAAGGTGTTGATGAACACGCCCAGCGCCCGTTCGGCACCGGCCGAGCCTTGCAAACGGCCCGACACCACGGTGCCGAACACCACATCATCGCGCCCGGAACAACGGCCGATCAGCTGCGCCCAAGCCACATGGAACAGCACGGCCGGGGTAATGCCGCGCTCGCGAGCCTGGGCCCGGATCAGACGGGTCAACCCATCGTCGAAGCGCATGCTGACCTCTTCGACATCACTGCCGTCACCCTGCACATCGAGCAGACCGAACGGCGCAGTAGGTTGGTCGATATCGGCCAGCCGACGCTGGAAATATTCTTCATCGGCCTCGATGGGCGTCGCCAGAATCTGCGCGACGAAATCCCGATAAGGCAGGGGCGCGGTCAAGCTGTCGCCCTGGCCCTGGAGGACGGTCTGGATTTCTTCCAGGACAATCTCAAGCGTGACGTGGTCGCTGACCATATGGTGGTTGAGCAAGGCCAGCAGCCAGCGTTGCGTATGCGGATCGCGGCCAATGTAAGCGCGCAGCAGCGGCGCCTGGCTCAGATCGAGGCGCAACTGACGCGGGTCGCTGATTGCTTCCAGTTGCGCGAGGGCATCGCTTTTCGGGCCGAGGGTGACGGTGTGCACCGTCAGCGGCGCGGTGCGCTGCACAATCTGCACCGGTTCCGGCAGGCCGTTCCATTGCACCGATGTGCGCAGGATGTCGTGGCGATCAATCACCTGTTGCAGCGCCGCGACGAAGTGGTCGAGGCCATCGCGTTCTTCAAATTCGATCATCGAACGGATCAAATACGCGTCGCCGGCATGGCCGAGCAGGTGATGGAACAGAATGCCCTGTTGCAACGGCGCAAGCGGGTAGATGTCCTGGATATTGGCGATGCCACCGGGCACATTGGCCACAATGGTGTCGATCTGCGCTTGATCGAGTTCGATCAGCGGCAGCATCTGTGGGGTCAGTTGCGTAGCGCCAGGCAGGATAAGGTTTGGCGGCGCGTGGAAGATCTCCCGGGCATCACGGTCAATCGCCCGGGCCATTTCACGCAGGCTCGGTGAGGCGAAAACCATCCGCACATCGGCGCCGAGGCCGTGCTCACGCAGGCGATCGATCAGGGCCACGGCCATCAGCGAGTGACCGCCGAGTTCGAAGAAGCGGTCGTGGCGACCGACGCGATCCAGACCCAACAGGTCCTGCCAGATAGTCGCAATGACGGTTTCGACTTCCCCCTGCGGCGCCTCGTAGGCACGGCTGGCGAACGCTTCGGCGCCCGGTGCCGGCAGGGCGCGACGATCCAGTTTGCCGTTGGGCGTCAATGGCAACACGTCGAGGTAAACAAAGGCGCTGGGCACCATGTACTCGGGCAGATGCGCGAGCAATTCACCGCGCAGTTGCTCGGCGGTTGCAGGTTCGCCACACAGGTAGGCGACCAAACGTGTGCTGTCCAATTGGCCGGGACTGACCTCGCGGGCAATCACGGCGACGTCGCGCACACCTTCGCAGCCAGCGAGCACTGCCTCGATTTCGCTCAGTTCCACACGGAAGCCACGGATCTTCACTTGATGATCGTCGCGACCCAGGTATTCGAGGGTGCCGTCCGCCAGCCAGCGGCCGATGTCACCGGTCTTGTACAGGCGTGCATCCGGGGTGGCGGCAAACGGGTCGGTGATGAAACGCTCGGCGCTCAGCTGCGGTTGGTTCAGATAACCACGAGCCACGCCGGTGCCGCCGATATGGATCTCGCCGCGCACACCGATTGGCACCAGATGCCCGAGGGTATCCAGCACGTGCAGTTGCATGTTGCGGATGGGTTTGCCGATGGGAATCGCCTGCTCCCGATAGGCGTCGAGATCAGCGTCAACCGTGTGCCAGGCAACCACGTCGCTGCACTCGGTCGGGCCGTAGCTGTTGATCACGGTGGGCCGAGGTGCTTGCAGTTTTTCCAGCATGGCCAGCGGGATCGGCTCGCCGCCCAGCACCACGCGTTTCAGGCTGGTGAGGGCATGGTTTTTGTCGGCGTCGACCAGGGCGTGGAAGGCACTTGGCGACATGTTGATGTGAGTAATGCCCGACTGCGCGATCTGCTGGACGATGGCGCTCGGGTCGAACGGTTCCTCGGCCAGGTGCAAGACACCGCCGACCATCAGCGGCGCCAGGATGTTTTTCTGGGTCAGGTCGAAGTTATAGGAGGACGCGAGCAGCACCGCATCATTGGCGGTGAACGCCAGATCCTTGAGGTACCAGTCGAGCAGGTTGCGCAGGCCTCGGTGTTCGACCATCACGCCTTTGGGCAGGCCGGTGGAGCCCGAGGTGTAGATCACGTAGGCGAGATTGGCCACGGTCAAACCGGCGATCTGCGGGTTGCGGGTGATTTCGTCGCTGCCGATCTCGATGGTGGCGAGGTCAACCGGAACCGCCAACTCAAGCCCTTGCTGGCGCACCAGCACACGGGGTGCGCTGTCTGCGAGCATATGCGCCAGACGTTCCGCCGGGTACTGCGGGTCAAGCGGCACGTAGGCGGCGCCGGCCTTCAGGATACCCAGCAGGCCGATCACCATGTCGGCGCTGCGCCAGGCGCACAGGCCCACGGTGTCGTCGGGTTTGACCCCGAGCTTGATCAAGCGATGGGCGACGCCGTTTGCCCGTGCGTTGAGCTGGGCGTAACTCAGGGGTTCGCCGGCACTGACCAGGGCAATCGCTTCCGGTGTGCGGTCGGCCTGGGTTTCGAAGATTTTCTGCGGCAGGCGATCCGGGTCTTCGTCGAGGGGCTCGGCGCTCGGGTTGAAGTCTTTCAACACCTGCACATATTGCTCGGCATCCAACAGGGGCAAGGCGCCGACTGCTTGAGTGGTGTCTCTGAGCATCGCCTCAAGCAGACACAGGAAGTGCCGGCCCCAGCGCTCGATGGTGCCGGCGTCGAACAGGTCGGTGGCGTATTCGAACTGCCCGGCGATGATCTCGCCGTCGTCGTTGAGCGACAGGCTCAGGTCCGTTTGCGTGGTGCTCAGGGGCAGGACGAGCGGGCTCAGTTGCAGCCTTGGTAGTTCAAGGGTGCGGTCATGCGGCGTATTCCCAAACACCAGCATCGCCTGGAACAACGGGCTGTGGCCCAGGCTGCGTTCCGGTTGCAGGGCTTCGACGACTTGCTCGAACGGCAATTCCTGATGGCTGTAGGCATCGAGGGTGATGGACTTTATCCGCGTCAGCAATTGCCCGACGCTTGGCTGATCGCGCAGGTCAACCCGCAGCGCCAGGGTGTTGACGAAGAAACCGATCAGGGCTTCGGTCTCGGCGCGGGGACGGTTGGCGACTGGCGTGCCGACCACCACGTCCGATTGGTTGCTCAAGCGTGCAAGCAACACCGACCAGGCGCCGAGCAAGGTCATGAACGGCGTCAGGCCCTGATGCTGGCTGAAACGGCGCACTGCGCTGCTCAATTGCGGCGACAGGCGCAGCGGTACGCTGGAGCCGATGTAACTTTGCACTTGCGGGCGTGGTCGGTCAGCCGGCAGTTCGAGCAGCGCGGGCGCACCGTCCAGCACCTGGGTCCAGTAGCGGGTTTGCGTTTGCAACACGTCACCTTGCAGCCATTCACGCTGCCACACCGCATAGTCGGCATATTGCAGCGCCAAATCGGGCAACGGGTCGTCCTGATCCTGGCTGAACGCGGTGTACAGCGCGTTGAACTCTTCGATCAGCAGCGCGACGGACCAGCCATCGGTGACGATATGGTGCTGAGTCACCAGCAACACATGCTCGTTGTCGTCCAGACGCAGCAGACGGCCACGGATCAGCGGGCCACGGCTCAGATCAAACGGCGCGTGGGCTTCGATTTGCGCGAGTTCCTTGACCGCGTGTTCCCGAGCCTCTGGCGGCAGGCGCTGCAAATCGTGCTCGGTCAGGCTCAAACCGACGTCGGCCGGCGCGAAGTATTGACGGACCTCATCGTCCCGGCGTTCGAAGGTCGTGCGCAGGCTTTCATGCCGCGCAACGATGCGATCGAGGGTGCGGCGCAGGGCGGTTTGATCGAGGTGGCCGCTCAGGCGTAGCGCAGCGGGCAGGTGATACGCCGCACTGGCGGCATGATCGAGTTGATCGAGGAACCACAACCGTTGTTGCGCCAGCGACAAGGGCGGCGCCTGTTTGCGTGAAACCAGCGGGATCGGTTGCACCCGCGACAGGTTGGCCTGGCTGACGCACTCGGCCATGGCGCTGAGCGAACCCTGGGCAAACAGCGTACGCAAGGCGATCTCGACCCCGAGCACTTGATGCAGGCGGGCCTGCAATTGCACGGTCAGCAGTGAATGGCCACCGAGTTCGAGGAAGCCGTCGTGACGCCCGACCTGCTCCAGGTGCAGCAAGTCTTGCCAGATGCTGGCAATGGCGATTTCGGTTTCACCCTGAGGCGCTTCATAGGCACGGCTGGCCACAGAGTCTTGACCCGGCGCGGGCAGGGCTTTGCGGTCGAGTTTGCCGTTCGGCGTGAGGGGCAGGGCGTCCAGTTGCACGTAGGCGCTGGGCACCATGTAGTCGGGCAGGCTTTTCAACAGTTCGGCGCGCAGCAGTTCTGCGGGGACCGGGTTGCCGCACAAGTAGGCGACCAGGCGTTGGCTGCTGGCAACTTCGGGGGTGTCGTCGCGGGCAATGACCACCGCTTCACGCACACCGGGGCAGGCCATCAGGGCGTTTTCGATTTCGCCCAGTTCGATGCGCAAACCGCGGATCTTCACCTGGAAATCATTGCGGCCCAGGAACTCCAGAGTGCCGTCGGCCAGCCAGCGGCCGAGGTCGCCGGTGCGATACATTCGCGCGTTCGGCACTGCGCTGAATGGATCGGTGAGGAAGCGTTCGGCGCTGAGGTCGGGACGGTTCAGGTAGCCACGGGCCACGCCGGTACCGCCAATGTACATCTCGCCCGAGACCCCGATCGGCACGGGTTGGCCTTGCGGGTCGAGCACATAAAACTGCGTGTTGGCGATCGGTCGGCCGATGCTGACCTGATTGCCGAGGGTGTCCTGGGCGCTGACCTGGATCGCCGATGACCAGATGGTGGTTTCGGTCGGCCCGTACACGTTGAATAAGCGCTTGACCTGCCCCGCCAAACGCCGTGCAAGGTCCGCGGGCAACGCTTCGCCGCCACACAGGGCGGTCAGCGAGGCATCACCCGACCAGCCCGAATCAAGCAGCATGCGCCAGCTCGCCGGCGTGGCCTGGGCGAGGCTGACTTCGTTACGGGCGATCACCTCGGCCAGCAGTCGACCGTCGTGGGCCTGATCGCGAGTGGCTAACACCAGCCGCGCGCCGCACATCAGCGGCAGGAACAGTTCCAGGCCGGCAATATCGAAACCCAGGGTCGTCAGGGCCAGCACGCGATCATTGGCACTCGCGCCGACCTTTTCCGCCATCGTGCGCAACAGATTGACCACATTGCGGTGTTCGACCATCACGCCCTTCGGCTTGCCGGTCGAGCCTGAAGTAAACATCACGTAGGCCAGGTGTTCCGGGGTCAGCCCCGTTATTACCGGGTCCAGATCGAAGGCCGGGTCGTTGCCGGCGTCCAGCGATTCGATTTCATCGAGCCACAACAGCGGCGTTTCGCCGACCTGCAATTGCGCCGCCAGCCCCTGCTGGGTGAGCACCACCAATGGCGTGCTTTCGCTGAGCATGAACGCCGTGCGTTCGACCGGCAGGGCCAGGTCGAGGGGCAGGTAGGCGCCGCCAGCCTTGAGCACGCCGAGCAAGCCGATCAGCATTTCCGGGCTGCGTTCGGCACACAGCGCGACGCGCTGGTCCGGTTGCAGACCGAGAGCGATCAGGCGTCGGGCGAGGTGATTGGCGCGTCGGTTGAGCTGGGCGTAAGTGAGTTGCTGATCTTCGTAGACCAGCGCAATCGCCTCGGGCCGCACGCGTACCTGAGCTTCGAACAGCGCCTGCAGCGGTTGCGACAAATCGAAGTCGGTGGCGGTGGCATTGAAGCCGCCGAGCAGTTGCTGACGCTCGGCTTCGGGCAGTACGTCGAGGGTGTCGGCCAGTTGCTCGGGGCTGTGTTCAAGGGCTTCGACCAGCGCGGTGACGGCATGGGTCATGTAAGCGGCGATGCGCTGTGGATCGATGCCTGTGGTGGCTTGGGCGCTGAGGGAGAAATTCTCGCCTTCATCCGCCACGGCGATTTCGATCGGGTAACCGGTGCGCTCTTCGTTGCTGAGAAAGCGTATGCCGTCCCAGGCCAGTACTTGATCTTCATTGGCCAGCGAAGCATCGCCGGTTTGATGGCGATAGTTGAGCAGGGTAGTAAACAGCGGCAGTCCGGCGGACAACCCGCTGCAACGCTGGGCGAGTGCGAGCGAAGCCTGTTCATGAGCGAGCAGGGCGCTCAGGTCGCGATAGGTGTCGGCGACCAGTGCAGGTGTGGTCTGTTCATCCAGACGCACACGCACCGGCAGGGTATTGATAAACACGCCGAGTGCCCGTTCTGCCCCCGCCGAACCTTGCAAACGGCCCGAAACCACGGTGCCGAATACCACGTCGTTACGCCCGGTGCAGCGGGCAAGCACCAACGCCCAGGCAATGTGAAACAGCACGGCCGGGGTCACGCCACGTTTGCGCGCGGCAACGCGGATATTGCGCGCCAGTGTCGTGTCGAGGCGTACGTTGACCATTGAAACGTCGCTGCCGTCGCCCTGGATATCCAGCAAATCGAACGGCGCGGTGGGTTCGTCGATATCGGCCAGGCGTCGGCGGAAATAGGCCTCATGGGCTTGTGGCGGACTCGCGAGGGTTTGCGCCACGAAGTCACGGTAAGGCAGCGGTGTCGGCAGGCTGGCGCTGTCGCCGTTCAGGATCGCCTGGACTTCTTCAAGGAGAATCCCCAGCGTGACGTGGTCGCTGACCATGTGGTGGTCGAGCAGTGACAGCAGCCAGCGAGATGACTGCGGATCTTTGGCGATGTGGGCGCATAGCAACGGCGCTTTGGTCAGATCCAGACGCAAGTGACGCGGGTCGCTGATGTTTTCGAGCTGGGTCAGCGCGTCTTCCTGATCATTGAGGGTGACGCTGTGCACCGGCAGCACCGCGTGGCGCTGGACGATTTGCACGGCGTGCGGCAGGCCGGTCCATTGCACGGCGGTGCGCAGGATGTCGTGACGGTCGATGACCTGTTGCAGCGCCGCGACGAATGCGTCGAGACGGCTGCGATCATCAAACTCGATCAGCGAGCGCACCAGATAGGCGTCGCCCTCATGGCCGAGCAAGTGATGAAACAGGATGCCTTGCTGCAACGGCACCAGCGGGTAGATGTCCTGGATATTCGCGGCGCCGCCGGGGGTGTTGGCGACGATGCGGTCGATGTGCGCCTGTTCGAGTTCGACCAGTGGCAGCAGGTCCGGGGTCAGTGCGCTGCAATCAGCCGGGATGCGATTGGCCGGGGCCTGGAACAGGTCGCGGGTGTTTCGGTCAATGGCCTGGGCCATGTCGTGCAGGGTTGGCGAAGTGAACACGGTGCGCACGTCGGCGGCTAGGTTTTGCTGGCGCAGGCGTTCGATCAGGCTCACGGCCAACAGCGAGTGACCGCCGAGTTCGAAGAAGTGATCGTGACGACCGACCTCCTCGACCTTGAGCAGACTTTGCCAGATCTGGGCGAGGGCGATTTCGGTCGAGCCTTTCGCGGCTTCATGGGTGCGGTTGGCGAAGGCTGCAGCGTCGGGCGCTGGCAGGGCGCGGCGGTCGAGCTTGCGGTTCGGGGTCAACGGCAGTGCTTCGAGGCTGACGAAAGCGCTCGGCAGCATGTACTCGGCCAGCAGCGGTGCGAGTTGCGTGCGCAGGTTGGCGGCGGTCAGCGTGACGCCGGTGTGTGGCACGACGTAGGCCACCAGACGCTTATCGCCCGGCGCGTCTTCGCGAACGATGACGGCGGCTTCCTTCACGCCGGTGCACTCGCCTAATCGCGCTTCAATTTCACCCAGTTCGATACGGAAGCCCCGGACCTTGACCTGGAAATCGTTGCGGCCCTGGTATTCGAGACCGCCGTCGGGGCGGTAGCGCGCCAGGTCGCCGGTTTTGTAGAGACGGGCGCTGGCGAGGTTGCTGAAGGGGTCAGGCAGGAAGCGTTCGGCGGTGATTTTGTCCAGGTTCAGGTAACCGCGCGCCACGCCGTCGCCGCCGATGTAGATTTCTCCGGTGACGCCAAACGGTACTGGTTGAAGGTGCGCGTCGAGCAGGTAAATGCGGGTGTTGGCCATCGGCGTGCCGATGCTGGCGTTGCTGTTCAGCGCTTCGAAGGTCACGTAGCTCGCGGTGCAGGATACGGTGGCTTCGGTCGGGCCGTAGGTGTTGACCAGTTGGGTGTGCGCCGGACGAATCTGTTCCCACATCTGCAGTTTTTGTGTGGAGAGCGCATCGCCGGTGACGTTGATCAGGCGCACATCGCGCAACTGTTCCTGGGCCAGTGTCGGGTTGTAGTGCCACTCGGCGGCGAGGGTGTGCCAGTGGGCAGCAGTCAGGTGCAGGAAGGTTGGGCGGACATCCTCTTGAGAGGTACCGAAGATATTGCGGCTTGGCGCGAGGGTCGCACCAGCGATCAGTGCCGGGAAGATTTCTTCCACCGACAAATCGAAGTTCAGGGTGTTTTGTTGCAGGACGGTGTCGGCGCTGGTCAGGCCAAACAAACGAATCGCGTCAATCGTGTAGTTGACCAGCCCACGGTGTTCGATCATCACGCCTTTTGGCGTGCCGGTGGAGCCCGAGGTGTAGATCACGTAGGCCAGGTGGCGCACGCCCAATGACAAGATCACCGGGTTGTCGTCATAACCGTCGGCGATGCGTTCGGCTTTATCGAGCAGGACCAGCGGAATGTCTAGGCTCGGCAAGCGATCCTGCAACGCCCGTTGGGTCAGCAATACCGCCGGGGTGCTGTCGCTGAGCATGTAGGCCAAACGTTCTGCGGGGTAAGCCGGATCCAACGGCACATAACCAGCACCGGACTTGAGAATCGCCAACAAACCGACCAGCATTTCCGCGCCGCGTTCGACGCAAATCGCCACCCGATCATCCGGACGAATCCCCAGCCCGATCAGGTGATGCGCCATCTGGTTAGCCTGGCGATTGAGTTCGGCGTAGCTCAGTTGCTCGCCGTCAAACACCACCGCAATGGCATCCGGTTGCGCTTCGGCCTGGGCTTCAAACAACTGGTGAATGGTTTTGTCGCGTGGATACGGAGCGCGGGTGGCATTGAGGTCAACCAGTAAACGCTGGCGTTCGCCGGCATCGAGCAACTCGATCTGATCGACCAGCGCCTGATCGTCCGCCACCATGCCACGCAATACGCGTTCGAAATAACCCAGATAACGCTGCACCGTGCGCTCATCGAACAACGCCGTGGCGTACTCCAGCGTGCCGAGCAGTTGCCCGCCGACCTCACCGAGTTCCAACGACAGGTCGAACTTGGCCACACGGTTGGTCATGCCCAGGGTTTCGAGTTTCAGCTCACCGAGCACCAGATCGGCGCCGTTTGCGGTCTGCCACGACAACATGGCCTGGAACAGCGGGCTGTGGGCCAGGCTGCGCACCGGGTTCAGCGCTTCCACCACTTGTTCGAACGGCAGGTCCTGATGGGCCTGGGCGCCGAGGGTTTGGGCCTTGACCCGCGCCAACAGGTTTTCAACATTCGGCGCACCGGACACATCGACCCGCACCGCCAAGGTGTTGACGAAGAAACCGATCAAGCCTTCGACTTCGGCGCGCAGGCGGTTGGCGACGGGCGAACCGATCACCACTTCGTCCTGCCCCGAGAGACGGCTTAACAACGCCGCCCAACCCGCCATCAACGTCATGTACAGCGTGGTGCCGTGGCGTTGGCTGAGGTTTTTCAGGTCTGCGGTCAGGCTGGCGTCGAACGCCACCGACAGTGCAGCCCCCGCGTAGTCCTGTTGTACCGGGCGTGGTCGGTCAGTCGGCAGCATCAGCAAGGCCGGTGCGTCTGTTAAAGCCTGCTGCCAGTAATTATTCTGGGTTTGCAGCACCTCGCCACTCAACCAGCGGCGTTGCCACACGGCGTAATCGGCGTATTGCACGGTCAGTGCAGGCAGCGGATCGTCCAGACCGTGGCGGAACGCTTCATACAGCGCCGCCAGTTCGTTGGTCAGCACGCCTATCGACCAACCATCCGAGACGATGTGGTGCATGGTCACCAACAACACATGGTCCTGGGTATTCAGGCGAATCAGTCGGCCACGAATCAGCGGGCCGTGTTCTAGATCAAACAGCTCGGCTTCTTCCTCAGCCGCCAACACCTGCAATTGCGCTTCGGCATCGGCCTGACCGCGCAAATCGTATTGGCGCAAGGCAAACCCACACTCCGCCGGGGCGATGCGCTGGAAAGCGTCCTCGCCCTGGGCCTGAACGAAGGTCGTGCGCAGCGCTTCGTGACGGAAGACGATGCGGTCCAGCGCCCGTTGCAGGGCATCAGTATCCAAAGTCCCGCGCAGACGCAGACCGGCCGGCATGTGATACGCCGCGCTGCCACCCTCCATCTGCGCCAGAAACCACAGGCGCTGCTGGGCGAAGGAGAGCGGCAAGTCTTCCTCGCGGGAAACCGTAACGATCTCCGGCAACGTGCTGCGGCTGGCTTCGGCCACAGCCTGCGCCAATGCGGCCAGCTCAGGCTGGGCAAACAAGTCAGCCAGACCCAGTTCCACGCCCAGTTGCAAACGCACTTGAGAAATCAACTGAATCGCCAGCAGCGAATGGCCGCCGAGTTCGAAGAACTGATCCTGACGCCCAACCTGCGGCAAGCCGAGCAGGTCTTGCCAAATCTGCGCCAGCGCAATTTCAACTTCACCCACCGGGGCGGCATAGGTGCGGGTGATCAGCGACGCCAGATCCGGTGCCGGCAACGCCTTGCGATCAAGTTTGCCGTTGGACGTCAGCGGCAACCCGTCGAGGCGCACATAAGCCGCCGGCACCATGTACTCCGGCAACTGCGCTTGCAGGTGCGAACGCAGGGTTTCAGTCTCCAGCGCCTCATCGGTGGTCGTGTAGTACGCCACCAGACGTTTCTCGCCCGACGCATCTTCCCGCGCCAGGACCACGGCTTCCTTCACGTCGGGATGGTTGGCCAGCTTGGCTTCGATCTCACCCAACTCAATGCGGAAACCGCGAATCTTCACCTGGAAGTCATTGCGGCCCATGTACTCAATCGAACCATCAGCCAACCAGCGACCCAGGTCACCGGTCTTGTACAGACGTGCTTCAGGATTTGTGGAAAACGGATCGGCCACAAAGCGCTCGGCGCTCAACTCGGGCAGGTTCAGGTAACCCCGGGCCACGCCGACGCCACCGATATTGATTTCCCCGGCAACGCCCAGCGGCGTTGGCTGGCCAAAGCTGTCGAGGATGTGGATCTGGATGTTGGCGATCGGACGGCCAATCGGCACGCTGTCGCCGCGATCGGTCGGCCGGCAGTGCCATGCGGTGACGTCGATGGCCGCTTCGGTCGGTCCGTAAAGGTTATGCAGTTCGACCTCAGGCAGTTGCTGTTCGAAGCGCTTTTGCAAACTGCGGGGCAGGGCCTCGCCGCTGCACAGCACCCGACGCAGACCCGGGAAGCCCTGGCTGTCGCGGTCTTCCAGGAACAGCTCAAGCATCGACGGCACGAAGTGGAGCAGGGTGATGCTGGCGCTGCGAATCACTTTCGCGAGGTAATCCGGCTCCTGATGGCCGCCCGGACGCGCCATCACCAATTGGGCACCGGCCAGCAACGGCAGGAAGAACTCCCAGACGGACACGTCGAAGCCGAACGGGGTCTTTTGCAGGACGCGGTCGGTTTCATCGACGCGGTATTCATCCCGCGCCCAGAGCAAGCGGTTGACCACCCCGCGATGTTCGTTCATCACGCCTTTCGGCATCCCGGTCGAGCCCGAGGTGTAGAGCACGTAGGCCAGGTGCGTAGCGTTGAGGCCCAACACTTGCGGGTTGGTATCGGCGAAGTCATTGGACTCGCGATCCAGCGCCAACACCGGCACGCTCAGTGCCGGCAGGCTTTCCGACAATGCTGCGCTGCTCAACACGGCCACGGGCGCGGCGTCGTTGAGCATGTATTCGCGGCGGGCGATTGGCAGGTCCGGGTCGATGGGCACGTAGGCGCCGCCAGCCTTGAGGATCGCCAACAGCGCAATCACCATCTCCGGGCTGCGGCGCAGGCACACGGCAACCCGCGCATCCGGGCCGACGCCGAGTTCGATCAACTGGTGGGCGAGTTGGTTGGCCCGGCGATTGAGTTCGGCATAGCTCAGCACCTGACCGCTGTCATCGCTGAGGGCAATGGCCTCTGGGCGGCGCGCGGCTTGCTGCTCGAACAGTTCATGGATCAGCACGTCTTGCGGATAGTCGCGCTCGGTGGCGTTGAACTCGCCGAGCAGCTTTTGTCGTTCCGCCACCGGCATGATCGGGAAGTTCCCGACCGGCAGCGTGTGTTGTTCGATCACCGTTCCCAGCATCGACAGAATGCGCTGTTGCAACTGCTGCACTTCGTCGAGGGTGAAGAACGCGGTATTGAAGTTGAAGTCCAGGTACACGTCTTCGTTCGGGTGATAGTCACGCACGAAAATCGCCAGCGGCGTGCGCTCGTAACCGTTGTCCAGGGTGAACACTTCTGCACGCAGGCCGCCGAAATCAGTGTCACCGTCGAGGCTTTCGAAGGACAGCGAAACATCGAACAGTTGGCGACGCCCTTGCTGGGCCAGCTTCAGCGAGCGGTTCAGCTCGGCAATCGGGAAACGCTGGTGGCGGTAGCATTTACGCAATTGCGTGGCCACGACCTGCATCAGGTCCAGCAGCGAGGCTTGCGTATCCACTTCCAGCAGGATCGGGCTCAGGGACGAAAACATCCCGACCGTGGCTTTCTGCCGGGCGGTGGTACGGTTGTGCACCGGCATACCGATCACGATTTCGTCGACGCCTTCAGTGCGGCATAAGTAAGTCGCGAGCACCGCCATCAACACGTGGGCGAGGGACATGCCGTGGCCGTTGGCGAACTGCGCCAGGGCGTTGAACAGTGCGCGGGGAATCATCGCTTGCGCTTGCGCACTCGGGGCGATGCCACTGCCGGCCACGGCCACCCGTTGCTGCAACAGGGCCGGTGGCAACTGGGCGAACTTCTCGTGCCAGAACGCCCGGTCGCGTTCGAAGCGGGTCGATTCGATGTAGCTGCGGTCTTCGGCCAGGAAGGAAATGTAGGAATGGCCTTCGGGCGGGTTGTCGTCACCGGCGAGCAAGCCGTTGTAAGCATCACTGACTGCGTGACCGATCAACGACATACTCGCGCCATCGGCCACCATGTGGTGATAGCGGTTGAGCCAGTAGAAGTGTTCGGGTCCGCAGCGCACCAGGCGTCCTTCCCACAGCTTGCCGGTCAATTTTCCGAAGGGCTTGCGGAAGGCTTCACGCACGTAGGCCATGGCCAACCCGGCGGCGGTGTCTTCCTCGGAGAAGTCGACGACGTTGAGTTTCACTTCAATGCTCGGCAACACGGTCTGGCGCGCGACGCCTCCTTCGTGGCTGAAGCTCAGGCGCAGGGCGTCGTGGCGATTGGCGATCAGCTCGATGGCTTTTTCCAGCAGACCGACATCAATCCGGCCCTTGATCTCCAGCACCATGCCGATGTTGTAGTAGGGCAGCTCCGGGTGGGCCATCTGATCGAGCCAGATGCCTTGCTGCACGGAGGCCAGTGCGTGGGCCTGATTCTGGGTGAGGAGGTCGTTCTGGAGGTCGTGTTCAAGCGCCATATCGGTAGACGAAGCCATATCGGAAACACCTGTTTCTAAGTCAATTAAGGCTCGTCTCCGTTCGATGGGCAGAAATACCTGAGGGGCTGGACTGAGCATCGACGTGACGAAACGTAGGTCGTGGAGAGGGCGGTTTTCGCAGCGCGGACGGCTCGTTCGAGCGCCTTGACGGTCTCTCCACAGGGTCGGAAAAAATTAGAACATCCACGGCCGACTGTCTGTCATGGGAAGCAGGGACAAGCGCGCCGACGCGCCCGCGCGGCGCTTTGGATCTGGGGAGGGGGCTGCTATAAAAGCCCGAGCAAATCTTCAGTCAGCCCGTGTCCGGCTCTCGACTGTCTCGAGACAAATCGATGCTTTCCCAGAGACCGAACGCCATCCCTTGGGTGTACTTGCGAGAGCCTTTGAAATGAACATGACAGCCGAAACGGACCGTCCCGCGGTCAAGCCCTGGAGCCTGACCCGGTTCCCCAATTACGCTGAAGCCGCGGCGGTTGAAGTGATTGATGCGCTGGAAATCTCCAAAGCCGATTTCATGCGCATCTATGTGACGAAGAACCGGCCCTGTCTGATCAAAAACGCGGTGCGGCATTGGCCGGCGTTCACCAAATGGACCGACAGCGAATACTTGCGGGCGAACTCGCCCAATAGCCCGGTGGTGGTGCGTTCGGCGATGGTGTCGGAGGTGATCGGCTGGTCCGGGCCCCAGGTCAAAGCCACGTTGACCGAGCAGGCTGATGCGCGTCACCGGGACATTCTGTTCCATGATTTTCTCGACGAGTTGAAGGTCGGCGATGGCCCGTTGGTGGCCGACAGCTGCGGTTTCACCGAGGGCGCCGCGTTCGAGAAAATGAAGGACGACGTCGCGGGCATGCCGTTCATGCCGGTGCTGAGCAAGGCCCGGCGTTACCCGTCCTATCGCGGCTTCCTGTATCGAGATTCCTATACCGATTGGCACTTCCATGCCACCGACGAAACCTTCATGACCCAGGTGATCGGCTCCAAGGAAATCCTCTTGCTGCCACCGGACGATGCGAGCTGGGAAGGCTTGCGCCCGGTGATCGAGAACGAGGGTTACCTGTTCAATATCGATACCGAGCGTTTCCCCGGCACCCGCGCCTTGCGCCCGACCCGCGCCGTGGTCGAACCGGGCGATGCGCTGTATATCCCGGCGCTGTGGTGGCATGCGGTGGAGTCGATTGGCGAAGAGTTCGGCATCACCGTCGCCGCGACCTTCGGCACGCCGCTGCACATCAATGGTGACCTGCGTTATCCCATCGCCCGTAAAGTCGCGCGCACCTATTTGTTCACACCGGCGGCACCGTTGGTGCTCGGCGCAGTGGTGTATTCCCTGGCGTATCGATTGCTGAATGGCGTTGCGCGCCTCGTCAAACGATGATCTTCAAGTCGGCTCGACCAGACTTTTCCCTTGGGCGCGGTTTCTATTTCCTGTGGATGGGCGAATCCCTCGCGGTGATCGGCACGGCGCTGATGGAGTTCGCCCTGGGCGTGTGGGTCTACAACCACACCGGGTCGGCCGTGGCGTTTGCCAATGTGGTGTTGGCGGCGACGTTGCCGGCGATCATCTTCCTGCCGTTGGCCGGAGGTTTGGCGGATCGGGTCAGCCATAAAGTCATCATTGTCTGTAGCGACGTCCTGCTCGCGGCGATGTTGTTTGTGGTCATGGCGCTGCTCTGGACTGATCGCCTGGAGCCGTTGCACTTGTATGTGTTCAACGCGCTGGCGTCGATCGTCAGTTCGTTCCGCCAGCCGGCTTATCAGGCGGCGGTCAATTCGATCGTCAAACCCGACAAATTCACCCGCGCCTCAGGGCTGATGGGCATCAGCAAGAATGCCTCGGCGCTGGTGGGGCCGCTATTGGCCGGGATCCTCATGGCCCAGGCCGGGCTGGTGACGATTGTCGCGATTGACCTGATCACCTTCTGCTCGGGCACTTTGTTGGTGATCAAGGCGTTTTCCCATGCCCGCACGCCGGTACCGGGCGGTGGCGGGACGAGTGCAGGCTCGGTCATGCGTGGCGCGCTGCGCAATGTCACCGACGCGTTGGGCTTCTTTAAAAGCGAACGATTGATGGCGGGGTTGCTGGTCTACACGATGCTGCGCAATGCGTTGCTGTCGATGGTGACGCTGATGATCACGCCGTTGCTGCTGTCGATGCACACCAGCCAGACCTTGGGCGTGGTGTACACCTGGGCGGCGTTGGGTGGGTTGTCTGGCGCCGGGCTGCTGATTTTTGTGGGCAACCCCGGACGCTTGATGGTGTTGATTGCCTGTGCCGACCTGGTGTTATCGCTGTGTGTGGTCAGCATTGGCCTGGTGTCGGATACGACGGCCTACTGCGCGGTGGTGTTTGTCGCCATTGCGGCGGCCAGTGTGGCGGATGGCGGCGTCAGTGCGTTGTGGATGCGCAAGATTCCCACCGGGTCCCGGGCCAGTGTGTTTGCGTTGATCAGCATGTTGATCATTGCCGCCACCAGCATTGCGATCTTTGGAGGTGGCTTGATTGTCGATCACTGGTTCCAACCGGCGCTTGAACCGGGTGGCCGGTTTGCCGAGTCCATCGGTGGCTGGCTGGGTGTAGGCAAGGGCCGGGGCGTGGCGTTGCTGTTTGTGGTGGCCGGTGCGGTGAGTGTTCTGCTGTGCCTGGGCACGCTGATCTACCGGCCCATGCGCCGACTGGACCGGTTGGTACGGGATGAAGAAACCACCGCATTGACCCCGGCCGAGGTGGTTTAAATACACACCTCTCGCGAACGACACCCAACAAAATGTGGGAGCGAGCTTGCTCGCGATGAGGGCGTATCAGTCGACATGTTTAGTGACTGGTGCGCCGCCATCGCGAGCAAGCTCGCTCCCACAGGGATCTGTGCCGAGTACATATCCCGTGAACAACCTCAAACAAATGTGGGAGCGGGCTTGCTCGCGAATACGGTGTGTCAGGCAACGTTGATGTCGACTGTTACGCCGCTTTCGCGAGCAAGCCCGCTCCCACAAGGGGTTGGTGGTGTGTCAGGGGGATCTACGCTCTAGACCTCAGCCAATTCCAGTGTTGAATCAATGAACCGAAACGCCGTTTTCTTCGACTCTGCCGCGCGCTCGAAGAACGCCAGATGGCTGCCATCCTTCTCGACATGCAATGTCGCACCCTCGACGGACTGCGCAATCAACCGCGAGCCACCTATATGCGTGGTGCTGTCACTGTCCCCAGCCACCACCAGCGTCGGAACTGTGATCCGGGGCAGGATGGGGAGCAGCTCGGTTTTGTTCAGTGCGTCGTTGAGCAGGGCGTAACGGTAGAACAGCTCCGGGTTGACGTAGGGGAACAGCACCGTGTGGGCGATGGGCTCGGGTGTGGTGGCCAGGGTTTTCTGGTCAACGAACATCGCTTGAAGATCGCCAGCCTCAGCCCGGTCCTGCGCGGCGGTTTCCATCAGCCATTCGAAATTTTGCTGGTGCGGCGTGCGCAGGCTGTCATCGCCCAGGTTGTAGTCGCCGTGCCACAGGCTCAGCGATTGTGCACGCTCGGCATGATCGGCCGCAGCGCACAGCACAATCGCTGCACCGCCGCAGATCCCCATCAGATGAGCGCTTGGCAGGTCGAAATGATCCATCACCGCAAGCAGATCGGCGACCTGGGAGCGCATATCGACTTTAATCTGGTCGAAGTCCGGGCAATCGCCAAACAGCCCACGGGTTTCCCAAGTCACGACAAAGTAACGCTCACTGAGCGCGTCGAACCAGTCGCGGCACAAATCAAACGGCATACCGCAGGGCAGGGCGAGGACGATGGGGGGCCGTCGCCTGTTGGAACTGGCATAGACCGCCAGCGAAACGCTGTCCCGGGTGATCAGGCGCGAGGTTTCAATGCCCGGCACCTCACCACTGAACTCGAAGTGCCCAAGCAGCGCCTCGAACGGCTCCGGCGCGTCAAAATCGTCGGAGCGAAAGTCGAGTGCCTGGGAGATTTTTTTGCTGATAAACAGCTCGAACGAAGACAGTTGCGTCGAAGCGCCGTGCAAATACTGCACGGCGCTGACGCCAACGTGTGCCAATGCGCGAGTCACGGCGTGCTCTGTAGCAACCACCGCCGGGGAGGTGACGACAGGCGTGCTGTCGTCCTCCGCAGCGAAGAAGCACAGGCGAACCGGTTCCGGCAGGTTGGCAGCAAGATGCCGGAGCATCCTGACTGTCTCGCACAGGCGCGTTGCGGCGTCGGTGGGAAGTGACATGGAAAGGGTGCTCCTGTTAGGCAATATTGCTCGGGGCGGAATTATTCCGAACCGAATTTCTTGCCTCGGGTGGTCTCGGTGATCAAGCGGTTGTAGTCCGGGGTTGTATCGCCCAGCACCTGGACCGCGCCGTATTTCTCCAGGCTGATCTTGCCGCCGTACTCTTCGATGTGGTCGGAGTCGGGGTAGATTTTCACGAACGAAGGCACGTAGCGCGAAGCAAAACCCATGCGCATGTCCTGGGATTCGCCGCTGTGCGGGTAGGAGGCATGCATCAGGGTCGACCAGAAAATGATGAATTGCCCGGCCTTCATCTGCATCGGCACGGCGGCCGCTTCATCAGGCTTCCAGTTTTCGTCGATCTGCAACTGGCGGTAGTCGTAACCAAAGAAACCCCGACGAACCCCGTCCTTCACCACCCCGGTGGCGTTTTCGGGGTCGTAACTCATGCGCTTGGTTTCGTCGTAATTCATGCTGTTCTGCGTGCCCGGAATAAATTGCAGGCAGCCGTTGGCAATGTTGGCGTCGGTGAACGCGGTCCACACGGTGATGGTGCCGCCGAATTCTTCATTCTCCGGCCAGATGATCTGTGGTTTGCCCGAGGCGTTGGCGAAGGTGTCGGCCTGGTGCCAATCGGTGCCTTCATCGCCCGGGTATTTCGGGAAAAACTCGGTGCGCCAGCACAGCACTTCCGGGCCGAGGATACTTTGAATACGGTCAGTGATTTCAGCGCGGCAGATATGGTCGGCGAGGAAATCGTCATCCAGGTGGCGATCATAGTTGGCAATGTTGGTGGCGCCGGAGATCGCATCCAGATCCTGATAGGCCGCGGCACTGCGGTCGAGCAGGCGCAAACGGGTACGCTTCCAGGTTTCTTTCATTTCTTCCGGGGTGTAGGCCGTGAAGGGGCCGATGAAGCCATTCTTTTCGAACGACTCTCGTTCTTCCTTCGTCAGATTGAATTTTCGAACCGCGACTTCAGACATTTGCTTCTTCCTTTTGGTTATGGGCTTGAACAAGCGAAGTAATGCAGCCAGCGAGGACCTTGGCGGTCGCGCCGTCGGCCAGAACACCCGGATCCAGGTTGATCTGGTAGTGCGCCTTGAGCTTGCTCAGGGAGCGAATCAGGGCCAGGGAGGTGCCGCCGAAATCGAAGAAGTCATCGTTGAGGCCGATGCCCTTCAAGCCGATGTCGTCGGACCACACGCGCAGGACGAATTGTTCTTGCTCGGACAGTCCCGCTTCCAGCGGGGCGGCGCTCTCGGTCGACGGCGTCGGCAGCTGCGCCTTGTCGATCTTGCCGTGGGCGGTCATCGGCAAGGCCGGGAGCACGATGTAGGCGGAAGGGCGCATGTAGTCGGGCAGGTTGTCCGAGGCTAGCGCTGCGAGTTGCGCACGGGAGTGTTCGGTCCAGGCACTTGGGCCGTCAGTGGGCACTACGTAAGCGATCAGGCGCCAGTCACCGTCGCCATAATCGTGGGCGCCGACGTGACAAGCGGACAGGGCGGTGCTGGTTTGCAGGCAGGCTTCGACTTCGCCCGGCTCGATGCGGAAACCACGGATTTTCAGTTGTTCGTCGCAACGCCCGACATAGCGATATTCGCCGTCGGTGCCTTGCGTCAGCAGATCGCCGGTGCGATAGGCCGGGCTGGTGTGGCCGGGCAGGGTGACGAAGCGTTCGGCACTCAGCGCGATCCGGTTCAGATAGCCTTGAGCAACGCCGACACCTTCGATGTACAGCTCACCGGTCGCGCCTGGGGCCACGGGCACTTGATTCACATCGAGCAGGTTGAGCGTCCAGCCATCCAGCGGTTGGCCGATCGAGACCATCGCCGAGCTTTCCAGGTCCTGGCCACGCACCCGTTTGTAGGTGGTGTGGACCGTGGCTTCGGTGATGCCGTACATGTTGATCAGCGCGGGCGTTTCGTCACCATGACGCTCGACCCAGGGACGCAGGACAGTCGCCGGCAAGGCTTCGCCGCCGAACACCACGTAGCGCAGGGCCAGGCGATCCTTGGCTTGTCGATCGATTTCGTCGAGGCCACGGAAGGCCGACGGGGTCTGGCTGAGCACGGTCACGCCGTTGCGTACCAGCCACTTGCGGAACGATTCCGGCGAGCGCGACACGTCGTAAGGCACCACGGCAACCTGGCCGCCATGGGCCAGCGCGCCCCAGATTTCCCACACGGAAAAATCGAAACCGATGGAATGGAACATCGACCAGACGTCGGTCTGTGCGAAGCCGTACGCGCGTTGCGTGCTCTCAAGCAGACGGCTGACGTTGCCATGGGCGACCAGCACGCCTTTGGGTTCGCCGGTCGAGCCAGAGGTGTAAATCACATAGGCCGGGGCCGTCGCCGCGTTGAGTGTTGGCGCGGTTGTGGCTGCCTCGGGGGCGGACAACAACTCATCAAGGTGCAGCACACGCAGCGTCGGACTCGCCGGAACGCTGGCGACCTCCTTGGAGGAAAGCATCAGGCTGATGCCGCTGTCGCGCACGATATGTTCGAGGCGTTTGGCCGGGTACAGCGGGTCAACCGGCACATAGGCTGCGCCGGCTTTCAGGATGCCGAGCAGGCTGATCACCAGGTCGACACTGCGCTCCAGGCACAGGCCCACGAGCATGCCGTCAGTCACCCCTTCATGACGCAGGCGCGCCGCCAGTTTCGATGAAACGCTATCCAGATCGGCATAGCTCAAGGCCCGGGTTTCGTCGGACAGGGCCGTTCGCTCGGGAAATTCGCGGGCCTTGGCACTGAACAACTCATGCAGCAACGCTGCGGGTTTGAGAGGCGATGACGCGGAGTTCAGCGCCCCGCCCGTGTTGGTGATCGGCATGACTAACGCTCCAGTGAATGGGGAAAGGTGCATCGCGATGGCCTCGATGTGCGAGGCCATACGACGGTCCCGTCGGATGGGTATCCGGGGACCGACCGCGATTCGCAGCTGCCGTATTTCAGCACCGTGTTCAAGCGGATGTCTGTCGCGGGAAATGGGGACAAGCGCGATACGAGGGCGGGATTGCCAATCCCCGTAGCAGCTGCCTCGCTGCGCTCGACAGCTGCTACAGAAAGCCGCGTATGGCTGCCTGTCCCTGTTTGCGGTTACAGACATGACCCACCCGCAATGTTTTGATCCTTGCGCGATCGATCCACATGGCTTGGGAGTTGTGCATGAATCTTGAAACTGCGGCTGTTGGTTGGGCTGACAACGGACTGGATGAATCCGTCCGGCTTTCTTTGTTGAGCCCCGGGCTCAGCCTGCCGGTGGTGATCGAGCCGGTCACTGCCGGCCTTGATTTTGCGGCGTGGGCTTCGGCCCGGCGCGAGGCGGTGGAGGCCTTGTTGTGTCGGCATGGTGCCGTGCTGTTTCGCGGCTTCGGGCTCGACACGGTGTCGTCCTTCGAAGCGTTTGCCGAGGCGCTGTCACCCGGTCTGCACGGCAGCTACGGCGATCTGCCGAAGAAGGAGGGCGGGCGCAATGTCTATCGTTCGACGCCTTACCCCGAACGGGAAATGATCCTGTACCACAACGAGAGTTCGCACCTCGAGAGCTGGCCACGCAAGCAATGGTTCTTCTGCGAAAAACCTTCCCGTGTGGGTGGCGCGACGCCGCTGGTGGATATCCGGCAAATGATTCGTCTGCTGCCCGCCGAGATCGTTGAGACGTTCGAGCGCAAGGCGCTGACCTATAGCCGCACGTTCACCAAAGGCGTCGAGCCGAGCTGGCAGAACTTCTTCGGTGTCGATGACCCCGCGGTGGTCGAAGCCCGTTGCCGCGAGCAAGGCACCGAGTGCGCCTGGCTCGACGCCGATACCTTGCAGATTCGCACCCGCTGCCCGGCAGTGATCAAGCACCCGGTCACCGGCGAATCAGCGTTCTTCAATCAGGTGCAGCTGCATCACCCGTTCTGCCTGGGCGAGGAAATGCGCGAAGACCTGCTCGACATGTTCGGTGAGGATCGCTTGCCGCGCATGGTCAGTTACGGCGACGGCACCCCGATTGAAGACGACGTCATGGCGTTGCTCGGCGAGGCGTATGAGTCCTGCGCAGTGCGCTTCGATTGGCAGAAAGGCGATGTGGTGATGCTCGACAACATGCTCACCGCCCACGCCCGCGACCCCTATGAAGAACCGCGATTGATTGTGGTGGCCATGGGCGAGATGACCGCCAGAAACGACGTCTGGCAGGAACAATAACAGCGGCCGGGTGCCAGGCATTTGCGGTTTTGTACCGGCAATCCGGGACAGCCGATTTGCTCACGCTCCGTACACTTGATGCCCTGCGGTGAGCCCATTTGAGGATAGCGATCAATGAAAGGCGAGAAGAAAGAGAAGAAGCCAAAGAAGGATAAGAAGCCGAAACCTGGCTCGGTCATGCGTCTGCTGTGGCGCAGTCATCCTTGGCTGACCTTCTTCACGTTGATCACCGGCATCATCAGCGGCGTGGCATCCATCGCCGTGGTCAGTGTGATCAACAAGGCCATTCATGAAGAAGGCTCGCGCACCGATGCACTGATCTGGTTTGTCGGCCTGAGCGTGGTGGCGTTGATTTTCCGTAATGGCGCCGCGCTGTTTCCGGCCTACGCCAGCATGCGCATCATGACCCGGTTGCGCATTGCGCTGTGCCGCAAGATTCTCGCCACGCCGCTGGAAGAAGTCGACCGCCGCGGCCCGCCGAATGTGCTGACCATGCTCACCAATGACATACCGCAACTGAACACCACACTGGTGGTCATGCCCACGGTGTTGATCGAGGCGACCGTATTTATCTTCGGCATCGCTTACCTGGCGTACCTGTCGTGGGTGGTGTTCGCCTTGACCCTGACGCTGATGGTCGTCGGCGTGTTGCTGTACATGTTCTTCTTCCTCGGTGGCATCCGTTACTCCGGCCGGGTCCGCGATGAATTCACATCGTTCAACGAATACACCCACGCCCTGGTGTTCGGCCTCAAGGAACTGAAGCTCAACGGCATCCGTCGTCGCTGGTTTGCGCGCTCGGCGATCCAGGCGTCTTCCACTCGGGTGGCACGCTACAACTTCATCGAGCGCCTGTGGTACACCGCCGCCGATAACGTCGGTCAGTTCACCCTGTCGCTGTTAATCGGTTGCCTGTTGTTTGCCGCGCCATTGGTCATCGCCCTCGACCCGAAAGTCATGACCGCCAGTGTGCTCGCGGTGCTGTACATCATGGGACCGCTGTCGCTGTTGGTGGGGGCGATGCCGGTCCTGGCGGGTGGGCGTATCGCCTGTACGCGCCTGGCCGAGTTCGGCTTCTCGATCAACGACCCACACCCGGACCCGGTTGAAGCGGAAGCACCGGCCACGCTGTTGCTGGAACACAAGCAATACTGGGACAGCATCGAACTCAAAGAAGTGGGCATGCATTACCAGGACAAACTGACCGGGACAGGTTTTGGCCTGGGGCCTATCGATTTGAGCATCCAGTCCGGTGAGTTGATCTACATCGTCGGCGGCAATGGCTGCGGCAAAAGCACGCTGGCCAAAGTGATCTGCGGTCTCTATATCCCGCAAAGCGGCGAAGTCTTGCTCGACGGCACCGCCATCACCGATGACAGCCGCAGCGATTTCCGCGACCTGTTCTCCGCAGTGTTCTCCGACTTCCACCTGTTCAACCGGCTGATCGGGCCGGACGAGGAAGCGGGCAGTCCTGCCCTGGCCCAGAAGTACCTGGAAACCCTGGGCCTGGCCGACAAAATCAAGATCGACGGGCTCGGTTATTCGACCACCAAGGAACTGTCTTACGGCCAGCAAAAACGCCTGGCCCTGGTCTGCGCCTACATGGAGGACCGGCCGATCTACGTGCTCGATGAGTGGGCCGCTGACCAGGATCCGCCGTTCAAGAAATTCTTCTATGAAGAGTTGCTGCCGGACCTCAAACGGCGGGGCAAAACGGTGTTGATCATCACCCACGACGACCAATATTTCCAACTGGCCGACCGCATCATCAAGTTGGCCGACGGGCACATCGTCTCCGATATCAACTGCACCGTTCGCGACCAGAACCTGAGCTCCCTGGCGTAGACCGCGCCACATCTCCCGACACCGCCGCCGCGCCTGACCACAGGCCGGTTCGGCGCACTGATTCCGTACCCACTCCAAGCGTGCCCGGTGCTTTGTGTACCGGGCGGCACTGACAAATCTTCGAGAAGGAACTTATGAAATTTATCGCTGCTCGTGCGTTGGGCGACTTTGTCGCGACAGGTTTTTCCTTGGTTGAAGCCGTTGGTGCAGTGGAGTGCGGAGCATGAATCAACGTCTCGATCTGTCTGAAATGTACCCGCTGACCGCCGCGCAGCGCGATATCTGGCTGGACCAGATGACCCAGGGCGATTCGCCGCTGTACACCATCGGCGGCTACATCCAGATCAAGGGCCGCATCGATCCCGAGCGTTTCCAGCGGGCGATCGAGTTGCTGATTCAGAAGCACGATGCCCTGCGCACCGTGCTGCTGCCCAACGTAGGCGAAGAGGGCGCGCCAATGCAGGCGCTGGCCGCCGCCATGGTTGAGCAGGTTGAGCTGCGGGACTTTTCTGATCACGCCGATCCCGAGGCAGCGGTGCAAGTCTGGATGCAGCAAGAAATCGAGATTCCTTTTTCTCTGGATGGCCAACAGCTGTTCCGTTTTCACCTGGCCAAGCTCAGTGAAACCTCGTTCTACTTCGTCGCCCACGTTCACCACCTGATCCAGGATGGCTGGGGCATCAGCCTGATGTTCGATTCGGTCGGTGAGTTGTACAGCGCACTGGAGAATAACCAGCAGCCTGACCTGTCGGCACCGTCCTATGTGGAGTTCATCCACGACGATGCGCGGTATCGCGACTCCCCGCGTTTCGCCCGTGACCAGGCGTATTGGCTGGAAAAATACCGGGACGTGCCGGAGCCGTTGTTTGTTGCCCGTTACCGCGACCAGTACCCGGATCGCGGGGCGCCGAGCCGCGTGGTGACCCAGCGTTATCCGCACTCGCTGAACGACCGCATCGACGCCTTGGCGCAATCGCTTCAGGTCTCGCGCTTCCACGTGCTGTTGGCCGCGCTGTACGTCTATTTCGTCCGCACGCCCGAGCGCGATGAGTTGGTGATCGGTTTGCCGATCCTCAACCGTTCCAATGCGAATTTCCGCAACACCCTGGGCTTGTTCACCCAAGTGAGTGCCGTGCGCTTGCAGTTCAGCGATGAACTGTCGTTCGCAGAACTGGCGCGGGAGGTCGCGCGCACGCTTAAACAGGATTATCGCCACCAGCGTTATCCGCTCAGCGATATGAATCGGTCGCTGGGGTTGCGTCGCGACGACCGCGGCCAGTTGTACGACCTAGCGTTCTCTTATGAGCAAGTCGATCATCAATTCATGTATGGCCAGGCGCCGGCCAGTGTGGTGAAGAGCTCGAGCAACCATGAACAGACGCCGCTGACCATTCACATCCGCACCAGCCCCCACGATGAAACAGCGTGGATGCACTTCACCTACAACGAGGCGTATTTCAAGCAAACCGATGTCGAGGCGATGGTTGAGCGCTTTATGCATGTGCTTGAGCAGGGGTTGGCCGATGACACCCTGCCAGTTCATGGTTTTCTGCTGCCGACGCCGCAAGAAGCGCTGACGCTGCAAACCTGGAACGCCACTGAAACGGCGTATGAGCAGGACCGCACGATCCATG
The DNA here is from genome assembly GCF_018449725.1 of Pseudomonas sp. dw_612. Taxonomy (GTDB): domain Bacteria; phylum Pseudomonadota; class Gammaproteobacteria; order Pseudomonadales; family Pseudomonadaceae; genus Aquipseudomonas. The sequence goes on along the minus strand of NZ_JAAVVC010000004.1, from coordinate 6,851 downwards.
GTCTGTTCGAAGCCCAAGTGCTCGCGCAACCCGATGCGGTGGCGGTGGTGTTTGAAGACCAGCGACTGACCTACAGCGAATTGAATGCCCGTGCCAACCAGGTCGCGCATCGACTGCTGGACCTGGGCGTTTGCCCGGATGATCGCGTGGCGATTTGCGTTGAGCGTGGTCTGGAAATGATCGTCGGCCTGTTGGGGATCCTGAAATCCGGCGCGGGGTATGTGCCGCTGGACCCGGCCTATCCGCTGGAACGCCTGACATTCATGCTCGACGACAGCGCGCCGGTTGCGTTGCTGACTCAATCGAACTTGCGTGAATTGCTGCCTGCACTGGATGCTCCGGTGCTGTTGCTCGATCAGCTCGAAGCGTCGGATCTGCAGCATAATCCCGTTGTAAGCACGCTGGCGCACCATTTGGCTTATGTGATCTATACCTCCGGTTCGACCGGTCTGCCCAAGGGTGTGATGGTCGAACATCGCAACGTCGCGCGGTTGTTTTCGGCGACTGACGCGTGGTTCAACTTCGGTCCGCAAGACGTCTGGGCCTTGTTCCATTCCTTCGCCTTCGACTTCTCGGTCTGGGAAATCTGGGGCGCGCTGACCCATGGCGGCCGTTTGCTGGTGGTGCCGCAACTGGTCAGCCGTTCGCCAGCGGATTGTTATGCGTTGCTGTGCGAGGCCGGTGTCACGGTGCTGAACCAGACGCCGAGCGCCTTCCGACAATTGATCGCGGCCCAAGGCGAAAGCGACCTTAGCCACAACCTGCGCCAAGTCATCTTTGGCGGCGAAGCGCTGGAAACCGGGATTCTCAAACCGTGGTACGCCCGCGAAGCCAACGCAAAAACGCAATTGGTCAACATGTACGGCATCACCGAAACCACGGTACACGTGACCTATCGCCCGTTGACTGCCGCCGATGCGCAACTGGTCGGCATCAGCCCGATTGGCAAGCGCATTCCTGATTTGCGTCTGTACCTGCTCGATGCCCATGGCCAAGCGGTGCCGGTCGGCGTCGAGGGTGAGTTGTATGTCGGTGGCGCCGGCGTGGCGCGGGGTTACCTGAACCGTCCGGAGCTGAACGCCACGCGATTTCTCGCCGACCCTTTCACCGACGCACCTCACGCGCGGATGTATCGCACCGGTGACCTAGGTCGCTGGCTGGCGGACGGCAACCTTGAATACCTGGGGCGCAACGACGATCAGGTGAAGATTCGCGGTTTCCGTATCGAACTGGGTGAAATCGAAGCCAAACTCGCGGCCTGCGACCAGGTGCGCGAAGCCGTGGTCATCGCCCGTGAAGACGAACCGGGCGACAAGCGCCTCGTGGCCTATGTCATCGCACAGGACGGCGCATCGCTGTCCGCCACCGAACTGCGCACCCAATTGCTCGGCTCATTGGCCGAATACATGGTGCCCAGCGCCTTTGTGACCCTGACCTCATTCCCGCTGACCGCCAACGGCAAACTCGACCGCAAGGCCTTGCCGGCGCCGGACTCTGCGGCCTATGCCAGTCGCGACTATGAAGCGCCGGAAGGTGCGGTTGAAATCACCCTGGCCGCGTTGTGGGTCGATTTGCTCGGAGTCGAGCAGGTCGGGCGCCACGACCGCTTCTTTGAACTGGGCGGACATTCGCTGTTGGCGGTCAAGCTGATCGAACGCATGCGTCAGGCCAACCTCAGCGCCGACGTGCGCGTGCTGTTCGGCCAGCCAACCCTGGCGACCCTCGCCGCTGCCGCAGGTGCGAGCAGCGGAATTGTCGTGCCGGCCAATGGCATCGCCCGGGACTGCACGCGCATCACTCCAGACATGCTGCCCCTGGCCACGCTGCGCCAGGACGAGATCGATCGCATCGTCGCCACCGTGCCGGGCGGTGTGGCGAATGTGCAGGACATCTACGGGCTGGTGTCGTTGCAGGTAGGCATCCTCTATCACCACTTGGCCACTGAAATCGGCGATCCGTACCTGCTGCAAGCCACGCTGCGCATGGGCAGTCGCGCACAACTGGATAGGTTCGTACAGTCCCTGCAATCGGTGATCGAGCGCCACGACATCCTGCGCACTTCGGTGGTGTGGGAAGGGCTGGACGAACCGGTGCAAGTGGTCTGGCGAGAAGCCCGATTGGGCGCTTTCGAAGTCACGCTGGACCCGACTCAGGGCGACATCGCCGAGCAATTGCAGACGCAATTCGACCCGCGTCACACCCGTTTCGATCTGCGCCAGGCGCCGTTGATGCGCCTCCATTTCGCCGAAGATGTGGCCGGCGCGAGCTGGGTCGCGATTTTGCTGTTCCATCATTTGATCGACGATGCGACGTCGCTGGCACTGTTGGGCCAGGAAATTGAGGCCTTCAGTGAGGGCCGCTCGGCACAGTTGCCGGTGTCGGTGCCTTATCGCAATTACGTGGCGCAGGTTCGGCTCGGGGCGAGTCAGGCGCAACAGGAAGCGTTTTTCAGCGAGATGCTCGGGGACGTCGACGAACCAACCCTGCCGTTCGGTTTGCAGGATGTGCAAGGCGATGGCAGCGGGATGGAAGAGGCGTCGCTGCCGCTGGATGCCGAACTGGGTCAGCGTTTGCGCGCCCAGGCCCGGCGTTTGGGCGTCAGCAGCGCCAGCCTGCATCACTTGGCCTGGGGTCAGGTGGTCGGGCGCCTCGCGGGGCGTCAGGACGTGGTATTCGGCACGGTGCTGATGGGCCGTTTGCACAGTGGCGAGGATGCCGAGCGTGCCTTGGGCATGTTCATCAACACCTTGCCGCTGCGCGTCGATGCTGGCGACCAAGGCGTGTTGGCGGCACTGAAAACCACCCATGCTCGACTGGCCGCACTGATGGGCCACGAACATGCGCCGTTGTCTTTGGCCCAGCGTTGCAGCGGCGTTGCTGCACCGGCGCCGCTGTTCAGCGCACTGATGAACTACCGGCATGCCGCCGTGGGCGCGCAAGCTCCGCAGGATGCCGGCAATGCGCGGCGCTGGGCGGGCGTGACGCTGCTGGGCGGCGAAGAGCGGACCAACTTTCCGCTGTCGTTGTCGGTGGATGATTTGGGCCAATCGTTCGGATTGACGGTGCAGGCTGTCGCCGGTATCGGTGCCCAGCGGGTTTGCGGCTATATGCATACCGTGCTTGAAGCGTTGGTCGATGCACTGGATCACGATACGAACACACCGCTGCAACACCTTGCATTCCTGCCGGCTATCGAACGCCGGCAGGTGCTTGAGGACTTCAATGCCTTTGACGCGGACTATCCGTCGGGGCTGATCCATCAGTTGTTTGAAGCGCATGCCGCCGAGCAGCCTGATGCAATCGCGGTGACCTATGAAGACCAGCGCCTCAGTTATGGCGAGCTCAATCAGCGCGCCAACCAGATTGCCCATCGCTTGATCGAACTGGGCATTGGCGCGGATGACCGCGTGGCGATTTGCGTGGACCGCAGCCTGGAAATGGTTGCGGGGTTGATCGGTATCCTCAAGGCCGGCGCCGGTTATGTGCCGCTGGACCCGGCGTATCCCACCGAGCGTCTGGCTTACATGCTGGATGACAGCGCGCCGAAAGTGCTGCTGACCCAGCGTCGCTTGCAAGACCGTTTCCCGTCGGTGAGCGTGCCGGTGCTGTTGCTCGACGCCGGTATCAGCGGTCAGCCGCTGGCCAATCCCGATGTTCGTGAACTGACCGCGCAGCACTTGGCGTATGTGATCTACACCTCCGGTTCGACCGGCCAGCCCAAGGGTGTGGCCATGGCGCACGCGCCGCTGGTCAACCTGATGCAGTGGCAACTCGCGCAATTGGAACCGGCGCGCACCTTGCAGTTTGCCGCCCTGGGTTTTGACGTGGCGTTCCAGGAAGTCTTCAGCACGCTGTGCGCGGGCGCCGAACTGTCCTTGATCCATGCCGACACGCGCCTGAATTTCCACGCATTGTTCCAGCATATCGGCCAGCAACGGATCGAACGCCTGTACCTGCCATGCGTTGCGCTGCAAGCATTGGCTGAAAGCGTGATCAGCGACGGCGCGACCGGGCCACTGACGTGTGCCTTGCGCGATGTCATCACCGCTGGCGAGCAACTGCGCATCACGCCACAGATCCGTGCGTTCTTCGAGCGTCTGCCGGGCTGCCGCCTGCACAACCATTACGGTCCGACCGAATCCCACGTCACCACCGCGCTGACGCTGGCGGATGATGTGGCGACCTGGCCAATCTTGCCGGCAATCGGGCATCCAGTGGCCAATACCCGAATCTATTTGCTGGACGAACACCTGCAACCGGTCCCGGTCGGCGTCGCTGGCGAGATTCACATTGGCGGCGCCTGCGTCGCGCGGGGTTACCTGAATCGCCCGGACATGACCGCCGAGCGCTTTATTCGCGACCCGTTCACTGCGGGTGGGCGTTTGTACAAGACTGGCGACCTCGGTCGTTATCAGGCCGACGGCTGCATCGATTACCTGGGCCGTAACGACGATCAGATCAAGATTCGCGGTTTCCGCGTCGAATTGGGCGAGATTGAATCCCGGCTCGGCCAGCATCCCGGCGTCAGGTCGGCGGCGGTGCTCGCCCGCGAGGACAGCCCCGGCGACAAGCGCCTGGTGGCGTATTTCACCGCGCAAACCCTGGATGCAGCGCCGGATGCCGACTCCCTGCGCGCGCACCTTCAGGCGCTGTTACCGGACTACATGGTCCCGGCCGCCTACGTGCTGCTGAAAAAACTGCCGCTGTCACCCAACGGCAAGCTTGATCGCCGCGCACTGCCGGCGCCTGACGCCGACGCGTTTGCCAGCCGCGAATACGAAGCCCCCATCGGCCATTTGGAAACCACCCTGGCCAGCCTGTGGGCCGAAGTGCTCGGTGTGGCGCAAGTGGGGCGGCACGACCATTTCTTTGAACTCGGCGGGCATTCGCTGCTGGCGGTGAAACTGATCGAACGCATGCGTCAGGCCGGATTGAGCGCCGATGTGCGGGTGCTGTTCGGTCAACCGACCCTGGCGGCACTCGCGGCGGCGATCGGCGGCAGCACCGAAGTGGTGGTGCCGGCCAATGGCATCCCGCTTGATGCCGCGCACATCACCCCGGCGATGCTGACGTTGGTGACGTTGAGCCAGGAAACGATTGATCAAGTCGTAGCGAAAATCCCGGGCGGCGTGGGCAACGTGCAGGACATCTACCCGTTGGCGCCGCTGCAGGAGGGCATTCTTTACCACCATATTTCCGCCGAGCAGGGCGATCCGTACCTGTTGCAAGCGTCGTTCGCCATGACCAGTCGTGCCCAGCTCGACGGCTTTGTGCAGGCCTTGCAGGCGATGATCGACCGCCACGACATCCTGCGCACGGCGATGGTCTGGGAAGGACTGGACGATCCGCTGCAAGTGGTGTTGCGTCAGGCACACCTGAGCGTCGAAGAAATCGCCGTCGATCCTGCGTTGGGCGACGTCGCCAAGCAATTGGGCCAGCGTTTCGATCCGGCACACACGCGTCTTGATCTGGGCAACGCACCGCTGATGCACCTGGCCTGCGCCTGGGATGCGAGCAACCAGCGTTGGGTGGCGATTCTGCTGTTTCACCACATCGCCCTCGACCACACCGCGCTGGATGTGATGCACGATGAGATGCTGGCTTGCCAAAACGGTGAAGCCGGACACCTGAGCGCCGCCACGCCGTATCGCAACTACGTGGCCCAGGCCTTGCTGGGCGTGAGCCGCGAGCAACATGAACGATTCTTCCGCGACATGCTGGGCGATGTCGATGAGCCGACGCTACCGTTCGGCTTGCATGAAGTGCAGGGTGACGGTCGCGGCATTCAGGAAGTGAAACTGAACCTCGATCCGCTGCTGAGTCAGCGTCTGCGCACCCAGGCGCGGCTGTTGGGGGTGAGTGCAGCGAGCCTGCATCACTTGGCGTGGGCCCGGGTGTTGGGTCGCGTATCCGGCCGCGACGATGTGGTGTTCGGTACGGTGTTGCTGGGACGGATGCAGGGTGGCGTGGGCTCGGACCGCGCGCTGGGGATGTTCATCAACACGTTGCCGTTGCGGGTGAAGGTCGGTGCGCAGGATGTGCGCAGCGGCGTGAAAGCCACCCATGCGCGGCTGACCGCGTTGCTCGGCCATGAGCATGCCTCGCTGGCACTGGCCCAGCGTTGCAGCGGGGTGCCGGCGTCGTTGCCGCTGTTCAGCGCGCTGCTGAACTATCGGCACAGTGCGCATCAGGACAACGATGGCGTCGAACTGTGGGGCGGCACTGAAGTGTTGGGCGTGATGGAACGCACCAATTATCCGTGCATGTTGTCGGTGGACGACCAGGGCGAAGGTTTCCTGTTGAGCGTGCAGACGGCGGGGGCGGTGGATGCCTGGCGGGTTGGCGCTTATATGCAGACCGCACTGGCGAGCCTGGTGGATGCGCTGGAGTTTGCGCCGGGGTTGGCAGTGGATCAGCTGGATATTTTGTCGGCGGATGAGCGTCGGCAGGTGGTGCAGGAGTTCAATGCGACTGAGGTTTCGTTTCCGCTGGACGAGACGGTTCATGGGTTGTTTGAGGCGCAGGTAGAGCGCACGCCGGAAGCGATTGCCGTCATTCATGGCTTGGAACAGTTGAGCTATCGCGAGCTGAATCAAAAGGCTAACCGGTTGGCGCATTACCTGCGCGGGCAGGGTGTGCGGCCGGATTCTCGTGTGGCGATTTGTGTTGAGCGTTCTTCTGACATGGTCGTCGGGTTGCTGGCGATTCTGAAGGCGGGCGGGGGTTATGTGCCGCTGGATCCTTCGTATCCATTGGACCGAATTGCCTACATGCTGGGGGACAGTGCGCCAGCCGTGGTGTTGGCGCAAGCCGCTACATTGGGGTTGTTGGCCGGAGCTTCGATGCCGGTG
>NZ_JAAVVC010000039.1 GCF_018449725.1 Pseudomonas sp. dw_612 | reverse complement strand
ATAAAAAAGGGAGACCCGTCGGCCTCCCTTTGAGAACTTCGTCCGTGCTCGACGCTTATGACGTCGGCTCACCTCACGCCGTCTTCTGGACAGTGTGTAGCTCGGGGGCCGGCACATCCCCGATGGGGGTGGCGGCCGCGGCTGGCCTGATTGGGCGAGCCGCTGTGGACTGTTTGTCCGAGCAGTGATTCTGGTAATAAGAATAGGCCTGGGGCGTCGGCAGAGGATTGCGAAGATTGCTCAAATAAACATCACTTGCGCAATTTTTAACCCTGGATAGATAATCCGCCGCAATAGTTATGACAAAGGCCTGATTGATGAGCAAACTCGACCGATACGACTTGAGCATTTTGGCGGAATTGCAGCGTGACGCACGCATCTCAAACCAGGAACTGGCCGAACGCATCGGCCTGTCGCCTTCGCCCTGCTCGCGCCGGGTCAAACAGCTGGAAGATGACGGCTATATCTCACGCCAAGTGGCTTTGCTGGACCGCAAGATGCTCGGCCTGAGCCTCACGGCCTACGTGTTGATCGGCATGGACCGTCATACGCCCGAGCGTTTCGAAAACTTCGAGGCTGCGATCCGTACCTTGCCGCAGGTGCTGGAATGCAGCCTGGTGACGGGGATGGACGCGGACTATCAACTGAAGGTGGTGGTGCCGGATATGGATCACTATCAAAAACTGCTGCTGGGGCATTTGACGCGGATTGAGGGTGTCACCAGTGTGCGGTCGAGTTTTGTGTTGAATCAGGTGTTGAACAGCACTGAGTTGCCGCTCACTCATCTGCGCAGCTAGGAATGCCATTTGTAGGAGCTGTCGAGTGAAACGAGGCTGCGATCTTTTGATTTTGATTTTTAAAAATAAGATCAAAAGATCGCAGCCTCGTTTCACTCGACAGCTCGTACCAGCTCCTACAGGTTCCTGCGGGCCGGCACAGGCGACGAATAACCGCGACACACTGCCGCAGGTCAATGCTCGCCCCACTCACCGTGCCGTATACTCGCCCCGCCCTTTTAGCCTCGCCCGCGCTGGAGATGTTCGATGGATCCTGCAGTATTCGAAGAGTGGATGATGACTGGCCTGGTCAGCATCCTGATCATTTTCATGGGTTTCATCGTCTGGGATCTGGCGAAGAAGTCCAAGGCTGGCAAGTTCGGCACCATGATCCTGTTTTTTGTACTGGGCCTGGGGATCTTCGCGTTCATCATCAAAAGCGTGGTCATCGCGTACATCGAAAACCATTCATAACCGCGCGGGCACTTCCTTCCACTGGCCCTGATCGAGCCCTTCGATTGTCCAGTCGCCAATTCTGACCCGCACCAGGCGCAAGGTCGGCAAACCGACCGCCGCGGTCATGCGCCGCACCTGACGGTTGCGACCCTCGCGAATCACCAGTTCCAGCCAGCTAGTCGGCACGCTCTTGCGAAAGCGTACCGGCGGATTGCGCGGCCACAGCTGCGGCTCCTCAAGCTGCCGCGCCTCGGCGGGCAAGGTCATGCCGTCGTTCAACTCGACGCCATCGCGCAAGCGCTGCAACTGCTCGGCGCTCGGCTCGCCTTCCACTTGCACCCAATACGTCTTGGCCAATTTGTGTTTCGGGTCGGCGATTCGCGCCTGCAGTTGGCCGTCGTTGGTCAGCAGCAACAAGCCTTCGCTGTCGCGATCCAGTCGCCCGGCCGGGTAGATCCCGGGAATCTCGATGTAATCCTTGAGCGTCGCCCGCCCTTCTCCGTCGCTGAATTGCGTCAGCACATCGAACGGTTTATTGAACAGAATCAGCTTTGGCTCGGCCGGTGGCGCTTTGGCGGCACGGCGCGGGGCGGCTTGCGGGCTATTCGCGCCGGGGCGGCGGGAAACGGGACGTGGAGGACGAGACATGGGAAAGGGAACATCTAACGGTCAGGGCTGCTAATGCTAGTGCCCTGACCGTCAAATGACCATGACAACTATCAGCGGAACGGCGGCTCGTCAAAGCTGCGCAGTTTGCGCGAGTGCAACGAGTTGAGTTCGGTGCGCAACAGATCCACCGCCTCGATGCCGATCTTCAAGTGCTGACTGACCGCGCGCTCATAGAAGGCGTTGGCCGAACCCGGCAGCTTGATTTCGCTGTGCAACGGTTTGTCCGACACGCAGAGCAACGTGCCGTACGGCACCCGCAGGCGATAACCTTGCGCGGCAATGGTGCCGCTTTCCATGTCCACCGCTACAGCGCGGGACAGGTTGATCAACGGCCGCTCCTGAGCCCAGCGCAATTCCCAGTTACGGTCGTCGTAGGTCAGCACGGTGCCGGTGCGCAGGCGTTTTTTCAGCTCGTCGCCCTTCTCGCCGGTGATGTTCGCCGCCGCTTGCTGCAACGCCATCTGCACTTCGGCCAGGGCCGGGATCGGAATGTTCGGCGGCACGACCCGGTCGAGAATCCCGTCGCGGCGCATATAAGCGTGGGCCAACACGTAGTCGCCAATGGTCTGGGACTGACGCAAGCCGCCGCAGTGTCCGATCATCAGCCAGCAATGCGGACGCAGCACGGCCAAGTGGTCGGTGATGTTCTTGGCGTTGGACGGGCCGACGCCGATGTTCACCAGGGTCACGCCGTGGCCATCGGTGGCGATCAGGTGATAGGCCGGCATCTGGTAACGGTGCCAGACCACGCCAGCGGCAATCGCCGAGGCTTCGCCGTGATCCATGCTCTTCTCGATGATCACGTTGCCCGGCAAGACCATACGCACGAAACGCGGGTCGCTGCGCAACTGCTCCAGGCCATGGACGATGAACTGGTCCACATAGCGGTGGTAGTTGGTCAGCAGGATCCACGGCTGCACATGCCGCCAATCGCTACCGGTGTAATGCACCAGTCGGCGCAGGGAGAAATCCACCCGCGCCGCATCGAACAGGGCCAGGGGCAGCGGATCGGTGTTTTCCCAGTCGTACAAACCATCGGCAATGCCATCGGTGGCGGCGGACAGGTCGGTACTCGGGAACACCCGGGCCAGCGTGGCAGCAGTGACGCCGGAACCGGCGAGCTCATCGCCCTGCTCGACCACGTACGGATACGGAATGTTCTGCTTGCTCACACCGACTTCCACCGTGACGGTGAAGTCGTGCATCAACGGCACCAGTTGTTCCAGCAAATACTTACGAAACGCCGCCGGATGGGTGACGGTAACGCTGTAGGTGCCCGGCAATTGCACCTTGGCGTAGGCACGGGTGGTCTGTGGGACTTCGCCCTGGCAGAGGTAGGTCAGGCGCAATTCGGGGTAACGAAACATCGCACGCTGTTCGGCGTCCGGTTCGACTCGATCCTTGAGGTAACGCTTGAGCGCCTGGCTCAACGCAGACGTTGCCTGCTCATGCAGGGCGGCGAGCCGGTCTACGGCTTGTTCGGCGGTTTGAACGACAATAAACGCTTCGGTCACGATCAGCTTCCTGTGTTCTGACTTGCAGACCTTCATCTTGCCTGCATCGTCGTCGGACGGGAACAGTGGCGTGTTGATCGCAACTGCCTTGATCACCACCGCCCCCTGTGGGAGCGAGCTTGCTCGCGATGACTGAGTCACAGGCGACATAGATGTTGACTGTGCGGCAGCTATCGCGAGCAAGCTCGCTCCCACAGGGGATCTGGGTCGCCTACAAATGTGGGGTTGAACGCGCGACCAGCGCCTCAACATCCAGCCCGCGCGGCAACGCGCCATAAACCCGGCCCGCCGAACCGAGGCGGCTGGCGATAAAGGCATCACTGACCGCCGCATTCCCCGCCTCCAACAACAACTTGGCCTGAAGCCCCAGCGCAATGGCCTCGGTCAATTGACGGGCGCGGTATTGAATGTCGCGGGTGTCCTTGAACGCCGTCTGCAACTGACTGATGTGCGCCGCCAGACGTTTGTCGCCATGCCCATCGCCCAACTCGCTGAACAACACATCCAGCACGCCCGGCTCTTTCGACAAGGCTCGCAGCACATCGAGGCATTGCACGTTGCCGGAACCTTCCCACGTCGAATTCACCGGCGCCTCACGGTACAGGCGCGGCAGGATGCTTTCTTCGACATAACCGGCTCCGCCCATGCATTCGGCGGCTTCGTTGATCATTCCCGGCGCGCGTTTGCAGATCCAGTATTTACCCACTGCCGTCACCAGCCGGGCGAATTTGGCTTCATGGCTGTCATCCAGATGATCCAGTGCCTTGCCCATACGCAGGCTCAGCGCGAGGGCGGCTTCGCTTTCCAGCGCCAGGTCGGCCAGCACGTTCTGCATTAACGGTTGTTCGCTGAGCAACTTGCCGCCCACCGTGCGATGGGCGCAGTGATGGCTGGCCTGGGTCAGGGCCTGGCGCATCAGCGCGCTGGAGCCGACCATGCAATCGAAGCGCGTCATGGCGACCATTTCGATGATGGTCGGCACGCCCCGGCCTTCTTCGCCGATCATCCACGCCAGCGCACCACGGAACTCCACTTCGCTGGAGGCGTTGGAGCAGTTGCCGAGCTTGTTTTTCAAGCGCTGGATGTAGAACTGATTGCGCGTGTCGTCCGGGCGATGGCGCGGCAGCAGGAAACAGGTCAGGCCCTTGTCGGTCTGGGCCAGGGTCAGGAAGGCATCGCACATCGGCGCCGAACAGAACCACTTGTGCCCCACCAGTTCATACGCCTGGCCCGGACCACTGGCGCCGACCGGGTACGCCTTGGTGGTGTTGGCCCGCACGTCGGTGCCGCCCTGTTTCTCGGTCATGGCCATGCCGATGGTGACGCCGGCCTTATGGGCCATGCCGACGTTGCGCGGGTCGTATTCGGTGGCGAGGATTTTCGGCAGCCATTGCTCGGCCAGATCCGGTTGCAGGCGCATCGCCGGCACGCTGGCGAAGGTCATGGTCAGCGGGCAACCACTGCCGGCCTCAGCCTGACTGTGCAAGTAAGTCATGGAAGCGCGGGCGACGTGGGCGCCGGACTGCGGATGCGCCCACGGCAGCGAGGTCAAACCGTGTTCGACCGCCGTGCGCATCAGTTCGTGATAGGCCGGATGAAATTCCACCAGGTCGATGCGATGACCATAGCGGTCATGGCTGACGAACACTGGCTTGTTCTGATTGGCCAGGAACCCGGCTTCCATCAGCGGTCCGCCGGCCAGGGCGCCATAAGCGTCGATCCGCGACTCGGCCCAACCGGCACCAAAACGTCGCGACCACTCCTGCAACGGCAAGTCGATGCGATAAAGATTGGTGCCGTCCAGCGACGGTGGCTGGTTGGTGACTTCGTGGGTTTCGGCGAACTGATGCAGGTTCATGACGGGGCTCCTTTGGTCAGCCAGAACTTCAGTTAAGCACCGGCCCTTGGCTGAACAAAGTGTCATACGCGCCTAAATGTCGGCGCTTTCACCCTATCTCGTAACAAAGTACTCGCCGATAAAGTGCGGCCTGCAACTCCTCGAATTTCACCGGTTTGCTCAGGTAGTCGATCAACGCACCGGTCGGGCAGTGCTCTCGATCCACGTTCAGGGCAACCATGAACACCGGCAACTCTGCGCAACCCGGCAAGCCGCGGATCTGGCAACACAGGGACGCACCGTCCGGAAGTGGCAACTGACAATCGAGCAATACCGCATCAAACACTTCACGCTGCAAATGATCGAGCGCGGTGGCGCCGCTGTCGGCGGTGCGTACCCGGAACCCAAGCTTGAGCAACATGCCGCGCATCACCAGTTGATTGATGCTGCTGTCATCGACCAACAACACGGTGCAGTCCTGAGGCAGGCGCAGGCGGGCAACGTCCCGGGGCATCAACGGCGCAGGCACCGGTTCCACCACGGGCAAATCAACCTCGATGTCCAGTTGGAAACGACTGCCACGCCCCGGTTCAGAGCGATGGGTCAGGCGCCCACCGAGTAACTCGACCAATTGCCGACAGATCGCCAAACCAACGCCCAGGCCACCGTATTCGCGGGTCATCGAGCCATCGAGCTGGAAGAAGCGCTGATACATGGTCGCCTCGCCCAAGTCGGTAAAGCCGATGCCGGTGTCGATCACCGCAAAGGACAGGGCCAGCCGCCCCTCCTCCACGGTCTTGCCCGTCACCCGTAACGCCACGCCGCCGACCCGGGTGAACTTGATGGCGTTGTCCAGCAGGCATTCCAGGCATTGCGCCAGTTTGCTGCTGTCACCGAGCAGGCGATCGGGCAGCCCCGGCGTCACGTCAACCTTGAGGTCCAGCGACTTGCCCGACGCATTGCCCTCGAACTGCGAGCGCAAGGTCTCGACCACACCGCGCAGGCTGAAGGATTGCGGGTAAGCCTTGAGCTTGCCGGCCTGCAACTCGGTCAGGGTCAGGATGCCATTGACCATGCGCATCATGTCCCGCGCCGAACCTGCGGCGGTTTGCTGGTATTGCTCCAGTTCCGGATCCATCTCGACGGTCTGCATTAACTCCAGCGAACCGATCACGCCGTTCATCGGGGTGCGCAGTTCGTGGGTCAGGGTGGCGAGGAATTCATCCTTGAGCTTGTTACTGCGCGCCAGTTGCTGATTGAGCACTTCAAGCTTCTGCCCGGCATCGACCAGGGTTTGCGCCTGTTGCTCGCGCATGGCGTTGATGCGATCGGCCAGCGCCAGGGACAGCAGCGCCACTTCGATCGCCGAACCGATCTGGCTGGCGTACATGGTCAGGAACACGTTCGGCAGGTAGCCCAGCACCATCAGCGTATTGACGATGCCGCCGAGCAAAAACGCCGACCAGGCGATGATGAAATAACGCGCCACCCGCAGGCCGCGGCCCCAGGCGAAAATCCCGGCGGCAAAAATCACCACGGTAAACAGCAGTGCAAGGGTCGTCGCCAGGCGCAGGGCCAGGGCGTAACTGGTCATCAGCGACAAGCCGACCACCACTGCACCAAACACGATCAATCCCAACAACAGGCGATCGAGCCAGCGACTGTGTTGCGCGGTCTGCAGGAAACTACGGGCGAACTGGCTGCCGAACAGCCCGGCGCAGCCGATGAAGAACGGCGTCGCGGCGTTGGCCCACCAAGGGTCGTCCGGCCAGAAATACTCCACCGCCGCGCCATTCACCGACAGCTGATACAAGCCGAACGAGGCGATATAGAAGATGTAATAGAGGTAGCTGGTGTCACGCACGCTCAGGAAGATGAACAGGTTGTAAACCACCATCCCCAGTAACACGCCGTAGATCAAACCCAGCACATAGAGGCGCACTGGCTGCTCTTCGAGGTACGCGGTACTCGACCACAACGTCACCGGCGCCTGGATCGAGCCTTCGCTTTGCAGACGCAGGTACACGGTTTGCGCCTGGTCGGGCTTGAAGTCCAGATTGAACAGGTAGTTGTTTTGACGGATCTCGCGGCTGGCAAACGGCAAAGCGTCACCGGTGCGGCGGATCAGTTGATAGTCACCGCCGGCATCGGGCAAATACAGATCAAGGTGATCGAGGGGCGGATAGGCCAGTTCCAGCAACCAGGTGCGTTGCGCCCGAGGGTTGGTCGGGCGGTATTGCAGGTCGATTTTCAGCCAGAACACCGAACGCGAATAACCGGCGTTAAGGGTGGCTTTGTCGTGGGTTTTGAAGTTGCCGGCGGCCGCTTGCGCACGGACATCGGCAATGCTCGCCTGACCGCCCGCGTCTTCGTACACCTGCATGGTTCGACCCAGGGGAAGGCTCTGGGTGAATTCGTCAAATTCAACGGCGCTCGCCAGGAGGGGCAAGCACAACAGCAACATCAGCAAATAGCGCATTTAAGCCCCAGCGTGGCCTGTCCGGTCGTGTCAGGAAGCCCCCCATTCCTTTTGAGTAGACGTGAAACCGGTATTACCTGTTATTGGTTTGGATCCACTCTAGCATAGCCGTTGATGGCCATTGAGCACCATTGAAATTTTTCCTACAGAGGCTCTAGAACGGGCGTTTCAGCGCTACACCTTGAGATAGAGCTGTTGCCCTGTAGCAGCTGCCGAGGCACGAGGCTGCGTTCGGCTGCGAAGCAGTCGTGAAATCAGGCGGCGCGGTGTTTCAGGAAGACCGTGTGCTCAGGTTTTACGACTGCTTCGCAGCCGAACGCAGCCTCGTGCCTCGGCAGCTGCTACATGGCCTAATGCAGGCTCGGCATCTGCTACATGGGGCGTCATGACTCGCTGGTCGACTGGTGGTAAGCTCGCGCACCATGAATATCTACAGCTCTCGCCCCGTTGTCCTCTGTCTCTCCGGCCACGACCCAAGTGGTGGCGCCGGCTTGCAGGCAGATATCGAAGCCCTGCTCGCTCAGGGTTGTCATGCGGCCCCGGCCGTCACTGCCTTGACCGTGCAAGACACGGTCAATGTCACTGACTTCCGCGTCCTCGATCGTGAGTGGGTGTTGGCCCAGGCCAATGCCGTGCTCAACGACTCCGAAGTCGCGGCCGTCAAACTGGGCATGCTCGGTTCCCTGGAGATGGTCGACACCGTGGTCGAACTGCTCTCGGCGCACCCGCATTTGCCGGTGGTCTGCGACCCGGTGCTGCGCGCCGGCGGCGGCGGACGCCTGGGCAAGGACGAAGTCGGCTACGCCATGCGCGAACGCCTGCTGCCGCTGTCGATCATTGCCACCCCGAACCTTCCCGAAGCCCGCATCCTCGCCGAACTGCCCGACGGCACCGCAGACGAGTGCGCTGAAAAACTCCTGCCCTTCGTCAAACACCTGCTGATCACCGGCGGTCATGGCGACGAACACGAAATCCACAATCGCCTGTACAGCCGCGACGGTCGCCGCGAAACCTTCACCTGCCAGCGTTTGCCCGGCAGTTATCACGGTTCCGGTTGCACCCTGGCCAGCGCCCTGGCCGGTCGTCTGGCCCTGGGTGAAAACCTCGCCAGCGCCGTGCAGACCGCGCTTAACTACACGTGGCGCACCCTGCGGGATGCCGAGCAGTTGGGCAAAGGCCAATTCGTGCCGCGCCGCCTGCCGCTGGATTTTTGTTCGTAACTCTTGATGCGTAATGCGCAGAGGCTTGCCCGATGAAACTACGTGGCCTGTACGCCATTACCGATAGCCAGTTACTGGCCGGTAAATTTCTTTCGTACGTGGAGGCGGCGCTTGAAGGCGGCGTCGTCCTGCTGCAATACCGCGACAAGAGCAGCGACGAGGCCCGGCGCTTGCGTGAGGCCGAAGCTCTGCGGGATTTGTGTGACCGCTATAAGACCCAGTTGATTATCAACGACGACGCCGAACTCGCCGCGCGCCTGAACGTCGGCGTGCACCTGGGCCAGACCGACGGCCCATTGACCCCGGCCCGCGCGTTGCTCGGTCGCCAGGCAATCATCGGTTCGACCTGCCACGCGCAACTCGAACTCGCCGAACAAGCCGCCAAGGAAGGCGCGAGTTACGTCGCCTTCGGCCGTTTCTTCAACTCCAACACCAAACCCGGCGCGCCGACGTGCAGCCTCGACCTGCTCGACCAGGCCCGCAGCAAACTGCACCTGCCGATCTGCGCGATTGGCGGCATCACCCTGGACAACGCCGCGCCACTGGTAGCTCACGGCGTCGATCTGCTGGCGGTGGTCCATGGCCTGTTTGGCGCCGAGAGCACGGCTGAAGTGACCCGCCGCGCCCGCGCCTTCAACGAACTGCTTTCTATTTAAGTAGCTTAAAATCCGATTTGAGAGCCCGATCATGTCTCGTTCCGAAACCCTGTTTGCCGATGCCCAAAAACACATTCCCGGTGGCGTGAACTCGCCGGTTCGCGCGTTCAAGAGCGTTGGCGGCACGCCGTTGTTCTTCAAGCACGCAGAAGGCGCCTACGTCACCGACGAAGACGACAAGCGTTATGTCGATTACGTCGGTTCCTGGGGCCCGATGATCCTCGGTCACAGCCACCCGGACGTGCTGGACGCGGTGCGTAAACAGTTGGAACACGGCTTGTCCTATGGCGCGCCGACCGCGATGGAAACCGAGATGGCCGACCTGGTCTGCTCGATCGTGCCGTCGATGGAAATGGTGCGCATGGTCAGCTCCGGCACCGAAGCGACCATGAGTGCGATTCGCCTCGCTCGAGGCTTCACCGGCCGCGACGCGATCATCAAGTTCGAAGGCTGCTACCACGGTCACTCCGACAGCCTGCTGGTCAAGGCCGGTTCCGGCCTGCTGACCCAAGGCGTGCCGAGTTCGGCCGGTGTGCCGGCTGACTTCGCCAAACACACCCTGACCCTGCCGTTCAACGACATCGACGCCGTGGAAACCATGCTCGCCGAAGTCGGCCAGACCGTGGCCTGCATCATCGTCGAGCCGGTGGCCGGCAACATGAACTGCGTGCCACCGGCACCGGGCTTCCTCGAAGGCCTGCGCACACTCTGCGACAAACACGGCGTGGTGCTGATCTTCGACGAAGTGATGACCGGTTTCCGCGTAGCACTCGGCGGTGCCCAGGCGCACTTCGGCGTAACGCCGGACCTGAGCACCTTCGGCAAGATCATTGGTGGCGGCATGCCGGTGGGTTGCTTCGGCGGCAAGCGCGAAATCATGTCGCACATCGCGCCACTGGGCCCGGTGTACCAGGCGGGCACCTTGTCGGGTAACCCGCTGGCCATGGCCGCCGGCCTGACCACCCTGCGCCTGATCAGCCGTCCGGGCTTCCACGCCGAACTGAGCGACTACACCAGCCGCCTGCTCGACGGCCTGCAACAGCGCGCCGATGCCGCGGGCATTCCGTTCGTGACCACCCAGGCGGGCGGCATGTTTGGCCTGTACTTCAGCGGTGCCGACGACATCGTGACGTTCGATGACGTGATGTCCAGCGACGCCAATCTCTTCAAGCGCTTCTTCCACTTGATGCTGGAAGGCGGCGTGTACCTGGCGCCGAGTGCGTTCGAAGCCGGTTTCACCTCGATCGCCCACGGCGAAACCGAGTTGAAACTGACGCTCGATGCCGCTGAACGCGCTTTTGCCGCACTGAAATAATGCTGTGCCGCTGACGTTGGCGATTGCCAGCGTCAGCTTTTACCTACATTTCTGCGTCTTTTCCTACCCTTGCACCGATAATCCCCCGCAAAGTGGACGATATATTCCCCGCGCAGCAGAAAAACGAGTAAAGACTTTGTAAGGTTGGCCCTGCTTATTTCATAATGCGCGCTTATTGGATCCCTCGATGGGTCCGCGCGCCCCTCAGAGGTAAGTCGATTCCCATGAACCGCACCGGCCGCACCCTTGCATTGGGCTGCCTGTTGCTCCTTCAGCCCCTGCTCGCGCACGCACAAGCAGGCGGCAACTCGTTGTTGATCCCAGCGATGGGTCGCTGCACCCTCAATACTCAGCCGCAAGACCTGACGCAAGCGCTCGCCGCCTGCCAGAAAGCGTCGGATGAAGGGGATGCACAAGCGCAATACGAGTTGGGTGAGTTCTACTACGACGGCAAAAACACGCCGCGCGACCTCGACAAAGCCTTGAAATTCTTCGAAAAAGCCTCGCTGCAAGGCCACGCCCAGGCGCAATTCAAACTCGGCACCATGTTTTTCCACGGCGAAGGCGTGCCGGCCAATAACGTTCAGGCGTACATCGTGCTGAAAATGGCCGCGGTCAACGGCGCAGAAGATGCGTTGGACACCGCCGACGAAGTCGCCGAGAAAATGCCCCGCGAAGATCTGGAAGTCGCTACCCAGGTGCTGGGGCAAATCTTCCGTAAATATCTGATGGAATTGCAGAGTGCGGATGGGCGTACGCCGTTTTCGCCTCTTCCCTGATTTCTGTTTTGTTCTGACTGCCCCCTTCGCGAGCAAGCCCGCTCCCACCTTTAACCGCGTTCCAACCTAAGGACTCGGTCTACTGTGGGAGCGGGCTTGCTCGCGAATGGGGCAACTCGGTCTTACTTCTTACTTATCCGGCATCGGCATCGGAAACGGCATCACATTGCCGACCGCGCCACGGGCTTCGCTGATTTTCGGCGTGCCCAGGCGCTCGACTTCGTCGATGCGCACGATCGAATGCATCGGCACAAAACTGCGCACCACGCCCTCGAACTGAGCCTTGAGTTTCTCTTCGCTCGGATCGACGACCACTTGCGTGCGCTCGCCAAAGACGAACTCTTCCACTTCCAGGAAGCCCCACAGATCACTTTGATAGATCTGCTTGGCATACATTTCGTACACCTGGCCCTGGTTGAGGAAAATCACCTTGTAGATTGGGGCTTCACGTTTGGTCATGGTGGGCGGGCAACACATCGGGGATAAAAATGAGGGCGCGAACTATAGCATAGCCGTCGGACGCACAACGGTAGGAACCTTGGGACATGTTCCCTATAATGCGCGGTTCTTTGAATCACGTGAGACTGGGGTCCATGGCCAAGAAGCTTTACATCGAAACCCACGGTTGCCAGATGAACGAGTACGACAGCTCGCGCATGGTCGATCTGCTGGGTGAACACCAGGCCCTGGAAGTCACCGCTCGCGCTGAAGATGCCGACGTGATCCTGCTCAACACCTGCTCCATCCGCGAACGCGCCCAGGACCGGGTCTACTCGCAACTGGGCCGCTGGCGCGAACTGAAACTGGCCAACCCGGACATGGTGATCGCCGTCGGCGGTTGCGTGGCCAGCCAGGAAGGCGCGGCCATCCGCGATCGCGCGCCGTATGTGGACGTGGTGTTTGGCCCGCAAACCCTGCACCGCCTGCCGGAAATGATCGACGCCGCCCGCGCCACCAAACTGCCGCAAGTGGACGTCTCGTTCCCGGAAATCGAAAAGTTCGACCACTTGCCCGAGCCTCGTATCGATGGCCCGAGCGCTTATGTGTCGGTGATGGAAGGTTGCAGCAAGTACTGCACGTTCTGCGTTGTGCCTTATACCCGTGGTGAGGAAGTCAGCCGGCCGTTCGACGACGTGCTCGCCGAAATCATTCACCTGGCCGAAAACGGCGTGCGTGAAGTGACCCTGCTGGGGCAGAACGTCAATGGTTATCGCGGCACCACCCACGACGGTCGCCTGGCGGACCTGGCCGAGCTGATCCGCGTGGTCGCCGCCGTCGATGGCATCGACCGGATTCGCTACACCACGTCGCACCCGCTGGAATTTTCCGACAGCCTGATCCAGGCCCACGCCGAAGTGCCGGAACTGGTGAAACACCTGCACTTGCCGGTGCAATCAGGTTCAGACCGGATTCTGTCGGCGATGAAGCGCAACCACACCGCGCTGGAATACAAATCCAAACTGCGCAAACTGCGGGCCGCCGTGCCGGGGATCTGCATCAGTTCGGACTTCATCGTCGGCTTCCCGGGCGAAACCGAGAAAGACTTCGAACAGACCATGAAGCTGATCGAAGACGTCGGTTTCGACTTTTCCTACTCGTTCGTCTATAGCCAGCGCCCGGGCACTCCGGCCGCCGACCTGGCCGACGAGACGCCGGAAGCGCTGAAAAAAGAACGCCTGAACGCGCTGCAACATCGCCTCAATCAGCAGGGTTTCGAGATCAGCCGACAAATGGTCGGTTCGACCCAGCGCATTCTGGTGACCGATTATTCGAAAAAAGACCCTGGCGAACTGCAAGGCCGGACCGAGAATAATCGAATCGTCAACTTCCGCTGCGACAATCCAACCCTGATCGGCCAGTTCGCCGACGTGCACATCGATGCCGCACAGCCGCACTCGTTGCGGGGCTCGCTGATCCAGTAATCACCACATAACCTGTAGGAGCAAGGCTTGCCCGCGATGGCAGCACTGCGGTCTATCTGACAGACCGCGTTATCGTTCATCGCGAGCAAGCTTTGCTCCTACAGGGATCGGTGTTGGGCCTTGGGTTATTTAAGAGCTTTCGCACCCAGCCCTCTGGCGTTATCCTTGATTTCATCTTAATTGCCCCAGGGCGGCTAAATACGACCTTGAACGCACCCATCGAACCACATCGTTTCATCCTCGAGCCCTTTGAGGCTCGCCGCTTCGCCAACCTGTGCGGGCAATTCGACGAGCATCTGCGCTTGATCGAACAGCGCCTGACCATCGAGATCCGCAATCGCGGAAATCAGTTCGAACTGATCGGCGACCCCAAGCACACCACTTCCGCGGAAAATCTGATTCGTCGTCTGTACCGGGAAACCAAAGGTACCGACCTGTCGCCGGATACGGTTCACCTGTTCCTGCAGGAATCAGCCGTCGAAGAGCTGGACAACGTCTCCCCCGGCGAACCCTCCGTCGCGCTGCGCACCAAAAAAGGCATGATTCGCCCTCGCGGCTTGAATCAGTTGCGCTACGTGAAGGAAATCCTCGGTAACGACATCAATTTCGGCATCGGCCCGGCCGGTACCGGCAAGACCTATCTGGCCGTCGCCTGCGCGGTAGATGCGCTGGAACGCGAGCAGATTCGCCGCATCCTGCTGGTGCGTCCGGCAGTTGAGGCGGGCGAAAAGCTCGGCTTCCTGCCCGGCGATCTGTCGCAAAAAATCGACCCGTACTTGCGCCCACTGTATGACGCGCTCTACGAAATGCTCGGCTTCGAACACGTGGCCAAGCTGATCGAGCGCCAGGTCATCGAAGTGGCACCGCTGGCCTATATGCGCGGCCGCACGCTGAACAACAGTTTCATCATTCTCGACGAAAGCCAGAACACCACCGTCGAGCAAATGAAGATGTTCCTGACCCGGATCGGCTTTGGCTCCACCGCCGTCATCACTGGTGACATCACCCAGGTCGACCTGCCAAAAGGCACCAAGTCCGGGCTGCACCATGTGATCGAAGTGCTCAAAGACGTGCCGGGTATCAGCTTCACCCATTTCATGCCCAAGGACGTCGTGCGCCACCCGTTGGTGCAGCGCATTGTCGAAGCCTACGAGCGTTTCGAGAATCGCGTTGCCGATGAAACGCCAAAGGACAAACGCCACGATGCTTGAGCTTGATCTGCAACTGGCCACCGAAGCGCCTGCACCGAGCGAAGCCGAGTTCCGCCAATGGTGCGAACTGGCCCTGCGCCAGCGCACGGCCGACTCCGAAATGACCATTCGCTTGGTCGATGATGAAGAAGCCCGCGAGCTGAACTTCACCTGGCGGCAAAAAGACTACGCCACCAACGTTTTGTCGTTCCCGGCCGATGTTCCCGATGAGTTTCTCGACATTCCCCTGCTGGGCGATCTGGTGATCTGCGTGGCGGTGGTCGAGCGCGAAGCTGCGGAACAAGGCAAGGAACTAAAGGCCCATTGGGCGCATCTGGTCATTCACGGCAGCTTGCATCTGCTTGGTTACGACCATATAGATGACGAGGAAGCCGAGGAAATGGAAGCACTGGAACGAACGTTGCTTGCCGAGTTGGGCTATCCCGACCCTTATGCGGACGACGAAACAGACACAACCCCCATCGTTACAACAAAGGATTCAGAGTAATCGCTATGAGCGAAGATCGATCGAGCAACGGGCAGAAGTCATGGCTGGGTAAGCTCACCCAGGCTTTTGCCCACGAGCCGAAGAACCGCCAGGAGCTGCTGGAGCTGCTGCGCGACGCACACCAGAACAAACTGTTGGACAGCGAAGCGCTGGCCATCGTCGAAGGCGCCATCCAGGTAGCTGACCTGCAAGTCCGGGACATCATGGTCCCGCGCTCGCAAATGGTCAGCATCAAGGCGACCCAGACACCTCGCGAGTTCCTGCCTGCCGTGGTCGACTCGGCCCACTCCCGCTACCCGGTGATCGGCGAAAGCCACGATGACGTGATGGGCGTGTTGCTGGCCAAGGACTTGCTGCCGTTAATCCTCAAGGAGAACGGCGACAGCTTCAACATCAAGGATCTGCTGCGCCCGGCCACCTTCGTGCCGGAGTCCAAGCGCCTGAATGTGCTGCTGCGCGAGTTCCGCGCCAACCACAACCACATGGCCATCGTCATTGACGAATACGGCGGTGTGGCCGGCCTGGTGACCATCGAAGACGTGCTGGAACAAATCGTCGGCGACATTGAAGACGAGCATGACGTCGAAGAAGACAGCTACATCAAGCCACTGCCCAGCGGTGACTTCCTGATCAAGGCGTTGACGCCGATCGAGAACTTCAACGAGTTCTTCGACAGCGAGTTTTCCGACGACGAGTTCGACACGGTGGGCGGTCTGGTGATGAGCGCGTTCGGGCACTTGCCCAAACGTAACGAAATCACTGAAATCGGTCCGTATCGCTTCCGGATCTTGAACGCCGACAGCCGTCGAATTCATTTGCTGCGCCTGACTCCAATTGCCCGGTAACTCTAAGGATTAGGGGTGTGTCATCAGCTATTTCCTGCATCGCGTTGCGCCTGAAAGCGGGCCAGGCAAGGCGCAGTCCGCAGGGAATCGCATTCCCTTTCCAAGGGCTGCAACGCAGCATGGCCCGCTTTCAGGCGCAACCCGAAGGGCCGGGCCTGCTGTTACGCAGGGCTGCGTTACTCGTCGCTCATTTGAAAAACCAAACCACTCTCCTCGCGCCTTGCCCTGCGTAACAGCAGACCCGGCGCGATACAGGAAATAGCTGATGACACACCCCTTGCTCCGCGTAACCCGCCCCGGCTGGCCCAGTAACCTGCTGGCCGTGGCGGCCGGTGCAATCACCACCCTGGCGTTGGCGCCGTACGATATCTGGCCGCTGGCGTTGCTGGCGGTCGGTTTCTTCTATGCCGGTTTGCGTGAACTGAGTCCTCGTCAGGCCTTGGGTCGTGGCTGGTGTTTCGGTTTCGGCCTGTTTGGCGCCGGCACTAGCTGGATCTACTACAGCATTCACAACTTCGGCGGCGCCTCGGTGCTGCTCGCCGGTTTCCTGATGCTGATCTTCACCGCGGCGATTGCCTGGTTCTTCGCCCTGCCCGCCTGGATCTGGGCGCGCTGGTTGCGCCGTAATGAAGCACCGCTGGCCGATGCCTTGGCGTTTGCGGCGTTGTGGGTCGGCCAGGAGGCGTTTCGTGGCTGGTTCCTCACCGGTTTTCCGTGGCTCTATTCCGGTTACAGCCAGCTCAACGGCCCATTGGCCGGGCTCGCGCCGGTCGGCGGGATGTGGCTGATTTCCTTCACCCTGGCCCTGACGGCAGCGCTGATCTGGAACGCGCCACGGCTGATTCGCACGGGTCGCAAGGGCTTCATTGCCGCTGGCGTGGTGTTGCTGGCCGGGCCATGGATCGCGGGCATTGCGCTCAAGGAACATGCCTGGACCAGCCCGGCAGGCCCGGCCCTGAGTGTCGCCGCCATCCAGGGCAACATCGAACAAAGCATGAAATGGGACCCGGCGCAGCTCAACGCCCAGTTGGCGCTGTACCGCGACATGAGTTTCAGCTCCAAGCGGGTCGATTTGCTGATCTGGCCGGAAACCGCAGTACCGGTGCTCAAGGAGTCCGCCGAGGGCTACTTGACCATGATGGGAAATTTCGCCGCAGAGCGTAAGACGGCGCTGATTACCGGCGTACCGATTCGCCAGGAAGTCCGGCACGAGCGCCGTTTCTTCAACGGCATCACCGTGGTCGGTGAAGGCGATGGCACTTACCTCAAGCAGAAACTGGTGCCGTTCGGCGAGTACGTGCCGTTGCAGGATGTGTTGCGCGGGCTGATCGCGTTCTTCGACTTGCCGATGTCGGACTTTGCCCGCGGACCGGCCGATCAGGCCATGCTGCAAGCCAAGGGTTATCAGATAGCCCCGTTCATTTGCTATGAAGTGGTCTACCCGGAGTTCGCCGCCAGCCTGGCCGCCCGCAGCGATTTGCTGCTGACCATCAGCAACGACACCTGGTTCGGCAAATCCATCGGCCCGCTGCAACATTTGCAGATGGCACAGATGCGCGCGCTGGAGGCTGGTCGCTGGATGATCCGCGCCACCAACAATGGTGTGACCGGTTTGATCAACCCGTTCGGGCAGATTACGGCGCAGATTCCGCAGTTCGAACGCGGGATTCTGTACGGCGAAGTGGTGCCGATGCACAACCTGACGCCGTATCTGGAATGGCGTTCTTGGCCGCTGATCATTGTGTGCGTGCTGTTGTTTGGTTGGGCGCTGATTGCCAGCCGGATGGCGAAAACCGTTTAAAAGCTTCGCGAGCAAGCCCGCTCCCACATTCGACCGAGTTCTCTCATGAGCATGCGGTTTTTAATGTGGGAGCGGGCTTGCTCGCGAAGGCGGCATCACGGGCACCAAATCAATCAGCCCCAGCATCCCCTCGATAAAACACCGAATACCCCACCTGCCCCACCGCCTCATTCAGCAACTGCCCACTCTGCCAGATCGCCTTGAACTCAGGCATCCAGCCGCCCAGCGGCCGGGCATTGTCCCCGCCTAAAAACCCCACCGGCGCAGGCACCACGTCAAATCCTGCCTGCTGGTAACTCCAGACCGCCCGCGGCATATGCCAGGCCTGAGTCACCACCACCACGCGCTTGATGCCTTCCGGCAACAGCACCTGCGCACTGAACTGGGCGTTTTCCCAGGTCGTGCGGCTGCGTCCTTCCTGCCAACGCACCGTCACACCAAAATCATCGAGCAGCGAATCCGCCATCAATTTGGCTTCGCTGGGCGGTGTGTCGTAATGCAATCCACCGCTCGTAAGGATCGGCAAACCGGACGCCTTGGCCAGCCGCGCCGCATACCGCTCGCGCTCCAGGCCTACGCCAGTCGGCTGATCCGCGCCCCAAGCCAAATCTCCGCGTTCACGCCCGGAGCCCAGCACCACGATGGCATCAGCCCGCTGCCCCAGGGTCGCCCACTCCTCGCGCGCCAGCGGCGGTTCGCGCTCCAGCGCCTTGGCGCTCCATTGCACCACCACCGGCAAACTCATCAGCCAGAAGCCGCCAAGCCCCAGCGCAAAGCACAACCCGGCCAGTCGCGGCCTTGAGCGGCGCAACCACCAGGCAAGCGCCAGCAACAGCAACAGAATGCCGGGCGGCAACAGAAGTTGTTTTACGAAATAACGAAAAGGCATCGAGCATCTCCAAAGATGCCCGAAGCCTAAGAGGGTTGACGCAATGCGACAACTGATACGGAAGGACTATGCTTCAAAAACCATGGGTCATGGCTTCAAGTGCCCTTACTTGAATTGCAGAGACCGGACCTTTGCCGCGTCCCTGCCGGGTGCTTTGTCCTTGAGCCAGATGATCTTGGCCGAACGTGGTGCGTCGAGTTGCTTCACTGCTGCTGACAAGCATCCGTGTGTTTCACGTTCACTGCGATCCAGATACGCCTTGACCAATGCAAACTCTGCGGGGCTCAGGCCACGCAATTCCAGCTCCAGGGGACGTTCATCACGCAACCGATCGGCGGTTTTCGCCGCGTCCAGAGCCATCCCCAGACGATCGATCAGTCGTTCATACAGCTCCGGTTTTGTAACTTTGCGTTGTGACTCAACCATCCCTCACCTCATTGAAGATAAGACTCACTCCCCAATTAGGAGCTTAGCTTCCATGAACAAACCGGCTGAACCCAGCGACCAACGGCCCTCGCGGCAGGTTTTGAGCGACCTTGCGCCTGTAATCAGGGTTTCCCTCGATAGAGTGCGGTCATGTATGCTACGGCGCTTCCTGTAACTCCACTTCCAGCTCGCCTGGACACCGAAACGCCAATTTGGCGTGATCACCGTCCGGCGTTGCATTGAAGAGGAT
The DNA here is from genome assembly GCF_018449725.1 of Pseudomonas sp. dw_612. Taxonomy (GTDB): domain Bacteria; phylum Pseudomonadota; class Gammaproteobacteria; order Pseudomonadales; family Pseudomonadaceae; genus Aquipseudomonas. Next base: position 6,219 of record NZ_JAAVVC010000039.1, on the reverse strand, counting down.
TAGGCCCCCCCTATTCAGTTCAAAAGTAGCCATGCACGAACAATATCAGCCCCGTGAAATCGAAGCCGCCGCCCAGTCGTTCTGGGACGAGCAAAAGTCCTTTGAAGTCAGTGAACAGCCAGGCAAGGAGACTTTCTACTGCCTGTCGATGTTCCCTTACCCCAGCGGCAAGCTACACATGGGGCACGTGCGTAACTACACCATCGGCGACGTGATCTCCCGCTATCAGCGCATGCAAGGCAAGAACGTCCTGCAACCCATGGGTTGGGACGCCTTCGGCATGCCGGCGGAAAACGCCGCGATGAAGAACAACGTAGCGCCCGCCAAGTGGACCTACGAAAACATCGCCTACATGAAAACCCAGCTGCGCAGCCTGGGCCTGGCGGTGGACTGGTCCCGCGAAGTGACCACCTGCAAGCCGGATTACTACCGCTGGGAACAATGGCTGTTCACTCGCCTGTTCGAAAAAGGCGTGATCTACAAGAAGAGCGGCACCGTGAACTGGGACCCGGTCGACCAGACCGTCCTGGCCAACGAACAGGTGATCGACGGTCGCGGCTGGCGTTCCGGCGCGCTGATCGAAAAGCGCGAAATCCCGATGTACTACTTCAAGATCACCGCTTACGCGGATGAGCTGCTGTCGAGCCTCGACGATCTGCCGGGCTGGCCTGAACAGGTCAAGACCATGCAGCGCAACTGGATCGGCAAGTCCCGGGGCATGGAAGTGCAGTTCCCGTACAACGTCGATTCCATTGGCGAAAGCGGCGTACTGAAAGTCTTCACCACCCGTCCGGACACCCTGATGGGCGCGACCTACGTCGCCGTGGCCGCCGAACACCATTTGGCCGCCCTGGCTGCGCAGAACAACCCCGAGCTGCAAGCGTTCATCGCTGAATGCAAGGGCGGCAGCGTCGCCGAAGCCGACGTCGCCACCCAAGAGAAAAAAGGCCTGCCGACCTCGTTGTTCGTCGAGCACCCGCTGACCGGTGAGAAACTCCCGGTGTGGGTCGCCAACTATGTGCTGATGCACTACGGCGATGGCGCGGTAATGGCGGTTCCGGCGCACGACGAGCGTGATTTCGAGTTCGCCACCAAGTACAACCTGCCGATCAAATCCGTGGTGCGCACCAGCTCCGGTGACACCAACCCGTCGCCATGGCAGGACGCCTATGGCGAACACGGCACGCTGATCAATTCCGGCGAGTTCGACGGCCTCGATTTCGAAGGCGCCTTCGACGCCATGGAAGTCGCGCTGATCAAGAAAAACCTCGGCGCCTCGCGCACCCAGTTCCGCCTGCGCGACTGGGGCATCAGCCGTCAGCGCTACTGGGGCTGCCCGATCCCGATCATCCACTGCGAAACCTGCGGTGATGTGCCGGTCCCGGAAGATCAACTGCCGGTCGTGTTGCCGGAAGACGTGGTGCCGGACGGCGCCGGCTCGCCACTGGCACGCATGCCCGAGTTCTACGAGTGCAGTTGCCCGAAATGCGGCGCACCGGCCAAGCGTGAAACCGACACCATGGACACCTTCGTCGAGTCCTCGTGGTACTACGCCCGCTACGCCTCCCCGCACTATGCAGGCGGTCTGGTGGAAAAATCCGCGGCCGACCACTGGTTGCCGGTGGATCAGTACATCGGCGGCATCGAACACGCGATTCTTCACCTGCTGTACGCGCGCTTCTTCCACAAGTTGATGCGTGACGAAGGCCTGGTGAGCTCCAACGAGCCGTTCAAGAACCTGCTGACCCAGGGCATGGTGATCGCCGAGACTTACTACCGTCGCGAAGCCAATGGCGCCTACACCTGGTTCAACCCGGCGGACGTGGAACTCGAGCGCGACAGCAAGGCCAAGGTTATCAGCGCCAAACTGATCGCAGACGGCCTGCCGGTGGAAATCGGCGGCACCGAGAAGATGGCCAAGTCCAAGAACAACGGCGTCGACCCACAGTCGATGATTGACCAGTTCGGCGCAGACACCTGCCGCCTGTTCATGATGTTCGCCTCGCCACCGGACATGAGCGCGGAATGGTCCGATTCCGGCGTAGAGGGTTCGCACCGTTTCCTCAAGCGCGTCTGGCGTCTGGCTCAAGCGCACGTTACCCAGGGCCTGCCGGGCAAACTGGACATCGCCAGCCTGAACGACGAACAGAAAGTCATTCGCCGTTCGATCCACCAGGCCATCAAACAGGCCAGCCACGACGTCGGCCAGAACCACAAATTCAACACCGCCATCGCCCAGGTGATGACGCTGATGAACGTGCTGGAAAAAGCCCCGCAAGGCACCGGACAGGATCGCGCGCTGATTCACGAAGGCCTCGAAACCGTCACCCTGCTGCTGGCGCCGATCACGCCGCACATCAGCCACGAACTGTGGAATCAACTGGGTCATGCCGACCCGGTGATCGATGCAGGCTGGCCGGTGCTGGACGAGAACGCGCTGGTGCAGGACAGTCTGCAATTGGTGATTCAGGTCAACGGCAAACTGCGCGGCCAGATTGAAATGCCGGCCAGCGCGACTCGCGAAGAAGTCGAAGCCGCCGCACGGGCCAACGAGAACGTGCTGCGTTTCGTCGATGGCCTGACTATTCGTAAAGTGATCGTAGTGCCCGGGAAACTGGTCAATATCGTCGCCAGCTAATTGGATCAGGCGCCAGGTGAGCCTGGCGCCGAGTTAAACCTTTCGGGCCGCACGGTCGGCCCACCTGGTTTCAAGGGGAGCAACAAGATGATCAAACGCAATCTGCTGGTGATGGGCCTCGCGGTCCTGTTGAGCGCCTGCGGTTTCCAGCTGCGCGGTACCGGCACCACTGAACTGGCGATCAAGGAACTCGACGTGAGCGCCCGCAACGCCTATGGCGAAACCGTGACGCAATTGCGTCAGGTGCTGTCGAGCAGCGGCGTCAAGGTTTACACCGGCGCACCGTACAAGTTGATTCTGACGGATGAGCAGGAAAGCCAGCGCATCCTCAGCTACGCCGGTGCCGGTCGTACAGGTGAGTACCAGGTGACCACCGTGCTGAACTACACCATTCGTGGCGAGAGCAACCTCGAGTTGATGAGCGACAAGCTTGAAGTCGAAAAAATCTTCATTCACGACGGCAACAACCTGGTGGGTTCCGATCAGGAAGCGGCCACTGCCCGGGTAGAAACCCGTCGTGAACTGGTTCAACGCATGATATTGCGCTTGCAGCAAATCTCGCCGACCCAGTTGGACCAATTGCAGAAGACCGCCAGCGCTCGCGCCAAGGCTGAAGCCGACGCCCTGAACGCGGCCCAGAAGGCTGAAGCGGAAACCCCGCGTCAGTCGCCTGTCGAAATCCCGCAGCAGTAAGACTTACGGGGCGCCCAGGCGCCCCGTTTGCCCTCTCTTATGAAACTCGCCCCCGCCCAACTCGCCAAACACCTGCAAGGTGCCCTCGCGCCGGTCTACATCATCAGTGGTGATGATCCGCTGCTGTGTCAGGAAGCCGCCGACGCCATTCGTGCCGCGGCCCGTCAGCAAGGTTTCGATGAACGTCAGGTCTTTGCCGCCGACGCCAGTTTCGACTGGGGGACGTTGCTGCAGGCCGGCGCCAGCATGTCGCTGTTCGCCGAAAAGCGTCTTCTGGAACTGCGCCTGCCCTCCGGCAAGCCCGGCGACAAAGGCGCCGCTGCGTTCATCGAATACTGCGCGCGCCCGGCCGAAGACACCGTGCTGCTGATCAGCCTGCCCAAGCTCGATGGTGCCGCGCAGAAGACCAAGTGGGGCAAGGCACTGGTCGAAGGTGCACAGACTCAGTTCGTGCAGATCTGGCCGGTGGATGCCAACCAGTTGCCGAGCTGGATTCGCCAGCGGTTGTCCCAGGCCGGGCTGTCCGCCAGCCAGGACGCCGTCGAGCTGATCGCCGCGCGGGTCGAGGGCAACCTGTTGGCTGCCGCCCAGGAAATCGAAAAGCTCAAACTGATGGCCGAAAGTGGCCAGATCACCGTCGAAACCGTGCAGGCGGCCGTGGCCGACAGTGCGCGTTTTGACGTGTTCGGGCTGACCGACGCGATCCTCAACGGCGAAGCGGCTCACGCCTTGCGCATGCTCGAAGGGTTGCGCGGTGAAGGTGTCGAACCGCCGGTGATTCTCTGGGCCTTGGCCCGGGAGCTGCGGCTGCTGGCCAACCTGTCGCTGCAATACAGCCAGGGCGTGCCGCTGGATAAAGCCTTCAGTTCGGCCCGACCGCCGGTCTGGGACAAACGCAAACCGCTGATGAGCAAAGCCCTGCAACGCTACTCGGCGCAACGCTGGGCGCAGTTGTTGCTGGAAGCGCAGCGCATCGATGCGCAGATCAAAGGCCAGGCAGCGGGTTCGCCGTGGATGAGCTTGAGTCGGTTGTCATTGTTGATGGCCGGGCAAAGGTTGTCGTTGCCTGCCGAGTAAGATCAGAAGATCGCAGCCTCGTTTCACTCGACAGCTCCTACATTGGAATGCATGCCCCGTAGGAGCTGTCGAGTGAAACGAGGCTGCGATCTTTTGATCTTGTTTCCTACAACTACCGTCCCCCCATTTCCCCTATAGACACAACCCCAACTTCAGCAGATTATTTCCCCCGCAAAACCCACACACCCGAGAGAAATCATCATGAGCAAAAAGCCATCTAAAAATGGCCCGAACAAGGCCAAATCCATCATCGCCCAGCCACTGTTCCGCAGCCGTCAGGAACGAGCCGGCAAGGGCAAAGGCAGCTACCGCCGCGAAGCCTTCCAGTCTAATAGCTGGGAGGCTTCTTACTTTCTGGCTGCTTAAAGCAGAACCCCCCTTCTCCATGTTAAGGTCTGCACCTGATTCGTATTCCCTGGACCTGTGCATGCCCCTTTGTCTTTCCCGTCGTTGGCACGTTCGCCAATTGATTGCTGCCTCCAGCCTCATATTGCTTGTCGCCTGCGCGGAAAAACCGACCGCCGCCGACGCCCAACCGCTTCAAACCCTCCCCGTCGCCACTGCGCCTGCGGTGATTCCGCCCGTGGTGCCGACCGGTGAAAACCTCGACATCCTGCCGACCCAGACCTTCGCTGAATGGCAGGCCGGTTTCCGCAAGGACGCCCTGGCCGCCGGGATTCGCGCCGACCTGTTCGACCGCGCCTTCGCCAATGTCAGCTTCGATGACAGCGTGATCCGCGCCGACCGCAGCCAGCCAGAGTTTTCCCGCCCGGTGTGGGAATACCTCGATGGCGCGCTGTCGCCGCTGCGAGTGCGCAAAGGCCAGGCGCTGGTCAGCCAATACGCCGACATTCTGCAAAGCATCGAGCAGCGCTACGGCGTCGACCGCCAGGCGCTGGTTGCGGTGTGGGGGATGGAGAGTAACTTCGGGCAGTTCCAAGGCACCAAGTCAGTGATCAACTCCCTGGCGACCCTGGCCTATGAAGGCCGGCGCCCGGGCTTTGCCCATGCGCAACTGATCGCCGCCCTGCAGATCCTGCAACAGGGCGATATCACGCCGGAGAAAATGCTCGGATCCTGGGCCGGCGCAATGGGCCAGACCCAGTTCATCCCGACCACCTACAACACCCACGCCGTGGATTTCGATGGCGACGGTCGCCGCGATATCTGGGGCAGCCCCGCCGATGCCCTGGCCTCGACCGCGCACTACCTGCAAAGCTCCGGCTGGCAGAAAGGCCAGCCGTGGGGCTTCGAAGTGCAACTGCCGGGAAGCTTCAACTACGTTCTGGCCGACGGCACGATTCGCAAGAGCGTCGCTGAATGGCTGCAACTGGGGGTGTCGCTGCCCAATGGTGCGCAGGTTCCGGCAGGCGCCGAACACCTGTCGGCCGCCCTGCTGCTGCCGGCCGGTTATCGCGGCCCGGCGTTCCTGGTACTCGACAACTTCCGCGCGATCCTCAAGTACAACAACTCGTCGTCCTACGCTCTGGCAGTGAGCCTGCTATCCGAGCGTTTCAACGATGCCGGTCTGATCAATGGTTCCTGGCCGAAAGACGATTTGCCGCTGAGCCGTAGCGAACGGATCGAGCTGCAAAACCTGCTGAGCACCCAGAACTATGACGCGGGCACCGCCGACGGCATCATCGGCGCCAATACCCGCAAAGCGATCCGCAGCGCCCAGCAGTCGTTTGGCTGGCCGGCGGATGGGTATCCGACGCACAAGTTGCTGGAAGGTTTGCGTAGCCGCTAAAAGCATCGCGAGCAAGCTCGCTCCCACATGTGTCCGCGTTCCTTCATGGAAACACGGTCAA
>NZ_JAAVVC010000038.1 GCF_018449725.1 Pseudomonas sp. dw_612 | reverse complement strand
GGCTTGCTCGCGAAGGCGGTCTATCAGACGCGGAAGGCTTGAACGGCGGTATGCAGTCGCCCACCCAACACCAACAAATTCTCCCCTTGCTCGCGCCCCTCACCAATCCTCAGCAAGTTATCCCCACCCAACTGGTGAATCCGCTCGCTGTGATCGCGGATCTCACTCACCGCGCCACTCTGTTGCGCCGTCACATCGGCAATGCGCACTGCCGTGTCGGCAATGGTCTGGATCGCATCGACGATTTTATCCAGCGCGCCATCCGCGTCTTGTGCCTGATTCGCAGTGGCTTCGGCGTGTTCGACCTGAGCGCGCATCCCTTCCACCGATTGCCGCGCGGCGGTTTGCAGGCCGGCGATCAAGGTCTGGATCTCGGCTGTTGCCCCGGCGGTGCGTTGTGCCAGCGAGCGCACTTCTTCGGCGACCACCGCAAAACCGCGACCCATCTCTCCGGCGCGCGCCGCTTCAATCGCCGCGTTCAATGCCAGCAAGTTGGTCTGGTCGGCAATCGAGCGGATCACCGTCAGCACGCCGCCGATGGTCGCGGACTCCTCGGCCAGGTGTTCGATCATCTGTGCATTGCCTTGCACTTCGCCCACCAGCGCATGCAGTCCGGTGAGGCTCAGGCCGATGACTTTCTGCCCATGTTCCACCGCCAGCCCGGCATGGCGACTGGCGTCGGCGGCCTGACGGGCATCGCCGGCCACTTGTTGAATGGTGGCTTCCAGTTCGCCGAGGGAATCGCGGATCAGCGCCGTGTCGCCGGCCTGATGCTGAGCGCCGCTGTGCAAGTCGTTGCTCAATTCGGCCAGGGTTCGGCTACTGCCGGCGACCTGTTCGGCGTTGAGGCGAATCGTCCCCACCAGATCCACCAGATAGGCGCGCAAGCGATTGAGCGAGGCCTGGATGTCATGCAGTTCGCGGTTGGTCTTGCCCAGTTGAATGTCCTGGCTGAAGTCGCCCTCGGCCCAGGTCGATAGCGCCGGCGCCAGGTTGGTCAGGGTTCGGGCCAAACGGCGTTGCAAGGTGTCGATCAGCAGCGCGATCAGCAGAATCAGGCCGATCATCAGCCCTTGGATCAAGCGCACTTCGCCCTGGATCTGCCCGTGCTGGGCGCGCACTACCGGTTCCAGCCCTGCGATGGCTTGTTGTACGGCGGTGATTTTCGTGTGCGTCGCGGCGCTGAGTTCGGCACGTTTTTGAATCTGATCGCGGGTGCGCGCCAGTTCCGCCGGGTAGCGGGTGAGCAGGCTGTTGAGTTCGCGCTTGAGGCCGACGCCGGCATCTTCGGCCACGGTTTTTTCGGTGTTCTCCAGGCCCATCATCGCGTTGAAATCGTCGGTGCTCGACTCTGCGCTGGCCGTCACGCCGAGCAACGGCAAGGTATCCAGTTGCGTCGCTTGGGCGCGAATGCTGGTGACTTCACGCTCGACATCAGCCGCCAGTTCGCTGCGACCACTGCTGACCAGTTTGTCCCGGGCCAGGGACAACTTGCCCAAATGCTGGGAGGCGGCGAGCAACGGCGTCAGATATGTTGCGTTGGTGCTGGCGTATTGGCTGAGCTGATCGAGACTGGCGCCCAATTCCCGTTCGGCCTGCAGCAACAGCGCTTGTGGGTCGCCGGCAAGTTTGCCGGCGGCCAGCAGGTCGGTCTTACTGAATTCTTCCAGGCTCGACAGGCTCGGGCGCAGCGTTTCGGCCAGTGTCGGTGGCAGTTCGGTGAGTTCTTTTTGCAAACTGTCGATGGCCTGGCTGGCGCTGCTCAACCGCAAGGCGTCGCCGCTGGACAGGTAATCCTCGACGTTGCGCGCCACTTCGTTTTGAAATTGCTGGGACAAGCCCAAGTAGCGCTCCATCAACAGATAGGGGCGCTCCAGGGCTTTTTGCGACCACCACAGTGTGGCGCCGAGGGCGACGCACACGGCGACAAGCAGGAGGGTATTGAGATTGGTCAGCAGCTTCAGGCGCATGGCGGGTCTACCAACGGCAGAATGGTAAGCGCCTGAATTTATTGCGTTTGTGTTACAGGGTTATGACCGACTCGGTGGTTTCCGATGAAAAAGTGGCACTTTGCTTTGACGCCCGCGCAGCCTGCACGCGGTTGCGCCCGGCGTCCTTGGCGCGGTACAGCGCCTCGTCCGCCTGACTGGCCATCATCAGGCTGTCGGAATCTTCGCGCAGCTCGACCACCCCGGCGCTAAAGGTGCACCAAAGGTCCTGCGGCTGGGCCGGGTAGTGAATTTCGGCAAAGCGCTGACGGATTTCGTCCAACACCTTGTGGGCCGATTCGACATCGGTGTCCGGCATGACGATGGCAAATTCTTCGCCGCCGTAACGGCCAATGAAGTCGGTTTTGCGCAGCCGCTGCTTGAGGAACAGCGCCAGGCTCTTGATCACCCGGTCGCCCATCGGGTGGCCGTGGCTGTCGTTGACCCGTTTGAAGTGGTCGATGTCGAGCATCGCAAAGCTCAGCGGCTTGTTCTCGCGGCGGGCGCGGAACGAGCAGTCTTCGAGCAATTGCAGAATGTGGGTGTGGTTGTACAGACCGGTGAGGCTGTCGCGGACCATCCGCGCCTTCAAATTGCGCGCCCGGGCCGCGCGGTTGCGCACGGTGGTGATCAGGTGCCGCGGCTTGATCGGTTTGGTCAGGAAGTCGTCGCCGCCCTCGCTCATGGCATCGAGCTGCTTGTCCAGGTCGTCTTCGGCGGACAGGTAAATGATTGGCACGCTGACGTAACGATCGTTGTGGCGGATCACCTTGGCCAGTTCGGTCCCGGTGCAGGCCGGCATGTACATGTCGAGGATGATCAGGTCAGGCTGGAAGTCCGCGAGTTCGGCCATGGCCTGGATCGGTTCGATCAAGGTCCGCGTAACGATCCCGGCGCTGTTGAGCAGGCGCTCGGTGTGCAAGGCCTGGGCGCGGGAGTCGTCGATGATCAGCACTTTATACGGTTCGTACTGGGCGACGCAGGTCAGGACTTCGATTTTCTCCAGCAGGCTCGAGGCTTCGAGGGTGCCGGTGAGAAATTCCTGGCCACCGGCGCGCACGGCGGCGAGGCGGGTCGGGGTATCGGTTTCATGCAGGCTGAAGAACAACAGCGGCAAGGGTTCGTCGAGGCCGACCTGGGCTTCGGCGGCCAGTTTCAGGCCGATGCCGGGGCCGCTGAAGTCCACGTCCATGACAATCGCCGCCGGCAGCCGCTCGACCATCGATGAGCGAAACGCCGACACGCTGTCCAGGGACTGGGCGCTAAGTCCGAAGAATTCCAGTTGTTTGGCCAGCCGCTCGGCGCGATCGTGATCTTGCAGCATCACGTAGATCGGCTTGCGCAGGGGCGGCAGGAAAGTCTGGTCCAGTTGATCGCCGTGACGCAGGCCGGTGCGGGACAGGCGTTGCATCAAACGGTTGAGGTCAGTGATCAGGCCGCTGCTCAGGCGTCCGCGATTGGCGTCCACGGCTTCCAGCGACTGGCCGATGTGGCGCGCCAGTTGCGAGTGTTCCGGTTGTTCGAAGCGCTCGGCAAAGCGCAGCAGGCGCAGGTTGGCCTCGCTCAGCTCGGATAAATCGGTGGTGGACCACTCGCTGCGTTGCAGGCGCTGCCATATCTCAAGAATCTGACGTGCCTGATGAATTACCCGCTGGGCAAAGTGGTGCTTGAGGCGCTCACGGCTGGGGTCTTCTGGCTCGGTCATATCCTGACTACTAGTTAGGGTGCATGCTGAGATCGACTGGTGGCTCTATGCTAGCACCTCTTTTCCGTCACATGAGTGTCGTACGTCAATAATCTGCAAAGCGACCTCATTCAGTTCCTGACTAATCGGTCGCGCAGGATTCATGTAGCCGCTGGCGAAGCCTGCGTTCGGCGGCGAAGCCTTCGTGAAATCAGACCGCGTGGTGTTTCAGGAAGACCTCGCGCTCAGGTTTACGACGGCTTCGCCGCCGAACGCAGCCTCGCAGCCTCGGCAGCTGCTACAAGGCTGTGCTTCATTTATAGTGGCGCCTCGATCGACGCGATTGTGTGGCTCGCTGTTTCCCGCAGGATTCAGGTGCGGTAAAAAGCGGCACGATGGCGTAGGGTTGTGGTCGAACCGATGAACTCAAGTGATTGAAAGGATATCGCCATGCTGGACTGGAAGAACCGCGCGGGCAGCGCACCTGAACGTGCCGCTGAACCGAAATCGGCCACCCGCAGCTACGTCAGCGGCCTGTTGTTCAGCCGGGCGCTGGCCACTCTGATTGCCATTTACCTGTTGGTGACCATTGGCCTGGGCTGGTACTGGAGCGAAGAGCCTGCGCTGTTTCCGGTCCAGCAAAATGCCCAGGTGGCTGCCGAGCAACAAGGCAAGCAAATGGTCGTCGGCTACACCACGGTTGAAACCCTCAAGACCGTTGCCGGCACCTTGCTGACCAAACCGGGCGGCTACATTTCCAACGACCGCTTCCCGCCGGGCCTGTGGATGGACAACATGCCGAGCTGGGAATATGGCGTGCTGGTCCAGGTCCGCGACCTGACCCGCGCCCTGCGTAAAGACTTTGCGCGCTCGCAATCGCAATCGGCGGAAGACTCGGATTTGGCCAAGGCTGAGCCGCGTTTCAATTTCGATAACAAGAGCTGGGTGTTGCCATCCAGTGAGTCGGAATACCAGGAAGGCATCAATTCCCTGAGCCGCTACCAGGCGCGCCTGTCCGATCCTTCGCAGAAAAACGCGCTGTTCTATGCCCGCGCCGACAACCTGAACAACTGGCTGGGTGACGTCGGGACTCGACTGGGTTCGCTGTCGCAACGCCTGTCGGCCAGTGTTGGCCGGGTCAAGCTCAACACGTCGCTGAAAACCGAAGTCGTGGTGCCGGGTCAGGTGCCACAGGTTGACGAAGAAATCGTTGAAACCCCGTGGATGCAGATCGACAACGTGTTCTACGAAGCACGCGGTCAGGCCTGGGCTTTGTCCCACTTGCTGCGCGCCATCGAAGTCGACTTCGCCGATGTGCTGGCGAAGAAAAACGCCACGGTCAGCGTGCGTCAGATCATCCGTGAGCTGGAGGCTTCGCAAGAGCCGGTCTGGAGTCCGATGATCCTCAACGGCAGCGGTTTCGGGGTGCTGGCCAACCACTCGCTGGTCATGGCCAACTATATTTCCCGGGCTAACGCGGCGGTGATCGATTTGCGTCAACTGCTCAACCAGGGCTGAGTCATGGTCGATAACGCCAAAGAGGCCGCCCATCGTGCGGCCTCGGATGCCGAACAAATAGCCTGGGTCGACGAGCAGGACAACCTGCTCGGCGCCCTGGTCCGCAGTGACCTGCGCGAACGCGGGCTGATCGGGCGCGGTACCTACATCATGCTGTTCAACTCGGCCGGTGAACTCTGCGTGCATCGCCGCACCCTCAGCAAAGCCATTTATCCCGGTTATTGGGACGTGGCGGCGGGCGGCATGGTGATGGCGAACGAGAGCTACGCCGAGTCCGCCGCCCGGGAACTGGAAGAAGAATTGGGCGTGAGCGGTGTGGAATTGACCGCTCATGATCACTTTTTCTTCGAAGACACCGGCAATCGGCTGTGGTGTTCGGCGTTTTCGGCGGTGTGGGACGGTCCATTGATTCTGCAGCCGGAAGAAGTGCTTGAAGCGCGCTTTATGCCGATCGATCAGGTGATGCTGGAAATCCAGCAAAAGCCTTATTGCCCGGACTCTTTGGCGGCGTTGAAGCGTTATCTGAAGGCTCAGCAAACCGGCGTCGCAAAAGAGGCATAAATTGGCGCCGATTGGCTCTTAGCAAGTCGGCTTTTTGCCGTTACACTGCGCGACCTTTTCAAACTGAACCGGTATTGCTCTTTGTAGGAGCGAAGCTTGCTCGCGAAGACGGCGGCACATCCAAAAATGATGTGCCTGACACACCGCTTTCGCGAGCAAGCTTCGCTCCTACAGGTCTGTACCGTTTTAGTAGCGCTGCCCCTGCCTGAGTGGGGCTTCGCGGTCGATGGCACTTGCCCAAGTGCCGCGACCAGTCTTTGTCCTCCCAAGAGGATTGCCGGTGGCCAAAAAAGCCGCATCCTTCGCCGCCCTTGGTGGCCTGGTATTTTCCACCGACGCAGGTCGTCATTGCCCGGATTGCAGCAAACCGGTGGACGCCTGTATCTGCAAACAAACCGTGATCCCGGCCGGCGACGGCATCGCTCGCGTGCGTCGCGAGAGCAAGGGCCGTGGCGGCAAGACGGTGACCACCATCACCGGCGTGCCGTTGGCCCTCGATGCGCTCACGGCCCTGGCCACCACGTTGAAGAAACGTTGCGGCACCGGCGGGGCGTTGAAAGACGGCATCATTGAAATCCAGGGCGATCATGTCGAGCTACTCTTGGCTGAGCTGATCAAACTGGGTTTCAAGGCGAAGAAGTCCGGCGGCTAGCAGCCTCTGTGAAAACCACCCTCGGCTTGACCCGGTCCTGACAGCAGGCCTGGCGTCGCCCACATGGTTTTCACAGAGCCTGTTCTGACTGGTTTCTAAACTCACTGCGGTCAGCGAGGTCTATCCCCTCGTTGACGAACCGTCATTTTCATACTTTAGACTGCGCCGGCCTGAACCCAGGCGACGCTCTATGACTTCTTTATAGGGGACTTCAATGTCCGTAAGACGCACACGCAAAGACGATGGCAGCCAATGGACAGTTGCGGACAGCCGCAGTGTTTACGGGATTCGCCATTGGGGGGCCGGATATTTCGCGATCAATGACGCCGGTCGCGTCGAAGTTCGTCCGAACGGTCCGACCAGTTCGCCTATCGACCTGTTCGAGCAAGTCGACCAGCTGCGCAAAAGCGGTTTGTCCTTGCCATTGCTGGTGCGTTTCCCGGATATCCTGCAAGACCGCGTGCGTCAGCTGACCGGCGCCTTCGATGCCAACATCGAACGCCTGGAATATCAGAGCAAGTACACCGCGCTGTACCCGATCAAGGTCAACCAGCAAGAAGCGGTGATCGAGAACATCATCGCCACCCAGGACGTGTCCATCGGCCTCGAAGCCGGCTCCAAGCCTGAGCTGCTGGCGGTGCTGGCACTGGCGCCGAAGGGCGGCACCATCGTCTGCAACGGTTACAAGGACCGCGAGTTCATCCGCCTGGCGCTGATGGGCCAGAAACTCGGCCACAACGTGTTCATCGTGATCGAGAAAGAATCCGAAGTTGAGCTGGTGATTGAAGAAGCCGCCGCGCTGAAGGTCAAGCCACAAGTCGGCCTGCGCGTGCGTCTGTCGTCCCTGGCCTCGTCCAAGTGGGCGGACACCGGTGGCGAGAAATCCAAGTTCGGTCTGTCGGCGGCGCAACTGCTGTCGGTGGTTGAGCGTTTCCGCGCCGCTGGCCTGGATCAAGGCATTCGCCTGCTGCACTTCCACATGGGCTCGCAGATCGCCAACCTGGCGGACTACCAGCACGGCTTCAAGGAAGCGATCCGCTACTACGGCGAACTGCGCAACCTCGGTTTGCCGGTGGACCACATCGACGTCGGCGGCGGCCTCGGCGTGGACTACGACGGTACGCACTCGCGTAACGCCAGTTCGATCAACTACGACATGGACGATTACGCCGGTGTCGTGGTCGGGATGCTCAAGGAATTCTGCGACGCGCAGAGCCTGCCGCACCCGAATATCTTCTCCGAGAGCGGCCGTTCCCTGACCGCCCACCACGCCATGCTCGTGGTGCAGGTGACCGACGTCGAGAAACACAACGACGACGTGCCGGTCATCGACAACAAGGAGGCGCTGCCGGAAACCGTGCAGTGGCTGGTTGACCTGCTGGGCCCGACCGACATCGAGATGGTCACCGAGACCTACTGGCGCGCCACGCACTATATGAGCGACATTGCGACCCAGTACGCCGATGGCAAGCTGACCCTGGCGGAAAAAGCCCTGGCCGAGCAATGCTACTTCGCCGTGTGCCGTCGCCTGCACAACTCGCTGAAGGCGCGTCAGCGTTCGCACCGTCAGGTGCTCGACGAACTCAACGACAAACTCGCCGACAAGTACATCTGCAACTTCTCGGTGTTCCAGAGCCTGCCGGACACCTGGGCCATCGGCCAGGTCCTGCCGATCCTGCCGTTGCACCGTCTCGACGAAGAGCCGATGCGCCGCGCGGTGCTGCAAGACCTGACCTGCGACTCCGACGGCAAGATCAAGCAATACGTCGACGAGCAGAGCATCGAGACCAGCCTGCCGGTTCACGGCTTGAACGATGGCGAAGACTACCTGCTGGGGATCTTCCTGGTCGGTGCCTATCAGGAAATTCTCGGCGACATGCACAACCTGTTCGGTGACACCGACTCGGTGAACATCTACCAGAACGCCGACGGCAGCGTGTACCACGCCGGTATCGAAACCCACGACACCATCGAAGACATGCTGCGCTACGTGCACTTGTCGCCGGAGGAGTTGATGACTCACTACCGCGACAAATGCGCCAGTGCACGCATCACCGCCGCCGAGCGGACCCAGTTTCTCGACGCGCTGCGCCTGGGCCTGACCCGTTCGTCTTACCTGTCTTCTTGAGGTAAGGCACCGTTCCCATCAGGTTGTCTGAAAATGTTCCGCACACTGCGGAAATTTCAGACAACCTGGTGCGACACCTCTCTCTTTTCAAGCGAAATGACTCACATCAACGGCTATTAAAGCGAAGTGGTCTTCTTTTCGCGTAGGTCATTTCCTAAGTTGTACTTCGGCACTCTACTCGGCCATGTCTCTCGGCGAGAATCCCCGGCCGCCCCTCCTGTAGAGAATCGCCGATGTTCGATCCAGTCAACGAGCCGTCCTTTCGGCTGGATGTAGCGGGCCTGCCCGACGCCTTTGAGGTCCTGGCCTTTACCGGCAGTGAAGCCATCAGCGAACCGTTTGTGTTCGAGGTGGATCTGCTGATTGATGACCCGACCCTGGACCTTGCCAGCCTGCTTTACCGTGCGGCGTTTTTGCAGTTCGAAGACGCCGGAAACGGCATCCACGGGCAATTGCATGAACTCGTTCAGCGCGAGCATGGAGTCTTGTCCCGACTATGCCGTGTGCGTCTGCGGCCGAAACTGGCGTGCCTGGCCCAGCGTTTCAGCCAGCGTATTTTCAGCGCGCGCTCGGTGCCGCAGATTCTTGACCAGGTGCTCAAGGAGCACGGGATTGCCGGCAAGGATTGGCGTCTGGAATTGAGTGGCGATTACCCGCCTCGGGATTTCTGCACGCAATACCGCGAATCGGATTTGCAGTTTTTCCAGCGTCTGTGCGCCGAAGAGCGCCTTCACTACCATTTCGAGCATTCCAGTCGCGGGCATTGCCTGATCGTCAGTGACGGCCATGAAGCGTCGCGCCACGCTGAAACCTTGGTGTTTCATGACGAAACCCTGTGTCGGTTCGAGGTGCAAGTCGGCTTGAAGACAGTGCCGGTGGCCGAGGTCCGAACGGACCTGACGACGTTGCGCAGTGGGCAGTTGCTACCGCTGGCCGGGCATCCGGTCAGCGAGTGGAATGACCTGTGGCGATTGATCAAGGTCGAGCATCAGGGCGGCCAGGATCCGCGGCTTTCCTATTCCAACAGAATCCGCGCCGTTCCCTGGGAGGCGCCTTGGGTGGCGACCCAAGGGCCGGCGAAACCGCGAATGCTCAGCCTGCAAAGGGCCTGGGTGGTTGATGTCGAAGAGGCGCAACCCGATCCGTCGCGACCGGTTGCGGTGCAGTTCGATTGGCTCTATCAGGGCGAAGGGGCAAAGCCCGGCCACTGTTGGTTGCCGCTGGCCCCGGAGCTGAAAGGCGCGACCATCTCACAATGGGCGCCAGGTGCCGAGGTGGTGGTGAGTTTCATCGGGGGTGACCCGGATCAACCGCTGATCACCGGACTGCTTCAGCGACCGCCCGCCATCAAGGCCATTGAAGTGCCGCCCCCAGAGTCGCACGAACGCGACGGCTTGCTGGCCTTGCTGCAATCGAGTGAACCCTTGGTGCTGTTGTGTCTGCTGCCCGGAGGGGGAAGTTTCAGTCATTGTCGGGAGCCGGTCTGCACCTGCCGGGCGGCAACGCTGTTTGGCCAGAGCGGTGCGGCATGATTGGCGTGCAGACGCCTGACCCGACCTCGCAATGGCTGTTGCTGGATGTGCCCGGCGCGCCCCAGGCGGCGGCAACGTTGCTGCAGCAATTCAGCGATGTTCACTGGTTCTGGTTGTTCGAAGGGACGGAGTTGCACGGGTTGCGAGAGCAGGGGCCCGTCCTGGTGGAATTGCGGGATTACCCGACGCTGATCGAGTTTTGCTACAGCGAGCCACATGCCTGGCAAGGTCTGCTGCTGGTCAGCGAGGCGTCGGCAGAATCGTTGCTGGCGCACTTGCGGCGCATGCTCACGGTGACGCTCGGCCTGCATCACCGGGCCTTGCTGAGTTATTACAACCCGCACTGCGCCAGTTACTTCTTCGATGCCTGTGATGCCGAGGAACTGAGTCGCTGGCTCGGCCCGATCAGTCAGTTGCGCTGGTTTGGCGGCACGTGGGCCGACCGGGCGATTGGCAGTCAGGGTTGGCAGCAGTTGCTCAATCCCGGGCTGACGGTCAGCCCGTTGGCGGATGAAGAAAACCTCAGCCTTCGGCAGCGGGAAAAACTGCAAACCTGTTTGCTTGAGCAACACACCTGGCACTGGAGTCGATCCACCGGTACGGATTACAACCGCCTGTGGTCCCACGTGCAGGAAGGCCTGACGCTGGGTTTCAGCGAGCGCCCGGTGCTGGATGGCTGGTTGTGGCTTCGCTTGCAGCATCCCGGCGCTGTACCCGTGCAGCCGTTGCCGGGGCTGACCCAGCAGGAACGCCTCGATAACCTGCGCAACCGGTGGGAGGACGATCAACCTTGATCACCGATGCGTGCCGGCAAACCAGCCATCGTTCTTGCGTAAATACCAGGCCATCGCGCCGAGGGTCAGGCTGCGCAGGATCATGAACAGCAGGAAGGTTATCCACAGCCCGTGATTGCCAAGGCCTTGCAGTGCCCAGGCGAAGGGCAGCAACAGCAGCACCGTCAGCAACATGCCATTGCGCATTTCCCGGGCGCGGGTGGCGCCGATGAACAGGCCGTCGAGCAGGTAACTCCAGACCGCTATCAGCGGCAGGGCGGCGAGGTAGGGCAGGTAGATGAACGCGGTGTCGCGCACGCTCTGGATGTTGGTTTGCATCTCGATAAACAAGCGCCCGGCAAACAGAAACAACACGGCAAAACCGAGGCTGGCGATCAATGACCAACCGGCGGCCACCACCAATGAACGGCGCAGGGAATCGCGATCCCGCGCGCCGATGGCGTGGCCGCACAGCGCTTCCACGGCGTGCGCCAGGCCATCGAGGGCGTGGGCAGTCAGCAGCAAACCGTTGAGCAGCAGCGCATTGGCGGCGACGGTTGCATCGCCCAGTCGTGCGCCTTGCACCGTGATCAGGAAAAACACCGATTGCAGCGCCAGGCTGCGAATGAAGATGTCGCGGTTGACCGCCAGCAACGGGCGCCAGCTCTGCCATAACGCGAGAGCGGCCCAGGCGATGTGCCCGGGATAGGCGCGCAGGGCTTTGCGGGTCATGAACAGGCCGATCAGGGCGCCGGTCCATTCGGCGATTACCGATGCCCGGGCCGCGCCGACCACGCCCCAGTCCAATCCGAGGACGAACCACAGGTTCAGCGCGATGTTCACCAGGTTGGTGCTCAGCAAAATCGCCAGCGGCGCCCGGGCGTTCTGGGTGCCGAGGAACCAGCCCACCAGCGCATAACTGGCCAGCGCCGCCGGTAGGCCGAAGAGTCGGGTGTGGAAAAACTCCCGGGTCAGTTGATCCAGCTCCGCCGAGGGTTGCATGAAGTGCAAGGCCGCGCCGCTCAACGGAATCCCCGCCGCGCCGAGCGCGATGGCCAGGCCCATCGCCAATAACAGGCCCTGCAACAAAATCTGCCGCAACGCCGCGCCGTCGCCGCGCCCGGCAGCCTGTGCGGCAAAACCGGTCGTACCCATGCGCAGAAAACCCATGCCCCAGGCCAGGAAGGTGTACAGGCTGGCGCCCACCGCAACGGCGCCCAACTGATGGGCGTGGGGCAAGTGACCGATGACGGTACTGTCGACCAGCGCCACCAGCGGTACGGAAATGTTCGAGAGGATCATGGGCGCGGCGAGGGCCCAGACCTTGCGGTGGGTCGGGCGGTCGCGCCAGTCGGTGATCAGGTTGGACATGCGGGCTCCTTGGGGAGCGGGCATTGTAGCGGTGATTGTCGATCAGAGAACCCTGTGGGAGCGGGCTTGCTCGCGAAGGCGGCATGTCACTCACATCAATGTTGACTGTGCTGCCGCTTTCGCGAGCAAGCCCGCTCCCACAATGGGATTGGTGGTGCTAGTGAATAATCCAGCTCAGCAACCAAAGCCCCAGCAACAACCAGATAATCCCCATGATGATCGACGCATTCATGAACGCCCGGATCGCCGACCACAACAGCATCAGCCCGAGGATCAGCGCGATGATGCTGATGATCGACGTGTCCATGCCTAGCGCCCGGGACAGCCCTTCGACGAAGTTGCCGCCGGCATGGCTGAGGAGGTTGAACAGGCCGCTGAGGCCGTCGACGATAAAGCGGATGACCGAACCGAGTGCCTGGCCGAGCCATTCGAAAAAACTTTCTACCTGCATGTGGGCGTCCTGATGAAAGTGGTGGCAAGGTTGCCGCGCCTGACTTGGGCCATGGATCGTGGCGCCGAGTTCCCTGTAGGAGCTGCCGAAGGCTGCGATCTTTTGATTATGGCGCAAAGCCCCGGGTTTGTTGATGAACCCTGTAGAAGCGAAGCTTGCTCGCGAAGACGGCGTGTCAGTCGACAACACTGTTGAATGTTAAGCCGCCTTCGCGAGCAAGCTTCGCTCCTACAGAAAAGCGCTGCCGCTTGCCTTCATTGTCCATCCCCCCGAAGCTATACGCCTTCAGGAGAACCCGATGAACCTTGTTGAACTGACCGAACGCCTGCACGCCATTCGTGACCGCAATGACTGGCGGCAATTTCACAGCCCGAAAAACCTGGCCATGGCCGCGAGCGTGGAAATGTCCGAGCTGGTGGAAATTTTCCAGTGGCTGACCGAAGACCAGTCGCGCCAGTTGCCGGCGGACAAACTCGCCCACGCCGGGCAGGAAGTTGGCGACATCGTGCTCTATCTACTATTGCTGTGCAGCGAATTGGGGTTGGACATGAACGAAGTGGTGCGCAGCAAACTCGCGGACAGCGAACGGCGGTTCAGCTGATGAGCGACCGTCATTTCGATCAGTTGGCGACCCGGTTTGCCGAAAAAATCTACGGCGGGGCCAAAGGTGCGATTCGCCTGGCCGTGCTGCAAGCCGACCTGGCCGAAACCCTGCCAGACCGTCCGTTGCGCGTCCTCGACATCGGCGCCGGCCTCGGTCACATGTCGTTGTGGCTGGCTCAACGCGGACACGACGTCACCCTCGCCGAACCGGCCGCACCGATGCTCGAAGGCGCCCGCCAACGTTTCGCCGACGCCGGGCAGAGCGCGACCTTCATTCAAGCGCCGTGGCAGGATTTGCTCGGTCAACTCACCGAACCCTACGACCTGGTGCTGTGCCACGCCGTGCTGGAATGGCTGGCCGAACCCCACGCGATCCTGCCCGTGCTGCATCAGCTCACCACCAAGGACGGCTGGTTGTCCTTGGCCTTCTATAACCGCGATGCGTTGATCTACCGCAACCTGCTCAAGGGCCACTTCCGCAAGATGCGCAAGAACGACATGGCCGGCGAGAAGCAGAGCCTGACCCCGCAACAGCCGCTTGATCCACGGGAACTCGCGGCGCAACTTGAGGGTATGTGGAAGGTCGAAACCCAGAGCGGGGTGCGGGTTTTTCATGACTACATGCCGGTGGAATTCCAGGCCCGCGCCGAACGGGTGGACTTGCTGGAAATGGAACTGGCCCACCGTCGTCACCCAAGCTTTGCCGGGCTTGGGCGCTATTTGCACTGGATCTGTCGGCCGATCTGATCGGAGAACGAAATGAAAGCGCGTTCAGGGTTACTGCTGATGTGTCTGGGGTTGGCGGCCTGCCAGGGCAGCAACCCTTATGTGGCGACGTCCAACCCCTTGCCGCCGGCGCCACCGCAAGCGGCCAATACCTTCGACCGCAGCGCCTACCCGGCGCCGCCTCGGGATTACGGGCGTTACCGCAGTTGGGCCTGGCTCAACGGGCAATTGCCACCGGGCTCGGCCTGGGCGGATTCGGCGCAGGTGGCTGAAGCGGTCAGCAATGCCCTCGATCAGCGCGGACTGCGCCCACTGCACGACAATCGCCCGGCGGACCTGTTTGTCAGCGCCAATCTGCACCTGGAAACCCGCTTGCGTCAGGTTCAGGACGACTATGGTTATTACGGCGGCGGTTACGGTGGCTACAACCGTTACGGAGGCGGTTACGGCATGTACAACACCGTGCCGATCGTCCGTACCTATCAGGAGCAGGTTGTGGTGGTGCGGGTCGATCTGTTCGACGCCGGCACCGGTCAACCGGTCTGGAGTGCCAGCGCCGAAACCGCCAGCCAGGGCAATCAAAGTGAACGAGCCGATGCGATACGGGAGGCTGTGGAAAAGGCGATGTCGGCGTATCCTCCCAGTTAGCTTCTTGTAGATAAGAAGCATTCCCATGGTTCATGTCTTCCAACGGAGAATCATCATGTTCCGCCCCCTCGCTTTACTGGCCGTGGCCCTGTTGCTCAGTGCCTGCTCGGCCCACCAGGTCAATCATGACTTCGATGCCGGCCGCGATTTTGCCGCCTATCGCAGCTGGAGCTGGAAAGAACCCGCCCTGCAATACCGTCCCGATGATCCACGGATCAAAAGCGATCTGACCGAACAACGGATTCGCCAGGCAGTGGCCGATCAACTGGATCAGCGCGGCTTGCGCCCGGCCGCCGGGGGCCAGAAGGGCGATGTGAGCGTGCAGACTTACCTGATTGTCGAAGACCGCCAGCAACAAGTGACCACCAACTACGGCGGCGGTTGGGGTGGCCCATGGAATGGCTATTGGGGCGCACCGATGTACAACGAAACCCGCAACATCACCTACAAAGTGGCGACCATCCAGATCGACCTGCTCGACGGCAAGGACGGCAAACTGGTGTGGCGCGGCAGTGATGAACAAATGCTCAGCAGCACCCCCAACCCGGCGGATCGCAGCAATGCCGTACGCGAAACCGTCAGCCGCATCCTGGCCAACTACCCACCGCGCTAAGGAGCGAAGCTTGCTCGCGAAAACGGCGGCATATCCAACGACGATGTGACTGACACACCGCTTTCGCGGGCAAGCCCGCTCCCACAGGGTTACTCGCCGATCACGAATCCAGTAACCACCCAAGACCCAGTGTGGGAGCGAGCCTGCTCGCGAAGACGTTGGCACATTCAAAAGTGATGTGACTGACAAGCCGCTTTCGCGAGCAAGCCCGCTCCCACAGGGAATCTGCGCCGTACGCTGATTCCATGTCCATGAAGATCCAATGTGGGAGCGGGCTTGCTCGCGAAGACGGCAGTACATTCAACAGGGATGTGACTGACAAACCGCCATCGCGAGCAGGCTCTCTCCCACATTTTGTTTTGTGTGGTCTGCGCTGGCGTGTGGCCAGCAATCTCGCCAACCCTTGTCTACACTGCATTTCACCCAAGGAGGCAGCACAAGGTGTGCGCCGGCGAAGGAGTGCGCGATGTCGCAGTTTCGCAGCCCGGCCCGGCAACGGGGGGCTATCGGTTTAATGGCGGCGGTGATCCTCGGGCTGGCATTGTTGTTGATGCTATTGGTGGTCGACACCGGCCGGCTCTACATGGAACAACGCAAACTGCAGCGAGTGGTCGACACTGCCGCGCTGGAAGCCGTCAGCCGTGGTGGCACTTGCCTGCCGGGGCTCACCGCTGCCAGTTATGCCAACCAAGGTGCGACGCGCAACGGCTTCACCCTCGACGCCAGCAACACCCTTGCCACCACCTGCGGCACGCTGCTGACGGCAGGCACCGGGCTGCGCACCTTCACCGTGGATGCCACCCAGGCTGCAGCGATCAAAGTCGTTGCCAGCCAAACCGTCACCACCAGTTTTGCCGGCGGCGTGCAGGCTTTGGTCAGCGGTACGCCAGTCAGTTTGACCACTCAGCTCAACGCCACGGCGGTGGCCGCCAAACCCTTGGCCAGCGTTGCCCAGCTGAATATCCGCAGCACGTTGCTGAACATCAGCACCGCGCAGTCAAGCATTCTCAACCCGCTGTTCACGGCATTGCTTGGAGGCAGCGTCAGCCTTACGGCGGCGGGCTGGAACGGTTTACTGAACACCGACGTCAACTTGCTCGGTTATCTCAACCAACTGGCGATCAACCTCAACGTCGCGGCCGGCAACTACACCCAATTGCTCAACACCCAAACCACCGTGACCCAACTGATTCGGGCGGCGGTACAAGTGGTTCAACTCAATGGCGCCACGGCCGATGTCACGGCTGCACTGGGTAACCTGCAAGTGGCCGCGGGCGCGAACGTCAGCGCGGTCAAACTCGGGGATATCTTGCAGTTGCAAACCGACACTACGGCCGCCGGACTGGATGCCAATGTGCAATTGCTGCAACTGATTCAAGGCGTGGTGCAACTGGCCAATAGCAAAAGTGCCGTGGCCGCGACGTTGCCGGTCAATGTGCTGGGGTTGGCCAATGTGACGGTGCGGGTCAAAGTGATTGAGCCGCCGCAGTTTTCCGCCATCGGCGACCCGGCACTGGCTAAGGCCAATCCACTGGGCGCCAACCGGATTTATGTGCGCACCGCGCAAGTGCGCACGATGATTTCACTCAACCTGCCGGTGCTGTCCGGCGTCACGGGCCTGGCAAACGCGGTGCTGGGGCTGGTGGGTACTTTGACCCCGACCCTCAACAGCCTGCTGAGCCTGGACCTGGCCGCTACGATCAACTCCTTGGCCTGCCTGCTGGGCGCTGGCTGCGATCAACTCGACCCCGAGTTGTTGCCATCCCCGGAGATCGACATCAGCCTGGATGCCGGCGGCGCGATCAGTTACGTCACTGATTTCAGCTGTCCGGTAGGTACGTTCGGCAGCAAAAGCCTGACCGCGCGCACCGTCACCTCAATCGCTGACCTCAAGGTCGGCAAGATCGACCCGGCCAACGCCTTTTCTTCTTCTGCCGAACCCACTGTCACACCACTGCCGTTGATCGATATCGGCATTTGGACCTGCCATAAAATCCTCGGTATCGGCACCTGCGGCCCGGCACGAACGGCCTACGCCGGTGGCGGCATTGCAATCATGGCCCAGACCAGCGTCGCAAAAAACACTCAGGACCTGGTGTTCTCCAGCATCACGCCTTTCGCGACCCCGGCCAACCTCAAGTTGTCACCGAGCATTCTGCCGGCAGCCCCTACCAACAACATTGTCGCCAGCCTGGCGAACACCTTGGCGGGCATCAACCTGATCGTCTACCAACCGGTGGGCAGCAATCCGCTGGGGGCCATTATCGCGGGCGTCGGCGGCTTGATCAGTGACGTCAGCAACATTCTCCAGCCGCTGATTACCAACCTGCTGAGCCCGTTGCTCGACCCATTGCTGAACAATTTGCTCAAGAGCCTGGGCATCAATCTGATGGACGTCGACGTCGGCGCCAACATGACCTGTGGCCAAACCGGCAAGGCCTATCTGGTGATCTGATCCTCCTGATAAATCGGCAGCTCAATGCAAAACCGCGCCCCTTCAACCGAATTGCTCACACTCAATCGCCCGCCCATGTTCTCGACGATGCCGTAACTCACGGACAACCCCAGCCCCGTCCCCACACCCACCGATTTCGTCGTGAAAAACGGCTCGAAAATCCGCTCCAGCAAGCGTGGGTCGATCCCGCCGCCATTGTCCTCGACCCACAGCCGCACCGATTGGGCATCGCGTTCGGCATACACGGAAATCCACGGTTTGAACTCACGATCTCCTTCGCGCTTGCTCAGCAATGCATCCCGGGCGTTTACGATCAGGTTGATCAACACCTGCTCCAACTGATCGACATAACCGCGCACTTGCACGGTAAAACCGGTTTCGCTTACCCGCAACTCCACGCCTTTGCCACGCATGCCTTCGGCCAGCAGCGACAGCGTGCCTTCGATGGCGTCGACCGGGTTGAACGGATGCTGCTCGACTTCTGAACGACGGCCAAACACGCGCATGTGATCCACCACCCGCGCCGCCCGCTGAACCTGGGCGTCGATGCGGTTGAGTTTGTCGGTCAGGTAATCGATTTGCACCTCGCCGCTGCTCAGGCGTTTGAGCACGTTGACGATGGCCATGCGCATCACGTTCAGCGGCTGGTTGATTTCATGGGCCAGCCCGGTGGCCATTTCGCCGAGGGTGGCCATTTTTGCGCTCTGGGTCAGTTGCTGTTGGGAGCGTCGGACCTCGGTGTTGTCGCGGCCCACGGCCTGGATTTCCAGCAAGCGGCCCTGATCATCGAACACCCCGCGATCCGACCAGACCCACCAGGCATGTGCGCGCCCGGGCAGTTGCAGATTGATTTCGGCGCTACTGACCGGGTGCTCCGGGGTCAGCAGGCTGAGCCGCTGGAGAAACGCTGCGCGCTGTTCGTCCGACATCCAACTGCCGAGGTTCATGCCGGGCAGTTGTTCGGGCTCGCATTCCAGATACATCGCCAGCGGCCGATTGCCGAAACTCAGGGTCAGGTCCGGTCGATAACGGCAGATCATCGCCGGGGAATCCTCCACCAGTATCCGATAGCGCTCTTCGCTCTGTTTCACCTGCTCGGCGGCCAGGGTCGCTTGCGTGACATCGAGCCACAGGCCAACGGCTTCCACCGGCAAGCCAAGGTCATCGCGCAACAACTTGGCCTCGTCGAGTAGCCAATGGTAATCGCCGCGACTGTCCCGCAGCCGATAGCGCGCGCGTACCGAACCTTCGCGTAGCAAGTGGCGAGTGCGTTCAAAGTAGCGGTCGCGGTCCTCGGGATGGACGCGTTCGATCAATGCCGCGGCGTCGCAGTTTTCCAGGCTCCAGCCCAACAGCGGTTGCAGGCTGGCGCTGAAAAACGTCGGGTGCAGCGCGCCTTCGACATAACGCTGCACGTAGATCACCGCCGGCGAACTGGCGATCAGGTTGTCCAGTCGCGCATGAGCAGCGGCGGTGTGTTGTTGCTGATTCTTGATGTCGCTGATGTCGAGCATGAAACCCACCAGCCGCCGACTGTCGCCGCTGCCGATGGCTTGGCCCTGAAGCCTGTACCACAGCGGATGGTGTTCCGAGTCGCAGCGGTGCAGGCGCACGCACAGGGTCAGTGGCTCGTCGTGTTGTTGCAAGGCGTGCAGCCGACTGCGCATTTCTTCGCGATCAGCGGGATGGATCTGCAACAGCCAGTCATCGAGGAGGAGCCGGGTGTTGTCCAGTTGCAACGTGGCCGCCAGGGACGGCGCCAGGAGGATGTCATCGGCGCCGTAGACTTCCCACCAACCCGTGCCCAGCAAGGCTTGCAGCGACTCCATGCGCTCCAGTTGCAAGTGGTGATGTTGCTCGCGCAAGCGACCGAGCAACGGCCCGGCCAGTGCGCTGACCAGCAGCAACCAGTCGCGATCACCCAGGTCCGGCGCATGGTCGAGCACCGGGTAAAACCCGCACAGCAGCCACGCCGCGACGCCGTGGTCGTCGCTATAGGGCACGGCAAAACCTTCGGCATTGCCGAACAAATCTTGCACACGCAGGTGTTCGTCGAGGCCTTGACTGATGGCCAAACGCTGGGGCGCGGAGCCGTTCAAACTGTCGAGCACCGTGCCCAGGCGCTGATCGTTTTGCCACAGCTGCGGCGCGTCATGCGCACTGAACTGACGATGGATTTGCCAGCCTTCTTCCTGCTCGTCAAGCAAGGCCAGGGCCACGCACGGCATGTGCCAGCGTTGGGCGATGGTTTGCAGTTGTTCGCTGACGATCACCGGCAACCGCGCGAGGCTACACGCACGCAACCGCTCGCTGATCTGCCCGGCCACGGCGTGGCATTCGTCTCGGCTGTGGGCCTGATGGCGTTCGAGCAACAGGTCGCCGATGTCCATCAACTGCAACAGCCAACCGCCGGCCCACGGTTGTACCCAGCCACGCAGGTGCAAGGTCTGGTTGGCGAGGCCAAGGAAATCCAGGTCCAGGCTTTGCCCCTGCCAATCGCCGGGCTGACCTTCGATGGCCAGCGTGCTGTGGGCCAGCACGTAACGGTGCAGCGGCAACGGTTGGTCGTGGGGCAGTTGCTGGGCCAGCGAACGCCGCAGCGGCCCGGTCATTTGCAACACATGACCGTCGTTGTCCAGATGCAGATGCAAACCCAGCGGTTGCGCCAGCAATGGGGCGGACGCCTCGACGGCGGGGAGGGCGGGGCGCTTGAGCAAGCGAGCGAAAAGCTTGTCCCCGGAGGTCAAAATTGCAGACTCGACGTGGCGCTCAGGTTGGTCGGCAGGTTGGGCACTGTGCCCACGCCCGGCAACACCAGAAACGGCATGACCTGATTCAATTTGCTGGTGGGGTAATTTACGCTGACGGTCAGGGTGCCTTTGCTGGAGTCGTAGACCGCGCTGGTATCGACACCGATCACCAGGTTCAGCGCGGTCGGCACCCACGACAATTGCTGTTGCAACGTGGCGTTCGCGGTGTTTTGCACCACAGTCGCGTAGCCGGGCGTATTGGGGTCGACCGCCACACTGCGGCGCACGGCTTCGGCGGTGGCCTGGTTGAACGACTGCATCAGCACGAACGGCAAGCTGTAGCTGACCAACCCGTAAAACACCGCGAAAAAAATCACGAACACCAGGGCGAATTCAATCGCCACAGCGCCTTTTTGCTTGCTGGGGAGGCCTGCTTTCATGAGTGCGTCTACCCTGACCATCACTGCGTAATATCAGCATAGAATCATTCAGCCAAAACGGACGGTTTTTACCGGATGCAGAGCCTTGTCTTAATTCTCTGGCTAACGCTGTGCGCCTTGCAGGATGCACGGGAGCGACACATCGCCAACACCCTGACATTGGGTGCCGGGGCGTTGGCCCTGGGCTATTTGCTCTGGACCGGCAACACATGGCTCGGGGCCGAGGCTCAGCAGGGCGGTTGGGCGTTTTTACTGGCGCTGGCTTTAACTTTGCCGGGCTACGCGATGAAGCGAATGGGCGCCGGCGATGTGAAATTAATGACAGCTTTGGGCCTGGCGACCGACGGTATGCACCTGCTTGGCGCCTTTATCGGTGCTGGCGTGGCGAGTGTGTTGTGGTTACTGCTCGCGCCAAAAGTTTGGCTGTATATGAATCAAAGGCTTAAACATGGCATTCGACATGTGAATCCAGAATTGTCAGAAAAACAGCCATATGCGCCGTTCGTTTTGATCGGCATGGCGTGTACGCTCGTTTGGATCCATTAGTCGCAAGAAGCCACCAGTTCTATGTACATAGTTGCAAAGTACGTCTACTTTCAAAGTTAGAGTAGTTATACAACTGGCGGCTATTAGTACAGGAATGGTCAGCTTTCGGCCTGCATGGAGTAGCACGTGAACAAGCTTACGTCTGCGGTAAAAGTCCTTGTGGTCGACGATCAGCCTCTGATTGTCGAAGAACTGTGTGAATTTCTGGAGAGCAGCGGTTATCGCTGTGTGCCTTGTGAGTCCAGTACGCAGGCGTTGGAGCGCTTCACCCAGGACCCGGACATCGGTCTGGTGCTGTGTGACTTACACATGCCGGACATGGACGGCATCCAGCTTGTACAAGAGCTGCAACGGCTGTGCGGCCGACATCGGGCGTTCGAGGCGATCATGCTCACCGGGCGTGCCGACAAACAGGACGTGATCAAAGCCTTGCGCGCCGGGATTGCCGATTACTACCAGAAACCGATTGATCTGGATGAGTTGCTCGAGGGTTTGCAGCGTCAGGAAGTGGCGTTGCAGGAGCGCCAGAAGGACGTGCAACTGGGGCATTTGAATCAGAAGCTGCAATACCTATCCGAGTCGATCGATGATCTTTATCAGGACCTGGACAAGGTGCGTCGCAACCCGCGTGCGTCTTCCGGGCCTGGGGATTTGGTGGTCAGCGAGGCCGACCAAGAAGAGATGCCGTCGATTTTCAATCAGCTGTCACCTCGGCAACTGGATGTGGCGCGGTTGGTCGGCAAGGGGCAGACCAACTATCAGATAGCCTGCGAATTGGGCATTACCGAGAACACGGTGAAGCTGTACGTGTCCCAGGTGTTGCGGTTGACCCATATGCACAACCGCACGCAACTGGCGCTGGCGTTGTCGCCGAGCAATTCCGGCATGCGTCAGCGCGTGACCGCCCACTAAATCCCCCGGATGTACCCAGCCAAAACTGTGGGAGCGAGCCTGCTCGCGAAAGCGGTGTGTCAGTCACCTCAATATTGGATGTGCCGCCGTCTTCGCGAGCAGGCTCGCTCCCACAATGGATCTTCAGCGAGCACACTATCTGTGAATGACTCGCTACTTACTGATCTCAATCTTCCCCGCATCCGGGTCTTACAAATCCGGAATCGCATACTGATACTTCTTCAACCAGCGCTGCATCGCCTCTCTCCCGCTCCGTCGCCCGCCGGTTGATCTTGAAGGTCGCCGGGTGCGGATCGAAGGAGGGGGCAGTGGGTTGCCCGCTTTATCCGAAGTAACCGTCAGATTAGGTCTTCTTCTCCACTGCGACTCCGATTCGCGGAATCTTCCTACATCAGATATCGAATCGACTGACTTCGCCTGCTCGTAGTTTCACTCAGAGTCCCGTGCCTTAAACAGACACAGGGATTTGCGGATGTTTCGTACGGCTAACGACGTCTTGCCCAGACTCGACAATGCAGGTTTTTTTTACGACGTTCAGGTGCTCGAGTTTCGGGCCAGGGCCGCGCTAAACCAGCCTTGCCGGGGCAAGCTCGAACTCGTCAGCGAGCGCCCCGTGCTTGAACAGCTGGAAGCCGATGCCGGCGCGCTGGGTTTGAGTTGCCAATCCGAGCTGTTTTATTACGCCAACGTCATGGCTTCGCTGGACGGCACATCGCTCGATCAGCATCCGCACATCCACCGATTGCTGCATACGCCGTCACTGCAATCTCCCGGTGAACGCGTTGCGCTGGCCGCTGACCTCGCCCACCAATGGGCCATTCAACGGGGCCGCCCATGACTTCACCCGCCAACCTCGCCGCAGCCGCGGCCCCCAAAACCGCCTTTGGCTCGCCCGGTGCCTGTCCTCTGATGCAAACCCACGTGCAACTCCTGCCCGTGCGTTATGGCCTGGTGGAGAAAGCCGTCGACCCAAGCGCTACATTGAAATTGCCCTACGCCCTCCAGACCCGACCGTTGGGCATTCGCATGCTGCGCGACGGTTGGCTGTACGTGATCGACAGCGTCACCGGCCACTTGCACGAATACCGCGTGCTTAACGGCGTGGTCAGCGCTTTGCTGCATAAGGGCGCCAAGGTCGATGAGGATCAGCGCTCGGCCATCGAAGAACGCCCGGCCCTGGTGTTTTCCCGGCGCAGCACCTTGCACGTGTGCTTCGCCGAAGTGCAGTGGACCGCCGCCAAATGCGCTCAAGTGACCGACAGCCGCGAGGAGCGCGAGCACTTCATGCAAGCCGTCGACCTCGGGCCGGTGGATTGCGAAACCGGTGGCGAGCACTTGCTGACGGTCGCGCAAGCCAGGCAATGGCTGGCGGAGATTGCGACGGTTCCGGCCCAGCAGGCCCAAGCCGAAAAGGACCACGCCGAACATGAAAAAGACGCGTCACCGGATGCCGTGCTGTTGTCGACGGTGCAGGTCAGCAACGTCCCCGCCCATGAGCTTGAACCTTATCTGTGGGAAACACCTCGGCGCTTTCGCGAGGCCCATATCGGCGAGTTTCTCGGGCGGGTGCGCCCGGCGTATCAGGACGACACGCTGTTCCTTGTGGTGCAGGACGACCTCGGCGTGTTGCGCGACCTGGCCGACTATCAAGACACCGTGGTCGGTTGGGTCGATGACTGGAGCAATGCCGAGCACAACGAACGCAATTATTTGCTGGCGTGTTACATCGAATCCTTGAGCCAGCTCAGTCCGGCGGATGTTGAAAAACTCGCCGAGGTCAGCGACGACCCGGCGGTCAATGCGCTGCTTGTCGATCTTCAGCAGTTGCCAGAACCCACTCGGGAAGACACGCGCAAAGCCTTGCTGGATTACCTGAATAAGGGCGGCAAGGTCGAGCCTGTCGACCAGCCAGTCCCACCGGAACTGGTGCAGTTGCGCAAGCAGGCCCAAGCCGACGTCCAGGAGATGCTCAAGTATCAGGGTGGCACGCCAGACTTCACTGCACAAAGGCGCGCCGTTGACGACGCGGACCGCAGTTACTACACCCGCCAGCACTTTGCGATGGCTCCCGCCGACTTCGTTGAGCGGCACCTCAAGGCCCTGATCAAACTCGGCAAGGAGCAAAACAAACGCATTGAGGACGTGATCGAGGGCTCCACGTTCACCGGTAAACGCGGGATCAACGATTTCATCGACCGTGAGGCCATGGACGACGAGCTGTTTCAGCACCGCGCCGACCTTGGCCGCTGGAACCGACTGCTTGAGCGCATCACCACCGACCGCACAACGTTGGTGTGTGCCGGGCGTTACCACCGTTCGGCCTGGTACTACGACGGGCATGAACCGCAGCAATTGGCCAAGGTTTTCGCGGCCGAATACGCCTGTATCAAGGACATCTGTCGCAGCGATCACGCGAGCCAAAAAATGCTCGGTTATCTGGAAGAACACCCGGAGTTGACCCGGTCCGCGTTTTACACCTTGCCGCTACGGGTTCGGCCCGATTTGCTGGTGCAATACAGCCTGCTCTCCAATGCCGGGACCGGCCTGTACAGCAAGCTGCCGCATTGGTTGCAAACCCTGCAAACAATCGAACAACCGCACCTGCCGGCCCTCGACGAGATGCCCGAACACACCCGCGCCATGGCTGACGCGGTGCAACACAGCTACAGCCCGGCGCTAAACCTGGGCCTGAGCCGCGCATTGGAAGGTTTCGATCTGACGGATGGGAAAATCCCCGATCTCGACGAACTGTTTCGCCATCTGCCCAAAGCGCTGCCGGCGCGGATACTCGATGCGGCGAAAACCACCGGCGTGACGTTCACCGTCGCCACCCCGGGCGAACACACGGCGCTGCAATCCGACATCAAGGACGTGCTCAGCGAACGCGCCTACCTCAAAACCCTGACCCATGAACGCAACCGGCTGACCCATAACAAAAACCTGCCGGGACACAGGACCCAGCGGGCGATTGAGTTACAGACCGAAATCGTTCGGGTGCGTGCGCAGCTGACTCAACTTGAAGGCCGACTGGCGGGTGCGCTGAGCCCGATTGCTGAACTACCGGATCGGTCGGTACGCACCTACGGCGCCACACCGGCTCGGGCGGGGGTGACGGTGGTGTTTCCATCTGCGCAGCAGCAGGAGGTGAGGAGTTTGCTGATGAATATTCGGCTGGGGGTGCAGAGCGTGCCCAAGGCTGATCTGATCAAGAGCGAAGGGGTTGGGTTGTTGGTGTTTTTGGCGCAGGTGGTGAATTTGGTGGTGGTCATCAACGACCTGGTTAATCAATCGAGAGACAAGCGGGCTTGGGGA
Organism: Pseudomonas sp. dw_612; assembly: GCF_018449725.1. Taxonomy (GTDB): domain Bacteria; phylum Pseudomonadota; class Gammaproteobacteria; order Pseudomonadales; family Pseudomonadaceae; genus Aquipseudomonas. Next base: position 1,691 of record NZ_JAAVVC010000038.1, on the reverse strand, counting down.
CCCGTTATCAACGCCATCACAGTCACAGGTGCCGCAGGGTTTGCCGCCGCACAGGGTTTGGCAGATACCGCACTGAAGGCACGCAGCGATAAGTTGGTCTTGGCAGCTCAACATCACGCACTGGAGAGTGTGCATGTGCAGATGGGGAAGATGCATATCGGTTTGGGCGCCTTTACCTACACTTTTGGTTTCGCTGCTTCGCTGTCTGGCTTGAGTACGCAACATCAACACTGGCAAGACGCAACGCGTAGCGGCAACCGCGCGGCCCAAAACAGTGCCGCTCTTGCCGTAGTGGGTGCAACCGGCATGACCGCTGTCAATGCTTACGGTTTGGGGCACACATCACGCGCTGGGTTGACGCTACTCGGTAAAGATACTGCCGCAAGAACGGCCGCCTGGGCCGCCGCCGGTACACGCCTCTCCACTGTGTTCTTCCGCGTCAACTTGGCTGGCGCATTGTTCACAGTGCTTGAATTGGGCGGTACTTGGCTGTTCAACCGCTACAACATCAGCGCCCACGACAAATGGCTCAAAACCACGCCATGGAGCCTGGACACCGATGAGCACGGTGATTACACCCTGGATGAGTACCAACATTACCTCGGCGAGTTACTTCACGCGCCTACAGCACACCTTGGCTTAATCAAGCATGACTCATTGCTGAAGAACCTGTTTCTGCGCCCCAAACCCAGCGATATCCATCTGGAACTACCGAGGGTGAAACTAAGCGACTTCCAGCCCCCGTTAAGTGGTAACCCCTCTCACCGTTTGGGCATCGGTGCCCATCGGCTTTACCGCCCACTCGACAGTCGCGGTACCGCCCATGAGCGCAAGGATGTGATCAGTGATGAAGTGTCGGACAGCCTGCAAGTGGTGCAAGCAGACCCGCTGATTTTATGCCTGCAATACCCGCTGAATCACAATAACCCAATGGCGCCCGTGGTCGAGACACTGGAACTGGCGGTGTGCGTGCAAGTGTTGAATGCCAAAGGCCAATGGATCTCCCGCACCCACATCATTCATCTCAACCCTCGTGGCGAAGGCCATTTCCCTTCGCTGCCGCCCAACACAGTCACCGAGCATCCTCCCGTGTTGCTGGTTGAAACCCATTTGCTGGAGACGGTCGACCATGCCCAAAAACCTGGATAACTCCGTGCCGAAACCGCACCTTGAGCAATCGCGCAAAGCCGGAGATATCGAGCCCTTTCCAAGCGGGAAGATCACCTATCTCGCCCCGCTGCCGCTGCCTACGCCGATACCGCCTCATGGTCCTCATATCGGGGCGTTAAATGAGGTGTATATGGACTTCGGGTTGGGGTCTCCACAGGTGTTCTCATGGCAAGTCATATTGGGAGTACCGCTTACCGCGGTTTTTATAATTGCTTTTCTATTTCCACTCGCAGGTGGTTTTCTTGGGCTCGTACTCGGATACGGCTGGGTAGACATTCGGGATTCCATGGAGGGAATTTTTCTGGCGTCATATGAAATGGCGTTAACAACAGGCTCCATTAGCCTCTTCATCGGCCTATGCGTCTGGCTCCACAACCACAACAAACGCGCCGAAATCATCCCCACCCGCTTCAACCGCCAACGCCGCGAAGTCTGCTTCATGCCCGAGGACGCCACCGAACCGCTCTTCGTCCCCTGGGAATCCCTCCGCGCCTGGGTCATCGAAGCCCAAGGCGTCACTG
>NZ_JAAVVC010000037.1 GCF_018449725.1 Pseudomonas sp. dw_612 | reverse complement strand
TGCCACCCCGTTGTAGGAGCTGCCGAAGGCTGCGATCTTTTGATTTTGCTTCTTCAAGCCCCAGCCCACCATCCATCCAGTGTTACCCGCAACCACTCAAACACCGCCGCATGCCGTGCAGCGTCATCCTGCCCTCGCGGCAGCGGCGATTCATCACCAAAATGCTCATTCAGCAGCAGCACCGACCCGGCATCCCACTCCGGATGAAACTGCAACCCCACCCGCGTCGGCCCGACCCGATACATCTGCTGCTCACACGCCTCACTGCTGGCGAGCAATTGCGCGCCGGGCGGTAAATCGATTGCGTCTTCATGCCATTCCAGCACGTTCAACGGCAGGCCTTCGGCGAAGCTCACACGGGTCCAGCCTGTTTCAGGACGCGCCATGCGCCGCACTTTTCCGCCCAGGCTCAACGCCAACAGTTGCGCGCCCAGGCAAATGGCGAACACCGCTGCGCCTTGCTCCAGGCTGGCGCTCAGCCACTGGCGTTCATCCTCCAGCCATTCAGGCCCGGCGTTGGATTCGTAAGGGCCACCCAGCAGGATCAAGGGGGCCGAGCCCGACGGCGGCAACTGCCCGAGATCGGCGCGAAAGACCTTCAGCGTGATCCCGCGTAGCCGCGCCCATTCGGCAATGGCACCGGGACCTTCGGCGGGGTGGTGCTGGATCAGGTTCAGTTCGGGCATCAGGGTTCTCTGGCGAGGGGCGAATGGCGATTAATGTGCCGCAAAACATTCGTCATCGCCAGCGACTTGCCGTCCGACCGATCAGTCGGATTAACGCTTCAATCCTGTAGGTTTTGTCTGAAAGCAGGTCTTGTCCTACAGTCCTTGCACCGCCCTGGCGCACGGGGCCAAACGACCCGATCCACACGCTACTTTTCTATAAGTATTTGTCGCTTAAACACAATTTACCCTCCTGTAGCCGCTCTAGACTGCCGGCCACTTCGGCCTCACCTGCCGAAACTGCCAATCGAAAACTGCCAATAAAAGCCTCCGCACACAGGAGTTATAAATGAAGAAGCTAGTGATGTTCGGTGCCCTGGCACTGTCGATGTTGTCCCTGACCGCTGTGGCCGAAGACGCCAAGCCGATCCGCATCGGTATCGAAGCCGGTTACCCGCCATTCTCGATGAAAACCCCTGACGGCAAACTCACCGGTTTCGACGTGGACATCGGCGATGCGCTGTGCGAGCAGATGAAAGTGAAATGCGTGTGGGTCGAGCAAGAATTCGACGGCCTGATCCCGGCCCTGAAAGTGAAGAAAATCGACGCGATCCTGTCGTCCATGACCATCACCGACGACCGCAAGAAAAACGTCGATTTCACCATCAAGTACTACCACACCCCGGCGCGCTTCGTGATGAAGGAAGGCACCGACGTCAAGGATCCACTGACCGAACTCAAGGACAAGAAAGTCGGTGTGCTGCGCGCCAGCACCCATGACCGTTTCGCCACGGAAGTGCTGCAACCGGCCGGGATCATCCTGGTGCGTTACGGTTCACAGCAGGAAGCCAACCTGGACATGGTCGCCGGCCGCCTCGACGCGATGCTGGCCGACTCGGTCAACCTGAACGACGGTTTCCTGAAAACCGACGCCGGTAAAGGTTTCGCCTTCGTCGGCCCGACCTATGAAGACGCCAAGTACTTCGGCGGCGGCGCCGGTATCGCCGTGCGTAAGGGTGACAAGGAACTGGCGGACAAATTCAGCACCGCGATCACCGACATCCGCGCCAACGGCAAGTACAAGCAAGTGCAGGATAAATACTTCAACTTTGATGTGTACGGCGGCGAGTAATCCAGCCGTGTGAAAAAGTGGCTACCGTTGACGCGGTGGCCATTTTTTTTGTGCCTCATGATCTATTCTGCGAACACATTTCCCCTGTAGGGACTGCCGCAGGCTGCGATCTTTTGATCTTGTTTTTAAAGCAAATCAAAAGATCGCAGCCTGCGGCAGTCCCTACAGGGTTTGTGTGATCCCCATGCCTCAGGAGTTCTCATGCAACGCATCGATCACCCACTGCCCTGGAGCCACCTCGGCACCGAGCGCACGCTCAGTGTGTTTCGTTATGGCGCCGGCCCCCGCAAGGTCTACATCCAGGCCAGTCTGCACGCCGACGAATTGCCGGGCATGCGCACCGCCTGGGAGCTGAAAAAACGTCTGGCCGAACTCGAAACCCAAGGCCAGTTGCAGGGCGTGATCGAGTTGGTGCCGGTGGCCAACCCGATCGGTCTGGATCAGCACCTGCAAGGCGTACACATGGGGCGTTTCGAGCTGGGCAGCGGCAAGAACTTCAACCGCGCGTTCGTCGAACTGAGTGAGCCGGTGGCTGCATTGATCGGTGGCCAGTTGGGCGACGATGCCGAGGCCAACATTGCGCTGATTCGCCAGGCCATGGTCCAGGTGCTCAACGGTCTGCCGGCGCCGGTTTCGCAACTGGAAGCCATGCACCGCTTGCTGTTGCGCCATGCCTGCGAGGCCGACATCACCCTGGATTTGCATTGCGATTTCGACGCGGCCATTCACGTGTATGCCTTGCCGCAACACTGGCCGCAGTGGCAGTCCCTGGCGGCGCGTTTGAAGGCGGGCGTGGCGTTGTTGTGCGAAGACTCCGGCGGCAGCTCGTTCGATGAATCCTGCTCGACGCCATGGTTGCGCCTGGCGCGGGCCTTCCCGGAGGCGGCGATTCCGCCGGCGAACCTCGCAACCACCGTGGAACTGGGCAGCATGGGCGACACCCGGGTCGATCAGGCCGAGGCCAATTGCGAGGCGATTCTGGGTTTCCTCGCCGAGCAGGGCTTTATCAGCGGCACCTGGGCGGCGGCGCCGAGTGAGTGCTGCGAAGGCATGCCGTTCGCCGGCACCGAATACCTGTTCGCCCCGCACCACGGCGTGGTCAGTTTCCTGCGCGAGGCGGGCGAGTGGGTGGAGCAGGGCGATGCGCTGTTTGAAGTGGTCGATCCCTTGAATGACCGGGTCACGACGGTGCGGGCCGGGACCAGCGGGGTGTTGTTTGCGATTGATCGTGGGCGCTATACCCAGCCGGGGACGTGGCAGGCGAAAGTGGCGGGGCGGGTACCGTTTCGGGTTGGGAAGTTGACCAACGATTGATGGGGTATCTTCGTCGCTTTTGATGGCCCCTTTGCGAGCAAGCCCGCTCCCACATTGGAATGCGGTCAAATGTGGGAGCGGGCTTGCTCGCGAAGGCGGCATCAGCCACACCAAAAATGTTCGTGGTGTTAGGGTATCCCCCGAATCCTGCCCCCTGTGAAGGAAGGTTTATGCTGAAGTTTTTCGCACTGTTCATGCTCCTGGCGTCCGCCACGGTCCACGCTCAAACCCCGCTGCTCACCGATCTGCCGCTCAAATACCTGGAACAGGCCAACCCTGACTCGCACAACCAGCCGCTGGTGATTTTCCTTCACGGCTACGGCAGTAACGAGCGGGATCTGTTCGGGATCAAGGACGAGTTGCCGGCGCAGTTCAACTACCTGTCAGTGCAGGCGCCGGTGGCGTTGGATGCGGACAGTTACCAGTGGTTTCGCAAGAAAGGCGAGGGCGCGTACAACGGTGAAACCGATGATCTGAAGACCAGCGGCAAGGTGTTGCTGGATTTCATCGCTCAGGCGGCGAAGAAATATCACACCGACGCCAACAAGGTGTTTTTGGTGGGGTTCAGCCAGGGCGCGATCATGTCCTACGAGGTCGGGTTGCGTCATCCGGAGGCCATGGGCGGGATTGCTGCGTTGAGCGGGCGGATTCTGCCGGTGCTCAAGGCCGAGCTGAAACCGGATGAAAAACGCCAGCAATTGGCGATTTTCATCGGTCATGGCACCGAGGACCAACGCTTGCCGGTGGTCGATGGCACGGCGGCCAACAGTCTGTTGCAGAAACTCTCACTCAAGCCTGAGTTTCATACCTACGAAGGTCTGGGCCACAGCATCAGCGCCGCCGAAATCCAGGACTTGAACGCCTGGCTCCAGCGGCTCAATCCCTGAGTTTTTACTTGCCGGTGATTTGTTTGACCAGCGTGTCATGGCCAGCCTTGTCGCTCGGGCGCGAGATGATCTGAATCACCGCCATCCGGTTGCCGGAGCCGGCCATCAGCGTGGTGTTGAGGGTCTTGCCGCCGCCCTGGGTGGCGGTGCTGTCCACCTGACGCACGCCCAGGCCGGTGCCTTTCATCGTCAGGCTTTTTTCGCTGAGCTTGGTGAAGTCGGGCAGGTTTTTGTGTTCGGCCACGTCGAAGTCGGCAGCGGTGCTGTCGAGGAATTCGCCGTCGTTGTCTTTGACGGTGACGCCTGGTGCCAGGTTATTTTCAGCGGCGATCACTACGGTCTTGGTGGTTTCATTGGCGTACATGGTGCCCGTCGCCCCGGTTGCGCCCGGCGGCAGCGGATTGGCGACGAAACCCTTGGGCAGGGTGAAGGTGAATTTGCCGCTGAGCATCGAGACTTTGATCGGCGCGGCATCGCTGGTCTTGGCTTTGGCGGCGTAAGCATTCAACGCCCCGAGGGTGGCAACCGCCGTCAGCAACAGGACAACGGCTTTTTTACTGAACAATGACATTGGAACTCTCCGGGGATGGTCGCGCTAGGGGGCGATCATCCCATGGAGGTTGTGGGTCACTCCAGCCCCGATTTCCGCAGCTGTCTGGCCAAACGCAAAACCTGTGGGAGCGGGCTTGCTCGCGAAGAGGCCCTGTCAGTCAACATCAATGTTGAATGACAGACCGCTTTCGCGAGCAAGCCCGCTCCCACAGGGGATGTGTTGTGTCAGTCGGATCGGGTTATTGAGCCTGATTCTGCGGAAACAGGTTACGCCGGGTTTCTTCGTCGAATTCAGCCTTGAGCACCAGTTTTTCTTTCAAACCCTGGGCGCGCTGGGCCGCCGGGCGGGCGCTGATTTCGTCGAACAGACGCTTGACGTTCGGGTACGCCGCGAGACCGTTTTCGCCGAGGATGTACGGCGCGTAACTGGCCCAGCCCCACAGCGCCATGTCGGCGATGCTGTAGGTGTCGCCGGCCAGGTATGGATGCTCGGCCAGGCGCTGATCGAGCACACGGTAGTGACGTTCGACTTCTTTCAAGTAGCGGTTTTTCGCGTAGGCCAGGTCTTCCGGCGCGTGGTGCAGGAAGTGCACAGCCTGGCCGGAGAATGGCGACAGGCCGGTGGCGATGAACATCAGCCAGGACAGCAACTCAGCCTGACCGGCAACGCTGGTCGGCAGGAAACGCTGATGTTTTTGCGCCAGGTGCAGCAGGATCGCCTGGGAGTCGAACACCGTGGCATCGCCGTCCACCAGGGCCGGGACCTTGGCGTTCGGGTTGATTGCCAGGAATGCCGGCAAGTGCTGCTCGCCTTTGAAGGTGTCGACGCCGATCAACTCGTATGGCGTTTGCAGTTCTTCAAGCAGCAGGGCGACTTTCATCGGGTTAGGCGAAGGGTGGAAAAAGAATTTCATGGGGAAGGCCTCAGTCAGTGGGTTTGAACTGAGGCTGATGTTGAGCGAAACACGTTCGATTGACGTGCAAGGTTATGGGTCTACTCGTTCGAAGTCATCGAACGAGTTGCCGGTGCCGGTTTCGCCAACAAGCGCCGGGTCACGCCGAGCATGCCCACGGACACCGCGACGCCGAGGGCGAACGCGGTCAGTCCGAGGCTGGGCAAGGTCAGCGCCAGCACCAGGCAGAACGCCGCGAACGAATACATGCCGGTGGCGGTGGCGCGCAACAACGCAGCGGTAAACGCCGGGCCACGGGTTTGCTGGGAGAACACCGCCATTACGCTGCCCAATACCGGGAACACGGCCAACAATCCGCTCCAGCGTCCGCCCACGGTGCTGGCCAGCAGCGTCACGGCCAAGGTCAACAACGCGCCGGCCACCATGCGCAGCAGCAGTTTGTCGGACTTGGGTTTGGGGCCGGAAACAATCGGCTGTACCGACGGAAACAGATAAGGCGCGGCCAGCAGCGCAGTGGCAGCGGCGATCACCGAGAACGTCAGCGACGGCGGAATCAGCGACAGCACCACCGCAGTCGCGGCCCACACCAACAAAGAAATCGTCAACGCCCACGGCCAAGCGGCCCGTTGCGCCACCTGGGCGTAGGTCACACAGAAGGCAATCATCGCGAACATCGCAGATAAGGCCGCCGTCGCGGCTTGGGCGGCAAACTCCTGGCCTTGCTCGATGGCGAGAAAAAACAGAATCGGCCCGACGACCACTGGCAATCCCGACAGCCACCCGGCCACGCTCGGCCCCCAGCGTTTGCCCGCCAGGGAAATCAGCAGCAGAAACCCGGGAATCACCAGCAACTTGAGCATCAGCACGCACGCACCTCCGATCTGTGTGAGGCGGCAACGTTAGCATCGTGGGCGGTGGATTGCTCTAGGGATTATCAGGTTTTGTATACAAGATTGATCGTCATTAAAAATTGTACGAGTCAGCCTTTTGCGTATAGGTTTTAGAGAGCTCTTCACGGTGAAGCGAACCCCATGATCAGACGACTGCGTCACACTGCCTGGTTGCTGACCCTGTTCGTCACGCAAGCGCTGGCCAGTTGGCAAGAGACCGTACCCGGCGCGCAAATCATCGGTGCCGGGGAGTTCAAGGTGTTCGGTTTTGAGGTCTATAACGCCCGGCTCTGGAGTGCCGCGCGGCCGCTGTCGCCGGACCGGCCGTTTGCCCTGGAACTGATCTACCAGCGCAGCATTTCCCGGGATGATCTGGTGCAGGCCAGCGTCGATGAAATCAAGCGCTTGTCCGGTGCCACGGTCAGCGCCGGGCAACTGGCCGGGTGGCAGGTGCAGATGCAGCAGTCATTCGTCGATGTCCAGGCCGGCACCCGCATCACCGGCGTGTATTTGCCGGGGCAGGGGGCGCGGTTTTTTGTGGGCCAGCAGTTGCAACATGAAGTGAAAGACCCGCAATTCGCCCGGGCGTTTTTCGATATCTGGCTCGATCCGCGCACCCGTAATCCCGAGTTGCGCCAGCAGTTGTTGGGCACCGCGAAGCCTTGAGGCAATCGCAATCCCCCGTAGGAGCTGCCGAGTGAAACGAGGCTGCGATCTTTTGATCTTGTTTTTTCAAGATCAAGATCAAAAGATCGCAGCCTTCGGCAGCTCCTACGCCGGGTTGTTTATAGCCTGGAAGTGGTCGAAACGTCTAAGCTGCGCCTTTCCACCTGCCGACGGATGTTTGCGTGAATTTCAGTTTTTTGCCCAAAGTCGCCACGGCGCCGTTTTGCCCGCCGGAAGTGGCCGGCAGTGTTGCCGTTGACCCGAGTGCGTCGTTCTTCAAGCGCCTGCTGCGATTTGCCGGCCCCGGTTTGCTGGTGTCGATCGGCTACATGGATCCGGGCAACTGGGCCACGGCGATTGAGGCCGGTTCGCGGTTTGGCTACAGCCTGTTGTTTGTGGTGCTGCTCGCGAGTTTGGCGGGGATGGTGGTGCAATGTCTGTGTTCGCGACTCGGCATCGCTACCGGGCGTGATCTGGCGCAATTGTCCCGGGAGCGCTACAGCACCCGGACCGCGCGAACCCAATGGGTACTGGCGGAAATCTCGATCATCGCCACCGACCTCGCCGAAGTGCTCGGCTGCGCCCTGGCGTTCCATTTGTTGCTCGGCGTTTCGCTGACCGTCGGCATTGCGCTGACCGCGTTCGACACGTTGCTGGTACTGGCCTTGCAGAACCGTGGTTTTCGCCGACTGGAAGCGATCATGTTGGTGCTGGTCGGCACCATCGGCGCGTGTTTCTTCGTTGAGTTGCTGCTGATCAAACCCTACTGGCCGGACGTTGCCCGTGGCTTCACGCCGTCACTGTCCGCCATCGGCGATGCCGCGCCGCTGTACATCGCCATCGGTATCCTCGGGGCCACGGTGATGCCGCATAACTTGTACTTGCACACCTCGATCGTACAAACCCGGATGATCGGCAAGGACCTCGCCAGCAAGCAGGACGCGGTGAAACTGGCGCGCATCGACACCATCGGCTCCCTGGCCCTGGCGCTGCTGGTCAACGCGGCGATCCTGATCCTGGCGGCGGCCGCGTTTCACGGCACCGGGCATAGCGACGTGGTGGACATCCAGGACGCCTATCACCTGCTTGATCCGCTGGTGGGCGGGGCGCTGGCCAGTGTGTTGTTCGGCGTTGCGTTGCTGGCCTCGGGGCAGAGTTCGACCTTTACCGGGACCATCGCCGGGCAAGTGATCATGGAGGGTTACCTGAACCTGCGGATTCCCTGCTATCAACGGCGATTGATCACTCGCGGGCTGGCGCTGATCCCGGCGTTCATCGGCGTGTGGCTGATGGGCGATAACTCGATTGGCAAGTTGCTGGTGATGAGCCAGGTGGTGTTGAGCCTGCAACTGCCGTTTGCGCTGTACCCGTTGATCAGCATGACCAACGACCAGAAGTTGATGGGGCCGTTTGTGAATCGGTTGCCGACGCGGGTGTTGGCGTGGGGGTTGTTCGGGGTGATCAGTGCGGCGAATGCGTGGTTGATTTTGCAGTGGGTGGTTTGAGCCAAAGAGGTGTGTTGGCTGGGCTGGCCTCTTCGCGAGCAAGCCCGCTCCCACAGGGAAATTGGGTTGCACATAGATATTCAGTTCACTGCAGATCCCCTGTGGGCTTGCTGGCGAAGAACGATGACGCGGTCACCCGCCAAACGCATCAACCACAAAATCAATAAACACCCGGGTCTTGGCCGGCATCAAGGTGCGGCTCGGGTAGTACAGCGAAATCGGCCCCGCATCGGCGTGCCAGTCCGGCAGCAGGCGCACCAGTTCACCGCGCTGGATCTGCGTGACCACATCCGGCAGCACCAGCAGCGTCACACCCAGGCCCAGCAGCGCCGCCTCGCGCATGGCGGCCGGGTCGTTGAGGACGATGTTTTCATTCAGGGTGGCGCTCGCTTCATGGCCCGCGCTGTCGCGCATGGTCCACTGACGAATCCGCCCGGTACGAATGCCGCGCATCACGATGCCGGTGTGGCCGAGCAAGTCCGCCGGAATGACGGGTAGAGGGCGCCCGGCCAGGTAGGCCGGTGAAGCGACGGCGACGATATCCGCCGCCGCCAACCGCCGCGCAATAACCCCCGGCTTCAGTTCAAAAACACCGCCGATGGCCGCGTCATACCCTTCGGCAATCAGATCCACCTGACGGTTCTCGAAATGCCACTCCGGCCGAATCAACGGATAACGCGCCAGAAACCCCGGCAGCAGCGGCAACACATGGCCAATGCCAAAGGTCGGCGCCAGGCTGACCTTGAGCACACCCGCCGGTTCTCCGCGATCACTGCTCACGGCACTGATTGCGGCCTGCAACGCCTCCAGATTGCCGCCAATACTCGCGAGAAAACCTTCCCCGGCTTCGGTCAAGGACAGCTTGCGCGTCGAGCGCTGGAACAGCCGCACACCGAGGTTGCGCTCCAGCATCGCCACGTTGCGGCTGACCGCAGCCGGGGTTAGCGCCAGCAAGCGAGCGGCGGCGGAAAAACTGCCGGTTTCAGCGCTACGCACAAAGGATTCGAGGTTGGCGAGGGTTTCCATGGCAGGCACCTATTAGTAATGCTTGAAGATCATTCAAGCCATTACCGGCTAATCAAGGGCTAATGGCAAGCGCAGTATTCACCCCAACAACCACCTGAATTGGAGTGAATCAACATGAGCACTATCGGAATCATCGGCGCTGGCGCCATCGGCTCAGCCTTCGCCCGGGCCCTGTCCCGTCAGGGGATTGAATTGGTCATTGCCAACAGCCGCGGACCGCAAACCCTGACGGCACTGGTGGAGGAACTCGGGCCAACCGCCCGTGCCGGCACCCGTGAAGAAGCGGCTGCGCAGGACATTGTGCTGGTCGCGGTCAATTGGTCGAAGTTGCCGACAGCGTTGGCCGGTCTGCCGAATTTCGCCGGGCGGATTATCATCGACGCCAACAATTCGATTGAGGCGCCAGCGTTCAAAGCTGTGGATTTGCAGGGCCGCACGTCCAGCGAAGTGTTCGCAGAATGGGTGCCGGGGGCGCGGGTGGTGAAGGCGTTCAATCACCTGGCGGCGCGGTTGCTGGAAAGCGATCCGGCAGCGGAAGGTGGCAAGCGAGTGCTGTTTCTATCCGGCGATGATGCCGAGGCGAAAGGGCAGGTGAGTGCGCTGATCGAGCAGCTGGGGTTCTTTGGGATTGATCTTGGCGAGCTGAGTGTCGGGGCGCGACTGGCGCAGTTCCCGGGCGGGCCGTTGCCGACGTTGAACTTGGTGAAGCTTGGCTAACGGAACACAACGGTCCCAGCGAAGGGGGATCGAGTTTGTATGTGTATGACCCGGTGCGAGGTAAATCGCACCGGGGGTGTTGCCAGACAGCGAACGGATATTCGTGGGTCCCCGCGCTGTCTGTTGAACTCCTAGATCGTTCCCACGCGCGTGGGAACGATTGGGGACTAGCGTTCGATCGCCAGTGCCACGCCTTGACCACCACCGATGCACAGGGTGGCGAGGCCTTTTTTGGCGTCGCGCTTGATCATTTCGTGCAGCAAGGTCACCAGCACACGGCAGCCTGACGCACCGATCGGGTGGCCCAGGGCGATGGCGCCACCGTTCACGTTGACCTTGTCCAAGTCCCATTCCAGGTCCTTGGCCACGGCCAAAGATTGCGCGGCGAAGGCTTCGTTGGCTTCGATCAGGTCCAGTTGGTCGATAGACCAGCCGGCCTTGCTCAGGCAGCGGCGAGTGGCCGATACCGGGCCGATGCCCATGATCGCCGGATCAACACCTGCGTTGGCGTAAGCCGCGATTTTTGCCAGCACTGGCAAACCGAGGGCCTTGGCTTTCTCGGCGCTCATCAGGATCACGGCGGCAGCGCCGTCGTTCAGCGAAGAAGCGTTACCGGCGGTCACCGAACCGTCCTTCTTGAAGGCAGGCTTCAGTTTGCCCAAGGATTCGGCGGTGGTGCCGGCCCGTGGTTGTTCGTCGGTGGCGAAGGACAGCGGATCGCCCTTGCGCTGCGGGATCAGGATCGGCGTGATCTCATCGACAAAACGCCCGGCTTCAATGGCCGCCGTGGCTTTTTGCTGGGAGGCGGCGGCGAAAGCATCCTGTTGTTCGCGGGTCAGGCTGTACTTGTCCGCGAGGTTCTCGGCGGTGATGCCCATGTGGTAATCGTTGAACGCGTCCCACAGGCCGTCGCTGATCATGGTGTCGACGATTTGTGCGTGCCCCATGCGCAGACCGGTGCGCGCGCCCGGCATCACGTAGTTGGACAGGCTCATGTTTTCCTGGCCGCCGGCAATGATCACGTCGGCATCGCCGCAGCGAATCGCCTGGGTCGCCAGGTGCAGGGCCTTGAGGCCCGAACCGCAAACCTTGTTCAAGGTCATCGCCGGCACGCTGAACGGCAGGCCAGCCTTGATCGCCGACTGGCGCGCAGGGTTTTGCCCGGCGCCGGCGGTGAGCACCTGGCCCATGATCACTTCATCGACGTGCGCCGGGTCGAGCCCGGTTTGCGCCAGCAACTGACGGATCACCGCCGCGCCCAGGTCAACGGCGGACACACCGGCCAACGCACCCTGGAAACTGCCGATGGCGGTACGGGTGGCGGCAACAATAACGACGTCTTGCATGGAATGATTCCTCACTGGGCAGCGAACTGCATTTCCGGAACGTGATCCGGCACGATCAGTTTACCGGCGGTCTTGGCGACGATCTCTTCAACACTGACACCCGGCGCACGTTCCTTGAGAATGAACGCGCCGTTTTCGATTTCCAGGTAGGCCAGGTCGGTCAGCACACGCTTGATGCACCCGGCGCCGGTCAGCGGCAGGCTGCATTTGGACAGGAGCTTGGACTCACCGTCCTTGGATGCGTGGGTCATGATCACGATGATGTTGTCTGCGCCGGCCACCAGATCCATGGCGCCGCCCATGCCCTTGACCAGTTTGCCCGGGATCATCCACGAAGCGATGTTGCCTTCGACGTCGACTTCGAAGGCGCCGAGCACGGTCAGGTCGACATGCCCGCCGCGAATCATCGCGAAGGACTCGGCGGAGGAAAAGATCGACGCGCCGATGCGCGCAGTCACGGTTTGCTTGCCGGCGTTGATCATGTCGGCATCGATGGTTTCTTCAGTGGGGAAGGGACCCATGCCGAGCAGGCCGTTTTCCGACTGCAGCATGACTTCCATGCCTTCGGGGATGTAGTTGGCGACCAGGGTCGGGATGCCGATGCCCAGGTTCACGTAGAAGCCGTCCTGCATTTCGCGGGCGACGCGTTGAGCCATTTGTTCGCGGGAAAGTGCCATTGTTGTTGTTCCTTCATTCGGTCCGGGGGCAGGGGATCACTTACGCACGGTGCGCTGTTCGATACGCTTCTCGAACGTGCCGCAAATGACCCGATCGACGTAGATGCCTGGGGTGTGGATCTGCGCCGGGTCCAGCTCGCCGGGTTCAACGATTTCTTCGACTTCGACCACGGTGATCTTGCCCGCAGTGGCGGCCAGCGGGTTGAAGTTCTGGGCGGTGTGGCGATAGATGACGTTGCCGAAATGGTCGGCTTTCCAGCCTTTGACGATGGCGAAGTCGCCGGTGATGGATTCTTCCATCAGGTACTTGCGACCGTGGAATTCACGCACTTCCTTGCCTTCGGCGACCGGGGTGCCGACGCCGGTGGCGGTGAAGAAGGCCGGGATGCCGGCGCCGCCCGCGCGCATTTTTTCGGCGAGGGTGCCTTGGGGGGTCAAAACGACTTCGATTTCGCCTTTCAGCAGTTGGTCTTCGAACAGTTTGTTCTCGCCGACGTAGGAGGCGACAACCTTGCGAATCTGCCGGTCGACCAGCAGCACACCGAGGCCGAAACCGTCGACGCCGCAGTTGTTGGAAACCACCGTGAGGTCGCGGGTGCCTTTGCGCTTGATCTCGGCGATGAGGTTTTCCGGGATCCCGCACAGGCCGAAGCCACCGGCAATCACGGTCATGCCGTCTTCAAGACCTGCAAGGGCTTCCTCGTAGGAACTCACGCGCTTGTCGAAACCTGCCATATGCACCTCTTTTATTCTTTGTGGGCGGCTGGCTAGCCGTAGTGGAAGTGAGTGTCGCGCTGGCGTATTCATTTGTTAAGTTGATTTTTAAGGTTGATTGATAGATAAAACTCACCAATCAGTTTTGTGGGAATGAGCCTGCTCGCGAAGCCGATCTAAAGGGCACACCCATCGTTCTGTAGGAGCAAAGCTTGCTCGCGATGGCGATTTCAAGGACGCCATCGCGGGCAAGCCTTGCTCCTACAGATAGCACATACGCCAATTACAGGAGCCATTCGCCATGACCGTCAAGCAAATCCGCGCCTTCCTGGCCGTGGCCCAGAGCCTGAGTTTCGCCGTGGCCTGCGAGCGCTTGCACCTGTCGCAATCGGCGTTGAGCCTGACCATCAAGGCCCTGGAAGAAGGCCTCGGCGGGCGCCTGTTCAGCCGCAACACGCGCAACGTCGCACTGACGCCCGAGGGCGAATCCCTGGTGCCGCTGGCCCGTCGGCTGATTGCCGATTGGGACAATGCCGAAGACGAACTGCGCCAGCGCTTCACCCTGCAACGCGGCCGCGTCACCGTGGCGGCGATGCCGTCGTTTGCCGGCAACCTGCTGCCGCCGATCCTCAAGACGTTTCGCGCGCGTTATCCGAAGGTCAACGTCACGGTGAACGATGTGATCAACGAGCAGGTGCTGGAAATGGTCCGCGACCGCCAAGTGGAACTCGGCGTGTCGTTCGAACCGGCCCACAGCACGTCGCTGGAGTTTACGCCGTTGTACATCGACCGGTTTGTTGCGGTGGTCCCGCACGACTCACCGCTGGCGACACTGGACGATATCGACTGGCAGACTTTATTGAAGGAGCCGTTTATCACCTTGCAGCGACCGTCCACGGTACGGGTGATGCTCGAAGAACACTTGCAGGCCCGGGGTATGAAACTGCCGGTGGAGTTTGAAAGCCATCAACTGGCGACGGTCGGGCGCATGGTCGCCAGCGGCTTGGGCGTGAGCGCCGTGCCCGCGTTGTGCATGCAGCAAATGCAGGAATCGGGCGCGCACTGCATCACCTTGCGCGACCCGGTGGTGGAACGGGCGATTGGCGTGCTGACCAAACCGGGGCATGAACTGTCGGCGGCGGCGCAGGCGTTGTTTGATATTTTCAAGGAGGCGAATTTGAGCCAGCAGTTGGAACCACCCCTCACCCTAACCCTCTCCCCAGAGGGTAGAGGGAACTGACCGAGGTGTTCTTGGAGCTACATCGACCTGAAATACCGAGTTGAACTCAAGTTTTGAACAGCATCAAGATCTGCTCCCTTTCCCCCTCTCCCCAGAGGGTAGAGGGAACTGACCGAGGTGTTCTTGGAGCTACATCGACCTGAAATACCGAGTTGGACTCAAGTTTTGAACAGCATGAAGATCTGCTCCCTTTCCCCCTCTCCCCAGAGGGTAGAGGGAACTGACCGAGGTGTTCTTGGAGCTACATCGACCTGAAATACCGAATTGAACTCAAGTTTTGAACAGCATGAAGATCTGCTCCCTTTCCCCCTCTCCCCACTGGGGAGAGGGCTGGGGTGAGGGGTGGATCTTGAGCCTGACACCATGCTGGTGGCATCAACGATTAAGGCGCTGTGTCAGTAGCGGCAACAGTTGCTCGCAAGACGCCTCGATTTTCATATCCAGAATCTCATCCGCCCGCGTCTTGCCCAGATTGATCGCAATCAACGGCTTGCCCTGATCCACCACCGCCCGGCACAACCGAAACGCCGAATACGCCATCAACGACGACCCGACCACCAGCAATCCCGCCGCTTTCTCAACTGCCGCCATGGCCTTGGCCGCCGTCACCTGCGCAACGTTTTCGCCAAAAAACACCACGTCCGGTTTCATCCGCTGCTCGCCGCAATGGGGGCAGTGCGGCACTTGAAAACGCGCTTCAAATGCCGGGTCGAGCAGGGTGTCGCCATCTGGCGCCTGCACCGCATCGACCCCGGCCAGGTACGGGTTTTGCGCTTCCATCAACTGCTGGATCGCATCGCGCTCGCTGCGCTGCCCGCAGTCCAGGCACAGCACCCGGTGCAGGCTGCCGTGGAGTTCGATCACGTCATGGCTGCCGGCCTGGTCGTGCAAGGTGTCGACATTCTGGGTGATCAGCCCGCCGATCTGCCGCGAACTCTGCAAACTGGCCAGCGCCTCATGGGCCGCGTTCGGACTGGCCAGGCGCACCCGCGGCCAACCGAGCATCGCCCGGGCCCAGTAACGGCGCCGGGATTCGGGGGCAGCGAGGAATTCCTGGTACATCATCGGTTGCCGGCCCCGGCGCACGCCTTGGTTGTCGCGATAGTCCGGAATGCCCGACGGCGTGCTGATGCCAGCGCCGGTCAGCACCGCGAACGGCTGGTCGGCCATTAACTGCTGAAGTCGGTCGAGTTGTTCGCGGATGGGGCTGGCAAGCATGTTCAACACTCCAGAGGGCCTTGAGTGTGTGCAGGGTAGCATTTGCCGATCACAACGCGGCGCTCGCGAATAACGCACCTGTAGCAGCTGGCGAAGCCTGCGTTCGGCTGCGCAGCAGTCGTGAAATCAGACGGCGCGGTGCTTCTGGCAGACCTCGCTTTCAGGTTTCACGACTGCTGCGCAGCCGAACGCAGGCTTCGCCAGCTGCTACAAGGTGGTGTATTGCCAGTTGTTTATTTACGCGCCTCCAGAATCAAGTTGAACGGCGTTTCCGTCGCCCGGCGGAAATGCTTGAACCCGGCTTCGGTGAACACCTTGCGCAACCGCGCCTCACCGGCCTGGGCGCCGAGCCCGAGGCCGACTTCCTGGGACAGCGAGTTCGGGGTGCAGATGAACGTCGACGCGGCGTAGAACAGCCGTCCTACCGGGGTGATGTTGTCGTCGAGGGAATCGTTGGCGTAAGGCTCCACCAGCAGTACCGAGCCGTCCGGTTTCAGCGAGTCATAGGCGTGCCGCGCCGCGCCCACCGGGTCGCCCATGTCGTGCAGGCAGTCGAAGTAGCAGACCAGATCATAGTCGTTGCCCGGGTAGCTTTTCGCCGTGCCCTGGAAGAACCGCGCGCGACCGGACACGCCACCGGCTTCGGCGCGTTGGGTGGCGACGGTGACGGAGGGGGCGTGGTAGTCGAAGCCGACGAATCGCGAATCCGGGAACGCCTGGGCCATGATCACCGTTGAGGCGCCGTGGCCGCAGCCGATGTCCGCCACCTTGGCCCCGGCCTCGAGTTTGGCGACCACGCCTTCCAGGGCCGGCAGCCATTCGGCGACCAGGTGCGCCTTGTAGCCGGGGCGGAAGAAGCGTTCCGTGCCGCTGAACATGCACGAATGGTGCTCGCCCCAAGGCAGGGCGCCGTCGCCGCGGAAGGCTTTGACCAGTTTGTCCTTGTCATGGAAAAACGACGCAACCACCCCGACACCGCCGGCGATGTACACCGGCGAATCCTCGATCGCCAAGGCCAGGGCTTGTTCTTCGGGCAGGCGGAACTGGCCGTCCTGATGCTCCATGTACCCGGAGGCGGCATGGGCACTGAGCCATTCGCGCACAAGGCGAGGGTGGCAACCGGTCTTGTCGGCGAGTGCTTCGGGGGTGACTGGCTGGCTGTCGGCCATGGCCCGGTACAGGCCGAGTTCTTCGCCGAGAATGACATTGGCCAGCATCGCCGCGCCGCCCATGTCGTTAACCAGTTTGCCCATGAAATCGTTAAGTCTGGCCTCGTCCATCACAGGTGCTCCTATTGCAGGATCACGGTCCAGAGGCCTTGTTTGTCGAGGCGTACGCCCCTGGGCGGTGGTCGTGGGAATGAACAGGACGATGACCTCGTCCTGCGTGCAGTAAGTTTAGTCCGGGGGGCAGGCGCTGCGGCGTCGGGCGACGAAAGCCACATTTTCCTGGCCGAAACAAAACCCCTGTGGGAGCGGCGGTGGGCACATATTTACCGATTAATCCAAAACCCTGTGGGAGCGAGGCTTGCCCGCGAAGGCGGCGTGTCAGTCGATAAAAATGTTGGCTGACGCGCCGCCTTCGCGGGCAAGCCTCGCTCCTACGGGGCCGGTGTTGTATCACCGTGTATCCAGCACCTCTCCTGATACACAGTTCACCAACACCGCGTCCCGCCAAACACAGACCAGATACAAACCTGCGATGAACTGTAAAGACCATCGTCGGCCCTGGAAAAAGGCCCGGCCATGGAATTTCGGGGTCGCCCACACCAGGCGGCCGTTCGCTCCTGACTGTGAAGGGGACCTTTCATGACAACGCTCCTGCCTCAATCCGATCTGCAACCCGCCACCGTGGATCGCCTGCGTGTCGACCATTACACCAACGGCATCATCGGCCCGAGCCAGCCGATGCTCGGGCCACTGGCCGACGGCGGCACCCTGATCACCGGCACGCCGCCGGGGTGTTGGGGGCCGATGATTACGCCGGCCTTCCAGGGCGGCCACGAAGTCACGCAACCGGTGGCGATTGCCGGCGCCGAGATCGGCGATGCGGTGGCGATCAAGATCAACCGCATGCGCGTGACGTCGCTGGCCACGTCGTCCGGGGTGATGAGCTTTGTGGAAGGGCGCTATCACGGTGATCCGTTCGTCTCCAAATTCTGTGGCAAGTGCGGCACCGAACACCCGGCCAGCCATGTCGAAGGCATTGGTGAGGACGCGATCCGCTGCAACAACTGCGGCGCCGAAGTCAGCGCGTTTCGCTTCAGCCACGGCTATGTGATCGTGTTCGACGCGCAGCACCAGGTCAGCCTGACCGTCAATCAGGATGTCGCCAATCAACTTGCCGGCAATGCCTCCGAAATGGCGGCGCTGCCGGAATTCGCCGCCCAACACTCGATCCTGTCCCTGGCCCGCGCCGACATGCCCGGCGTAGCGGCGCACATGCGTCCGTTCCTCGGCAACATCGGCACCACGCCGTCCCGGGACTTGCCCGACTCGCACAATTGCGCCGATTTCGGCCAGTACCTGATCGACGCGCCGCACCGCTTCGGCATGAGTCGCGAAGAACTGTACGCGGCCAAGACCGACGGCCATATGGACACCAACTCGATTCGCGAAGGCTGTGTGTTGATCTGCCCGGTGAAAGTCCCGGGCGCCGGGGTGTACATGGGTGACATGCACGCCCAGCAGGGCAACGGCGAGATCGCCGGGCATGCCACCGATTGCTCCGGGGAAACCGAAGTGCAGGTGCATGTCATCAAACACTTGCGCCTGGAAGGACCAATCCTGCTGCAAAACCTCGACGACCTGCCACCCATGGCCCGGCCGATGAATGCCGAGCAACGCCAGCACGTGCGTGAACTGGGCACCCGCTGGGGCCAGCACGAGATCGAGCAGAGCGGGCCGATCACGTTTATCGGCAGCGGCGAGAACCTCAACCTGGCGGTGGAGAACGGTTTGCAACGCGCCGCCGCCGTCACCGGACTGCCTTATGACGAAGTGCTCAACCGCGCCACCATCACCGGCTCAATCGATATCAGCCGCTTGCCGGGCACCGTGCGCGTGACCTTCCTGTGCCCGATGCCGGTACTGGACCGCATCGGCATTGGCCATTTGGTGCGGGAAAAGTACGACTTGCCGTAACGACCATCGACGGGTCTGTACCGAAGTGTGTACAGACCCTTTGACGATACATCCGCTGGCATTTTCCAGCGAAACCGCACACAGACCCGATACATCCCTTCGTTTAAATGTACCTACCGGCTGGCGCTGAGCCCTCAGCGCCAGAGACCGGTTCACCGTTTATCCATTGCAGGAGTCTCACCCATGTTCAATTTCACTAAAGTTTCGTCCCTCGCCATCGGTCTGGCCCTGGTGGGCGGTCTGGGTCTGTCCACCGCCGCTTCGGCGCTGAGCATGACCGACCTGGCGTCGGGTTACAGCCAGGCCCAGGCCTCTGCTGATGTAGCGAAAGAGAGCGCGGAAGGCAAGTGTGGCGAAGGCAAGTGCGGCAGTGCTGCCGAAGCCTCCTGACACCGCTTGGTGGGGGCGCCCCCGGTGCTCCCGCTCTTTTCAATCTGGACGGGATCGACACCATGCAGACCTCTGATTTATCAACGAAGGCCAGCGTCGGGCTCGGCCTGCGCCGCGGTTTAATCAAAGACCTTCAGGCTGCTCCGGCCGGGAGTTTCGATTTTCTCGAGGTCGCCCCGGAAAACTGGATCGGCATCGGCGGTGCCCATGGCGCGGCTCTGCGGGCCTTGGCCGAACGCTATCCGTTGTCCTGCCATGGCTTGTCCCTGTCGCTGGGCGGCTCGGCACCGCTGGATGTCGGTTTTTTGCAGGAAGTGCGGGTTTTTCTCGATCACTACAACGTGCCGCTGTACAGCGAGCACCTGAGTTATTGCAGCGATGACGGTCATCTTTATGACCTGCTGCCGCTGCCGTTTACCGAAGAAGCGGTGCACCACGTGGCCGCGCGAATTCGTCAGTCCCAGGACATTCTTGGCCGGCGTCTGGCGGTGGAGAACGTCTCCTACTACGCCGCGCCCCGGCAGGATATGGACGAACTGACGTTCACCAATGCCGTGCTGCGCGAAGCCGATTGCGATCTGTTGCTCGACGTCAACAATGTGTACGTGAACTCGATCAACCACGGGTTTGATCCGCAGGTTTTTTTGTCCGGGATCGATGCGGAACGTGTGGTGGCGATGCACGTGGCGGGGCATTTCGATGAGTCCGACACGTTGAAAATCGACACCCACGGCGCCTCGGTGAAACCGGTGGTCTGGTCGTTGCTGGCCGAGGCTTACGCGCGGTTCGGCGCGCAACCGACGCTGCTGGAGCGGGACTTCAACTTCCCGGTGTTTTCGGAACTGGTGGCCGAGTTGCAGACCATTCGCCGCTTGCAAGGTGCGGAGGTGAGTCGTGGATAAGCCTTCGCTGCATCAGCAACAGGATGCCCTGACGCGTTACTTGCGCGACCCCGAGCATTGCGCGCCGCCGGTCGAGATGGACGCCGCTCGGGTCGAGGTTTATCGCGATCTGGTGTTCAACAATCTGTCGTTGTTGCTCAGCGGCACGTTCCCGGTGCTGGTGAGGATTCTGGGGGATGAAGATTGGCGTTCGCTGATGCGGATCTTCCTGCGGGACTACCGCGCGCGCACGCCAAAATTTGGCGAAATCGCCCGAGAGTTTGTCGAGTTTCTGGCGGCTGAACCCCAAGGGTTGAGTGAAAGGGATTGGCCGCCGTTCATGGTTGAATTGGCGCATTACGAGTGGGTCGAAATGGCGTTGCAACAGTCTGACGACGAGCCGTTGCCGGCCAGCAATGCGGGATTGTTGCTGGAGCGTCCGTTGCGGGTTTCGCCGCTGGCCTGGCCGTTGGCGTATGGCTGGCCGGTGCATCTTGTCGGACCGGATTATCGACCCGACGCGGCACCTGAACAGCCCACCTTGCTGCTGGTTCGACGCTCTGAAGACTGGAGTGTGAAATTCTCCGAACTGAGCCCGCTGGCGTGGCGGTTGTTGCAGCGGATTGCAGAGTTTCCGCTGTTGAACGGCGGTGCGCAGCTGGACGGACTGGCGGTGGAGGCGGGCGCCGCAGGATCGACCGCGTTCAGAGAGAACGGCCTGGCGCTGCTGCGGCAGATGCATGCGGAAGGTGTGCTCGGCATCCTCGCTTGAACGCAATTCCCCAAACAACCCGAACCCCTTGTGGGAGCGGGCTTGCTCGCGAAGGCGGAGTGTCAGCAACATCGATGTTGGCTGTGCCGGCCTCTTCGCGAGCAAGCTCGGCTCCCACAAGGGTTCAGTGTTGGTCGGTAAATATGTATTCGCCGCCGATCCTCTGTAGGAGCGAGGCTTGCCCGCGAAGGCGGAGTGTCAGCCAACATCGATGTTGGCTGTGCCGGCCTCTTCGCGGGCAAGCCCGGCTCCCACAAGGGTTCAGTGTTGGCCGGTAAATATGCGCCTGCCGCCGATCCCCTGTGGGAGCGGGCTTGCCCGCGAAGGCGGAGTGTCAGCCAACATCGATGCTGGATGTGCCGGCCTCTTCGCGGGCAAGCCCGGCTCCCACAAGGGTTCAGTGTTGGCCGGTAAATATGCGCCTGCCGTCGATCCCCTGTGGGAGCGGGCTTGCTCGCGAAGGCGGTGTGTCAGCCGACATCCCTGCCGGATGTGCCGGCCTCTTCGCGGGCAAGCCCGGCTCCCACAAGGGTTTGGTGTTGATCGGTAAATATGTATTCGCCGCCGATCCCCTGTAGGAGCGAGGCTTGCCCGCGAAGGCGGAGTGTCAGCCGACATTGATGCTGAATGTGCCGGCCTCTTCGCGGGCAAGCCCGGCTCCCACAAAGGTTCAGTGTTGGTCGGTAAATATGTGCTCACCGCCGATCCTCTGTAGGAGCGAGGCTTGCCCGCGAAGGCGGAGTGTCAGCCAACATCGATGTTGGCTGTGCCGGCCTCTTCGCGAGCAAGCTCGGCTCCCACAAGGGTTCAGTGTTGGTCGGTAAATATGCGCCTGCCGCCGATCCCCTGTGGGAGCGGGCTTGCTCGCGAAGGCGGTGTGTCAGCCGACATCCCTGCCGGATGTGCCGGCCTCTTCGCGGGCAAGCCCGGCTCCCACAAGGGTTCAGTGTTGATCGAAAGTTATGTGCCCCGTGCAGATCCCCTGTAGGAGCGAGGCTTGCCCGCGAAGGCGGAGTGTCAGCCAACATCGATGTTGGCTGTGCCGGCCTCTTCGCGGGCAAGCTCGGCTCCCACAAGGGTTTGGTGTTGGTCGGTAAATATGTATTCGCCGCCGATTCCCTGTGGGAGCGAGCCTGCTCGCGAAGGCGATGTGTCAGCCATCATCGATGCTGAATGTACCGGCCTCTTCGCGGGCAAGCCTCGCTCCTACAAGGGGTGTGGTGCTTATTGGGGTGTGGGCAGCCTAAGTTCTGCGCACAAGCCGCCGCCTTCGCGGTTGCTCAAGGTCAATGACCCGCCGATTGCCAATGCCAATTGCTGGGCGATTGCCAATCCGAGCCCGGTGCCGCCGGTGCTGCGGTTGCGTGAATTTTCCACGCGGTAGAACGGCTCCATCACTTGCGCCAATTCCTCTTCGGCAATGCCCGGCCCGCGGTCCATGACTTTCACCGACAAACTGCCATCGGCCTTCGTTTCCGCCTGCAACTCGGCGGCCCCGGCGAATTTCAGGGCGTTGTCCGTCAGGTTCACCAGCACCCGGCGCAAGGCGTGGGGTCGGGTGTCGATGACGGTGGCGGTTTTGCCGCTCAGTTGCACGTCTTTGCCCATGTCCTGATAGTCGAACACCAGGCTGTCGAGAAACGAATCCACGTCCGTGCGCCGGCTCTCTTCGGTCGCGCCATGGATGCTGCGGGCATAGGCCACGCCTTCGCGCACCAGGTGCTCCATTTCGCTCAGGTCATTCCAGAGTTTGTCTTTCTCGCCGGAATCGTCCATGAATTCGGCGCGCAGTTTCATGCGGGTGATCGGGGTTTGCAGGTCGTGGGAAATCGCCGCCAGCAGTTGCATGCGCTCCTTGAGATACGCCGCGATTCGCGCCTGCATGGCATTGAACGCCATGGCCGCATGGGCGACTTCGGTCGGGCCTTTTTCGTCCAGGTGC
This sequence comes from Pseudomonas sp. dw_612, assembly GCF_018449725.1. Lineage (GTDB taxonomy): Bacteria > Pseudomonadota > Gammaproteobacteria > Pseudomonadales > Pseudomonadaceae > Aquipseudomonas. The sequence continues at coordinate 6,061 of NZ_JAAVVC010000037.1, read as the reverse complement.
ACCGCGTGGGTGTTGGGGTCCAGGGTTTCCACGGCCCGGGCGAGGCGGGTGAGGGGGCGGATGGCGATCCGCACCGCCAGCCAGGTGCAGGCGAGCATCAGCGCCAATTGCCCCAGCAGCACGATGGGCAACCACGGCGACAACGGCACCATCGCCGGCCGCACATCGATGGTCACCGGGCTGCCGTCCGCCAGTTTCAGGTGCACCTGGAAGTGTTTCTGCGGCCCGGGGATGTCGGTCACGGTCATTGGATAATCCATGCCGATGGCGTCTTTGATCGAAGTCACAGCAATTGGCGTATCACTCATGGCGGCGCCCGGTGAGCCTTCGTCCAACAGATAGCGGTAATTGCGCCGCTCCAGTTGTTGCAGCCAGCCCGCACGTTCATTGGCCGGCAAGCGGTCGAGGATGGCGATGGACGTCGAGACGTCGGTTTCCAGATTGCCGAGCATGGTGTTTTTCGAACTTTCGTAACGCTCGTAGTACTGAGCGCCAAAGGACAGGGCTTGCGCCAGGATCAGGCCAATCAGAAAGATCAGCGACAGCCGTGACGCCAGGGTGCGCGGCCAACGCATCGAGAGATTCATGACGGCGCCCCGAGCACTTCCACCGGCAGGGAAAATACATAACCTTCGCTGCGCACGGTCTTGATGTAAGCCGGCTCACGGGCATCGTCGAGCAAGCGCTGACGCAAACGGCTCACCAGCAGATCTATGGAACGGTCGAACAGATCGGCGTCGCGGCCCTGGGTCAGGTTCAGCAACTGATCGCGGTTGAGCACCCGCTGCGGGTGATCGAGAAATACCCGCAGCAAGCGATATTCCGCGCCACTGAGGGCGACCATGGTGCCGTCGCTGTCGAGCAGGTGCCGGGCCGAGGTGTCCAGGCGCCAGCGCCCGAAGGCCAGCAGACGACCGCTTTCGGTCACCACCAGGTTCGGCGGCAGCATCCGAGTACGGCGCAGCACGGCGTTGATCCGCGCCAGCAGTTCACGGGCGACGAATGGCTTGACCAGGTAATCGTCGGCGCCCATTTCCAGGCCGATGATGCGGTCGGTTTCGTCGTTGCGCGCCGTCAGCATCAGCACCGGGGTGGCTTTGTGTTTGCCGGCGCGCAACTCGCGGCAGAGCATCAGCCCATCGTCGCCGGGCATCATGAGGTCGAGCACGATCAGGTCCACCGGCGTCGACTCCAGGAACGACCGCATCTGCCGCCCATCCGCCACCACTGTGGTGCGCAGGCCATTCTTCTTCAGGTAGTTGCCTACCAGCTCTCGAATCTCGCGGTCATCGTCGACGATGAGAATGTGATCGACGTGTTCCATGGGGCAAGCCTCTATCAATGGGGGATGTCGCGCAGTCTATCGAGCCTTCGCCCGTTCGCCTGCCGGCGTTTGTATTCCAGTGTATCTGGCGTATCGACGGATACACGCAGACGCAAAAAGGTGAATTTTCGGGGGTTTTGTATCGCTGTGTATCGGGCGGCGGCTTTGATACGTAACGATTTACTCGCGGCGAATCCCGACACAGACGGGATACCTCCCGGGCTTCTAATGGGTTCCATCGAGGCAAACCAACCCGCCTCGGCCCAACCCATCATTGAAGCCTTGAGGGAACCACCATGAACACCAAAGCCATCTACGCCGCTTGCCTGTTTGCCGCCCTGAACATCTGCACCTTGTCGGCCCGTGCCGAAGCCGATGTCACCCCGCAAACCTACACCTACGGCACGCATCTGGACATCAAGAAAGTCGTGTCGCTGACCCAGGACACCGCACCTTCCTGCGGGATTGTGAATGCCCGGCTGACTTACCTGGACTCCCAGGGCAAAACCCAGGCCCTGGACTACAGCAAGTTTTCCGATGACTGCCACGAAGGCAACTGAATCCTTCTCCCCATGCCGATTTGAAACAGGAAGAACACCATGAACCACGTGACTCGCTATTTGACCGCCATTGCCTTCTCCGCTGCCGGCGCCGCCGCCCATGCCAATGCTGCGGTTGAACAGAACAGCTGTGGCAGTGCCACTTGCTTCCAACTGACCCCCGTGGCGCACAAGGACAGCAACGCGTTCCTCGCCGAGGATGGTTCCAGCCGCACGCCGCAAGGGGAGTCGGTGGCAGAGAACGGCGCGAGCCGCACGCCACAGGGGCAGTTGCTGGATAACCAGATGGCTTGAGGTGTCATCAAGAGCGACCCCTCACCCCAGCCCTCTCCCAAGAGGGGAGAGGGGAAAGGGAGCCGATCTTCATGCTTCTCAACATCTGAGTTCGACTCGAAGTCGCGGGTCGCGAACCTGAGGTCAACTTGGACTTTCAGGTCGATGTAGCTCGAAAGAACACCTCGGTCAGTCCCCTCTACCCTCTGGGGAGAGGGTGAGGGTGAGGGGTGGATTTCTAGCCAAACCACTAAATCAAGGTAATCCCCATGTTACTCATCGCATTCCTGGGCGGTATTTTGACCGTCCTCAGCCCCTGCATCCTCCCGGTCGTGCCGTTTCTGTTCGCCGGCGTCGAGCGCACTCGCTCGTCGATCCTGCTCACCCTGGGCGGCATGGTCCTGACCTTCGCCCTGATCTCCAGCCTGGCCGTGGTCAGCAGCGAATGGGTGGTCCAGGCCAACAACACCGGTCGCCACGTCGCGCTGATCGTCATGGTGTTGTTCGCGCTGTCGTTGATCTCCGCCCGTGTCGGCGGCTGGCTGGCGCGTCCATTCGTGTTGCTGGGCAATCGCCTCGACCCCGACACCCGCAAAATGTCCGGCCCGCTGAGTTCGGTGATGATCGGCGTCGCCACCGGTTTGCTCTGGGCACCCTGCGCAGGGCCGATCCTCGGTGTGATCCTCACTGGCGCAATGTTGCAAGGCGCCAACGCGCAAACCAGCCTGCTGCTGGTGGCTTACGGTTTGGGCAGCGCGTTGTCCTTGGGCACGTTGATCTTCGCCGGTCGCGGCTTGGTCAATCGCTTGAAAGCATCGATCCCGGTCACCGGTTGGGTACGTCGTGGCACTGGCGTGGCTGTTCTGCTCGCTGCGGCAGTGATTTCCACCGGCGCTGACAAAACACTGTTGGCCGGCACGTCGTCGGAAGGCGTCAGCAGTATCGAGAAAGGCGTGTTGGAAACCGTGCCGAAAGTGGTCGATTACTTCGTCAGCAAGGTCAAGGCCGACACGTCGATGGACAACGCCAAAGGCCCGATGCCTTCGCTCAACGGCGCAGTGGAATGGCTGAACTCACCGGCCCTGACCAGTGAATCCCTCAAAGGCAAAGTGGTGCTGGTCGACTTCTGGACTTACGACTGCATCAACTGCCAGCACACCTTGCCGTACGTGAAGGACTGGGCGGAGAAATACGAGAAGGACGGCCTGGTGGTAATCGGCGTACACACCCCTGAGTACGGCTTTGAACGCATCATCGACAACGTCAGGGATCAGGTGAAAAAACTCGGCATCACCTACCCGGTGGCCATCGATAACAACTATGCGATCTGGCGCAACTTCGACAACCAGTACTGGCCCGCGCACTACCTGATCGACGCCAAGGGGCAGGTGCGTTACACCCACTTTGGCGAAGGTCGCTACGACACGCAGGAACAGATGATCCAGCAGTTGCTGCAAGAGGCCAAAACCCCTGCGGCGTAACCGTTCAAATCAATGGCTCACGGGCTCCGGTCCGTGGGCCATTATTTTTTCATTCTGACCCCGCCGCCACGCCGCTGGCGGTGCGCCGAACTCGCGGCGAAACGCGCGACTGAACGCCGTATCGGTTTGATAACCCACTTCCTCGGCAATCCGCGCCAATGACGTGTTGCTGCGGCGTAACAGATTGGCGGCCAGCAACATCCGCCATTGCGTCAGATACTGCATGGGCGAGCTGCCCACCAATTGCTGAAAACGCTCGGCCAGCACCGACCTTGAGGTGCTGGCGGTGCGTGCCAGTTCTTCCAGGGTCCAGCAATGGCTTGGCTTGGTGTGCAGGGCATTCAGCGCGGCGCCGACAATCCGGTCGCCGACGCCCGCGAGCCAACCGGTGCGACCTTCGCCGTGTTCGTTCATGTACAGACGCAGCACTTCGATGAACAGCACCTCCGCCAGTTTCGCCAACACACCTTCGCCGCCCGGCCTTGGTGAGCGAGCCTCAGCCAGGGCGTAGCGCACTGAAGATTCCAGCCACATGCCGGCATGCGAGCCGCGCACGTTAACCCGAATCACCGCCGGCAACCCGGTCAGCATCATGCCTGCCAGCCGTGTGTCGCACGCCAGGTATCCGCAAACCAGTCGTGTCGTCGCGCCGCCTCCGCCATAGCTCAACTGGCGTGGGCGCCGCGCCAACACCACATCCAGCCGCGCACCCGTGGCGGGTTTAAGCCCGGGTTCAGAACTCATGCGATGGGCATGGCCCTGAGGGAACACCACCACGTCACCGGCGTTCAGCAGCAAGGGTGGATCGTTGCCGAGTTCGACGTAGCACTCGCCTTCGGTGACCAAATGGAAGATCACCACCCGCTCGGCGCCGGGCTCCAGAAACGGCGCGGCCGAATCGGCGCTGGGGGATTGGTAGCACCAGGGCGCGGTGAACCGGGCATTGATGAAGATCGCGCCGATCAGGCGCACCACACGCAGGGTTTGTGAGAGGGCGTCCATGGTGATTGCTCGTCAGAACGGGTGCTTTTAAGTGTGAGCCCGTTGCCGCGCGACGTGAAACCTCCGGACGATCGGACAGGGTTGGCCGACGATCGGGCAGGACGCCGGCCCGCGCTGGCGCGATAGTTGAATCACAGGGTCACTGCCGGCCCTGTACTGATAAGAAGAAGAGAGGTTGCCATGCCGAAGTTCGTCATAGAGCGGGAAATCCCAGGCGCCGGAGCATTGTCGGAACGGGATCTGAAAGCCATCTCGCAAAAATCCTGCCGGGTCTTGCGCGAGTTGGGCCCTGAGGTGCAATGGCTGCAGAGTTACGTCACCGGCGACAAGATCTACTGCGTGTACATCGCGCCGAACGAAGAACTCATCCGGGAACATGCCAGGCAGGGCGGTTTTCCGGCGAACAGCGTGTCCCGGGTTATGGGCATCATCGATCCCACCACGGCGGAAGAGTCGTCCGTCAGAGCCTGATTCGTGTTCATACCCGTGAGGGAGCCAGACTTTATGAGTACACCCATTGATCTTACTGCCCTGAAAAACCGTCAGATGGCCGCGTGGGCCAGTGGCGACTACGCCGTGATCGGCACCACGTTGCAGATCGTCGGCGAAGAACTGGCCGAAGCCTGCGACTTGCGCTGCGACGAACTGGTGCTGGACGTCGCCGCCGGCAACGGCAATGTCACGCTGGCCGCTGCCCGACGCGGCTGCAAAGTCACGTCCACCGACTATGTGGCAGCGCTGCTTGAACGCGGAGAAGACCGCGCCCGGGCCGAGCGGCTGGAGGTGATTTTCCAGGTGGCCGACGCCGAAGCGCTGCCCTTTGACGATGCCAGTTACGACGCGGTGCTTTCGACCTTCGGTGTGATGTTCGCGCCGGACCAGGCCAAGGCTGCCAGCGAACTGGCGCGGGTGGTTCGCCCCGGTGGCCGCATCGGCCTGGCCAACTGGACGCCGGAAGGTTTTGTCGGCCAGATGTTCAAGACCCTCGGCCAACACCTGCCGCCACCACCCGGCGCACAGCCTCCGTCGAACTGGGGCAATGAAGCCTGGCTGCACACGCACTTCGACGACCACGACTTCCAGACCCAAGTGACACGCCGCACCTTCAACTTCCGCTACCGCTCGGCCGCGCACTTCATCGACACCTTCCGCAGTTGGTACGGACCGGTGCACAAAGCCTTCGCGGTCCTGCCAGCGGACGGCGCCGCCGCACTGGAAAAGGACTTCACCGCGTTGCTGAACAGGCTGAATCGGGCAGGGGAAGCGTCATTGGTGGTGCCGAGTGAGTATCTGGAGGTGGTGATCACACGGCGCTAATGCCAGGCAACACAAATCCCCTGTGGGAGCAGGCTTGTGTGGGAGCGAGTCTGCTCGCGAAAGCGTTGGTTCAGTCGAAATTGATGGTGGCTGATGCACCGCCT
>NZ_JAAVVC010000036.1 GCF_018449725.1 Pseudomonas sp. dw_612 | reverse complement strand
TTGGTTTTGGTGTGTTTTCAGCGACAACTCCGCTCCAGTTATCACACAGCCCCAATTGGGCATTTTTTTTGCGGCGCTTGCCGGGCATACTAGGCCGTCCCTTTCCCTGGTATCACCCGCCTCTATGCTTCGCGTCCTGATAGCCCTCGCTCTGACTTGCCTGCTCCAACCGGCCTTTGCTGACGAGCGCGCGCAAACCCAACAACAGTTGGACGCCACGCGTCAGGACATTGCCGAGCTGAAAAAACTGCTGGGCAAGCTGCAGGAAGAGAAATCCGGTGTGCAGAAGGATCTCAAGGGCACCGAGACCGAGATGGGCAAGCTCGAAAAGCAGGTCGATGCCCTGCAAAAAGAGCTGAAGAAAAGCGAATCCGAGCTGCAGCGACTCGATGGTGAGAAAAAAAAACTCCAGAGCGCGCGCATTGAACAGCAGCGACTGATCGCCATCCAGGCCCGCGCGGCCTATCAGAATGGTCGTCAGGAGTACCTCAAGCTGTTGCTCAACCAGCAGAACCCGGAAAAATTCGCCCGAACCCTCACCTATTACGACTACTTGAGCCAGGCCCGCCTGGAGCAACTGAAGAATTTCAACGAAACCCTGCGCCAACTGGCCAACGTCGAAAAAGACATTTCGATGCAACAGGCGCAGTTGCTGGTGCAAAAAAGTAGCCTCGACAGCCAGCGTGAAGAACTCGACAAAGTCCGTCAGGAGCGCCAGCAAGTCCTGAGCAAGCTCAACGACGACGTCAAGGCTCGCGATCAGAAGCTGGCCGCCCGCGAGCAGGATCAGGCAGACCTGTCTAAAGTCCTTAAAACCATCGAAGAAACCCTGGCCCGTCAGGCTCGTGAGGCAGAAGAAGCGCGGCAAAAAGCGCTGATTGCCCAGCAGGAAGCCGAAAAAAAGCGTTTACGTGAGGCTCAGGAACAGGCCGACGCCAATACTGATGCCCCACGCAAACCCGCTAAACCGACCCCTGGCGCGCTGGTTTCCAGTTCAGGCGAGACCTTTGGCGGCGCATTTGCTTCAGCCCGCGGCAAACTTCCATGGCCGGTTGATGGTCGACTGTTGGCGCGCTTCGGCGAAAGCCGCGGCGACGATGCCCGGACCAAGTGGGACGGCGTGATGATCAGCGCCTCGGCCGGCAGCCAGGTGCACGCCGTTCACGGCGGGCGCGTGGTGTTCGCCGATTGGTTGCGCGGTGCCGGGCTGCTGGTGATTCTGGACCACGGCAATGGTTTCTTGAGTCTTTATGGTCACAACCAGACGCTGCTCAAGTCTGCGGGTGACGTGGTTAAAGCCGGTGAGTCCATCTCCACTGTCGGTAACAGTGGCGGGCAGGACACACCCGCGTTGTATTTCGCAATTCGTCAGCAGGGTCACCCGAGTGATCCAGCGCAATGGTGCCGTGCGCAAGGATAAGCACTGCACCTAATTCAGGAGTTCGTTCGACATGCTGCATTTGTCCCGCCTTACCTCGCTGGCCCTGACGATCGCCCTGGTGATCGGCGCGCCTCTGGCGTTTGCCGCTCAACCTGCCACGGCGGCTGCGCCAGCTCCTGCACCTGCGGGCACCGCTGCGACCACCAAGGCGCCATTGCCCCTGGAAGAGTTGCGCACCTTTGCCGAGGTCATGGACCGGATCAAAGCCGCCTATGTCGAACCGGTAGACGACAAGACCCTGCTGGAAAATGCCATCAAGGGCATGCTCAGCAACCTCGACCCGCACTCCGCCTACCTGGGCCCAGAAGACTTCGCTGAGCTGCAGGAAAGCACCAGCGGCGAATTCGGCGGCCTGGGCATCGAAGTCGGCGCCGAAGACGGCTTTATCAAAGTGGTGTCGCCAATCGACGACACGCCTGCCTCCAAGGCCGGGATCCAGGCCGGCGACTTCATCGTCAAGATCAACGGCGCACCGACCCGCGGCCAGAGCATGACCGAAGCCGTGGACAAGATGCGCGGCAAGATCGGCCAGAAAATCACCCTGACTCTGGTTCGCGACGGCGGCACGCCGTTCGACGTGGTGCTGACCCGCGCCACCATCCAGGTCAAGAGCGTCAAGGCCCAGCTGCTGGAATCCGGCTACGGCTACATCCGCATCACTCAGTTCCAGGTCAAGACCGGCGACGAGGTTTCCAAGGCCCTGGCCAAGTTGCGCAAGGACAACGGCAAGAAGCTCAACGGCATCGTGCTCGACCTGCGTAACAACCCGGGCGGTGTGCTGCAAGCAGCGGTGGAAGTGGTCGACCACTTCATCACCAAAGGCCTGATCGTCTACACCAAGGGCCGCATCGCCAACTCCGAGCTGCGCTTCTCTGCCACCGGCAAAGACGAAAGCGAAGCGGTGCCAATGGTTGTGCTGATCAACGGCGGCAGCGCCTCGGCCTCGGAAATCGTCGCCGGCGCCTTGCAGGATCAGAAACGCGCCGTGCTGATGGGCACCACCAGTTTCGGTAAAGGCTCGGTACAAACCGTGCTGCCGCTGAACAACGACCGCGCCTTGAAGATCACCACCGCGCTGTACTTCACGCCGAATGGTCGCTCGATCCAGGCTCAGGGCATCGTGCCGGACATCGAAGTGCGCAAGGCCAAGATCACCAACGAACAGGACGGCGAGTACTTCAAGGAAGCCGATCTGCAAGGTCACCTGGGCAATGGCAACGGCGGCGCCGACAAACCGACGTCCAGCAGCAAGGCCAAAGCCATGCCGCAGGATGACGATTACCAACTGGCCCAGGCCCTGAGCCTGCTCAAAGGGCTGAGCATCACCTCCGGCCGCTGAGATGCGCCTGCGGTTCATCCTCGGTCTGCTGTGCTGTCTGGCGGGTGCTGCTCATGCAGAGCCCGCCAAGACGTCCTCTCACAAGGCTTACCTGACACTGATCATCGATGACCTGGGGCAGAACCTGCCCCGGGATCGTCGCGTGCTCGCCCTGCCCGGCCCGGTGACCACGGCGATCATGCCCGACACACCCCACGCTGCCGAGTTCGCCCGCGAAGCCCATCGCGCCGGCAAGATTGTCATCCTGCACATGCCCATGGACCCGGCCACCGGCCCGTTCGCCTGGCATCCCGACCTGCCTATCGAAGAACTGGAAAAACGCCTCAACGCCGCGTTCAAGGCTGTGCCGTATACCGCCGGCATCAACAACCACATGGGCAGCCGCATGACCGCTCAGCAACCGGCGATGGCCTGGTTGATGGCGGACTTGCAGCGCCGGCATAAATTCTTCGTCGACAGCCGCACCAGCGCACAAACCGTGGGCGCGGCTGAAGCACAGAAGATCGGCTTGGCGAGCGTTTCGCGGGATGTGTTTCTCGATGACGAGCGCACTGAGGCGGCGATCTTCACGCAGTTACAGACAGCGATCAGCCTGGCGCACAAGCAAGGTTCTGCGGTGATGATCGGGCATCCGTATCCGCAGACCCTGGCGGTGCTGGAGCGAGAACTGCCGAAGCTGAAGGCTCAGGGGATTGACTGGATCGACATCAAATTGATGATCAGCGTGCGCAGCAATCGGGCGACTGCTGCTCATGGCAAGGATGGCGTTTACCGATAATTCGTCACACCACAAACCATTGTGGGAGCGAGCTTGCTCGCGAATGCGCTGTGAAAGCCAACATTCATCTCGACTGACACTACCTCTTCGCAAGCAAGCCCGCTCCCACATTGTTTGGTGTTGAGCCAACTCACTTATTAATCCGCGAACTTAACAACTACCATCAAATCTCGTATTAACAACGAGACATACTTCGTCGCCCTTCTACCCACTTCATTCATTTACACTCACACCCGCACTAAGAAATTAACTATTCACACCCAAAGACCAAGGATCGGTCATGCACATTAAAACTGCTGCGCTTGCAGCTTTTACACTGGCAACACTTGCATTTACTCCTTACACACTTTCTCAACAAGCACCGGAATCGCCAAACGCCGTCCTGTTAAATAACAAGGAGGGGGGAAACAGCAAGTGGAACGGCATTGGAAGCATGTTTAGAAATGCCAACCGTCATTGCACCGCAAGTTTGCTGGATACTCGCAGCGTCAGTCGAACCGCGACCGGGCCTGCTTATATACTCACCAATGCACACTGCGTCTCCCTCGTCTCCGGGGCACTAGCCAACGCCCCCTATGAAGGCCAGGTGCAGTTCAATTATTTTCACGACACTCTGGAGGGCGCCAAGCGTTACGACATCAACAAGGTCAGTTGGGCCAGCCTCGCCAGCTCTGATGTCGCTATCCTGGAACTGAAAACGCCTCTGAACACACTGCTGAAAGACGGCATTACCCCCCTCAAGCTGGCCGCCTACGCACCCACAAAACCTGGTTTGGTTCACGTCATCGGCGCACCTGCCATCGCTCCCGGTCTCAGGCTTTCCACTTGCACCCAAGAGCCCGCAAAAACGCCCATCATCAAGTCGATAAGCGTCCTGACGCATTACCTGCAGCAAGACTGTAAAGGCATTGCTCCAGGCTCTTCGGGATCTCCCGTACTTGACGCAACTACCGGGGAAATTACCGGCGTCCTGTCTGGCACAACTTACGGTCTCTCACCCGATGATCTATGTTTCTGGCACGGAGTGTGTGACGGCAATAAAACATCGTTCATTGCGTATGACCAAGCAACCCAAAGTCTTCCAGTGGACTTCCTGTCCTATTGCTTCACTCATGAACGATTTAATATCGATGCCCAGCGTTGTACATTAAAACCAAACTTTAATTTCAAATCCGAAAGAAATGCCGACGTCGCATTGCATAGAAAACCGGCCGACCACCATGAAAAAGGCCCCACTTGGGGCGTCGACTTTTCAATGAGCACACCTTTCTATCGATTTAAAGCGGTACGTGATGCACACGCGTGTTATGCGTCTGATCACTATAGCGGCACACTGAGTTCGACCAATGCGAGAATTGATGCAGAAATCGGTCGAGAGGAGGGCCTGTATTATCTTTGCCTTCTGGGAGTTGAATCCGCCGAGCAACGACCGAGTACCGGTTTACGCAGAAATACTCAAATATTAACAGCACGCCTCGTAGAACCCGCCGCCACTCCACCGCAAGAACCGACGTTCGTCCTCGAACCCTTCGGATACTACCTCGGGGTCAAGTTACGAGAAGAACTGTCGAGGTCCATTTGGACTCAATATTATGTAGGCCCGCCGGGAGAAACCGATTGCTCGAAAATTGATCGCCAAATGTATAAACGTGCCGACACTGGATTTGTAGTGAGAGCCGATTCTCTTCCCCGGACGCTGTGCAGCTATACCGAAAGCAGGGATTTCAGCACATCCAATGTTCGTACAGATTTGCTGGAATACCCGGATCAGAGATAACGCGCCATGATGTCATCCACTACGCCTTCCTTGCGCATCTGATCCAGCGCCGCTTGCAGCTTGGCGACGATCTCATCCGGCACGTCTTTATTCAGCGCCAGGTACAACTCGGCACTGTTGAAACGCAACACGGTCTTGAGCCCGGTCACGCCGTCCTGACGCGCCAGATAACGGCCCGCCGGGTCGCCGGTGGCCCATAGATCAATCTGGCCGCTCACCAACTTCTTGGCGTTGTCCTGATCCCGCAGCACCACAATCGGCTTCAACCCTTCCTTGGCCAGGGTTTCGGCAATCGCATCGCCCTTGTAGGCGCCGATTTTGTACTTGCGCGCCTGTTCCAGCGTCTCGAGGGTGATCTTGCTGTCAGCCTTGGCCAGCATGATCCAGTCATCCGGGCCGATCGGGCCGACCCATTTGAAGAGCTTTTCGCGATCCGGCAACCGCGCCATCACGAACACGCCGTAACCGGGTTTCTCCAGGGCGAGTTTGTAGATCCGCTCCCAAGGGAAACGCAGGGTCAGGCTGTAGGTGATGTCAGTGCGCTTGAACATCTCGCGGACGATGTCCACGGCGATGCCATTGATATTCTCGTCCTGAGCGAAGTTTTTGCCGTTCTTCGCCATGTTGTAAGGCGGGAAGTTTTCCGTCAGCAACACCAGATCGGTGGCGGGACTTTCTTCGGCACGGGCTCCGTTGATAAGCAACAGAGAAGCGCTGGCGAGGACGAGAAGAAAACGTTTGAGCATGTCGGGCTACCGGAATCCATGGCGTGCCCAAGAGTGCCCTGAGCCCGCCATGCTGTCCACTGGCCTGTATCGGTTTGTTAGCGCATTACGATGCCGCGATGGGCCATGTAGGCCTTCGCTTCCTGCACGGTGTATTCGCCGAAGTGGAAAATACTCGCCGCCAGCACCGCGCTGGCGTGGCCTTCGATGATGCCGTCGGCCAAATGCTGCAGGTTGCCGACACCGCCGGAAGCGATCACCGGAATGCCCAGCGCGTCGCTGATGGCGCGGGTGACGCCAAGGTCGAAGCCGTTTTTCATGCCATCCTGGTCCATGCTGGTCAGGAGGATTTCGCCGGCGCCCAGGCCTTCCATCTTCTTCGCCCATTCAACGGCGTCGAGACCGGTCGGCTTGCGCCCGCCGTGGGTGAAGATTTCCCAGCGCGGGGTTTCGCCCGGGCCGGAAACCTTCTTCGCGTCGATGGCGACGACGATGCATTGCGAACCGAAATGCTGCGCCGCTTCACCAACGAATTCCGGGTTGAAGACGGCAGCGGTGTTGATCGAGACCTTGTCCGCGCCGGCATTCAGCAAGTTGCGAATGTCCTGGACGGTGCGCACGCCGCCGCCCACGGTCAGCGGGATAAACACCTGGCTGGCCATGCGCTCGACGGTATGCAGTGTGGTGTCGCGACCATCGACGCTGGCGGTGATGTCGAGAAAGGTAATCTCGTCGGCACCCTGCTCGTCGTAACGACGGGCGATTTCTACCGGATCACCGGCGTCGCGGATGTTCTCGAACTTCACACCTTTGACGACCCGGCCGTTATCCACGTCCAGGCAAGGGATGATGCGTTTGGCCAGAGCCATGCTTAATCTCCGATTAAGAGTTGCAAGCTTCAAGCTACAAGCTGCAAGAAAGAGCGGATCGCGGTCGCGCTTCTAACGTGCAGCTTGCAGCTTACAGCTTGGAGCTGGTCGCGTAGCTATCGCAAAAAGCCTGGGCTTCTGCCACATCCAGCGTGCCCTCATAAATCGCGCGACCTGTGATTGCGCCGATAATGCCTGGCGCCTTTGCGTCGAGCAGCGACTTGATGTCACCCAGGTTGTGAATGCCACCGGAGGCGATCACCGGAATGCGCGTGGCAGCGGCCAGCGCGGCGGTGAACGGCACGTTGCAGCCCTGCATCATGCCGTCTTTGGCGATGTCGGTATAAACGATCGCGGACACGCCGTCGGCTTCGAATTGCTTGGCCAGGTCGATCACCTGAATGGTGCTGATTTCAGCCCAGCCGTCAGTAGCGACAAAACCGTCTTTAGCGTCGAGGCCAACGATGACCTTGCCTGGGAACGCGCGGCAAGCTTCGGCGACGAAGGCCGGGTCTTTCACGGCTTTGGTGCCGATGATCACGTAGCTCACGCCCGCTTTCACGTAGTGCTCGATGGTTTCCAGGGAGCGAATACCGCCACCGATCTGAATCGGCAGGTTCGGGTAGCGCTTGGCAATCGCGGTGACCACTTCGCCGTTGACCGGCTGGCCTTCGAAGGCGCCGTTCAAATCGACCAGATGCAGACGGCGGCAACCGCCCTCCACCCACTTGGCAGCCATGCTCACCGGGTCATCGGAGAACACCGTGGAATCTTCCATGCGGCCCTGGCGCAGACGAACACAGGCACCGTCCTTGAGATCGATAGCGGGAATAATTAGCATGCTTTTTCCTTCGTCAAAAGAGCTGCAAGCGGCAAGCTATAAGCTGCAAGCACGCACGCGTTTCTACTTCTTGCAGCTTGCAGCTTAAAGCTTGCCGCTGCTCCTATTCTTTCTCGAGCGCCCACAGGTCGCTTTCGATGCTTTCGAACCTTTCTTTAAGGTGCGTCTGCACATCGAAAATCGCCCTGTTGTAATAGTGCGGCGCGATTTCGCGGGTAAACAGCTCAAGAATTTCCGCCGCTTCGAACGAACCCAGGTCCAGTTCGAAGCGATCCTCCATGAACCGCTTGATCTTGTGATTGGCCTCGTTCTCCTGCTCGGGAGTGAGGGTCAGGATCGGCGGCTTGGATTTCTTGGCGGCCATTTACCAGCGACCATCCCACGCGGCGAAGTTCTGCAGCAATTGCAGGCCATGGGTATGGCTTTTCTCCGGATGGAACTGCACGGCGAAACGCGAGCCATCGGCCAGCGCCGCAGCGAAATCGACACCATAGTGACCGCCACCCACCACTTGCCGCGCATTACCGGCAGCGATGTAGTAGCTGTGCACGAAGTAGAAACGCGCCAGGTCTGGAATGTTGTGCCACAGCGGGTGACTCACCGTCTGCTTCACTTCGTTCCAGCCCATGTGCGGGACTTTCAGGTGTTCGCCGTCTTCATGCAGGTCTTTGCCAAAGAACTTCACCGCGCCCGGGAACAGGCCGATGCAGTCCACGCCATCGTTCTCTTCACTGCTGTCGAGCAAGGCTTGCATGCCGACGCAGATGCCGAGGAACGGACGGTCCTGACTGACTTCACGCACCAGCGAGTCGAAGCCCAGGCGACGGATCTCCGCCATGCAATCGCGAATCGCGCCGACGCCGGGGAAAACCACGCGGTCGGCTTCGCGAATCACATCGGCATCGCTGGTGATCAGGACCTTGCCGGCACCGACGTGCTCGAGGGCCTTGGCCACCGAGTGCAGGTTGCCCATGCCGTAATCGATTACCGCGACCGTCTGCATTACAGAACGCCCTTGGTCGACGGCATTTGCCCAGCCATGCGGTCATCCAGCTCTACCGCCATGCGCAGGGCGCGGCCGAAAGCCTTGAACACGGTTTCGATCTGGTGGTGAGTGTTGGTGCCGCGCAGGTTGTCGATGTGCAGGCTGACGAGCGCGTGGTTGACGAAGCCCTGGAAGAATTCCTGGAACAGGTCGACGTCGAAGCCGCCAACGGTGGCGCGGGTGTAGGGAACGTGCATCTGCAGGCCAGGGCGCCCGGAGAAGTCGATCACCACGCGCGACAGCGCTTCATCGAGCGGCACATAGGCGTGGCCGTAGCGACGGATGCCTTTCTTGTCGCCGATGGCTTTGGCAAAGGCCTGACCCAGGGTGATACCGACGTCTTCCACGGTGTGGTGGTCGTCGATATGCAGGTCGCCCTTGCTGACAATATCCAGGTCGATCAGCCCGTGACGGGCGATCTGGTCCAGCATGTGCTCAAGAAAAGGAACACCGATATCAAATCGGGCCTTTCCGGTGCCATCCAGGTTGATCGAGGCTTTGATCTGGGTTTCCAGAGTGTCGCGCTCGACAGACGCCTTACGTTCGGCCATCACCAGCTCCGCAAAATCATTGGGCGAAAAAGGCAGCCATTATAGGGGCGCGGGCCGGAAACAGAAACACGCGAGGTGATATGGCTGACGGATAGACTCCCGTGCTGTCGGGGATAGACATGTGCATACAAGCGGATTTGCGGGCACCTCAAACAAATGTGGGAGCGGGCTTGCTCGCGAATGCGGTACATCAGTCAATACATGTAGCGACTGACACACCGTCTTCGCGAGCAAGCCCGCTCCCACAGGGGTAGTGCGTTTACTGACTTAGTGGAACAACACTGCAGTCTTCTGCAGGGTCACCCACACACCCCACGCCAACGGAATCCCCACCACCAGCCATGCAGCAATCGCCAACGGCTTGCTGCCCGGCGCGGCTTTCCACTCCAGCACGGTGCTGCTGTCAGCACCCTTGTCGTGGCCCAGCGCCTGTTCGGCGGCCAGTTCAGCGTCGGTCATGAAGTACTTGTCAGCCACCGGACGCACCAGCAGGTTGCAGAGAAAACCCAGCACCAGCAGGCCCGCGAGGATGTACAACGTGATGTCGTAAGCCGCGGCACGTTCAACGCCGATGCTCAGTTGATACTCACGCAGGTAGTTCACCAACACCGGACCCAACACGCCCGCCGCCGCCCACGCCGTCAGTAGACGACCGTGGATCGCGCCAACCATTTGGGTACCGAACAGGTCAGCCAGGTAAGCCGGAACAGTCGCAAAACCGCCGCCGTACATCGACAGAATGATGCAGAACGCCGCCACGAACAGGGCAACGTTACCCAGGTGACCCAGGTTCGGAATCAGCGCGTACAGGGCAAAGCCCAGGGCGAAGAACACGAAATAGGTATTTTTACGACCCAGGTAGTCGGAGAACGACGCCCAGAAGAACCGGCCACCGATGTTGAACAGGCTCAGCAAACCGGTAAAACCGGCAGCAATCGCCGCGATCGAAGCCAGTTGCCCGGCGTCCAGTTTGCCGAACGGCAGGTCGACACCGATCAATTTACCGCCGAACACTTCCTGCAACAGTGGCGAAGCCATGCCGAGGATGCCGATACCGGCGGATACGTTCAGGCACAGCACCAGCCACACCAGACGGAATTGCGGGGTTTTCCACGCGACGTTCACGTGGACGTGACGATGAGTGATCATCGCGTTCGCCACTTTTTTCGCCGGAGCGGTCCAGCCCTCAGGCTTCCAGCCGGTTGGCGGAACACGGTAAGACAGTGCGCCGCCGATCATGAACACGAAGTAGATCGCGGCCATCACCAGGAAGCTCTGCCATACGCCCACGCCAGTCGGCGAAGCGAAGTGGCTCATCAAGGCTGCGGCCAATGGAGCACCGACCATCGCGCCACCACCGAAACCCATGATTGCCATGCCCGTCGCCATACCGCGCTTGTCCGGGAACCACTTGATCAGGGTCGAGACCGGCGAGATATAACCCAGGCCCAGGCCGATACCGCCAATGACCCCGGAGCCGATCCACATCAGCCAGATCTGGTGGGTATAAATCCCCAGCGCCGAAATCAGCAGACCGCCACACCAGCACAGGGCCGATACAACGCCAGCCTTACGTGGCCCGGCGTGTTCCAGCCAGCCACCCCAAATCGCTGCCGAGCAGCCGAGGAAGATGAAGAACAGGGTGTAGATCCAGCCGAGCATCGAGATCGGCCAGTCGCATTGGGACGAGAAGACTTGCGAGATGAAACTCATGTCCGGCGCACAAGCGACCGAAGCGGTGACGCCCAGGGCCTTGGACAGCGGCAACCAGAACACCGAGAAGCCGTAGGCCATGCCAATGCACAAGTGGATGGCCAAAGCGGCCGGTGGTACCAGCCAACGGTTGAAACCAGGCTTGGCGATGATGCGTTCCTTGGACAGGAACCCGGGCTGGTCGGCTCTGATGCCGTCCGCCGTGATGCTCGTGCTCATTGTGTATCCCCCAATTATTAGTATGGTTCGCCAGCCACTCCTCACCTCCGGCCTTATATGCACGCAGGCATGACCTTTTTTAAGTGAAGCTCCATTTAGGCGCGACGTTAAGTCGCAGAAGGACGGACGAACCCGCAGAGGTTACCATTTGCTCGTGACAGAAAAACCAAACTGACATCACCTTTTGTATGTCGTCTGATCTCTTTTCTCTGTAGGAGCTGCCGCAGGCTGCGATCTTTTGATCCTGATCTTTAAAAACAAGATCAAAAGATCGCCGCCTGCGGCAGCTCCTACGGGGTGATATCTGTAAAAATTTCTTACAGGAACCGCCATGCCGATCATTGTCGAGCCGCTGAACGAAGTCACTTACCAGGACCAGCAGGATCTGCAAAAGATCTACCGCGACGCCCCGGACTGGCTGTTTGCGCCGTTTGCCGGTGAGGTGCAACTGATCGAAGGCTGCCTGCGGGATGGCTCACTGATTGCCGGGCGCTTCAATGATCGGTTGCTGGGTGCGGGGCGTCTGCAACGTCAACAGGAGGTCTGGCACTTGTCTCAAATTTGCGTGAGAAAAATTACCCGTCGCCGTGGGGTGGCGGAGCGTCTGGTGAACGAAGCGCGGCAAATGGCGTCGCAATCGGGCGCGACATTGCGTTTGCTGGCGCCTGCCGGGCACCTGGAGGCCCAGGCACTGGCGGCCAAGCTGAACGTGCCGCTGGACGTGCTGCCCATATGAACTGACCGATCGTCAGTTTTGGAGCGCTATACTCCCCGGCTAAATTTTGAATTCGACTAACTACAAGGACTCGCCCATGAAAGCGTTCGGCAAAATCCTGGGTCTGGTACTTCTCGGGCTGTTGCTGATCATTGTGGCGCTGGGCTTTGCCCTGACCCACCTCTTCGATCCCAACGACTATAAAGACGAGATTCGCCAGATTGCCCGCGACAAGGCCCACATCGAGCTGACGCTCAATGGCGATATCGGCTGGAGCCTGTTCCCGTGGCTGGGCCTGGAATTGCACGAAGCCAGTGTCGCGACCCTGGTCAAACCCACCGAACCGTTCGCGGACTTGCAGATGCTCGGCCTGTCGGTGCGCGTGCTGCCGCTGCTGCGCCGTGAAGTGCAGATGAGCGACGTACGCGTCGAAGGCCTGAACCTGCGCCTGAACCGCGACAAGGATGGCCACGGCAACTGGGAAGACATCGGCAAGGTCCCGGCACCCGCCAATACTGGCGCGACCCCGCCTGCCGTTCCCGCCGGCGAACCGGCACCAGAAGCCCCCGTCGTCGCGGAAAAACCGCCGCAACCGATCCGCCTGGACATCGACAGCCTGACCGTGAACAACGCGCGGGTTGAATACAACGATGAAAAAACCGGCAAGAGCTACACCGCCGAAAGCATCCAGATGAGCACCGGTGCGATTCACGATTCGACCAATATTCCGCTCAAGCTCACCGCATTCCTGTCTGCCAACCAACCCGCGCTTCGCGTGCGTACCGAGTTGAACGGCGAGTTACGCATTGCCCGCGCCCTGCAGCGTTACCAGTTCGAAGACATGAAACTGTCGGGCGAAGTGACCGGCGATCCGCTGCAAGGCAAGACCATGACGTTCGCCGCCCAGGGCCAGTTGCTGCTGGATAAAGCCGCCAACGTCGCCGAATGGACCGGGATCAAGATCTCCGCCAACCAGTTGCGCGCCTTGGGTGAACTGAAAGTCAACGACCTCGACAAGACGCCGCAGATCAATGGCGGGCTGTCGATTGCCCAGTTTGACCTGGCGAAATTCATCGACAGCATCGGCCAGAAACTCCCGGCCATGGCCGAGGGCAGCCTGAGCAAAGTCGAGCTGGTCAGTCGTCTTGTCGGCACGCCCACCAGTCTGTCGCTCGACAACATCAACCTGAAAGTCGATGACAGTTCGTTCAGTGGCCGGATCGCCGTCGAGGACTTCGCCAAACAATCCCTGCGGGCCGTCCTCAAGGCTGACACATTCAACGTCGACCGTTACCTGCCGCCAAAATCCGCTGAAGCCAACAGCGCCACGCAAGTGCGTCAGGCCGAAGTGGCCAGCACCGAGGCCGACGCCATGGCGGGTGCGGGCAGCACGCCGCTGCCGGCATCGCCGACCAAAGGTGCGTGGAGCACCGAACGCCTGTTGCCGGTGGAGCGCCTAGCCAAACTCGACGTGGATGCCGACCTGACCTTCGGCCAACTGACCCTCGACAAACTGCCGATCCAGAACGCAGCGCTCAAGGCTAACGGCCAGGGCGGCCTGCTGACCCTGGAGAACCTGCGCGGCGACTTGTACAACGGCAACTTCGAAGCCAAGGGCACACTGGATGTGCGTCAGCAAGTGCCAGCGCTGAGCATGCAAACCCGCATCACCAAGGTGCCGGTGGAAAAAATCCTCGAAAGCCAAGGCAAGAATCCACCGGTCAAAGGCCTGGTCACGCTCAACAGTGCACTGACCGGCAGCGGTAACAGCCAGAGTGCGCTGATCGAGACCCTTAACGGCAACGCCAGTTTTGTCATCAACAACGGCGTGCTGCTCAACGCCAACCTTGAGCAACAACTGTGCAAAGGCATCGCCACCCTGAATCGCAAAACCCTCAGCGGCGAACCCCGGGGCAAGGACACACCGTTCCAGGAGCTCAAGGGCAACCTGACGTTCCGCAATGGCGTGGCCAGCAACCCGGACATGAAAGTGCGCATCCCGGGCATGACCGTCAACGGTGACGGTGATGTCGATCTGCGGGTGCTGGGCATGGACTATCGCGTAGGCATCATCGTCGAAGGTGACACCAGTGCCATGCCCGATCCGGCCTGCCAGGTCGGCGAGAAGTTCGTCGGCATCGAGTGGCCGCTGCGCTGCCGTGGCCCGCTGGAACTGGGCGCCAAAGCCTGCCGCGTGGACAACGAACGCATGGGCCAGGTCGCGGCCAAACTGGCTGGCGAGAAGCTCAGCGATAAAATCGACGAGAAGCTCGGTGACAAAGTCAGCCCGGAATTGAAAAACGCGCTGAAGGGGCTGTTCAAGCGATGAGAGCCGAGCAGTTTTCATCGGCGGTGCTGGATTGGTACGACCGCCACGGCCGCCACGATTTGCCTTGGCAACAGGGCATCACCCCATATCGGGTCTGGGTCTCGGAAATCATGTTGCAGCAGACCCAGGTCAGCACTGTGCTGAATTACTTCGACCGCTTCATGGCCTCGCTGCCGACGGTCGAAGCCCTGGCCGCCGCGCCGGAAGACGAAGTACTGCACCTGTGGACGGGCCTGGGTTACTACACCCGCGCGCGCAATCTGCAGAAGACCGCGAAGATCGTCGTCGCTGAACATGGCGGCGAGTTTCCCCGGGATGTGGAAAAACTGGTTGAGCTGCCAGGTATCGGTTTGTCCACGGCCGGCGCCATCGCCAGCCTGAGCATGGGCCTGCGCGCGCCGATCCTCGACGGCAACGTCAAACGGGTGCTGGCGCGCTTTACCGCGCAAGAGGGTTATCCGGGCGAGCCGAAGGTCGCCAAACAGCTCTGGGCGAACGCTGAGCGCTTTACGCCCCATGACCGAGTCAACGCCTACACCCAGGCGATGATGGATCTGGGCGCCACGCTCTGCACCCGCAGCAAACCGAGTTGCCTGCTCTGCCCGCTGGAAAAGGGCTGCGAAGCGCACATGCTCGGTCTGGAAACCCGCTACCCAATCCCCAAGCCGCGCAAAGCCGTACCGCAGAAGCGCACGCTGATGCCGATGCTCGCCAATGGCGAAGGCGCGATTCTGCTTTACCGTCGCCCTTCCACGGGCCTGTGGGGCGGTTTGTGGAGCTTGCCGGAACTCGACGACCTCGACGACCTGCAACACCTGGCCACGCAGCACTCGCTGGAGCTGGGCAGCCAACAGGCGCTGCCGAGCCTGGTGCACACCTTCAGCCACTTCCAGTTGTCCATCGAACCCTGGCTGGTTCAGGTCCAGGAGGCCGGCCACCACGTGGCCGAGGCCGACTGGCTCTGGTATAACCTCGCCACCCCGCCGCGCCTGGGCCTTGCCGCCCCGGTCAAAACCTTGCTCGAACGCGCGGCCGCCGTATTGAACGCAGGAGAGTCGTCATGACCCGCACCATCATGTGCCGCAAGTACAAAGAAGAATTGCCCGCCCTGGAGCGCGCCCCGTTTCCTGGCGCAAAAGGCCAAGACATTTTTGACCACGTCTCCGCCAAGGCCTGGGCCGACTGGCAGAAACACCAGACCCTGCTGATCAACGAAAAACGCCTGAACATGATGAACGCCGAAGATCGCAAATATCTTCAGGGCGAGATGGACAAGTTCTTTTCCGGCGAGGAATACGCCCAGGCTGAAGGCTACGTTCCTCCGGCTGAATAATCCCGTTGTTGTGGGGGTCGGAACGTAAGCGACGGTAATAATTAAAATTTTTTTGAAAACTTTCTTGACGACCCCCTGAAAAACCAGTTTAATGCGCCCCGTTGCCCAGATAGCTCAGTCGGTAGAGCAGGGGATTGAAAATCCCCGTGTCGGCGGTTCGATTCCGTCTCTGGGCACCAAATACCGAAAACCCTGAATCGCAAGATTCAGGGTTTTTTTATGCCTGTGATTTAATCTGCGACGGTTTGACCTTCCAATCCACGGCACTTTTGCCCCCCCTTACGGAAAAGGGTAACCAACGCCATGAGCCAGAAGAAAACCCGCATTCCCCTGCCCCACCCACCACCGACACATCGCACCGAATGGCTGCTGATCTTCGTCAGTGTCATGGTGATCGTTGCGGCGAGCCTGCTTGGCTACATGGTCATTGAGGGTTTGATCGATGGGCGGATCAGCAATATGAGTCGCGGCAAGTCTTACGAGGTTTACAGCCTTGCACAGAAGCCGCGCCTCTACTGGTTCACGATCATCGGGCATACCTTTTGGGTCTTGGTACTGACCGCGATGGGACTGGGCACTATCTGGCTGGTTCGCAAGATTGGCGCAATGCCTGAAAAGCGTTCCCGCCGGAAATAAACACCTCGCTGGATTTACAAAAAAACCGCTGACTGCGGTTTTTTTGTGTGCGCGGGCTCTTGAGTTATGAGCTGAGTTTATGAGGCAACGTACTGGTCGCCGCTCCAATGCAGATTCAGATCACGGGCAGGACCGTTTCCTACGTCTACCGTATTACGGCGTTCCTGGCCGTTGCGCGTGGTGATCACCGTGTATTTACCGGCCGGCAGTTGCACATACACCAGAGGACCGGCCTGATTCAGCGTCAACACCGCGTGGCCCTGCGCGTTCTGAACGACCACATCCACGTCGGGAATATATTCATTCGCCGGGCCGACAGAGAAACTCATCCGCAGGTTGTAGCCATGGTTTTGCTGAATGAATCGTGACTCATCCAGACCTATGCCGCCTGACAGGTAATTAATCCCGTTTTGCTGTTCGGGTTGAATCTGCACACCGGCCGTGTCGACGGGTCCCGGAGGCGTGGCATGGGCCACGACGGGAAACAGCAACACACCGACAGCAGCGATGGGCAACATGAATGAAAGGACATGTTTCATGATGGCGACTCCCGGGTTCGGAAGAACCCAATCGTTACTCTTTTTAGATTTCTGCCGAGATGTTCAAGTTTTAGATTGATTCGAATCCAAGGCTGCGGCGAATAGGACTACACGTTGTATTCCGAATGCCTCCGGTGGCGTCGGCTTGATCCCGCGAAACGAATCCGGAATTTCCTTCCAATCTGTCAGCCGCGCCCGGCATCGCCGGCCGGTGCGTCGCTGGCATTCTTTTGCGCACGATAAGCCAACTGCGGAAGCCTTCATGAGCGGACTCCAGGTCGATAACAATCAAGACCCACATATCGCGTCACTGCTTGGCGACCTCGGCGAGTTGATTCGCCAGGCGCGCCAAACAGTTTTGACTGCTGATGAGTCGGGACAAGGAATTGCGAGCGGAGCTGGATCGAGAGCGGGCGGCACTTGAAGAACGGTTGCTCAACCAGCAAACACAATACCGCTGATGGATTGTTCACACGCTGCGCGAGGACTATCGTTGGCAGCCACCCGCAAAGGTTCGAAGTCGATGAGTTTGCAGGAAATGCCTTCACTGGCACCTACGGAGCTGGCGCCGTCCATTCCCGGCGCGCCCTTCAAAGAACCCGCCGCAGACGACTTCATCCTCGGTGGTTTCACCTGGCGGCACGCCCACCCGGACGCGAACCGCCCGGTCGTGATCATCAACGCTGCCACCTCCGTCCGCTGTCGCCACTACTCACGCTTCGCCGACTACCTGTTCGCCAATAACTTCGACGTCATCACCTACGACTACCGCGGCATCGGCGAATCCCGACCAGCATCACTGAAAGGACTGAACGCCACGTGGTCCGACTGGGGCGCGCTGGATTTCGAGGCGATGCTCAAGCGCGCACAGCGTGAATTCCCCGGCCAGCCGATCGATGTGGTCGGCCACAGCTTTGGCGGCTGTGCGGCGGGCCTGGGAGCCTCTGGGCACCTGATCCGGCACTTGGTGACCGTCGGTGCGCAGTTCGCTTACTGGCGCGACTATGCGCCGGCCCACCGCTGGCGGATGTTCGGCAAGTGGCACGTGGTGATGCCATTGCTAACGATGGCGTGCGGTTACTTCCCCGGCAAACGCCTCGGCTGGCTGGAAGACACGCCCGCCGGCGTTGTTCGTGACTGGAGCATGCCTACCGACCGCTACGAGAAGCGCCCCAGCGGCCGCGTGATCCACGCGCAACACGGCCGGCTGCCGTTCGCCAACGTCACGGCGAAAACCCTCGCCATCAGCATCAGCGACGATCCTTACGGCACGGTCCCGGCCATCGAACGCCTGCTGGGCTACTTCACGGGGGGCACGTCCACTCATCTGCGAATCGAGCCGAAAGACATCGACGAAGAAGAAGTCGGACATTTCGCCTTTTTTCGTAGCTCATACCAAGCCACACTATGGCCCATTGCATTGTCCTGGCTGCAAAACGGCGAACTGGCCCCCGATACACCCGGGCGGCGAGTACCACGCAACTGAGTGACCTGCCCTCTTAACGAAATACGGAACGACGCCCATGGCCTCCGCCAACAAGCAGCAAAAACGCGCCACCCGCGCCAAAGCCAAGGCCAAGCAGAACCGCACCCAACGCGCGGCTGCGCCGGTTGAGCTGGACCCGAACGATGATCGCATCGACTTCGAATCGGTGGACCTGACCGAACTGTTCAAGACCATGATCGACGCCGAAAAAATCAGTCAGCAAGCGATGTGCACGGCTTTCCTCGAAGACCCGCTGCTGGCACTGGTTTACGAACAGGAAGGCGAAGAAGGCGCGATGGATTTCATCCTCGCTGCATTGATCGAGTATCGCCAGTGGTCCACCGAAGCGGACGAAGCCGCCGCACTGGCATGGATCGAATCACCGGCCTTCCAGGCTGACTACGTGGCGGCGTCCGACGCCATCGCGGCCCAAACACAACCGAAAGCGAACTGAATGTAATGGCCTCCCTGAACAAGCAACAAAAACGCGCCAAACGCGCCAAGATCAAAGCCAAGCAAATCAACATCCACGGCCGCAAACCCGCCGATCTGGACGATGACCTGGGCGACATCGGCGAGCCGATCCCGGAATACACCCTGGCGATGTTCAGCAAGATGCGCGACGCCGAAGCCATCGGCCGCAATGACATGCTGCTGGCCTTGCTGACGGACCTCGCCGGCATCATCAGCGACCATCCAGAACTGCTGGACATGGAAAACGCCGACAACGAAGCCATGGCCGCCACCCACCTGGCCGCCGACATGCTGATCGACTACCGCATGTGGGCCGACGGCATGGACCGCGACACCGCCCAGGCCTGGCTGACCGATCCGCAGTTCATCACCGACTTCGGCACCGCGCTCGACAGCTATCGCGAGTCGCTTGATGCGCAGGAAGAAAAAGCTGAGTAACCAGCCTTTGAGTGGAAACAAAAACGGCCGCTTGTCATCACTGACAGCGGCCGTTTTGCATTACGCGATGCAGATCAGTTCAACACCGCCGCGCCAACTTTTTGCTGCTTGCGACGACGAGCCACGAACAGCCCGACCGCCACTACCATCAAGCTCAGGAAACCGGTCGCGAGGATTTCCACGCGGTGAGCTTCCTGGAACAGCATGATGGTCAGGGCCGCGACGATGAAGATGATCACCGCGTAGGTCAGGCCCGGGAACAGCCACATGCTGAAGGCGATTTTTTCGCCGCGTGCCATGCGCTGTTTGCGCATACGCAGTTGCGAGATGGCGATCACCAGGTACACCAGCAGCGCGATGGCGCCGGAAGTGGCCAGCAGGAATTCGAACACGGCGGCCGGGGCCACGTAGTTGGCGAATACTGCGACGAACGCTGCGCCAGTCGACAGGATCACGGCCCAGTACGGCGTGCCGCTTTTGTTGGTGCGTTGGGAAACGGCCGGCGCATCACCGCGTTTGCCCAGAGAGAACATCATGCGCGAAGCGGTGTACAGCGCCGAGTTCAGGCAACTGGTCACAGCAACCAGAACCACGATGTCGACGATCAGCTTGGCGTTCGGGATGCCCATGCGTTCAAGCACAGTCTGGTACGAACCCACAGCGGCCAGGACCGGATCATTCCATGGCACCAGGGCCACAACGATGAAGATCGACACGAGGTAGAACAAGCCGATCCGCCAGATCACCGAGTTGGTGGCCTTGGAGATTTGCTGGCCAGGGTTTTTCGATTCCGCGGCCGCGATGGTCACGATCTCGGTACCCATGAAGGAGAACATCGTGGTCAGAATTGCGCCCAACACCGCGCCCATGCCGTTTGGCAGGAAACCTTGGGTGTCGAACAGGTGCGAAACGCCGCTGACCTGGCTGTTAGGCAGGAAGCCGAAAATCGCCAGAATGCCGAGTCCAATGAAGCCAATGATCGCGATGACTTTGACCAAGGCGAACCAGAATTCGAACTCACCGTAGTTCTTCACGCTGAACAGGTTGGTCACGGTCAGCAGCAACGTGATGACCAGGGTGAACGCCCAGATCGCCACATTCGGGAACCAGGCATGCAGGATGGTCGCGGCGGCGTTGGCCTCCAGCGGAATCACCAACACCCAGAACCACCAGTACAACCAGCCGATGGTGAAGCCGGCCCAGTGACCGATCGCGCGATCGGCGTATGTCGAGAAGGAGCCGGTGTCCGGCGAGGCGACGGCCATTTCGCCGAGCATGCGCATCACTAATACAACGAGTGCGCCGGCAGCGGCATAGGCCAGCAGCACGGCTGGGCCGGCAGCGGCAATGGCATGACCCGAGCCGACGAACAGCCCGGCGCCGATAACCCCGGCGATCGACAACATGGTCACATGACGCGGTTTGAGCCCCTGTTCGAGGCCATTAGAGCTTTGGGTACTGCTCATTGAAACTACCTTTGCAAAGAAAGCGATTCAGTCCACCGCGTCTGGTTTTTCTTTCTCGTAAAAAGAATCCAACGGGGCGTTCCTTATTCTGCACGCAATAATTGCGCCAAAATGTTACAGACTCCCCAGAACCGCGCCTCTCCGCCTGACCGGACGTTTATCGCAAGTCATTGAGATTAATGGCAATTCGCCAGAGCGTTACCCAGCGACCCACATTAAGAACGAATCAGCGCACCAGAAACACACTGAAAAATTGTTGGATGCACAATAAAAGTGCAGATCAGGAACGTTTGGCCGGTTAGCGCTTCCAACACCCCGCCAAAGCTGGCAACATCGCGCCTTTTTTTACGCGACTCCCGCGGCCGCCTTGTATTTAACAGGGGTTCAAACGGCTGTTCGGTTGATAGCAGCGCGACAGTCTGCTGCAGCGATGCGACAACCTGTCACATGCCATCCGTTTACCGCCCGTAGCGCTGTTGGCTGCCATTCGAACGCTATGCTAGCTTGGCCG
The DNA here is from genome assembly GCF_018449725.1 of Pseudomonas sp. dw_612. Classification (GTDB taxonomy): domain Bacteria; phylum Pseudomonadota; class Gammaproteobacteria; order Pseudomonadales; family Pseudomonadaceae; genus Aquipseudomonas. The sequence continues at coordinate 9,979 of NZ_JAAVVC010000036.1, read as the reverse complement.
CCTCGCCAGGAAGGCCACCAACAGCAGGAGCGAAACACTATGAGGAACGCACATGGCTGAGGCCACGCCCGCGCTTGAAATCCGCAACTTGCACAAACGCTACGGACAGCTTGAGGTGCTCAAAGGCATCTCGCTGACCGCCCGCGACGGCGACGTGATCTCGATCCTGGGTTCCTCCGGTTCCGGCAAGTCCACGTTCCTGCGTTGCATCAACCTGCTGGAAAACCCGCACCAGGGCCAGATCCTGGTGGCCGGCGAAGAACTCAAGCTCAAAGCCGCGAAGAACGGCGAACTGGTTGCCGCCGACGGCAAACAGATCAATCGCCTGCGCAGCGAGATTGGTTTTGTGTTTCAAAACTTTAATCTGTGGCCGCACATGAGCGTGCTCGACAACATCATCGAAGCCCCGCGCCGTGTGCTCGGTCAGAGCAAAGCTGAAGCCATCGAAGTCGCCGAAGCCTTGCTGGCCAAGGTCGGCATCGCCGACAAGCGCCACGCCTACCCGGCGCAATTGTCCGGCGGCCAACAACAACGAGCGGCGATTGCCCGCACGCTGGCGATGCAACCCAAGGTGATCCTGTTCGACGAGCCCACTTCCGCCCTTGACCCGGAAATGGTCCAGGAAGTACTTAATGTCATCCGTGCCTTGGCCGAAGAAGGCCGCACCATGTTGCTCGTCACCCACGAAATGGGCTTTGCCCGTCAGGTGTCCAGCGAAGTGGTGTTCCTCCACCAAGGCCTGGTAGAAGAACAAGGATCGCCACAGCAGGTGTTCGACAACCCGCTTTCGGCACGCTGCAAACAATTCATGTCCAGCAACCGCTAACGGAGCTACCCGCATGCAGAACTACAAAAGAATCTTCCTGGCGGCCGCCGTCACCTTGGCGTTCAGCGCCGGTGCCATGGCCGAAACCTTGAAGATGGGCATCGAAGCGGCCTACCCGCCGTTCAACAATAAAGATGCCAGTGGCAATGTCGTCGGCTTCGACAAAGAAATCGGCGACGCCCTGTGCGCCAAGATGAAGGTCGATTGCACCGTGGTCACGTCCGACTGGGACGGCATCATTCCGGCGCTGAACGCCAAGAAGTTCGACTTCCTGATCTCCTCGATGTCGATCACCGACGAGCGCAAGCAAGCGGTGGACTTCACCGACCCGTACTACTCCAACAAACTGCAATTCATCGCCAAGAAAGACGTCGACTTCAAAACCGACAAGGCTTCCCTGCAAGGCAAAGTGATCGGCGCACAACGTGCGACCCTCGCCGGCACCTGGATGGAAGACAACATGGAAGGCGTTGAAGTCAAACTCTACGACACCCAGGAAAACGCCTACCTCGACCTGACTTCCGGTCGTCTGGACGGCATCCTCGCGGACAAATACGTCAACTACGAGTGGCTGAAAAGCGACGCTGGCCGTCCTTACGAATTCAAAGGCGACCCGGTTGAAGAAAGCGACAAAATCGGTATCGCTGTACGAAAAGGCGACACTCTGCGCGCGAAGCTGAACCTCGCCCTGAAAGAAATCGTTGAAGACGGCACCTACAAAAAGATCAACGACAAGTACTTCCCGTTCAGCATCTATTGATTCTGACCTGCCTGACCGGCGCCGTTCGCTGACGGCGCCAGTCTTTGGCATTGCCTGCCGCGATTGAAAAGAAATCCATGATTATCGACCTCTACGGATTCGGCCCGGCGCTCGCCGCTGGCGCGCTGATGACTGTGAAACTGGCACTCTCGGCCCTGTGCCTGGGGCTGGTGCTCGGTTTGCTCGGCGCCTTGGCCAAGACTTCTGCGCACAAGCCGTTGCAATGGCTGGGCGGCACTTATTCGACGCTGGTTCGCGGCATCCCGGAATTGCTCTGGGTGCTGTTGATCTACTTCGGCACCGTCAACCTGATGCGTGCCCTGGGCGAGTTTTTCGGCAATCCCGACCTGGAACTCAATGCCTTCGCCGCTGGCGTGATCGCGCTAGGCCTGTGCTTCGGCGCCTATGCCACGGAAGTGTTTCGCGGCGCGATTCTGGCGATCCCTAAAGGTCACCGTGAAGCCGGCGTGGCCCTGGGCCTGTCGAAGTTTCGCATCTTCACCCGACTGATCATGCCGCAGATGTGGCGCATCGCCCTGCCGGGCCTGGGCAACCTGTTCATGATCCTGATGAAAGACACCGCGCTGGTATCGGTGATCGGCCTGGAAGAAATCATGCGTCACGCGCAAATCGGCGTGACCGTGTCCAAGCAGCCGTTCACCTTCTTTATGGTGGCGGCGTTCATGTACCTGGGCCTGACCATTCTGGCCATGACCGGCATGTACTTTCTGGAACGACGCGCCGCTCGCGGCTTCGCGAGGAGCACCCAATGAACTGGGAAGTCATTATCAAGTGGCTGCCGAAACTGGCCCAAGGCGCGACGCTAACCCTGGAACTGGTGGCCATCGCCGTGATCGCCGGGTTGCTGCTGGCGATTCCGCTGGGCATCGCGCGCTCGTCGCGACGCTGGTACGTGCGGTCATTGCCCTACGCGTACATCTTCTTTTTCCGTGGCACGCCGTTGCTGGTTCAGCTGTTCCTCGTCTATTACGGCCTGGCGCAGTTCGATGCGGTGCGTAACAGCTCGATGTGGCCGTACCTGCGCGATCCGTTCTGGTGTGCCACGGCGACCATGACCTTGCACACGGCGGCGTATATCGCCGAGATCCTGCGTGGCGCGATCCAGGCGATTCCACCGGGCGAGATCGAAGCGGCGCGGGCGCTGGGCATGTCCAAGCCTAAGGCGCTGTTCTACATCATCCTGCCCCGTGCCGCGCGCATCGGCCTGCCGGCCTACAGCAACGAAGTGATCCTGATGCTCAAGGCCAGCGCCCTGGCCAGCACCGTGACGTTGCTGGAACTGACCGGCATGGCTCGTACCATCATTGCCCGCACCTATCTGCCGGTGGAGATCTTCTTCGCGGCAGGCATGTTCTATCTGTTGATGGCTTACGTGCTGGTTCGCGGCTTCAAGCTGCTGGAGCGCTGGCTGCGCGTCGATGCCTGCCAAGGGCGTTGATTCTTCCTACGTGCTGACGGGCGAGGCCCTACTCGCCCGTTTCGCCGTGCTGGATGCTTTTCTGATCGAGCATCAAGCACTGTGGAAACCACGGCCGTTTACTTATCTGCAGCTTCCCTGGGAAACGTCCTACCCATCGTTGTCTTCGTGGCTACGTGGACGGTCGCTGGAAGAGGCGGAAAACAGTCATAACCAACCTTGCTTGCTGGATGCGCCGGAGCCGTTTGCTTCATTGGCGGCGTTGTCGCTTGAGCTGAGTTCGGTTGGCGAGTTGCCGGGGCATGCGCTGGAAGCGGCCGGGCATCGATTGAATGTCGATGTCCCGGGACGCAAGTGGCAGCAGATCGAGGCGTTTGCCAGTCGCTTGTCGTTCGCAGCGCCACCGAAGCATTGGCTGGATTGGTGTTCGGGCAAGGGCCACTTGGGTCGACGCCTGCTGCAAACCGGGCAACAACTAACCTGCCTGGAATACGACCCTTCTTTGGTTTTGAACGGACAAGCACTCAGCCAACGTCATCAGTTGCATGCACTGCACGTTGAGCAAGATGTACTCGCGGCGGGCGCAGCTTCTTTATTGAAGAGCGATCACACCCCGGTAGCGCTGCATGCCTGTGGTGACCTGCATGTGCGATTGATCCGGCTCGCCAGCGCCGTCGGCTGCAAACAACTGGCTGTCGCGCCCTGCTGTTATAACCGGATCAATCTGTCCACCTATGAGGCGCTTTCCTGCACAGGCTCGCGATCCAGCCTACAGCTGTCCCTCGAAAATCTTGCACTACCCATGAGTGAAACCGTCACCGCCGGTGCTCGGGTCCGACGTCAGCGCGACACGTCCATGGCCCGGCGCCTGGCCTTCGACCTGCTGCAACGGCAATTGCGTGGCGTCGACGAATACTTGCCAACGCCCTCCCTACCCAGCGTCTGGCTGGACAAATCCTTCGCCAACTACTGCCATCATTTGGCCGCACTGAAGGAGTTATCCACAATCGGCCCGCAGGATTGGCCGGCTCTCGAGGCTGCCGGTTGGCAGCGACTGGCCGAAGTACGCAATCTGGAGCTGCTGCGGGGACTTTTCCGACGACCGCTGGAGTTGTGGCTGGTACTTGATCGAGCACTTTTCCTCACCGAACAGGGGTACACCGTTCGTCTCGGTACCTTCTGCGAAACCCCGCTCACACCGCGCAATTTCCTGCTCTTGGCGGAACGTCCTTAAACAGTCGCTGCCTGTGGATAACTCTGTTGATGGAATTTCCGTGGATCCAATAAATGCGCCGTTTCACGACTGAAACACAACTGTTCATTTTTCGTACACATGAATAAAAAACCCTAAAAACAGGGATTTGCGAACAAATGAGAACAAGTCCACAAAAGCGGCGTTGATCGAGCCAAGTGAACGTCCCGTTGTGCATAAGCATTCAAGCAAAAGGACATAACCGCCGAATCCCGGACGTCTTCGTCGGAAAATTGCACCCGGCAATCGCCCTTGTTATACAGGCAGACAATCCGACTGACAGGACGCCACAGTGACCTTCATTTCTTACGCACAGAATTTCGAAGACATCCGCCTGTGGCGCGCCCTCAAACAGTTCGAAAATGGCTTCTATATTGATGTCGGGGCGAACGACCCCACCCACGATTCCGTCACCAAGGCTTTTCATGAGCGAGGCTGGACCGGCATCAACGTCGAGCCGATGCAAACCTATTACGACGCCCTCTGCCAACAACGCCCCAACGACATCAACCTGCAATGCGTGGCCAGCGACAGCACCGACGACCTCATCCTCTACGGCATCCCCGGCACCGGCCTCTCCACCGTCGATCCGGCCACCGGCCAGGAACGCACAGCCCTCGGCATGGACGTCCACCGCCAAACCGTCAAAGCCCGCACCCTCACCTCCATCTGCGAACAACACGCCCAGAACCGCCCCATCCACTTCCTGAAAATCGACGTCGAAGGCCACGAAGAAACCGTCCTGCGCGGCATGGACCTCGCCACCTGGCGCCCCTGGATCATCCTCATCGAAACCCCATGGGCCCGCGACCACACTTGGGAACACCTCGTCACCGACGCCGGCTACGAAGCCATCCTGTTCGACGGCATCAACACCTGGTTCCTGGCCAACGAACAACTGAACCTCAAACCCGCCTTCTACATCCCACCGTGCAACCTCGACAACTTCCAACTGTGCCAGGGCCACGCCCTCAGCTACCCAGTCAGCCACACCGAACAACAACTCGCCGCCGCCCTGCAACGGGCTGAACAGGCCGAAGCACAGCTGCGCGCGATGCAAAATAGCAGGGCCTGGAAAGCGATTCAGAAACTCAAGAAAGCACTGGTTCGCGGGTAACCTGAGGGTCGAGTAAAAATAGTCTGAATTCAGGGGTTTACAGAACCAACCCAATCGCTATAATCGTCGCCCTAACACGCCGGTATAGCTCAGTTGGTAGAGCAACTGACTTGTAATCAGTAGGTCCCGGGTTCGACTCCTGGTGCCGGCACCATACAAAACGAAGCCCTCGTAGAAATACGAGGGCTTTGTTGTTTTTGGAGTTTGGAAACTTCCCGCTGAAGCAGCCACGTCGGTGCGATAAGACCTATATCGTCCAATCTCCGGCGCAGAGCCAAACATTGATCTCGCGCCTGCCCGTTACAATTTCACGTTAGCGCAACGTTGACGGATTTTTGCGCCTACCTATAATGCACCCCAACACACCCGCCAAGCCTAGGTTGACCCAGTCAGCAAGCTCAAATCGTGCGGGTTTTTTTTGCTTGGAGAAAAGCTACATGAGGCCTTTTGACAAACCGGCCCTCAGCGTAGAACAGCAATTGGACCTGCTAAAGCAACGAGGCCTGCAAGTCGCCAACGACGACCGGGCCATGCGTTTCCTCGAAGTGGTCACACTGTTTCGCTTGAGTCCCTACATGCGTCCCTTCCAAGAGCAAGGGCCTGACCACACCTTCAAGCCCGGAAGCACCTTGAAGGCTGTAGTCGACATCTACCGATTCGATGGCTCACTACGGCGCATAACCATGGATGCCATCGAACGAATCGAAGTCGCCGTACGTGCAACGATCAGCAACCACATGTGCCCAAAATACGGGCCTGACTGGATAGCTGATGCGTCGCTCTTCTCCTCGTCATATTCGCACTCCGAGTTACTTCGCCCCTTGCGAGAGCAACTGAGCAAGGAGCGAATGAAATTAAGGCGTGAGATCGATCGCATCGAAAGAGGTCGGCAAGGAGGCGAGCTGCAGCAACAGAGAATCGAAAACCGCATGCGCGATAACTATTTTCGATACTACGGTGCGACCTACGCCCACCCTGAATTACCTCCCGCTTGGGCAATTTTGGAAGAGCTCAGCCTTGGGACGGTATCAACGCTCTTCAATGCTATCGGTAGAAGTGCTGATAAAAAGGCTATCGCGGCCAGATTCTGTCTGCCATTCGATGTTTTGGCTTCTTGGCTCCACACCGTGACGTTTATACGAAATTGCTGCGCCCACCATTCACGACTATGGAACCGAGAACTCTCAATTCGACCGTCGTTACCCAAAGAGTGGACCATACCAAACGCGGTGGCTGACCGGCCTCCGCCAAGGCAGCGGCTTTATATTGTGTTAACGATCTTGGCCTATCTGACTGACTTGATCAGTCCAGACAGCCAGTGGAAGCTTCGCCTCGCGGAAATCATTGACCAACAGGGATCGACAAATTTGAGCCTCATGGGGTTTCCAGTAGATTGGAAACGTCAGCCGCAATGGCGCCTAGAATAAAAACTAACGAAAAAACAAAAGCCCTCGAAAAGCTCGAGGGCTTTGTTGTTTTCGGGGTTTGTAAAATCAGACCTCAGTGCCCCGCACTCTGCCCACCATCCACATGCAGAATTTCGCCCGTAACAAAATTCGCAGTGTCGAGATAAACAATCGCCTGGGTAATATCGTGGACTTCACCCATGTGCCCGACCGGGTGCAGTGCGCCCAGGGCTGCGTGAGTTTCTTCACTGTGCATCGGCGTCTTGATGATGCCCGGGGAAACCGCATTCACCCGAATCCCACGCTTGGCGTACTCGATGGCCAACGACTTAGTCGCTGCATTCAACCCACCCTTGGTCAACGAAGCCAGTACCGACGGCACACCATCAATCGCATGGTCCACCAGGCTAGTGGTAATGTTGACGACGTGACCGCTGCCCTGCTTTTCCATCTCGGTAATTGCCAGTTGGGTGATGTAGAAGAACCCGTTCAAGTTCACCGACAACACAGCGGCATAGTCTTCCGGGGTGTACGCAGTAAACGGCTTGGCAACAAAAATCCCGGCGTTGTTAACCAAAGTGTCGACCCGGCCAAAACGCTCAATCGCCTCACGAATCACTTGCTGTGCAACCACTGGATCACCAATGTCACCCGCCACGGTGTGGATATCCGGATCAGTGGAAGGCTTGATCGAACGCGAAGTGGCGACCACTTTGTAATCCAGTTCACGGAAAGCTTTAACCATGCCTGCGCCGAGACCTTGGGAGGCGCCAGTAATAACGATGACTTTTTTCGAAGTGCTCATGATGAACCTCAACTAATAAATGATGGTTTGAAAAAGTGATGAATCAGGCTTCAACAGGCGCCTGCGCCATTTGTCGCAACATTTGTTCGTAGTACTCGATCGACTGCGAGCCGGACACCAGGTGACGGCCGTTCAGCACCATGGCCGGGACCGAGTTAATACCGCGCTCGCGGTAAAACTCTTCAAGGTCACGCACTTCTGTGCCGAACGCTCCGGACGCGAGCACCTCACGGGCAGCCGCGCCATCCAGCCCCACTTCCGTCGCCAGTCGAACCAATGTTTCGCGATCACTCGGGTTCTGGCCGTCGGTGAAGTAAGCGCGCAACAAGGCTTTCTTCAGCGCAACTTGGCGCCCTTCCCTCAATGCCCACGTCAGCAACCGGTGCGCATCAAAGGTGTTGTAGAAGTGGCTGCGTTTTTCCAGATCGAACGTGAAACCGAGGGCCCCGCCGCGAGCGATCTGCATCGCCTTCCCGGCGGCGACGTCTTCGGCGGTACGTCCATATTTGCGCATCAAGTGCTCGACGGCTTTTTCGCCGACTGCCGGCATGTCCGGGTTCAACTCAAAGGGCTTGTAAGTCAGCTCGACCGAGATTTCACCAGCCACGTTTTCAATTGCCTGCTCCAGCGCCGTTGCACCCAACGCACACCACGGGCACACCACGTCGGAGATGAAATCGATAGAGACGGACCCGGTCACGATTTGCCCTCCGCCTCGGCCAGTTGCTTGCGGTACTGGGTGGTGGTGATGCCGGCGTAACCCCAGTTATCGGTGTCGACTTCTTCGATCACGATGTGGGTCAGGTGCGGGTCCTTTTTGAGGACGCGCTGCAGGGTTTCAGTGATTTCAGCGATCACCTGAGCTTTCTGCTCCGAGGTAACGCCATCGCGGGTGATGCGTACGCTTACGAAAGGCATGAGGAAAATCTCCAGTGACCTGCCCCGTCGGGATGATGGGGAGGCGTTGGAGATGAATGTAGGGGGTTGGGTCAGGGGGATAAAGGTGGGGGCGGGTACTTCATTAGTTACTTGGTGTAATGATTGCTGCGGCGATTCACGCTAAAACTGTTTGCATCAGAAATGTTGAATCGGCCAACCTCCATTTTTTCGCAATCATTAGATATAGGAAAACGCTCATGACAATTCAATACTTCGACAGCCCTTTCCATGTCACGCATGACGGGGAAGTCGCTAGCAAAATCGCGGGGGAAATGGAGCTTTCAATACTCGCCGATTGCATCAAAAAACCGGGCGTAAAAGAGGATGAAGCTGCAGTTGGATTAGACGTGATCGATTCGCGTGCTTCCGAGCTCGCAACGGGTAGGATCGAATAATTGCGATCGATGCAGGGACGTTAACAGTCGACACCGACTGTGGGGCTCATCTCCGTTTCATGTAGTCCGCTAGGTTACGTGTCGCTATTTCTCAGCTTTTTCGACGCGTTCTGGCGACGTGTCTCTGCGCATTCGAACCGTTTCTCACCGTTTAAGTCTTCTTTCTCAGCGGCAGGAAGGACTTGTCTCGTTTTCATCTCACGCACAGATTCCAGCAAATCCTTCTGAAACTGATTCAGTTCTACATCCATTGCTGATGCTCCTCGAGCAAATCGACAACGCTATTGGCAGGTCGTCCAAATTATCAAAATTATGCCCGGCCAATAATTATTGCTCAGCCATAAAAAACACTAAACCGTTCATCCCGCGCCACCACCTCGCCACGATTGCGCATCCTCCCACCTCAAGCTACCTTCAAGCCGTCGCTGTCAATTCAGCGACCGGGCCTGAGAACCCGGGTAATATGTAGGCGCACAAGCGCCACCAAATCACGATTGTCGGCGTTTTTTTGTGCCTGCATTTCCGTGTTATGGCGGCTGTGCGTGGGAGATCTTCGGGTCTGCCGGTTTCCTACATTTCCGGTTCTCAGCCTGCGCACAGCTGTCACCCATTCGCCTGAGAACGAACGTGGCAGCTCTCACTTATATGTAGGAGTTTTGCTAATGCTTGCCACCAGTCCGTCCAAAATTTGCGCCACTGCTGCACCGGTCATCAACCACCCCTGCCCAAAAACCGGAGGTGCCCAATGACCATCCCTCAAGACCTGAAAACCATCGGCCTCACCCCGTTCTCCTATCACGCCAACGAAGCACTGTTCCGCATAAACTCCGGTGTCCCGGTGATTGAAGCCCTTTCCCACGCTTCCAACCTGCTCCATGTCGCCAAACTGCTTGCTTCTGACGCCGCCATGGTTCGCGAGACCGACCGGCATGCCTGGGCGTCGTATTATTTGCAGGAAATGAGTAAGGCGATCATCGATGACGTAGTGAAGGTGCTCGATGCACCGTGTAACAACCGCCGTCCAACGTAGTTCGCACGCAT
>NZ_JAAVVC010000035.1 GCF_018449725.1 Pseudomonas sp. dw_612 | reverse complement strand
GGGGTTTTGTTTTTGTCCGCAGGAAAGTACGCGTCAGCGGCGGTACAAATTTGCACAGTTATTTTCGATTCAGAACACTAGAATAGGCCCATCTTTTTCGGAGCAAGAGCCTCTTATGCCAGATTCGGTTGACGCCCCCGGGCTGTCAGATTTACCGCTGGACGACTTGGTGGCGTGTCATGAGTGCGACCTGCTGATGCGCAAGCCCGAACTCGCCCATGGCGAGAAAGCCCTCTGCCCACGCTGCGGCTACGAACTCTATGCCCACCGGCATAACGTGGTGACGCGCAGCCTCGCCTTGGTCATCGCGGCACTGCTGTTGTATGTCCCGGCGAACTTTTTACCCATCATGCAGCTCAATCTACTCGGGCAATCGTCGCAAGACACTGTCTGGACCGGCGTTGTCGGCTTGTTCAATACCGGCATGCAAGGCGTTGCGGTCGTGGTGTTCCTGTGCAGCATGGGGATCCCGTTGCTCAAGCTGCTCTGCCAATTGGTGGTGCTGCTGAGCATTCGTTTCGATATCGGGCGCAGCTACGGTTTGTTGCTCTACCGCGTTTACCACCACCTTCGGGATTGGGGGATGCTCGAGGTTTACCTCATGGGCGTGCTGGTCGCGATCGTCAAGCTGGCAGATATGGCAGCCATCACAGTAGGTCTTGGCCTGGCGTGTTTTATCAGTTTGTTGTTGGTCCAGGTGTGGTTGGAGGTTGTGATGTCGCCTCACCAGATCTGGCAGGCTTTGTCAGGAGAAGATGCCCATGCGGGCGATTGATGCAGGCATTCTGATTTGTATCGAATGCCACGAGTTGAACAAGCAGGAAGCTGACACCGATGAGCAGGTGTGCACCCGTTGCGGTGCGCTGGTCCACGCCCGTCGTCCGAACAGTTTGATGCGCACCTGGGCGTTGCTGGTCACCGCCGCGATTCTCTACATCCCGGCCAACGTGCTGCCGATCATGACCGTCAGCTCCCTGGGCAAGGGTGATCCCAGCACCATCATGTCCGGCGTGATCCAACTGGTTCAGCACGGCATGATTCCCATCGCGGCTGTGGTTTTTATCGCCAGCATTCTGGTACCCACGTTCAAACTGGTGGGCATCGCGTTGCTGCTGTTTTCAGTGCAACGTCGCCAGCCGCTGTCGGCACGCCAACGGATTGTGATGTACCGCTTTATCGAGTTCATCGGCCGCTGGTCGATGCTGGATATCTTTGTGATTGCCATCCTGGTGGCGGTCGTGAATTTCGGACGGCTTGCCAGCGTCGAAGCCAATCTTGGCGCCATCGCCTTCGCCAGTGTGGTGATTCTGACGATGCTTGCCGCAGTTACATTCGATCCCCGACTGATTTGGGATAACACGGAGTCGGACGACGACCATGACTGATTTGCCTACAGCGAAAACCCGGCCGGCCTCGAACTGGTCAGCTATCTGGGTCCTGCCACTGATCGCCCTGGTCATTGGCGGCTGGCTCGGCTGGCGTGCCTATAACGAAACCGGCATCGAAATTCAGGTGCGCTTCGAAAGCGGCGAGGGCATCCAGGCCAACAAGACCGAAGTCGTCTACAAGGGCATGTCGGTCGGCAAGGTGAAGACGCTCAAGCTTGATGACGAAGGCAGCTCCAAAGGCGTGATCGCCACCATCGAGATGAACAAGGATGTGGAGCAATACCTCAAGACCAGCACCCGTTTCTGGCTGGTCAAACCGAGCGTGAGCCTGGCTGGTATCACCGGCCTGGAAACCCTGGTGTCCGGCAACTATGTCGCCGTCAGCCCCGGTGAAGGTGAGCCAACCCGCAAGTTCAAGGCCTTGGCCGAAGAACCGCCGCTGTCAGACTCCAAGCCTGGTCTGCACTTGACCATCAAGGCTGATCGTCTCGGTTCGTTGAACCGTGGCAGCCCGGTGTTCTACAAGCAGATCAAAGTCGGCCAGGTCAAAAGTTATCTGCTGTCCGAAGACCAGAGCACGGTCGAGCTCAAAGTCTTTATCGAGCCCACCTACGCCAGCCTGGTGCGCAAACACACGCGCTTCTGGAACTCCAGCGGCATCAGCATCGACGCCAACCTGTCCGGTGTGAAGATTCGCAGCGAGTCCCTGGCCAGCATCGTCGCCGGCGGCATCGCGTTCGCCACGCCAGAAAACCGCAAGGACAGCCCGCCCACCGATCCAAGCCTGCCGTTCCGTCTCTATGAAGACTTCGATGCAGCCGCCGCCGGTATTCGGGTGAAGGTCAAACTCAGCGACTTCGAAGGCCTGCAGGCTGGTCGTACGCCGGTGATGTACAAAGGCATTCAGGTCGGCAACCTGAAGGCGCTGAAGATTGATCCGGACCTGTCCGCGGCCACCGCCGAGTTGACGCTCGATCCACTGGCCGAGGATTACCTGGTCACCGGCACGCAGTTCTGGGTGGTCAAACCGTCGATTTCCCTGGCGGGTATCACCGGTCTGGAAGCGTTGGTCAAAGGTAACTACATCGCCATTCGCCCCGGCGACAAGGGCAGTGCGCCGCAGCGCGAGTTCGTCGCGCGGGCCAAGGCGCCGCCGCTGGACTTGCGTTCACCCGGCCTGCACATGGTGCTGTTCACCGAGAACCTCGGTTCCCTGGAAGTCGGCAGTCCGGTGCTCTATAAGCAGGTCAAGGTTGGTTCGGTCCAGAGTTATCAGTTCTCCAAGACCAAGAAACAATTGGTGATCGGCGTGCACATCGAGAAGGAATACGAAGGCTTGGTCAACGCTTCGTCACGATTCTGGAACGCCAGCGGCATCACGCTCAGCGGTGGTTTGACCGGCGGTATCCAGGTCAAGAGTGAATCGCTGCAAAGTCTGATGGCCGGTGGTATCGCCTTCGAAACCCCGGAAGCCAAGGCGCCGTTGCAGAAGAAGATCCCGCGTTTCCGTCTGTTCCCGAGCCATGACGATGCGAATCAGAAAGGCGCGGTGGTTACCATCAAGGTTGATCGCGCCGACGGTTTGCGCACCGGCACGCCAATCCGCTTCAAAGGGCTGGACGTCGGCAAGATTGAAGACGTCGACCTTACGGATGACTTGCAGTCGGTGATGTTGACCGCGCGGATTACCGAAGTGCCGGAACGCATTGCCCGAGTGGGCAGCCAGTTCTGGGTGGTCAAGCCTGAGCTGGGGTTGATCAAGACCTCGAACCTCGAAACCTTGGTCACCGGTCAGTACATCGAAGTGCAACCAGCCGCGAAAAACCTCGGCCCACAGAAGAACTTTGTAGCGCTGGCCAATCCACCGGAATCCGCCAAGGTCGAAGCCGGGTTGAGTCTGGTGTTAAGCGCCGCTCGCCGTGGTTCGTTGAAAACCGGTGTGCCGGTGACTTACCGTGAAATCACCGTGGGTAAGGTGACCGGTTATGAATTGGGTTCGACGGCAGATCGCGTACTGGTGCATATCCTGATCGAGCCGAAGTACGCGCCACTGGTGCGCAGCGGCACGCGGTTCTGGAACACCAGCGGTTTTGGCCTGGACTTCGGTTTGTTCAAAGGCGCGACAGTGCGGACCGAGTCGCTGGAGACACTGATCCAGGGTGGCATCGCGTTTGCCACGCCGGATGGCGAGCGTATGGGTAGCCCGGCCCGGCCTGAGCAGACGTTTCCGTTGTTCGATAAGTTTGAAGATGAATGGTTGACTTGGGCGCCGAAGATTTCCCTCGGCAAGTAGTCTGGAATTGATTGGGCGTCTGTGAAGACGCCTTCGCGAGCAAGCCCGCTCCCACATTTGACCGCATTCTCATGAACGAACGCGATCAAATGTGGGAGCGGGCTTGCTCGCGAAGAGGCCCTAAAAAACACTAAAAGTCTTCAATAAAAAAGGCCGCGATCCATTTGGATCGCGGCCTTTTTATTGGTCATCGATTAAAGCCAATCAAACCGCATCCAGCTCCGGCTCATCCGCTCCAACATTCACGGTCGTCTTCACCTCATCATGCCGACGAATGTACTTCCAGTCCGCCTCATCGATGTAGATCCCGTTCGGCCCGCTACCCCCCTCAAGGTCAATCGCCACGCTGGCGCAGACCTGCGGCTTCACACTCGCCAGGATCGGCACGAAGCCCAGTTGCAGGCTGGTTTCCAGCAGCGCGGCCTGGTTCTTCTCGTCGATGTCTGCCGCTTCGTCGAGGTAGTACGGCAGGCGCACGCGACCGGCCTGGTCGCGGTCCATCAAGTGCAGCAACAAGTACATGTTGGTCAGCGCCTTGATGGTCATGGTGGTGCCGTTGGACGCCGCGCCATCGATGTCGGTGTGGATCACCGGTTGACCGTTGACCTTGGTGATTTCGAACGCGAGTTCGAACAAGTCCTTGAGGCCGAGCTGGTTGTGGTTCGCCGCCACCAGCCGCGCCAGGTATTCCTTGGCTTCTTCGTTCTTGTTGTCCTGATCGGCGCTTTGGCTCAGGTCGAACACGGAAAGGGTTTCGCCTTCTTCGTACTGGCCGGCGCTGTGGATGATCTGGTCGATGTGCTTGAGCGCTTCCTTGTTCGGCGCGAGGACGATGCGGAAGCTCTGCAGGTTGGACACCTGACGCTTGTTGATCTCGCGGTTGAACAGCGCCAGTTGATGCTCGAGGCTGTCGTAGTCGCTGCGGATGTTGCGCAGCGTCCGGGCGATGTCCGTCACGGCAGCACGGCGCGCCTTGCCGAGGGTCAGCGCTTCGTCAGTACGGTGCGCATACGCGTTGATCAGCAGTTGCAGGCGACGCTCCATGTCGTCTTCGCTGTCGAACTTGGCCACACCCTTGAGGCGCACCTGCGCATACAGCGCCTCGATCTGGCCATCACTGCGCTGCAAGCCCTGCCAGCTGTCCTGATAGTCGTTGAGCAGCGGCAGCAGGTTGTCCATGGAATCGTCGATCGGGTCCATGAACGGCGTGCCGAACGGCATGTCAGCCGGCAGTAACTGGCGGCGGCGCAAAGCATCGTCGAGGGTGCGTTGCTTGGCTTCCATGTCGCCGATCTGGCGGCCGACCAGTTGCAGCTTGGCCGACAGTTGCTGGACGCGTTCAGTGAAGGCATCGCTGGAGCGCTTCAACTCTTCCTGCGCCGCTTCCATCTGCGCCAATTGCTCAAGCTTGTCGTCTTCCTCGGCGCTCAGGGTTTGGGCGCGACGGAAATCTTCCAGGGCCTTCTGCGCATCCAGCACTTGCTGGTACAGCGCTTCGGTCTGGGTCTTGCTGGCCGCGCGGTCAGCGACCACGGCGGCTTGGGTTTTCAGTTGCTTAAGTTCTTTTTCCAGACGCTCTTTCTGATCGCGTAACGCGGCGCGGTCAGCCAGGGCTTGCAGGGCGGGCGGCTCGATGTGCGAGATGTCGATGGCCAGACCCGGCACTTCGAAGCGCTCGCCCTTGAAGCCATCAAGGATCAGTTCCAGGGATTTGACCCACTGGCCGTCCTCGTCCAGCGTAATGCCGTGCTCGCCCAACGGCAGGCTGAACAGCGCGCTGTTGAACAGGCGCATCAGGCGCTCGACGTCTTGTTGCGAGAACTCTTCGCGCAGGCGCGCATAGCTGTTGTTGTCGGCGTGATCGAGTTGCTGTTTCACCGACTTCAGGCGTTTTTCCAGATCCCGCAGACGCTCGTCGAGGTCTTCGGCGCTGAATTGCCGGGACTGGGCCAGCGCACCGGCCAATTCATCGTGGGCATCCTTGGCCGCGAGCAGTTGCTGCTCAAGGACTTTGACGTCAGTGACCAACGCGAAGCGATGCTTGAGCACCGACAACTCGCCGAGCCAGCGCTGGATGCCGGTAATTTCCCGCTCCAGGCGCATCAGCTCTTGAGTGCCGCCACGTTGATCGTTTTGCAGGGAATCCTGTTCGCTGCGGTAGTGCTCGGCCTGAATCGTCAGCTCTTCCTTGCGCGCACTGGCGTAGTCCGACCAGGTGCCGAGCAACGAATCCAGCAACGGCGAAATCCGGTGCAACTTGCCGCGCAAGATGTTGCGCTGGGTAACGCCGGCGGCCAGTGCTTCAACCAATGGGCCGGCGGTGACCAGCGAGTTGTAGTCCTGCTCCATGCGTCGTACATCGCGGAACGCTTCTTCGCACGCGGCGATGTAATCGACACTGCCGGAACGCAGGCTGTGTTCGAAGGCATCGAGGAACAATTGCTTGAGCTTGGCCGCCGTGATTTCGCGCATGTGCAGCAGGTTGATGAATAGTGCGCGGAAGGTCTTCAGGCTCTGTTCGCTGGTGGAACGCAGCGGGATCAGTGTCAGGTCCAGCGGAATCGACGTGTGACCGCCGACCAGCAAACGCCGCAGTTCGTCGGGCTTGAGTTCGTAGGCTTTCAGGCCTTCGCGCTCAAGGTTGGTGAACAGCTCTTTCTGACGCAGGCAGGTGTCGTTTTTCTGGTAGTGCGCCAGGTCGAGTTTGCCGGCATAGGCAAAGAACTGGTGACCGAAACCGCCGCCCGGGCCGCGCCCGACCACGCCAATCACGTGCGGGCCGTGGGGCAGCGAGACTTCGACCAAGATGTAGCTGGTGTCCGAGGCAAAGTAGAAACGCCGGGATTGTTCCAGGCTGTACTTGCCGAAACTCATGTCCGACATGCGCGCCAGGATCGGGAACTGCAAGGCGTTGATCGACGCGGATTTACCGAGGTTGTTCGCGCCGTAGACCGACAGCGGTTCTTCCAGCGGGAACAAACCGAGGCTGTAACCGGCGGTGTTCAAAAGGGCGAAGCGGCGAATGCCGTAGCGTTCCTTACTCATGCGTCGGTCTCCTGTTCTTCGGCAATAGCGCGGGCCATGGCGTCTTCTTCGCTTTCTTCCTCGAAGTCACTGAGGTCAAGCGGGTCATCGGTTTCCAGCAGTTTTTCGTCGCTGTCGTCATCGATCAGCACCGGAACCGGTAGCGGCAACACGCTGTGCAGGCTCGCCGCCAAATCGCGATCCTGTTGAACCGACAGGCAAACATCGAGGAAACGGTGCATCGGCGGCAGGAAACGGTAGATGCCGTTTTCTTCGCCGGCGAAACCGAGCTGGGTCATGCGACGCATGATTTTTTCTTCGAGTTCTTCGACGGTTTGCACTTCGGCCTGGATAAACAGGTCGCGGTACTTTTCCAGCAACGACGGCAATTCATCGCGGCCCAGGCTGCCACCGTCGAGCACGGCGACCGGGTCGCGGCCCTGATCGGCCAGATGTTCGACGAGGATGAAGGTGAACAGCGCCAAACGTTGCGCAGTCTTGTTCACCGCCGCTGCGGCGAGGTCCGGCACGAAGTAGTAGAAACCACGGGTGTCGCAGACCAGTTCAAAGCCCAACGCCTTGAACAGCGTGCGGTACTGGTCCTGGAAATTCGACAGTTGTGCGTACAGCTCCGGGTCGCGGCGGCTGACGTGGTAGCCCTTGAACAGCTCGCGAAAGATCGGCGCCAGCTGGGACAGTTCGTTTAGATCAAGATGCATTGGGGATGCTCGCAGAATCCTCGGCGGCGGTGTCGCGGGCCGAGAGCAGGGCGAAGGAGCGCAGGCTGACCTGATGCTCATGAGTGTGGTAATCGCGGCGTTCCAGACGCTCGCGGGTGAAGCGTTTTTCCCGCGACAGGCGCGAGAACCAGTACAGCAATTCGTCGGTGGCGCCGTTCGGTTCCTGCTCCAGCAACCAGGTCATCAGGTCCGGCATCGGCAGGGCGTCTTCGCAGCGTTCGAGCATTTCCCGAACCGTGCGTGGCGCGCGCGGGGCTTCGCCTTTCTGGGTTTTGTGGGCCTTGGGGAAACGCGCCGGTTTCGGCTCGAAACGCGCCAGCGCGTACACGTAGGCTTCGACCTGACTGGCACTGCCGAGAAAGGTGCTTTGCGGCCGAGTGAACATCGGCATCGCGGCTTGCGGCACCGCATCGATGCCTTTACGACGAATGGCCGACAACGCGAGCGCCGCGCCACGGGTCACGGCGTTGTGGCGGCGGGCTTCTTCACGCAGCGGCAGCAGCAGTTCCCGGGCGTGACGCAAGGTCAACTGGGCGCTGGTCTGCATTTCGAGGATGCGTGCGTGGGTGCGCAGCAGCATGTCGTCGTCAACCAGATGGCCGAGGCGCTGCTGTTCGGTGAGCATCTTCAGCAGCACGTTCTCGACCTTGCGCACGCCTTGTTCGAAGGCGCCGTCGGCGTTGACCAACTGAATCATCGGCTCGACGTATTCGTCCCAGGTCGCGAGTACTTCGGCATACCGCTGACGCAGCGGAATCTGCCGGTCGCTGGTCTTCGCGCGTTCGGCGACGGCCACCAGGGCCTGTTCGTCGTTGGCGAGTTTCTTCAGAACATCCCGCACGCGCATGTCGAGCAAACGCAATTGGCGCGCAAGGTCATGGCCGTCGCGGATGTCGAAAGCGTCCTGGATGTAACCGGCCAGACGCTCGAGGTGGCGCAAATAGGCTTCGATTTCCAGGCACAGGCCCAGACGGTGCTCACGGCGCAGGTAGGCGAGAAAGTCGTGGATCTGCGCATTGAGCTCGAAACGGTTCGGGCTTTTCGCCACGGGAACCAGGATGTCGAGGCGGATCCACACGTCCAGCAGGCTGGTGATGTCCTGCGGTGTACTGTCCAGTTGCTGGGCGGCCAACTGTGAACGCAGTTCGTTGAGGCTCAAAGTGCCTTGGTCGAAGTGCTCGCACAGTGGCTCCAGAAGTGCCCAGTGTTCAGCGAGGGCGCGCAAGACGCGCTTGGGTTCGATCATCGGGATGGCCGGCTGGTTGACGATTAAAAGCGGCGATTGTACTGCATCGCGCCCGTTACGATTCACTCGCGGGACGGGCTGTCGCTGTTTCTGTGGGTAAGAGTATCGATCAAGCGCGGGCGATCTTCGGCGAAGGGCGGTAGAATCACCGCACTTTAGTTATCCACAAGTGGCCGACCTTTGCTTATCGAGTCCCGTCGCCGCGCTTATTTGACCGCCATGCAGGTGGTCAACTGGCTGCCGCGCACCGAATTGCCCTTTGCTGCGCCGTCGCGGCCCGAACTGCTGGAGGCACCAGAACCGTTGGTCGTCGCCCCGGTGGTGCCGGCGACCGTGGCTGAGGCGCCCGTGGAACCGGTGGTCAAACCCGCCGAGCGGGTGAAAATCGAGGTGCCGCGGCCTTCACTGGCCAGCACGCGCACCAACGCCAAGGCCGAAGAAGAGGCTGCGCCGGTCGTGGCCAAGGCGCCCGTCGTACCGCCGCCGCGTTTCGCCTTGCAATTGCTGCGCGCCGGGCGCTGCCTGCTGTTGGTGGAGTTACCCACAGGCGAAACCTTCCAGACCCGCGATCCCGCCTACATGTTGCTCAAGGACATGCTGCGCGCCGCCGGTCTGCCAGACAGCCCGCAAATCGTCGGCGAACCGGTGCGCTGGCCGCTGTTGGTCCGCGGCACGATGGATCAGGGGCCGGAAGCGGCCCGCGACTTCGTGCAAGGTTTCCTCTCGGCCCGGCTTGAAGACGCCCCGTGCGTCTGCCTGTGGCTGATCGGCCTGCCGGCGGTGCGTTTTGCCGGTGAGGCCAACGCCGAATCGTTCAACCGTGAACTCCAGGTCGAAGGCCTGGGCTCGGTCTGGGCCCTGCCGGGCCTGGAACTCTTAATGGAAGAGCCACAGCGTAAGGCTGATGTCTGGCAAGCCATGCGTCGGCTGATGGCGCGTTGGAAAGAATCGAATGAGTGACGCTGTATCGTTCCGCCCGATGACCGAGGCGGACATGGACGCTGTACTGAAGATCGAATACGCGGCCTATAGCCACCCCTGGACCCGCGGGATTTTTCTCGATGGTCTGGGCAAGTACCAGATCTGGCTGATGTTCGAAGGTTCGCAGCAGGTTGGCCACGGCGTGGTGCAG
Organism: Pseudomonas sp. dw_612; assembly: GCF_018449725.1. Lineage (GTDB taxonomy): Bacteria > Pseudomonadota > Gammaproteobacteria > Pseudomonadales > Pseudomonadaceae > Aquipseudomonas. The sequence goes on along the minus strand of NZ_JAAVVC010000035.1, from coordinate 23,216 downwards.
ATCATTCTGGATGAAGCGCATCTGCTGAACATTACCGTCAAACCGGAAAATCAGGGCCGAGGCCTGGGTTTGACGCTGCTGGAGCACTTGATGTCCCGGGCGTATGACGCCAAGGCGCGGGAGTGTTTCCTGGAAGTGCGTGACAGCAACCGTGGGGCGTTCCGGTTGTATGAGCGGTATGGGTTTAACGAGATTGGCCGGCGTCGGGATTATTATCCGGCGGTGGGTGGGCGCGAGGATGCGGTAGTCATGGCATGCACTTTGGTTGACTGACAGCCTTCAAAAGCTTCGCGAGCAAGCCCGCTCCCACAATGGTTTTGTGTCGAACACGAAACCTGTGGGAGCGGGCTTGCTCGCGAAGGCGATCTACCAGACGCTAGAAAATCAACGATTACCATCCATCGGATCACGCCGCGCCTTCTCCGCCTCATCCAGCCCGTTACCCCCGCCAATATCGTCTTCATCGACAATACTCAAATCCCAATCCGCCTGATCACCTTCGCCGGCTTCATGGGCATCCCGGGCGCCGTCTTCAAGAATCAAGGTTTCCGGGCTCATGTCATCGTCGGTAGACTCATGATCGTCGGTCGAGGCCCCGGTCATGCCGGCTTCGCGCACACGTTCGCGGGGCATCAGGCGTTCGCGTTCGTTTTCCGGTAGCTCGTCACCGATTTTGGCGCTGGGTTCTTCCTCGTCGAAATCCAGCTCATGCATCGAGCCCATGCGGTCTTCGTTGTCGTCGATGGGCTCGGGTTGCACCGCATCGTACGGACGTCGTGATTCAGTCATGGCAATTCCTCATACTGTGGGCCTTACTAGGGTGGACCCACTGGGCGTGCGAGAATTCCACCGGCATGGAGCACTGGGTAAATGCATCACGCGCGTGACCCCGACGGGCGGTCGGCTGTCACAGTTGCGCATCATTCTTGAGGCTTCATTGCATGAACGAATTACAAGATCTGATTGATAACAACGAGCGCTGGGCTGACGCGATCACCAAAGAAGATCCTGATTTCTTCGCCAAACTGGCCCGCCAGCAAACCCCGGAATACCTGTGGATCGGCTGTTCCGATGCCCGGGTGCCGGCAAACGAGATCGTGGGCATGCTACCCGGTGATCTGTTTGTACACCGTAACGTGGCCAACGTGGTGCTGCACACCGACCTCAATTGCCTGTCGGTGATTCAGTACGCGGTGGACGTGCTCAAGGTCAAACACATCCTGGTCACCGGCCATTACGGCTGCGGCGGCGTGCGTGCGTCGATGCAGGACCGTCAGTTGGGCCTGATCGATGGCTGGTTGCGCTCGATTCGTGATCTTTATTATGAAAAGCGCGAAGAACTGGCGAAGTTGCCGACCGAAGAAGAACAGGTTGATCGACTCTGCGAGCTCAACGTGATTCAGCAAGTGGCGAACGTCGGGCACACCAGCATTGTGCAAAACGCCTGGCATCGCGGGCAGAGCCTGTCGATCCACGGTTGCATCTACGGCATCAAGGACGGTCGCTGGAAAAGCCTGAACGCGACCATCAGCGGTTTCGAGCAACTGCCGCCGCAGTATCGCTTGCGTCCGGTCGGGGCGTTGTAAATCCTCAGGTAAAGGCCCTTTGCGCAAATGGCGCAAAGGGCCTTTGTCGTTTCAGAGGTGCGGTGCAGGAGCCGCAGGCACGGGGGCCGGGGCTTGCAGCTGTTGCAACTGCGACTTGACCGGTGGCGTGGCGCACTTGGCTGCTGCGTCGGCCGGCGTCAGGTTGCGGATCGAGGTGTAGAACAGCTCGCAGGTTTTTTCTTTCCGGGTCACTTGCCAGGTCTGGGTACAGCTTTTCAGCTGGGCTGCCGGGTCGCTACCCGGCTTGCTGCCCATTCCCGCCTGCCAGCACGCGGCACTCAGATCCTGGCCCATGACTTTCAGACCCGCAGCGTCGGCCTGGGCTTGGGCATCGGGGCCGGTGTAACTGTCAGGGTCGGCGGCGTACCAGATGTAGCTCGGGTGGTTGGAACCCAATACCGGCACTTTCACCCCGGCACTCGGGCTGATCGTCGCCAGGCCCAGCACACCCACGGTCGCCCCGTATTGCTGCTTGATCCAGTTACGCACCGGCGCACCGAACGCGACCATCGGCAACGCGGCGCCTTTGGCGTTTTGGCTGACTTCCTTGACCATGGTGGTCTGGTAGTCCTTGAAGTAGTCGTAGACGCCTTCGAGGTCTTTGCCGGCGCTGGACGGCGCGGCAATCGGCGCGATGTCGATGATGGTCTGGTAGCCCGGTGTCTGGGCAGCCGGAATGCCGTTATCGACCAGCAGCGTGGCCCAGCGATCAGTGGTGGCCGACTCCAGATAGTCTTGAGCCTGTGTCAGCGAATAATCCGGCGGGAAGTGCAGCAACTCGACGCTTTTGCGGTTTTCCAGGGCCATGCCCAACGGCAGGAACAGGTACCAGCTATAAGCCCATTTGCCATCGATGTTGAGCTTTTTGGCGCCGTTGTAGGCCAGATCGCCGGCATCGAGTAAGCGGGTCAGGGGTTTGTCATAACCCTTGGGTACGCCAGTGATATCGGCGTAGAGCTGATTGTTATCGGTCTTGACCCGGACTTTCGCGGCGCTGTAACCATCGCGCTGCACGCTCTGCGTCAGGTAATGCTCAACGGTCTGCTCCAGCGTCCAGTTGCGAAAGCAGATTACGTTGCAGTTGTTGGGGTAAGCGAAGAGGCGGGTGACGCGTTCAGTGCTGCCCAGCTTGAGATCGACATCGGCGTGGGCGGCGGCACTCAGGGTGAGGGCCGCGAGGGTAAATCCTGCGAGTTTGAACATGCTCAGATCCTTTTCAGCGTGGGCCCACGTAGGCGGGGGCGGGTACATACTGAAACCAGATGTGTCGGGTGGTCCAGTGTCCCGGCAAAAAAAGATCGCAGCCTTCGGCAGCTCCTACGGGTGTACGTCATCCCAATGTAGGAGCAGCCGAAGGCTGCGATCTTTTGCTCTTCAATCAATCACGCCGGAAAGTGCAGCGTGTTAGTCAAATCCCCCATCGGTTTCTGACCCCGGGCGATCATCGCGTCGTCGCGCATTTTGAGCCCGTCGAGGGTTTCCAGCTGAAAGGTGCGGGTGATCAGCCGCAGGATCGAAGCGGTGTCATACACCGTGTGATCCACCGTGCCCTTGCGCGAAAACGGCGAAATCACCAGCGCCGGGATGCGTGTCCCCGGGCCCCAGCGATCACCTTTGGGCGGCGCAACGTGGTCCCACCAGCCGCCGTTTTCGTCGACAGTGATCACCACCACCATGTTTTTCCATTGCGGACTTTGTTGCAGCACTTTCAGCGCCCGGACGATATGCCGGTCGCCGGATGCTATGTCGGCGTAACCGGCATGCATGTTCAGGTTGCCCTGGGGTTTGTAGAACGTCACCGCCGGCAGCTTGCCGGCTTCGGCATCGGCCAGGAACTTGTTAGTGCTCGACTCATCGCCCAAGCCGCCATCGCGCAGGCGTTTGGCGCGTTCGGCCGGGTTTTCCGGGCCCTGGCGCTTGAAGTAGTTGAATGGCTGGTGGTGGTACTGGAAGTTAGGGATTTTCGGGATCGCGCCGGAATCCTTGTACTCATCAATCGTGGCTTGCCACGCGCCGCCGTACCACGCCCAGTCGACGTTCTTTTTCGAGAGCTTGTCGCCGATGTGTTCGTGGGTTTGCGGGACCAGGACGCTGGGCAAAGGCTTGGCGTAGTCCGGGCGCTCGGGGTCGCGGATCCAGGTCGGCCAATACGGCGGCGCCATGGTGTTCACCGCGTAGCCGTCTGGAGTCAGCAGGCTCGGGCCGAATTGCGGCGGGCCGGTCATGGCGCTGGCGGGCGAAGCGTCCAGTGGCTTGAGACGGTTGTCGGTCGGGTCATCGCTTTGCAACGTCGCGATGTTTGGCTTGGCGATCGAGTTGGCGGCATCCGGGTAGAACGGCACCTGGGCGCTGATCAAATATTGATGGTTCAGGTACGAACCACCGAAAGCACCCTGGAAGAAGTTGTCGCAGAGCACGAATTCCTTGGCGACATCCCACAAACGCAATGAATAACGGGTCTGGGTGTAATGCCCCATGGTCAACGCGCCGGAGTCGGCCCAGGCCACAAACCGGTCATTCTTGCCGCCGTTGATCTGCATCTGGTTCTGGTAGAACACATGCCACAGGTCGCGGGTCACCAGGCTCAGCGGTAAGTCTTCGCCTTGCGGGCCTTTGAGGGCAAACGGTGCGTTGGGCAAGTGTTCCTGAAATTGCGTGCCGGCGAGGTAGACCACGCCGTCGAGGGTTTGCGGACCTACCTGATTCAAACCACCCCAAACCGGCGGCAGGGTCGACAACAGATTGCCGTCGCGGTCCCGTTGCTGATAGTCATCCGCCTTGAGCGCCGACAGCGGCTTCTCGATCCCCGGGAAGTCGGCAAACAGGTTATTGAAGCTGCGGTTTTCGCCGTAGATCACCACGACATTCTTCACGTTTTCGTGCAGGGCTTTATCCAGCTCGGCGGGCGTCAGCGGGCGCTCGACCGGTTTACCGACGTCATCACCTTTGGTGCCGCAAGCACTCAGGGTTGCCCCCACACCCAATACGGCCACACCGCCAAGGAAGCGGCGGCGACTGGTGTCGGTGGGTTGATCAGCTTCGGTGGAGGGGAGGTCGTTTCCGTCTTTGTCGTCGGCCATTTCGATTCCTTTTCGCGAAATTGTTGCAATGTGTTTCGGCGGGACGCTAGCAATGATTTGTGACGGAGAGGTTACATCAGAGTTTCGGTTGGTTGAACCGGGATGGCTGACACGCATCCTGTAATGGTGTGCGGTGTTTACCGTCCTCAGGCACTGCTAGACTGGCGCCCTACAGAACCTGGTAAAGGTGAATCATGAAACCCTCCACCGCTCTTGATCTTCAACGTGCAGCCGTCCGCGAGGTCGTTGGCCGATTCCGTACGGCTAACCCTCGAGTATTTGGCTCGGCGCTGCTCGGAACGGATAAAGAGGGAAGTGATCTTGATCTGCTGGTAGATGCACTGCCCGGCGCCACACTTTTTGATCTCGGCGGACTTCAGGTCGAGCTTGAGGATTTGCTTGGTGTAAGGGTCGACCTGCTGACGCCTGGAGACCTTCCAGTCAAGTTTCGTCAGCAGGTGCTTGAACAGGCACGTCCCGTATGACTGAGAACCGTCTTGGCGATTACCTTGACCATATGCGCCTGGCGGCTACAGATGCGCTGACTTTTGTCGAAATACTGAAAGTGTTACCTACCGATCAGGACTGACTGCACCCACTCCCCGAGCAGGTGCAGTCCACGCGGTTACGGCATCACCGGCGCCGTATAAACCAGCGTCGTCCCCAACGCCCACAGCAGAAACAGCACCAGCGGCGTGTGCACCAGCAGTTGCACGAACGAGAACCCGATCAAGTCCCGCGCCTTCAACCCCAGCACGCCCAGCAGCGGCAGCATGTAGAACGGGTTGATCAGGTTCGGCAGGGCTTCAGCGGCGTTGTAGATCTGTACGGCCCAGCCCAGGTGGTAATTCAGGTCAGTGGCCACTTGCATCACGTACGGCGCTTCGATGATCCATTTGCCGCCGCCGGACGGGATGAAGAAACCGAGAATCGCCGAGTAAACGCCCATCAGCAGCGCGTAGGTATCGTGGGACGCGATCTGTACGAAAAAGGTCGAGATGTGGTGGGCCAGTGTCTGGGCGTCGGTGCCTTTGACGGTGGTCATCAACGCCGCGATCGAGCCGTACAGCGGGAACTGGATCAGCACGCCGGTGGTGGTCGGCACTGCCCGGGCCACGGCATCGAGGAAGCTGCGCGGACGCCAGTGCAGCAGGGCGCCGAGCATCAGGAACAGGAAGTTGTAGGTGTTCAACCCGGAGATCGCGCTGATCGCCGGTTTGGTCGAGAACTCATGGAACAGCCATCCGCCCGCCAACAGCACCAACAAAATCGTCAGCAACGGGCTGTGTTCCAGCCATTCGCCGGGGCGGGTGCGCGGTTGCAGGGGCGGCAGGTTGAAACTCGGGTCGATGCCGCAGGCCTTGGCGTCACGCGCGGAGTTCGGGCCGGGCGCGGTGGCGTAGGCGATGATCAGCGAGACCACGATCAGCGCCAGCAACAGCACGCCGGACTGCCAGAGAAAGATCGTTTGAGTGAACGGGATGACGCCAGTGATCGACAGGATCGACGGCGGCAGACTCGCCGGATTGGCCTGCAATTGCGCGGCCGACGACGACAAGCCCAACGCCCAAACGGCGCCTAGGCCCAGATACGCGGCGGCACCGGCGGCGCGGTAATCCATTTTCAGGTCGGTGCGGCGGGCGAGTGCACGTACCAGCAAACCGCCGAACACCAGGGACAGGCCCCAGTTCAGCAGCGACGCGACCATGGAGATCAACGCGACCCAGGCCACGGCGGAACGGCCGTTTTTCGGGATTCGCGCCAGGCGATCGATCAGTTTCACCGCCGGCGGCGAACTGGCGACCACATAACCGCCAATCACCACGAACGCCATTTGCATGGTGAACGGAATCAAACTCCAAAACCCGTCACCGAACGCCATCGCGGCGTCGGTGGGTTTGGCGCCCATGGCCATGGTGGCCACGGCAACGATGATCACCGCCAGGGCCGCGAAGACCCAGGAGTCGGGGAACCAGCGTTCGGCAAAACTTGAGCAGCGCAGTGCAAAGCGGGCATAGCGGCTATCGTCGATATCAGCGGCCACGGGACTACCTCGGATTTTTATGATTATTGTGATGTTCCGGGCCGAAAAGGCCCGTTGGGTCAGGTGCAAACAGTAAATCAATCGTCCCTGTTTTGTGACGAAGTTTTACCAGTTTAGGACTTTGGTCTAACGGGTTGTCCGTCACCGCTTTTGCGTAGACCATGGGCGCCTTGGTTTTTGCCTATGCCAGAGTTCATTTCATGACTGCCAATACCGACACGAGCCCGGCGCCGTTCACCCGTTCGGACTACAAGACCCTGGGCCTTGCAGCCCTCGGCGGGGCGCTGGAAATCTACGATTTCATTATTTTCGTATTTTTCGCCCTGACCCTCAGCCAGCTGTTCTTCCCACCGGAAATGCCTGAGTGGCTGCGCTTGCTGCAAAGTTTCGGGATTTTCGTCACCGGCTACCTGGCGCGGCCGCTGGGCGGGATTCTGATGGCGCATTTCGCCGACAGACTGGGGCGCAAGAAAGTCTTCAGCCTGAGCATCCTGATGATGGCGCTGCCGTGCCTGCTGATCGGCATCATGCCGACCTACGCGCAGATCGGTTATTTCGCACCGTTGCTGCTGTTGGCCCTGCGCATTCTTCAAGGCGCGGCGGTGGGCGGTGAAGTGCCGAGCGCCTGGGTGTTTGTCGCCGAGCACGCGCCGGCCGGGCATCGCGGTTACGCGCTCGGATTCCTGCAGGCCGGGCTGACGTTTGGCTATCTGATCGGCGCGTTGACCGCGACCTTTCTGGCCCAGGCCTTCACCCCGGCAGAAATCCTCGATTACGCCTGGCGCTATCCGTTCCTGCTCGGTGGCGTGTTTGGCGTGATTGGTGTCTGGCTGCGGCGCTGGCTCAGCGAAACGCCGGTGTTCATGGCCATGCAGGCCCGCCGCGATGCAGCGGTCGAACTGCCGCTGCGTACCGTGTTGCGTGAACATCGCCTGGCGATGCTGCCGGCGATGATCCTCACTTGCGTGCTGACCTCCGCTGTGGTGGTCTTCGTGGTCATCACCCCGACCATGATGCAGAAAACGTTCGGCATGACCGCCAGCCACACCTTCGCCCTGAGCGCCTTGGGCATCGTGTTCCTGAATATTGGGTGTGTGCTCGCCGGTTTGCTGGTCGATCGCATTGGCGCGTGGCGCACGGTAATGCTTTACAGCCTGTTGCTGCCACTGGGCATCGGCGTGCTTTACACCTGCCTGATCATCGGCGGTAGCTGGATTGGCCTGGCCTATTCGGTGGCCGGCCTCAGTTGTGGAGTGGTCGGCGCGGTGCCGTCGGTGATGGTCAGCCTGTTCCCGGCGCGGATTCGCGTCTCGGGGATTTCCTTCACCTACAACATTGCCTACGCGGCGTGGGCGAGTGTCACGCCGCTGTTGTTGATTGGTCTGATGCCGTGGAGTCCGTGGATCTGTGTGATGTTCTGCGCGGTGATGGGCGCAGTGGGCGTGGGTAGCGCAGCGTATTTCGGCGCGCGCATGCCCCATGTCGGGAGCCGTTCCGTGGCGCCGTGCCTTTAGCTATCCGAGGGACGTGGCTGCCATCACGTCAACCAATGCCACCACAACAACGTCCCCACCAACCCCACCACCGACACGATGGTTTGCAGAATCGACCAGACCCAGATCGTCTGCTTGAGCTGCAAGCCAAAGTACTCGCGCACCATCCAGAACCCGGCGTCGTTCACGTGGCAGAAAAACACCGAGCCGGCGCCAATCGCCAACGCCACCAATGAGCTTTGCGTCGCCGCCAGCCCCGCCATCATCGGCGCCAGAATGCCCGCCGTGGTCGTGGTCGCCACCGTGGCCGAACCGGTGGCCTGACGCAACGCGACGGCGATCAGCCAGGCCAGCAGCAAGTACGGCATGTGCGCGCCTTCAGCCACTTTGCTGATGGTCTGGCTGATGCCGGCGTCGAGTAGCGTCTGTTTCAAGCCACCGCCGGCACCGATGGTCAGCAGCAACACGGCAATCGGCGCCAGGCTTTTGCGCAACGTGCCACCCACGTGTTCACGGGGCATGCCGTTGGCCCAGCCGAGGCAGATCACTGCGGCCATCACCGCAATGCCCAACGCTACCAACGGTTCGCCGAGGAACTTCAGGGTCAGGGCGGCGGTGCTTTCCGGGCTCATCGCGACTTTCGCCAAGGTGCTGCCGAGCATCAGCAACACCGGCAACAGGATAATCAGCAGCGATATCCCAAAGCTCGGCTGGCGCGGGGCCTTGGGCGGGGCACTGAACAATGCGCCGAGTTCAGCCGGCTCCTCGACATGCATACGTTTCGACAGCCAATTGCCGTAGATCGGGCCGGCCAGCATCACCGCCGGGATTGCGATACTGAACCCCAGCAACATGGTCAGCCCGAGGTCGGCGTGCAACGCGCTGACCGCAATCAGCGGCCCGGGGTGCGGTGGCATCAAGGCATGCAGTGTGGTCATCCCGGCCAGCGCCGGAATCGCGATCTTCAGCAACGGCTGACCCGAACGGCGTGCCATGACGAAGATGATCGGCACCATCATCACCAGGCCCACTTCGAAGAACAGCGGCAGGCCAATCACCATCGCCACCAGCGCCATCACCCACGGCAACGACTTGCCTTTACCCAGCCCGAGCAAGGTCGAAGCGATGCGATCTGCGGCACCGGATTCGGCCATCAACGCACCGAGCATCGAACCCAGGGCAATGATGATCCCCGCCTCCCCAAGAATCGCCCCGGCGCCTTTGCTGAACGCTTTGGCCACGTCTTCGGGCGGCAAACCGGCGCCGACACCGGCAATGAACGTACCGATCAGAATCGACAGAAAGGGCGGGAGTTTGGTGGCGCTGATCAACACGATAATCGTGGCAATCGCCAGCAGGACGCAAAGGATCAAACGGGTGTCGTGAACCAGCCAGGCAGCGGTCGATAACTCCAAAACGGGACTCCTTATCGGGCGGATACCGTTGCAACATGTTGTTGCAATTTAGTTGGAGGATACCTGAAGTGGCCGGGGTAGAGCGGTGGGTTTTGTAACGGGTTCACGTAGCGCGACAGAGTCAGTGTCACGTCGCCATTATTTTTGTAGGACTCCCCCTAAACACTCTTCAGAAAATATCCCCGAGGCCGATGGAGAGGCTGTACACCGTCTTCTATCCCTGCCCATCGGTGCTTTCCATGTTCAATAAACGCTTGAAGCAGGAGCTGTCGGCTCTTCGCGAAGAACTCTCCAGCCTCCTGCAAGTGAAGGACAGCCTGGAAAGCGAGATGATGGTCCTGACCCTCGACCCCGATGGACGGGTTCAATCGGTCAACCAGAACTTCCTCGGCGAGATGCTCTACAAGAACAACGATCTGGTCGGTCGGCACATCGAGGACATCGCCCCGGCTCATGTGAAGTCGGACGAGTTTCATCAACGGTTCAAAAGCGCGCTGACCCGTGGCGAACATTTCGCCGGTACCGTGCGTTTGCTGCGCGGCAATGGCGTCGAAGCCTGGCTGCGTTCAATTCTGCAACCGGTGCGATCTGCGGACGGTCGCATCAAGCATTTCTCGATTTATTCCAGCGACCTGACCCGCACCATCGAAGCGTCTCGCGAGCACGAGAACCTGATCGGTGCGCTGGTGCGGTCGACGGCGGTGATCGAGTTCGACCTCAACGGCAATGTGCTGAGCGCCAATGAGCGCTTTCTCAACGGCATGGGTTACAGCCTGGCGCAGATTCAGGGCAAACATCACCGCACCTTTTGTGTGCCGGAGGAATACAACAGCGCCGAGTACCAGAACTTCTGGCGTCGCCTGAACAATGGCGAATTTGTGGCCGGCCGCTTCAAGCGCGTCGACAGCCACGGTCGTACGGTCTGGCTGGAGGCGTCCTACAACCCGGTGGTTGATGCCAACAACAAACTCTACAAAGTGGTGAAGTTCGCCACGGTGATTACCGATCAGGTCAATCAGGAGCAGGCGGTTGCCGAGGCGGCCAACATCGCCTACAGCACGTCGCTGCAAACTGACAACAGCGCCCAGCGCGGCACGACGGTGGTGACTCAGGCGGTGAACGTGATGCGCGACCTCGCCAAACACATGCAAACCGCCGGCGAAGGCATTGAAGCCCTGAATGAGCAGTCGCTGGTGATCGGCACCATCGTCAAGACCATCAGCGGCATTGCCGAGCAGACCAACCTGTTAGCACTCAACGCGGCCATCGAAGCGGCACGTGCCGGCGAGCAGGGCCGGGGTTTTGCGGTGGTGGCGGACGAAGTCCGGCAACTGGCGTCACGCACCAGCCAGGCGACGGATGAAATTGTCGGCGTGGTGCGGCAGAACCAGGAAATGGCCCGCAACGCCGTGAGCCTGATGACCGACGGCAAACTCCAGGCAGAACAAGGTTTGGCGCTGGCGGCGGAGGCCGGCACGGTGATCGTCGAGATTCAGGACGGCGCGCAGAAAGTGGTGAACGCGGTCGGGCAGTTTGCCAATCAATTGGCGACTTGATTCGCGCCATCGGGTTGCCGCTACAATCGGCGTTTTCCCCGGAGCAGACATCCATGACCGTTTCCCATCGCCGTCCGGTTCCGTTGTCCAAGGCGTATCGCCTGCTCAATCACGGGCCGACCGTGCTGGTCAGCGCGGCCCACGACGGCCAGCGCAACATCATGGCCGCTGCGTGGGCCATGCCGCTGGATTTTGAACCGCCGAAAATCGCCGTGGTGTTGGACAAAGCCACCTGGACCCGACAACTGCTGGAAGCCTCGGGCACGTTCGTGGTCAACGTGCCCTGCGTCGCTCAGGCCGATATCGTGCAAACCGTTGGCTCGACATCCGGCCTGGCGTTGACCCGCGAGCAAAGCCAGGACAAGTTCCAGGCCTATGGCTTGCAGACCTTCAGCGGTGACTTGATTGATGCGCCGATGCTGGAAGGTTGCGTCGCGTGGCTGGAGTGCCGTCTGCTGCCGGAGCCGCACAATCATCAGCAATACGACCTGTTTCTGGCCGAGGTGATTGCCGCGCAAGCCGATGAGCGCGTGTTCAGCGACGGCCGTTGGCACTTCGAAGGGCATGACGCGCTGCGCACCTTGCACCATGTCGCCGGTGGCCACTTCCTGAAAATCGGTGACCCGGTGGATGGCAAGAATCTGCTGGAGTCAGTCTGAAGACACCACCTTGTGGGAGCGGGCTTGCTCGCGAATGCGGTTGAATGTTCAACATTAATGTCGACTGACACGCCGCCTTCGCGGGCAAGCCCGCTCCCACAGGGACAGATGTGTTCAGTTCAAATCCACAGATCATTCACCGCCGTGAGTTCACCCCCTTCACTGCCGGTGTTGACCACGCCTCTGGGTTCGATCAGCAACAATTTCACTTCCTGCTCCGCCGACGGTTTGTGCTCGATGCCCTTGGGCACGACGTACATTTCACCCGCCGAAACCAGCACGTGACCGTCGCGAAAATCGATGCGCAATTGCCCTTCGAGGACGATGAAGGTTTCGTCGGTGTCCAGGTGATCGTGCCAGATGAAATCCCCCAGCAGCTTCACCACTTTGAACTGGTAGTCATTCATTTCGGCGATGACCCGGGGTGACCAGTGTTGGTCGATCAGGTCGATTTTCTGCAGGAAGTTGAGGCTTTTGAACGTGTTCATCAGGTGGTTCTCCAGAGTGATTCCGGCCCCACGATAACCAGCGCATCGAGGTGATTCTTGAACGATTGTGCGTGACTCAGCGCCGGTGCATTTTCATCCAGCGCGCCGGCGACAAGCCGTAGGTTTTGCTGAACTGGCGGGTCATGTGGCTTTGGTCGGTGAACCCGGCGATCAGCGCGGCGCTGACCAGCGACTGGCCCTGAATCAGCAGTGCGCGGACCAGGTCGAGGCGGCGCATGGTCAGGTAGCGATAAGGGCTGGTGCCGAAAAGCAGGCGGAAATCCCGGGACAGACTCCAGCGGTCGCGACCGCTGTGGTGCGCCAGTTCGTCCAGAGTCACGCTGCGATCCAGCGCGCTGTGCATGAACTCCCGGGCGCGTTCAGCCGCCACATAGTCGAAGCGCTGGCGTTTGTCGGGCATGCCGGACACAGCGCTCAACGCGTGGGCCAGATCGAACAGTGCGTCCTGTTCTTCCAGTGGGTCGAGCGGGTCATCGAGGCTGCGCATCAACACATCGGTGGCGGCGAACAGGCGCGGATCGGTGGACAGGCCGGTCTTGATGAAGGGCAGCGGCTGGCCGCCGAGGATCTGCTGGATCAGCGCCGGTTCGATGTACATCATTCGATAGTGGAAACCGCTGTCGGTGCCGGCCTCGCCGTCGTGGAGTTCGTCCGGGTGCAGCACCAGCGTGCCGCCCGGCAGACTATGGCGCCAGGCGCCGCGGTACTGAAAACTCTGCACCCCGGCCAGGGTGCGGCCGATGGCATAGGTGTCGTGACGGTGGAAGTCGTAGCCGTGACCGGCAAAAAACGCCTCAATACGCTCCAGCCCGCCAACGTTGGGCGCGCGATGGAACCAGTCGCTGGGTGGCGTGTGCTTGGTCATGGTGCCGCTTGTCTCGGGCTCGATGCAGAACACGTTAACCCAGTGACAAAGCGTTGTCTGCTGACGAACGGCATCATCGCTATGCGTAGAAAATGGTTGGTAAATGTTGCAAGGTACAAGGCTTCTCTGCTGCCACGAAGGCGATCCGTCCCATGGAACCGACTCACCTGAGCTATGCCGCGCCGTTATTGTCCCTGGCCTTGCTGTGGACGGTCGCCGTCGTGACGCCTGGCCCGAACTTCTTCAACACCGCGCAATTGGCAGCCAGTTGCTCGCGTCGGCATGGCGTGGTGGCTGCGTTGGGTGTGGCCACGGGCACGGTGTTGTGGGGATTGGCCGGTGGGCTGGGCATCAAGTCGCTGTTCAGCGCGGCGCCGACGCTGTACCTGACGTTCAAGATTGCGGGTGGCTGTTACCTGATCTATCTGGGGTTGAAGCAGTTCAAGCGTCAACCGGCGACGCTGCCGGGTGGTAGCGATTCGCTGAACGGGGCAGGGCGTACGCTGTTGTCGGCGTATGGCCGGGGCTTTGTCGGCAACATGACCAATCCCAAAGCGGCGCTGTTTGTCGCGACGATCTTCGCCACTGCCATGCCGGCTTCGCCGCCACCGATGTTGCTGACACTGGCGGTGTTGACCATGGCCAGCCTGTCATTCAGTTGGTATTGCAGCGTGGCGTTGCTGTTTGCCAGTCGCCGGGTGGCGGGGGCTTATGAGCGTTCGCGCAAGTGGCTGGACCGCTTTGCCGGCAGTTGCTACCTGCTGTTCGGCGCGCATCTGGTGGCCAATCGCTGATTAGGTCAGCGCCGTGGCCACCGGTTGATCGGCCACGGCGGGCGCCCGATTCAATGGTTCGGGCATGGCCACCACCAGCAATATCAGCGCTGTCGCCGCCACCGCCGCCAAAGTCAGGAATGCCGCGCTGTAACCGGCCCACTGCACCACGAGCCCGGCCAAGCCGTTACTCAGTGCGGCGCCCAGGCCGAACACCGTCGACAGCGCGCCCAGGCTCACATTGAAGCGTCCGGTGCCTTGGGTCAGGTCCTTGATCACCACCGGAAACAAGGCGCCGAAGATCCCGGCACCGACGCCGTCGAGCAGTTGCACCGCCACCAGCCAGTACGGGTCATCCGACAAGGTATAAAGCACCCCGCGCAACGGCAGGATCAGGAAACCGGCGAGCAGCAACGGTTTACGTCCCCACACATCGGCCTTCCAGCCCACCAGCAACGCTACCGGCACCATGACCAACTGCGCGGCAACGATGCAGGCGGACGTCAGCGGCGTGGCCATTTGCAGGTTCACCAGGGACAATTTCTGACTCACCAGCGGCAGCATTGCTGCGTTCGCCAGATGAAACAGCCCACAGCAAATAGCGAACACCAGCAACGGGCGGTTGTGCAGCAGCACGTTCAATCCCGAGGGTTGTTCGCCGTGGGCCGGGCCTTGCGGGTCGAAGCCTCGGGCCACGTCGTGATCGATGGCGTGCGGCGCGATGAAGCTGATGGCAATCACACTGGCCAGCGCCATCACGGCCATCAGGTAAAACACCGCCACTGGGCCGAACACATACGCAAATCCCCCGGCCAGCAACGCCGCGACCGCGTTGCCGGCGTGGTTGAACGTTTCGTTGCGCCCGGTGCGGCGAGTGAAGGCTCGCGGCCCGGTGATGCCCAATGAAATGGCGGAAATGGCCGGGGCAAACACCGATGCCGCGACAGCGCTCAAGGCCTGGGTCAGCGCCACCAGCGTGAATGCAGTAATGAACGGCAGTAGCAAACAGCTCAGCGTCACCAGCAGCGCCGCGACGATGATCACCCCGCGTTTGCGATGGGTGCGGTCGATCAGGGCGCCGGCCGGGGTCTGGGTCAACAGCGCGGCGATCCCGGCAATTGTCATCACCAAGCCGATGCTGGCCGGGTCCCAGTGATGCACTGCCAGCAAATAAATCGCCAGGTACGGTCCGAGCCCGTCGCGCACGTCGGCGAGAAAGAAATTGAGCCCGTCCAGGGAGAGGGTGTTGCGACGATCGGTCGGAGCGTTCAAGGGCGGCCTCTGCCTGTTAGGGCGCAGGTGCGTGCTGCGCATTAGCAATGACTCGTCGCGACCGTGCGAAGTTTCAGTCTTTAACTCATCCGCGCTGCCGTGGTATGAAACAGCACATTCACAATGAGGCCAGGCAATGAGCAAGCTGCGGGTTGGGATTATTTTCGGGGGCCGTTCGGCCGAGCATGAAGTGTCGCTGCAATCGGCGAAAAACATCGTCGACGCGCTGGACCGTTCGCGCTTCGAACCGGTGTTGATCGGCATCGACAAGCAAGGCCACTGGCACCTCAACGATCCCTCGAACTTCCTGCTCAATCAGGAAAACCCGGCGCTGATTGCCCTCAATCAATCCAATCGCGAACTGGCGGTGGTGCCAGGCAAGGCCAGTCAGCAATTGGTGGAAACCTCGGGCCAGGAACTGCTGGGCCACGTCGATGTGATCTTCCCGATTGTCCACGGCACCCTCGGCGAAGACGGCTGCCTGCAAGGTTTGCTGCGCATGGCGGATTTGCCGTTTGTCGGCTCCGACGTGCTGGGTTCCGCGGTGTGCATGGACAAGGACATCAGCAAGCGCCTGCTGCGAGACGCCGGGATTGCGGTTACACCATTCGTGACCTTAAACCGTGCCAGCGCCGCGCGCACTGGGTTCGCCGAGGTGCAGGGCAAACTGGGCCTGCCGCTGTTTGTCAAACCGGCGAACCAGGGCTCTTCCGTGGGGGTGAGCAAAGTGACCGACGAAGCCGAATACACGGCAGCGGTTGAACTGGCCTTGGGCTTCGACGAAAAAGTCCTGATCGAATCCGCCGTCAGCGGTCGCGAGATTGAATGCGCGGTGCTCGGCAATGATCAGCCGATCGCCAGTGGGTGTGGCGAGATCGTGGTGCGCAGCGGGTTCTATTCCTACGACAGCAAATACATCGATGATCAGGCTGCGCAAGTGGTGGTGCCGGCTAACATCAGCGTCGAGGCGAGTGAGCGTATTCGTGCCCTGGCCGTCGAGGCCTTTGAGGTGTTGGGTTGTTCAGGATTGGCGCGGGTCGATGTGTTCCTCACCGACAGTGGTGAAGTGTTGATCAACGAGATTAACTCACTGCCCGGTTTTACCCGCATCAGCATGTACCCCAAGTTGTGGCAGGCTACCGGCATGACGTATAGCGAACTGGTCAGCCGCTTGATCGACCTGGCGCTGGAAAAGCATCAGGCACGGCAAGCGTTGAAAATCAGCCGCTAGGCTGTGCGTCATCAGGCCCGGCGCGTAACTGCCTGGAAGGCAAAGTCACCAGCGTGACGGATGGTGCGGTGAATGCTGAAGTGGTGATCCGGCTCGACGGCGGCAGCGAGGTTTATTCGATCGTCACACGTGAGGCGGTTGCAGAGTTGGGGCTGGTGCCGGGCGTGAGCGCGACGGCTGTTATCAAGGCCTCGCATATTATTTTGGGTGTGCGGGCGTGAGTCGGACCCGGAGGCGGGTTTTTCTGCCTCCGGGGTTTGGCGCAAATGGCACTTGATTAAGCAAGCTTCACAGGTTTGATCAAGCTTTCTGCTGGAATTCCGAACAGGTCATGCAGTTTCCAGATCATTGGGAGCGTCAAGGCGCGCTTGCCGTTAAGCACTTCATAGACGCGGTTTGTGCGGCCTATAGCAGGTGCCAGATCAGCAGCAGACAAGCCGGACTGCTCCATACGAAATTTGATCGCATCGATAGGGTTTGGCAGATCAACCGGAAACTGTTTCGACTCATATGCTTCGATTAGCGTGATCATGATGTCGAAGTAGTCGCCCTCGGGTGTACCCGGCTCAGGCTCATTGTCAAAGAGTGCAGAAACGCTCTTTAGCGCTGCACGGTAATCCTCGTCGGTGTGAATCGGACGAATATTCATGGGTTACTCCATCTCGACGGTATCAGCGTCGATTGCGTCGTACTGCTTGTGGGTGCCGACAAATTTTATGTAGATCGCGCCGAAGCGGTAGGCCACGGCAACTACCAATCGATAGTCATTGCCCTTGATGTTGAACACGACTCTGCGACTTTTAAGAATACTCGCGGTAGCGAAGTGCGCTTTTATGTCCGCAGGTGTCTTCCAGTTCGCTTTTCTTGTCTCGTCAATCCACGCCAAGAAGGATTGCTCCGAATCTGGATGTCTCCCCCAAAAGCTCTTCAGCTGACTGATGGTGATTATTCTCATGGTGTGATCCTAGTCCCGCAGTGGGACTGATGCAAGTCTATGGAGGCGAAGCTGGTGTATGGGAGAGCGTGTTCGATTTTTTTGATGGCAGAAGTAATGGCTAATGCGATGTTGGAGCTGAGCCCCCTCGAAACTTTATCCAAATAGCCCCTAATTGCGGGTAGGAAAAGGCTATGCGAGACAGCTGATCAAGCTCATTCGCCATAAAAAAAGGCCTACCTCCCGGTAAGCCCTTTCTCATCCCTATGTACGATTCAATCCCCCAACGCCTCCCCCTCACGCCGCGGATCCGCTCCACCCGCCAATGACGCTTTCCCGGACGCCTCCTTGACCCGAACAATCGCCTGGGTGCCGCTGGTCATGTCTATTTCATTCACCGCATGCCCTTTGTCCTTCAACGCCTGAATCAGTGCCGGGCTGAATTGACCCTGTTCCAGTTCGGTCGGGCCGTTGCGGCTGCCGAAGTTGGGCAGGCTGATGGCCGCTTGAGGGTCGAGGTTCCAGTCGAGCAGGCCGATGGTGGATTTGGCGACGTATTCGATGATTTGCGAACCGCCGGGAGAGCCGACTGTGGCTACGAATTCGCCGCTCTGGCGATCAAAGATCAGGGTCGGCGCCATGGACGAGCGCGGGCGTTTGCCCGGTTCGACGCGGTTGGCGACTTTCTGGCCGTTCTCTTCGGGGATGAACGAGAAGTCGGTCATCTGGTTGTTGAGCAGAAAGCCCTGGACCATCAGGTGCGAGCCGAACGCGGACTCGACGGTGGTGGTCATGGACACCGCGCCGCCTTCGTCATCGACGGCGACCACTTGCGAGGTGGAGATGCGCAGTGGCGAGCGGTCCGGCGCGTAGGCGACTTGAATGCCCGGCGGCGTACCGGGTTTGGCCGTGCCCATGCTGCGATCGCCGATCAGGGCGGCGCGGCTGGCCAGATACGCCGGGTCCACCAGGCCTTTGACCGGCACTGGCACGAAGTCGGTGTCAGCCACGTATTGCGCGCGGTCGGCGTAGGCCAGGCGTTCGGCCTCGGAAATCAGGTGCACGGCTTCAGGCGTCGGTTCGATTCCGGCAGGCTTGTTGGTCTTGAGCGGTTTGAGTGGCGCCAGGGCCCAGCGCGGGTCGCGGGTTTCCAGGGCTTGCAAGGTGCCGAGGATCTGCGCCACCGCAATCCCGCCCGACGACGGTGGCGGCATGCCGCAGACCTGCCAGCGTTTGTAGTCGGTGCACAGCGGCGCACGTTCCTTGGCTTTGTAAGCCTGAAGATCATTCAACGACAGGCTGCCGGGGTTTTTATGGCCCTGGACCTTGGCGACGATTTCTTCGGCAACCGGTCCTTTGTACAGCGCGTCGGGACCTTCCTTGGCGATGCGTTTCAGCACGGCGGCCAATGCCGGATTCTTCAGTTGTGTGCCGACGGCTTTTGGACTGCCATCAGCATTCAGAAAGTACGCCACCATGTCCGGCGAACGCCGAAGGGACGAGTCCGAAGTAATCAGCAGATGCAAACGCGGCGAGATCGCAAAGCCTTGCTCCGCGAGTTTGATCGCCGGCTCGAACAGCGTCGCCCAAGGCAGGCGCCCGTGTTTCTGATGCGCCAGCTCAAGCGCCCGCAACACCCCCGGCGTCCCCACTGAGCGACCACCAATCTGCGCCTGGGTGAACTGCATCGGCGTGCCGTCGGCTTGCAGGAAAAGTTTCTCGGTGGCGCCAGACGGAGCGGTTTCTCGACCGTCATAAGTGCGCACGGCCTTACCGTCCCACAACACGATCAGTGCTCCGCCGCCGATGCCCGACGATTGTGGTTCCACCAAGGTCAACACCGCTTGCATCGCAATGGCCGCATCGATGGCCGAACCGCCCTGACGCAGCATCTCGCGCCCGGCGGCAGCGGCCAGCGGATTGGCCGCTGCCGCCATGTGTTTGGAGGCGTGGCGGGTTTGCAGGTCCGTGCGAAAACCGGTGGCGGCTTCCGGCGCCAGGGGCAACGTCGAAGAGGGTGGCGCGTTGCACGCGGCGAGGGTCAATGCGGTGGCGATCAGCGACAGGGCTGACAAGCGATAGCGGCTCAAATGGAAGGCTGAGAACACGCGGGGCACTCCGTCCGTGGGAAAAGATTCAGGGACTTTATCGGCCGACCGGGTGCGACGCAAACCGCGTCCGACAGCGAAGACACTTTTGTCCTTCATCCGTCGGTGTATTTTCTGTAGGGTCGAGAACATCAAAGCGGCCAGAAAACCAACAAGAGGCACACATGCACACCGAGTTTCCTATCCCGCCGAGTTACCGTGGGCAACGTGAACAATTCCTCGCGGCGGCCACCGCTGCCGGCGCGACGTTGACTGAATATTCGCACCCGCTCAAAGGGCCGTTCGGTGAATCGTTGAGCACCGATGTGGCAGTGCTCGGCGATCCGGCGGCCAAACGCCTGCTGATTGCGCTGAGCGGCACCCATGGCGTGGAAGGCTTCTACGGCTCCGGGTGTCAGATCAAATGGTTGCAGGACTTGGGCAAGCGTTCGCTGCCGGCGGATGTGGCGGTGGTGATGATTCATTTGATCAACCCGTGGGGCACGGCGTGGTTGCGTCGGGTCAATGAAGACAACATCGACCTTAACCGCAATCACCTGGATTTCGCGCGTCCGCTGCCGGACAACCAGGCCTACGGGTTGCTCCATGACATCTACGCCAGCACCGAGTTGCGCGGTCCCGAGCGTGAGCGCGCCGATGCCTTGCTCGACGGGCAGATCAAGGAGCACGGCTGGCCGGCGGTGATGTCGATTGTCGAGGGCGGTCAGCACAGTCATCCCGATGGTCTGTTCTACGGCGGCCTCGCGCCGAGCTGGTCGAACCGCACGCTGCGCCAGATCATGCACAACCATGTCGCCCATGCCGACGTCGCGATGTGCTTCGACTTGCACACCGGGGCAGGGGAGTACGGTCATCCGATGCTGCTGACCATCACCGAAGCGGCTTACCCGGCGCTGGAAGAGGCTCAAGCGATTTACGGTCCATGGCTCTACACCTTGCACACCGGCGCCAACACCACCAGCGAAACCGGGATCGCGGCGACCGCAACCGGTTACACCTCGCAGGCATTGCTGAACGCCTTGCCGCAGGTGCGGTTGATGCCGTTTGTGATTGAGTGCGGGACCTATCCGGGGCCGGACGTTCATCGCCATTTGCGCGATGATCATTGGTTGCATCTGCACGGCAACCCGAGTGATGCGGTTGGGCGCGGGATCAAACTGAATCTGCTGGAGCAGTTCTATCCGGCTGACAGCGACTGGCAGGCCATGGTCTGGCTGCGCACATGGCAGATTTGGGAGCGGGGGTTGTCGGCGCTGGCGACGATGCGAGCCTGACGGGAGCGGGCACTTTTTCGAGGCATAAAAAAACGGCCTACCTTTCGGTAAGCCGTTTTTAGTACTTGGTGGCTACACAGGGACTTGAACCCCGGACCCCAGCATTATGAATGCTATGCTCTAACCAACTGAGCTATGTAGCCAAGTGGCGCGCATTATTCACCGGTAATGCAGATGCGTCAAGCGTAAATCTAAAATATTTCTCTACACTTTCAACCGCTTATCCTCCTGAACCGAAAAATCGGCCCGGGGCAGGGCGTCAGCGCAGCTGAAATCTCCCGGTATTCGCACTCAAGGCCTTGCTGCCCTGGCTCAAGGTGTCTGCCGCAAGGTTCACGGCCCGCGCGCCTTCCAGCAACCTGACGGCAGCCTGATCGACCTGTTGGATATTGCCGCTGACCTCATCGGCGGTGCTCGCTTGCTCTTCAACGGCCGTGGCGATTTGCGCCAGGGTATCGGTGACGCTCTGCACCGCGCTGGCGATTTCCCCCAGGCGTTCGCCCAGGCCAGTGACGGCTTGGGCGTCAGACTGAGCCTGGCCGCAAGCGGCTTCCATCAGGCTCACCGCTTCATTCACGGTGTTACGCAGACTGTCGACGGTGCCGGCGATTTGCGCGGTGGACGACTGCGTGCGCTGGGAAAGACTGCGCACCTCATCGGCCACCACGGCAAAGCCGCGACCTTGCTCGCCCGCGCGCGCGGCTTCGATGGCGGCGTTGAGCGCCAAGAGGTTGGTCTGCTCGGCGACGCCACGAATGGTGTCGACCACCAATTGAATCTGTTGCCCTTGCTCACTGACCCGGCCCAATGCCGCAGCGGTGTCGTTGAGCCGCTGATTGAGCTGTTGAATGCTCGCCGTGGTGCGTTGGCTGTCGCGGCTGCTGTCGGCGGCGATGCGCTGGGTGTGCTGGGCGCTGCCGGACGCCTGTTCACAACTCTGGGCAACCCCTTGGGAGGTGGCGGCCAGTTGCGTGGCAGCAGCGGCGATCTGGCTGATCTGGATTTGCTGGGCCTCGACTTCCCCCAGCGCTCCGCTGGAATGATCATTGAGGGTGCGCACGGCATTGCTCAGTTGCAACGTCTCGTGATCGACCCCGAGCAAGCTGTTGCGCAATTGCACCACGGCAACGTTGAGCGCGGTGCTGATCGCTGCCAGCTCGTCACGCCCTTGCACCGGCACTTGCAGGCTCAGGTTGCCGTCGCGCAGGGCTTCGGCCAATACGGTGATGCCGCTGGCGCTGCGACGGATCGAGGCCTGCAAGCACACGAACAGATACAGCGCGGCCAACAGCAGGCAACCGAAGATCGTCGCCACCAGGATGAACTGGCGGATGGCGGAGCTGTGGTAGTAATCCAGGCGTTGATCCAGCGACACCAGCGATTGCTGACGCAACGAGGCGAGATCTGTCAGCAGCGAATCGAGGTTGCGTTCGAAGTCTTCCGGCTTGAGGTTGATGCTGCCGCCGAACACGCCGTCGTCCAGCACTTTCAAGGTCGAATCGAGGTGCTTGAGGCTGTCATGGTATTGCCCAGCCCAGGTTTGCAGGGCGCTGGGCAGACGAGCTTCGAGCAGGCTGGCAGTTTTTACAAGCTGCTCCCGGGCATCACCGATGCGACTGCGCAAATCCCGCAGTTGCAGACGGCTTTGCAGGGTGAATTGGCCCGATACCACTGAGGCCTGGCCGACCGCCGCAAGACGTCCGACCCGTTCAATCAGGTCTGGCGCATGTTGTGTGGAAATCTGCGTCAGCAAATAGGTTTCCAGCCACGGCGCCAGGGTCAGGCGATTGTCCATGACGATTTGTTCGCGCAAGGCTTGCAGGGCGCTCAGGGCATTGGTGAAGCGATCGTAACCGTCCGGCCACCAGCCGACGCTGCTCAGGCTTTTCGAGTCCAGGCTGTTGAGAGCGGTTTGCAGGGCTTGATAGCGGGTCAGGGTTTCACCCTCGGCGCCTTCGGTTTTCAAGGCATTGCCCAGGTCCGTGGTGGCTTGGGCGACGGCAGGCTGCACGGCATCGAAAGCGCCCATGGCGGCGATCGTGGCCGGCGTCGGCTGGCGATTGGTTTCGGTGGCGCGCCAACGGGCTGCGCGGTCACGTTGGGCGGCAAGCAGGTTATCGAGGGCGTCCAGGGCCAGCAGTTGACGAACCCCGGCACGTTCGCCGGAAATGAGCTGCAGTTTGTCGCGATAATCCTGGCCGATCATCAACAGGCTGCCGGCCAGCGGCAGGATAAATAGTAGAAACAGCAACTGAAACTTGCGTGCGAAGCCAAAACGCCCCAGCAGTCCGATCCCCGGTGATAAAAAAGCCTGCATGCCCCATGACTCCTCTGGACACCACGCACCATTGGCGTGCGTCGTGGTCGATGCGACCGCGACTTGTGCCCTTTTAAAA
>NZ_JAAVVC010000034.1 GCF_018449725.1 Pseudomonas sp. dw_612 | reverse complement strand
TAGCTCAGGTTTGAAAACGACGCAAATCTGCTCCCTTTCCCCCTCTCCCCGCTGGGGAGAGGGCTGGGGTGAGGGGTGGCCCTAAGACCACCCTCATTCTCAAGTTCTGAACCGCCGAACCAACCCATCCAGCTCATTCGACAACCCGGCCAGACTCTGGGAGTCCAATCGCGCCGAGTTCGCCAGTTCCGCCACCAACTGCGCATCGCCATGAATCTGACTGATGTGCCGATTGATGTCCTCGGCCACCTGATGCTGTTCTTCCGCCGCCGTCGCAATCTGCGTGTTCATGTCACGAATCACGTCCACCGACTCACGAATCAGCCCGAAGCTGCTGCGGGCCTCGCCAATGCGCGTTACCGATTGCTGCGATACTTCCAGGCTCG
This sequence comes from Pseudomonas sp. dw_612, assembly GCF_018449725.1. Lineage (GTDB taxonomy): Bacteria > Pseudomonadota > Gammaproteobacteria > Pseudomonadales > Pseudomonadaceae > Aquipseudomonas. The sequence goes on along the minus strand of NZ_JAAVVC010000034.1, from coordinate 32,860 downwards.
CATGCATCTGCTGGGTCACCTGGCTGGTGCGCTTGGCCAGGTTGCCGAGCAAGCCGTCGATCTCGGCAGTCGAGTCAGCCGTGCGTTTGGCCAGGGCGCGGACTTCATCCGCCACCACCGCAAACCCGCGACCTTGTTCACCGGCCCGTGCCGCTTCGATCGCGGCGTTCAATGCCAGCAGGTTGGTCTGTTCGGCAATCGAGCGAATCGTCCCGAGAATCGACTGAATGTCATTGCTGTCGCGTTCCAGTTGCTGCATCGACTGCGCCGACGATTCGATTTCCTGGCTCAGGCGATCGACGCTGGTCACCGCGGCGTCGATCTGCTGCTGACCTTCGCGGGCCTGACGCTGGCCACTGTCGGCCGACTCGGCGGCCTGGCTGCACGAGCGCGCCACTTCGTTGGCGGTGGCGACCATTTCGTGGAACGCCGTGGACACCATGTCCACCGCTTCACGCTGGCGCCCGGCGGCTTCGGCCATGTCGCTGGAGACGCGGGTCGAGCTCTGGGAGGTGGCGAGGATTTTGTTCGCGGCGCCGCCGATGCTCTGGATCAGATTGCGGATGGCTGCCAGGAACTGGTTGAACCAACTGGCCAGTTGTGCGGTTTCATCGCTGCCACGGATTTCCAGGTTCTTGGTCAGGTCGCCTTCGCCTTGGGCGATGCCTTCCAGGCCGCTGGCCACGCTGCTAATCGGCCGCACGATGACACGCGCGAAACTGGCCCCGACGATGGCGAAGAACACCGCCAGTACTGCGGCGATGCCAGCGATCAGCCAGGTCAATTGGGTGGCCGAACTCATCACGTCGGCTTGCTTGATCAGGCCGATAAAGGTCCAGCCCAGTTGCTCCGACGGCCAGACGTTGGCCATATAGCGCTCGCCGTTCAGTTCGACTTCCACCAGGCCTTTGCCGGCCTTGGCCAATTGTGCGTAGCCTTCGCCGAGGCTGCTCAGGGCCTTGAAGTTGTGTTCCGGTTGCTTCGGATCGACCAGGACGGTGCCGGTGTTTTCCAGCAGCATCAGGTAGCCGGTTTCGCCGAGCTTGATCTGTTTGACGATTTCGGTGAGCTGCTTGAGCGTCACGTCGATGCTGACCACGCCGCCGTTGTTGCCCAACTTGTTATCGATGGTGCGCACGGTGCTGACGTAGGACGCGTCGTCCTGGGCCCAGTAATAAGCCTCGGTGCGGAACGGCTTGCCCGGTTTGGCCTGCGCGGCTTTGTACCAGGGACGCTGGCGCGGGTCGTAATTGTTCAGTTTCGCGTCGTCCGGCCAGGACACATAACCGCCGGCCGCCGTGCCGACGATCGCGTAGGCGTAGGACGGATGGGTGTTGCCCAGGTCCTGGAGGAGCGCGAAGACTTTTTTGTCCATTTCGCCCTGAGGCACCGTCTCGGCGTTGGCGGCCATGTAGGTCTTGAGGCTGTCGTCGGTGCCCTTGATCAGCGGCTGGGACGCCAGGTAATCGACGTTCTGGCTGATGCCGTCGAAAAACAGCTGCATGGCATTGGCGACCTGACGGATCTCGCGACCACTGCCGTCAACGAAATCGTCCTTGGCATCGCTGCGCAAGTTCAGCACCACGAGGGTGGCGACCAGTACCACCGGCAAGCAGGCGATGATTGCAAACGCCCACGTCAACTTCTGTTTGATGTTCATCCGCGCTCCAGATTTTCTTGTAGGCCCACGCAGTGCAGATGACTCGCGGATTATTAGCAGCCGAAAACGGTATTGATCGACTCGGTTCCTTGAGGGCGGCATCGTCGTTTTAGCGGCAACGATTGTCGGACAAATCCTTTTCTCTCTAAGGACTTCGGCTGAAAAAATGGGAAATTGAGGCCTGTTGAGAAAAAACCTACAAATGGGAGTAATCCGGATGTCAGCTTCTGTCGTAAATGCCCTGTCATCCCTTCGCCAACAAGTGCCGGCGGCTCGGCTATGATCTCTACCGGTCGATGAACGGCGTGGGATTTGCCGGTTAAATTCGGCACATTGTGTGCATCCGCCATGTTCATAGGTCGGTAACCCCTCCCCGAGGTGCGAGGATTGCCGTATAACGAATGACTTTCGCGTGTTTGGTAATAAAGGACCCACAATAAAAGCTGATGAAGACTCCAAAACGCATTGAACCCCTGATCGAGGACGGTCTGGTCGACGAGGTGCTGCGCCCACTCATGAGTGGTAAAGAAGCAGCTGTTTATGTGGTGCGCTGCGGTAACGAGCTACGTTGCGCGAAGGTCTACAAGGAGGCGAATAAACGCAGTTTCCGTCAGGCGGCCGAGTATCAGGAAGGTCGCAAGGTACGCAACAGCCGACAGGCTCGCGCCATGGCCAAAGGCTCCAAGTTCGGCAAGAAAGAAACCGAGGACGCCTGGCAGAACGCCGAAGTGGCGGCCCTGTTTCGTCTGGCCGGCGCTGGTGTGCGGGTGCCCAAGCCGTACGACTTCCTCGAAGGCGTGCTGCTCATGGAGCTGGTAGCCGATGAATACGGCGATGCCGCGCCGCGTCTGAACGACGTGGTGCTGGAACCGGACCAGGCCCGCGAATACCACGCGTTCCTGATTTCCCAGATCGTGCTGATGTTGTGTACCGGTCTGGTGCACGGTGACCTGTCGGAGTTCAACGTACTGTTGACCCCGACCGGCCCGGTCATCATCGACCTGCCCCAGGCAGTGGATGCGGCGGGTAACAACCACGCGTTCAACATGCTGGAGCGGGACGTGGGCAACATGGCGTCCTACTTCGGGCGGTTTGCGCCGGAGTTGAAAAAGACCAAGTACGCCAAGGAAATGTGGGCGCTGTACGAAGCCGGCACCTTGCACCCGGCCAGCATTCTGACCGGTGAGTTCGATGAGCCGGAAGAGCTGGCGGACGTGGGCGGCGTCATCCGCGAAATCGAGGCGGCACGCCTGGATGAAGAGCGCAAGCAAGCGGTGCGCGCGGCTGATGATGCGCCACCCGGCAAAACCGAAGAACCGCCTCCACCCTGGATGCAGTGATCGGTTAACGAAAAACCCGGCCTTGGTCGGGTTTTTTTGTCGAAACGCTGATCCCTGTAGGAGCTGTCGAGTGAAACGAGGCTGCGATCTTTTGATCTTGTTTTTAAAAATCAACGTCAAAAGATCGCAGCCTCGTTTCACTCGACAGCTCCTACAGAGGAGATCCCCACACTCAAGGATTGATTGTGAACTCCACCCGCAACGCCCACCTGATCATCACCGCCCGTCTGATCTCGGACTTCGGCGCGTTCCTCAACATGGTCGCCCTGGCCACTTACGTCTACGTACTGAGCAACAGCGCCATGAGCATGGCGATTTTCCTCGCCAGCCGCGTGGCCGGGGGGATTTTTGCCAGTTTGATCGGTACCACGTTCTATCGTCGCTGGTCCGGGCGCCTGCCGCTGATTGCCTTCGATTTGCTGCGCGCCGGGGTGCTCGGTTTGTTGCTTATTTTGCCGGTGACCCAGCAAGCGCTGCTGCTGCCGGTGATTGCCTTCGGGCTGGGCTTCGGCAATTCGATGTTCGCCATCGGCCTCAACAGCCAATTGCCGAACCTGATCGAGCGCGAGCACTTGCTCAAGACTAACGCCTGGATCACTTCGGCAGCGTCGATGGCGATGGTCGCTGGCAGTGTGGTGGCGGGGTTGGTCGTCGCGGTGTTTGGCTTTGAAGTGGTGTTCGCGCTGAACGTGGCCACTTACCTGTTGGCGGCGTTGCTGCTGGTGCCGTTACGGTTTTCAGCGGCAGCGACCGGTGCCGAATCAAAAAGCGAGAGAGGGGAATGGTCGGCGCTGCTGCAAGGTTTGCGCTCCGCCCCGGTGTTGGCGGCGATGCTCGCAGTGGCCATGGCGGATACTTTGGGCAGCGCGGCGCACAACGTCGGCTTCCCGATCATCTCGCGGTTGCTGACCCCGGAATCCGCCAGCACCACCTTGGGCCTGATGCTGGCCGTCTGGGCCAGCGGCAAACTTATCGGCGCACGGATCGCCAGTCGCCTCAAAGGCTCGGACAACATCAACCTTGAGCGGCGCTTTTTCTACGGCGTGCTGCTGATGTCCTGCGGTTTCATCCTGATGTTCCAGCAGCAGACCCTTTACGGTTTGCTGCTGTTCTCGTTGCCGGCCGGGCTGGGCGACGGGTTTTCCGAAGTCGGCCTGATGTCGCGCCTGCAACGGGAACCGGGCCACCTGCGCCTGCCGATCTTCAGCTTTCTGACCCTGCTGCAAATGACCGGGTTTGGCATCGGCATGCTGATCGCCGCGCCGTTCTACGCCTGGTGGACGCCCGGCGCGGTGGTGCTGTTGTTCCACGGAATTCCCCTTACCACGTTGCTGGTGGTGAAGGGGTTATCCGTCAGGCGCGGGCAGGTTCGGCGCAGCAACCCGACGCCAGCTCCTTGAGGATCGGGCAGTCCGGGCGGTGGTCGCCGTGGCAGTGCTCGACCAGGTCCTGCAGGGTGTCGCGCAACTGGCCGAGTTCGCGGATCTTCTGGTTCAGCTCATCGATGTGTTGACGAGCCAGGGCCTTCACATCAGCGCTGGCCCGCTGGCGGTCCTGCCAGAGGGTCAGCAACTTGCCGACCTCTTCCAGCGAAAAGCCCAGATCCCGGGAGCGTTTGATAAAGGCCAGGGTGTGCAGGTCGTCGTCGCCATACACCCGGTAGCCGCTGTCGGTGCGATGGGCGGCCTTGAGCAAGCCGATGGACTCGTAATAACGGATCATCTTCGCGCTCAGGCCGCTGTGGCGGGCCGCTTGGCCGATGTTCATCGGTTGTCCTCCAGATCCTTGGGTTTCCAGGTTTTCAACAGTAGCGCGTTGCTCACCACGCTGACGCTCGACAGTGCCATGGCCGCGCCGGCCAACACCGGGTTAAGGTAGCCGAACGCGGCCAGCGGAATGCCGATCAGGTTATAGACGAAGGCCCAGAACAGGTTTTGACGGATCTTCGCGTAGGTCTTGCGGCTGATCTCCAGCGCCGCCGGCACCAGCCGTGGATCGCCGCGCATCAGGGTGATCCCGGCGGCGTGCATCGCCACGTCGGTGCCGCCGCCCATGGCGATGCCGATATCGGCTGCGGCCAGCGCCGGAGCGTCGTTGATGCCGTCGCCAACCATGGCCACCACGCCGGTTTTCTTCAGTTCGGCGACGGTGGCGGCTTTGTCTGCCGGCAGGACTTCGGCGTGAACATCCTTGATGCCCAACGCTTTGGCGACGACTTTGGCGCTGCCACGGTTGTCGCCGGTCAGCAGGTGGCTGCTGATGTTGCGCGCGTTGAGTTGCTGCACCGCTTGCAGAGCGCCGGGCTTGAGGGTATCGCCGAAGGCGAACAGGCCGAGCACGCGCGGTTCGGGGCTTTGCTCGATCAGCCAGGACAGGGTTCGGCCTTCGGTTTCCCATTGGGCTGCTGACTCGGCTAACGGACCTGCGCTCAAAGTGCTTTCTTCCAATATCCGACGATTACCCAGCGCCAACCGACGACCGTCGAGCGTACCGGCAATACCGCGCCCGGTCAGCGATTGACTGTCGGTGACATCAGCCACGTCCAGCCCACGCTCGGCACAGGCATCCAGCACAGCCTTGGCCAGCGGGTGTTCGCTGCCCCGTTGCAGCGCGCCGGCCATTTGCAGCAGGGCGGCTTCGTCACCGTCCAGCGCATTCAAATGAGCGATGCGCGGTGCGCCGGAAGTCAGGGTGCCGGTCTTGTCGAAGACCACCGCGCTGACTTCATGAGCGCGTTCCAGCGCTTCGGCGTCCTTGATCAAAATGCCGTAGCGCGCCGCCACGCCAGTGCCGGCCATGATTGCCGTCGGCGTGGCCAGGCCCAGGGCGCAAGGGCAGGCGATCACCAAAACGGCGACGGCGTTGATCAACGCGGTTTCAATCGGCGCGCCGTACAGCCACCAGCCGATCAACGTCGCCAAGGCCAGGAACAGCACCGTCGGCACAAACACCTGGCTGACTTTATCCACCAGTTTCTGGATCGGTGCTTTCGCGGCCTGGGCGTCTTCGACCAGACGAATGATCCGCGCCAATACGGTTTCCGCGCCGAGGGCCAAGGTGCGCACCAGCAAACGAGCTTCACCATTGATTGCGCCGCCGGTGACCTTGTCGCCGGGTTGTTTGGGCACTGGCAGGCTTTCGCCGCTGATCAGTGCTTCGTCGGCATGGCTCTGGCCTTCCACCACTTCGCCGTCCACCGGGAACCGTTCGCCGGGTTTGACCATCACCAGATCATTCAGGCGCAGGGCGCTGATGGCGACGTCTTGTTCGCGGCCGTCGATCACTTGAATCGCCCGTTCCGGACGCAGTGCTTCCAGTGCGCGAATGGCACTGGCGGTCTGGCGTTTGGCGCGGCTTTCCAGGTATTTGCCCAGCAGCACCAGGGCAATCACCACCGCCGAGGCTTCGAAATACAGATGCGGCATGCGCCCTGCGGCGGTGGCCCATTCATACAGACTCAAGCCGTAACCGGCGCTGGTGCCCAGGGCGACGAGCAAATCCATATTGCCAGCACCGGCGCGCACGGCTTTCCACGCCGCCACATAAAACCGCGCACCGAAGATAAATTGCACCGGCGTGGCCAGGGCGAATTGCGCCCAGGCCGGGAGCATCCAGTGCACGCCGAACGGTTGCAGCAGCATCGGCAGCACCAGCGGCAAGGCCAGGGCGATGGCTGCGAGCAGGATCCAGCGCTCACGTTGCAGACGGGTTTGTTGATTGTCGGTGGGGTGTTCGACTTCCCAGACGCTGGCCGAGTAACCGGCCTTGGTCACGGCGGCGATCAGGGTTTGCGGGTCGACGTGACCGAGCAGTTCGAGGTGGGCGCGTTCGTTGGCGAGGTTGACGCTGACACTTTTCACCCCCGGCACTTTGGTCAGCGCCCGTTCGACCCGGCCGACGCAGGACGCGCAGGTCATGCCGTCGATACTCAATTCCAGAGTTTGTTGCGGCACGCTGTAGCCCGCCTGCTGTACCGCGTCCATCAGGGCCGGCAGGCTGTCGCTGGGCGCCTGGATACGCGCTTGTTCAGTGGCCAGGTTGACGCTGACCGCCGTGGCGCCGATGACTTTGCTCAAGGCACGCTCGACACGGCCGGCGCAACTGGCGCAGGTCATGCCGGCAATCGGCAGATCGAAAGTGGTGGATTCGGACATCGGTCACGCTCCCTGTAGAAAGTGCCTACAGGATCAACCTTGCCATGCGGGCAAGGTCAAGCGCGAATCTTCACATCGCCGCAGATCAAATGTGGGAGCGGGCTTGCTCGCGAAGACGGAGTGTCAGGCGACATCAACGTTGACTGAGCCACCGCTTTCGCGAGCAAGCCCGCTCCCACAGGGGATCGATGTCAATACTCGAGGGCAGCAGGCTTGAGGTACATCCCTTCCTGTGTCATCGCAATCCGGAACTTCAATACATCGCCGGCCTTGAGCGTGATGTTCTGCGAACCCGGTGCCAGCATTCCTGCATTGCAGCCCGGCGCCTGGCCCGGCAACAGTTTCAGGCGCAGGGACACATTGCCCGGCGGCAGGTTGAACGAGGTGCTCTGTTCCTGGAACAGCCGCGCCGATAACTGGTCCTGGATGTACACGCCGATCTCGCAGGAGGTCGCGACTTCCAGACGCTCGCGGGAAATAATCAATACGCCGTAATCTTCCCCGGCGGCATTGGCCGAAGGCAGGGCGGCGAAAAGGCTGAGGAAGCCAAACAGGCTGAGAGCTGACCAGCGCATGGCTGAATCTCCTGAGGTCGAGTCATTGATGAACGCAGCTTGGCCGAGCGCGAAGACGAATGCCAGCCCGGCAGATTCTTTCAGAACTTGACCTTGCCATGGTGGCAAGCTCGAGACTGCCTGCAGTGTTACTAAAAAGCCTCACTCAAGGAGTCATTCCATGCAAGTGTTCAACGTTCAAGGCATGTCCTGCGGTCATTGCGTCAAGGCCATCACCCAAGCCCTGCAAGCCAGGGATCCGGCGGCCAGTGTCCGGGTTGATCTGGCGGCGAAGGAAGTCGGGGTTGAAAGCGCGTTGACCACCGAGCAAGTCATTGCCGCGATTACTGAAGAAGGCTACGACGCCAAAGTTGCCTGAGGCCCGGCGCAAATCCCCCTGTGGGAGCGGGCTTGCTCGCGAAGACGGAGTGTCAGTCGACATAAATACTGAATGACACACCGCTTTCGCGAGCAAGCCCGCTCCCACAGGGTTCTGTGTTTTAGCTGAGAGGCACCGTTGCCTGAAGATTTTTAATAGTTAGCGACCTATCGGAATGTTCAAGGCGTTCACGCCCGGCTAGACTGTCGAGCCTGCCGCCCCACGCCCAACTGGATGCCCGATGAACTTCCGTACCATTCTGATTCTTGGTGCCCTGACCGCTTTCGGTCCGCTGGCGATCGATTTCTATCTGCCGGCGTTCCCGGCGATCGCGCAGTCGTTCGGCACCGACGAAAAACACGTGCAGATGACGCTTGCCGCGTATTTCCTCGGCTTGTCCATTGGTCAACTGCTCTACGGCCCGGTGGCGGATCGTTTTGGGCGGCGTATTCCGTTGCTCACGGGCGTTGGCTTGTTCACCGCTGCTTCCCTGGCGTGTGCGTTTGCGCCGAATCTGGAATGGCTGATGGGCGCACGCTTCATCCAGGCACTGGGCGGTTGCGCGGGGATGGTGATTTCCCGGGCGGTGGTCAGTGATAAATGCGATGCGGTGGGCTCGGCAAAAGTCTTTTCGCAACTGATGCTGGTGATGGGGCTGGCGCCGATCCTGGCACCGATGCTTGGCGGGTTGCTGGTCAACACCACCGGTTGGCAGTCGATCTTCCTGGTGCTGACCGGGTTCAGCGCCCTGGCCGCACTGGCCGTGGCCCTTGGGTTGCCGGAAAGCCTGCCGGACTATGTGCCGCGCCAGCCGTTGAAGGGCGCATTGCGTCAGTACGGCCGGCTGCTGGCCGATCCGGTCTACCTCGGCCACGCCTTGACCGGCGGTCTCGCCGTCGCAGGCATGTTTGCCTACATCTCCGGTTCGCCGTTTGTCTTCATCAAGCTTTATGGCGTGCCGGCCGAGCATTTCGGCTGGCTGTTCGGCACCAACGCGGCGGGCTTCATCCTGGTGGCGCAGGTCAACGCGCGACTGTTGGCCAAGCGTGGGCCGGCGTTCCTGCTGGCGCGCACGGTGTGGATTTACCTGGGCGCAGGCCTGACATTGCTCGCGGTGAGTTCGATGCACACCGAACAACTATGGCCGCTGCTGATTCCATTGTTTGTCTGCATCGCCAGCCTCGGTTGCATCCTGCCCAACGCGTCGGCCTGCGCCATGAACGGGCAGGGCGCTCGCGCCGGCAGTGCGTCGGCGTTGCTCGGGTGCCTGCAATTCAGCGTCGCCGCCGGAGCGGCAACGCTGGTGGGGGTTTTACACGATGGCAGCGCCATGCCGATGGCCATGGTCATCAGCCTGTGCGGAATTCTGGTGGTGAGCGCCGCGATGCTCACCCGACGTTTACAAAATGCCCGGGCGCTGGCCCAAGCCGCGGTCTGAAACCGGATTTAGCCAGCGGCACGCTGCTGGCGGTCGGGGATTTGATGAGGGGCGTGGAGCCGCGCTTCCAGGGTACGGGTGAAGGCGCGCGCTTCAGCTTCGCTGCGGAACGTGATGGCGTGTTGGTCGAGACGGACTTGCCACTGGGATGTTGCCACTTCTTTTATCAGGATCTTCATTGCTGACCTCCTTAAGTAAAAGATTGTGTCGCAGAGGTCTCGATTGTAGACCCGAATACGATCGCAATTGTGACAACGGTCAACTCTCAGACTGACGGTTTGTAAGATCAAAAGATCGCAGCCTTCGGCAGCTCCTACAGGGATCGGTGTTGGCCCGGATATTCGGGCTGTACACAAAGTCTGTAGGAGCTGGCGAAGCCTGCGATCTTTTGATCTGGGTGTTAAAACCCTTCCAGCACGATCTTGCCTTTGGCCTTGCCGCTTTCCAGCAGTTCATGGGCGCGGCGCAGGTTGCTCGCGTTGATGACGCCGAAGTGTTCGCCCACCGTGGTTTTCAATGTCCCGGCATCGATCAACTGCGCGATACGGTTGAGCAAATTGTGCTGCTCGATCATGTCGGCAGTCTCGAACAGCGAGCGGGTGTACATGAACTCCCAGTGCAACGAAATGCTCTTGCGCTTGAGTTTGGTCACGTCGAGCGCCTTTGGATCATCAATCAACGCTAGCTTGCCCTGAGGCGCCAAGGCCTCGACCAGTTGATCCAGATGTTCATCGGTCTGGGTCAGGCTGGCGACGTGGGTCACCTGCTTGATGTCGGCACGCTTGAGTTCTTCGCTCAGCGGCTGGCTATGATCGATCACCAGATCGGCCCCCAACTCACGCACCCAGCTCTGGGTTTGCGGGCGGGATGCGGTGCCGATGACTTTCAACCCGGTGAGCTGGCTGGCCAGTTGGGTCAGGATCGAACCGACACCACCCGCAGCGCCGACGATCAGCAAACTCTGACCTTCATCGGTGTTGCCTTCGCGCACTTGCAGGCGTTCGAACAACAATTCCCACGCCGTGATCGCGGTCAGCGGCAGCGCGGCGGCTTCGGCGAAGCCAAGGGACTTGGGCATGTGCCCGACAATCCGCTCGTCCACCACATGCAGCTCACTGTTGCCGCCAGCGCGGGCGATGGAGCCGGCGTAGAACACTTTATCGCCGGCCTTGAACAGCGTGACTTCACTGCCCACGGCCTTGACCACACCGGCCACGTCCCAGCCCAGTACTTTCGCCGCGCCGTCTTCTGGCTGGACGTTCTGCCGGACCTTGGTGTCCACCGGGTTGACCGAAATGGCTTTGACTTCCACCAGCAGGTCGCGCGGGCCGGCCACCGGTTCTGGCAGTTCGATGTCTTGCAGGGATTTGGCGTCGCTGATCGGCAGGGAGGCGTAGTAGGCAATCGCTTTCATAAAAGGGGCTCCGTCGTAATAAAGGAAGAAATCAGGCCAGGGTGCGCAAGCGCTTGAGGTCGAAGTGTTCGAGAAAGTCACCGGCCTTGGCGCGGAAGTTCTGGATGTGGGCGCTGGCGTCGTGGGCTTGCAGGGCTTCGTCGCTGCTCCATTGTTCGATCATGTAGAAAGCCAAAGGGTTGGCCAGGTCCTGGTGCAAATCGTATTGACCGCAACCGGCCTCGGCGCGGGTGGGTTCCAGCAGCGCCCGCAGGTGCTGTTCGAGGGCATCCTGCTGGCCGGGTTTGGCGATGAGGGTGGCAATGGCGGTAAACGGCTGGGACATGTTCGACTCCTGACGCTGAGTGATTTCGATGGGACAGATGATTGGCTATTTCCCGGCAAGATAAAACCCGCTAAAAGAGCAGTCTCTTTCAATATTTTTTTGATAATCGAGGCTGAGAATGCTGCGTTTCGATGACTTGCAGTTGTTTGTCCGGGCGGCGGATCTGGGCAGCCTGTCGGCGGCGGCACGGGTGATGGACATGTCGGCGGCTGTGGCCAGTGCGGCGCTCAAGCGGATTGAACAGCAACTCGGCGCACGATTGCTGGCCCGCTCCACCCGCAGCCTGCGCCTGACCGCCGAAGGCGAGGGTTTTCTGGAATACGCTCGGGCGGCCCTGAGCAATCTGGATGAGGGCCGGCGTTTGCTGGCCAGCGGTCAGGATCAGGTCAGCGGTGTGCTGCAACTGTCGGCGCCTTCGGACTTTGGTCGCAACCTGCTGTTGCCGTGGCTGGACGAGTTTCAGCGTGAGCATCCGAAACTGACTGTGCGTTTGTTGTTGGGGGATCGCATCGCCGACCTGTTTCGCCAACCGGTGGACATCGCCCTGCGGTACGGCGAACCGGAGGACTCAAGCCTGGTAGCGCTGCCCATCGCCCCGCAGAACCGCCGCGTACTCTGTGCATCCCCCGCTTACCTGGCCCGGCATGGCGAACCCCGGCAACTGGAGCAACTGGCGCAGCACAATTGCCTGCTGTTTATGCTTGGCAGCCGGGTTCACGATCACTGGAGTTTCCACGATGGCAAGCGCGAAGTCGGCCTGACGGTCAGCGGTGACCGTTTCAGCGATGACGCCGATGTGGTGCGCCTGTGGGCCGTGGCGGGGGCCGGCATTGCCTACAAGTCCTGGCTCGATGTAGGCGCCGATGTGCTGGCCGGTCGCTTGAAAGTGCTGCTGCCGGAGTTGTTGTGCGAGCGCGCACCGCTGAATTTGCTGTGCGCCCATCGCGCACAATTGAGTAAGCCGGTGAACCTTTTGCGGGAAATGCTCGCCAGCCGATGCGCGCAATTGAGTAGTCAATTTCCGTCGTTACCGGGTGCTGATCAATAGTCGCAGGCAAATAGCGAAATTTCTGTCAGGAACTATCACCACCCGCGGCCTCCCAAGGGCAGGATCCGGCGGTCAACCCGCTTATACTAGCGCCCGCTTTATGCCTGCACCGTCGCACCGGCGCGGACGCGTTCACAATCCAGTCGTCCTTGCCGGGAGCCGGCGCGGGTGGCTCGACAGAACACGGGGTGTGGGTGACTTGCCTGACCGGGCTCATGGCGGTTTTCGCGTCTTGGCCGACGACACATTACTGGTCAAGATGTCTGTGAGCAGTAGACGATACGATTCAACAGGGAGTGAATACATGGAACATGCACCTTGCATCAGCCAGATCGCCACGTTGTTGGCTGACCCCAAGCGCAGCGCAATGATGTGGGCCTTGATGGATGGCTCGGCGCGGCAAACCGAAGAGCTGGCCTTGCTGGCCGGGCTGTCGCCATCTTCGGCCAGTGCACACCTGGGGCGTTTGTCCGCCGGAGGTCTGTTGAAAGTTGAAGAGCGCGGACGGAAAAGATTCTTCCGCCTGGCGGCCCCCGAAATTGGCGCGGCAGTGGAGGCGCTGGCGAGTGCCACCCTGGCCAGCACGCCACGGGAGATTCCAGAGACGATCAAGCGCGGCAACCTCTTGGGCAAACGCCAGGCGGCGCCGTCGTCGTTGTTGCAGGCGCGGCTCTGCGACGACCATTTGGGCGGTACGCTGGCCGCCGACCTGTACCAGCGTTTGCTGGATGCCGGCTGGATCGAGCAGTTCGATCAGCGGGTCGTCGTCACCCACAAGGGTGCCAAGCAACTGGCCAGCCGCGGGGTGTTCATCCAGGCCCTGGCCCACCGTAATGCGCAAATTGCCTGCGCCTGCCCTGACTGGAGTGAGCGGCGTCCGCATTTGGGTGGTTCACTGGGCGCGGCGTTGCTGCAGTTGTTCATGCAGTCCGGCTGGTTGGCCCTGCCCAACGATTCCCGGGCCTTGCAGATCACCACGACCGGGCAGCGTGAAGTTCATCGCTTCGCCAAGGAAACCGAGCTGGAAATGGCGTTGTAGGCGCGTCGAGACCGACGTCTGAGGTCTCGGGCGTCGTTCAGGGTTGCGGGCAGGTCGCATCCAGCAATAACCCCCAGCCGCTATCGCGCACACTCGATCCGGGGACTTTCGGACGGGGGGTGTGGCATGGAATTAAAAGGATTCAGCGCAGCAGAACGCTTGGAACGGCTGCCCATCAGCGGCTATCACCGCATCATTTTCATCATCATTGCCCTGGCGTTTTTCTTCGACTCCATGGACTTGGCGATGATGACTTTCCTGCTCGGCTCGATCAAAACCGAGTTTGGCCTGAGCAGTGCCCAGGCCGGATTGCTGGCCAGTTCGAGCTTTTTTGGCATGGTGCTGGGGGCGTCCTTGTCCGGCATGCTGGCCGACCGCTTTGGGCGCAAACCGGTGTTCCAGTGGAGCATCGTGTTGTGGGGCATCGCCAGTTACTTGTGCTCGACGGCGCAGAACGTGGAAACCCTGACGATGTTCCGCGTCCTGTTGGGGATCGGCATGGGCATGGAGTTTCCGATTGCGCAGTCGATGCTCTCGGAGCTTATTCCGGCCAAAAAACGCGGGCGTTATATCGCGTTGATGGACGGCTTCTGGCCGCTGGGTTTCGTGGCGGCCGGGGTGCTGTCGTACTTCCTGCTGCCGGTGATCGGCTGGCGCGACATCTTTCTGGTGTTGGCGGTGCCGGCGGTGTTTGTCCTGGCGATTCGCTTCTTCATTCCCGAGTCGCCGCGCTGGCTGGAACAGGCCGGGCGGCATGATGCGGCGGACAAGGTATTGCTAGGCATTGAAGAACAGGTGCGCCGATCCTTGGGGCGCTCTGATCTTCCCGCGCCGATTCGCTTGCCGCGAATGGCGAGCACACCGGGCACTTTCTTTTCCGCGCTGCAGCAGATCTGGTCGCCGCTGTACCGCCAGCGCACGATGATGATCTGGAGTGTCTGGTTCTTCGCCTTGCTCGGTTTCTATGGCCTGACCTCGTGGCTCAGCGCCTTGCTGCAACAGTCGGGTTTTGCCGTGACGCAGTCGGTGTATTACACGGTGCTGATTTCCCTCGGCGGGATTCCCGGGTTCCTGATGGCTGCCTGGCTGGTGGAGCGTTGGGGACGTAAACCGGTGTGCATCGTGACGTTGCTGGGCGGCGGGGTGATGGCATTTCTTTATGGTCAGAGTGCGGTGTTTGGCGGCAACGTCGGCCTGTTGATCACCTCGGGCCTGCTGATGCAATTCTTCCTGTTCGGCATGTGGGCCGTGCTCTACACCTACACCCCAGAGCTGTACCCGACCTCGGCACGGGCCACGGGCTCGGGATTTGCCTCGGCAATCGGGCGCGTCGGTTCGCTACTCGGGCCGTTGGTGACCGGGCTGGTGTTCCCGATTACCGGGCAGGGCGGGGTGTTCGCGTTGGGGGCGATGTGCTTTGCGATTGCGGCGGGGGTGGTGTGGGTGTTCGGGATGGAAACGCGGGGCAAGACGTTGGAAGAGCTGACTGAACCGGTAGCCATTGGCTAAACACAAAACCCTGTGGGAGCGGGCTTGCTCGCGAATGCGGTGGGTCAGTCGACATTTCTGTAGCTGACACACCGCATTCGCGAGCAAGCCCGCTCCCACATTAGGTTATGCGGTGAGACTTATGGCTTGACCAACCGCGCATCCAGACTGTTTTGCGCCAATCGCTTGGCCTGATCCTGGGTCATGCCCAAATCGGTATACAGCGCATGGAAGTTCTCGGTGACGTAACCGCCGAAGTACGCCGGGTCATCCGAGTTCACCGTGACTTTGACGCCACGCTCCAGCATGTCGAGGATGTTGTGCTGGGACATGTGATCGAATACGCAGAGTTTGGTGTTGGACAACGGGCACACGGTCAGCGGGATCTGTTCGTCGATGATCCGCTGCATCAGACGCTCGTCTTCGATGGCGCGCACGCCATGGTCGATGCGCTGGATTTTCAGCAGATCGATGGCTTCCCAGATGTATTCCGGCGGGCCTTCTTCACCAGCGTGGGCCACGGTCAGGAAGCCTTCGTGACGGGCACGATCAAACACACGCTGGAACTTGCTCGGCGGGTGACCCATCTCTGAACTGTCCAGGCCGACAGCGACAAACGCATCGCGGAACGGCAGCGCCTGGTCGAGGGTTTTCTGCGCTTCGTCTTCGCTCAAATGGCGCAGGAAGCTCAGGATCAAACCGCTGGTGATGCCCAGTTGTTGCTCGCCATCTTTCAACGCGGCCGCAATACCGTTGAGCACCACTTCAAAGGGCACGCCACGGTCGGTGTGGGTCTGCGGGTCGAAGAACGGTTCGGTGTGAATCACGTTCTGCGCCTTGCAACGCAACAGGTAGGCCCAGGTCAGGTCGTAGAAATCCTGGGAGGTGCGCAACACGTCGGCGCCCTTGTAATACAGGTCGAGAAACTCTTGCAGGTTGTTGAAGGCATACGCCTTGCGCAGGGTTTCGACGTCGTCCCACGGCAGGGCAATCTTGTTGCGTTCGGCCAGGGCAAACAGCAACTCGGGCTCCAGCGAGCCTTCCAGGTGCAAGTGCAGTTCTGCCTTGGGCAGGGCGTTCAGCCAGTCGTACATGTTCGAATTCTCATCAGGTGCAATGACGGCATTCTACAGATGCTCGCTGCAACAATTGGTAAAACCTGACCAGACGGTTGATCAAATCTTTTCCAGCTCCCGCCGATAGGCGTAGGTATCGGCGAAACGCGAGAGCAGGAATTCGGCGCAGGTGGTCGTGGGATATTTCGCCGGGTGCGCGGCATCCTGGCAACCAGGCAGGCATTCGATGGGCGTGTCCGGGTGCGGTTCGGCGAAAAACGGCATCGAGTAACGGTCCACCCCCAACGGGCTGATGACACGGTGTGGCGTCGACCGATAACGGTCGTTGCTCCAGCGCGCCATCATGTCGCCGAGGTTGACCACGAAGGTGCCATCCATGGGTGGCGCGTCGATCCAGTCGCCGTTCACGTTGCGCACTTGCAGGCCACCGGCCGTGTCCTGGTAGAGCAGGGTGATGCAGCCGTAATCGGTGTGGGCCCCGGCGCCTTGCTGTTCTGCGGAAATGGCGGTGTGGCGCGGCGGGTAATGAATCATCCGCAGCACGCTGACGGGTTCATTGAAGCGAGTGTCGAAAAAGTCGCGCTCGATGTTGAGTGCCAGGGTCATGGCCCGCAGCAGGGTTTGGGCGAGGGCCTGCATGTCGACGTAATGTTGCTCCATCAGCGCTTCCCAACCGGGCATCGATGGATGACGGTTGGAGCCGCGCAGCGGTTTGTTCGCCAGTACGTCCGGGTGATCGGCCGGCAGGTGCAGGCCCATGTCGAAGGTTTCTTTCAGGTCGCTGGGTTTGCTCGGGTCCAGTTGTTCAGTGGCGATAGCGCCGTAGCCGCGATGGTGGGTGGTTTGGGTGATGTCGATCTTGAGCTTTTCGGCGGTGGGCAGGGCGAAGAAGCGTTGGGCGTGGTCGAGCACAGCTTCGATGCGAGCGGCGCTGATCGGGTGGCCCTTGATATAGAAAAAGCCCCAGTCGCGGCAGGCGTGGTCGATTTGCGTGGCGATGGATTGCCAGGCGTGTGTGTCGTCGGTGTAGAGCGGGGCGATGTCGATGATGGGGAGCTGGTTCATGCGCAGTCCTCAAAAACGCTGAAGATCAATTGTGGGAGCGGGCTTGCTCGCGAAAGCGGTGTGTCAGCTACAAAAATGTCGACTGACACTCCCTCTTCGCGAGCAAGCCCGCTCCCACAGGGGAATTGTGTGTGGGGCTCGGTAATTACTTCGGAATATCGGCCTTCATGCCTTCCACGTAGTAGTTCATCGACGCCAGTTCCGCATTGCTCGCCGTCGCCCCCTCCGCAATTTTCACGACGCCCGCCTGATCCTTGATCGGCCCGGTGAATGGGTGCAGCGTGCCGTTCTTGATGTCGGCGATGATCTGCTCGGCTTCGGCCTTCACCGGTGCCGGCACCAGGTCGCTGATCGGCAATTCAACCGTGCCTTCTTTCAAACCGCCCCAGTAGTCCTGGGATTTCCACGTATGGTCGAGCACGCTCTGGGTCGCCTGGATGTAGTGCGGGCCCCAGTCGTTGACGATGGACGTCAGCACGGCTTTTGGTCCGAAGTGCGCCATGTCCGAAGCGTAGCCCACGGCATACACGCCGCGACGTTCGGCGGCCTGGATCGGCGCGGGGCTGTCGGTGTGCTGGAACACCACGTCCACGCCCTGGTCGATCAGTGCGTTGGCAGCATCGGCTTCCTTGCCCGGATCGAACCACGAGTTGACCCACACCACTTTGATCTCGGTGCCCGGGTTGTATTTGTTCAGGGCCAGTTGAATGGCGTTGATGTCGCGGATCACTTCCGGGATTGGAAACGAGGCGACGTAGCCGATCTTCTTGGTCTTGGTCATCTTCGCCGCGAGGAAACCGCCGACGTAGCGCCCTTCATACGTGCGCGCCAGGTAGGTGCCGAGGTTCTTGTCCTGTTTGTAGCCGGTGGCGTGCTCGAAAGTCACCTTGGGAAATTGCTTGGCGACTTTCAGTGTCGGGTTCATGTAGCCGAAAGACGTGGTGAAGATCAGGTCGTAGTTATCCTTGGCCATGTTGCGGATCACCCGCTCGGCGTCGGCACCTTCGGCGACGTTTTCCACATAGTTGGTGGTGATCTGCGAACCGAATTTTTCGGCCAGCGCTTTGCGTCCCTGTTCATGCTGATACGTCCAGCCGTGGTCACCGATCGGGCCGATATAGACGAAGCCGACTTTCAGCGGGTCGGCGGCACTCGCGGTCAGGCTGGCGCTCAGACCGATGGCCGCGGTAACGGCGCACAACAGCTTCTTCAACGGACGTTTATGCATGAACTCGAACTCCATTTTGTTTTGAGGTTGGCGAGGTCAATGCAAATTGCTGACCAACAGGACAACAATAAATTCGAAACCGTGTCGCGGCCATCGCGAGCAAGCTCGCTCCCACATTGGATCGCGTCCCCCTGTGGGAGCGAGCTTGCTCGCGATGAGGCCCTTGAGGCCGATAAAAGTGCATGGACTGGCGCTGCTGCCATCCACTGGTGCGCTAAGGTGTAACGAAACGTTAGCGCCGCCCCGCAGTCAGTAGCTCATCACTCTGATTCCGCTCCACTGTGCAAAAGGCCCGCAATGCTCACACTCCTCAAGCAAGAAAAGTTTCTGCTGCTGGCCCTGATCGCCGCCGTCGTCGCGTATCCGCTGGAGCCGTGGATGCTGCACAACGGCCAGCCCATCGCACTGGCCGCCGGGTTGGTGCTGATCGCCTTCATCGTCGCCGCATCGATGCGCGTGGCCCATCACGCTGAACTGCTCGCGGAAAAGGTCGGCGACCCCTACGGCACGATGATCCTGACTTTGGCCGCGGTGCTGGTGGAAGTGGTGATATTAGCCATCATGATGAGCAACGAAGCCTCGCCGACCCTGGTGCGCGACACGATTTACTCAGCGGTGATGCTCGACATCAACGGCATCCTCGGCCTGGCCGCGTTGATGGGCGGGATCAAGCATGGCGAACAGTCCTACAACGACGATTCGGCGCGTAGCTATAGCGTGATGATCCTCACCGCCATGGGCGTGTCCATGGTCGTGCCGGAGTTTATTCCCGAAGCTAACTGGAAGGTGTATTCGGCGTTCACCATTGGCGCGATGGTCGTGCTCTACACCTTGTTCCTGCGCATGCAGGTCGGGCCGCACAGTTATTTCTTCAGCTACAGCTACCCGGAAAAACGCCGCAAGAAAGTCCCGGAAGAAGCACCGGAGCCGGTCAACGTGACGCTCAGCATCGCGACGCTGGTGTTTGGCGTGGTGGTGATCGGTGCCTTGGCCGAAGTGATGTCCAAGACCCTCGATCTGGGCCTGGAAGGCACGGGTGCTCCGCCGGTGATCACGGCGATCCTGGTGGCGGCGATTTCCGCCGCACCGGAGATTCTGACCGCATTGCGCGCAGCGCTGGCCAACCGCATGCAGTCCGTGGTGAACATCGCCATGGGCGCGTCGCTGTCGACAGTGATTCTGACGGTGCCGGTGATGGAAGCCATGGCGCTCTACACCGGGCAGCCGTTTCAAATGGCGATGACGCCGGTGCAGACAGTGATGATTTTTCTGACGTTGATCGTCAGCGCGATCAACCTGAATGACGGGGAAACCAATGCCATCGAGGGCATGACGCACTTTGTGCTGTTTGCGACGTTCATCATGTTGTCGCTGCTCGGTCTTTGAACCCACCACAAAACCAATGTGGGAGCGGGCTTGCTCGCGAAGGCGGAGTGTCAGCAACAGAAATGTCGACTGATACACCGCATTCGCGAGCAAGCCCGCTCCCACAGTTTTAATCGGTGTTGTGTCAGGTACCGGCGATCAGTTGCCGAGCCGCCTGGCTGTGATCCGCAATCAACCCCTTCAGATCCAGCCCTTCAACCTGCCCATCAATCACCCGCCACTTGCCGCCGATCATCACTCGATCCGCGCGATCCGCCCCGCACAGCAGCAACGCCGACACCGGATCATGACTGCCCGAGAACCGCAGCTCATCGAGTTTGAACAACGCCAGATCCGCCTGTTTGCCCACCGCCAGTTCACCGATATCGGTACGCCCGAGTAGACTCGCCGAGCCCTTGGTCGCCCAACCCAGGACCAATTCCGGGGTGATCTTCTCGGCGCCATAACGTAGACGCTGGATGTACAGCGCCTGCCGGGTTTCGAGCATCATGTTCGATGCATCGTTGGACGCCGAACCGTCCACGCCCAGACCCAGCAGCGCACCCGCCGCCGTCAGATCCAGCGTCGGGCAGATGCCGGACGCAAGCCGCATGTTCGAGCTTGGGCAATGGCAGATGCCGGTGCCCGCCGCGCCGAGGCGGGCGATTTCGTCCGGGTTGAAATGGATGCCGTGGGCCAGCCAGGTGCGCGGGCCGAGCCAGCCGACGCTGTCCAGGTAATCCACGGTGCGCAGGCCGAAGCGTTGCAGGCAGAAGTCTTCTTCGTCGAGGGTTTCCGCCAGGTGGGTGTGCAGGCGCACGTCGAGTTTGTTCGCCAGTTCGGCGCTGGCGGACATGATTTCCGGGGTTACCGAGAACGGCGAGCACGGCGCCAGGGCGATCTGGATTTGCGCACCGTCGCCACGCTCGTGGTACTCGGCAATCAAGCGCTGGCTGTCGGCGAGGATCACTTCGCCTTCCTGCACGGTTTGCTGTGGCGGCAGGCCGCCGTCCTTTTCGCCGAGGCTCATGGAACCGCGCGTGAGCATGGCGCGCATGCCCAGTTCGCGAACGCTCTCGACTTGCACGTCGATCGCATTTTCCAGGCCTTCCGGAAACAGGTAATGGTGATCGGCCGCCGTGGTGCAACCGGACAGCAGCAGCTCGGCCAGCGCGACTTTAGTGGCGAGGGCCAGTTTTTCCGGGGTGAGGCGGGCCCAGACCGGGTACAGGGTTTTCAGCCACGGGAACAACGGCTGATTGACCACCGGCGCCCAGGCGCGGGTCAGGGTTTGGTAGAAATGGTGATGGGTGTTGATCAGCCCCGGCAGAATCACATGCTCACGGGCATCGAAGACTTCATTGCAGGGCGTGGCCGGCTGCTGGCCAGCGGCGAGCACTTCGACGATCAAACCGTCTTGCAGCACCAGGCCGCCACGGGCATCGAGGCCATTGGCAGTGAAGATGGCGAGGGGATTTTTTAACCAGGTACGGGTCGCAGGCATGTTGGCCGGCTCCTCTGAAAGTGGGTTCAGGTTAGCCAGCTCAGTGATTACCCTGTCTGCTGATCCAGGGTCGCCGCGAGGGACGAGGTGCGGAGTTTCAAACAAATTGGCGTTGCGGGCAAGCCCGCCCCGACCAGACGACGCAAAACCATCTGTGGAATACGGCCTCCTGTGGGAGCGGGCTTGCTCGCGAATGCGGTGCGTCATTCAACATAGATGGCGACTGATACACCGCCTTCGCGAGCAAGCCCGCTCCCACATAGGGATCTACAGCGTTTACCAGGGAATCGTTTCACCCTTGTAGTTCACGAAGTGATGCCCGCCCTTGCCGGTATACGCGTTCACCTGATCCACCAACCCACGGGTACTGGTTTCGATATCAATGTCTGCACCGTCACCGCCCATGTCGGTCTTCACCCAACCCGGATGCAGCGACAGCACCGTCAGTTTCTGCTCGCCCAACTGCGTGACAAAGCTGTTGGTCATAGAGTTCAGCGCCGCTTTGCTGGCCTTGTACAACGCCAGTTCCGGCGCGTCGGGCATGGTCACGCTGCCCAGTACCGAACTCATGAAGGCCAGCACGCCACTGCCATCCCGAATCTGCCCGACAAAACGCTGGGCCAGGTTGATCGGCGCCACGGCGTTGGTGAAAAACAGTTGCCCGACTTCGGCCAGCGTCGCACCACCGGGCGTCTGGACGTCCGGACCTTTGACCCCGGCATTCACGAACAGCAGGTCAAACACTTCGCCTTTGAGTTGTTGGCTCAAAGCGATGACGGCTTGCTGATCATCCATGTCGAGTTTTTCAATTCGGACCTTGCCCAACGCTTGCAGCGCCTCGGCGTTCTGCGGGTTGCGCACGGTGGCGGTGACTTGCCAGCCATCGGCCAGCAGGGTTTTCACCAGGCCGAGGCCCAGGCCCCGGGAGGCGCCGATGATGAGTGCGGTTTTTGCCGTGGACATGATGGGCTTCCTTGATAAATGAGAATCACGGATTTAAGGGACAACGCTGACCGAGACGTTGCTGCAATTCACTGCGCAACGCGCCGAGTTCATTCATGCGGGTTTCGATCAGCGTGAGCTTGTCTTGCAGCAACTGCGTGACGGCGCTGTCCGGGTCGGGCGACTGCCACAACGCGGCGACGCTGTTGCCGATTTCGCCAAGGGTAAAGCCCAGCCGTTGAGCGGTCTTGATGTACAGCACCAGTTGCACCATGTCCGCCGGATAGTCGCGATAACCGTTGGCGCTGCGTTGCGCCGCGATCAACCCGCGCTGCTCGTAGAAGCGCAGCGTGTCGCGGCTGACGGCGCTGGCCTGGGCTAATTCACCGATGCGCATCATGACGTCTCGAAGGGGCTTGACCCTGGAGCATACTCCAGGCTTTAGCCTTGTTGCTCCCTGATTTTATGGAGCAACGCCGATGTGGACTTCAACGCAATATCGCCGAGTGGTGCGCGGCAGTGCCTGGTACGACCTGATCGTGACAGCGGCGTTTGTCACGCCGTGGAGTTTTGCCGCTTTGCATGGATTGCTGTCGAGCCTGAGCCAGACATTGAACCTGCCCGGTGAGCTGCCGGCGTTTGAGCCGATGCACATGATGATGGCGAATCTGTTGGGGTCGATTGTGTGTTTGGGCAGTGTTGCGGATTCGGGATCCGCAGCCGATTTACGGGCGGTATGACGCGGTGGGGCGGTTTTTGTTTGCGGCTTGGCAGCTCTATGCCTTGGTCCACGGCGCCAGTTCGTTGTTGGTGATTTTCTTGTTCTTTGAAGTGATGTGGGGCTTGGTTCAGGTGTTGCCGGTTCGGGCGCTTTCGCGAGCAAGCCCGCTCCCACAGTAGATTTGTGTTGATCACAAAAACCAGGCTCGACTCGGCCTAATGTGGGAGCGGGCTTGCTCGCGAAGAGGCCCGTTCGGTCACCGCTAGTGCCCACCCTGCCAAGGCTGCCCCAACGAAACCGGCGCATACAACCGCGTGCGCAGCGCATCCCGGGACAGCAACACCAGCACCACAATGGTCGCGACATACGGCAGCATCGCCAACAAACTGGACGGAATCGCCAGCCCCAACCCCTGCGCCACCAGGTGCAGGATGCTGGCGAGCCCGAACAGATACGCGCCAAGCAGCAATCGCCACACCCGCCAACTGGCAAACACCACCAGCGCCAAGGCAATCCAGCCGCGCCCGGCGCTCATGTTCTCGGCCCACATCGGCGTATAGGCCAGGGACAAATAGGCCCCGGCCAACCCGGCCATCGCCCCGCCAAACAACACCGCCAAGGTACGCACACCGAGCACCGGCAAGCCCATGGCACTGGCGGCATCCGGGTTTTCCCCGACGGCTTGAATGATCAAACCCACGCGACTTTTCAGAATCACCCACGCCACCAGCGCAAACAACGCGAACGACAGATACACCAGCAAATCCTGGGCAAACAGCATGCGCCCGATCAGCGGAATCTCACTCAGATACGGAAGCGCCACTGGCTCAAAACCTGCCAGCGGTTTACCGACCCACGCCGCACCGACGAAGGTCG
Organism: Pseudomonas sp. dw_612; assembly: GCF_018449725.1. Taxonomy (GTDB): domain Bacteria; phylum Pseudomonadota; class Gammaproteobacteria; order Pseudomonadales; family Pseudomonadaceae; genus Aquipseudomonas. The sequence goes on along the minus strand of NZ_JAAVVC010000034.1, from coordinate 9,244 downwards.
ACAGCCCCACGCCGAAAATGGTCAGCGCCAGCCCGGTGGCCACTTGATTGGCGTTGAACACCAGCGCCACCAAGGCGAACAGCGAAGACAGCAGCATCCCGGCCAACATCGCCAGAAACACGCCGAGCCACAGGTTGCCGCTGTTCAGCGCGACTATAAAACCAATCACCGCGCCAAACAGCATCATGCCTTCCTGGCCCAGGTTGAGGACGCCGCTCTTCTCGCAGATCAGCTCGCCCAGCGCCACCAGCAGCAACGGGGTACCGCAGCGGACCATGGCGTAGAAAATATTGCTCAGCAGATCGATATCCATCACAGCGCTCCTGCGGTTACGGCGGTGGCGGGCGCGCGGCGGGCCCAGCGCACATTCAAACGCGGTCGATAGAGAATCAGCACATCACTGGCCAGCAGGAAAAACAGCATCATTCCCTGGAACAATTGAGTGATCGCTTGCGGGAGGTTCATGCTCATCTGCGCGCTCTCGCCGCCGATGTACAGCAGCGCCATCAACAGGCTGGAAAACAGAATTCCGATGGGATTCAGTCGCCCGAGAAACGCCACGGTGATCGCCGCATAGCCGTACCCCGGCGAGACTTGCGGCACCAGTTGGCCGATGGGCCCGGTGACTTCGCAAACTCCGGCCAACCCCGCCAAGCCGCCGCTGATCAACAGCGCCAGCCAGATCAGGCGCTTTTCGCGAAAGCCGACAAACCCTGCGGCGCGCTTGTCCAGCCCAAGTACTTTGATCTGGAATCCGACAAAGCTTTTCTGCAACAACACCCACACCGCGACCAGCGCGAGCAGGGCGAAATACACCCCGGCATGCACGCGACCGTCCTCCATCAACAGCGGCAAACGACTGGCATCCCCGAACATTGCCGACTCTGGGAAGTTGAACCCGGCCGGGTCTTTCAACGGTCCGTGCACGCAGAACAGCAGCAGGTTCAGGGCGATGTAATTGAGCATGATGCTGGTGAGGATTTCGTTGGCATTGAAGCGCGTGCGCAACCATGCCGTTAGCCCGGCCCACGCCGCGCCAGCCGCGGTGCCGGTCAGCAGAATGAACACCAGCGCCCAGCGACTTTGCATGTCGATGATATTCACCGCCAGCGCACTGCCAGCCAGGGCGCCGAGCAGCAATTGGCCTTCGGCACCGATGTTCCAGATCCGCGCCTGATACGCCACCGCCAGGCCCAACGCACACAGCAGAATCGGCAGGGCTTTGACCAGCAATTCGGAGACGCCGTACAAGTCGCTGATCGGTGCAATCAACAACGTGTGCAACGTCAGCAACGGGTCGTGACCCAGTGCGATAAATAGTAGTGAGCCGCAGCCCAGGGTCAGCACCGCCGCCAGCAATGGCGAGCACCACAACATCAGGCGCGATTGCTGGCCACGGGGTTCGAGAGAAAGCAGCATGTGAAACTCCGTTAAAGCGTTGCAGATTCGGGTGATTGAGGCGTGTCGAACTGGCCGGCCATCCAGCCGCCGACGTCGGTCAACCGGGTATCGACGGTGGCCTGGAGCGGCGACAGTCGACCGCTGCACAAGGCGCCGAGGCGGTCGCCAATCTGGAACAGTTCATCGAGGTCTTCGGAGATCACCAGGATCGCCGCGCCGGCATCGCGCAGAGCAATCAGCGCGCGGTGAATGGTTGCGGCGGCGCCGACGTCCACGCCCCAGGTCGGGTGCGCGGCCACCAGCAGTTTCGGTTGCTGGAGGATTTCCCGGCCCAGGATGAACTTCTGCAGATTGCCGCCGGACAGGCTGCGGGCCGGGGTTTGGGTGTCGGGCGTCTTCACCCCGAAGCGGCGGATGATCTCTTCAGCCAGCGCCTCGACTTTGCCGCGCTGAATCAGGCCCTGGCTCACCAACCCTTGTTGAAACGCCGTGAGCAGGGCGTTGTCGGCCAGACTCAGTTCCGGCACGGCGCCGTGACCCAGGCGTTCGGCGGGCACGAAGGCCAAGCCGAGTTTGCGCCGGGCATCGGGGCGCAAATGAGCGACTGCGTGGCCGGCGAAACTGATGGTTTGCGCCTCATTGCGGTTCAGCCGTTCCTCTCCGCTGAGCAACGCCAGCAACTCATCCTGGCCATTGCCCGCGACCCCGGCGATGCCGACGATTTCACCGCTGCGCACTTCGAGATTGAGGTCTTTGAGCGAGCAACCGAACGGATCCGGGTTGTGCCAGGACAACCTGCGGACCTTCAAAAATGCCTCACCACCGATGACCTTCGGGTAGTCGGTGATCAACTCGGCCGCTTCACCGACCATCAACCGCGCCAGTTGCTGATCCGAGCATTCGGCCGGCACGCAATGCCCGGCCACCCGACCACCGCGCAACACCGTGGCGCTGTGGCACAGCGCCCGGACTTCACCGAGTTTGTGGCTGATAAACAGAATGCTGCAGCCCTCGGCGGCCAGTCGGCGCAGGGTGACAAACAATTCGTCGGCCTCTTGCGGCGTCAGCACCGACGTCGGTTCGTCGAGAATCAGCAGGCGGATGTCCTGCATCAGGCAGCGAATGATTTCCACGCGCTGGCGTTCGCCGATGGACAGGCTGTGGACAAGTCGTTCCGGCTCCAGCGCCATGCCGTAGCGTTGGGACACTTCACGAATCTTTGGTTCAAGCTGTTTCGGCGTGCCGGCCGCCGCGCCCATGGCCAACGCAATGTTCTGCGCCACGCTCAGGGTTTCGAACAACGAAAAATGCTGGAACACCATGCCGATCCCAAGCCCCCGGGCCTGGGCCGGATTGCGCAGGGTCACCCGTTGTCCTTGCCAGATAACCTCGCCGGAATCGGCGTGGGTGACGCCGTAGATGATCTTCATCAGCGTACTTTTGCCCGCGCCGTTTTCGCCGAGCAGGGCGTGGATTTCACCGGGGGCGATGCTCAGGTCGACGGCATCGTTGGCCAGGCAACCGGGATAGCGTTTGCTGATGTTGCGTAATTGCAGGCGCGGGATTTGATCGGGGATCGGCACGGGGTTGGGCATGACTGGCTCGGGTCGCTTGGAGTTATGCCTGTGGACAAAGCAATTTTCTGGCCATTGAGTCAGGATTTCCGTAAACCCATGCGGTTCAGGGCGTTACAGATGTGCCTGGAGCTGCTTCGCGGCTGAATCAAGCACCACATGAGGGCAAGGTTTTTGATTCAGGCTCCGGTTTTGCCCACGGCAATTTGATCAAAAAACGAGCAGCCGGCTGCAAGCTATGCCGGATATGGGGCTGCGCCAGCCATGAACGGGTTATCCACAGGTTGCTCCACAGTATTTGTGCGCAAGCCTGACACTCGGGCATAAGCACTGTGCGGCTATCTTCTAAAGGTGATAAACCGAGCTAACTGTTTGTTTTTTCGTGGAATTAGGATGTTTGATGGCGTTTTGGACGAAAAGTGAACAATGCCCGCAAAGCCGCATGACAGAAGGGTTACAGCGGGATGTGCTCAGGTTATCCACAGCCGGGTGCACAGCAGATGTGGGCAAGTGTTGAATGCAGTGAAACTGGGAATGCCCCAAAAGATCGCGGCCTTCGGCAGCCCTACAGAAGATCGCGATCCCAATGTAGGAGCTGCCGAAGGCTGCGATCTTTTGATCTTCTAGCGCTGCAACAAAATGCGTCCGCGACTTAAGTCGGCCAAGTGCAATTGCAGGGTATCGATCTGCTGCTCGCCGATGGCGAGTTGCAACTCCACGCCATTAGCGGTGAAGGATTCTTCCACGACCAAGCCGCCCAGTTCCGCCACCCGCAGCTTCACCAACGGCAACTCGCCAAACCCACAGGCACAGCTCACCGGCACCCGACTGATCAATTCAATCTTTGGCGCGCCTTGCAGGCACTTGTTCGCCCCCCCGCCATAAGCTCGGGCCAACCCGCCGGTGCCGAGTTGAATGCCGCCGTACCAGCGAATCACCAGTACCGCGACCTGATCGCAATCCTGCGCTTCGATCGCCGCCAAAATCGGCCGGCCAGCGGTGCCGCCGGGTTCGCCGTCGTCGTTGCTGCGGTACTGGTCGCCAAGCTTCCAGGCCCAGCAATTGTGCGTGGCGTTCAGGTCGCTGTGCTGTTCGATGAACGCCTGGGCTTCGGCCGGGCTGCCGATTGGCCCGGCGAAAGTAATGAAGCGGCTTTTGCGAATCTCTTCGCGGTATTCGCAAAAACCGCTGAGGGTAAAGGGCATAGGGAACTTAGATAGCAGGTGTCAGGCCGCAGCCCTTGAGGATGATGCGGATCAGGTTGTCGCCGGCATCTTCCATGTCTTGTTTGGTCAGCTTGGTGCGCCCGCTGACCCGGCAGATCTGCGTGGCGAAGTCGGCGTAATGCTGCGTGCTGCCCCACAACAGGAAGATCAGGTTGACCGGGTCGACCGGGTCCATCTTGCCGGCGTCGATCCACGCCTGGAACACCGCGGCCCGGCCCTGGAACCAGGCGCGATAATCCTGGTTGAAATACTCGGTCAAACATTCGCCGCCGCTGATGACTTCCATGGCGAAAATTCGCGAGGCTTGCGGCTGGCGGCGGGAGAATTCCATTTTGGCGCGAATGTAGCGGGTCAGCGCTTCGGCCGGATCGTCTTCGGCCGTCAGGGTGTTGAAGGTGCTGTCCCACAATTCGATGATGTTGCTCAGTACCGCCACGTACAACCCAAGCTTGTTGGTGAAGTAGTAATGCAGGTTCGCTTTGGGCAAACCGGCATTCAGGGCGATGGTGTTCATGCTGGTGCCTTTGAACCCGTGTCGGGCGAATTCATCTTCGGCGGCTTTGAGGATCGTCTCTTCGTTCTTCTGACGAATGCGGCTGGCAGGTTTGCCGCCGTGGGCGGGGACTTCAAAGGTCATAGGCACTTCCGGAATAGTCTGTGGGTGCAACCAGTGCGTTGATAGCGCAACCACAGGTTTGAGACAAGTGCCGACACGATAAAACCTCTGCGCCAACGACCCGTAGGAGCAAAGCTTGCTCGTGATAGCGAGTTCATATCCGACATGGATGTGACTGACACGACGCTATCGCGAGCAAGCTTTGCTCCTACGGATTTGTGCGGGTTTAGCGCGTGGCCGCCAGGCTTTCCAGAAAGCTTTCCAGCACCAGATGCGGGCGACGACCCTTGCGCGTGACCGACGCGAGGCTAAGGTCATAAAAACGCACGGTGGGTTTGAGCGCGCGCAATCGGCCTTGTTGGACCCAGAGGCTGGCGTAGTGATCCGGCAGATAACCGATGTAGCGCCCGGTCAGAATCAGGAACGCCATGCCCTCACGGTCGGAGGCGCTGGCGGTGCAATTGAGCGCCTGGTAATGCGCCTGGATCTCGGCGGGCAGGCGGAAGGTCGGGGCGATCGCGTCCTGGCTGTTCAGGCGTTCGTCGTCCAGTTGCTTGTCGTCGACATAAAACAACGGATGACCGACCGCGCAATACAGCAGCGAACGTTCGCTGTAGAGCGGTTGATATTCCAGCCCCGACAACGCGCTGGCCTGGGGCACGACGCCGACGTGCAAGCGCCCATCGAGTACACCTTGTTCGACTTCATTGGGCGCGATCATGCGGATCTGAATCTGCACGTCCGGCCCGCGTTCCTTCAATTGCGCCAACGCATGGGTGATGCGCATGTGGGGCAGGGTGACCAGGTTGTCGGTCAGGCCGATGGTCAGTTCACCACGCAAATGCTGGTGCAGGCCGTTGACCTCGGTGCGGAAACTTTCCAGTGCACTTAATAACTGCAATGCCGAGTGGTAGACCTCGCGGCCCTCTTCGGTCAGGGAAAACCCGGCCCGACCGCGTTGGCACAGGCGCAGGCCGAGGCGTTGTTCCAGGTCGCTCATTTGCTGGCTGATGGCTGAGCGGCCGATGCCCAATACCGATTCCGCCGCGGAGAAGCCGCCGCACTCCACGACACTGCGGAAGATCCGCAACAGGCGGATATCAAAGTCGCTGACTTGGGCCAGAGGGTCGGGACGTCGAGTACTCATAAGTTTAGTGCTGGCCTGACTGAACGTTAGAAGAGTTGGATTTCACCGACTTTATCCCCGTGGCAATTTAGCTGCAAGAACGCTTTTGATCTCTACGCCGCTTATTGCCCTGCGAGGTTTTAATCATGAACTTGCCCGAAAACGCCCCGTCTTCCCTGGCCAGCCAGCTCAAGCTTGATGCGCACTGGATGCCCTACACTGCCAACCGAAATTTCCAGCGCGATCCGCGACTGATCGTCGCCGCCGAGGGCAGTTGGCTGATAGATGACAAGGGGCGCAAGGTCTACGACTCGCTCTCGGGGCTGTGGACTTGCGGCGCCGGTCACACACGCAAGGAAATTCAGGAAGCGGTCGCCAAACAGTTGGGCACCCTCGATTACTCGCCAGGCTTCCAGTACGGCCATCCGTTGTCGTTCCAGTTGGCCGAGAAAATCACTGACCTGACCCCGGGCAATCTGAACCACGTGTTCTTCACCGACTCGGGTTCCGAGTGTGCGGACACCGCAGTGAAAATGGTCCGCGCTTACTGGCGTCTGAAAGGCCAGGCCACCAAGACCAAGATGATTGGCCGTGCCCGTGGTTATCACGGCGTGAACATCGCCGGCACCAGCCTCGGCGGCGTGAACGGCAACCGTAAGCTGTTCGGCCAAGGTTTGATGGATGTCGATCATCTGCCGCACACCTTGCTGGCCAGCAACGCTTACTCCCGTGGCATGCCGAAAGAGGGCGGTATCGCCCTGGCGGATGAACTGCTCAAGCTGATCGAGCTGCACGATGCTTCGAACATCGCGGCAGTCTTCGTAGAACCTATGGCCGGTTCCGCTGGCGTACTGGTTCCGCCTGAGGGCTACCTCAAGCGTCTGCGCGAAATCTGCGACCAGCACAGCATCCTGCTGGTGTTCGACGAAGTGATCACCGGTTTTGGCCGTACTGGTTCGATGTTCGGCGCCGACAGCTTCGGCGTGACCCCGGACCTGATGTGCATCGCCAAGCAAGTCACCAACGGCGCGATTCCGATGGGCGCGGTGATTGCCAGTTCCGAGATCTATCACACCTTCATGAACCAGGCGACGCCGGAATACGCGGTGGAATTCCCCCACGGCTACACCTATTCCGCGCACCCGGTGGCCTGTGCTGCTGGCCTGGCGGCACTCGACCTGCTGCAAAAGGAAAACCTGGTGCAGAGCGTGGCCGACGTCGCGCCGCATTTCGAAAATGCTCTGCACGGCCTGAAAGGCACGAAGAACATCCTCGACATCCGTAACTACGGTTTGGCCGGTGCGATCCAGATTGCCCCGCGTGACGGCGACGCGATTGTGCGTCCGTTCGAAGCCGGCATGGCGCTGTGGAAGGCCGGGTTCTACGTACGCTTCGGCGGCGACACCCTGCAGTTCGGGCCAACCTTCAACAGCAAGCCGCAAGACCTTGATCGTCTGTTCGACGCGGTCGGCGAAGTGCTGAACAAGATCGACTGATTCGACATGACCTGTAGGAGCAAGGCTTGCCAGCGATGGGGTCCTTGAGACCGCTATCGCGAGCAAGCTCTGCTCCTGCAAAAGTTAAACGGGCGCCCCTCGATGGGCGTCGGTGCACAAAATTTCAGGAGTACTGCATGAGCCTCATCCCGCATTTGATCAATGGCGAACTGGTGACCGAAGACGGTCGTACGGCCGACGTGTTCAACCCGTCGACCGGCAAGGCTATCCACAAGCTGCCATTGGCCAGCCGCGAAACCATTCAGAAAGCCATCGACTCGGCCAAGGCTGCGTTCCCGGCCTGGCGCAACACGCCGCCGGCCAAACGTGCGCAAGTGATGTTCCGTTTCAAGCAATTGCTGGAGCAGAACGAAGCACGTATCGCGCAACTGATCAGCGAAGAACACGGCAAGACGCTGGAAGATGCGGCGGGTGAGTTGAAGCGCGGCATCGAGAACGTCGAGTTCGCATGCGCGGCGCCGGAAATTCTCAAGGGCGAGTACAGCCGTAACGTCGGGCCGAATATCGATGCGTGGTCGGACTTCCAGCCGTTGGGCGTGGTAGCGGGGATTACCCCGTTCAACTTCCCGGCGATGGTGCCGCTGTGGATGTATCCGCTGGCGATCGTCTGTGGCAACTGCTTCATCCTCAAGCCGTCCGAGCGCGATCCGAGTTCCACCCTGCTGATCGCTCAATTGTTGATCGAAGCCGGTTTGCCTAAAGGTGTGCTGAGTGTGGTGCATGGCGACAAGGCAGCGGTGGATGCGCTGATCGAGGCGCCGGAAGTCAAGGCGCTGAGCTTTGTCGGCTCGACGCCGATTGCCGAATACATCTACGCCGAAGGTACCAGGCGCGGTAAACGCGTCCAGGCACTGGGCGGGGCGAAGAACCATGCGGTGTTGATGCCGGATGCGGATCTGGATAACGCCGTCAGCGCCCTGATGGGCGCGGCGTATGGTTCTTGCGGTGAGCGTTGCATGGCGATCTCAGTGGCCGTGTGCGTCGGTGATCAGGTGGCGGATGCGCTGGTGGCCAAGTTGGTGCCGCAGATCAAGGCATTGAAAATCGGTGCCGGTACGTCGTGCGGTCTGGACATGGGGCCGCTGGTTTCCGGTCAGGCTCGGGATAAAGTCAGTGGCTATATAGAAGACGGTGTTTCTTCGGGTGCAACCCTGGTGGTTGATGGTCGTGGTTTGAGTGTGGCGGGGCATGAGGAAGGCTTCTTCCTGGGGGGCTGCCTGTTTGATAACGTCACGCCGGAGATGCGTATCTATAAAGAAGAGATCTTCGGGCCGGTGCTGTGCGTCGTTCGGGTCAACAGCCTGGAAGAGGCGATGCAACTGATCAACGATCACGAGTATGGCAACGGCACCTGCATCTTCACCCGTGACGGGGAAGCCGCGCGGTTGTTCTGCGATGAGATTGAAGTCGGCATGGTTGGCGTTAACGTGCCGTTGCCGGTGCCAGTGGCTTATCACAGCTTTGGTGGCTGGAAGCGTTCGCTGTTCGGCGACCTGCATGCGTATGGCCCGGATGGCGTGCGTTTCTACACTCGCCGCAAGGCCATCACCCAGCGCTGGCCGCAACGGGCGAGCCATGAAGCGTCGCAATTCGCGTTCCCTAGCTTGTAAGTAGAGGGGGAGAAGGCCGGCCCGTCAGGGCCGGCCTTCGCGTTTTCAGGGCTTTTCTGACCTATATGACAGAATTGTGAAATTAGGTGTTGACGGCAGATCCTGGAAGTCTATAATTCGCCCCACTTCCGGCGCAGTCGAAACGGAAACTCCTTGGTAAACAAAGAGTTACGT
>NZ_JAAVVC010000033.1 GCF_018449725.1 Pseudomonas sp. dw_612 | reverse complement strand
CCGCCCTGTCCCCCAAACACAGCGCCCTCCAGGATGCGACCACACCCAGCAGCGAGACAGCAACGGGCGGGGGCCGCCAGCAGTGGACACCCAGCGCCGGTGGGGCTGGGGCGCGGAGGAACCGCCGATAAAGCCGTGGCTGTTGCCGTACACGCGGCAGCCCTGATGGGTGCTGAGGGTAGTGCCGTCGGCGTTCTTGATCCGGCTGTCGGTGGCAAACGCCGCCGCTTCACAGCTCAGGGCCATTTCGATGGCTTGTTCCGGCGTGATGTCCCATTCGTGGAACAGGTCGAAATCCTGCAGATCCTTGGCCATCAGCGCGGCGTCTGCCAAGCCCGAGGCTTCGTCTTCCGAAGTGTGCTTGGCGATGGCCAGTGCGGCGGCGACGGTTTCGCGAATCGCCTCCGGACCGCTGGCCGACGTGCTGGCCGAGCCTTTGCGCTGGCCGACGTACAAGGTGATGCCAAAGCCCTGATCGCGATTGAATTCGACGGTTTCGACTTCCCGCTGACGCACCGAGGTGGACAGGCCCTGCTCCAGCGACACCGCGACTTCACAGGCGCTGGCGCCCTGGCGCTTGGCTTCAGCGATGATCTGCTCGACTTGCTCTTGCAGTGCCGGCAACGCTTGTGGGCCGACGCTTTCAACTGCACTCATGCTGTTCTCCACTCAAATTCTGCTTTCGGCTGGGGCCTTCGAGCGACCGGGCCGGACAAGCGGCCCCCGACTGGTTATCATGGCGGCGTTTCTTTGCGGACGGCCACCATGGTTGATTCTTACGACGACTCCCTCGATACGGGAGAAAAAAGCAAATCCCAGGTTAAACGCGAGCTGCATGCTCTGGTTGACCTCGGCGAACGCCTTACAACGCTCAAGCCTGACTTGCTGGCAAAACTGCCGTTGACCGACGCTATGCGCCGGGCCCTGGCCGATGCGCCCAAGCACACCGCGAATATCGCGCGTAAACGGCACCTTATGTTCATCGGCAAACTGATGCGCGATCAGGACACTGACGCCATTCTCACGCTGCTCGATCAACTCGATGCCTCCACCCGGCAGTACAACGAACGTTTCCATGGCCTGGAACGCTGGCGCGATCGCTTGATCGCGGGCGACGATGCAGTCCTGGAGAAGTTCGTGCTCGACTACCCGGAGGCTGATCGTCAACAGTTGCGCTCCCTGATCCGTCAGGCCCAGCACGAACTGGCGACCAACAAGCCACCGGCATCGAGCCGTAAAATCTTCAAGTACATCCGTGAGCTGGACGAGACTCAACGCGGTCTGCGTTAACGTCCATCGGCATCCCGTGTAGGAGCTGCCGCAGGCTGCGATCTTTTGATCTTGCTTTTGATATTGCAAAGATCAAAGTCAAAAGATCGCAGCCTGCGGCAGCTCCTACGCCGGATACGCGTTTCTTCATGCGCCTGTGCCACCCACAGTGATCGCATCGATTTTCAGCGTTGGCTGGCCGACACCCACCGGCACCGATTGCCCATCCTTCCCGCACGTACCCACGCCGCTGTCCAGCGCCAGATCGTTACCGACCATCGACACCTTGCTCATGGCTTCCGGCCCGTTGCCGATCAACGTCGCGCCTTTGACCGGGGCGGTGATCTTGCCGTCTTCGATCAGGTACGCCTCGCTGGTGGAGAACACGAATTTGCCGCTGGTGATGTCCACCTGACCGCCGCCGAGGTTGGCGCAGTAGATGCCGCGCTTGACCGACTTAATGATTTCTTCCGGATCACTTTCACCGGCCAGCATGTAAGTGTTGGTCATGCGTGGCATCGGCAGATGCGCGTAGGATTCACGACGACCGTTACCGGTGCGGGCCACGCCCATCAGGCGCGCGTTGAGTTTGTCCTGCATGTAACCCTTGAGTACGCCGTTTTCGATCAGCGTGGTGCACTCGGTCGGGGTGCCTTCGTCATCGACACTCAGCGAGCCACGACGCCCGGCCAACGTGCCGTCATCGACGATGGTGCACAGCTTCGACGCTACCATTTCGCCCATGCGTCCGCTGTAGGCTGAGCTGCCCTTGCGGTTGAAGTCGCCTTCCAGGCCGTGGCCGACCGCTTCGTGCAGCAGCACACCGGACCAGCCCGAACCCAATACCACCGGCAACGTTCCGGCCGGCGCAGGGATGGCTTCCAGGTTGACCAGCGCCTGACGCAACGCTTCACGGGCATAGCCCATGGCGCGGTCGTCGCTGAGGAAATAACGGTAATCGGTACGACCGCCGCCGCCATGCCCACCGCGCTCGCGACGCCCATTCTGCTCGACGATCACGCTGACGTTGAAGCGCACCAGCGGCCGCACATCCGCCGCCAGACTGCCGTCGGTGGATGCCACGAGAATGCGTTCCCACACCCCGGCCATGCTCACGGTGACTTGCTGGATACGCGGGTCGAGGGCGCGGGTCGCGACGTCGATACGCTTGAGCAGGTCGACTTTCTCGGCGCGGGTCATCACTTCCAGCGGGTTGTCCGGCCCGTACAACTGGGCGACATCCTGGGTGGTGAACGCTTGCACCGTGCCGTTCTGCCCGGCACGGGAAATCGAACGGGCCGCACGCGCCGCCGCGCCCAGCGCTTCGAGGGTGATGGCGTTGCTGTAGGCGAAACCGGTTTTCTCACCGGACTGCGCGCGCACGCCAACGCCTTGGTCGAGGTTGAAGCTGCCTTCCTTGACGATCCCGTCTTCCAGCGCCCAGGACTCGGAAATCTGGCCCTGGAAATACAGATCGGCAGCATCGATGCCCGGGCCGGCCAGATCGCCGAGCACACTTTGCAGGCTCTCGATCGTCACGCCGCCGGGCGCTAACAGGTGGTCACTGACTGAGGACAACAACTCGCTCATATGCTTTACGCCTTAAATTCATCGTTCTGAGGCAGGTCGCTGGGCGCCCTGCGAGAAAAAGCGCCGGTGACTGGACACCGGCATCCGCGCCCTAATGGACGCCTGTTCGCTGCTATCGCGTTCGGCCAGCAATACGGCCTCGCCTTGATCCTGTTGCGCCAGCACGCGGCCCCATGGGTCGACAATGGCGGCATGTCCATAGGTCTCTCGCGGTCCCGGATGAGTTCCACCCTGGGCGGCCGCGAGTACATAACATTGGGTCTCGATGGCCCGTGCGCGGATCAGCACATCCCAATGGGCCGCGCCGGTCACGGCGGTGAAGGCCGACGGCGCGGTGATCAGCTCCGCACCGGCAGCGAGTAATTCGCTGTACAGCTCCGGGAAACGCAGGTCATAACACACGGTCAGGCCAACCCGACCGACGGGCGTGTTCGCGACCACGACTCCACCGCCATAAGCATAGTCATCGGATTCACGGTAACGCCCGCGATTGTCCGCCACGTCGACGTCGAACAGGTGCAACTTGTCATACCGTGCAACGGTTTCGCCCTGGTCATCCACCAGCAGCGAGCAGGCGTGCACCTTCGCCGTCGGCTGATCCACCGGCGGCAACGGCAACGTGCCGGCGACTATCCATAACTTGAGGGCACGGGCGGTCTGTTTCAACCACGGCAGGATCGGGCCTTCGCCCAAGGCTTCGGCGCGGCCAATGTCAGCGATGTCGCGACGGCCCATGGCGGCGAAGTTTTCCGGCAACACCGCCAGCCGTGCACCAGCGTTCGCCGCTTGTTCAAGCAGGCGACGGGCCTGGGCCAGATTGGCCAGCACGTCGCTCTGGCTGACCATTTGAATCACCGCTACAGACATGGCCATTTCCTTATCTGGAATCAACACATACCCGTAGGAGCTGCCGCAGGCTGCGATCTTTTGATGTTGATTTTTGAAAGATCAAAAGATCGCAGCCTTCGGCAGCTCCTACAGGGGACTTACGGCCATGCTACTCCATAGGTCTGGAGATTGGCTTTTGAAAAAAAACGTCAAAAAGGCTTGTCCAGGGTGATCTTCGGTTCTTTCCATGGGCCTTTGACGGTGTATTTGACGCTGGCGAAGCGCGCCACGCGGTCGCCAATCAACTTGTCGATCAGGAACAGCGCCCCGCCAATGGCCGGAGCGCCGACAATCAGGGCGGCAATCGGCAGGTTGTTGGTCAGAGGCAAGGTCACCAGCAACTTGGCGTCGACCTGATCGCCGACCAGATCGAGCGTGCCGTTCAGCTCAAGGTTGCTCGACGGACCGGTCAACAGGATCGGCTCGCGGGTCACGTAAACGCCGTTGCTCGCCACCAGCAGGCCTTTGACCCGGTCGTAACTCAGGCCTTTGCCAAACAGATCGGAGAAGTCCAGGCGCAAGCGGCGGCCGATGGAGTTGAAGTTGAGCAGGCCGAACACCCGCAACGCCTGGGCGCTACCCTCGACTTCGACAAACTGACCTTTATTCAGCGAAGCATCGAGGCTGCCGGAGAAGCGTTTGGTGGCCAGCCACGCCGGCGAGCCGGGCCAACGACCGTCGACGTCCATATGAAATTCTTCACTGGTGACGCTCGGCGCAAAGCCCCAGCCCTTGAGCACATCGGCCAGGTTTTTGCCGCTGATCCGGCCTTTGTACCAACTGTTGGTGGCGCCCGGCGTGCCCTCCCAACCACCGCTGCCCTGCAACAGGATGCCCTTGAGGCCCATGTCCAGCGTATTAAGGGCGATGCCCTTGCCGGTCGGGCGGACTTTCAGCGACCAGGCGCCCACCAGGTCAGTGCCCTGGAACAGCTGATTGATCGTGATATCCAGCGCCGGGATTTTCGTCGGGTCCACGGAGACCAACGGGTCCGGCGAGTTTTCGTCGGCCAGCACGGTCGGATCGGGTGCCGGCAAACGCACGTATTGCAGATTGATCGCAATCGGCGCGGCTTTCGCGTCGGGGATCGTCGCACTGCCCTTGGCCTGCTGACTGTCGAGCTGCAACGCCCAGGCCGACGGTTTGCGGTTCAACTGCACCGACACCTGATCGAGCGTTGGCCCTATGCCACTGAGCTTGCCGACCTTGAAGTCCGCGCCGCTGAGCAACTGCTTGGCACTGCCGCCCGGATCCTGGCCGGCGTATTTGTCCACCAGCTCTTTCCACGGGCCGACATCCAGCTCCGACAGCACGCCGCTGACGCGCAGTCCCTTGTTCGCGGGCAGTACGGCATTGCCGGCGCCGAGGAACAGTTCACCGCGACCGTCAGCAAAATTGCCGGGCGGTGACGCAAAGGTGAAGTTTGCCAGGTCGCCATAGGTGACCCAATAACGCCGCTCCGGCCCTTGCAGGGACATGCGAAACACCGTGTCACGGCCCACATCGGCGGCCATGCCGAACGGCGCGGGCAAATCGACGGCGACGCCTTTGAGGTTGGAACTGACGATCAACTGACTGTCAGCGCCATTGAGGTTCAGTTGCAGTTGGTAAGGGACCACGCCAGACACTGGCAACGGTTGGGTCACGTTGAGCCAGTCGCTGAGTTTCTTGACCTCGACCTGACCGGAAGCGGCGACTCGGGTATTGAGCTTGCCCGGGCTGCCATCGGCAAAAATCTGCGCAGTCACCGGTTTGTCGAAGGCCCGCGCGCTGATGTTCTGACCGCTCAAGCCCTTGGTGCTGTCGAAACGAAAATCGCCTTTGAGCTGCGTCAGCTCCAGGGTCGGCTCAGCCAGTTTCAGCCGAGCCTTGCTGGTCTTGAAGTCGACGAGAATCTTCGGCAAGTCGCCTTTGGCCAACGGGATATCCAGTTTGAGCTTGCCCTGCAAATCGCCCTCGCCTTCCCAACCGGCGAAGGTGTCTGCGGTGCCGATCGGTGCTTGCTGCAGAATCTTCAGGCCATCGCCCAACCCGCCGGCAAACCCGCCGTCCAGGAACATATGGACGTTTTGCCCGGCAGGCACATGCGGGATGTTGACGTAGACGTCGCTGACCTGGGTGTCGAGCAATTGGCCTTTGCTGGCCAGGATCCGCACACCGCTGTCCTCGATAAACACGTCGCCACTGACTTTGCTGACGTGCGGCCAACCCGGCTGGAACGCCAGTTCGGCATCGTGAACCTTGAAGAACAGGCTGATGCTGCGAGCGGTGTCTTCGGCGCCGTGATTCAGCGAGCCTTGATACTGGAAGAAACCCTGGTCCACTGCGCCTTTGAGAATCGCCGTGCGCAGCCACTCATCCAGCGCCGGGCTGAGCACGGTCGGCAGGTACTTGGCGGTGTATTTGCCATCACCGTCCACCAGACCGACCCGCAGGTCCATGTAGTCTTCCTGGGTGTGGTCGAAATGCAGCCGGATCAGGAAGTCGCCGGCAATCTTGCCTTCTTCGCCCAGCACCTTCAGGTACGGCGCGATCAGGGTGAAGCCTTCTTTATCGAGCTTCCAGGTCAGCCGGGCATTGGCCTGAATGTATTGCCATGGTTTGGCGAAAATCGGGTCCAGGTGCAGGGAAAAATCCTTGCTGTCCATGCGCAGTTCGCCGTGCCCGAGGTCGCCGCTGATGCTGCCGCTGACATTTCGCGCCGCCGGTGCGCCGCGATAGGCGTCGAAGCCGACCCGCTCCAGGTTGGCGGCGAAACTGAACTTGGTGTCGTCGGTGGCGTTGGGCCGAAAATCCATCAGTACGTTACGCAAGGCTCCGGTGACCTTGAGCTTGTCGACAGCGGTGGCAACGCCCTCCGGCAACGGGCCGAGCGCATTAAGCAGCGGAGTCAGCGGCGTCAGGTCCAGACGATCGGCTTGCAGGTGCCAGAGTTCGTCGGTCTTGTCGGTAGCGGCGCTTTGTTTGAGTTGCAGATGGGTTTCCCAGCGCGTATCGCCCAGGTTCATCGACAGCGAGTCGAGGGTCACCAGAGCGCCTTGGTCGCTGCGCTGGAAGTAGCCGTTGAGGGCAAAATTGTTGATCTGGATCGGCTTGCGCTCGGCGTAGGCACCCTTGATTTGCGGGGCATTCAGGCGAATCGCCGCGCTTTGCACAGCACCTTCGCCCCAGGTCAGCCACAGTTCGCCGCCGGCCTTGATCTCGGAGAAATCCCATTGCCGGGTCAGGCGTCCAGGCAACCACTTCGACCAGTCGCTTTGCGGCAGGCTCAGGTAAGCCTCGGCCGCGCCATCCTTCCAGGCGCTGGCACGCAGGCGGGTGCGCAGGCTCATGGCAACTGGTTGGCCGTCGGGCAGGGTCAGACGTGCATCGAGTCGTTGACGGGAGGCACCGGTTTTCAGATTGAAGCCGACATAGGTCAACGTCAGCGGAGGATGATCCACCGGTTGCAAGGTGATCTGGCTGTCGAGCACCGACAGTTGTTCAACCATTTGCATGCGATTCAGCAATTGCTCCGGGTCCAGCGGCTGGTCTTGCTGCACCGGCAAACCTTCCAGCGCCCATTGGCCGTCCTCGCCTTCCTTGAGGCTGATCTTCAGGCCATTGAGTTCCAGGTGAGCAATGCGCACTTCCCGGGCCAACAGGCTGGCCCAAAGGTCTGGCACGGCGCGCACGTTATCCAGACGCAGGGCATTGGTGCCCGCGCCGACCGTCACGTCGTGGGCCAGCAGAATCGGCGCGAAACCACTCCAGTTGCCTTCCAGCTTGCCGATTTGCAGAGGCATGCCCAGCGCGGCACTGGCCTTGGTTTCGACGTCGGAGCGGTATTCGGCCACCAGCGGCGTCAGTTCCCGACCGAGGCTGACATACAACGCCATCAGCACCAGAACCAACGCACACAGGCCCAGCCCCCAGCGGGTCAGTGCGGCCAAAATGCGTGTCAGACGGTCCATGTCAGTTGGCTCCCATGGCAAAAATACTGCAAAAAGCTGAGGCCAGCCGTTCTAGTCGCGGTGAAACCTGGAGATTCAGAGCAGCACCACGTCGTATTGTTCCTGGGAATACATGGTTTCCACCTGGAAGCGGATGGTGCGACCGATAAACCCTTCCAGTTCGGCAACGTTGCCCGACTCTTCATCGAGCAAGCGATCGACCACTTTCTGATTCGCCAATACACGATAGCCTTCCGCCTGATACGCGCGGGCTTCGCGAAGGATTTCACGGAAAATTTCGTAGCAGACCGTTTCCGGCGTCTTCAGTTTGCCGCGCCCCTGGCAACTGCTGCACGGTTCGCACAGCACTTGCTCAAGACTTTCGCGGGTGCGCTTGCGGGTCATCTGCACCAGGCCCAACTCGGTGATGCCGATGATGTTGGTCTTGGCGTGATCGCGCTCCAGTTGCTTCTCAAGCGTGCGCAACACCTGACGCTGGTGCTCTTCGTCTTCCATGTCGATGAAGTCGATGATGATGATCCCGCCGAGGTTGCGCAGGCGCAGCTGACGAGCGATGGCGGTGGCGGCTTCGAGGTTGGTCTTGAAGATGGTTTCTTCGAGATTCCGATGGCCGACGAACGCCCCGGTGTTGACGTCGATGGTGCTCATGGCTTCCGCCGGGTCCACCACCAGATAGCCGCCGGACTTGAGCGGCACCTTGCGTTCCAAAGCTTTCTGGATTTCATCTTCGACGCCGTACAGGTCGAAAATCGGCCGCTCGCCGGGGTAGTGCTCAAGGCGATCAGCGATTTCCGGCATCAGTTCGGCGACGAACTGTGTGGTTTTCTGGAAGGTTTCCCGGGAGTCGATGCGGATCTTCTCGATCTTCGGGCTCACCAGGTCACGCAAGGTGCGCAGGGCCAGGCCGAGGTCTTCGTAGATCACGCTCGGTGCGCCGATGGTTTTGATCTGGGCGTTGATCTGGTCCCACAGACGGCGCAGGTAGCGGATGTCCATGAGGATTTCATCAGCCCCGGCCCCTTCGGCGGCGGTGCGCAGAATGAAGCCGCCGGCTTCCTTGATGCCTTCTTTGGCCACGCAGTCGGTGACCACTTGCTTGAGGCGTTCGCGCTCGGCTTCGTCTTCGATTTTCAGGGAAATGCCGACGTGGGCGGTGCGCGGCATGTACACCAGATAGCGCGACGGAATCGACAATTGTGTGGTCAGGCGCGCGCCTTTGGAGCCGATCGGGTCCTTGGTGACTTGCACCACCAGGCTCTGGCCTTCGTGCACCAGGCTGCTGATGCTTTCCACGGCAGGGCCTTCACGCAAGGAAATTTCCGAAGCGTGGATGAACGCGGCGCGGTCCAGGCCGATGTCGACGAAAGCCGCCTGCATACCCGGCAATACCCGCACGACTTTGCCTTTATAAATGTTGCCGACGATGCCGCGCTTTTGCGTGCGCTCGACATGGACCTCTTGCAGAACACCGTTTTCGACCACTGCCACGCGCGATTCCATCGGCGTGATATTGATCAGAATCTCTTCACTCATGGCAGGGTCTCGTTCAGGCATGTTCACGATAATGGCCGCATCTTGTCAGTACGACGCTTAGCGCGCGTTAAAGGTTTGCCAACAGGGTATGCCGAAATGGCCGAGCAGTTCTGCGCTTTCGCACAACGGCAATCCGACCACCGCCGAATAGCTGCCATCAAGGCCGGCGACAAACACGGCGCCCAACCCCTGAATGCCATAGCCGCCGGCCTTGTCCCGGGGTTCGCCGCTGACCCAGTAGGCTGCCGCTTCCTCGGCGCTGATCGGGCGAAAACGCACCCGACTGCGCACGACCCGAGACTCGCAACGCTCGCCGTCGAGCACGGCAATCGCCGTCAGGACTTCGTGCTCACGCCCCGACAACATCATAAGCATGGCGCAAGCATCGGCTTCGTCCACTGGCTTGCCGAGAATTTTCCCGTCCAGCACCACGGCGGTATCCGCCCCCAATACGCAAAACGCTGCGTCGGACACCACCGCACGGCGCCCGGCCTCGGCCTTGCCGCGCGCCAGACGCTCGACATAGGCCGAAGGGGTTTCGTTGTGCAAAGGGGTTTCATCGATGTCCGCACTGATGGCGGAGAACGGCACGCCGATCTGCGTGAGCAGTTCACGCCGACGCGGTGAGCCTGAGGCGAGGTGCAACTGTTTCTGTTCCATCAAGACATCTCCCTGTCGAGGTACGGGCACATGCCTGACCGAATTAGTTGATCTTGTAGCGCCGACGCAGACCACGCAAACCGAAGCTGATCCACGGCCAGAGCAACGCACTCACCAGCGCCGGCAACACCAGCGCCAGGGTTGGCTGACGATTGCCGGTCAACGCGCTGAGCCATAGCTGAACCAGTTGGGCCAGACCGAAGATCACCAGGATCACCAGGCACTGCTGCCACATCGGGAACATGCGCAGGCGTTGTTGTAGCGACAGCACCAGGAAGGTGATGAGCGTCAGGATCAACGCATTCTGGCCCAGCAACGTGCCATAGAGCACGTCTTCGGCCAGCCCCAGGCACCACGCGGTGACCATGCCGACTTTCTGCGGCAAGGCCAGCGCCCAGAATGCCAGCAGCAAGGCCAGCCACAAGGGACGCAGGATTTCCATGAATTGCGGCAACGGCGAAACGCTGAGCAGCAGGCCGATGGCAAAGGTCAGCCAGACGATCCAGCCGTTTTGGGACGACGTAGCACCCGCCATTATTCTCTTCCCCCAGTGGTGGCCGGTGCAGAGACAGGCGGTTTGGCAGCAGGTTTCGCGACAGTCGGCTTGGTGACAGGCTTGGCCGGATGGGTCGTGGCTGCAGGCTTGGCCGGTGTCGTCGCAGCAGGTGTTGCGGCGGCTGGTGTGGTGGCCGGCGCAGCAACGGCCGGCGTCGGCACGACCGCAGGGATCGGTTTCGGCACCGTGGCCGGAATGATCGGCCCGCCGCCATGCTGGTCCAGCGCTTCCTGGGCCTGGGCGGCTTCGTTGGCGCGTTCTTCTGCGGTGCGGCCATCGCTGAACACCAGCAACAGATAGCGGCTGCGGTTCAAGGCGGCGGTCGGCACGGCACGGACGATGGCAAACGGCTGGCCGGAATCGTGGATCACTTCCTTGACCGTCGCCACCGGGTAACCCGCCGGGAACCGCTGGCCGAGGCCGGAGCTGACCAGCAGATCACCTTCTTTAATGTCGGCGGTGTCAGCCACGTGACGCAGCTCCAGACGTTCCGGGTTGCCGGTGCCGCTGGCAATCGCCCGCAGACCGTTACGGTTCACCTGCACGGGAATGCTGTGGGTGGTGTCGGTCAGCAACAGCACACGGGAGGTGTACGGCATCAACTCGACCACCTGGCCCATCAGGCCACGGGCATCGAGCACCGGCTGACCGAGGACCACACCGTCGCGCTCACCTTTATTGATGATGATGCGATGGGTGAAGGGGTTGGGGTCCATGCCGATCAACTCGGCCACTTCGACCTTCTCGTTGACCAGCGCGGAGGAATTGAGCAACTCGCGCAGCCGAACGTTCTGCTCGGTGAGGGCGGCAAGCTTTTGCATGCGACCCTGCAATAACAGGTTTTCGGTCTTGAGTTTTTCGTTCTCGGCAACCAGTTCGGTACGGCTGCCAAATTGGCTGGCCACACCTTGCCATAGCCGCTGCGGCAGGTCGGTGATCCAGTAAGACTGCATCAGCACCAGCGACATCTGGCTACGCACTGGCTTGAGCAGTGTGAAGCGGGCATCGACCACCATCAGCGCGACCGAAAGCACGACCAGCACCAACAAGCGCACGCCCAGTGAGGGGCCCTTGGCGAAAAGCGGTTTAATAAGCCGCTCCTCCCAGGCAAATGTTCTCTTTATTCATACGGCATCAAACCGGCCTGGATGCAGAGTGACAGAAGATAAACGCAACAGGCAGCACTGCAAAGTGCTGCCTGCGCGCTCACAGCATAGATGCATCGGGCGAGATCACTCGCTCGACAGCAGATCCATGGTGTGTTTATCCATCATTTCCAGGGCACGGCCACCGCCGCGAGCCACACAGGTCAGCGGGTCTTCGGCGACGATCACCGGCAGACCGGTTTCCTGGGCCAACAACTTGTCGAGGTCGCGCAGCAAGGCGCCACCACCGGTCAGTACCAGGCCACGCTCGGCGATATCGGAAGCCAGTTCCGGTGGCGATTGCTCCAGGGCGCTTTTCACTGCCTGAACGATGGTGGCCAGGGACTCTTGCAGAGCTTCCAGCACTTCATTGGAGTTCAGGGTGAATGCGCGTGGGACGCCTTCGGCCAGGTTACGGCCGCGCACGTCGACTTCACGCACTTCGCCGCCCGGGTAGGCTGTACCGATTTCCTGCTTGATACGCTCGGCGGTGGATTCACCGATGAGGCTGCCGTAGTTGCGACGCACGTAGGTGATGATCGCTTCGTCGAAGCGGTCGCCGCCAACCCGTACGGATTCGGCGTAGACCACACCGTTCAGGGAGATCAGCGCGATTTCGGTGGTACCACCACCGATATCGACCACCATCGAACCGCGTGCTTCTTCAACCGGCAGGCCGGCGCCGATCGCAGCAGCCATCGGCTCTTCGATCAGGAACACTTCACGGGCACCGGCACCAAGGGCCGATTCACGGATGGCACGACGCTCCACCTGGGTGGATTTGCACGGAACGCAGATCAGCACACGAGGGCTAGGCTGCAGGAAGCTGTTTTCGTGAACCTTGTTGATAAAGTACTGCAGCATCTTTTCGCACACGCTGAAGTCGGCAATGACGCCGTCTTTCATCGGACGAATGGCTGCGATGTTGCCCGGCGTACGGCCGAGCATGCGCTTGGCCTCGGTGCCGACAGCAACGACACTTTTCTGGTTACCGTGTGTCCGAATAGCCACAACCGATGGCTCATTCAGGACGATTCCGCGCTCGCGCACGTAAATAAGGGTGTTGGCAGTGCCCAGGTCAATGGAAAGATCGCTGGAAAACATGCCACGCAGTTTCTTGAACATGGGAAAGGGACCCTAGGCAACGCGTGGGTAAAAAAGTGCGGCAAACTCTAACAACGACAGGGATTTTGGGCAAGGCGCCAATATGTTAAATTGGCCGCTTTTCTGTGCACCAACCCCCACAATCGCGGCCTTATGACCGTAGAAATGCGGTAGTGTTCCGACAATCTAACACACGGACGCCGTCCGTTCTGTTTTCCACTGGAGAATCGCAATGGCGCTTGAACGCTCCGACGTGGAAAAAATCGCTCATCTGGCCTGCCTTGGCCTGAATGATGCCGATCTTCCACACATCACTTCGGCCCTGAACAGCATTCTCGGGCTGGTCGACGAAATGCAGGCGGTCAATACCGATGGTATCGAGCCGCTGGCCCACCCACTGGAAGCCAGCCAGCGCCTGCGTGCAGACGTCGTGACCGAGACTAATCATCGCGAGGCCTATCAGTCCATCGCACCAGCGGTCGAAAACGGCCTGTACCTGGTTCCGAAAGTCATCGACTAAAGGGAAAGAGCCTGCAATGCATCAAATGACTCTGGCCGAGATCGCCCGCGGACTCGCCGATAAAAAGTTTTCTTCCGAAGAGCTGACCAAAGTCCTGCTGGCGCGTATCGCCCAGCTCGATCCACAGCTCAACAGCTTCATCAGCCTCACCGAAGACCTGGCGCTCCAGCAGGCGAAAGCCGCTGACGCACGCCGGGCCAATGGTGAGAGCGGCGCCCTGCTCGGCGCGCCGATCGCCCACAAAGACCTGTTCTGCACCCAGGGCATCCGCACCAGTTGCGGCTCGAAGATGCTCGACAACTTCAAAGCACCGTACGACGCCACCGTGGTCGCCAAACTGGCCGCCGCCGGTGCCGTGACCCTCGGCAAGACCAACATGGACGAATTCGCCATGGGTTCGGCCAACGAGTCGAGCTACTACGGCGCGGTGAAAAACCCGTGGAACCTCGAACACGTGCCGGGTGGTTCGTCCGGCGGTTCGGCGGCGGCAGTTGCCGCTCGTCTGTTGCCGGCCGCGACGGCCACCGACACCGGCGGCTCGATCCGCCAACCGGCGGCGTTCACCAACCTCACCGGCCTGAAACCGACGTACGGTCGTGTTTCGCGCTGGGGCATGATCGCTTACGCCTCCAGCCTCGATCAGGGCGGCCCTTTGGCGCGCACCGCTGAAGACTGCGCGATCCTGCTGCAAGGCATGGCCGGTTTCGATGCCAATGACTCCACCAGCATCGACGAACCCGTGCCGGATTACAGCGCCAGCCTCAACACCTCGCTGCAAGGCTTGCGCATCGGCGTGCCGAAGGAATACTTCAGCGCCGGTCTCGACCCGCGTATCGCCGAGCTGATCCACAACAGCGTCAAGGCGCTGGAAAAGCTCGGCGCGGTGATCAAGGAAATCAGCCTGCCGAACATGCAGCACGCGATTCCTGCGTACTACGTGATCGCGCCAGCAGAAGCCTCCTCCAACCTGTCGCGTTTCGACGGCGTACGTTTTGGCTATCGCTGCGAAGACCCGAAAAACCTGGAAGACCTGTACAAGCGTTCCCGTGGCGAAGGCTTCGGCACGGAAGTGCAGCGCCGGATCATGGTCGGGGCCTACGCGCTGTCGGCCGGTTACTACGACGCCTACTACCTGAAGGCGCAGAAAATTCGTCGTCTGGTGAAGAACGACTTCATGGCGGCCTTTAATGAGGTCGACATCATCCTCGGCCCAACCACGCCGAACCCGGCCTGGAAGCTCGGCGCCAAGAACAGCGACCCGGTCGCTGCCTATCTGGAAGACGTCTACACCATCACCGCCAACCTCGCGGGCCTGCCGGGCTTGTCCATGCCCGCCGGTTTTGTCGACGGTCTGCCGGTCGGCGTGCAACTGCTCGCTCCGTATTTCCAGGAAGGTCGCCTGTTGAACGTTGCCCATCAGTATCAGTTGAACACTGACTGGCACACCCGCACCCCACAGGGGTTTTGAAACTGCTGCGCTCGGTAAGGCTGCGTTGAAAACTGGCTCGTAATGCTCATTGACTAAAGTCAACTCCGCTTACTCGCCAGTTTTCGCCTTGCCCTACCTTCGCTCGCAACGTTTCAAAATCCCCTGTTTAGGCTTCTGAGGAGAAACACATGCAATGGGAAGTCGTGATCGGGCTGGAGATTCATACCCAGCTCACCACCCGGTCGAAAATCTTTTCCGGTAGTTCCACCACCTTCGGTTCCGAGCCGAACACCCAGGCCAGCCTGGTAGACCTGGGCATGCCCGGCGTACTGCCGGTGCTGAACCAGGAAGCGGTGCGTATGGCGGTGATGTTCGGTCTGGCGATTGATGCCGAGATCGGTCAGCACAACGTGTTCGCCCGTAAAAACTACTTCTACCCGGACTTGCCCAAGGGCTACCAGATCAGCCAGATGGAATTGCCGATTGTCGGTAAGGGTCACCTGGACATCGCCATGGAAGACGGCACGATCAAACGTGTCGGCGTGACCCGTGCGCACCTGGAAGAAGACGCCGGCAAAAGCCTGCACGAAGAGTTCAACGGTGCCACCGGCATCGACCTGAACCGTGCCGGCACGCCGCTGCTGGAAATCGTGTCCGAGCCGGACATGCGCAGCGCCAAGGAAGCCGTGGCCTACGTCAAGACGGTCCACGCGCTGGTGCGTTACCTGGGCATCTGCGACGGCAACATGGCCGAAGGTTCGCTGCGTTGCGACTGCAACGTGTCGATCCGTCCGAAAGGCCAGGTTGAGTTCGGCACCCGCTGCGAGATCAAGAACGTCAACTCGTTCCGCTTCATCGAAAAGGCGATCAACAGCGAAGTGCAGCGTCAGATCGAGCTGATCGAAGACGGCGGCAAAGTGATCCAGCAGACGCGCCTGTACGATCCGAACAAGGACGAAACCCGTCCGATGCGCAGCAAAGAAGAAGCCAACGACTACCGTTACTTCCCCGATCCGGACCTGTTGCCGGTGATCATCGAGGACTCGTTCCTCCATGATGTGCGCGCCACCCTGCCGGAACTGCCACCGCAGAAGCGCGAGCGCTTTCAGGCGCAGTTCGGGCTGTCGGTGTATGACGCCAGCGTCCTGGCCACCAGCCGCGAGCAAGCGGATTACTTCGAGAAAGTCGCGAGCATTGGCGGCGACGCCAAACTGGCGGCCAACTGGGTCATGGTTGAGCTGGGCAGCTTGTTGAACAAACAGGGCCTGGACATCGATCAGTCGCCGGTGTCGGCCGAGCAACTGGGCGGCATGCTGCTGCGCATCACCGACAACACCATCTCCGGCAAAATCGCCAAGGTGGTGTTCGAAGCGATGGCCAACGGCGAAGGCAGCGCGGACGAGATCATCGAAAAACGTGGCCTCAAGCAAGTCACCGACAGCGGCGCGATCTCTGCGGTGCTCGACGAGATGCTCGCAGCCAACGCCGAACAGGTTGAACAGTACCGCGCGGCAGACGAAGCCAAACGCGGCAAGATGTTCGGCTTCTTCGTCGGCCAAGCCATGAAAGCTTCCAAAGGCAAGGCCAACCCGCAACAGGTCAACGAACTGCTGAAAAGCAAGCTCGAAGGCTGATGCGAATGGAGCCAGATCGCAAGCCTGGCTCCATATCCTGTGGGAGCGGGCTTGCTCGCGAATGCGGTTCGGCACTCAATACAAAGTTGACTGTCAGAATGCATTCGCGAGCAAGCCCGCTCCCACATTTGTTTTTGGAAGCTTTCAAATGAAGCGTCTACTGGGCGCCTGCGCCCTGCTCTCCCTGCTGGCCGGTTGCGCCAGCAACGACATCATCGACCCGCACGGTTACGACAAGACCGGCACGGCGTCCTATTACGGCGCCAAACACCAAGGCAAACGCACCGCCAGTGGCGAACGTTTCGACAAGAATTCCCTGACCGCCGCCCATCGCCAGTTGCCGTTTGGCACGCGGGTAAAGGTCACCAATCTGAATAACGACAAATCCTGCGTGGTCCGTATCAACGACCGTGGGCCGCATACCCGTGGGCGCCTGATCGACCTGTCTCACGAGGCGGCCGAGCGGCTGGGCATGCTGCGCGCCGGCACCGCACGGGTTCGCGTGCAAGCCCTCGACGACTGACGGAGCCCCGACCATTTACGGATTAGAAGACATTCCCCTGCTGAGCGTGATCGAACTGCTCAGTGGTCTGTTTCTGCTGATCGCAGGCGCCGAACTGATGGTGCGCGCCGCCGTGCGCCTGGCCGCGCGCCTGCACGTGCGGCCGCTGATCATCGGCCTGACCATCGTCGCCCTCGGCAGCAGCGCGCCGCAGATGGCCGTCAGCCTGCAAGCGATGCTCGCGCAAAACGCCGACATCGCCGTCGGCAGTGTGATCGGCAGCAGCATCTTCAACATCCTTGTCACCTTAGGGCTGTCAGCGCTGATCATTCCGTTGCGGGTGTCGCGGCAACTGGTGCGCCTGGACATTCCGCTGATGATCGGCGCCAGCCTGCTGGTGTGCGTGTTGGCCTGGAACGAAGAACTGACCCGCACCGACGGCGTGATCCTGCTGGCCGCGCTGGTGTTGTACCTCGGCTTGTTGCTACGCCAGTCGCGGCATTCGGCCCGACCGCCCTCGAGCCATGAAGCAACGACGAAAGCACCGTGGATCAGCAGCCTGCTGATGATCGTCGCCGGGTTGGCGATGCTGGTGTACGCCGGCCACTTGCTGCTGGGTGCCGCAGTGTCGGTCGCCAGCGATCTGGGGCTGTCGGAGCGGATTATCGGCCTGACCATCGTCGCCATCAGCACCTCCCTGCCGGAACTGGCCACCTCGCTGATCGCCGCATTACGCGGTCAACGGGAAATCGCCGTGGGCAACGTGATTGGCAGCAACCTGTTCAATCTTCTGGGCGTGCTCGGCTTTACCGCGCTGGTGGCGCCGTCGCCGCTGTCGGTGTCGCCCAACGCACTGGATTTCGACTTGCCGGTGATGCTCGGCGTCGCCGCGCTGTGCCTGCCGGTGTTCTATTCCGGTTATCGCGTGACCCGGGCCGAGGGCCTGCTGTTTCTCGGCTTGTACCTGGCGTATGGGTTGCACGTGGTGTCGTTCACCACCGGCATGCCCCTGGCCGGCAAGCTTGAACACCTGATGCTGATTTTCGTCCTGCCGGCGCTGGTGGCGTTCCTGCTGTTCACGTCGCTGCGCGCCTGGCGTCGCCAACACCACAAGAGGGATGTGCCATGACCGACCACAAAAAACCCGGCGTTGAAGTCCGCCGCCAAGTGATGGGCGATGCCTTCGTCGACCGGGCGCTGGGCAATGCCACCGAGTTCAGCCAGCCGCTGCAGGATTTCGTCAACGAACACGCCTGGGGCAGCGTCTGGAATCGCGAAGGGCTGTCGCTGAAAACCCGCAGCCTGATCACCCTCGCCGCGCTGACCGCGCTGAAGTGCCCGCAAGAGTTGAAAGGCCATGTGCGCGGCGCGTTGAACAATGGCTGCACCGTGGAAGAGATCCGCGAGGCTCTGCTGCATTGCGCGGTGTATGCCGGCGTACCGGCGGCGATTGACGCGTTTCGGGCGGCGCAGGAAGTGATCGATACCTACCAGAAGCCTGAGTAAATCATCGAAATCTCTAGCGACTGGCCTGCCGTCTTCGCGAGCAAGCCCGCTCCCACAGTGGATCGAGTCGTACACAAATTTTGTGTCCACCGGAGATCCCATGTGGGAGCGGGCTTGCTCGCGAAGAGGCCCTGAAGGCCCCTGCAAATCCTGAAGCTAGATCCACCCACCCCACTGCAACACAAAAATCCCGACATTGGTGGTGATCGCCGCCATCAACGTGGTGATCACAATAATCGCCGCCGCCAGTTCATGGTTGCCATTCGCCTGGCGCGCCATGACAAAACTCGCCGCCGCCGTCGGGCTGCCGAAGTACAGAAACAGAATCCCCAACTCCGCCCCGCGAAAGCCCCACAACCACGCGCCAACGGTCGCCAGCACCGGCAGGCCGATCATCTTTACCAGGCTTGAACTCAGCGCCATGCTGCCACTCTTGCGCAACGCCGCCAGCGACAAAGTGCCGCCGATGCAGATCAACGCCAGCGGCAAGGTGGTTTGCGCCAAATACTGGCCAGAGGTTTCCAGCCACCCCGGCAAACTGAGTTTGAAATACGCAAACGGCGCCGCCGCAAACACGCTGATGATCAGCGGGTTGCTGAACACGCTTTTGCAGATGCTCCACGGATCGGACTTGATCACCGGGCTGTACACCGCCAGCACGATGGTCGAGAGGGTGTTGTAGAACAGGATGACCAGCGCCGCGAGAATCGCCCCGAGGGAAATCCCGTAATCGCCATACATGCTCGCCGCCAGCGCCAGGCCGATGACACCATTGTTGCCGCGAAACGCGCCTTGGGTGTAAATGCCCCGATCCTCTCGCGGACACTTCCAGATCGCCCAGCCCCAGGCCCCGGCAAAACTCACCAGGGTGGCCAGCGAGAAATAGATCAGCAGCGCCGGTTGCAACGCCGCATGCAGGTCGGCATGCAGAATGCCCAGAAACAGCAACGCCGGCATGGTGACGTTGAACACCAGGGCCGAGGCAGTGTGGATGAAGTTGTCGTTGATCCAGTCGATGCGCTTGAGCAGCACACCCAGAAACAGCATGGCAAACACCGGCGCGGTGATGTTCAGGGTTTCGAGGAAGATTGCCAGCATGCCGGAGGGGACCTTGGGGTGGGCGTCATTAAAGGGCGAATGATAAGCCACCCATGGCGCGAAAGCCGCATTGGATCTTTCGTGTCAGTTAGAACCCCCCTCACCCTAACCCTCTCCCCAAAGGGGCGAGGGGACTGACCGAGGTGTTCTTAGAGCTACGTCGACCTGAAATCACGAGCCGAACTCAGGTTTGAAAAGCATAGAAATCTGCCCCCTTTCCCCCTCTCCCCTTTGGGGAGAGGGTTGGGGTGAGGGGGCGATTTTGAATCTGACACCTAACCCTCAGGTAATCGGCGCCGGGTTGAACAAGGTAATGTCGTTATGCAGTTTGTGCTGCTCGGCCCACGTCTGTTTCTTGCCGCTGGCCACGTCCAGGTAGTAGTGAAACAACTCCCAACCCAGCTCCTCGATTGACGCCCGCCCGGTGGCAATCCGCCCGGCGTCGATGTCGATCAAATCCGGCCAGCGCTGCGCCAGTTCAGTCCGGGTCGACACCTTGACCACCGGCGCCATCGCCAGACCATACGGCGTACCGCGCCCGGTGGTGAACACGTGCAGGTTCATCCCCGCCGCCAGCTGCAACGTCCCGCAGACAAAATCACTGGCCGGGGTCGCGCAGAAGATCAGGCCTTTGCGCTTGAAGCGTTCACCAGGGCCGAGTACGCCATTGATCGCGCTGCTGCCGGATTTGACGATCGAACCCAATGATTTCTCGACAATGTTAGACAACCCGCCCTTCTTGTTCCCCGGCGTGGTGTTGGCGCTGCGATCCGCTTCGCCCTTGGCCAGGTAACGGTCGTACCAGTCCATTTCCCGCACCAGCTCCTCGGCGACTTCTTTGGTTTCGGCACGGGAGGTCAGCAGGTAAATCGCATCGCGCACTTCGGTGACTTCGGAAAACATCACCGTCGCACCGGCCCGCAGCAACAGGTCCGAGGCATAACCCAGCGCCGGGTTGGCGGTGATGCCAGAAAACGCATCACTGCCACCGCACTGCATGCCCAGGATCAGCTCGGACGCCGGCACGGTTTCCCGGCGGCGTTGGTCAAGCTTCTTCAAACGGGTTTCGGCCAGCGCCATGATCTGCTCGATCATCTCGGTAAAACCGTGACTCGAATCCTGCAAGCGATACAGCCACGGCTCGCTCAAATCCACCGAGCTGTCGTTGTCGTGCATCACCTGCCCGGCCTGCAATTTCTCGCAACCCAGGCTGATGACCAAGGCTTCGCCGCCCAGGTTCGGGTTGCGCGCCAGGTTACGCACAGTGCGAATCGGGATGTACGCGTCGGTGGCGGTGATCGCCACGCCACAGCCGTAACTGTGGGTCAGCGCCACCACGTCATCGACGTTCGGATACAGCGGCAACAACTCGTCCTTGATGCGCTTGACCGCATGATCCAGCACCCCGGTAACGCACTGCACGGTCGTGGTAATCCCGAGAATATTGCGCGTGCCAACGGTGCCGTCGGCGTTGCGATAACCCTCGAAGGTGAAGCCTTCCAGCGGTGTCTGCGCCGCCGGCACATCGGTGGACAGCGGCAGGCTGTCCAGCGGTGGCGCGGTGGGCATGCGCAGTTGATCTTCCTTGACCCAACTGCCGCGCGGAATCGGCTGCAAGGCGTAGCCGATGGTCTGGCCGTAACGAATCACCTGACCGCCCTCCGGAATGTCCTCGAGGGTGACCTTATGGCTCTGCGGCACAAAATCCACCGTCACCAGACCATCCGGGAATTCGGTGCCGGCCGGCACGCCCTGGTCGTTGACCACGATCACCACATTGTCCCGCTCGTGCAGACGGATGTAGCGCGGCGAGTCGGAATGTTCAATCAACTGCATGACGCCGCTCCTCAGGAATGCGCTTCAGATAATTTGGTCAGTTCAGGACCGGTGCTTGGTGGCTCTTTCAATACCACGCGTTTGATCGGACCCACGATCACCAGATAGCTGAATACGGCGACCAGCGCGTTGCAACCGACAAACACCAGTGCCCATTTGAACGAACCGGTGGCACTGATGATGTAGCCGATGACGATCGGCGTGGTGATCGACGCGATGTTGCCGAACATGTTGAACAGGCCGCCACTCAAACCGGCGATCTGTTTAGGCGAGGTGTCCGAAACAACCGCCCAGCCCAGTGCGCCCACGCCTTTACCGAAGAATGCCAGGGCCATGAAGCCGACCACCATCCATTCGATGTCCACGTAGTTGCACGCGACGATGCTGCTGGACACCAGCAAACCGGCAATGATCGGCGCCTTGCGGGCGAAGGTCAGGGAATGGCCCTTGCGCAGCAGGTAATCGGAAATCACCCCGCCGAGCACCCCACCGATAAAGCCGCAGATCGCCGGCAGAGAGGCAATGAAACCGGCCTTGAGAATGGTCATGCCGCGTTCTTGCACCAGGTACACCGGGAACCAGGTCAGGAAGAAGTAGGTAATGCCGTTGATGCAGTACTGGCCCAGGTACACGCCGAGCATCATGCGGTTGGTCAGCAACTGGCGGATGTAGTCCCACTTCGGACCGTCAACCTTTTTGCCTTTGCCTTTGTCCTGGTCCATATCGACCATGCCGCCGTTGTCGGCGATGTGCTTGAACTCGGCCTCGTTGATCATCGGGTGCTGGCGCGGGCTGTGGATCACTTTCAGCCAGATCAGCGAGAACACGATGCCGATGCCGCCCATCACCACAAACACATGCTGCCAGCCGAAGGTGTAGACGATCCAGCCCATCAGCGGTGCAAACAACACGGTGGCAAAGTATTGCGCCGAGTTGAAGATCGCCGAGGCCGTGCCGCGCTCAGCGGTCGGGAACCAGGCCGCGACGATGCGAGCGTTGCCGGGGAAGGATGGCGCTTCGGCCAGGCCCACCAGGAAGCGCAGCATGAACAGCGCCACGATGGCCGTGGACATGCCGAACTCACCGACATAACCCTGTAACACGGTGAACAGTGACCAGGTGAAGATGCTCAGCGCATAGATTTTTTTCGAGCCGAAACGGTCAAGCAGCCAGCCACCGGGTATTTGCCCGGCCACGTAGGCCCAACCGAATGCAGAGAAGATGTAGCCAAGGGTAACCGCGTCGATGCCGAGGTCTTTTTGCAGGCTGGAGCCCGCGATGGCGATAGTGGCCCGGTCGGCGTAGTTGATCGTGGTCACCAGGAAAAGCATGAGCAAAATCAAATAGCGGACGTGGGTCGGCTTGGTCGCTTGCATGTAGATGTACTCCCACTGATTATTTTTATGCGCGGGTGAATCGTGGTGTTCCCTGCCGGACTGTAGGAGCTGTCGAGTGAAACGAGGCTGCGATCTTTTGATCTTGATCTTTAAAAACAAGATCAAAAGATCGCAGCCTCGTTTCACTCGACAGCTCCTACGGTCCTATAGGCCAGCAGGGGCGCGGTATCCGGGGATACCGCGATGTATCAGGAACCGATGTAGCTGGTCTTCACGACCGTGTAGAACTCTTGCGCGTAGCGACCTTGCTCGCGGGAACCATAGGATGAACCTTTACGCCCACCGAACGGAACGTGGTAATCCACGCCGGCGGTTGGCAGGTTGACCATCACCATCCCGGCCTGGGAGTGGCGTTTGAAGTGGTTGGCGTACTTCAACGACGTGGTGGCGATGCCCGCCGACAGACCGAACTCGGTGTCGTTGGCCATAGCCAGTGCCGCTTCGTAATCCGCGACGCGAACCACGTTGGCCACCGGGCCGAAGATTTCTTCACGGCTGATGCGCATCGCCGCTTCGCTGTCGGCAAACAGCGTCGGGGCGAGGTAGTAGCCTTCGGTATCGCAAGTCACCAAGCCACCGCCGCTGACCAGACGTGCACCTTCGGACTGGCCGATATCGATGTACTTCAAGTCCTGTTCCAGCTGAGCTTGCGAGACGACCGGACCGATGTCAGTGCCGGTCTTCAGCGCGTGGCCGACCTTGATCGACTTCATGCGCTCGGCCACGGCTTCGACGAATTTGTCGTGAATCCCGGCGGTGACGATGAAGCGGCTCGACGCGGTGCAACGCTGGCCGGTGGAGTAGAACGCGCTCTGTACCGACAGCTCGACCGCTTGTTTCAGGTCGGCGTCGTCGAGAATGATCTGCGGGTTCTTGCCGCCCATTTCCAGCTGCACTTTCGCTTGGCGCGACACGCAGCTGACAGCGATCTGACGACCGACACCCACGGAACCGGTGAAGCTGATGCCGTCGACTTTCGGGCTCTGCACCAGCGCATCGCCAACCACACGACCGCTGCCCATCACCAGGTTGAACACGCCGGCTGGGAAGCCTGCGCGGGAGATGATTTCCGCCAGGGCCCAGGCACAACCCGGCACCAGATCAGCCGGTTTCAAGACCACGCAGTTGCCGTAGGCGAGGGCCGGGGCGATCTTCCACGCAGGAATCGCGATCGGGAAGTTCCACGGGGTGATCAGGCCAACCACGCCCAAGGCTTCGCGAGTGACTTCAACGTTCACACCCGGACGCACCGACGGCAGGTAATCGCCGGACAGACGCAGGGTTTCACCGGCGAAGAATTTGAAGATGTTGCCGGCGCGGGTCACTTCGCCGATGGCTTCCGGCAGGGTCTTGCCCTCTTCCCGGGCCAGCAAGGTGCCGAGCTCTTCGCGACGGGCGAGGATTTCGGTGCCGACTTTATCCAGCGAATCGTGGCGAGCCTGAATGCCCGAGGTCGACCACGCCGGGAACGCAGCGCGGGCGGCGTCGATGGCGGCGTGGACCTGGGCCAGATCAGCCTTGGCGTAGTTGCCGATGGTATCGGTCAGTTCGGACGGGTTGATGTTGGCGCAGTATTCACTGCCCGCGACCCACTCACCGTTGATGTAGTTATCAAAGCGCTTTGCATCTGCCACTGGATGTTCTCCTCACGCAAAAAACCGCTGATTGCTCAGCGGCCTTATTTAATCGGGATGGTTACTGCGCACCTTGCTTGTCGATCAGCGCGGCGAGCATTTCGTACTCTTCGGCCGTCAGATCGGTCAGCGGCGCACGCACTGGACCTGCGTCGTAGCCGGCAATTTTTGCCCCGGCCTTGACGATGCTCACCGCGTAACCGGCCTTGCGGTTACGGATGTCCAGATACGGCAGGAAGAAGTCGTCGATGATCTTGCCAACGGTGGCGTGATCTTCGCGGGCAATGGCGTGGTAGAAATCCATCGCGGTTTTCGGGATGAAGTTGAACACCGCCGAGGAGTAAACCGGTACGCCCAGCGCCTTGTAAGCCGCGGCGTAGACTTCGGCGGTCGGCAAGCCGCCCAGGTAGCTGAAGCGATCGCCGAGACGACGGCGGATCGAGACCATCAGCTCGATATCGCCCAGGCCATCCTTGTAGCCGATCAGGTTCGGGCAGCGCTCGGCCAGGCGTTCCAGCAAAGGAGCGGTCAGGCGGCAAACGTTGCGGTTGTAGACCACCACGCCGATTTTCACCGATTTGCACACGGCTTCAACGTGGGCGGCAACGCCGTCCTGGCTGGCTTCGGTCAGGTAGTGCGGCAGCAGCAACAGACCTTTGGCGCCCAGGCGCTCGGCTTCTTGAGCGTATTCGATGGCTTGACGAGTCGAACCGCCGACGCCGGCCAGGATTGGCACGCTGGTTTCGCAAGTGTCGACGGCAGTCTTAATGATTTCCGAATACTCGCTGGCCGCCAGAGAGAAAAACTCACCGGTGCCGCCCGCGGCGAACAGCGCCGTGGCGCCGTATGGGGCCAGCCATTCGAGACGTTTGATATAGCCAGCGCGATGGAAATCGCCCTGGGCATTGAAGTCGGTGACCGGGAAGGACAGCAGACCGGAGGAGAGGATGGACTTCAGTTCTTGTGGATTCATTATTCGAACACCCTGAGTAGCGACGTGATGTGTGAGAAAAACCGTTCAGCCTGCGCCGAAGTTGTAGGTCATCGTACAACTTAAAAAATAACCGTCAACTGCATTTCATCGCCGGCCGCGAAATTGAGTCAGACAAGGTGATTTCTTGACGTAGGAAGATTCTCGACTAGGCTTATTTTAACTGTATATACATACAGCCTATTCAGAACCTACCTACGACATATCAAGGAGCTAGAAATGTCAGGTCTACACATTCAAAACCAGGAGAAACCGAAGCAGGTGATTGCTCGCTTCGATGATCTTTTTACCGAGCGCGGCATTGCCATCGCCGGGAACGACGATCATTTGGTGCTGCACATCGCTGAACATCACAACCATCAACCGCCCCCACTGACCGGAAAAGCCGTGAAAGGCAAACCGGTGTTGAAGTTCGAGGGCGGCGAACACACCGCTATTGGCGATCAAACCCTGCTGCGCTTCGTCGAAAACGCCCCGCCGATTCTCGCCCGCGACGTGCAATTGCACCTGCCCAACGGGCTCGCCCCGACCTACGGCCAGGTGCTCGCGTTGGGCGGGGATTTCTACGGCATTCCTGATCGCCCAGTGAGCGATGGCGCCACGCCGGCGGATCGCCTCAACCGCTTTATCGCCGCTTTCGACACGCTGGCCGTGTTGTCCGCGTCAAAAGTCGAGGCGGTGAAAATCCTCGCGGTGATGCAAAAAGAGATCGACGCCGTTAAACAGGCGATCAAGGACGGCAAACAGCCGCACGAGGCCTATGACGCCTTGGGTGATACGTTGTCGGAAGAGTGGAACAAGATCACTGGCGGCGGCAGTTTCGTCTCGGCCCTGTTCCCGTTGGGGCGCTACTTGAAACTGGCGGCGAACAACGCCGACCATTTTGGCGAATGGGCGCAACAGGCTTACATCGCGGGCCACATCGCAGCCCTGCAACACGCAGCGGCCGCCCACGCCAGTCGCGATGAAAAGCAACTGGAAGTCGCCTACGCGATGAACGCCTTTGCCGATCACTACCTCACCGATCTGTTCTCCGCCGGGCATTTGCGAGTGCCGCGCAAGGCAATGGCGGCGGCAGTGACACCGAGCGATCTGGGCTCGCTGATCACCCGTTTCATGCACGACGAAGACAGCAAATTCGGCCTCAACGTGCGCAATGGCAACGGCGAACAATGGCGGGCCTATGGGGACAAGCGCCACTTCGACGTCATCGACAGCGCCAATCGTCTGCACGTCAACCAAGCGGTTCAGGCCTCGGCAGATGAAGTGTTCGCGGCTTACCTCAGCGGCACGGTTCCGGCCTTCAACACCTTCGCAGCGCTGAAACAACTGCCCGACCTGCAAGCGGTGCTGAACCTGGCGAGCAATTTCGCGCCGCTGTTTCGCCTTGAGGGCGGCAAGGTGCTGCGGCGCAAGGATGTGAGTAACTTGAATGACGCCGCCACGGTGGATGACTGGTGGGGATGGAGCACGTATCTGCTGCTCAAGGACTACCACCCGACTGGCAATGTGGCCTGATAAGGAGATCTGAAGATGACGATTAACGTGAAACTGGAACTGGCGTCGGGGCAATCACTGAAGGGGGCGCCGTTGGAGTTGTTGTCCAGGGGTGTGCCGATTGCGCGGGGCGTTGTGGATGCTCAAGGGCTGGTGGCTTTTGAGGCCAAGGCTGGGGCGGTTGAATTGGCGGTGCGGGTGGATCGGTCGATTTTGAAGGCTGGCTGAAGCTACTGCGTTAAGGCTGTCGACGCCTTCGCGAGCAAGCCCGCTCCCACATTAGTTCTTGGGTGTTCACAAAGACTGTGTTCACAGAAGATCCAGTGTGGGAGCGGGCTTGCTCGCGAAAGCGCTCTGTCAGGCAAAAAATCATTCGCAGGAAGAAACCTATCCCCGCTGTGCCTCGGCCTCTTCATGCGCATGACGCAGCCGTTCCCGGCTATTCGTCAAATGCAACCGCATCGCCGCCCGCGCCGCATCGGAATCCTGGCGGGCGATGGCGTCGTAGATTTCTTCGTGCTCGCGGCTCAGGCGATTCATGTAGTGCTGCTGGTCGTCATGGGCCAGGCGCGCGGAATTCAGCCGGGTGCGCGGAATGATGCTGGTGCCCAGGTGGGTCATGATGTCGGTGAAGTAACGGTTGCCGGTCGCCAGGGCAATTTGCAGGTGAAACTGGAAGTCCGACGCCACGGCATCGCTGGCGTGGGACGCGCTTTCGTTGAGGGCGTCCAGCGCTGCACGCATCAGGCCCAACTGCTCGGCGCTGCGACGTTGCGCGGCGAGGCCGGCGGATTCCACTTCCAGGCTGATGCGCAGTTCCAGGATCGCCAGCACGTCACGCAGGGTGACTACGGTGGCCGGGTCGATGCGGAAACCGCTCGGGCTCGGGGTGTCGAGGACGAAGGTGCCGATGCCGTGGCGGGTTTCCACCTGCCCGGCGGCCTGCAAACGGGAAATCGCCTCACGCACCACGGTGCGGCTGACGCCATGGGCGTCCATGATCGCCGACTCGGTGGGCAACTTGTCGCCACGCTTGAGCTGACCGTCGCGGATCTGCTCGGACAGCACGGTCACCAGTTCCTGAGCGAGGCTGCGGCGCTTGCGAGGGAGGCGAGGTGCGTCGATCGGGTTTTCCATGGTGAACGTCTGTCTCGAAGAATTCGGCTGAAAGCGCATCATAGCGCAAGCGGGTTGTACGATCACCGTCCAGCCTAAACACCATTCCCCTCTTGTGGGAGCGGGCTTGCTCACGAAGGCGGAATATCAGACACCTATTGGTTGAATGACACTGCGCTTTCGCGAGCAAGCCCGCTCCCACAGGGGTATGTGTGGTGTTCAGGCAGTCACGGCTTGATCCACCAGATGCCCATTGTCGATACGAATATGCCGTGGGTGGAAACGCTTCAAGCTGCTGCGATGCCCGACGCTGACAATGCTCAGCCCCGGCAATTCATCGATCAACGCCTGATACAGCGACGCCTCGTCCTCTTCATCCATCGCCGACGTGGCTTCATCCATATACAGCCATTGCGGCGCATAAAGCAGCGCCCGCGCAAACGCCAGTCGTTGCTGCTCACCCGGCGACAACATGCGCTGCCAGTGATTGGCTTCATCCAGGCGCGCCACCAAGTGCGGCAAGCGGCAGGTTTCCAGGACCTCCACATAGCGCTCAGGCGGATACGTGTCGCCGGGCTGTGGATAACTTAACGCTTCACGCAACGTGCCAATCGGCAGATACGGCTTCTGCGGCAGGAACAGGTAGCGCGCCGCCGGCAGTCGAATGTTGCCGTGGCCCGCCGGCCACAAATGCCCCATCGCCCGCAACAACGTCGATTTACCGCTGCCGGAACGACCACTGAGCATGACGCGCTCGCCCTCCTCCACGGTCATGTCGGCGTTGGTCAGCAAGTGACGACCGTCGGCGAGGTCCAGACCGAGGTTCTGGATTTTCAAATCCGAGCCCTGGTTTTGCACGTCGATGGCAGGCGCACGCTCTTCGTTATCAGCCATGGCCTGATGGAAACTCAGCAGACGATCGCAGGTGGCGCGCCACGCCGCGAGGTTCTGGTAGGCACTGATAAACCAGCTGAAACTTTCCTGCACATTGCCGAACGCCGAACTGATTTGCATCAGCTCACCGAGTTCGATCTTGCCCGCGAAATAACGCGGTGCAGCAACCATGAACGGAAAGATGATGGCGGCCTGGCTGTAACCGGCGGTAAAGAAAGTCAGACGCTTGGACACTTTCATGATGTCCCAGAAATTGTGCCAAACCAGGCCAAAACGGCTGCTCAAGCGCCGATTTTCATTCGGCTCGCCGTTATACAACGCAATGCTTTCGGCGTTTTCGCGAACCCGGACCATGGAGAAACGCAGGTCGGCTTCGAAACGTTGTTGTTGGTTGTTGAGGCCGATCAAGCGACGACCAATCAGATGGGTCAGCCAGCTACCGATCACGGCATAGACCAGCACGCACCAGAACATATAGCCGGGAATGGTGATCCCGAACACTTCAATGCTGCCCGACACGCCCCACAGAATGATCGAGAACGACACCAGACTGACAACGTTACGAAGCAGACCAATGCCCAGCTCAAGCGTGTTTGAGGTGAAGTTGTTGAGGTCTTCGGAAATCCGCTGGTCCGGGTTATCGGTGTAACCACCCTGCTCCAGCTGGTAGTAATTCTTGTTGCCGAGCCAACGGGCGAAGTGTTTTTCAGTGAGCCAGGCCCGCCAGCGGATGGTCAACATCTGGGTCAGGTAGAGCCGGTACACCGCGCCGACAATCGCCACGGCGGCAATCGCGCAGAAATACAGAATCAGTTGCCAGAACGCCGCTTCATCTTTCTTTTGCAGGGCGTTGTAGAAATCCTTGTACCAGGTGTTGAACCACACCGAGATGCCGACGCTGATCAGCGACAGCGCAATCACGGCGATCAGCAGCGTCCATGCCTTGACCTTCTCTTCGCTGCGCCAGTACGGCGTGGTCATGGCCCAGACTTTGCGAAAAAACTGCCCGCGCACCGCATCATTGACCGCGGAATATTCAGCGTTCTGATTCATGGATAAGGCTCGATAGAGAAAAGAACACGCACGAACCGATCATAGATGATCGGCTCGGTTTGTCGCGAGGCGTGGCCTGCATTCGTTCAGCGCAGGTTCAGCGGCGTACGGGACGCTTTTGCAGTTTGCGCTGCAGGGTGCGGCGGTGCATGCCCAGGGCGCGGGCCGTGGCGGAGATGTTGCCTTCGTGCTCGGTCAACACCCGCTGGATGTGCTCCCACTGCAAGCGGTCCACGGACATCGGGTTTTCCGGCACCAGCGTGTCGAGGTCGGCGTGCTCGGACAGCAGCGCCGCCAGCACGTCATCGGCGTCCGCCGGTTTGCACAGGTAATTGCAGGCGCCGCGCTTGATCGCCTCGACGGCGGTGGCGATGCTCGAATAACCGGTGAGGATTACCACGCGCATTTCCGGGTCGAGTTCGAGCAACTTGGGCAACAGCACCAGGCCGGAATCGCCGTCCATTTTCAGGTCGAGCGCCGCGTAGTCCGGCAGGTCGGCCTGGGCGATGGTCAGGCCTTCTTCGGCAGAACCGGCGGTGCTGACGCGGAAACCCCGGCGGGCCATGGCGCGGGCCATCACGCGGGTGAAGGTGGCGTCGTCATCGACCAGCAACAAATGCGGCAGTTCTTCGCCTTCTACTTGGATCTCGTCACTCATGTTCGTCTCCTCGGGCGACACGGGGCAGGCGCAGCTCGGTGAGCGTGCCGCCTTCCTCATGACTGTAGAGTTTCACTGAGCCGCCGGCGCGTGTCACGCTGGCCTTGCTCAAAAACAGGCCCAGGCCGAAACCTTTGCCCTTGGTGGTAAAAAACGGTTTGCCGATCTGCTCGGCGATGGCCAGCGGCACACCGGCGCCGTGGTCGCGAATGCTGATGGTCAAGTCCTCGGCATTCCAGTCCAGCGTCACTTGCAACCCTTCGGGACAGGCGTCGGCGGCGTTGTTGAGCAAATTCAGCAGTGCCTGAGTCAAGTCTGGCGGCGGCGCCATGCGCGGCACCGTGCCCTGGCCGAGGCGCTGGAAGCGGTAACTGGCTTCCGGGCGCATCAGGTGCCAGCGGTTCAAGGCTTCGTCGAGCCAATCCGTGACGTCCTGCATTTCCACGGCCAAGCGGCGATTGGCCTCGGCGGCGCGCACCAGTTGCTGCAAGGTTTCCTTGCAGAGTTTGACCTGGTCCTGCAACACCTTCAGATCGTCCTGCAACATCGGGTCTGGATGATCCTGCTGCATCTCTTTGAGCAGCACACTCATGGTCGCCAGCGGTGTGCCCAATTCATGAGCCGCACCGGCGGCTTGCGTCGCAACGGCCAGCAATTGCTGATCGCGCAGGCCTTCTTCGCGGCGGATGGCGCGCAGTTCTTCCTGACGGCGCAACTCTTCGGCCATGCGCGCGGCGAAGAAGGTGATCACTGCGGCAGCGAGGGCGAAACTCAGCCACATCCCATAGACCTGCAGGTTTTCCCGGGCGATCGGGAAGGTTTGCAGCGGGTAGAACCGCGCCAGCAGCAAGGTGTACATCGCCAGGGCGATGCCGGACAGAATCAGCGAAAAGCGCCATGGCAAGGTCACGGCGGCGATGGTCAGCGGCACCAGGTAATACGAGACGAACGGGTTGGTCGAGCCGCCGGAGAAATACAGCAATGCACTGTGGATAAACAGGTCGCAGGCCAGTTGCACGGCGTATTCGAGCTCGGTCACCGGCCACGAGGTGCGCAGGCGAATGGCCGTAAAGGCGCACAGCAGCATCGAACAGCCGAGCGTCATCGCCAGTTGAAACCAGGGCAATGGCAGCAGATCGAACCAGTAGGCCAGCCCTACGGAACCGGCCTGAGCGGCCAGCACCAAGGTGCGGATGAACGTCAGCCGCCAGAGGTTCTGGCGAGTCGCGGAAGTGATTTGAACGGGGGCGAGCATGAGCTCTCCTGATGAGCGCTCCAGGCGGATCGCACGGAGTATAACCAAGCAGGGGGGCTGACAGGCAAAAGTGCGGCAAACGGCCACATGGCAACGGCCAACGCAAACCTTTGTAGCAGCTGCCGAGGCACGAGGCTGCGTTCGGCTCATGTAGCAGCTGCCGAGGCACGAGGCTGCGTTCGGCTCATGTAGCAGCTGCCGAGGTACGAGGCTGCGTTCGGTTCATGTAGCAGCTGCCGAGGCACGAGGCTGCGTTCGGCTGCGAAGCAGTCGTGATATCGGCGACGCGGTATTTCAGTAAAACCGCATGCTCAGGTTTTACGACTGCTTCGCAGCCGAACGCAGCCTCGTACCTCGGCAGCTGCTACATGAGCCGGACGCAGCCTCGTGCCTCGGCAGCTGCTACAAGCGAACGCAGGCTTCGGCAGCTGCGACACAGGATCGCGCTTATCTGTATAGAAGTTGTAACTGGGCGAACCGGATCATTAAAGCTAGAGTCTGATGGTTTCACGCAGGCTCGGACCTTCACCCCTGCGCCCCTTCAAGGAGCTTTTCATGCACACAATGCGCCGCAGCGCCGCCCTCCTCGCCCTCAGCGTGGGCACCGTCGCCAGCCTCCCGGCCCTGGCCGCCGACGAACTTCACTACAACCAGATTTCCCTGCGCGCCGAAGTCAGTCAGGAAGTGGCCCGCGACCTGATGATCGTGACCCTCTATACCGAAGAACAAAACACCGACCCGGCCAAACTCGCCGCCGACGTCAGCACCACCATGAACAAGGCCCTGGCCCAAGCCAAGCAAGTCAAAGACATCACCCTGCGCCAGGGCAGCCGCAACAGCTACCCGATCTACGACACCAAGGGCCAGAAGATCACCGGCTGGCGTGAACGCGCCGAACTGCGCCTGGAAAGCTCGGACTTCGCCGCCCTGTCGAAACTGACCGGCGAACTGCTCACCGACCTGAAAATGGGCGGCATGGACTTCGCCATCGCCACACCAACCCGCAAGGCCAGCGAAGACGCACTGCTCAAAGACGCCGTCACCGCGTTCAAGGCCCGGGCGCAACTGGCGACCGATGCGCTGGGCGGCAAGGGTTACAAAATCGTCAACCTGAACCTGAACAGTAACGGCTATCCACAACCGTACATGCGCGCGCCGATGATGATGAAAGCGGCGGGCATGGACTCCGCGCCGGTCACGCCAGAAGTCGAGGCCGGCACCAGCCAGGTCAGCATGACGGCCGATGGCTCGATTGAAGTGCTGATGACGCCTTGATTCAATAGGCCTGTACATAAGAACGGCGATCAAGTGATCGCCGTTTTTTATGGCCCGGGTTTGTGGTGATTGCACTGCCGCCATCGCGAGCAAGCTCGCTCCCACAGGGGGACATGGTGTTTTACAAATTCTGTGTCCTACACGCATCAAATGTGGGAGCGAGCCTGCTCGCGAAAGCGGTGTGTCAGACGACAGCAATGTTGAAGTTACTGACGTCTTCGCGAGCAAGCTCGCTCCCACAGGGGCTCGGGCTCGTTCACAAATTCCGCGAACGACACACATCC